>QCLU01000001.1 GCA_003214315.1 Prochlorococcus sp. AG-418-D13
TATGTAAATCGGGGAAACGTGCTAAAAAAGCGTCAAAAATATTGTCTCAATTCAAAATTGAATCAAAATCAATTGAAGGCGGTATTGAAAAGGTAAAAAAATATTGTGAAATTAATAATTTTAAAAATATTTAGTAATCTACACCTCTTTTCAAATCAACTCCAACATTTGCATAATGCTTATGACAAACCATTTCAGAGTAGACATCAGCAAGTTCAAAGTATGAAGGTTCATTTTTACACCTCCCAGTAATGACAACTTCTGTGTCTGCTGGTTTTTTTAAGAGCGTTTGATGTATTGATTCCACAGGTAGCAGCTCTAAATCAACAGTTGGATTCAATTCATCTAAAATAATCGTTTTATACAAACCCGACAAAATAGCAGCTTTAGCAATTTCCCATGCTCTTTCAGCCTCAACATAATCAATTGGTTGTTGCTGACCTCTCCATACGATGGCATCTCTGCCTGATCGCAAATGATCTACTAAATGGGGGTAACTTTCTCTCAAAGCTTCTATGGCAGCATCTTCGGTATAACCATTCCCACCTTTTAACCACTGTAATATTAAAACTCTATGACTTTTATCTTGAGATATTCCTTTACCGATAGCCTGAAGAGCCTTACCAAGTGCACTTGTGGATTTACCCTTTCCTTCACCTGTATAAATCTCAATTCCACCACTAAAACTACTTTGTCTGGTTAGTGTTGATAAGTTTCCTGCCAAACGTGGTCTCATTTCTGAATGGAGTTGAGATATTCTTACCAAAGAGGAAGGGGCTGCTCTTCCGGTAATAATTATTTCTAATCCATCTGGACGATTTTTAAGAGAGTCAACTACTTCATTGATATCAAGCATTCCTAAATCAAGAACTGGGTTCAACTCATCTAGTACAACTACAGAATAAAGAGAGCTAGCAATTGCTCCTTTAGCAATATTCCATCCTCTCTCAGCCTCACCTACATCAAACTTTGTCACTTGGTCAGCAGTAAAGAATTCAGATCTTCCTGTCCTAACATGGTCAATTAAATGTGGAAATCCTCTTTGCAAAGCCTCTATAGCTGAATCCTCGTCATATGGCCTTTCAGGACCTTTTAAAAATCTTAGAAGTAAAACTCTTGACTGTCTTTTTTCGCATATTCCTAATCCTATTGTCCTTAGGACTACTCCCAAAGCAGCCTGACTTTTTCCCTTCCCCTCTCCATCATAAATATGTAATTGACCCTTTGATCTCTCCTGGCTGTCACTTGCAGTGACAATTCCAATTCCTCTATTGCTACTCGTATTAGCCAATTGAACAAAATTAGTAAATTTAATCTAATATATAAATAAGAATTTTATTAAAGATTTAATAATAAATTCAACCTATTCATATGTAATTTAAATCTTAAAGTAACTAACATGTTCAATCAACTAGAAATTCTCTCTGATGAACAAAGTGAAAAGCTTTATACAATTAGAAAATACATAAAGAATCTTGAAAGTGTTTGTATTGCTTATTCCGGAGGAGTTGACAGTACATTAGTAGCATCATTAGCATTCGAGCAATTAGGTAGCAAAGCAATTGCAGTAACTGGTATTTCTCCTGCATTAGCCAATACTCTTCGCGAAGAAGCGAGGAGTCAAGCAAAATGGATTGGAGTAAAGCATCTAGAAATTAAAACATCAGAATTAGACCAATCAAGTTACAGTAAAAATCCCCAGAATAGGTGCTTTGCATGCAAAAAAGAACTTCACAAACATACAACCTACCTCTCTAAAAAACTTAATTACAAAATTGTTTTAGATGGAGTCAACCTTGATGATCTTAAAGATTACAGACCAGGTATACATGCCTCAAAACAAGCAGGAGTTATCTCTCCCCTTGCAAAATTTAAATTCTCAAAACAAGACATTAGGGATATATCAAGAGCATTCGGGTTTCCTTGGTGGGATAAACCTGCTCAACCTTGCTTATCATCAAGATTTCCTTACGGCCATGAAATAACTAGTGAGAGGCTAAAAATGGTTGAGAAAGCAGAAGAATACCTTAAAGAAGGTGGCTTATCGGAGGTTAGAGTTCGATGCCAAGGCTCAACTGCAAGAATAGAAATTCCCAAAGATGAATTAAAGCATTTTTTTAACAAATATAATTTTAGTGAGTTAGTTCAGTATTTTTCTAATTTAGGATTTAATTGCACAAGCTTAGATCTTGAAGGACTAATAAGCGGCAAATTAAATAGGTAAATATTTTATTTAACAGCAGTTCTGATCTGTTTAGGTACTACTAAGGGTGGATTTCGCTCAATGACGCGCAAAGAATGTTCTTTAGCCATCAAAGATTTAATTAAATATTGACTAGCTAGTTCAGGCATCATATTTTGACCACATGTAAAAATGTCAACTGCTGAATAATTAGATTCAGGCCAAGTATGTATTGAAATATGAGATTCTGCCAGTAATGCAATTGCCGTAACCCCCTGAGGCTCAAATTTATTACTTATCAAATTCAGAACTGTTGCATTTGCCAATTTAGCAGCTCTGTTTAAAATACAGCGCAAGAAGGATTCGTCATTTAATTTTGCACAATCGCATCTATAAAGTTCCAACAAAAGGTGTTTACTTTGATGAATTAATTTTTGCTCATTACGTAACGAACTTAAAATTTGACTTTTTTTGTAGATTTCCATTTAAGAAATTTATATGAAATTAAGATTAGCTAAAAAACATGCTTTTTAAAAATTATAAGTGAATCATTTGTGAAGAGCCTAAGAAAGACTGATTAAATTTATCTAAATGTGTCGCACTTATAAAACATTGACTATCTTTACCAACAGAATTTAATAATAAATTTTGCCTGGTTAAATCTAATTCCGCCAAGACATCATCCAATATAAGTATTGGAGGAACATTTAAAGTTTTAGTTAATAAATCGAGTTCAGCCATCTTTAAAGCCAAGATAAAAGTCCTTTGCTGTCCTGAGGAACCATATTTTCTAACTGAAACATTATTAATTAAAAACTCAATATCATCACGATGAGGCCCAAAATTACATTTACCAGTCAATGATTCTATTGAACGCTGATTTAAGAGTTGTTCTGCTATTTTTTTACTTATAACGTCTTCTTCTTCTTCTTCTGGACTTATATTTTGTATCCCCGATAGATAATTTATGTCTATTTGCTCTTGAGATTTACTTAAATGATTATGCCAATATTCAACATATGGTTTTATTTTTAATAAAGCTCTTCTTCTGCGCCGAAAAATTCTTGTGCTTATTATTGACATTTGAATATCAAAGCTTTCAACAATATCTGTGGATTGGGTTTTTAAGAAACTTTCCGAACGCCAAAAATGACTTCTTTGCTTTAAAAGCCTGTTAAATCTACTTATCAGGTCTAAATATACTGGTTCAAGCTGAGATACGACTTTATCAATCCATGTTCTTCGATAACTTGGTTCACTTCTAACAATATCTATATCATTAGAACAGAAACATACACTCCGAATATAATTCTTTATTTCACTCTGTTTTTTCAAGATTGATTCATTGACATAGATTCTTTTAGGGCCTTTTCGGAATAAATTTAACTTTAAATCGTCTTGAAAATTTATCTGTCCTATGACTACAGCCATATCACTGTCATTCTCTATTAAGTCTTTATCGCTTAATGCTCTATTAGATTTTAATTGACTTAAAAATTCAACCGATTCAAGTAAATTTGACTTGCCAATACCGTTACATCCAAGAACAATTGCTCTTTGCTCTTTTAAATCAATTTCAAAACTTTTATGGTTCCGAAAATTTTTAATTTTTAATTTATTTAAAAAAATTTTTTTTATGCATTCATTAATTAAATTAGCTAAGTTTAAAATATTTAGATTTTCTTTAAAGAAATTGAAAAATAAGGGCATGTAGCTCAGTTGGATAGAGCATCAGATTCCGGTTCTGAGAGTCGGGGGTTCGAATCCCTCCATGCTCGTAACTTGATTTTAAAGTTTATATCCCATTACTCTTATTCCGTTTGGATCTAGTATGAATCCATTCTCCTCTAAACTTAGAAACGAAGATACAGGAGCCTGTACAGAAATACTGCATCCAGGCATTTCTCTATTTATTTTCTCAAGAGTTACTTGAAGCAATACTGAATAATAAAGTTGCTGATTATTACCTGGCAATGCACTTAAATTCCACAAATTAGCATTCAATCCCCTGTCGGAAGTAACCCTTACAAAGCCATATAATTTATTTTTTAATTGACTCTGTATGGTAAAAAAGAAATTACTTTTCTGTATAGCCTCAGAAAGAGGTTTTATTGGAAATGTCTCACAACCACAATTCGCTAAAAGTTTGTTAACTTCTTTAGCTAATGGGATTTGCGAAGAGTTAATAAAATAACCTTCTGGAAGAACAAGTTTTTTTTTAGAAAAATATTGCAATTATCAACCTGTATTTCTCATGCCAGCTGCTATCCCATTAATAGTTAAAAGTGCCCCCCTCAATAGTTCACTTCTACTATAAGCTCTTCTAGATTCATCTTTATCAATAAGAAATTCGCTTATTGGGGGTTGTCTTGTCTGGTCTCTTAATCTTCTTAAAAGTGAGACCTGCAAAAACCCCAATGGGATGATTGTCTTATTTCTCAAGCTTACTGATGATTTCAAGTCCCTATCAGATTCAAGGAGCTTATTTTTACCAGTAATTTCAAGTATTAAAGATTTTGTAAGATTATATTCTTTAGAAATTACTTCAAAAATATCATCAAAAGAATCTTTATTTTCCTTACTGCCAAGAGTATCAACATAATATCTAGCAACTTCCAAATCCACCTTAGATAATGTCATTTCTACCTTAGATATAAGCATCCTGAAAAATGGCCATCTTTGATGTAAAACTCTTAATAATTCAATTTGTTTTGGATCTGAATTTAATTCAGATGACAATGCAGTGCCTACTCCAAACCAACTTGGCAAAAGAAATCTACTTTGTGTCCAACCGAATACCCATGGAATAGCTCTTAAACTTGACAAATCTTTTGCACCTTTTTTTCTTCTAGCAGGCCTACTAGATATCTGTAATTTACTTATTTCTTCTATTGGAGTGACCTCTTGAAAGAAATTTAACAAGTCAGGATTCTCATGCACTAATTTTCTATAGTGAGACCTTGATGTTTCAGCCAACCTAGACATTAATTGATTCCATTCTGGAGTAGCGTCAAGTCTATTATTTACCAAACTATTTTGAATTACCGCTGTAGTGACAGTCTCAAGATTATACAAAGCCAATTCCGGAAGACTATATTTAGACGCTAACACTTCACCTTGTTCTGTTATTTTTATTCGTCCTTTTAAGGTGCCGCTTGGTTGGGCCAATATTGCCTGATAGGCTGGTCCTCCTCCTCTCCCCACAGAACCACCTCTTCCATGAAAAAGTCTTAGCAATATATTATTTCTACTTGAAAGATTTTGAAGAGCTATTTGGGCCCTATGAATTTCCCAATTACTAGAAACAAACCCCGAATCTTTATTACTATCAGAATATCCAAGCATTAATTCTTGCAGAGGTTTAAAAGATTCTCCCACTTTTGGCAATAATGATCTATAGAAATCTAATTTAAACAACTTTTCCATAACTTCTGGTGCTCTTTTAAGGTCTTCTACAGTTTCGAAAAGAGGAACAACTAATAATTTTGACTTTTGTGAATTTTGATCAAGAAGTCCCATTTCTTTTGCCAGTAAGAGAACTTCAAGCAAATCAGATGCACTATGACTCATTGAAATTACATAAGAATGACAAATGCGACTTCCAAATTCTTGCTGTAGTCTCTTAACCATTTTAAAAACTGAAAAGGTTTCTTCTGTAGTTTTTGTCCAGTTAACCTCAGATGGAATAAGAGGCCTTTTTGTATTTAATTCGTCTATGAGCCATTTAATTTTCTCTTCCTCCGACATTTGATCATATTGCACAGACAACTCAAGATAATTTGTAAGCTCTTGTATGGCGTCACTATGTCGTGTACTCTCTTGACGAATATCTAAACTTGCTAAAGAAAATCCAAAAATATGAACCTGAGTAAGTAAGGTATTTACAGATTCGCAAGTTAAATCAGTACTAATCAAGCTATTTTTAATTAATTCAAGATCATAAGTAAATTCGTTGACTGATTTGTAATATAAGTTTTCAACTTTATCTAGATTTTTGTTATCAATTTCTCCCTCTAAATCAAATTTCCACCCATTATCAGCTAATAAATTATTTCTTTCTTGTGTTAACCTTAGTTTTTCTAAAATATAACTTAATTTCAATCTGTAAGGTTCTGATCTATATCTTGTAGCCCTAGCTTCATAGATTTCTGGGAACTTAACCCTATCCGTTTCGAGTGACTCTAATAGGGAAGAACTTACTTGACTCCATTGCATCGAGACACTTAATTGATCTCTAAGGTTAGATGTCGCAGTAATATATCTTTCCAACATCAACTGCCTTTGGTAGCAGGCAGTTCTCCATGTAATCTCAGGAGTGACCGATGGATTACCATCCCTATCGGAACCTACCCAAGAACCGAAGTTACAAAAAGATTCAGAGGGCAACTGAACATCAGGATAATTTTCGGTAAGTGCTTCTGCGATCCTGCCCCTCAATTGAGGCATCGCATTAAATAAAACTTGCTGAAAATAATGCAAGGCATAATCTACTTCGTCTAAAACTGATGGTTTAAATTGATGCAATTCATCTGTTCTCCACCAAAGTCGTACTTCCTCTTTTAATTGGGTTTTTAGAGAATTTTTTTCATCTTTTGTTAGAAATTGCTCAACCTGTATTTTTTTTAACAAATTTGCTACTCTTGTTTGCTTATGTCTAATCGTATGTCTTACTATCTCAGTCGGATGTGCAGTAAAAACTAAACGGATATCCATTTCCTGTAATAACTCTTCTAATTTTCCTGGTGGTACATTTAATTTCCTAAGCCTGTAAAATAATTCTCTAAAAGTTACTGGAGCATTTTGCCTAGCCAATGCCGGAGCAAAAGGATCAAGATTGTCGGGCGATTTTTGAACATCCTTATTGGTAAAGCTTTGAATATATCTATCTTCCTCAACCCTTTGCTCCAAAATATTTACAAGTTGAAAATACAATGAAAACGCCCTTGCTGCTGCAATGGATTCTGCTAAATCCATAGAATTTACAATATCAACTATTTCATTTTTAAAAGTTTTTGAACTATCACCATCCACTCGTTTTGAATAACTTAATTCTTTAAGCTGTATCAATGTCTCTGCTTGATCACCTGGGCATTCTTCTCTGAGTACAGATTCCCATAGATCTTCTATTAAAAGACGATTTTTATCTAGTGGATTATTGTTACTTATCAGATCCACGTTACTATTTTTTATCTGTCGAAAAGATTCCATATAATCATTATGTCATAAGTGAAAATGTTCAGATCAAATGTTTATCTTAATAATCAAACATTCTCGCCTTCACTCCTAATCATATCTTCGATAGAAATTTTCATTATTTCCTCAATAGAAAGACCTTTTTTATATTGATTTATCCATTTCATAGATTGATTACCTTCTTCAAGGACTTTATAGATAGGGTTCAAAAGATGTTTCATGCTAAATTTTTGTGCCGTTGATGACAAATCTGATAATAAGTTTTGAATCCACTCTCTACAAATAACTTTTTTGCCATCTTGCCAGTGAATTAATTCTGAATTGAGACTATCTTTAGCAGCATAAGTTTCATTTTGATCACATATTTCTGATAATTTATCAATAGAAAAAAAACTGGCATTCAGAGGATCTAAAGTATTTATATTTTCAAAAAGATTTAATATTCTTAGTTCTATCATGGCCGTTATCCCTAAAAGCAGGTTAATATCATAAACAAAATCACAAATTCTTAATTCCAAACGATCAAGAATTAAAGGTCTTTGGGGACCATTTGGTCGGATTGAAGACCAAAAATGTCTGATATTTTGCATATTTTTATTAGCTATATTTTCCTCGATCCAATCGATATAAGAATTATGATTTACAAAAAAAGGGACCTTACTTGGTGTTTTAGGAAACTGCATCCATCTCTGAGAGTGATTCTCCGTAATTTTGTTATTTAAAAAAGGTGAACTAGCACTTAGTGATAGATATAAAGCAGCCTCAGATCTTATTAATCTAATAGCCGCAAAAAGCTTATCTAAATCATCTATTCCTACGTTTATGTGCACACTTGAAGTCGCAATAGAGGTTCCATAATTATCTTGTATAAATTGATGATAAACATTGTCAATATCAGATCTTTGAAATTGAATATCGTGTTTAAAACAAAGAGTGGATGAAGGAATGATTGTTAACTCTTTTTTATTTAGCCATCGTCTTAACTTTTTTCTTGGACTTATTAATTTCTCATATAAAAAATTGTAGTCTTTTTCAGGTGTTGTAATGTATTCAACATTTCTGTTATCTGGCTCTTTTACAAAATCAGGAAATTTTTTCTCAATTTCATCCGAAACACCAATATGAGAATTTAAAGAACCTGTGAAAAGTTCCACCTCAAAACCCTTATAAAGATTATTTTGACCCATTTATTTATCCAAACAGGCTAATGCTTTTAGTATCCCCTTTGCTTTATTTATCGTCTCTTGATATTCATTTTCAGGAAAAGAATCAGCAACTATTCCAGCTCCTGCTTGCACTGAAACATCATATTTCCCATCTCTTGAGGGTTTAACTATCATAGTTCTTATCGTAATTGCCGTATTTAACGCCCCATTAATGTCAATGGATCCGTAAACACCAGCATAAGGTCCTCTCGCATCTTTTTCAAAGTGCTTAATCAATTGCATAGCTCTTATTTTTGGCGCGCCAGTTACTGTCCCAGCGGGGAAAGATGCTTTTAGCAAATCCCATACATCAGCATTGTTTTTTAAGATTCCCTCAACTTCACTAACTATATGCATAACATGTGAATATTTCTCAATAACCATTAAATCCTTGACCTTTACAGTACCAATTTCGCAAACTCTTCCAAGATCATTTCTCCCAAGATCAATTAGCATTACATGCTCAGCTATCTCTTTTGGATCTTTTAATAAATCCTTTTCTAATTCCAAGTCTTGTTGATTATCAATACCTCTAGGTCTTGTGCCAGCTATTGGTCTTAAACTTGCAACAATCTGACTATTTTTATTTTTTTCAGCTTTAACCATTACTTCAGGACTTGAACCTATCAAATACCATGAGCCAAAATCAAAAAATGACATGTATGGAGATGGATTAACCATCCTCAAACTTCTATATAAATTAAAGGGATCATTATTGACTTTAGTTTGGAATCTCTGACTTATAACTATTTGGAAGATATCTCCCTTTCTTATGTATTCTTTTGCAGAGAGAACTGCATCCTCAAAATCTTTTTTCTTCCAATTACTTTCTAGATCTAAATTCAAATTATCATTTTCATTCCAATCTAAAAACTCATTTTCTTTTAGAGGAACTCTCATTAAATTTCTGATTTTCTGAATTTTAGAAATTGAGTTTAGATACAACTCTT
This sequence comes from Prochlorococcus sp. AG-418-D13, assembly GCA_003214315.1. GTDB lineage: Bacteria > Cyanobacteriota > Cyanobacteriia > PCC-6307 > Cyanobiaceae > Prochlorococcus_A. The sequence goes on from QCLU01000001.1 coordinate 9,531, forward strand.
CAATCGAGGACTCTTTTGAAGAAGTTGTATCTGCATAAACCACGGCAGTAATACATCTTTTTATTTGATCAAAAACAACTAACTGATCAAAAAACATCCAGGAACCATCAGGGATATTGTTTTCTGTTATTTCATTTATTGGAACGCTTGGTTCTATTCGATTTATTAATTCATAACCCCAAGAGCCATATAACTGACCAATTGATGGCAAGTCTTCAATCATGGTTGACTTATATTCCTTTGTCCAACTTCTTAAAATATCAAAAGGATCACCTTTATATGTTTCAGTTTTGCCATTATTCCAAGTTTTAACAATTTCTTCTCCATAACAAACGGCTTCCCAAAGAGGTTTAGTAGCAACAATACTCCACCTACCCAAACTTTCCCCACCTTCAACAGATTCAAGAAAAACACCATGAGAATCTTTTGAGGTTAATTTTAACCAAGTCGACAATGGAGTGTCTAAATCTGCGGGCCAAGTTTGAATGATAGGTATAAAATTTTTACCTTCTTTGTAAGCCTTTAAAAAACTATCTTTTTGAGAGCTGATCATATTAATAATGTCAACCCAAATTATAATTATTTTCCTCTTTTATATCAACTTTAAGGAAGTTAATCAAAAGTATTCTTAGTTGTAAACTTCAAACCAGCTGGATTAGGATTCTCACCTATTCTTCTTGGATTATGACCTACTTTCTCTCTGCCCTCATTAACTTTTTCAGGGAAAACACCATCTTTTGGGTGTAAAAACTCAATATCTCCACCCGGGAAAATTCGGTAGATTTTGAAGTCCTCAATTCTTGGCTTAAAAGCTCTTAATTGAGTACCTAATGCAAGGCATTGTTCTTTTCTTGCAAAGTACATTAAATTATCACCTTCATGCATAATAGCAGCACCGCCGGTGGGCAATTCAAATGCTTGTTCCTTTGAACTTTTCCATACAATTGCATATTTTTCTTCGGTTTCTGCTGAGTTTAATAAACCCCCAGTACTTCCTATATGCTTTGGAAATTGACCAACTAAAGTTTCAGTCATCCTTGATTTTGAGTTATTTCTTATAAGAAATTAGCATTCATATTTTGCAAAATTATAAATTAATAAGAAATTTTCTACATTATTTAATATATGGAAAACTTATTTCGCATTTTATTTTGAATCTGAAATCGGAAAAAATACTGTTAACCCTGTATCACGCCTTTGTGTAACATGCCCTCCTAAGCTAGCCAATAACTTTTGAGTAGCATTTTGACTAAGTTGTAAACTACCTGTTTGAGGGTTCCAATTTAAAACAGGACCAATATCAGAACCGTTATCTTTTTTTAGAATTTCTTTTTGATTACTCTCTAATTTTTGTACTTTTAATTGAAGTTTAAGTTTTTGACCAGCTGGTCTTAATTCTAAAATTAATGTACTACCTTCTTTTAATCCTCTAGTATTTTTATTAATTAATCCACTTAACATTAATTCCAATTTTTCAGAATCACTCAAAATTTGAGGAAGTTGATTAGGGATATCAATCTTTAAAGAAATCCCACGTCGATTTAATTGTTTATTCCATAAAGGAGCAAGCTTTTTAAAAATTTCGGCTAAATTAATCTTTGCTAAGTTATTTAATGACGGAACTTCATTACTCACTAATTCTGCTGCATTAAAGATTAAACCAAACCTATCAATTTGTTCATTACATTCATTATCTATTTGAATTAAACGATTTTTCATTGATTCGTCCATCTTATATTTTTTCAAAGTAGAACTTATAAGGGTTCTTATTGTTGCCAAAGGCGTTCTTACTTCATGAGATATTGCACGTAATAATTTTGCTTCAGTTATTTGCACATTTTTTTCATCGTTTTTTACAGAATTCTTTATATTTAGATTTGGAGCAATATTTGCTAATTTTGCCGATAATGTTGGCCAAAATAATTTTTCAAATTGATTATTAATATTAAGGTTGCCTAAATTATTGATTGCATTACGAAATTTTACCCCTTCCTCATAATTTTCTTGGTTTAATTTTGCATGCATTAATTCAATTGAAAGTTTAAGGCTTTCTTCATCACACTTCATTAATAATATTTTCTTATCTTTTTCTCCTACAATTGATAATATACATTGAAAATTTGGGGTGATTATCATCAAAAAAGGTTCATAACCATCTTCTTTACTCAGATTTAAGACTTTATAATTTCTAACTAAATCGAAATCTTTTTTTATCTTGTCGGAATTATTGACTGGTAAAAAACCTGCATTCTCATTCTGAAAATATGGAACCCCCTCAGGAGACCAAAGCCATCCAGAAAATTGATTTAAAAATTTTTTATCATTAAATGCAGGTAAAGGTGAGGCAACCCAAATTCCCCCCCCCTTTTTTATAAGTCTGAGATAGGAAATCTTTTTGAATAACTTCTAAAGAAGCCCACCACATTCTTCTAGATGAATCATCATCCATATATATAGTTTGAACTCCTTTAATCAAAAGGTCTTGAATTTTTTTTATAGTTATTTGTGATTTCATCAATTTCTTAGTGATCTAGAACGTTTCAATATAGATAAAACAAATCCAATAGATATAAAATTAGTCACCAATGAGGTTCGACCATAGCTCATAAAAGGAAGGGGAATCCCAGTCACTGGTCCTAATCCAATAGTCATAAATAAGTTAATAATTATTTGAAATAAAAAAGTTGAGGCTATTCCAATAACAATTAGAGATTCAAAATTAGTCCTAGCAATTATTGCAGTATTAATAAGTTTTTTAATCAAAAAAAAGAACAAAAATAAAACTATCATGCACCCCACAAAACCCAATTCTTCGCCTAAAGCACTGAATATAAAATCAGTATGTTGTTCCGGTATGAATCGCAAATTAGTCAGCTTACCTTGTAGCAAACCAGTCCCAAATAATCCTCCAGAACCAATTGCAATTTGACTCTGTATCAAATGATATCCGCCACCTAATGGATCTCTATTTGGATCTAAAAATAAAACTAATCTATCTTTTTGATATTCTTTTAAACCATATTGCCACAAAAGTGGTGTCAATTTTGCCACTAACAAATGTAATGAAACAGCGAGAGCAGAAAAAATAATTTTCTTTTTTGAAGATCTATAAGCAAGATATCCTATAAGTGGAATCCAAAAAATAAGAAGAGTTGGTAAGGTTAGATATAATGCAGAAGTGATAATACAAAACACTAATATCAAAATCCACTCTATTGGCATTTGCGACCAATAGAGCATCACACCTGTCAAAACAAGTAAAACTAAAGAGGTGCCTAAGTCCGGTTGAAAGAAAATTAATAACCAAGGAATAACTACTACTAATAAGGGCAATACTAAATCTTTTATTGTTAAAATTATTTTTTTGTCGAGTACTAAAGCAAGAGTTAATACAGTACTAAGTTTAGCTACTTCTGAAGGCTGAAAAGAAAAAATGCCAAAGTTTAGCCATCTTTGAGCTCCAGAAACTGAAATCCCAAAAAAATAAATTAGAAATAAGGATATTAAAGTACACAAATAAAATGGAACTAAATAATTTCTAATTCTCTCTAACGGTATATAAGAAATAAAAAATGCTAAAAAATAACCTAAAAAACCAGTTAGGATATGACCTAAATAGTTCGATACTAAAAAATCACCCTGAATACTTTTTATTAATAAACCCGAAATAATAACCAAAAACAAGGGGATCAAAAGTAGTGGAGAAAATAAAAAACCTCTATTAAAGTTGTCTTTTTTTTGTAAAAATCCTCTGTTATTTAATAAATAAATTCTCCTTAACATCAATTAACTATTAACAAATTGATCCTTAATTAATTGAGCTAAATTACCAAATGCAATAGAACTTTCTTTATTGGGTTGGCTTATTGAGATTGGTACACCTTTATTACTATCATCAACGAGAGGGATTTCAATAGGTATTTGGGCTAATAACGGTAAATCATTTTCTCTAGCTAATGTTTGTCCACCACCTTTACCAAATATTTCATATTTTTTACCTGGCATATCTGGCGGAATAAAGACTGACATATTTTCTACAATTCCCAGTAAAGGTACCCCGAGTTGTTTAAACATTGCTAATCCCCTCCTTGCATCTTGTAAAGATACTTGTTGAGGAGTAGTAACAACTATAGCTCCAGAAATAGGCACAGATTGAGAAAGGGATATTTGAGCGTCTCCTGTTCCAGGAGGCAAGTCAATAACCAAAAAATCAAGATAATTCCATTCAACTTGGTACAGGAATTGTCGGATAATACTATTAAGCATTGGTCCTCTCCATATAACTGGCTGACCTTCTTCTATGAGAAAACCCATTGATACTAATGAAATTCCATATTTAGTTATTGGTATTAACCTTTGATCACTGCCACTACCTTCTGTAACCTTTGGATTCTGTTCGGCAACTCCCATCATTGAGGGAGTATTAGGTCCATATATATCCGCATCCAGCAAACCAGTTTTAGAGCCTAATTTAGCTAGAGAACAAGCGAGATTAACTGCAATGGTACTTTTTCCAACTCCACCCTTACCACTGCTAACAGCTATGATGTGACGAATGCCATCAATCTTCTGCAACTCAGAAGCATTACTTTGATTTTGAGATTCTGTTTTGGAAGGATTATTATCTATCTCTATTTGAACATCATCAATATCTTCAAAATTCAGTAGTACTTTTCTAACCTCTTGTACAATTCTATCTCTCTGAGAATTTGCAAATGATGGCATTGATAATGTTACGATTACTCTCGGTATAGTTACTCTTACATTTTTAATCCAAGCTAATTCAATTACATTTTTCTGTGATCCAGCATCTAGAACTTTTTGTAAAGCAAAATTTGCATCTTCTATTGTGGTCATTAAATTTTTAAATATTTTGACAAGGTAGTCGACTGTTTAAAAGATTAAGAACTATGTCGAACTATCAAATAATAGGCAATAAGGACCCCCTAAGAGAAATTATAAAGGGAAACTTATAATTAACCAAAAAAATTTTTTTCTTCAAGATTTACTAAATACATGTTGAAAGAACCTCCTAAAAACTCGAGAGAAAAAACTAAAAATCTCTTATTAACTCTACAAGACAAAATTTGTTCAGGGCTTGAAAATGTTGATGGCAAAGGGAAATTTACAGAAGAATCCTGGCTAAGAAACGAAGGTGGCGGTGGAAGATCAAGAGTATTGAAAAATGGTTCTATTTTTGAGCAAGCAGGAGTAAATTTCTCGGAAGTACAGGGAAAAGAATTACCTCAATCTATAATTTCTCAAAGGCCCGAAGCAAAAGGTCATGAATGGTTTGCTACGGGAACTTCTATGGTGTTGCATCCTAAGAATCCCTATATTCCTACAGTTCATCTGAATTATCGATATTTTGAAGCTGGTCCAGTTTGGTGGTTTGGGGGAGGTGCAGACTTAACCCCTTTTTATCCTTATCTTTCTGATGTAAGGAATTTTCATAACGAGCATAAAAAAGCTTGTGAGAAAGTTGATAAAGATTTGCATAAGGTTTTCAAACCATGGTGTGATGAATATTTCTTCTTGAAGCATAGAAATGAATCTAGAGGCATAGGAGGTATTTTTTATGATTATCAAGATGGTTCAGGCAATATTTATAGAGGAAATAATCAAAATGGAGAGGCATCAAAAGCTTCACAAACTATTAGCAGATCTAATTTAAATTGGGATAATTTATTTTCTTTAGCGGAAAACTGTGGGCAGGCATTCCTCCCCTCATATTTGCCCATTATTGAAAAAAGAGCTTCACAAACATATTCATCTAAGGAAAGAGAATTCCAGCTATATCGAAGAGGTAGATATGTCGAATTCAATTTAGTTTGGGATAGAGGGACGATTTTTGGACTACAAACAAATGGCAGAACTGAATCTATATTAATGTCCTTACCGCCTTTAGCTAAATGGGAATATGGATATAAAGCTAAAAAGGGTTCTCGAGAGGAATTTCTCACATCAATTTTTACAAAACCCCAAGATTGGTTAAATGATAAAGAGTTAGAGAAATTCTGTATAGAGAATAATATTTTTGATTAAAAATTATCGAATAAATTTTAAAGTATCTTAAATAGGTGTTTTAAATAAAGAACCGTCACTTTTTAATTGAAGTTTTTCTCCAAGTTCATTTTCCAAAGAGATTAATTCATCCCTATGCGCTCTTAGTCTCATGAAAGTTGAATTATTTTCATTTTCGTTGATCAACCTTAATTCAAATTTCTCCTCTCTTGCTGATTTTTTAAAATAAACAATTCCAGACAAAGGTCCACCAATTAATCCCAAAAGAATAGGCCACCAACCTAATTCAGGATATATTTGAATTAATACTAATCCCAAAGCACAAGAACCAAAACCGCCAAGAAAACCTAAAAAAATTGCTAAAAATTTACTAGAAACAACTTGACCCTTGAATATTAAAATTCTTTGTTCAAAATCTCCTCCTGTTTGCTTCCATCCCCTCAAATTAAGCCATTCACATAAACCATTTAAAACCTTAACTGGCTGCTGAGAAGATGAAATCTCAACAATGGTTGTTCTATCTTTACTGGAAGCCCTAAGAAAAAAAAATAATCCTATGGCCAAGAGAATTGTCAGCAATAATGTTGAATTTAAGGAATAGGACATTAAATAAATTTTTCTGGTAACTCGAGAATAAAAATTAAAGTTACATCATATTATAATTTTTTGGTTTTATTCTGTAAAATATTCTTGTTGGATAAAAATTCTTAATTAAATAAAATCTTAAGTAATATTCTAAACCTTAAATTAATTTAAATACTTATTAAAAATGACTATTGAAAATAAAAATATTGATCTTCTTCATAGCGATTTAACAGCAGATTTATACAATCTTTATAAAAAATCTTCCTACCTAGCTATTGATACTGAAGCAATGGGTTTAATTCATGGAAGAGATAGACTCTGTTTAGTACAAATATGTGATGAATTTAAAAGAACATCCTGTATAAAAATCGAACTTAATACATCTTCATCACCTCATTTAAAAGCACTTCTTGAAGATGACAAAATTACTAAAATATTTCACTATGCGAGATTTGATGTAGCATCTCTAAAATGCAATCTTGAAATTAATACAAAAAATATTTTTTGTACAAAAATTGCTAGTAAGTTGGCAAGAACTTATACAAATAAACACGGTTTAAAGGATTTAATTAATGAATTGTTAGGTATAGAAATGGACAAAAGCTCGCAAAGTAGTGATTGGGGTAGCGAAGAAGATTTAACAAAAGATCAATTAGATTATGCAGCAAATGATGTTAGATATTTAATTGAAGCTATGCATAAATTAAAAGTTATCTTAGAAAGAGAGAATAGATATGAATTAGCTCAAAAATGTTTCGAAACGGTTTCTGTATATGCTGATTTAGACATACTAAAATTCTCAAATATATTTGAACATTAAGAATCAATCTTCAGTTAAAAAATTATCTTCACCATCAAGAGTTTCCATAAGCTTATCAAGTAGTCTTGAAGAACTTAATTTATCTCCATCATTTTTTTCACAAATTTTTAAGACATCCTGCGCAACTTGTATTTTTTCTTGAATGGTTTTCGAGCCTTCTTTTGCAATTTGAATTTCTACTTTCTTCTTAGCTGAAGATAAGCTTATACTCAAAAGTTTTGCAATCTCTGCACAAATTTTTAAATATTGCCGATCATTTATTGGATACATAAAAGAATTAATAATTAATAAGCTAGTGCCATTTACTAAGATAACAAATGAAGGTTTATGGCATCTACGATTTTCTTACTTGCTCCGGATTCCCCCATTCTTTTTTTTCCAATTTTTACTTGTTCTAACCTGTCAACATTTCCTTTCAAAATTAAACTTAAACGTTTTAAAAGAATTTTTTTGTTCTTACAAACTAAAACACTGCCTCCCAATAATCTTGATTGCCTTTTTGCAAATGATTTTGTAAATTGTGGTCCAGATCCCGGTAGAGAAAAAGATGGAATTCCAAGGCCAGCAATTTGCTCTGTAGCAGTTCCTGCATTAGACAAGCCAACTTCTGCCATATTGGCCCATGAATTGAATTTACCTTTTCCAATCACTACATATTTATCTTTCTTTTTCCATACTGAATCTTCATCAATTAGAAATTTAAATTTACTCTGTTTTATAAAACCATATTTATTTAAATAACTTTGAATTTGAATCACATTCGCATTAATGCTCAAAGGCAAAAGTATTACCAAATCCTTTGATAAATCAAAATCTTGCAAACAATTTAGAAAATTATCAAGATTTTTAAGAGCTTCAGGGTATCTACTTCCAACTAATAAAATAATCCTTTTAAAAGAAATAATATTTGATATCTTCTCGTTTGTTGCATTAACAAAATCCATCATTGGATTACCCAAGTATTTTGCATCAATATTTTTTCTATTCAAATTATTAGCTGTAATTTTATCTCTCATAATTAAATTTTTACATCTTGGAGATTTCATTAAAAACATTTCCCATGGATCCCATTCAGAACCTTTCAACTTATGATAAAAATCGCTTAAATCCCAACCTGGCCCACTACTCCAAGTATGATCACTTTTGGGAGTTCCAATGAAACTAAATTCGCATTCTGAACTCCAAGCGTAAAGTAATGGCAAGAAATCACCTACTGCGATAATTTTGCAGTTATGTCTTGACTTCTGTTTTACAAGTAGAAAATTTCTCAAATTATCGATTAAAAATCCTGCAAATAAATCAAGCATAAATCCCTTCAGACTTTGATTACTAAAACCTCCACTAGGCAGCTCTTTTAAATATCCTATTTTACGAAAATTCTTTGATTTTATGGAATTAAATACATCTCCGTTTCCTACTAACGGCAAAACTTCAATATTTTTATTTTTTATTATTTTTAGTAGTCTTTTTATTATTTCCGATGCGATTACATCTTCTCCATGACCATTGCATATAAATAATATAGAATGAGACACCTTACTGTTAAGATCATAAAAAGACTCAATCGAATCTTTTTCGGCGGCATGGCCAAGTGGTAAGGCAGAGGATTGCAAATCCTTTATCCCCAGTTCGAATCTGGGTGCCGCCTTTTTCAGTTTATTAACTACTTTCACTGTAAACCGTTCCAGCACAGTTAGTTTAGAGAAACGGTTATTCATTTATTAATCAAATAGTTGGACGGTCAGTGGACTGTCATTGGACGGTAAGTTCGACCCTTTTTACCTTACTATCCCTTTTTTACCATTATATCTCCCCCCAGTTACTGTCTTCAGAGCAGAAAACAACACCAAACAATATAAAACTTAGGAAATTTGATTAACTTTCATATTGACAGGATCTCTAAAATTAATGAAAGGGATTTAATGTGAAGAATTTAATTTACTTAACTCTAATTTTTGGATTTGGAATTCCTCCTACTTTGGCAGAAAATTTTGAACAATCTGATTGAGATAAAGCAGTTAATCTTGTTTATCAGAACTATGAAAAAGAATATCGAAAAAGATTAGAGGGAACTGATGTGAATCCAAGTTATATGGCAAATGCTATTGATAAATGTAATTACTGGGTAAAAATAGGAACTCATCAACCCTCTACTTGGTCTGTAATGGATCACTTTAATGTGAATATCTGTAAGGAAACTGTGAAACTTAAAGACTTTAGAGTCAGAAGATAATGAAAAAAATATTTCTTTTAAGTTTTCTTTTGAGCATTTCCTCCCCTGTCTATGCAAATTCATTTTGCCAACTTGTAAGTGAAAAAGAACCAGATGTGAGCATTACTATGAAATATGTTTTAGGTATGGGAGGAGGAAGGGGAACTCTAAATTATAAAAATAAACCAACATTTTATTTTCAAGTTGGAATTCTAAATGGATATGGAGGTCAATATTATGAGGCAAGATCATTTTTCCCTGAATCATTAGTAGAAGGAAAAACTTATGTAGAAAGGACACATAATACTGAAGAGATTAGTTCTGGAAGATTTATGAATTTTGTTGGCAATCAGTTAGGACGAGTTACATCAAAAGAAGAACGCAAATCAGGAAAATTAAGAGCATTAATGCCAACACTTGCAAAAGATTATTATTACTCAATTCCTTTTACAGAAAAGGGACAATACGGAAGGCAAAAATTATCTAAAAAAATGAAGACTATTCTTGATGCATCTGAAGGTTTCTTTGTGGATTCTGGTGGATGTAGAAAGTTTTTTGCTTATGGATGGGATTAATGAAAAAGCAAAACTGGAGTAGAGAAGAATTAGAGGCATCAGTAAGATCCTATTTAGAGATGCGTCAACAAGAACTTGATGGTAAAAAATATAAAAAAAAAGAATATTACCAAAGACTATCTGAAGAATTCTCAAGAACTGAAAAGTCTTTTGAATATAGGATGCAGAATATTTCTTATGTCTTTTCTTTAATGGGAAGAGATTGGGTTCAAGGTTTAAAACCTGCAAAAAATGTAGGAGTTAACGTTTTTAGAGAAATTGAAGAAATTGTTGCTGCTGTTGAAAACAAACTTCCCAATGAATATGCTTCATTTCAAAATGATGTTATTAATTCTCGTAAAAATGCAAAAAAATTACCCCCTTTAGGATCCAAAAAACCTAAAAAATCGCAAACTTCTTCAACTAAATATATCCGTAATCCTTAAGTTGTTGCTTGGGTCTTAAATTTTGCAAATGGGATTTGTGAATGCTGCAAAAAATCTGCTCCGTTTATAAAAGAAGATGGTGATACCTTTTTGGAAGTTCATCATTTAAAACAACTTGCTGATGGAGGAAGTGATACAACAACCAATGCAATTGCTGTTTGTCCAAATTGTCATAGAGAATTACACTTTGGAAAAAATAAATCAATTATAAAAATGAAAGTATTTGCATCAGTAAAAAGGTTGATTAATGAATAAATAAAAAAATTTCTTTTATATAGTTACCGTCCAAAACATTAAATATTTCAGAAAGAATAAAGTAAATAAATCAAAAAATTATCAACTCTTAGACGGTCAGTGGACGGTAACTTAACTAGTAAACCTATGAGAACACCTGCTATAAAACAGTTCTTCTAATTAATCATCCTCTTCGAATCTGGGTGCCGCCTTATTTAATTTTTTTAAGCATTTAATTATGAAGGTTTCGAAGAACTTCAATTTCAAATAAAGGGTATAAAGTTTCAATTACTTTTTGATATATAGAAAGATAATCTTTTCTTTATTATTGATAAATAAAAAAACTCATATCCATTAATAAATAAAATTAAATGGAATTATTAATTTTTTTCATTAGATAATTTATATATAAATTTGATTTATTTTAGTAATCATTATCTGCTACACACATTCCTAAACATCTAACGCCATTTGATGCAGTCCTTTTGCAATGATTGCATAAAATGGGATCTTTCTCTGAAATAAGGTTTATTTTTGAATTATTTTGGTCTTTAAAACTTATTAAATCTTGTCTTGAATCAAATAGAGCCATTCTTGGAATCGTCACCTGAATCGATACTAACAACAAGTGAAGCATTTGTGTTGGAAGAGGGTATATCCATAATTTTTACAGTTTCTTTAGGCTCATCAATAACTTGATTTTCTTCAGTACTCTCATCAACTGCACAAGCTTCAAGAGCCTCTCGAAGTAGTGAATCAAAAGTTGCTCCAGGCAATCTATGTCTAGCAACCTCCAGAAAAGTTCTCGGTAAGGATTCAGATGCAGCATCTCGTAAAGCAGGATTATTCTTTCTATGTTCTTGTTCTTCTTCTATTGACTTAATAAACCTCAGTGTGACATCTCTTTTGGTAGAGGCTTTTATCAGCGTATCGTTTTCAGGGTTACTAACATTAGGTTCATTTTCAAGATCACTAAGTCTTTTTTCCAAACTATTTAAAACTTCATTAGCTTCTTTACTAATATGCGCTAACTGACCATCGGACAAATTAGGTAAATCAGCCACAAAAACTTTCCCATGGTCCCTTAGTGTCAAGAAAGTTGGTCTTGGGCCTTGAGCCTGTCTACCAATGGATTCAGAATTATTACCTATTGGTCTTTTTGGAGGTGTAGGGCCAGCTGAACTACGTCTACGTGTAATTCTTTGATTATTTGCAAAGGGCATTGAATAAAAGGTTAAATCTTAATACTTAAACTTCCGATATAATTCGGCGGTAATTTTATTATATTACACCTAACTTTTTCATTTGGGTATAAAAAATAATTTTTTAAAACTCATTTAAAAAATATAAAAAAATTTAAGTTAATATTTCTGGCAAAAATTTACTAATTGTTGAATCATTTTTTCTAACTATCTTTCCAATTTCCCAACTATCTATGTCATGATCTTTACAGATATTTAATATCGCGTCCTTAAATTGTTTATCAATAATTAAACAAAATCCAACTCCAAGATTGAAAGTATTCCAAAAATCTTTTTCAGGAATCGATCCTTTCTCTTTAAGGAATTTAAATAAAATAGGTATTTCCCAAGAACTGGTATTGATATAAGGAATAAAATCAGAAGGCATACATCTTGGTAAATTTTCTGGAATTCCTCCTCCAGTAATATGAGACATTGCTTTAATTTCTATATTTTCAGATAAAATTTGGTTGATTACATTATTGTAAATTCTTGTAGGTTTCAATAACTCATCATAAAAATTTAAGTGAGTAACTTTTTCAAATTCCTTATCTATTTGATTATTGTTTTGAATAATTGTTCTTACTAAACTAAAGCCATTACTATGAATTCCATTACTTTTTAAAGCAATTATTAAGTCATGTTCAGATACTGTTTTACCATTAATAAGATTATCCTCATCGACTATTCCAACACAAAATCCTGCAAGATCATACTTATTTTTTGAATAAAATCCAGGCATTTCAGCAGTTTCTCCACCGAGTAATGAACAGTTATTTTCTCCGCAGCCATGTGAAATACCCTGAACAACCCTCAATAATTGTTTCTTATCAAGTTTACCAGTAGCAATATAATCCAGAAAAAATAAAGGTTTTGCCCCACTAGTAATGATGTCGTTCATGCACATAGCAACTAAATCAATACCAACCTCAAAGTGAAAGTTTTTATTTTGGGCTAATTCTAATTTTGTTCCAACACCATCAGTTCCTGAAACAAGAACTGGTTTTTTAAAACTATCTATAGGAATTCTAAACAAACCTCCGAACCCACCAATACCTTCAATCACATTAGATGTATAAGTGCCTTCAACTGCCTGTTTAATTTCGGAAACAAATTCTCGCCCAGCTTCTATATCAACTCCTGATGTTTTGTAATCCATGAAATAAAAATGATAGACTTTCCCTATATAGATATTCCTCCTAAGATGGCTTTTGTCCAGTAATTATTTATCAAATAGATTTATTTTTTAAAAACAAAGTGAAGAAAGTAATCATAAGGAAAACTGAAGAAATAGAAAATTGGAGGAGAAATATTAATAGTGAAATTAACTTCATTCCAACAATGGGTAATCTTCACAATGGACATATAAAACTAATATCAACAGCTAAAAATGACAATTCAAATGTTAATTTAGTAAGTATTTTTATTAATCCACTTCAATTTGATAACAAGTTAGATTTAGAGAATTACCCTAAAACAATTGATAATGATATAAAAATCTCCTTTTCAAATGGCGCAGATGCTATCTTCATCCCAAGTAATGAAGATATATATCCACCGAATAATAAAAATATTAAATTCCTAAAAGCTCCAATAGAATTATCTTCTGCATTATGTGGATTAAATCGAATTGGACATTTTGATGGAGTTTGTACAGTGGTTTATAGATTACTTAATCTCATCAAGCCAAAAAATCTTTACTTAGGAGAAAAAGATTGGCAACAACTTTTAATTTTAAAAAATCTTGTCCTAAGAAATAAATTAAATGTTGCTATTAAATCTATTCCTACACAGAGAGATTTTGATGGAATTCCTTTAAGTTCGCGTAATATACATTTATCAAAAAACGAAAGAAAATTGATTAGTTTTTTTTCAAGTGAGTTATTAGAAGCAAAGAAAATTTTTCAACAAGATAAAAAGATCAATTTAAACAAAATAATTAAAAAGCTATCAGCAAAAAAAATTTCAATTGAATATTTAGAACATTTACACCCTCATACACTCCAAAAAGTAAGACTTGAGGATAATATTTCGTTACTGGCTGGTGCGATAAGATGTGGAGAGACAAGATTAATTGATCACGTTTTTCTAATGAAAAGAAGGCCGATTATTGCAATTGATGGTCCTGCAGGGTCAGGTAAAAGTACTGTAACAAAGTTAATAGCGAAGGAACTTAAACTTTTATATTTAGATACTGGAGCAATGTATAGGGCATTGAGTTGGCTTATGATAAAAGAAAGTATTGATTATAAAAAAGAAAAAAAATTACAGCATATTCTTAAAGATATATCTATTGTTTTCAAGTCGAATACAAATTCACATCAAGATGTTTATGTTAATAACTACTGTGTTACTCAAGAAATTAGGTCGCAAAAGATAAGTTCCATAGTTTCTAAAATTTCCTCAATAAAAGAAGTAAGAAAATTCTTAGTAGAAGAACAAAGAAAAATTGGAGAATCAGGCGGACTTGTAGCTGAGGGAAGAGATATAGGAACTACTGTTTTTCCTCATGCAGAACTTAAAATATTTTTAACAGCTAGCATTGATGAAAGAGCAAAAAGAAGAAAATCTGATAAAAATAGTAAAGACTCACAAGAAATAGACATTCATAGATTAAAAGAACTTATAAAGAGAAGAGATTTTGAAGATTCCAATAGGGAAATTTCACCTCTATTAAAAGCGAATGACGCAATAGAAATTATTACAGATGGATATTCAATTAATGAGGTAGTGGATAAAATTATTGATCTTTATAATGACAAGATTCCTAAAGAGACTGAGATCAAATAAATTCAAGAAATACTTTCCAAAAAACCGTTTACAGAGTCTTCTAAAATATCAAGGACATAATCGAAGCCCTCATCACCTCCAAAATATGGGTCAGGAACTTCTTGTTCATTAAAAACTGATCTAAAATCTTGTATTTTTTTAATTGATGCAAAATCAGTTGAAGCTGTTCTATTTTTAAGATCTTGAATATTTCTAAAATTTGAGTCGTCCATAGCAAGAATATAGTTAAATTCGTCAAAATCTTTGCTAGTAATTTGACGAGCCCTGCTGAAGATATTTATATCTCTTCTGCCTGCCGCAATTCTCATCCTAGAGTCAGCTTTTTTTTCAATATGCCAACTCCCAGTTCCAGCAGAATCTACAATAAAGCCATCGGTTAATCCCTTCTTTTCAAGTAGACTTATAAAGATAGCTTCTGCTGCAGGAGACCTACAAATATTTCCCAAACATACAAAAAGAACAGAAATTTTTTTCATATGATTTCAAATTTCAATTTATTATAAGACTTTTAAGTAGTAAATAAAACTTCTTGAATTAAAGATTCAGTAAATTCTTTACCAAACAAACTCGACAACATTGGCCTTGCTGGATCGTTATCTCTTCTATATTTCAAATAATTATTTTGACCATTTATTAATTCTTTTTGCAGTTCCATATTGGCTTCTTTGCTTTCGAAAAGAATTTCCAAATACAAATCAAAATATTCCTTAAATGAGGTATAAAGCTGATTAGCAATTAAAAAATCACTTCTTTCTTCTTTTGGTAATTTTGACCAGATTACTCCTGGAGAAAAAAATCTAGCTACATCTGCAGACATTTTTTCAGCTAATGGGAGTGATGAATGACAATGATTTTTTAGTTTTATAAGTTTTTCTAATAACTCATTATTGTATTGATTTTGTATTTTTAATGAAGGCTGAAAATCTAATACTAATAAATGACTATTAGGTAGAGAAACAAAATCTACTCCAAAAAATGGGACGTTATAAATAGTATTAGGAATAATTAAAAAATTTAAAACAGAATAATTTGGACTATTTATACACACTGCTCTTGCGAATTGAATTCTTTTTTTATGCGTTACACCCCAAGTAGAGAGATTCACATTTTTTTTTGATTTTTTTGAACCATAAGTTGAATCTTTATAAGAATATTCCAACGGTATTATTTTTTCTAAACAGTTATATTTACTTAAATTATTAGTTAAATATTTTAGAAAATTATGCCATCTCCAATCTCGCCTGTAAAAAATAGTATCTTGTATTAACATTCAATTAATAATCTCATTATTTAATGTAAAAAGAAATTTATTGATAAAGTTTTTTGTCCATTTTTCTCCAAAAAAAGATTTAAACAATTTATCTGCAGGGTCTTTTTCAAAACTGTATTTATCATATTTAATTTGATTAATCTTTATTTCTTCTGCATTTAAAAATTGATTAACAGGATTCGATTTATAAATGTTCAAATAATTATTTACAAATGAATGAAATATATTATTTAAATCTCTATCAAGATTTAATTTATTTCCTCTACATATAATCACCCATGGGGAAAAATACTTTTTTGAATCATATATATTCTTCATTTTATTATTATCAAATGCAGAATATTTTTTCTTAATACTACCTAAACTTGAACAATATTTTTCAAGATACTTGCCTTCTTGAATTAAAGGTTGATAATCGAATATTGCTAATAACTTTTGAGAAGTTCCAAACCATAAAATATCAGCTCCTAAGATAGGAACTTCACTATCAAAATTTGGATATGCGACTGTATTAAACACTTGCAGTTTTTTTCCACCATCTAATCTTGTTATTCGCCACTTTCTATATTCAGGAGATGAAAAAAGCCAATTTTTAATAATATATTTTGAGTCTTCATTGTGATGTTCTTTGAATTCGCTAGATATTTGCACTTCATGACCATTTAATTCATCAATATTGGTTTTTAGGAAATCAACTAATGAATCAAACATAAATTACTAGGTCTCGGTGCTTCCTTTCCTAACTTTTTTTGTAATGTAATTGAATACTATCTTCCCTAAAACAGCAATCAAATTACCTTCAAGCTCCTTAAACATTTTCATATTGTAAGTAAAAGCTTGATTAGCTTCATCAATAATTTGATCGGCAGTCTTTTGATTTATTGGCAGTTGATTCAAAGTAAGGGAATATTCTTTCTTGAATTTTTTTTCGTCAGAAATTAATTCAAACTCGTAAAAATTTAAACCATCATTTCCTTTCAAATTTAATGCTTTTTTAGCGATCCTTTTCAAAATTTGCCCGCCAGATAAATCTCCTATATAACGTGTATAGTGATGACCTACTAATAGCTCTGGTGAATTTTTTGCGACATCACGAATTCTTTCAACATATTCTTTTGCTGATTGAGAAATATTAATTTCATTCTTCCAGTTATCACCAAAATAAAATTTAAGATCATTTTCAAGAGTTTCTTTCCTGAATAATGATTTAAAACCAATAGGTTTTATTACGGGATGTTCCTCATGGACCAGTCTTTCAATTTCTTCTTCCATAGCTTCATAAACAAAATATAAATCGCTAATTAATTTTCTATAAGATTTTTTTTCAACAACTCCTTTTAAAAAACAAGCTACAAAGCCAGTATTTTCTGCCATAGTGTGGGATTTTTTTGTCCCTTCTCTTAATTGTCCTGAAAGAGCGACTGCCATATATTTTGAATTATTTTTGTAAGTGTATTTAATCTACAAGGAAAATACATAAAACAGCTAATTTTTGTTACCAGTGGATGTTGTAGAGAATAGCTTATAAAGTTCTTTACAAACCAAAAAAAGGTTATCTTTTTGTTCCTTTTGCGGTAGATGAGTACCAGTCATTTCCCAATTACCGATGGTAGCCACTCTCCATCTCTCGGAGGGAACAATCATACCTCGCATTATTATTCCCAACAATTTCGGGACTCTGTCATTTTCATCATTTTCAATTCTTAATTGTAAGAGTATTGCTCTACATTCAATAAGAGGACTCCAACCAGGGAAATGAAACGCAAAATCAATAGAATCTTGCATGGATTCATTATTTGAATTGTCAAAGGGACTAAAATTTACGCTTGCATCTGGAAAATATTTCCTAAACAAAGCTGCAGTAGAAGCAATTTTATTAGCTACTTCAACATTACTTACATTTGAACTCGCATTCATAAGTAGCTGAGTATTTTTTTGAAAATGACATAATTTGCTTTAACTTGCTTATTAACTACTTTTTCTTTTAATGAAGATGTTGAAATGCTGATCAATAAAGTATTCTCTGTTCACATTTGAATAATAAATTTCTAGGTTTTAAAGAAAATAACTCATCACAAATTACAATACGAGCAACTTCAATGAGTTATCTTTTATTAATTCAATGCTATGCCAAAATTTGAAAAATTAACTTTACCTAATGAAGGCGAGATAATAACTTTTAATCAAGGCAAACCCAATGTTCCTAATAATCCAATTGTCCCATTTATTAGGGGTGATGGTACTGGAGTTGATATTTGGCCTGCTACTCAAATCGTTCTTGATTCAGCGATAAAAAAAAGCTATGGACATGAAAGAAAAATTAATTGGTTTAAAGTCTTTGCAGGCGATGAAGCTTGTGAACTTTATGGAACATATAACTATCTCCCTCAAGATACTATTGAAGCAATCAGACACTTTGGTGTAGCCATCAAAGGTCCTTTAACGACTCCCATCGGTGGAGGTATTAGATCTCTTAATGTTGCATTAAGGCAAATCTTTGATTTATATAGCTGTGTTAGACCATGCAAATATTATTCGGGAACCCCAAGCCCTCACAAAAATCCCCAAAATTTAGACGTTATTGTTTACAGAGAAAATACTGAGGATATCTACATGGGAATTGAATGGGAAGCGGAGGATAATAATTGTCTTGAATTAATTAATCACTTAAATAACGTTGTCATACCAAAAAGTAAAAATTTAAAAAATAGATCCATACCCAACGGATCAGGTATTGGAATAAAACCGGTGAGTAAATCTGGTAGCCAAAGGCATATTAGAAAAGCTATAGAACATGCTAAAAGATTATCAGGAGATAAAAGGCATGTGACTCTTGTACATAAAGGGAATATTATGAAATATACAGAAGGTGCATTTAGAGATTGGGGATATGAATTAGCTGTAAATGAATTTAGAGAAGATTGCATTACAGAAAGAGAAAGCTGGATTTTAGATAATATTCAGAAAAATCCAGAAATTACAATTGAAAATAATGCTCGAAAAATTGAACCAGGTTTTGACAAGCTTACAAATAACAAAAAAGCATTCATTTGCGAAGAAATCAAAGAAGTTATTGCATCAATATCAAATTCTCACGGAGATGGAAAATGGAGAGCACTTATTCTTGTTGATGATCGGATAGCTGATAGTATATTTCAACAAATTCAAACTAGACCTCAAGAATATTCAATTCTTGCAACATTAAACCTTAATGGAGACTATGTTTCTGATGCAGCTGCAGCAATTGTTGGAGGCCTAGGTATGGCTCCCGGTGCAAACATTGGAGATAATGCAGCAATTTTCGAAGCTACGCACGGAACCGCTCCAAAACATGCAGGCTTAAACAAGATTAATCCAGGCTCAGTAATTCTTAGTGGTGTAATGATGCTTGAATATTTTGGTTGGGATGAAGCAGCTAACTTAATTACTAATGGTTTAAGTAAGGCAATAGAGCAAAAAAAAGTCACCTATGATCTAGCACGCTTAATGGAACCAAAAGTAGAACCCTTATCCTGCAGCAGTTTTGCAGAAGAAATTATCTCAAATTTCTAATTTTAAAAATTATTTTTATTTTCAAAAACTTTCCAAATTTTAACCAGTGAATCTTTAGTTCCAATGTTTCCAGGATGAGTAACAATAGGAAGTTCCTCATCATTTTTTAGTTTACAAGTCACCACTGAAATGCCTGTTAAAATCTGTCCCTCAAGATAAACATAATCTGCATTAAGTCCATTACTAAGAATCAAATTTGTTGTTATTCCACCTTTTGAAATCAAATATCCTATTTCATACTTCAAATCTGCTACTAATTCAGCAATAAAACAAGCAAGTAAATTATAAAAATTAAATAGTTCAGAAGAATCTAAGGACATAAATTTTCTTGAAGTAAACATAACAGGAGTTTTTCCTTTCTCAAAAGAGAATCTAATTTCTTTCAAAAATTTATTTTTAAACAAATTCCTTTGCTTCTGCTTATTATCTGATGAAGTAATTTTAAAGAATTCAAAAACATCTAATTCAACTGGATTACAATTACTTATCTCTAATAAATTATTCAATTGTATTGTTGAAAGTTCTACATAAGATCCAACAATTATCAGTCCTGGAAGAAAACTCTTTTCTTTATTTCTTATTCTTAAATTAGAGAAAAATATTTCACTCTGACAAACACTTTTTTTCTCAGAAATCGAACTTATAAAACTTGCTGCAGTTCGAAAAAGGAATTTTTTTTGTTTAATTAATTTTTTAATTACTAAAGAAAATTTTTTTAGTTGAGAATAATTTTCTACATCTACAATGACATGTTTATTATTCTTCAAGTTCTTTAATGTTTTAAAAACAATATTATTTTCTTCATCATTTAGCATTTCGATATCAGAAAATAAAAGATTTTGAATATCTTCAAAATTTATTTGCGATTTACTCTGCTGAAATAAAAGATTCTTGACATTACTTGTCTCATATCCAAAAATTTTATCTGTTGCAAAAATTGTTTGACTAATAGGGGTTTTATCAACAAAATGTGTTCCATTAATTGTTAATCTTTTACCCTCTATGAAAGCTGGAATATGAAAAGTAGCATCAAAAGGACCTAAGCAACTATTGAGTGCACTTGGCTCTAAAAAGTTATGTCCTCGAAGAGTGGAGTCTCCTCTACTTATAAAAATAATTTCTTCTCCATAGGCTTGAGAAGCAATTACAGTCTTAAGATTTTTGCAAATTTCCTTTATTGTTAATGTGGCATCATTTTCCGATAGTGACCTTGTATTAGCCAAAATAAAAAATAAATTAGATTTGGATTCAAAACCTTTGACTAAAGTTGAGCAGTCCCACTTAAGCAGTAATAAACAATCGTATACAGTTTGCGAGCCTGTGGGATCATCATCTATAACGATAAATTTCATAAGTATTGCATAATTACTTAAGAGATTTTATTTGTATTGAGGCATTTAACCTTTTACTATCATTTGAAGGAATCATAATGTTTCTAAATCCATCAACAAAAGAATTTCGGGGACTAGTCCAAGGTTCGAGACATATCATTCTTCTTGGAGGATCACTCCAAATAACGCCTAAATCAAAAGGATATGGATGATTTAAAGTTACCTCTCTTTTAAAAACTTTATCTCGAAAAGAGCTTCTACCGGAAGTATACATAAGTAGATCAACTCCTAAATTAACTTTGTTTAATTCATTCAAGGTATTACTTAAAATGTTTCTTTGTTGATCCTGACAATTAAGTGGATTATCAATAAACTCTAAATTTTTGAAATCTGAAACATTAAAATAAGGATGCAAACCAAAATTTATAGGCATTCCAAAGTCTGTTTTGTTATGGATTGTAATTTCAAATTCTAGACAATTAATTTTTAAGTTAACTTCAATTCTTAATTCGAAATCGAAAGGATAATATTTTTTAGTTTTTTTAGATTCATTTAAAAGTAAGTACAAAGATTTTTCATTTTTATTAAAAGAGTGATGCCACTGCAAATCCCTAGCGAAACCATGTTGTGTTAGTTGCAAATAATCTTTTCCAAATACGGAACTAGAGGTATTGAGATTTCCACAAATGGGGAACAAGATAGGAATACCTCCTCTAATACTTTTTGTCTTATCCATAAATCTTTTTTCATCGAAATAAAGTATCTCTTTACCATCTGAAATCCAATTTGTAATAACACCCCCTCTTTCAGGACAAAATTTAATGTAGTTATTTTGATCTAATTGAAAGATAAAAATTCCTAAGTCTTTATTAGATAATTTAATTAGCACTATTGTTACTTAAAGAGAATCAACCCAATCCAAAATATGCTGATTAACTAATTCAGGTATTTCATCATGGGGACAATGTCCAGCTTCAAGAATGATTTCTTTTGTATTCTTTGGTGAAAATTTTTTATAAAGATTTCTTTTTTTTGGCGTGTTCATCCAGGGATCTTTTCCTCCCCAGAGCAGTAATAATGGTGAATCAAGTTTTGCGAATAACTTATCCAACGGCAATCCCTGAGGACCTGATGGGTTAAAAACACTTCTAAAAACATTAAAAGCTCCGAAATCTAGCGAAGGCTTTCTTATTGACTCAACTAAAAAATCATCAACATTTTTTTTATCAACATAAACTTGATTTAAAGTTTTTTTAATATTTTTTGGATTTCTCATATTCTCAAAAATCAAACGTTGAAGAACAATATTTTTCAAAAATATGCCGGCAACGGTTTCAATAGAAGTTTGCAAAATATTCTTTTTGATAGTTTTTTCTTCACTAAAGTATCCTGCAGCATTAAGTAATATCACTCCTGCGCTTAGTTCATTTAATTCTGAACCAGCTGCTAATGCTGCATAACCTCCTAATGAATTTCCAACAACAATTGTAGGTTTTTTTATTTTCTCTTTAACATAAGCTACAACTTGATCTTTCCATAAAGAACCTGAGTATTCAACATCTTGAGGCTTAGGACTTTTTCCAAAACCAAGTAGATCCATAGCATGAACTTCGTATTTATTACTCAAAATAGGGATATTAAATCTCCAATGATCAGTAGAGGCTCCGAAACCATGAATTAATAAAATTGCACATTCTTTGGATGTTTTCTCAGGCTTAGCAGAAACAGTATGGATTGGGTAATTTAAAAAATTCCAGTCATAATTGACATCACTTTCTATTAAAGCTGGCTTATCCATTTATTGAAAAACATATTCTGGTTGATTCTAATAAACTTATTTCCTAAAGAAGACCCACAGGATCAGCTGCAACATCATCTGAAATTTTGTTGCCATCATTTGGGGGCTTATCTTTTAAAACAATTCTCAAGAGAACAGGTGCAAGAAATGTAGTTCCAATAACCATTAATAAAATAGCTGCTTCAAGAGAAGGAGTTAACAACTTAGCGCTTGTTCCTAGTCCAAGGAAAATTAAACCAACCTCTCCTCTAGGCATCATACCCAGACCAACAACTAATCTATTTGTAGGTTTATCACTTGAGAATACCCATCCTGCTGCAATTTTTCCGATAATTGCCACAACCAATAAAAATCCTGCAACTACAAGTGCTGACCTACTTGTTGGATCAAGTGGATTGATAACTGATAAATCCATGCCAGCTCCTACTAATACAAAGAAAATAGTTGCGAATAAGGATACTAAAGGTAAAACAGATTGTTGAATTGCGTGGTTATTTTTAGAACTACTAAGAATTAGTCCTGCTGCAAAAGCACCTAAAGCTGCTTCCAATCCTATGGCTGTTGCTACAAAACAACACAACACAAGTATCACAAAAGAAGCTACCACTACAGCTCCAGGAGCCTTTAATCTATCTAATAACCAATCAAAACCTGGGGCAGCTGTTCTACTTAATGCAATAGCAGCAATAACAAATACTACAGCTGCTGCAACTAATTTAACGATAGGAGCAATTTCTAAAGAACCTCCGGCAGCAAGTGCGACTACAACTGCAAGAATAACAATACCCAAAATATCATCCAAAACAGCTGCTCCAATTACAATCTGTCCTTCTCGAGTTTTTAAATATCCCAACTCACCGAAAACACTTGCAGTAATTCCTATACTTGTTGCTGTCATGGATGCTCCAGCAAAAACTGCTGGAATTAGATCTACTTGGAAAATAAACATTAAGCCAAGAGTTCCAAAGGCAAACGGTAAAATTACACCAGCCATAGCAACAGTAAATGCCTGAGCACCGACAGCAACTAATTCCTCTAACTCACTTTCTAATCCTGTTAAAAATAAAAGAGCATATAACCCGAGAGTTGCTACTGCTTGGAGGGATGGAAAACTTTCGAAATAAACATCAGGTACAGCTTCTGGGGGAATCGACGCTAATGAGCTAATAACATTTACAAGTCCCTCATTTAATTCGGTTCCAGCTGAGGGCGGTATCAACAAATGGAATCCTGAGGCCCCTATTACGACCCCTGCAAGAAGCTCACCTACTATGGTTGGCAAACTTAGTCTTACTAATACTTCTGCTAATGCTCTTGCAGCCAAAAATATCAATAGAAACCTTATAACTCCTATCAAAGTTTCAGCAACTTCTAAATCATGTGCACTTAATTCAGCAAGTAAAGAATACATATGAAATGAGAGAAAAAATAAACTACCTAATTGGAAGATAGTTTATTGAGGGCCCACTTTAATAAATATGTAAGAAAAAAGCAAAAATACTCAACAAGTGTGGATCTGAAGTTACTACAAAGAAATTTTCTAAAAAATGGCTATTGTCTTATATATGGCTAATCCAATGAATACCAACGAACCCTTTGATCTACGTTTGCCTACCCCAGGCTGCTATTTAGATCCTGAGAAAGCTGGAATGGATTCTAATGCTGTTTTTCAAGGAATGACAGCCCATCTTTTTTATACTCTTGGAAAGTTAGCTACTTCTGCAAGTCCTCACGACTTGTACATGGCTTTAAGTTATGCAGTAAAAGATAGGCTAATGACAAGATATTTAGCCAGCCAAGAAGTCATAAGAAAAAAACCACAAAAAACTGTCGCCTACTTATCAGCAGAATTTCTAATAGGGCCTCAACTAAGTAATAATCTTCTCAATCTGGGAAT
Source organism: Prochlorococcus sp. AG-418-D13 (assembly GCA_003214315.1). Classification (GTDB taxonomy): domain Bacteria; phylum Cyanobacteriota; class Cyanobacteriia; order PCC-6307; family Cyanobiaceae; genus Prochlorococcus_A. The sequence goes on from QCLU01000001.1 coordinate 34,285, forward strand.
AACTCAGGAGGCAGAAGATGCTTTAAAAAGATTCGGTATTGAATCATTGTCAACAATTCTTGAAGTTGAAGAAGAGCCTGGATTAGGTAATGGTGGACTTGGCAGACTTGCAGCATGTTATATGGAATCATTAGCATCTCTACAAGTTCCAGCAGTTGGTTATGGTATTAGATATGAATTTGGCATATTCAATCAGTTAATTAGAGATGGTTGGCAAGTAGAAGTAACTGACAAATGGTTAAAGGGTGGATGGCCATGGGAACTTCCACAACCCGACGAATCATGTTTCGTTGGTTTTGGAGGCAGAACTGAAAGTTATAGAGATGATAAAGGAAACTATAGATCAAGATGGATCCCTTCAGAACATGCGATTGGAGTACCTCATGATGTCCCAGTTTTAGGCTACAGGGTAAATACATGTGACAGATTAAGATTATGGAGAGCAGATGCAACTGAAAGTTTTGACTTTTATGCATTCAATATTGGTGATTATTATGGTGCAGTAGAAGAAAAAGTTGCATCTGAAACTCTCTCAAAAGTTTTATATCCAAATGATGGGACTGACGAAGGAAGAAGATTAAGACTCAAACAACAACACTTTTTTGTAAGTTGTTCTCTACAAGATATGTTGAGAAGCCTTGAAAAAAGATCAATATCCATAACAGAATTCTCTAATCATTGGACGGTCCAGTTGAATGATACACATCCTGCCATTGCAGTTGCAGAATTAATGAGACTTCTTATTGACCAATATCAAATAGGTTGGGATAAAGCTTGGAATATAACAACCTCCTCAGTTGCTTATACCAACCACACACTACTACCAGAAGCTTTAGAGAAATGGGATTTAGGTTTATTTAATGATCTTCTTCCTCGGCATTTAGAAATTATTTATGAAATTAATTGGAGATTTCTACAACAATTAAGACTACGTTATCCTGGAGATGACAAAATCCTTCAAAAACTCTCAATAATTGATGAAGAAGGCTCCAAATCAGTTCGGATGGCCCACTTGGCTACAATTGGAGCTCATCATATAAATGGTGTTGCAGCTCTTCACTCAGATCTAATAAAAAGACAACTTCTGCCTGAATTTGCAGCATTATGGCCTGAAAAATTTACAAATGTAACTAATGGGGTTACTCCAAGAAGATGGGTTGCCCTATCTAATCCATCATTGTCTAACCTTCTAGAAGAAGAAGTTGGTCCTAATTGGATAACCAATATGGAACTTCTTAAGAAGTTAGAAGAAAAAAAAGATGACAATAATTTTTTACAAAAATTTGAAGAAACTAAACTAAATGGCAAAAGAAAATTAGCTAGTTTTATCCATTCAAAAACTGGAATACTTGTAGACCCATCAAGTTTATTTGATGTTCAAGTAAAAAGAATACATCAATATAAAAGGCAACATTTAAACGCTCTTCAAATTATTGCTCAATATTTAAGAATCAAAAATGGTACAAACAAATATGAAGTGCCAAGAACCATAATATTTGGAGGTAAAGCTGCACCAGGTTACTTTATGGCAAAGCTGATGATCCGATTTATAAATGGTATTGCTGATGTAGTTAATTCTGATCCAGATATGGATGGTCTTTTAAGAGTAGTTTTTCTACCAGACTATAACGTTAAACTTGGTGAAATCGTTTATCCTGCAACGGATCTTTCAGAACAAATTTCAACTGCTGGAAAAGAAGCATCTGGAACTGGAAATATGAAATTTGCCATGAATGGAGCGTTAACTATTGGAACCTTAGATGGAGCTAATGTGGAATTAAGAGATCTTGTAAAAAAAGAGAATTTCTTCCTTTTTGGTAAAACTGAAAGCGAAATTATGGATTTAAAAAATAATAATTATTCCCCCAAAACTTTTATTGATCAATGTCCAGAACTTAAAGAGGTTATACGCCTAATTGAAATAGGCCACTTTAGCAATGGGGATAAAGAATTATTTAAACCTTTATTAAATAGCTTGACTGGACATGATCCATTCTTTGTTATGGCTGACTTTGAAGACTACCTAAATAAACAGGATGTGGTCAGTGAATACTGGAATAATAAAAAATCTTGGAATAAAATGGCATTATTAAATACCGCTAGATCAGGATATTTTTCTTCAGATAGATCTATTAGAGAGTACTGCAAATCTATTTGGAAAGTATCTCCAATGCCTGTTGAAATTACTTGCGATGTCGAAGAATTAACTAATTAATATTTTTCTTATCTGTTGAATCTGGGGTTTGGTGAAATAATCTATTCAAAATTAATCGATCCATATTTAATGGGTCTGGGGCTAATTCATTTGCAATTTCTTTAAATTTAGATTCAATATGGTTGGAAATTTTTGTATCAAATATTCTTTCCATTAATGCTTCAATTGAATATAAATAGGCATTAACACTTTCAAGTTCATCTAAAGCTTCAGCAATTTCTGTATCAGAAATATGTTTTTCTTTTTGACTTATATCTTCATTTGATTCTCTCTCAGATAATTCTCTCTGCAACTCATCAGTAATTTTTGTACAGAGAGTTCTGAAAGATTGAATAGATGCCCAATTCAATTCTTGTTGTTGCTTGAAAGTAGGAAATTCTCTAATCAGACGATCATGCTCTTTATAAAATCTCTGACAATCAGAGCATTGACATGGTTCTTCAGGCAAAAGAAAATATGATTCTTTTTATATCATCTCACTATTTGGGCAAAATTGTAGGGCCATCCAATAATTCGTCATTTTCATCGAGTGAATCTGGACTATCTGGCAAAGGTATCTCAATACTAGTAACCAAATTAATAACGTCTCTTAGTCTCATAGAATCAGCAAACCATCCCATTGCTTGCTCGGCATCGCCTCTTTTTTCAGCATCATTTGCTTGATCTTCGTGAGCTTCCGCCAATAGAGCAAGCCAGCACAGGCATCTTGCTTGAACTATTGAAAGATCTAAATCATTAGGTTGAGATTTAGAAATGCGTTCATGCTCTTGTTGAATTAAGAGCTTTAAACGCATATCATGCAACTTAGCCATAAAAGATTTACTACTAACTATACGCTAGCTAGAGAGTAGCAATTTTGCACACATACTACATATAGTTTTTTATTTTACGGGACTGGCGGGAGTCGAACCCACGACCTACGGTTTAGGAAACCGTTGCTCTATCCTGCTGAGCTACAGCCCCAATAGATGATTTTTGGAGTATTAAGCATTATGCTAAATGAAAGCAGGAGAGGCAATCGCAAGAAAGTTTTATTTTGGAAACAAAATAAAACTTTCTTGAGGAAAGTCCGGGCTCCCATATGGTCAGGCTTGCTGGGTAATTCCCAGTGCGGGCAACCGTGAGGATAGTGCCACAGAAACATACCGCCTAATACTTTATGTATGGCAAGGGTGCAAGGGTGTGGTAAGAGCGCACCAGCAACATTGAGAAGTGTTGGCTAGGTAAACCCCGGCTGGGAGCAAGGCTTAGTAGATTTATGACCATTACACAATCTACTTTTAAGCGCCGCTTGAGACTGTGAAGTAATTCCAGTCCTAGATAGATGATTGCCCATCTTAATAAAGATGAACAGAACCCGGCTTATGACCTGCTTTCTAATTATTGTGATTATTCAATTCAGATGACTAATATAATTAATGCAAAAAGAATTAACCAAATAACTACTTTTTTAAAGTCTTTAAATATTAAATCGAAAAGATTTTCTGAAATAATTAGAACTCAAAATATTCCAGTTATTCAAGATTTTAATCAAGCATTTATCCACTCCTCAGAGGACAAAATAAAAAATTACGAAAAACTTGAATTTTTCGGAGATGCAGTACTCAGATTAGCGGCTTCTAATTTTATTGAAAAAAAATATCCTCAAATGAGTGTAGGAGAAAGATCAGAGCTAAGAGCACAAATTGTAAGTGATGAATGGTTAACTAAATTAGGGGAAAAAATTGATATAGAAAAATTAATAATTAAAGGACCTAAAGCTCTTAGTGATGAAAATTCAAAAAATACTATTATTGGAGAAGCTACAGAAGCTTTGATAGGTGCTATTTATAAGTGCTTTAACTCAATTCAGGAAGTAAATCTTTGGCTAGATGATATTTGGGAGAAAGATTCAGAAATATTTTTAAAAGCTCCATATAAATTTAAATCTAAGACAGTATTGCAAGAGTGGTGTCAAAGTAAAGGTTTTGATTTACCAGTCTATAAAATACTTGAAGTTTCAAAGAAAAATGGGGACCCTAAAAGATTCTCTTGCAATATATTTATCGAAGGATTAAAAGAATCATCTGCATTCGGCAAATCCCATAAACAAGCAGAAAAAAATGCAGCTAGAGTTTTGATAGAGAAATTTATAACTAAAGGTAAAATCTAATTTTTATACTATTTCTAAATTTGTTAGCTGAAAAGTTATGAGTTTATCCCAATTACCCCCTTCAAATAGAACAGCTGCTCTTTTTTTTGTAACTCTCTGTACAAACCCTTTATATCCTCTGTATATAGAGTTATTGTCTTTTACAACAACAAAAGAACCTGGAAGTATTGGTTTAGTAGATAATTCCATGAAACAATCTTTCTAATACAATACTATGTTAAATAAAGATGAATGGTTGATTGTTGGATTTATAACATCATGTCATGGAATTAATGGACACTTAAAGATTAAATCTTTAAGTGATTTTGAAGAAAGATTTTTAAAACCAGGAATGAGATGGTTACAAAAAGCAAATGAACCACCTTCAAAAATAGAACTTATATCTGGTTTTAAACAGCCTGGTAAAGAAACCTTTATCGTTAAGTTCCAAGGAATAAATACAAGAAATCATGCAGAGAAACTTAAAACATTTAAAATTCTTGTAAAAACTGACAAACTACCTAAATTAAATAAAGAAGAATTCCATTTGTTGGAACTTATAAATCTAGAGGTAAAGACTTTAGAAAATGATGAATTAAAAATAATTGGGAAAGTTATTAATTTAGAAAATGAGAAAAATAATTTGCTTGTTATTGAACTATTTAAAAATCAAAAAAAAGTTCTTGTGCCATTTGTTAAAGAAATAGTCCCATTAATAGATATAAAAAATAATTTTTTAATCATCAATCCTCCAAATGGACTTTTAGAACTTTAAATTTAAAAAATACAAGTTTTTCAGAAACTAATCATTCCACAGTTACACTTTTAGCTAAATTTCTTGGTTGATCCACGTCGAGTCCTCTATGAGCTGCGATATGATAACTCAATAATTGTAAAGGCAATATATTAAGTAGAGGTGAAATCCATTCATTAGAGGAAGGAACTTTCATTAAAAAATCAAAGATTTCAGTTCCATCACATTCAGGAGCAATCCCAATCAAATATGAATCTCTAGCTTTTGCTTCTTGAGCATTACTGATAACTTTATCAAAAACCTCACCAGGGGAGGCAATTGAAATTACAGGTACTTTTTTATCTAATAAAGCAATTGGACCATGTTTCATTTCACCAGCAGGATATCCAGCTGCATGAATGTAACTAATTTCTTTAAGTTTTAACGCGCCTTCAAGTGCAATAGGATAATTTATTCCTCTTCCTAAAAAAATAACATCTTTAATATTAAAAAAATCATGTGCCAGCTTTTCTGAAGATTTATTATGTTTCTCTAAAAGATCTTCCAATAATGGCGGAAGTTTTATAAGTTCATTTATTAATTTATTTATTTCATCAGGACTTTGATTACCTTTGATTTGAGCAAATTTTATGGCTAATCCATAAAAAGAAAGTAATTGAGCAAAAAAAGTTTTTGTTGCTGCAACTCCAACTTCTATTCCTGCGCAGATATCAATTATATTTGATACCTGCCTTCCTATAGAACTCTCTTTTCTATTTGTTATTGCAATAAGATTAGGTTTAAATTTTTTATCTTCAATAGGAGAACGTCTTTTAATTTCCATATCAATAGCAGCGATTGTATCAGCAGTTTCTCCAGATTGAGTGACTCCAATAGTTAATGTATTTGGCAATAGTGGAGGTGGTGAATATCGAAATTCACTTGCATAAAAGACATTTGTAGGGATACCTGAAAATTGCTCTAACAAAAAGCTGCCCACCATTGCAGCATGTTTACTTGTACCACAAGCAATAATTTCAATTCTTTCTATTGATTTAAAAAACTCTGTATTAAAGGGATAGTTAATTTGATATTGATCATTCTCTAAGTTCTTAATTAAATAGTTTTCCAGCCAGTTTTTTGCAGTCTGTGGCTGATCATATATCTCTTTTAACATATAGTGTTTGAAATTCATCTTATCCATTATTTGCTCTGAGACTTTTAAAGAAACTGGATTGCGATATTGTCTCTCGTTGCTTGAGTCATATATTTCAATTCCAAGCGGAGTTAATAAAGCTATTTCTTCATCCTCCATAGGCAAAATAATATTCGTAAAGTTTGCAATGGCTGGAGTATCACTAGCACAAATAAATTCTCCTTCACCCAAACCAATAATCAAGGGAGCTTGTCTTCTTGCAACTACCAAGGAAGTTGGAGCACCAGACCATAAAACTGCTAAAGCATAAGAACCTTCTAAATCAGATATTACATTTCTCACAGCTACTAATAATGTTGAGCCATTATTCTCAAGATTAAGTTTACTTAATGTATTTAACTCTCTTTGAATTAGATGAGGAATTACTTCAGTATCTGTATCAGAATTAAAAATAATGCCCTCTTCCTCCAATTTATTTTTTAATCCTTGGAAATTTTCAATAATTCCATTTTGAACAACTGCTATGTTTCCTGAACTATCGGTATGAGGATGTGCATTTTTAACCTCAGGCTTTCCATGAGTTGCCCATCTAGTGTGACCTATACCTATAGTGCCAGGAATATTCTGATCATTAAGATTATTTATTAAATTCTTGAGTTTTCCTTTTGCCTTTTTACAAGAAATACAATTTGTGTTGGAATTTATTATTGCAATACCTGCAGAATCATAACCTCTGTATTCAAGTTTTTCTAAACCATTAATTAATAATGGTAAAGCTTTTTTATATCCAGTTACAGCAACTATTCCACACATACGAATTTTTTTTTCAATTATATTTGAAAAAAAATAAGTATTTTTAAAACATGGACTGTCTTAAAACTGCACTATAAAAATTAATATGCTAGACCCATGCTCCTAGAAGTCTCATCTCCTAAATAAACACGTATACTTAAGAAATCTGTTGGACATGCCGTTTCGCATCTTTTGCAACCTACACAATCTTCTGTTCTAGGAGATGAAGCTATTTGGCCAGCTTTACAGCCGTCCCAAGGTACCATCTCTAAAACATCAAGTGGGCAAGCCCTTACACATTGGGTACAACCAATGCAAGTGTCATAAATTTTAACTGCGTGTGACATGTAAAAATTGTCTTTTGAACCTCGTTTTATAATACTATTGTCTTACAAAGAAATTAAAAAAATTAAGATATGCTTCACTCTTGTTAACTCTAGGGCATAAAATCATAAAGATAATTAGTAATTTCCATAAACTATGTCACAAGAAATCCTCGAAAAAGTCTGTTCTATTGTTTCAGAACAATTAAGCGTTGAAGCTGGAGAAGTAAAATCAGATTCAAATTTCCAAAATGATTTAGGTGCAGATTCTCTAGATACTGTTGAACTCGTGATGGCTTTAGAAGAAGCATTTGATATTGAGATTCCTGATGAAGCAGCTGAAGGAATCGCAACTGTTGGCGATGCAGTAAAATTCATCGAAGAAAAAAAAGGTTAATTAAAGAATGCTAAATTTCCATCGAGTGGTTATTACAGGTATCGGAGCTGTAACTCCAATTGGTAATAATATTGATGAATATTTAGTCGGTCTTCAAACAGGAACTAACGGGGTCGCAGATATTACTCTCTTTGATCCTGAACAACATCCCTGCAAATTTGCTGCAGAAGTAAAAAATCTTAAATCTGAAAATTTTATTGAAGCTAAAGAATCCAAAAGATGGGATCGTTTTTCCCAGTTTGGAGTTATTGCTGCAAAGCAAGCTTTTAATGATTCTGGACTTGAAATTACTGAAGCTAATGCATCAAGAATTGGAGTGATTATTGGTTCTGGTGTTGGAGGCTTACTAACTATGGAAAGTCAAGCTCAAATATTGAGTCATAAAGGGCCTAAAAGAGTAAGTCCATTTACAGTCCCAATGATGATTCCAAACATGGCAACTGGATTGGCTGCAATCGCTTTGGGTGCAAAAGGGCCAAGTTCCTCTGTTTCCACAGCTTGCGCTGCGGGTTCAAATGCAATTGGTGATTCTTTTAGATTACTCCAACTTGGAAAAGCAGATGCAATGATCTGTGGAGGAGCAGAAGCAAGTATAACCCCTCTTGGAGTAGCGGGTTTTGCCAGTGCCAAAGCTCTGTCTTTCAGAAATGATAGTCCTCAAACTGCTAGCAGACCTTTTGATGCAGAAAGAGATGGATTTGTTATTGGAGAGGGATCTGGAATTCTTGTTTTAGAAACTTTAGAAAATGCACAAAAAAGGAATGCGAAAATCTATGCAGAAATAGTTGGATATGGAACAACATGTGATGCTCATCATATTACTGCTCCATCTCCAGGCGGGATTGGAGGGGCCGAAGCTATCAAATTAGCAATTGAAGACGCTTGTCTTAGCCTTGAAAAAGTTGATTACATAAATGCTCATGGAACAAGTACATCAGCTAATGATAAAAATGAAACTTCTGCAATTAAATCAATTTTTAGAGACAGATCTTACCTCATTCCTGTAAGCTCTACTAAGTCGATGACTGGTCATCTCCTAGGAGGCTCAGGAGGTATAGAAGCTGTAGCTTGTATACTTTCTTTGACACATAATTTTATCCCTCCTACAATTAACTACGTCAATCCAGATCCTGAATGTGATCTTGATTATGTACCAAATAATGCAAGAGAAGCTCAAGTAGGAGTTGCTCTTTCTAATTCTTTCGGATTTGGTGGTCACAATGTTTGCCTTGCTTTCAGCAAAATGAATTGAAGACAACCAATTCTGTATTTCCAACTTCACTTATTTTAAAACAATGGTCGCTGCATCTGTTTCATTAGAATCACTTTGTGTAAATAGTATAAGAATGCTTGCTGTAGATGCAGTAAATAAATCTAATAGTGGACATCCTGGATTGCCAATGGGATGTGCTCCTATGGGTTATGCATTATGGCAAAACATACTTAATCACAACCCCAACAACCCAAAGTGGTTTAATAGAGACCGTTTTGTATTATCAGCTGGACATGGCTGTATGCTGTTATATTCCTTGCTTCATTTGACAGGATATAAATCAGTTTCTATAGAGGATATTAAAGAATTTAGGCAATGGGGGTCCAAAACCCCTGGACATCCAGAAACATTCGAAACTGAAGGTGTTGAAGTTACCGCTGGGCCTCTTGGAGCCGGAATTTCAAATGCGGTTGGTTTAGCAATAGCTGAAACTCACTTAGCAGCTAAATTTAATAAGCCTGATTGCAATATCGTTGATCACTTTACTTACGTAATAATGGGTGACGGCTGTAATCAAGAAGGTATTGCATCAGAGGCCTGCTCGTTAGCTGGTCATCTTAAGCTTGGAAAATTAATTGCACTTTATGACGATAATCAAATTACAATTGATGGGCGAACCGACGTATCCTTCACCGAAGATGTCTTAAAAAGATACGAAGCTTATGGATGGCATGTGCAACATGTTGAAGATGGGAATCACGATGTTAAAGGAATCACTCAAGCTATCGAAAAAGCAAAATTAATTACAGACAAGCCTTCGATTATAAAAATTTCTACAACCATAGGTTACGGTTCGCCCAACAAATCAGATACTGCTGGAATTCATGGAGCCGCTGTAGGAGAAGAAGAAGCTGCATTAACTAGAGAGTTTCTAAATTGGGAATATTCTCCATTTGAAATACCAGATGACGTGTATGCACATTTTAGAAAATCAATAAGCAAAGGCGAAAACTTAGAAAAAGAATGGAATTCTAAATTTGAAGAATATCAAAAACAATATCCCTCTAAAGGAGCTGAGTTAAACAGAATGTTAAAAGGCCAATTACCTGAGAATTGGGACTCAGATCTCCCCTCTTATACGCCTGATGATAAAGGTTTAGCTACGAGAAAACATTCACAAATATGTTTAGGTGCTTTAGGTCCTAACCTGCCTGAACTTATTGGTGGATCGGCAGATTTAACTCACTCTAACTATACAGATATCAAGGGAGAAACTGGATCATTCCAGCCTCATAGTCCGGAAAAAAGATATTTACATTTTGGTGTACGAGAGCATGCTATGGCAGCTGTTCTTAATGGTATTGCCTATCACAACAGTGGTCTTATTCCTTATGGTGGAACTTTCCTTGTTTTCGCCGATTATATGAGAGGTTCAATGAGGCTTTCAGCACTCAGCGAATTAGGCGTGATCTATGTATTAACCCATGATTCAATTGGGGTAGGTGAAGACGGCCCAACACATCAACCTATTGAAACTATCCCTTCTCTACGTGCAATGCCTAACATGCTAGTTTTCAGACCAGGAGATGGAAATGAGACAAGTGGAGCTTATAAGCTAGCTATTCTAAATCGAAAAAGGCCTTCTGCCCTTTGTTTAAGTAGACAAGGCATGCCAAATCAAGAAAATACTTCAATAGACAAAGTTGCTCTAGGAGGATATGTAGTTTCCGATTGCGAAGGAACACCAGATCTAATATTTATTGGTACTGGAAGCGAACTGAATCTTTGCATTGAAGCAAGTAAGGAGATTTCAAGCTTAGGTAAAAAAATAAGAGTTGTTTCTATGCCTTGTGTAGAACTTTTTGAAGAGCAAGAAGAATCTTACAAAGAAAGTGTTTTACCAAGTAGTGTGAAAAAGAGAGTGGTAGTAGAAGCTGCTCATTCATTTGGTTGGCATAAATATACAGGTTTTGATGGAATTTGTATTACTATGGACAGGTTTGGTGCATCAGCACCGGGTGGAGAGTGCATGAAAAATTTTGGATTCACAGTCGAAAACGTAGTTAATAAGACAAAAGAAATTCTATAACTACTAATTGATAACTATACTGAAGTATTACATTCTTCAAGCTTATCTTTTAACTGATCAAGAGATTCATCAGAAATCTTTGAATTCATTGGACAATGTTTAGGACCACACATTGAACAAAACTCCGCCTTTTTAAATATTTCTTCAGGTAGTGTCTCATCATGAAACTGCTTTGCCCTTTCCGGATCTAATGAAAGTTCGAATTGTTTATTCCAATCAAAGTTATACCTTGCATGACTAAGTTCATCATCTCGATCACGAGCTCCAGATCTATGTCTTGCTATATCAGCAGCGTGAGCAGCTATTTTATAAGCAATTAAGCCTTCTCTTACATCTTCTGCATTTGGTAGACCTAGATGTTCTTTTGGGGTCACATAACATAACATTGAAGTTCCATACCACCCTGCCATCGCTGCCCCAATAGCACTTGATATATGGTCATAACCAGGAGATATATCTGTCACTAATGGACCAAGCACATAAAAGGGGGCTTCTGAACATTCTTCCATTTGCTTTCTCACATTAAATTCAATTTGGTCCATAGGTACATGACCAGGGCCCTCAACCATTACTTGAACATTATGTTCCCATGCTCTTCTAGTAAGCTCGCCTAAGGTCTTCAATTCAGCTAGCTGCGCATCATCAGAAGCATCATGCAAGCATCCAGGCCGTAATGAATCTCCTAGAGAAAAAGTACAATCATATTTCTTGAAAATCTCACAAATGTCATCAAACCTTGTAAAAAGAGGATTTTGCTTAAAATGATGTAACATCCATTGGGCTAAAATACCTCCCCCCCTACTTACAATTCCAGTAATTCTTCCTTTGACTTTTGGCAGATGCTCTATTAATAGCCCAGCATGAATAGTTTGATAATCTACGCCCTGCTGACAATGTTTTTCAATAATATGGAGAAAATCATCTTCAGTTAGTCTATCTATTGAACCATGTACACTTTCTAAAGCTTGATAAACTGGAACTGTTCCTATGGGAACAGGAGACTCATTGATAATTGCTTGACGCACTTCGTCTAAATTTACTCCTCCTGTAGAAAGATCCATAACCGTATCAGCCCCATATTTAACTGCAAGTTTTAGCTTCTCTACTTCTTCATTGATATCACTTGCATTAGGGGAAGCACCAATATTGGCATTAACTTTGCATCTAGAAGCAATACCTATAGACATTGGCTCAAGATTCAAATGATTAATATTAGCTGGAATAATTAATCTTCCTCTTGCCACTTCTTCCATTATTAAAGAAGAAGGAAGATTCTCTTTTTTAGCAACAAAATCCATTTCTTCGGTGATATGTCCGTTTCTCGCAAAGTTCATCTGAGTTACATTGTCTTTCCCAAGGCGAGGCTTAATCCAAGAACTTCTCATAATTTACAAATTTTTAAAAAGTGTTATTACTAAAGTTTGATCAAATCTTCACTTCCCTGCATCAAGATTAATGATTCAGGTTCAAAGGGTATGATCTCAGCTAAGGTAAATTTCCTAGCACCCCTAGTATTAATCTTATTAATAGCTCTTTTCTCAAAAATAGTCATCTCATCTTTCGTAAAAATCAATAAAATGACTTTATTTAACTTTTTGATAAGACTTTATCTTTTCTAAAATATTTTTTCTATACAATTGTCTGCTAATACCCTTCTCAAAAATAATTACAATCCCCATTAAGCCAATAGGTAAATAAAAAATCTTCATGGGATTGTCTCTAAATATCAATCCGATAGCAGATATAAGGATCATGCAAGGAGCCACAAAAGATAAAATAAATCTTTTATTAAGTTTCATTTGCCAATTGCATTAATTTTTTCATTGTTTAATTTTACTATGGATTCTGTTATCACTTTAATACCAATAGCAATAGCTTTTTCATCTGGATCAAATTTCGAACTATGAAGAGGAGCACATCCATTTGGACTAGAAACGCCAAGCCTAAACATAGCTCCTGGAATCTCATTTAAGAATTCAGCGAAATCTTCAGCTCCTAATGATGGTTTTTGTAATTCGATAACATTTTCTTTACCCAACACCTTAATGCCCGAATCTCTGAGGATTCTATTAATTTCAGGATTATTATTAACTGCCGGAGTGATTTCTCTAAATATTACTTTTGCTTCAGCTCCGCAACTATTAGCTAAAGAAGTGATATTTTCATTGAGCCAATTACCAATATTCGTAAATACTTTACGATTAGTGCATCTAACAGTACCAATTAAATTAACCTTTTCTGCGAGAACATTGAATGCATTGCCACCATTTATTTTTCCAAAAGTTATTACTACTGGATCTAGAGGGTCTAACTTCCGTGTTATTGATTCTTGAATTCCCGAGATAACTTTTGAGGCCGCCCAAATAGCATCAACTCCTTCATGAGGTCGAGCACCATGACCTGATTTTCCTTTAATCTCAACATTAAGTTCTCCAGCAGCTGCAGTTAAACTTCCCTCTTTAATGCCAATAGTCCCTACGGATAAATCGGGGTAGACATGAACTCCCAAAATATGGGTTAAACCATTAGTTGCACCATCCTTAATCATCCATCTAGCTCCACTCGCAATTTCTTCAGCAGGTTGAAAAATTATCCGAGTCCCAAAATTTAGTTTTAAATCCTTAATAATTTTTGCGACACCCAATCCAATCGAGATATGCAAATCGTGCCCACAGGCATGCATAACACCATCAACTTTTGAAGAAAAACTTAATTTAGTTTCCTCAAATATTGGCAAAGCATCCATATCCACTCTTAAACCTATAATACCTTTATCTAGGGGGCCAAAATCAGCTATAACTCCAGTCCTACCTATAGATTCTCTAACATTCCAACCAATATCTTTTAAAAAACCACTGATCAAGATCGCTGTTTGATTTTCAAGTCCACTTAATTCCGGATGTTCATGGATATGTCTTCTTAAGTTAATGAGTTCATCATTAAACGAATCAATTTTTTTATGTAACTGATCTCTATTCATTACTTATTTTAAATCGATAAAATTCATTAAATCTTTAATTGGTTGAGGAGGCCATCTTCTTATTTTTTTTAACCATTCTTCATCACTATATCTAGGATCTAATTCAGTTACCGCTATCCAATTACTCTCTGCTTTACCAGCTTCACCATTAGACCAATTCAAAGCTGTTAAAGCTGCCCTAGCATCTGCAAAAGTTGGATAACGTCTAATTAACTTTGTTAATTCTTTTTCAGCTTCATCAATATTTCCCAACTGGAAGTCTGCTAACGCCAAACTTGACCTAGCCATGGCAAATCCTGGATTATATAAAGCAGCTTTTGAGAATAAATCTCTTGCTTTATCCCAATGGTATGTAGATCCTTCTACGTTAGCTAAATTATATAATGCAGAGAAATTTTTACTATCTAGGGAAATAACGAACATATAATCCTTTTTCGCTTGCGACCATAAACCCAATGCTTCCTCAGCAATCCCCCTGTTAATGTAAGGATCTATTTCACTAGGATTCAAACTTATTGCCTTATTTTGGTCATCTATTGATCCCTTAACATCTCCTACAACAAGTCTTACATTTCCTCTATTACTAAAACCTGCAGCATCATCAGGATAAGAATCGAGATATTGATTCCATTCTTGTAAAGCGAGATTAAATTTTCCGCCTGAACTAAGATCTAACGCATTTTTAAACAAATCCTCTCTCGAAGATAATGAATAGCATGGTGCAATATAAAAAATATTTAAAAAAATAAAAATTAATAAAAAACAAACCTTAACTTTTTTAAAAGTTATCATCTTTTGAATCAATGTACTTTTTTCCTAAAGCAGTAAGCAATCTTCCTCGAGGAGTTCTCATAAGAAAACCAATTTTAATAAGATATGGCTCAACAACAAATTCTAACATTGAAGAATCATCTCCCAACCCAGATGCAATTGAATCAAGGCCAGTTGGAATATTATTATTTTGGTTAAGAAAAGATAAATAGTGTCTATCTAAAGAATCCAATCCTTTTTCGTCTATTTGGTAAGAATTTAAAGCTTTTTTTATTAAATTCACTGAGATAGTATTAGTTTTCATAACAACTTGAGCATAATCTCTAACTCGTCTTAATAATCTTAAAGCAATTCTTGGAGTCCCTCGAGATATCTTTGCCAAATCATAAGATGCTTCATCTTCTAAATTGAGGTTTATTAATCGGGAGAAATTAACAATAATTTGTTTTAATTCATCACATGTATAGAATTCAATTTTCTGAGATATCCCAAATCTGTCTCTTAGAGGTGCACTTATTGAGGCTAATTTAGTTGTCGCGCCAATCAGAGTAAACCTAGGAAGATTAATTGTTCTGCAACGGGCTCCTCTATTAGCTCCCATAGTTAAGTCAAGTCTAAAATCCTCCATTGCAGAATATAACAACTCTTCAGTTAACCTATTTAAGCGATGTATCTCATCGATAAATAAAACTTCACCTTCTTTTAATCCAAGAAGTAAACCTACAATATCTCTTGGTCTTTCAATTGCTGGTGCAGTCGCAATCCTACATTTTGTATTCAATTCGTGGGCTATCAAAAAAGCAAGAGTAGTCTTACCTAGACCAGGCTGTCCATATAAAAGAGTATGCTCCAAAGGTTCTTTTCTAATAATTGAAGCATCTATAGCTATTCTTAAAGAAGATTTAAGTTGTTCTTGGCCAATAAATTCTTTTAAATTAAGAGGCCGGGCTAAGTTCAAATTATTATTTCTCTTTTCTTCTGGAATGTTTTTTGAATCAACTAATCTAAGTTCTTTTTTACGAAAAGAAAAGTCATTATCGCCTATATTGGAAGAAATTATTGCCATAATGAAAGGTTAATTGCAATTGTTCTGAGTAGAAAGATTTTTTACAACTAAAATGGCAAAAAATTCAAACAAAGTTAAAAAAAATACTAATAAAGCAAATAATTTTAAACTTCTAGCTGATAATAGATATGCAAAATTTCAATATGCAATATCTGAAACAATCGAAGCTGGAATTGAGCTTTTAGGGACTGAAGTAAAGTCCATTAGAAACGGAAAAGCAAATTTAAGAGACGGATACTGTTCATTCAGAAATGGTGAGATCTTATTATTAAATGTTCACATTTCACCACATAAAAATGTGGGGTCTTTCTTTAATCATGATCCACTAAGAAATAGAAAGTTGCTACTACATAAAAAAGAAATAATAAAAATGAAATCTAATACTGAAAAAAAAGGAATGACTATTGTTCCATTATCTCTTTATTTAAAAGGCTCATGGATAAAACTAACTATTGGAGTTGGTAAAGGGAAAAAATTACATGACAAACGACAAGATGAAAAACAAAAAAGCATAAAAAAAGAAATCAACTCTGCACTAAAAAGATAAAAGATTAGTCAGAATTATTGAAAGTATCAATCTAAACTTACTGAAGTTGGAGGTGGGGAAGGATCTGGATCTGCAATTAGCATATGCTGCAATACAGTTTCTGGCCTCTCACTATCTCTCCAGCGAATTTTGTATGCAGGCATTTTTGTACCTCTACTCGTAGTTTGCTCTACTGGTTCAATAACCCATCCTCTTCTTGATCGGCCTTGAGGATTTCTTTTTACTACTGCATCCGCGTGTTTGAAACGGAAACCAACACGTTCACCACTCATTTAAAAATTTCGTATTGGATTAATTTATCTATTTTACTTCATTCGAGGGTAATTTTTAACTTTTTTTGGAAGTTATTTCTGGTTTTAACAATGGAAAAGGGATTACATCTCTAATCGATGCGCTATTAGTAATTAACATAATTAGCCTATCAATGCCTATACCTAATCCTCCCGTAGGCGGCATGCCAATCTCTAAAGCATTTAAAAAATCTTCATCTATACAGTGAGCCTCAAGATCTCCTTCATCTCTAAGAGATTGCTGTAATTGCATTCTTTCTCTTTGATCTACTGGATCTATCAACTCACTAAACGCATTTGCCAGTTCTCGACCAACAATGAATAATTCAAATCTCTGGACTATTTCTTTATTATCATGATGAGGCCTAGCTAAAGGAGAAATTTCAACAGGATAATCAATAACAAAAGTGGGTTCTATAAGTTTTGATTCTACTTTTTGCTCGAAGACCTCATTTAAAAGTCTTCCCATAGTATTTACTTTATTAGAACAATCAACATTGATATTTTTAACGGCTTGTTTTGCTGCTAGAAAGTCTCCACTGAAAGAATCAAAATCAATCCCTGTATATTTTTTGACAATAGCTTTCATGGATATTCTTGACCAAGGCTTAGAAAAATCAATTTCTTTATTTTGATAATTTATAATTAAAGACCCACATGCATCAGCTATGATATCTTTAATCAATTCTTCAGTTAAATTCATCATATCTACATAATCAGAATAAGCTTCATAAATTTCCACTGAGGTGAATTCTGGATTATGCCTTGTACTTATCCCCTCATTACGGAAGATTCTTCCCAATTCATAGACTTTCTCAAAACCTCCAACAACCATTCTCTTTAAATGTAATTCTGTAGCTATTCTTAAATACAACGGAATATCTAATGTATTGTGATGAGTTATAAATGGTCTTGCTTCAGCACCACCAGCTTCAGATTGCAGAATTGGAGTCTCTATCTCTAAAAAATTTCTATTATCTAGCCATTTTCTTATAAAACTTATACATTTCGCTCTGGTTTTAAATACATTTTTAGAGTGAGGATTTACTATTAAATCTAAATAACGTTGTCTATATCTTTTTTCAATATCAGTCAATCCATGCCATTTATCTGGGAGAGGTTGTAATGATTTGGATAACATTTCCCATTTTTCTACTTTAATTGAAAGCTCACCTTTATTAGTTTTTTTAATAGTTCCATAGACTCCTATCCAATCACCAATATCTACTATTTCCTTGAGATCTTCAAAAGAAAGTAATTTTTGTTTTTCTAAATTGAAATTAATAATCCTTTTATCTAGATAAAGCTGAATCTGACCTTCTTGATCGCTTATTGTGAAAAAGGCAATTTTGCCCATTACCCTTTTTGCTAGAACTCTACCAGCAATAGAAACACTGAAGTCTTCCTCTTGACCATTTTCTAGATGATCAAATTTTTGAATAAGAAAACTGGTAGTATGTGATACCTTAAAGCTCTGTGCGTAAGAAGCAAATCCTTTATTCACGAGTGAACTAGCTTTTTGTAAGCGCGCTTCTTTTATTTCAGACAAAATTTATTTAAATATATTTGTTTTATTTAATAAAATTATCAGACTATTGCTCAACTTGCCAAAGATGTTGCTGTTTCGCCAACTCTCTGAGATGCGTAACCAATTCCTCTAACAGTTAATATTAATTCTGGATTTCTTGGATCTGGTTCCAATTTACCTCTTAGTCTTGCAACATATACATCTACAACTCTTAAATCTGCCGCTCTACGAGGAGGATATCCCCACAGCTGTTCCAAAATTTCTGCTCGAGGAACAACCTTACCAGGTTCGTCAAATAATAACTCTAGGAGACTAAATTCAGTATAAGTTAGACTAATTCTATCTCCAGCTCTAGAAACTTGTCTGCGATTAGTATCAACAACTAAACTTCCAAATTTCATAACCCCTTTGCCTGAAGGAACTTCTTTGGTTTCAGTAACCGATACAGTTGGCCCCATTCTTCTCAAAATTGTAGCTATTCTGGCCTCTAACTCTTTTGGGCTAAATGGTTTAGATAAGTAATCATCAGCTCCTAAATCCAAACCAGCAACTCTCTCTGAAATAGCCTCTAGAGCGGTTAAAAATATTATTGGTACTACTGACTCAGCTCTAATTCTTCTACAAACAGCAAATCCATCCATTTTTGGAAGCATAACATCAAGAACTATCAAATCTGGGGAATCCCTGTGAAAAGACTCAAGAGCTTCTTCGCCGTTAGTGGCTGAATATACCTGATATCCTGCTAGTTGAAGCCTAGTAACTAATACCTTCAAAACTGCTGGTTCATCATCAACAACTAAAATTCTTGCTTTTGACATAGTTAAAAAAAGATTTCTCGATATTTCAAAGCAAAGAACTATTGCATTGAAAATTTATTCTAACAATTAAAAATATAACATTACGAACCCTCAAAGAGATATTCCTAAGGTTTACAAACATTTTAAATTAATTGAAAATATATAAATTTTTTCATGCATTTTTTCCTCTTGGCAAAATTTATTACCACAATTTTCTTCTTGAAAATTTAAACATCCTTATAAGTTGTGAGCAAATAAAGGGAGCAAACAAACCTGTCAAAAAAACTTCAGCTAAGATATTTTTTACACCTGGAATAAACATTAAAAAATTACCATCTGAAAAATTTCTAAACAAAATTTGTGCAAGATAAAGAGTACCGCATAAAAAACTTCCAAAAGAACAAATTAAACCATACCTAAAATGTCCTACCAAAATATCACTATGTGATTTAATTCTCCCAAAGAAAAATCCACAAAAAATTAGGCCTGGAATTTGAGTAAAACTTTCATTTAAAGTTAAAGAATCTAAGATGAGACCTAAAAACAAACCAAAAACTAATCCATTAATTGATCCATTAATCATTGCCCAAGGCAATAACCAAAATAACGGCCAATAAGGCTGAACACCTAAAAATCCAAGCCAATTAGGGTGCCACAAAAAAATAATTGGGATAAAAATAAAGCTTATAATGGATAATTTTTTGGTAAAAAATTTATTCATTAAATATTTACTTTCAAAATTTGTACCCAATCAATTACATGAGGTTTTGCTAAAAGTGAAATTTTTGCCGTTTTTTTTGATTTCAACGTCTCATCTATAGATTGGACAATACCAATAGGGATATTTGGAGGTAATAACGTACTAGCAGGAGATGATGATACAAAATCTCCGACTTTAATATCGGAATCTTTTGAATAAAGTATTAGGCTAGGATAATCATCTCCTAAACCGACTAGTAATCCATTGATTTGAATTCTATCCACCCAAACGCCTAACTTACTTTCTGGAGAAGTTATTAAAGTTACCGACGAAGTGAATAAAGAAGTATTCTTTACTCTACCTAATAATCCACCCGGACCAATCACAATATTGCCAATTTCTACTCCATCCTTTGAACCTTTGTTTAAAATTATTTGTCTCCACCAACCTCCTGTTTTTCGAGAAATAACTGCAGCTGAAATATGTTTATCATTAGATGATTCTTGAAGAGATAAGATTTGTCGCAATCTTATATTATCTTTTGTAAGAAGATTTAACTTTATTAAATATTCTTGATCAATACTCTCAAGAACAATTTCTTTTTGAAATTGACCAGGCCAAAAAGGTTTTGAAATAAAATAATAAAAATCTTTATAAAAAGCTCCTTTTGATATTCTTACAAAAACCAAAAATAAAAAAATTGCAAAAAATAGCCAATTTTTCTTTTTATGCCACCAACGACTATTAGAAATTCGTCGGATACCTAACATAACATTAATCTCTTATGGCATTCCTTATGAATTCTGGAGTGTCAACAACTCTTTTGAGTTTTTTAAAATCATCCAACACCTCTCCACAACCATTCACTACGCAAAGCAGTGGGTTTTCTGCTATGTGAGTAAAAATCCCTGTTTCATCGCTCAATAAATCATTAATGCCTCTCACTAAAGCTCCACCACCTGCAAGCATAATCCCTCTATCAACAATATCTGCAGCAAGTTCGGGAGGGGTTCGCTCTAAAGTTCTTTTTACAGCTTCGACTATTTTGCTAAGTGTTTCAGCCATGGCTTCTCTGATTTCTCCTGATGTCAAAGTGACTGACCTAGGTAGACCAGATAAAAGATGTAAACCTCTAACCTCTAAAGTTGTTTTATCAAACTCATCATCTGGAAATGCAGATCCAATTTTAATCTTGATATCTTCTGCAGTTCTCTCTCCAACTACTAAATTGTGAACTTTTTTAAGATATAGCGCAATTGACTCATTTATTTCATCGCCAGCTATTCGAACAGATTCACTCAATACAGTTCCACCTAAACTTAATACTGCAACTTCAGTAGTACCTCCACCAATATCGACAATCATAGTTCCAATTGGCTCAGTTACTGGTAATGATGCTCCTATTGCTGCTGCAACGGGTTCATCAATTAAGTGAACTTCTCTTGCTCCGGCTAATCCGGCTTCTCTTACTGCTCTTCGCTCAACACTAGTAACTCCACTTGGGATACCAATCACTATTCTTGGGGCTACTATGCCCTTGCCTTCGTTACATTTTTGAATAAATGTTTTTATCATTTGTTCTGCAGCATCAAAATCTGCGATCACCCCATCTCTTAGTGGTCTTACGGCTCTTATATTGCCAGGGGTCCTTCCAAGCATTAACTTTGCTTCTTTACCAACAGCTAAAGGAATGCCTTCTTCTAAATCCATGGCCACCACAGAAGGCTCTTGTAAAACAACACCCTTTCCTGATACGTGTATAAGAGTATTGGCAGTTCCTAAATCTATGCCAATATCTCTAGAAAATTTAAATCTGTTAAAAATCACAATAATAATTCTTTTTTTAAATAATATATCTATTTTTTAGTAAGCTCTCAGAATTCTGTTGTTTAGTTATGAATAGCACGCAAAACTTTGAGCAGAAACTGGAAATATGAGTAGTATTAAAAAAAAAAAAATTATGCAAATTAACACTATTAACCTGGTTGGCAGAGCAGGAAGAGAGCCAGATGTCAGATATTTTGAATCTGGCAGTATCGTAGCAAATTTCACACTTGCAGTTAACAGAAGAAGTAGAGATGAAGAGCCCGACTGGTTTAATTTAGAAATATGGGGCAAGCAAGCACAAATAGCTGCAGATTACGTTAAAAAAGGATCTTTAATTGGAATTACAGGAAGCTTTAAAATTGATAGTTGGAAAGATAAAAATACTGGGGAAGATAGATATAAACCAGTTATTAGGGTAGATAGATTAAACTTGTTAGGCTCCCGAAAAGAGTCCGATAATAACCAATATTCTAATAGTAGTAACTCTGGTGAAATCCCTTTTTAAGCTCTATTTTTTTTAAAAAATCTAATAAGTATTCTTGTAGTAAAATATAAGAAAATTAAAATTAAAATTGGCTTTACAACATATTTGATTTGATCTAAGTAAGTTGCAATGATTTGATAATTTTCACCAAATAAATAACCTGCATAAGTGAGAAGTGATACCCATATCAAGCTCCCAAATGTAGTCCAAATCAAAAATTCTCTTATTGGCATAAGTTCTATACCAGCGGGAACTGAAATTAAAGTTCTTATACCTGGTACTAATCGGCCCCAAAAAACTAAAGAAACCCCGTATTTATCAAACCACCTTTTACTTTTACTTAAATCATTAGAAGAAATACCAAGATATTTTCCTTTTTTATCTAAAAAATTTGAAAGTCTTTTTTCATTTACTAATCTACCTAAATAATACCAAGGTAATGATCCTAAAATAGTCCCAAATAATCCCCAAAAAACTAAAATAAAGAAATTTAATTTTTGTTGATAAACAAAAAACCCTCCTAATGGCATTATTATTTCCGAAGGAATTGGAGGTATTATATTTTCTAGAAACATAGCCAAACAAATAGTAAGGTATGCAATTGCTGAATTCTTTTCAACAGCCAGATTAATATATTCGGGGATTGAAGTAAGAAAATTTACAAAAATTAAACTCAAAATTAGTATCTATAAAGCTCTGGTTTATAAGGTCCTTCAACAGAGACATTAATATAATCAGCTTGTTCCTTAGTTAATTTTGTTAATTTTGCGCCAATTTTATCAAGATGTAATCTAGCTACCATTTCGTCTAAATGTTTTGGCAAAACATACACCTTTTTAGCGTATTTTTCTGACTTATTGAAAAGTTCAATTTGAGCTAGTACTTGATTAGTAAAAGAATTACTCATAACAAAACTTGGATGTCCAGTTGCACAACCTAAGTTAACTAATCTACCTTCAGCTAAAAGGATTATTTTATTGCCACTCGGTAAAGTTATGTGATCAACCTGCGGCTTAATATTTTCCCAAGGATAATCCTTCAATGAAGCCACATCAATTTCATTATCAAAATGACCGATATTACAAACTATGGCCTCATCTTTCATCTTGACAAGATTTTCTTTTGTTATTACCTGATAGTTCCCAGTTGCAGTAACAAATATATCTATATCTTCCACAACATCGTCTAATGTAACAACGCTAAAACCTTCCATTGCCGCTTGAAGAGCACAAATAGGATCAACTTCAGCAACTTTTACAATTGCACCAAGTCCACGTAATGATTGGGCTGAACCTTTACCTACATCTCCAAAACCCATTACTAAGGCGACCTTCCCAGCAATCATCACATCAGTGGCACGCTTTATGCTATCAACTAGAGATTCTCGGCAGCCATATAAATTATCAAATTTGCTCTTAGTTACTGAATCATTAACGTTGATAGCAGGGAAAGGTAAAGCATTTTGCTTTTGTAGTTGATATAGTCTTGCAACTCCTGTTGTAGTTTCTTCAGTGACACCAATGATATTGCTTTTAATTCTTGAATAGAAGTCACTATCATTTTCCAACTTAGACTTAATAGAATTGAATAAAGCAATTTCTTCTTCATTACCGGGATTATCTAAAACAGATAAATCCTTTTCTGCTTTACTACCTAGTATCAATAAACCGGTTGCATCTCCCCCATCATCAAGAATCATATTTGGAGAGTTTGAACCCCAATCAAGGATATAGTGGGTATATTGCCAATATTCATCAAGGGTCTCCCCTTTTTTTGCAAATACAGAAATTCCTTGATCTGCAATAGCTGCAGCCGCATGATCTTGAGTTGAAAAAATATTACAAGAAGCCCACTTTACTTCTGCACCAAGATCAACAAGAGTTTCTATTAAGACTGCTGTCTGAATAGTCATATGAAGACTTCCAGCTATTTTTGCACCTTTTAGTGGCTTTTCAGATTGATATTTATCTCTAAGCGCCATTAAACCAGGCATTTCCGTTTCGGCAATTTTAATTTCTTTACGGCCAAAATCTGATAAAGAGATATCAGAAATTATAAAATTAGGTATAGAGGTTTTAACTGAATTTGCGATAACCATATCTAATAGGTACTTTTTCTATTAAACTATAAATGATTTTTTGTGTAATTTTGTGTTTGTTGAGAATTTAAAAGAAACTTTAAATTTAGGAAAAAAAATCTCACACAAATTACATCCCCAATCAATTGTTTTATTAAAGGGTCCAATTGGGGCCGGGAAAACTTCATTTGTTCAAGGGATTGCTAAAGGCTTAGCAATCTATGAGGACATTACAAGCCCTACATTTGCTTTATCTCATCACTATTACTCCGGAATAATTCCACTAATTCACCTTGATTTATACAGGTTAGAAAATATTTCTTCAGCAAAAGAAGTTTTTTTTTCAGAAGAAGAAGAGGCAATACAAAAACAAGCTATTTTAGTTATTGAATGGCCAGAATTAATAGAACCAGTCATTGATAATTTCTGGAAAATAGAAATTAGTTACGCAAAAAATTATGGGAGAAACTACGAAATAAGAGATCCCAAAAATTCTATAACCTTCTCATAATGTGGCTGTTGCTCGATAGCCCCTTCACCAAGACAAGTTAATAATCCACAAACACCTGCGAACTTAATGCAATCTTTTATATCAAGTTCATTTGAAGGATAGCCAGAAGAAATAAATTTTGAAATACAGCCAGCTAGAAAAGCATCACCTGCGCCAGTTGTATCAACAATTTTTTGTGAGGTAGGAGTTTCGGTAATTCCCTGAAATCCATTGATATACCATGCAACAGGATATTTACCATCAGTTATTATTACATCTGGTCTGTTAGACAATTTTTGAGATATTAGCAAGGGATTTTCATCCTCAAAAAACAAATTTGCTTCTTCCTTAGCAAGTTTTAAAACATTTGCATGATTTAAAAAATTTTTAATTAAATTTACTCTCGCGGCTTTACTAATTTCTGATGAAAAACTTGAATGATCCCAAAAGACCTCTCTCCAATTTAAATCAATAACTATTTTAACTTCAAATTTTTTAGCCTGTTCAAGAAGAAAAAAAATTGTCTCTGCTGATACTGGAGATGATAATAAGATCGTTCCTGTAACCAAATATTTTGTTTCTAGAAAAGATTTCTCCAAATTTAAAATTTCTTTTTCGATTAATTTCTTACTAAAAACTTCGTCTGCAAAGCATGAATGAGAACTTTTCTCAAAGCCTGAAAAAAAACGATCTCCAAATTGATCTCTATCCACATTAACCACGCGAGTAGATGAATCATTATCTAATTGCAAGAAATCTAAATTAACGTCCAATTTATTAAATTGCGCAATGAATTTTTTTCCATAATCATCACTACCCAAACTTCCTATAAATGTTGAATCTATTTTTAATTTTCTTAATGCACAAGCAACATTAGCTGGCGCACCACCCAAAAAATCTGTAAATCCTTGATTTGACTTATTTCTAATTCTATCTATTAAAGCCTCTCCAATACATATGACCTTTTTCTTTTTCATAAAATGAATGCTTTTTCTTAACTAAGAATAATTTATTAAAAACGAATAATATTTTTTTGAATTAAAGTTTAATTAAAAGCATATTTATAGTGTCTTTAAATAAATCTGAAACTTGGAAGTGGAAAAATTGGGAAATTTCTTGGTCTGTTTCAAAAGAATCTACTTCTAAAAAAAATATTAAAATTTTATTAGTTCATGGATTTGGGGCATCAAAAAACCACTGGAGACATAATCAAGATTTTCTTGGACAATTTTCTAACTGCTACGCAATTGACTTATTAGGATTCGGGAAAAGCAGTCAGCCTAATGCTTTATTAGATTATGAACCTAATAAAGAAAACTCAATTAAATATTCATTTGACTTATGGGGTAATCAAATATCAACATTTTGTGCAGAGGTCATAAAATCTCCTGTTTACTTGGTAGGAAATTCAATTGGAGGTGTTATTGCATTGAAAGCTGCTGAAATCCTCAAAGATAAATGCAAAGGTGTTATTTTGATTGATTGTGCACAAAGAACTATGGATGATAAACGTTTAAAAAAAAGTGATGTCTTAATGAATCTACTAAGACCCGTTCTTAAAACGATAGTAAGACAAAGAGTAATTAGCAATACACTTTTTACAAGAGCTGCTAATCCAAAAGTTATTAAGAAAATACTTGAACAAGCTTACCCTACAGGGAAAAATATCGATAAAGAATTGATTGAAATACTTTATCAACCCTCTCAAAGGAAAAACTCTAAGGAAGCATTTCGTGGTTTTATTAACTTATTTGATGACTATCTCGCTACTGACCTTTTCAATAATGTTGATGCTCCAATCCAACTGATTTGGGGAGAAAAAGATCCTTGGGAATCTTTAAATGAAGCAAGAGAGTGGAAGAAAAAATTCAGGAATATTAAAAGATTAGATATTATTAATGGGGCTGGTCATTGTCCTCATGATGAAGAACCTGAAAAAACAAATAAATTAATAAGTGAATTTATTCAAGAAACAAAGTAAGCTTCTACATTATCACTAAGTCTTCTCAAGCCTCTTAATCCATCTCGTTCTAGATTTCTTACTCGATCTCTACTTATCCCTAGTACTCTTCCTATACCTGTAAGAGACATTGGCTCATCACCATCCATTCCGTATCTCATTCTTAACACTCTACATTGCAGATCAGGCAATTGATGTAAAAGAGAATGCAGATCACCTCTCATACAATCCATCTCTATTTGTTCGTCTGGCAAGTCCTCGCCCCCTGCCAGTAAATCTAATAAAACAGTATCTTCGCCATCGCCAACTTTAGTTTCAAGACTCACTGGCTGCCCAGCTTTGCACATCAAATCTTTAACATCATCTTCAGGAAGCTCAACGTATTTTGCAAGTTCAGTTACAGTTGGAGTTCTAGACATTTCTTGACTGAGCTCTCTTTGACCTTTTTTTAACTTATTCAACATTTCAGTTATGTGAATTGGTAGCCTTATCGCCCGACTTTTTTCAGCTATTGCTCTTGTAATACCTTGTCTAATCCACCAGTATGCATATGTTGAAAATTTATAACCTCTTGCTGGATCAAATTTTTCAACTCCTCTGACTAGTCCTATAGTTCCCTCCTGAATTAGATCTAAAAGTTCCATATTTCTTTTTGTATATTTTTTTGCAACGCTTACAACCAATCTTAAATTTGCTGCAACCATTCTTTCTTTAGCTCTCTGTCCAGCTCTCAATCTTTTTTTAATTATGGAAGTAGATAAATTTAATTTGGTCGATAATTCATCAATACTAGGCTTATCTCCTGTTAATTCAATAATTTCTAATTCTACTCTTTCAACTTCCATGTACTCTTGAACCTGGCGACCTAGAGTAATTTCTTGCTCATGCGATAGTAATGGGACTCTTCCTATATCCCTCAAGTATGATCGAACGAGATCTACATCATTACTAGCTTTTATACTTGCGATTGACGCTAGTTTGTTTTCACTTATTGTTTCTGAAGACATGAAAGTTAAATGATGTTTTGTAAACAATACCATTAAGAAATGTAAAGTTAAACAAAAAAATCCACATTTTTACAAAAATGAGAATAAATACCTACTTAACTTATGCTAAGGAAGAGCTTAATAGCCATTTTGCTGTACTGAGATAAATAAATACACCAGCAATATCGGTAACGGTTGTAATAAAAGGAGAGGACATTAAGGCTGGATCCAATTTCATTCTGTCAAACAACAAAGGGAGGATCGCTCCAGTTGTAGCAGCTAAAGTTGTTATAGATATTAAACTTATTCCCACCGCAGAGGCGATTAAAGGCCCTTCTCCTTGCCACCAAGCGAAGGGAAATACTACAAGCATCATAAAAACACCTAAAAGAGCGCCTGTTATTGCCTCCTTAACTACTGCCTTAAATGCACCAAGATACTTCAACTTTTGAGTACTTAAACCTCGAATCACAACCGTTGAACTTTGAGCTCCAACATTCCCTCCAGTACCTATAAGTAGTGGAATAAATGCAGCTAATAAGACTATTTCTTTTAATATTTGATCGTTCATAGCTATAACTTTTGTCGTTAAACCATTTGCCAAAACCAAAATTAATAACCATAAAATTCTTCTTCGAGCAATCGTAAACAAACTACTTTGGAAATAATCATCTTCATCGCCAGGTTGTACTGCCCCCGCTGCATAAATGTCTCTTGTTGCTTCTTGTTCTATGACATCAATTAAATCATCGACGGTTACTATCCCAACAAGTCTTTTTTCCTTATCAACGACTGGGAGAGCTAAAAAATCATATCTTTGTATTGCTCGAGCAACTTCTTCTTGATTCGTATTAGTAGAGATATTAACTACATCTCTTGTCATAACGTCTCCAATTGGCTTAGTAGGATCAGCTGTTACAAGGTCTCTTAAAGAGAGAATGCCAGTTAAATGTCTTTCTTTATCTGTAACATATAAGCTGTAGATAGTTTCAGTAAATGGGGCCTTTTTTCTAACTAAAGAAAGTGCCTCAGCTGCTGTTTGCATCTCTTTAAGATCAATATATTCAGTTGTCATTAATCTTCCAGCAGTTTCAGGCTCATATCCAAGTAATTCAGCTGTTACTTTCCTTTCACCAGGACTAAGAGCAGATAAAAATTTTCTTACAACTTTTGCTGGTAATTCATCAAAGAGTTGAACCCGATCATCAGGAGACATTTTTTCAACGATTTCTAAAACTTCTCCTGAACGAAGTCTTTCTAATAAAGTTTGCTGAACTACTGGATCTAAATATTCATAAACCTCAATTGCTTCATTTTTCTTTAATAATCGAAATGCCAATGCCTGCAAGATTTGTGGAAGGCTTCCAATAGCATCTGCAATATCAACAGGTTGGGATGGCTCTAAAAGTAACTTTGCCTCATCATAATTTCCCGCGATAAGCAATTCCTCAAGTTGAAAAGTAATATTTTCTCGTGTACTTAAATCTGAAGATAGGGATGTAACTGTCTCAAGATTATCTTCGTTCATAAATATCATTCCTTATCAAAGTAACACCACCATTATATGAAATTTAAGTAATTTTTCTACTTATCAAGAACCCGATAAACATTGTGAATAAATTTACGATAATGATTAAATTAAAAAAAATTATAAATTTTATCCACTGCCCTTCATTTAAAATTTTGTACAGAAAATATATAAATCCGCTAAAGGATGTAAAGCAAGCAAAAAAACCACTCAATAAAATTTTTTCAATTGAATAACTTAATCTTTTACTGATTAAAAAACCAACTAAAAATGATCCAATTAGTGAAGTAAAGCAGTTATTATTTATAATTAATCTTAAAAAAGTAGCTAAGTAAGCAGCTAAAAGAATATAGATCACATTATTTATTTTCACTTTAAACATTGAACAAGAAAATAACCTAAGTAAAAGAAAAGGAATGAAAAAAGTATCACTTCGATATAGTGAAAAAATAATCTTAGAAATTTTCTCTTTTTAAATAGAATAAATAGTTGATATATGAAGGAAGAAAATGTACTAAAACATCCTAAAAAACCGCCATAAAATAAAACTAACTTTTCGTTATTAATAAAATTTAAAGCTACTAAAATTCCTAAAAAAAAAGACGATAAAAAATTTACAATTGAAGTATTTTGAATATCAAAACCTATACTTTTTTTAAAATTATTTTGTATGAATATTCTCAGTATTAATCCAAAAGTACTGCCAAATAAAATTATACTTATTGAACTAAAATCCAAAATTTACATTTTTATCCAGCCTTTTAAAATCTTATTAGGATCATCTAAAAATTTATTAGAAGCTAATTCAACCCTAACCCAAGTTTCACTTTTGCTTACTTTCCAACTACGTAATACTGATAAAGTTGTACCTACATCAAGAACTAATAATTCCTTAGCATAAATTTCAGGAAAAGAATAAAGAAGAGTATTTGAACTCAATATGATTTCATTTATATTATGAGGGAACTTATTTTGATTTAGACTTTTTTGGATTCCCCCAGCAGGTAATGTAATTGGAGCAATTAATGCAAAAGTAATTAAGCAAAAATTCTTGAGAAGATTATTAATCATATATCTAAAGTTGCCAAATCTAAGTTGCTACTATGAGTTTCAATAAATTCTCTTCTTGGTGCAACTTTATCTCCCATTAAAATATTAAATATTCTGTCAGCCTCAAGTGCATCTTCGATTTCAACCCTTTTCATCATCCTAGTTTGAGGATTCATAGTTGTATCCCACAATTGTTTTGGCATCATCTCACCTAATCCCTTAAATCTTTGGATATTATAATTTGCTTTTTCTCCAAAACCTTCGATTGTATCCTTTAATTGATTCTCGTTATAACAGTAATTATGATTCTTACCTCTCTCAACTTTATATAGAGGAGGACAAGCAATGTATATAAAGCCTTTCTCAACAAGTTCTCTTTGGTATCTATAAAAAAATGTCAATAATAAAGTTCTTATATGAGCACCGTCAACATCAGCATCCGTCATAATTACAACTCTATGATATCTCAAAGAGCTCTCGTCGAACTCCTCTCCTTTTATTCCTAATCCTAGAGCTGTTATTAATGACTGTATTTCTGTATTTTTATAAATTTTAGTATCGTCAGTCTTTTCAATATTAAGAATTTTACCCCTGAGAGGCAAAATAGCCTGAAATTTTCTATCTCGTCCTTGTTTTGCAGAACCTCCAGCTGAATCACCTTCAACTATATAAATTTCTGATTCTGAGGGATCTCTAGAACTACAATCTGCTAATTTACCCGGTAAGGTAGAACTTTCTAGAACACTTTTTCTTCTTACTAATTCTCTGGCCCTTCTGGCAGCTTCTGCTGCATTAAATGATTGAATTGCTTTTTCAAGAATCAAGTCCAAAACTCCAGGATTGAATTCCATATATTTTGTGAGAGCCTCACCAATGAGAGAATCCACAATTCCTCTTACTTCGGTATTTCCTAATTTTGTTTTTGTTTGCCCTTCAAATTCAGGATCTGGAACTTTTACCGATAAAACAACAGTCAAGCCTTCTCTAATATTTTCGCCAGCTAAATTTTTTTCAATATCTTTTCTTTTACCTCTCTTTTTTGCAAGATTATTGAAAGTTCTTGTCAGAACTGTTTTTAGCCCTTCTATATGAGTTCCTCCATCAATAGTTCTAATATTATTTGCAAATCCCAAGATATTATCTGAATATACATCTGAACACCATTGCAAAGCTGCTTCTACATAGACATTTTCTTTCTGTGAGTCGACATAAATTATTTCAGGATGAATAGACTCTTTTTCAGCATTCATGTATTCAACATATTCTTTAATACCTCCTTGATACAAGTAAATTTCTTCTTTAAAAGAACCATCTGATAATTGATTCCTTTCATCTCTAAAAACAATTTTTACTCCGCCGTTAAGGTAAGCTAGTTCTCTCAATCTAGATGAAAGAAGAGCGTATTCAAATTCAATTCCTCCAGAAAAAATCTCTTTGTCGGGTTTAAAGCAAATAATTGTACCTTTCTTAGATAATTTGTCAGTCTGCTTTTTACTATGCAATTCACCCTTTGACACCCCTTTTTCAAATCTTTGATTAAATTCGTGACCATCCCTATAGACAGTCACATTAACCCATTCGCTTAAAGCATTAACTACAGATATTCCTACTCCATGCAACCCGCCTGAAACTTTATAACCACCACTTCCAAATTTACCTCCTGCATGAAGAACAGTTAGTACAGTTTCTAATGCACTTTTTCCTGTTCTTGGATGAATATCTGTTGGAATACCTCGTCCATTATCGGAAATTAAAGCAGAACCATCTGCTCGAAGGACTATTTCTATATGATCGCAATGTCCTGCAAGTGCTTCATCAACAGAGTTATCAACTACCTCATACACTAAATGGTGTAATCCTCTAGGTCCTGTAGAACCTATATACATACCAGGACGTTTACGAACTGGTTCTAACCCTTCTAAAACCTGAATCTGTTCCGCGCCATAATCATTTGAGATTTTATTAGATCTTTTGTCCTCACTCATTTAATATAAAAAAAATATTAAACTTTTAAAATGTTATTTTTAAAAGGTCTTTCGTTAAACTTACCACTGCAATAAGATAAAGGCTCTAAGTCAATGAAAAATTTAATCTCTTTAATTATATAGCTAATATTATTTTTCTTCAGAAATTCATATGTCTTCATATCCACCTCATGTAATAATTTTAATTGGGCCTACTGCAAGTGGCAAAACTGAATTAGCTATTGAAATTGCAGAATATTTTAAAACTCGTATACACAATATCGATTCAAGGCAAATTTATAAGTCTATGGATATTGGAACAGCCAAGCCATCTAAAAAACAACAAAAAAAAATAAAGCATTTTTTAATAGATATTGAGGAGCCAATCCATCCAATTAATGTAAAACAATTTCAAGAAATTGCTCAGAAATCAATAAAAAGAGAAATTAAACAAGATTGTTTACCTTTTCTTGTTGGAGGGAGTGGGTTGTATATGAACTCAATTACAAAAGGATTTTTTGTACCAGATGTCCCTCCTCAAAAAAATTTAAGAATACAATTAGAAGAACTTGGTCAGGAAAAATGTTGGGACTTGTTAAAAAATTGTGATCCATTATCAACAAAAAAAATCAATTTTGCTGACCACATTAGAACAATTAGAGCTTTAGAAGTCTTTTATGTAACAGGTAAACCTTTGTCAACTCTGAAAGTTCAAAAACCGCCTGAATGGAGGATACTAGAGCTTGGATTAGATAGAGATAATTTAAAAGAAAGAATTTTACAAAGAACAAAAAATATGTTTTTATCTGGAATTATTGAGGAGACGAACCATCTTATCTCTAAATACGGATTTGATTTGCCAATATTAGAAACTATAGGTTATCGAGAAGCTAGGGATGTTTTAAATAACCATTCAACAATAGACAAAGCGATTGAGTTAACTACGACAAAAACGATCCAATTTGCAAAAAGACAAAAGACTTGGTTTCGTAATAAAAATAATCCTCTTTGGCTTAATAACAAAAACCTGCTAAAAGATGCAATAATCAAGATAGAGTCTTTTTTAAGCTAACTCTATAAAATAGATTTTATTCTTCATCCAATCAAATTATTAAATTAACTGAATGCCCCCACGCCCACGCTTTGACCGCCGAGCTCCCGTTAGAGAGCTACCAAATATAAATGAAAGAATAAAATACCCTCAATTGAGAGTTGTTGACTCAGATGGAAAACAATTAGGTGTCATAGATAGATTAAAAGCATTAGAAATAGCATCTCAAAGGGAACTTGATTTAGTTTTGGTGAGCGAAAAAGCAACTCCTCCTGTTTGTAGAATAATGAACTACGGAAAATATAAATTTGAACAAGAAAAGAAAGCTAAAGAAGCAAAGAAAAAATCCCATCAAACAGAAGTTAAAGAAGTAAAAATGAGGTACAAAATTGACAAGCATGATTATGATGTCCGTATAGGTCAAGCTACTAAATTTTTAAAATCAGGAGACAAAGTAAAATGTACTGTATTTTTTAGGGGTAGAGAAATTCAACACTCAAATTTAGCTGAAACACTTCTTTTGAAAATGGCTAATGATTTAGAAGAGCAATCAGAAGTTCAACAAAAACCAAAAAGAGAAGGAAGAAACATGATTATGTTTTTAAGCCCTCGAAAGACTCCTCTCATTAAAAAAGATGATGGGTGAAAAGTTGCTAATATAAGATATGACGAATGTTAAAGTGTCACTATGTTCAAAAATAAATTAGTCAGGGTTTTTAGCAAGTGAGATTCCATATTCAACAAGAAAGTGATATCCCAGCATCTACACAACTATATAATCAAATTTGTTTTGCAATTGCAGCAAGACATTATCCTCCTGGACACAGACTTCCCAGTACGAGGCAACTTGCAATGCAGACTGGACTCCACCGAAATACTATAAGCAAAGTCTATAGACAACTTGAATTAGATGGGGTTGTTGAAGCTATAGCTGGATCAGGTATCTATGTAAGAGATAATATTACTAAAAAAGAATTTAAAAAATCATTTTACTCAAAAAATAAAATAAATAAAGCACCAGATCAAGAAGCAAAGAAGGTTATTGACCAGTTGATAAGTCTGGGATGCACTTTACAAGAGACGAGAGATATATTGACCAATGAAATTGATTGGCGTATTAAGTGCGGATCAAAGATCATAGTAAGTACTCCTAGAGAGGATATTGGGGCTTCTATGTTAATAGCAGAAGACCTTTCTGCAACAGTTAATGTACCAGTAGAAGTTGTTCCTATGGAAGAATTAGAAAAAGTTTTGAGCAACTCAAATAATGGTACTATTGTCACAAGCAGATATTTTTTACAGCCTCTAGAAAAAGTTGCTAAACAACATGGAGTTCGCGCTATTGCAGTTGACTTGAGCGACTTTCAAAAGGAATTAAAAATTCTCAAGGAATTAAATACTGGAAGTTGTGTGGGTATTGTTAGTATAAGTCCTGGTTTATTGAGAGCAGCAGAAGTAATTATACACAGCATGCGTGGCAGTGAATTAATGCTTATGACGGCAATCTCAGATAATAACAGTAGATTACTATCACTTTTAAAGGCTTCGAACCACATTGTGTGTGATGGACCTAGTTTATCAGTTGTAGAAAACACATTATTAAAAAATCGTTCTCAGTTGATGAGATTACCTCAAATAATATGTGCTAAAAATTATTTAAGTATCGAAACAATAAATCAATTAAAAAAAGAAATAGGAGTTATTAATTAGACCATGGTATTGAAAACTTTTAAATCAGATATAGAAATTATCAGAGAGAGAGATCCTGCCGCTAGAGGAATAATAGAGATATTTCTTTGCTACCCTGGCTTTCAATCAATAGTTATTCATAGGTTTACGCATAAATTATGGCAATTGAAAATCCCTTTGATTCCCCGCCTACTCAGTCATCTTAATCGGCTAGCAACAGGTATTGAAATCCATCCTGGAGCAAAAATTGGTAAAAGAGTTTTCATAGACCATGGAATGGGCGTTGTAATTGGTGAAACAGCTGAGATAGGAAATAACTGTTTGCTTTATCAGGGAGTGACATTAGGAGGTACTGGTAAAAGCCATGGCAAAAGACACCCAACCTTAATGGAAAATGTTGTAGTCGGGGCAGGCGCAAAAGTGCTTGGATCCATCACGGTAGGATCTAATACACGTATTGGTGCTGGCTCAGTAGTTGTTCGAAATGTAGAGAGTAATAGTACTGTAGTCGGAGTTCCTGGTAGGGTAGTGCATCAAAGTGGTGTCAAAGTAAATCCGTTAGCGCACTCTGCCTTACCAGATGCAGAAGCTAATGTTATAAAAAATTTAATGGATAGGATAGACTCTCTTGAAAATGAAATTCTTAAATTACAAAAAACTCTACAATGTATAACCAGCTCAGAATCTATTGATATTTCTAAACTCGGTGATTCTCAAAATCTTAAAGATAAAGAAATTTTTGAGTTTCTTGGAGATGATTAAATATTGATTTAATTTTTTTCATTAACGTCAGTTTTTGGTTGAAACATAAACATTGAATAAATAACATTTCGTCTCATATTGGTCATCATTTCGAGAAACATGTCATATCCTTCGTTTTTATATTCGATTAATGGATCTTTTTGACCATAACCTCTCAATCCGACTGATTCCCTCAAGGAATCCATGGATTGAAGATGTTCACGCCATAAATTATCAATTTGCTGCAAAATGAAAAATCTTTCAGCTTCTCTCATTAATCCTGCACGAATCTTTTCTATTTGTGATTCCTTTAAATCATAAGCTATTCGCAACTGCTCTTGAAGATAGTTTTTTAGTTCTTCTATTGACAGTAAATTAATATCATCAGATTTAAGATCATCTAACAAATATATAAATTCTTTGACTTTAGAAATTAATTGATCAATATTCCATTCTTCAGGAGGAAGATCAGGATTAATATAAGCATCTACAATTTCAATCATTGTTCTTTCTCCATATCCTATTACTTGTCTCTTTAAATCAATTCCTTTCAATACTCTTAGTCTTTCGCCATAAACTGCTTTTCTTTGATTATTCATTACTTCGTCGTATTCAAAAACTTGTTTTCTAATATCGTAATAGTAGGTTTCAACTTTCTTTTGAGCACTTTCTAGAGACCTAGTAAGCATTCCTGACTCAATAGGCATATCTTCATCAACCCTAAAAGCATTCATTAGATTTGCAACTCTATCACCACCAAAAATCCTTAATAAATTATCATCTAAAGATAAAAAGAATCTTGTACTTCCAAGATCACCTTGTCTTCCTGCTCTTCCTCTAAGTTGATTATCCACTCTTCTTGATTCATGTCTTTCAGTACCAATGACATGTAAGCCCCCAGCTTCTCTTACTTTTTCTTCTTCATGAATCAAAACTTTCTCATATTCTTTTTTCACATCAGACAAAGATTCTCTCAAAATCTTTATCAAGTAGTCATCAGTTGGTGCTTTTTCTGCGGCTGTAGCTATCCTGTCATCCAGCTCCAAAACAGAAAGTTGTCTATCTCCCCAATTTTTAACAAGTTCATCAGATAAAAGAGAGAGTTTCTTTTCAATTGCTTCATCTAGTTTGCAAGGAAAAAGACTTGTTGAAGAATTTGAAATGTTCTTTTTCAAATTTGAACCAGCTTTTGTAGAAAAACCACCCTTAGATTTTAAATTTCTTTGTTTAGGTATTGGTGGCTTATGCTCATTATCAGGCTTGACTAACAAAGGAATTAAAATTTCTTTTAATTTCAGCCTTGCCATATAGTCACTATTACCGCCAAGAATTATATCTGTTCCTCTTCCAGCCATGTTAGTCGCAATAGTAACAGCACCTGCTCTTCCTGCCTGAGCAACAATTTCTGCCTCACGTTCAACGTTCTCTGGCTTAGCATTTAACAAATTATGAGGGATTTTTTCTTCAGATAAAAGTGAACTTAATAATTCACTTTTTTCAACACTTGTTGTACCAACTAAAACAGGTCTACCATCTCTATGAATTTGTGCAATTTCTTTAGCAACGGCATTCCATTTACCAATCTCTGTTTTAAATACTTGATCAGACAAATCTTGTCTCTTTCTTATTTGATTTGTCGGTACAACTGTTGATTCTAATTTATAAGTTTTTTCAAATTCAACCTCCTCAGTTTTTGCAGTTCCCGTCATTCCTGCTAAACCAGGATATAAAAGGAAAAAATTCTGATAAGTTATGGATGCTAATGTTTGAGTCTCAGGCTGAATTTTCAGACTCTCTTTCGCTTCTATTGCCTGATGTTGTCCATCACTCCAACGTCTTCCTGGCATTACCCTACCAGTAAATTCATCCACTATGATAGCCTCATCATCCTTAATAATATAATTCACATCTTTAATAAATAATTCTTTGGCTTTTAAAGCGTTTGTTACATAATGCGCCCAAGGATCTTGAGGATTATATAAATCATTAACTTCCAAATACTTTTCACATTTTGCAAAACCCTGATCAGTTAATATACAACTTCTCTGTTTTTCATCAACTTCATAATCGCCTTCTGGATCAATACCATCTTTACTTAATTCTTTTGCTTTGACTAATACCAGAGATAATTCTGCAGCTTTTTGATACTTTTCTTGTGGTCTTTCAACTTGACCAGAGATGATTAGAGGCGTTCTTGCTTCATCAATTAATATTGAATCAACCTCGTCAATTACGCAGTAATTAAATTTTCTTTGAACTACCTCAGTAATATCCGTAGCCATATTATCTCTTAAATAATCAAATCCTAATTCTGAATTTGTGGCATAAGTTATATCACAATCATAATTTTTCTTTCTCTCAACTGGATTCATATCTTGCTGAATCAAACCAACGGATAAACCTAAAAAACGATGAACTTGTCCCATCCACTCTGCATCCCTTCTAGCTAAATAATCATTTACAGTAACAACATGAACACCTTTTCCCGTAAGAGCATTTAAATAACAAGGTAATGTTGCGACAAGAGTTTTTCCCTCTCCAGTCTTCATCTCAGCAATTTGACACTCATTTAAAACCATCCCCCCTATTAACTGAACATCAAAATGTCTCATATCAAGAACACGTTTACTTGCTTCTCTTACGATTGCAAAGGCTTTAGGAAGAAATTCTTCTAGTAGTTCTTTTTGTTTTTTAAAATCTAATTGTGCTGAAATATTTGATTTAAGATTTTGAGTTTCTTTTCTAAGCTCATCATCGGTCAATTGAGAAATTTCTTCTTCTAAAAAATTTATCTCTTCCACTATTGGTTGATAGCGCTTTAACTTTCGTGTATTCGGATCTCCCAACAAAAGTTTTAGCATAAGTCAAAGTCCTTAAAAAATTTATCTTATTACAAACATTATAAATTAGTGCGTTACAACAGAATGAAGAAAACTATTATCTCTTTATTTTATAGAAACGATCGATTAGGGTATTTAGATTAAAGTCACAAAAATAACCTAGCTGACATCACTTTTCAAAAATCTTTTTAATAAATGAAAGAAATATCTCTAATCAAACATGCCAAAGGAGCTTTAGGGTTCAGGGTTTTTGGATTAGGTCCTAATCTTAAACCAACAAATGGATTAATTAAGCTACAAAAATTGCTAGATGCCAATGCTTTTTGGGCAAAAAATAGAACAATTAATGATCTAAAAAAATGTCTTGCTAACAGTGATGTCGTTATAAGTCTTTGGGTTGGCAAGGAAATAGTTGGTTTTGGTAGAGCTTTAACCGATGGTATTTACCGCGGAGTGCTTTGGGATATTGTTATAGATCAAAATCATCAAGGCAAAGGTTTTGGCACATTAATTGTAAAAAATCTTTTATCTTCTAAAAAAATTAAAAATACAAAAAAATTATATTTAATGACAACAAATAAAAAATTATTTTATTCTCAATTTGATTTTAAAGAAGTTACTTCTCAAAATTTATTGATTCGTGAAATGTAATGCACGCTGTTTCTAAAGAAAACAAAATCAAGATATAAATTTACTATAAAGCCATCTTATAAAAGGTCCTAAAATAGGAACTGGTCCAAAAGTTGGGCCGCAAAAATCAAAGTAATCTCTGTGCTCTTTTATTAATCCATTTTCACCAAATAATAAACGAGTAGTTCCGGGATAAATAAATTCTTTACCCATAATTTTTAAACCCATTGTCCATTCAACAAATCCACAATCACCAGTTATGGAAATTGCATGAGTTTCTAAAAAAACATCATCACATCTATTAACTAGCTTTTCTTGAGCTTTAACATAAGAATCTAAGCCCTCTGTTTCCTGCGTTGGGTCTGTAAAAATAACATTCTCATTATAAAATTCAGCCCATTTTTGTTTTGTTGGTGCTTCTGCACCATAAGGTTTAGAAAATAATCCCTTTAAATCCTCAATAGAAATTGCTCTTGTCATTACGAAATTTTTATTAAAATTACTTTAAAAGATACAAACATTAAAAGCGGATGAAGAGATTCGAACTCTCGACATTCTCCTTGGCAAGGAGATGCTCTACCACTGAGCTACATCCGCATGATTTTTTTATTTTATCTTAAAGAAGGGCTTAATAATAAAAAAAATAAATTTTTTTTTAACTAATTTAAATTTTTAATTAAGGATCCCATCTCAATTGCTTGTAAAGCATAATTCCAACCAAGATTATTCTTAATCCCTGCTCTTTCTAAGGCCTGCTGCATAGTATCTGTGGTTAAAACTCCAAAAATAATTGGAATATTATTTTCATTTGAGACTTGTGAAATACCTTTGCTAGCTTCTGATATAACTACATCATAATGAGAAGTTTCACCACGTATAACGGCTCCAAGTGCAATCAGAACGTCATAACTCTTGTTTTTCAAAAGAGTTTTTGCTGCAATCGGCAATTCGAATGAACCAGGTACCCAAACTATATCTACTTGATTACTTAATTCAGAAGTATCTAGTCCATGTCTTTTTAAACAATCAAGACAACCGGAAAGTATTTTATTTGTAATTAAATCATTAAATCTTGCTATTACAATGCCTACTTTTAAAGTAGATGCATTAGTAAAAGACCCCTCAAAAATAGCCATTAAATTCTAATTAGGTATATAAATAGCCTCTCACGAAAAGGTATTAAGTTCAAACTAACGAAGAAACAATTCCCGTAACAAAAACCAAAACAATCCATACAGCAGCGATGGAATAAATTTTTCTCCTACTTTCTCGCTGCCCCTCTTCTGTAGAGGGTTGAGTCACATATAAAACAGGTACTCCAACTACTGCGATTAAAGAAGCAAATAATAGAGCATTTACAAAGAAAAAGTTAACAGCCTGCATAATTCAGTCTTAGGTTTCAATTATTATAAATACTATAATCTCATGAAAATGATAATTTTTAGAGAAAATTTACATACTTTAGCCACTTTAAATGCAAAAAAAAAATTTCTACCTAATATCTATTTAGGAATTAAAAAAGTATGCAAGAAGATACGATAATTCAAAAGAATTTATTTCCGATTGATAATGAAAATAATGAGCAGATAGAAATAACAAAAATTCAAGAAGATTTATCTTGGGAAGATTTAAAAAAAGAATCGCAAAAAAGACCTAGACAAAGAAAAAATTCAACTAATTTAATAAATAAATTCAAGACTGATTTCATTTCAAATAACAAAAATGTTTGCATCAATGAAGAATCTTATAGCTATAAAACAGTTTCAAAACTGAAATTAACTCCTGTAATGAAGCATTACGTAACTCTAAAAGAGGAAAATAAAAATAGGTTATTACTTTATAGATTAGGAGATTTTTTTGAATGTTTTTTTGAGGACGCTGTATTAATATCTAACCTTTTAGAAATAACACTTACCAGTAAAGATGCTGGCAAAGAGATTGGTAAGATCCCTATGGCAGGGGTTCCCTATCATGCAATGGAGAGATACTGTGCTGATTTAATAAAAAAAAATTATTCTGTGGTTATATGCGACCAATTAGAAAAAAGTTCTGGAAATTATGGGACTCCAATTAAAAGAGCTATAACAAGAATCATCACTCCTGGAACTGTAATTGAAGAGGGGATGTTGATATCAAAGAAAAATAATTGGATTACTGCTATTTACTTATCTGAAGAAAACTTAGATGAATCATATGACTGGGGTATATCAAAAGCTGATGTAAGCACAGGAGAACTAATAACTTTAGAAGGTCAATCTCTTTCAAAACTATTTGATGAAATTATTAAATTAGATTCTTCAGAAATCATTGTAGGAAGCAATGAAGTAAGAAATTTATTAATTAAAGGAAATAGTCAAATTACATATACTGTTTCTCAAGAGACTAATTTTGGCATTAATGAAGCAAATTATCTAATAAAAAAATATTTCCAAATTGCAAACTTAGAAGGAATAGGACTTAAAAATTTAAACAATGCGACTAGATCACTTGGAGGTTTATTAAATTATTTAGAAAAAATTAATCCTTCAAATTTAGATAAAGATTCTTCTGTAAAAATCTCATTAGACTTTCCACAAATTCAATTTGGTCACAACAAATTAATTATTGATTATCAAACTCAAAAAAACTTAGAAATCAAAAATACACAACGAGAAAATAATTATGTAGGTTCACTACTTTGGAGTATTGATAGAACTTATACTTGCATGGGTGCAAGGTGTTTAAGAAGGTGGATAGATTCACCATTATTAAACGTTAATGAAATTTATAAAAGACAAAATATAATTAAAAACTTTATTGAATCAAAACAATTACGAATAGATACCCAAAATTTACTAAGAGCAATGGGGGATTTAGAAAGACTTTCAGGTAGAGCTTGTGCAGGTCATGCAAGTCCAAGAGACTTAATTGCAATAGCGGAAGGTTTAAAAAAATTGCCTAGACTAAAATCCATAATTGAATTATGTAAATATGATCTCCCAGATTGGACTGAACAATTAAAAAATATTGATGAAGAACTCTTAGAATTAGCTGATACTATAAGTTTTAAACTAATAGAAAATCCTCCCCTAAATATAAGTGAAGGAGGCATGATTCACGATGGAGTTGACAATATATTAGATGGTTTACGCAATTTAATGGATGATTACTCTGAGTGGCTAAATAAAGAGGAATTAAAAGAAAAGAAAATTAGCAAAATTTCAAACCTAAAAATTCAATTTCATAAAAATTTTGGTTACTACATTTCTATCAATAAATCAAAAGTTAATTTAGCTCCACAACATTGGATCAAAAGGCAAACTCTGACTAATGAAGAAAGGTATATCACTTCAGAAATTAAAAATAAAGAAAATAAGATTTTCCAAATAAAAAGTAGAGCTTCATCAAGAGAATATGAAATTTTCTGCGAATTAAGAAATATAGTTGCTGAAAAAACAAAACAAATAAGATCAATCGCAAAATCCATAGCATGTCTTGATG
Organism: Prochlorococcus sp. AG-418-D13; assembly: GCA_003214315.1. Lineage (GTDB taxonomy): Bacteria > Cyanobacteriota > Cyanobacteriia > PCC-6307 > Cyanobiaceae > Prochlorococcus_A. The sequence continues at coordinate 76,810 of QCLU01000001.1, forward strand.
CATTGCTTGGTTTATCAATTACTTCAGTTGAAAACAATTTTATAAAACCTTCATTAATACCAATAAATGATTCAATGACAAATAATACAAAAATTGTCGCAGGAAGAAATCCAATTGTAGAGCAATTGTTAAATGATAAAAAGTTTATAGCCAACGATATTTCTTTTGAGGATAATCAAAAATTAATTATATTAACCGGTCCCAATGCAAGCGGAAAAAGTTGCTTTATAAGACAAGTTGGTTTAATACAAATTCTTGCACAAATTGGTAGCTTTGTGCCTGCTAATAATGCTGAAATCAAGATTGCAGATAGGATTTTTACAAGAATTGGGGCGGTTGATGATCAATCATCTGGACAATCAACATTTATGGTAGAAATGTCTGAAACTGCATCAATTCTAAATCAGGCAACCTCAAGCTCACTAGTTTTACTTGATGAGATAGGTAGAGGGACATCTACTTTTGATGGACTCTCAATAGCTTGGTCAGTAAGTGAATATCTTGCAAAAAAAATTCAATGTAATACTATTTTTGCTACGCACTATCATGAGCTTAATTATTTAAAAAATACAAATACAAATATACAAAATTTTCAAGTTTTAGTAGAACAAAATGACGATCAGCTAATTTTTAGCCACAGGATTGTTAAAGGCGGTTCAAACAAAAGCTATGGAATAGAAGCAGCTAAATTGGCAGGAGTTCCAAAAGAAGTTATAGAAAAAGCAAAATCAGTTTTAAACTCTTTAGAAGAAAACAACAAATTTAATTCTGATATTAATTAGATTTTTAACATTTTTATAAAATAAATACTTTTTAAATAGTTTCCCTCAATAAGGCGTTAACCGCAGCAGCTGCCATGGCAGCACCTCCTCTAGTTGAATTCAAAACAATTCTAGGAAGATCGGTGGAAATCAGTTTGTTTTTGCTTTTCTCTACTCCAATAAATCCAACAGGCATTCCGATAATTAAACTAGGTAAATCTTTTGCATTCTCTAAAATATCAATTAAATAAGTTAACGCTGTAGGCGAACTGCCAATAACCACAATAGGTGATTTGCTTCCAGAATTTATAGCGGATAACTCCTTCCAACCTTCAGTTAAGCCATATGCAGTTTTAGTTAAGTTTGTATGATTATTTGTTCCAAACCACATTCTAGCCGTGAATACTTTATTCCTAGTGGTATTTTCTGCCATAGATTTTATTGCTGCTGCAGCCATATCGGTATCAGTTAAAATCGGAGCACCATTTTTAAGTGCCTGAAGCCCTTTTTCACAAGCACCTTCACTAAAATTTACAAGATTTTGAACTGAAAAATCACCTGAAGTATGGACTAATCTCTCTAAAACTTTTTTTTCCAAATAATTTAGATCATTGGCTACTAAATGAGATCTTATGAATCTGATGCTTTCCAAAAAAATTGGATGATCTATTACCATTAAATTTAATTTGTGTTAGAAGTAATCATAGTTAATATATGGTTTTTATTGAGCTATTATGCCAATACAAATATTATGGGGTAATGATCTAAATGCTCAAAATACATTTATTCAAAAATTAATTGATAATGAAGTATCAAAAGAATGGAAAGAAATAAACGTAACTAATTTAAATGGAGATGATGATGAACAAGTCAATAAAGCTTTTGATGAAGTTCTTACGCCTCCTTTTGGAGATGGATACAGAATAGTTACATTGAAAAATAATCCCATTTTTACTGCAAAAAATGAGAATCTAAGAACTAAATTTGAAAAAATTCATGATAATATTCCTCAAAATACTTATTTCATTTTACAAAATACAAAAAAACCAGACTCAAGACTAAAGAGTACTAAATTTTTACAAAAACTTATCAAAAATAATTTAGCTAAAGAAAAATCATTTTCTTTGCCAGAAATCTGGGACTATGAGGGACAAAAAAGATTTTTAGAAGATGCAGCAAATGAAATGAATATCAAAATTGATAAAAATGCAGCTGAATTAATTATTGATTCAGTTGGTAATGATAGCTTTAAACTAATAAATGAATTAGCCAAAGCAAAAACATACCTTTCTGCAGTATCAAGTGATTCGAATTCACAACTTTTTCTTAAAAGTATTGATGTAAAAAAAATATTTAGTGATCATCAATCCAATATTTTCAAAATCATTGATCTTCTCTTACAAAAAAATATTAATGAAAGCCTCATTGAAATAAATTATTCCTTACAGAAAGGAGAACCTGCTTTAAGGCTTAATGCAGGTTTAATTAGTCAAATAAGAATTCATACCATTATAAAATTAGCAGTTAATTCAGGTAACGATAATGCAGAGAAGATTTGTAATCTTGCAGGCATTTCTAATCCAAAAAGAATTTTTTTTATTCGAAGAAAAGTCAAAAATGTATCTCAAGAATATTTAATTAATTTAATGAGTAACTTACTAGATATTGAATCATTATTAAAACAAGGTAATAATCCTATAAATGTATTTACAGAGAAATTAATTAATTTAAGTTAACCAAATTATAAGTTTAAGAATTTACATTATGATTTAAATATGGCTTTACTAGTAAAAAAATTTGGCGGTACTTCTGTCGGTGATATTAAAAAAATTAAAAATATTGCAAGTAGCATTTGTCAAAGTAAAGAAGCAGGAAATGAAATTGTCGTAGTTGTCTCTGCAATGGGGCAAACTACAGATGATTTAAATTGTTTAGCGGAGTCAATTAGTAAAAATCCTAATCGAAGAGAGTTGGATATGCTTCTCTCAACTGGAGAGCAGGTAACCATAGCTCTTCTCTCAATGGCATTAAATGAATACGGAATACCTGCAATTTCAATGACCGGTAGCCAGGTTGGAATTGTTACTGAATCAATTCATGGGAAAGCAAGAATTCTGGATATTAAAACAGAAAGGATCCAAAATTATATAAATCAAGGTTTTGTTGTTGTAGTGGCTGGATTTCAAGGAACAACATTAAGCCATACGGGTTCAATGGAAATTACAACTTTGGGTAGAGGTGGTTCAGATACTTCAGCAGTAGCTTTATCAACAGCTTTAGGGGCTGAGACTTGCGAAATTTATACAGACGTTCCAGGGGTTCTTACTACAGATCCAAGAATTGTTCCTGATGCAAAACTCTTAGATGAAATTAGCTGCGAGGAAATGCTTGAACTTGCAAGTGTCGGTGCTTCAGTTCTGCATCCAAGAGCAGTAGAAATTGCTCGCAATTATGGCATTAAATTGCGTGTCAAATCAAGCAAAAGTGACTCAAGTGGGACTCTCCTAGAAAGTCAAATCCAACCTCTCCCGCTAAAAAGAGGAAGCTTAGAATTAACAAAAACAGTCAACAGTCTTGAAGTATTAGAAAACCAAGCAGTATTCAGTCTCTCAAATATTCCTGATAGGCCTGGGATTGCTGCACAAATATTTGAAAAACTTTCAGAAGCAAGTATCAATGTAGATTTAATAATACAAGCGACAAATGATGGAAATAAAAACGATATTACATTTACTGTTAGTGAATTAGAAGTTAAAAAGACTGCAGAACAATGTGAACTTATAACTAGTCAATTAGGAGGAGAATATAACTTAAAAACAAACATGACCAAATTAAGTATTCAAGGAGCAGGCATTATGGGCAGACCTAGTGTTTCAGCTGATTTATTTGATACTTTATCTCAAGCGAATATAAATGTAAGGTTAATAGCTACTAGTGAAATTAAAGTCAGCTGTGTAATTGAGATTAATAATATACCAAAAGCTACTAGATTTGTTGCTGAAAAATTTAAGTTATCCGATACACAAATATTTGTTAATCCAATCAATGAAAAACAAGATCAACCTGAAGTAAGAGGAATTGCATTAGATAAAAACCAAGTTCAAGTAAGTTTTCGAAAACTGCCTGATCGTCCAGGTGTAGCAGCATCGATATGTTTAGCATTAGCTGAAAATAATTTACTTATCGATACTATCGTTCAGTCTGAAAGAATTTCCTCTTTAAAAACTAAGGATATTAGTCTTACAATGAATAAACAAGATAGAGAAAAAGCTAATTTAGTTTTTGAGGCCTTAACAAAAAAATTACCCGGATCATACATTGAAGATGGCCCTGCTATAGCCAAAGTAAGTACTGTAGGAGCGGGAATGGCCTTTAAGGTTGGAACCGCTGGAAAAATATTTAGAGCATTGGCCGACCAAAATATCAATATTGAAATGATTGCCACTAGTGAAATTAGGACTTCATGTATTGTCTTAGAAAAAGATTGTGACAAAGCAGTTAATGCGATTCATAATCATTTCGAATTAGAAAAATAAGTTCTTCTTAATTATTTCTTGCCAATTTTTGTCTTAATTTTTTGATTCTATCTCTTAGATTTGCTGCTTCTTCAAAATTTAACTCTTTTGCAGCATCTTTCATTTTAATTTCTAACTTTTCTATTAAGTCAGGCAATTCTTCTAGCAAACATTCATTATCACTGGAACTAAAAATTGCGTCAGTTTTGTTATTAACTATATTTATTAAATCTTTAGATAAACCACCAGCATCTAGTTTTCTGGAAAGTTCTAGAAAAGATAATATTGAATTTTCTATTTTTTTGCCTGCAGGTTTTGGAGTAATACCATTGATTTGGTTATATTTTTTTTGAATAATTCTTCTTCTTTCAGTTTCAGATATTGCTCTTTTCATTGAATCTGTAAAGTTATCTGCATAAAGCAAGGCAACACCTTCAACATGTCTGGCAGCTCTTCCTATTGTTTGAATCAATGACCTTTCTGCCCTCAGAAAACCTTCTTTATCAGCATCTAAAATGGCGACTAAGGATACTTCAGGAAGATCTAGTCCCTCTCTTAATAAATTAACTCCTACCAAAACATCATATTCACCCATTCTAAGGTCTTGAATAATTTCAATTCTTTCAATTGAATGGATTTCGGAATGCAAATATCTAACTCTTACTTTATTTTCAGATAAAAAATCAGTTAGATCTTCAGCCATTCTCTTAGTAAGTGTTGTCACAAGCACTCTTTGATTCTTTTCAGCTCGAATTCTTATTTCAGATAGCAAATCTTCTATTTGGCCCTCGCTCGGTCTTACATCAATTACAGGGTCTAATACCCCAGTTGGTCTTATAACTTGCTCAATAAATTCACCATCACATTGATCTAATTCCCATTGACCGGGAGTTGCACTTATAAATAATGTCTGTTTTGATTTTTCCCAAAACTCTTCACATTTTAAAGGTCTATTATCCGCAGCACTTGGCAATCTAAAACCATGATCTATTAAAACTTTTTTTCTAGATTGATCACCGTTGTACATCGCATGAAGTTGAGGACATGTTACATGACTCTCATCAACTACCAACAACCAATCTTTGGGAAAGTAATCTATTAAGCATTCTGGCGGTGAACCTTCATCCCTGCCTGATAAATGACGAGCATAATTCTCAACTCCATTACAATAACCAACCTCTTTTAGCATTTCTAAATCATATTTTGTGCGTTGTTCTAGACGTTGAGCCTCTAATAATTTTCCTTCGTATGTAAATTTATCGAGTTGAGTTTTTAATTCACTTCTAATTGCACTTATTGCACTTTCAAGTCTTTCTTTTGGAGTCACAAAATGCTTGGCTGGGTAAACGCTAACTTGTTCCAAACTTTCAAGTATTTCTCCTGTAGTTGGGTCAACATATCTAATAGCCTCGACTTCATCACCAAAAAATTCAATTCTTATTAATCTATCTTCATAAGCTGGACCAATTTCTAAAACATCACCTTTAATTCTGAATCTACCTCTAGTAATTTCAATATCATTTCTAGTATATTGATTTTCAACGAGTGACCTCAAAGAAGAACGTAGATTTATTGATTTTCCTACTTCAAATTTAACTGCAGCTTTTAAATACTCACTCGGTATACCAAGACCATAAATACAACTTATTGAGGCCACAACAATTACATCTTTTCTTTCAAATAATGAGCGTGTTGCAGAATGCCTAAGCATATCTATTTCTTCATTAATTGAAGCAGTTTTAGCTATATAAGTATCACTTACAGGGACATAAGCTTCAGGTTGATAATAATCGTAGTAAGAAATGAAGTACTCAACAGCATTTTTTGGAAAAAATTCCCTTAATTCATTACATAGTTGTGCAGCTAACGTCTTGTTATGGGCTAAAACAAGTGCTGGTCTTCCTGTTTGTTGAATTACATTCGCAATGGTAAATGTTTTACCAGTTCCAGTAGCTCCTAAAAGAGTCTGAAACTGTTTACCAGTATTAACGCCTTTAACTAACTTTTTGATAGCTTCTGGTTGATCTCCATTTGGTTCGTAAGGAGCTTGAAGCTTATAGTTGTTCATCAAGCTAGTAGCTAAAGGATATTGCTATACTAAGAAATTTTTTCTCCAATTATTGAATTTTTCAAAGATTCTTTTAAGCCCCTAACAACCGCAATCATTGATATTAAATCATCTAATTTATTAACTACAGATCCGACGCCAACTGCTGAGGCTCCAGAGGATATTGCTAGTGGACAAGTTACTTGGCTTAATCCAGAGGCACTCATAATTGGTATATTCAGAGATTGTTTCTTAAATTCTTGATGAATAGCATAGGTAGCTGCAAGAGTTGGTACTGATTTTTCAAAAAAGCCTTGAATTCCTGGAGAGTAAGGTGTAGAACTGGTGCCACCTTCTGTTTGAATAATATCAACACCTTCTTCCACTAGCTTTACAGCAAGATCAACTTGTTTATCTATTGGCATAGTATGAGGAACAGTTACTGATAGAGGAACACTAGGCAATAAATCCCTTGTTTCTTTTGTAATGTGTAAAACTTTTTTATCTGAAAAATTAATGCCTTTTTCATAAAAAGTATCGTAATTTCCTATCTCAATTAATGATGCTCCTGCTTTTACAGAATCTAGAAAAGATCGAGGCACTACTGAACTAACACAAACGGGTAGTGTTGAATTCTTAAGTGCTAAATCAACGAGTTCAGGTTTACAAGCAATATCTACAAGATCTGCACCTCCAAATGAAGCAGCCTCAACAATTATTTTCACAGATTGAACATCAAAATTATTCAATCCTGAAATAACTTTGAGTAAAGATTTGCTTCTTAACTCTTCTTTAATTTTTTGTGGCAAAAGATTAATCAGACTCATTTACTTAATGAATTTATTACCCGATTGTGACATTGTTTTAGTAAAACAGTGCATTTTTTAAAAAATATTATCTGAGCAACACAAAATGTCTGATAAAAAATTAACTCAGAAAAATTGGTCATCATGGCATCATCAGCTTCATAAGGAGATTCTTACCAAAAAAATATTAATTCCCAAAGGATCGAATATTTTAATAAGCGTTTCCGGGGGACAAGACTCAATGGCCTTATTAACTCTAATAAATGACCTAAAAAAACTACATAATTGGTCTATTAGTGTTTGGCATGGTGACCATCAGTGGCACGAAAAATCGTCACTATATGCTTTTGAATTAAAAAGTTATTGCGAAGATAAAAATATTTCATTCTCCTTTGATCAAGCAAATAAAGAAAATATTTCTTCAGAAGAAAAAGCACGAGAATGGAGATATAAGAAATTATGTGAAAGAGCTAAAACTTTATTAAATAAAAACCAGCAAAAACATAATATTTATTTGTTAACTGGTCACACGAGTAGTGATAACGCAGAAACATTTATCCTCAATTTATCTAGAGGGAGCAATTTTGCCGGTCTTAGTAATATTGAGAGCAAAAGATTATTAGAAAATCAAATTTTTTTAATAAGGCCAATATTAATTTTCAGTCGAGAAGATACAAAAAAATTTTGTAATGATATGAAAATCCCAATCTGGGAAGACCCTACAAATTCAGATCTTAAATTAAAAAGAAATTTAATAAGAAAAAAAATTATTCCAACATTGGAGGTTATCTATCCTGGTTGTTCTGAAAGGATAAATAATTTTTCCCAAAAAATGAGCAAATACAATAATGAACGTAATGATCTTAGTGAACTAGCATATCTATATTGTAAAGATGTAAAAGGTATCGATAGGAATCTCCTAAATAGTATGTGTATTGAAGCGAGGTGCACAATCTTAAATAGATTTTTAAAAGAAATATCTACAAAGCAATGTAGTTCTAAAAATCTGACTAAATTAGCAACTTCAATTTATGAAAAAAATAAAGGTCAAATTAATCTGCAAGAGTTTTTAAAAATTGTTTGGGATAAAAACTATATAAATTTTGAAAAAAGTTAAGATGTTACAGCAGATCTTCTTCTTCTTGTTCTACCTTCAAATGAATCTTCTGTAGTAGTCTCAGATGATGGATTCTGTGAAACTTTTGGACTTTTTTGGGTAGTTTGTGGGTTATTTGAACTATTGGGATGATTATTATTTGATTTCTTATGGAAATTATTATTATTTCTATTTCTATTGGAAAATTTTTGCTCTTCGGTAATCTTTGGAATATAAGCACGAGTTCCACTTGGAGCAGGTTGAACTAAACACAAAATAAGTGGTTCAACTTGTAATTCTCTTCTCATTCTTCGCGATAAACCATTTTCAATTTCTCTTTGCACACCAATCCAATCTACTTCGAAATTGTTCGGCCCAGTTTGTCTGGATAATTGTTTCCATCTATTTTCTAAAACCCAACTTATTTCTCGTTCTGTCCACATAGACATTTTTCTTGGCTCTGCAGTAGTAACAACTCCTCTTAAATTAACTCTAGGAGGCGCAACCATCTTCCCATCTGTACTTATAGGAGCTAAAACAGTTACCACACCATCCCCAGCTAATTGCTGCCTTTCCTTTAACACTCGAGCATCTACTATCCCATTTCGTGAGTTGTCAAGCAGTTCAACACCAGCTTTTACAGGATCACCTTTTTGAATAGAATTAGGTGTTAACTCAACTACATCTCCATTTTCAATAATTAAAATATTGTCCTTTGGAACACCCATAGTTTGTGCACTCTTGCCATGACAAACAAGCATTCTATGTTCTCCATGAACAGGAACAAAAAACTTAGGTTTTGCGAGTGCTAACATTAACTTTTGATCTTCTTGAAAACCATGACCAGAAACATGAATATTCTCACCCTTTCCATAAACAACCTTTGCTCCGAGTTTCATTAATCTATCTATTGTATTAACAACAGAAATAGTATTACCAGGAATTGGGCTGGCTGAAAATATTACAGTATCTGTAGTCTTAAGACGAACATGCTGATGTTCACCACGAGATATTCTGCTTAACGCTGCTAGGGGTTCTCCTTGACTTCCAGTCATTAATAATAAGGTCTCTCTATCTGGCAAATCTCTAATTTGCTTGATAGGAACAAACAAATCATCTGGGCATTTCATATAACCAATATCTCTAGCCTTAGCAATAACATTTATCATCGACCTACCCAACAAACCGACCTTTCTTCCATGCTTCATGGCCAACTCTAAGATCATTGTCACTCTATGTACAGAACTAGCAAAAGTGGTAAGGATAACTCGTTCTTTTGCCTCCGCAATATGTTTTTCTAAAGAGGGATAAATAGTCTTCTCAGAGGGACAAAAACCTGGAACTTCGGCATTAGTAGAATCACTGAACATGCATAAAACACCCTTCTCTCCGTAATGCACCATTCTTTCAATATCAAATTGCTCTCCATCTACTGGCATATGATCAAACTTAAAATCTCCGGTGAAAATAATTGTGCCAACAGGTGTTGTAACTGCTAAAGAAAAACTATCGCAAATAGAATGGGTATTTCGAATAAATTCAACAGAAAAATGTTGTCCAACTTTTACAACATCTCTTGGATTTACTGTCTGAATAGTTGTTCTATCAGATACCCCTGCTTCCTCCATTTTTCCTCTAAGCATTGACATTGCCAGTCTTGGGCCATAAATAATCGGAATATTAAAATGCTTTAGATGATGAGAAATACCTCCAATATGATCTTCATGACCGTGAGTGACGATCATTCCTTTTATTCTTCTTTGATTTTCTTTTAAAAAAGTTGTATCAGGCATAACAACGTTTACGCCATGCATACCATCAGATGGAAAAGCTAAGCCAGCATCAACAAGCATCAATTCATCACCATATTCAAAAACGCAAGTGTTTTTTCCTATTTCATGTAGTCCTCCAAGAGGTATTACTCGTAGAGCTGGCGTATTACTTTTAGATCTAGATGAATCATGATTAGATCTATTAACAGTTGAATTTGTACTTGATTGCATAATTTTGAAATTTATGAAGGCCTGCTTGTAATCAAATAAGGTTTATTTAAATTTAATTATCAAGTTAAATATAATCCCTATTGTAGGGATTTCAGGATAAAAGAAAGTTGCTTTTTCATGTCATTGGTTAATGGTGATAAAGGACTTCTAGGATTACCTACATCCCATCCCGATAGCTCCAAAGCAGCCTTAATTGGGATTGGATTAGTAGTCATAAAGAGTGCTTTGAAAAGAGGCTGAAGTTTTTCATGAATAGCAAGCGCATTGGATAACTCTCCACTTTGAAAGGAATGAATCATCTCTTTCAATTGCAATCCAACCAAATGACTTGCAACGCTTACTACTCCTACAGCACCTACAGATAACATTGGAAGCAACAATGAATCGTCGCCACTATATACAGAGAGTTCGGAGCCACAAATAGCTCTTAGTTCTGTTACTTCTTCTATTCTACCGCTTGCAGCTTTAATACTGAGAATATTTGAGAAATCCATAAGTTTCTTCACAGTATCAGGTAATAAATTGCATCCTGTTCTTCCAGGAATGTTGTATAGCATAAGAGGTAAATCCTTTGCAGATTTAGCAATAGAACTGAAATGCTTATAAAGACCTTCTTGAGGCGGCTTGTTGTAATAAGGAACAACGACCAAAGCACCATCGGCACCAGAGTCGTAGGCTTTTTTTGTAGCTTCCACAGCCTCGCTTGTACAATTACTACCAGTACCAACTATTACTTTACAGCTTGCATCCAAAGATCCTTTTACCGCAATAAATAAATCGTGCTGTTCTGCCCATGAAAGAGTTGGAGATTCTCCAGTAGTACCGCATAACACAATTCCATCGGAACCGTTCTTAAAAAGATAATTTGAAAGTTTTATAGCTAGTTCATAATCTACATCTCCATTTTCAGTGAATGGAGTAACCATTGCAGTCAATATTCTTCCAAATAGTGGATTATTACACTCAGTTTTGTCTGTGATCATTTTTTTGGAATTAATAACTCAGCTATTTGAACAGCATTAAGAGCTGCTCCTTTTCTTATTTGATCTCCACATAACCATAATTCTAATCCATTAGGCTGACTTATATCAGTTCTTAGCCTGCCAACAGCAACATTATCCCTTCCCATAACGTCATTTGGCATAGGAAATCTATTATTTTTGTAATCCTCAATAATTTCAATTCCAGGAGATTTTTTTAATTCTTCAAGAGCATCTTTAGGCTCAACTACACTGGCAAATTCAATATTGATCGATTCAGAATGTGCTCTTAGTACTGGAACTCGAACACATGTAGCAGAGAGCTTTAAATCAGCAATATTTAATATTTTCTTGGTCTCATTAACCATTTTCATCTCTTCTTCGCAGTAATTATTTGCAAGCATAGGTGAATTATGCAAAAACAAATTAAAAGCTAGTGAGTATGGCAAAACTTCACTTTTTTGAGGATTACCCTGAAGATATTTTTCAGTTAAAAGTTGTAGTTCCTCCATCGCCGATTGGCCTGCACCACTTACGGATTGATATGTTGAGACAATAACCCTTTGAATAGTCGAAAGTTTATTTAACGGAGCTAAAACTAATGTCAATAAAATGGTAGTGCAATTTGGATTTGCTATTACCCCATCATGATTGAGTGCTTCACTAGCATTAACTTCAGGAACTATAAGAGGTACATTCTTATCTAATCTGAAAGCACTTGAATTATCTATCAATAAAGCATTTTGTTCCATAATGTTAGACGACCATTTTTTTGAAATACCTCCGCCGGCTGAAGCTAAAACTAAATCAAGATTCAGAAATTCTTCCTTGGTTGTTTTTTTTGTAACTAATTCTTCACCTTTCCAAATAATTTTTTTTCCTTCTGAACGCTCTGATGCAAGCAAGACTAATTCTGATATAGGAAAATCACGTTGTTCAAGAATTTTGAGTAACTCAGATCCCACAGCACCTGAAGATCCTAAAACAGCAACTTTTAATGGCCTATTAGGCAAAAACGGAGATTGTCTCACACTATTAAAACGATTTTTATAAATAGATTGACTATTTTTTTTACTTTATCAAAAAAATAACTTTCAAGGAAATCACATAATGTGAAATAATTAAGATTCGGCTTTTAGTAATAAATAAAAAAATGGCTAAAGAAGCATTAATAGTCAAAACAACTCCTCTGCCTCAAAGTAGAGTCTCATTTGAATTAGAAATACCATCTGAGACATGCAAAACATGTGTAAATGAAACAATAAGTTCTATTAGTCGTTCGGCTAAAATTCCGGGATTTAGAGTTGGTAAAATTCCTAAACAAGTCTTAATCCAAAGAATTGGAATCACACAACTACATGCTTCAGCTCTAGAAAAAATTATTGATAAATCGTGGCAAGAAGCATTAAAAATAAAATCTATAGAGCCACTAAGTGAGCCAGAATTAGTTGATGGATTTGAATCTTTACTAGCAAAGTTTAGTCCTGAAAAATCACTTAAGGTTACTCTTCAAACTGATATTGCCCCAGAATTAAAACTAAAAAAATCCAAACGACTTAGTGTTGAAATCTCAAAAACAAAGTTTGATCCTAAGTCAATAGATGAAGCGCTAGAAAAATCTAGAAGTCAGTTTGCAAATATTATTCCAGTAAGCAATAGAGCAGCGAAATTAGGAGATATTGCTGTAGTTAGTTTCAAAGGAAAATATAAAGATTCTGGTAAAGAGATTGATGGTGGAACTAGTGAATCAATGGATCTTGAGTTAGAAAAGAACAAAATGATTCCAGGTTTCGTTGAGGGAATCGTAAAGATGAAAATTGGTGATACTAAAACACTTAACCTTAAATTTCCTGAAGATTATTCGCATGAGGATTCAAGAGGCAAAGAGGCAATCTTTGAAGTAAACCTTAAGGATCTTAAGGAAAAAGAATTACCTGAACTTAATGACGATTTTGCAAAACAGTCTGGCAACAAAGAATCATTAAAAGAGTTAAAGAAAGATATTGAAAAGCAACTTAGAGACAATTTTGAAAAAACTCAAAAAGATATCAAAATTGAAGCTTTACTAGATGCCTTAACAAACGAATTGATTGCTGAAATTCCAAAATCTATGATTGATATAGAAGTCAGAAATAATATTGAACAGACCGCTCAAAGATTTGCTCAACAAGGTCTTGATGTTAAATCTACTTTCACTCCAGAATTAATTAAGTCATTAGCAGAGTCCACAAGGCCTCAGGCTGAAAAAAATGTTCAAAGAAATTTAGCTCTAAAAGCATTAGCTGAAACAGAAAACATAAAAGTTGAGAAAGATGAAATTGATTTAAAAATGAAAGATTACGAAGATGCAATCTCTCAATCTTCAAAACAAATAGATATTAAAAAATTAACAGAAGTAGTAAGTAACGATTTACTCAAAGAAAAATTAATAATTTGGCTTGAAGAAAATTCTGAAGTAAAAGAAAAAACTACCAAAACTTCTAAAGCTACCAAAACCTCTAAAACAACAAAAGCCTTAAAAACTGCGACAAAAACTACAAAAACTACAAAAACTACAAAAACTCAAAATAAAAAAGAAAAAAAATAATTTATGAAATTTCCTACTAATTAAACAAAAACCTCTTAAATTATCTATAAGACGACAACTAATTTGTGAACTCAGAAAAAAAACATTTAATCCAAAGCTCAATAAGTTCTTACGAAAGTAATAAAAAAACTATTGCCGCAGTGCCCACCGTTATAGAACAATCAGGTAGAGGAGAAAGAGCTTTTGATATATATTCAAGACTATTGAGGGAGAGAATAATTTTTTTAGGTACTGGAATTAATGATCAAGTATCTGATTCACTTGTCGCACAATTATTATTTCTTGAAGCTGAAGATCCCGAAAAAGACATACAAATATATATCAATTCTCCTGGAGGTTCAGTAACTGCAGGAATGGCCATATACGATACCATGCAACAAATATCCCCTGATGTAGTAACAATATGCTTTGGAGTAGCCGCAAGTATGGGGGCATTTCTACTTTCTGGAGGGGCAAAGGGGAAAAGATTGGCTTTACCTAATTCAAGGATTATGATTCATCAGCCTCTTGGAGGTGCACAAGGTCAAGCAGTAGAGATTGAAATACAAGCTAAAGAAATACTTTTTCTCAAGAAAACATTAAATTCGCTTTTAGCAGAACATACCGGTCAACCTTTAGAAAAAATTAATGAAGATACAGAAAGAGATTACTTTTTATCTCCCTCAGAAGCAGTCGAATATGGATTAATTGATAAAGTTATCAAAAAGTGACAAGGAATAGGGATTTTTTAAGAATATGATGACGAATCGATATTTATAAGCAATCCTAGTGAATAGGTAATATTTAACACCTTTCACATTAAAACTTATAATCGATGGCTAAATTCGACGCCCATCTTAAATGTTCATTTTGCGGGAAATCACAAGACCAAGTGAGAAAGCTTATAGCTGGTCCTGGGGTTTATATCTGTGATGAGTGCATAGACCTTTGTAATGAAATTCTTGATGAAGAACTACTTGATAATCAAGCGAACGCAAATAACTCTCCGCAAGTAAAAAAGAAATTACCAACTGATAATCCAAAAAAATCTATTCCTTTAGAATTAACCTCAATTCCTAAGCCATTAGAAATTAAAAGTTTTCTAGATAATCAAGTTGTTGGACAAGAATCTGCAAAAAAAATATTATCAGTAGCTGTATACAATCACTACAAGCGATTAGCTTGGAAAGTTAAAGAAGAAAGTAAAAATAGCAATTCAAAAGATTCACAAGCAACTAAATTACAAAAATCAAATATTTTACTCATCGGACCTACTGGCAGTGGAAAAACATTATTGGCGCAAACTTTAGCAGAGTTTCTAGATGTTCCTTTTGCAGTAGCTGATGCAACGACTTTGACAGAAGCTGGATATGTTGGGGAAGATGTTGAAAACATACTTTTAAGACTTCTACAGAAATCAGAAATGAATGTAGAACTAGCTCAAAAAGGAATTATTTATATTGATGAAATAGATAAAATTGCAAGAAAAAGCGAGAATCCTTCAATTACAAGAGATGTCTCTGGTGAAGGGGTACAGCAAGCATTATTAAAAATGCTTGAAGGAACAATTGCTAATGTGCCACCGCAAGGCGGAAGAAAACATCCCTATCATGACTGCATTCAAATAGATACGAGTCAAATATTATTTATTTGCGGGGGGGCTTTTATAGGTTTAGAAGATATCGTTCAAAAACGTATGGGTAAACACTCCATAGGATTTACCACCAATTCAGATCAAAACAAAGTTGATACAAAAAAAATAGTAGACCCAAGAGATTCCTTGAAAAATTTAGAATTAGATGACTTAGTGAAATATGGCCTAATTCCAGAATTTATTGGAAGAATTCCGGTTTGTGCTGTATTAGATCGTCTTACTAAAGAAACTTTAGAATCTATTTTGACTCAACCAAGAGATGCATTAGTAAAGCAATTCAAAACTTTGCTAAGTATGGATAATGTTGAATTATCATTTGAACCTGATTCTGTTGAAGCGATAGCAAATGAAGCATATAAAAGAAAAACAGGAGCTAGAGCATTAAGATCAATAATTGAGGAACTTATGCTAGACATAATGTACACTTTGCCTTCTGAAGAAAATGTAAAAGAATTCACAATAACGAAAAAAATGGTCGATAATTTGTTCTCATCTAAAATTGTTAAACTACCTTCTGGATCAAAAAGAATCATTAAAGAGTCTGCATAAAATTAGAGTTTAATTTTTTTAATTTAATCCCTAATTTTTCTAATTAATGCAAAATAAATGCCAAACATACATAAACCTTTTCATCAAAAATATAGACCAAACAACTTAAACGAACTGGTTGGGCAAAAATTTATATCCATTACACTCAAACAAGCACTATTAACAAAAAAAATTGCTCCTGCATATCTTTTTAATGGTCCAAGAGGCACTGGAAAAACATCAAGTGCAAGAATATTTGCAAAATCCCTAAATTGCCAGGCATTCGACCAACCTACGATAAATCCTTGTTGTAAATGTGACTTATGTAGACAAATTACAGATGGGAACGCTCTAGATATTATCGAGATTGATGCAGCATCAAATACAGGAGTAGAAAATATAAGAGAAATTATAGAAAGATCGAAATTTGCACCTACTCAAGCGAGATGGAAAGTATACGTTATTGATGAATGCCATATGCTTTCAACAGCAGCTTCAAATGCTTTACTAAAAACTATTGAAGAACCGCCCTCAAGAGTTGTATTTATCCTTGCGACGACAAATCCCGAGAGAGTATTAAATACAATACAAAGTAGATGCCAAAAGTTTGATTTTAGAAGAATAAGCCCCAATGACATTTTTCAACATTTATCAGAAATAGCAGAAAAAGAGTCCATTGAGTATGAAGTTCAGGCGTTAAAAATGATTGCAAAAAGATCTAATGGAGGTATGAGAGATGCACAAAGCCTCCTTGAACAACTGAATCTTTTACCAGAAGGTATAACAATTAATAATATCCAAAACCTGCTAGGAGAAGTATCAGAAATTGAATTAACAAATCTAATTAAATCATTGGTTGAGAATAATCCTGAGTCATTAATTATCACCTGCAACAAATTATATGATGCTGGAAACGAACCGCTTCAAATAATTATCGGATTATTGAATATAACAAGAGATTTACTACTATATACTTCAAATAATAAATATTCAGACCTTTATTATACGTCTGATGAATTTCAAGATGAATTGAATAAAATCTCAAAAATAATAAATAAATCAACAATAATTCAATGGCATAATAATCTGAGAAATATTGAATATCAAATCAAAACAAGTGATAATCCAAGGCTTTGGTTTGAAATACATTTAACTGGCCTTCTAAATAATCAAAATACAAATAGTTTTAAAAATAATGAAGAAAGTAAAAATAATGCGACTGAGGAGAAGCATGAAATCATAAAAAACATTGCAATAATTAATAAAGAAAATATTTCTCATGAAATTCAAAAACCAACTATCAAAAAAGAGATAAGTCGCGAGGAATTGATCGAAAAAAAAGAAGAAAAATTAGAAAAATTTGACTTTCTTCAAAAAGAAAATATGGAAAATATTTCTGACAATAACCAAAATAATCCTGGATCAAATAATTTAAAAGATAAATGGGAATTAATTCTTTCTAAAGTAGAGTTACCATCAACAAGAATGTTACTTTCACAACAAGCCGAACTTGAAAGTTTTGATTCGGAAAAAATCACAATTGCATTATCTCCAAACTGGGAAAATATGATAAAAAGCAGAAAAGTCATAATTGAAAATACTGTAAAAAAGATATTTGGAGATCAAATAATACTTAATTTTTCAACCAAAAAATTAACTAAAAATAACCCAACAAACACTCCAGAAATAACCCAAAATAAAGAAAAGAATTTGAACCCAATAAAAAAAATAGAACCAAAAACTAATTCGTCAACAAAAATATCTAACGAGGAAACTTATGATGATAGTTCAAAAAACTTAGCAAATTTTTTTAATGGAGAAATTATAGACCTTGATGAATAAATTAAACTCCAGTATGAAGAGTTTTTCGCCAGAGTATCTTTTTGGGAAAAATAGACATCTTTATTGTTACCCAAGGAATTACTAAAAACCAATGTGATAAATAAAAAACCGATACAAATACCATCAAAAAATTGCTTTTTTGCAACACGGGTACTTCGCTTTTGCAAGAAGAACCGTACCAAAAAGCAATTCCAGATAACATAAAAGCTGTAAATGAAATAGGCCAGTAAATTGGTGAATCTAATAAAGCAATACTGAAAACTAAATCAAAAATAGAAATGATTGGTAGTGCATATTGCAAGATGAAGAAGTAAGTTAAATCAAATTTCTGCAAATAATCAATTTTATTGGTAAATAATTGATCTCCATAATCAAAGAATCTTTGCAAACCTCCCTCTGCCCATCTTTGCCTTTGCGCTAATAAAGCATTTAAATTCTCAACTGCTTCCTCCATGACTGGAGGATCCCATAAGATTCCAATTCTATATTTTGATAACAATAACCTTAAACTCAAATCAAGATCATCTGTAACTGTATCTTCATTAAAAGAACCACATGCCAATAATGTATCTTTCTTAATTAATTGGCCATTGCCTCTTAATTCAGAAACTCCAGCAACCGATAATCTTCCATATTGAAAGATTGCGTCCATAGCCATCTCCATTGACTGACAGGAAGTTAAAAAATTCTTTCCTACATTTGTTACTGATTTTCTTAGTTGAACTGCAGACCAATCACCCTGTGCTACAAAACTAAATAACCTTATCAAAGAATCTTGTTTTAATTCAGCATCAGCATCCAAAACTAATAACCATTCACCATGAGTAAACTTCAAGGCATAATTTAAAGCTCCTGACTTACCTCCTCCTGCATTTGGAGATCGACTTACGACTTTTAGCTTTTCATATTGTCTAGATAATCGATCTAAAATTAAAGGGGTCTTATCAGAACTGCCATCATCGATTATGTAAATATTTAATTTATTTGTTGGATAATCTAAACTAAATAATCTTTCAACTAATCTTTCTATCACATTCTCTTCATCTCTAGCTGCGACTAAAATATCAAGCACAGGTAACTCTTTATTGCTAATTCTTCTGCTTACAGTATTTAAAACGTTGTTCCTTTTGAAATTTCTAGAAATAACTATTAAACCGTAAAAAACAATCACAAAAGAAATAGCCAATATAAAATAAAAGAAATTTTCGATATTGTAAGCATGAGGAATAAAAGCTACTAAAAAACAAGCACTAAGAAATATAAACGACTTCAATCTTCGATTTTTATAAAAACCCTTACTCATAAAAGTAAATTTTTAATTACTTAACTTTCATTGAGACAACATCTCAAATTTTTTCAGTTTTGCATCCCGATAGTAATGATTCAATATTTGTTCATAAGAGAATCCTAATTTAGCCATTTCAATTGCTCCTGACTGAGATAAACCTACACCATGACCGAAGCCTCCTCCTCTCAAAAGCCATAAATCATCATTTAATTTATTAATAGTAAACAAATTACTAGGTATAAAATTTAATACCCGTCGAATATCATCTTTAACAAGAACAATAGATTTATTGACTTTGTCCGTTTGTATTTCCAATTTTGTCACTCTGCCACTAGACCCACGTTCAATAGAATTTAAATCCAAAACATCTTCATTAATATTTATAAGTTTGTTTTTAATTAACTTTTCTTTAATTTCAAGACTAGAAATTTTCTTATTCCATCGAAAAAGAGAATGATTACTCCCATAAAACTGTTCTTTATCAAAATCTAAAAACTTATTTAAATCAGATTCATTTGTAATTGGAAGTTTAAAAATTTTATTTAATGATTTAGAACCATCAATGATTGAATTGAAATAAGAATAATCTTGAATTTGCCAAGACTCGCCTGCAGTAGCAGATACGCCACCATTAGAACCATGGTAAAAAGCATTTATTGGTTGGTTTCTATATGTAAGAATTAAATTTGAAGTTGCGTCTATGGCTTTTTGTACGTTTTTATTTGAAATTTTAGAAGGCTTATAAACTTGACATTGAGTGCTTATGCATAAATGATAATTATCCATATTAAATCTATCAGAATTAAATATTCCCCAAGTTCTTGCAATAACTGCTTGAGCCTTGAGTGCTTCTAAAGGAGAATTCGGTCCAATTTCATATGGCAAAACACCTGCCAAATAGTCGTCGAATTCAATTGTTTGAACTAATGTCCAAGTTCCATATGAATCTTTTATTAAATAAAAATTTTTACCAAAATTGACACCATTTATTTTTATTTCCTCTTGAGCGTAAATATATATAGGTCCTTCGAGTTTCATAACACTATATTCATTTCTAAGAATAGGTGTAATTTGAAAATTTTTTATTTTTCTGGAAATCTTATTGTTTAATTCAAACTCTGGCAGATCATCTTCATACGGAATCCATACTTCCCAATTTTTAGGGTAAGCAACAGTCGTCTTAAATCCTTTATCTTTAAGTTTCTCTGCTTGTTTTTTTGCTGATTCATAGCTAGCAAAAGGACCAAAAACAATCCTTTCGATTGTTTTAGGATTTTTGATGGGTATATCCACCCAGCTAATGCTAATCTTTTTTGATTTATGTTTAATACCGTTGGACGATATCAGGTTTAAAAAACCTTTATCATTAATAAAATTGATATTCTTTTTTTTTGAAAAACTGTCATTCTCCCCTCCTAAATATTGCTTTAAACCAATTAAAAATTTTCCCTTTTTAATTTCTTTATTGAGTTCAACCTTTAGTAATTCTTCTCCTTTTATATATGAAGTAAATTTAGTATTTATGAATAAAAGAGAAATACATCCTAAAAATAAGTTTAAAAAGGCAAATTTAAGTTTCATAAGTTAGAACTTTCCTTATCAATTAAAAACTTTAATTTGCACCAATGCATATAAAGGTTTAGATTATCCTAATTAAACACATTTGACTTTAATGTCTAAACTAAAAACTCGTAAATCAGCTGCCAAAAGATTTAAAGCTACTGCGACGGGTAAATTCATGAGAAGAAGAGCTTTCCATAATCATTTACTTGATCATAAAAGCTCAAAATTAAAAAGACATCTATCAACAAAAGCCGTAGTTGATGAAAGAGATGCTGATAATGTAAAATTAATGATTCCATACGCATAACTCTTTAACCAATTTTTATTAGATATTCATGGCACGCGTAAAAAGAGGCAACATAGCCAGAAAAAGAAGAAACAAAATCTTAAATCTTGCAAAAGGTTTTAGAGGCGGCAACAAAAATCTTTTCAGAACCGCAAACCAAAGAGTAATGAAAGCTCTTTGTAATGCTTATAGGGATAGAAGAAGAAGAAAAAGAGATTTTAGAAGACTTTGGATTTCTAGAATTAACGCATCTGCCAGGATAAATGGAACAAACTATAGCAAGTTGATAAATGGCATGAAAAATTCAGAAATTATCATTAACAGAAAAATGCTTGCTCAATTAGCCTTAAACGATCCTAAGTGTTTTGAAAAAATTGTTTCTTCCGTTAGTAAGTAGATAAAAGAATATAATCTAGAAAAGTAAATATAAATAATGGTAATATCTTCCTTTCAATCTTATTTAATAATTCTTTTTGTTGTATTAATAATAATTTCTATTTTTGTATTCAGACAATTTCTAAAGACAAGAAGTGAAGAATTAAATTTAGTAAAATTCGAGCAGAAAGGTTTAGATTCTCTCACTCAAGCTACAGAATTATATGAATTTGGGTCTATTCAGATAAAAAAAAGATTATATTCTGAAGCAACTAAAACTTTTTTAAAAGCAATTAAAAATTATGAAAATGAACCTGATGAAGCCAAAGCCATAATAAATAATGCTTTAGGATTCTCTTATGCTGCTCAAAATGAATTTAAAAAAGCAATTAAACACTATAACTCTGCAATAAAATCACTCCCTGAATATCCTATAGCCCTAAATAACCTCGCATCAGCACAACAGCGTTTACTTGAGTACGACTTGGCATATGCAACTTATCAAAAGGTTTTGGTGATAGATCCAAAAAACAAAACAGCAATTAAAAAAAGTAAGGAATTAGAAAAAAGAAACAATTATAAACCTTATAAAGGTATTAAAGATAAGGGATTCTAAATATGGAAAATTATTCTTCTTTACTAATTGGTGGAAAACAATTTTCCAGTAGATTAATGGTGGGTACTGGCAAATACAAATCTACTCAATATATGGTTGAAAGTTTGTCAAATTCTGAAACGGAAATTATAACCGTCGCTGTTAGAAGAATTAAAAATGATCAGACCGGAGAAAATTTACTCGAAAAGATCAACTGGAAAAAATACTGGATGCTTCCTAATACAGCTGGTTGTGTTAATTCCGATGAGGCAGTGAGAATAGCAATTTTGGGTAGAGAACTTGCAAAATTGTCTGGTCAAGAAGAAAATAATTTTGTGAAGTTAGAAGTTATTCCTGACAAAAAGTATTTGCTACCAGATCCAATAGAAACCATCAAAGCAGCCGAAATTTTGATAAAAAAGGGTTTTACTGTACTTCCCTATATCAATGCAGATCCTATTCTGGCAAAAAGGCTAGAAGAAATAGGTTGTGCAACTGTAATGCCATTGGGCTCGCCTATAGGCTCTGGGCGAGGTTTATTAAATTTATCAAATATAGGGATAATTATTGAAAATGCAAAAGTGCCAGTAATAATTGATGCAGGAATTGGGGTACCTAGTGAAGCTTCTCAAGCTATGGAAATTGGAGCTGATGGAGTTTTAATCAATAGTGCAATAGCGCAAGCTGAAAATCCTCCTCTAATGGCTCAAGCGATAAATTATGGTGTGAAAGCTGGCAGGCAAGCTTTTCTGGCAGGAAGAATTAAGAAACAAGACTTTGCAGTAGCAAGTTCTCCTGAAAAAAATATATCTATCTAATTCTCTTCATTGAGCAAAGTTTAAAAAAGAGAATAAAAACTTATTATTTTATTTATCGCATTAAGAAAGAAGATTTGAAACTTTTTACAATGTTTTTTCGCAAATTGGAAGCACACTGTAGTAATTTAATAAATATTATGAATCTATTAATTCTGGAGTTCTGAGTGAAAGTTATTGTTCTAGGTGGAGATGGTTTTTGCGGTTGGCCTTGTGCGGTGAATTTAGCAGAGCAAAATCATGATGTAATTATTGTCGACAATTTAAGTCGTAGAAAAATTGATATTGATCTAGAGGTAGAATCTTTAACTCCAATTGCTTCGATAACAGAACGACTTTCTGCATGGGAAGAAATTGGAGGTAAGCCTATGAGATTTCTTAACATGGATATCTCTAAACAATATCAAAAATTACTCAATTTGCTCATTGATGAAAAACCAGATTCTGTCATCCATTTTGCAGAACAAAGAGCAGCACCTTACTCGATGAAATCTAGTTTTACCAAAAGATATACAGTAGATAATAATGTTAATGGCACCCACAACCTTCTTGCTGCAATAGTAGAGAGTAATTTAGATATTCATGTTGTACATTTAGGAACAATGGGAGTTTACGGATATGGATCACATAGAGGCGCAACAATTCCAGAAGGTTATCTAAAAGTTGAAGTTCCACAACCAGATGGAAGTCGCTTTGAAGAAGAAATATTACACCCTGCAAGTCCAGGTAGTGTTTACCATATGACTAAAACTTTAGATCAATTATTATTTCTTTACTACAACAAAAATGATCTTGTGAGGATTACTGATCTACATCAAGGCATTGTTTGGGGAACAAATACAGACGCAACTTTAAAAGATCCTAGATTAACAAACCGATTTGACTACGACGGAGATTATGGAACTGTTCTAAACAGATTTCTAATGCAAGCTGCAATTGGATATCCATTAAGTGTTCATGGGACAGGAGGGCAAACAAGAGCCTTTATACACATAAAAGACTCTGTAAAATGTGTACAACTTGCTCTTGAAAATCCTCCAAAACCTGGAGAAAGAGTTAAGATCTTTAATCAAATGACTGAAAGTCATCAAGTTGCAGAACTAGCTAAAAAAGTTGCGTCTCTAACAGGTGCTGATATCAATTATTTACCAAATCCAAGGAATGAAGCAGTAGAAAATGATCTAATTGTAGATAATAAATGCTTTATAGAATTAGGTTTAAACCCAACGACTCTTGATAATGGTTTATTAGAAGAAGTTGTTGAAGTTGCTAAAAAATACTCCAATAGATGTGATCTTCAGCGCATACCTTGTGTTTCATCCTGGACTAAAAAACAAGCTGAGGCTATAAAGACTAATTAAAATTTCTGAAATAATTACCTTAAGAAAGTGAAAATTGCATTGTTTACTGAAACTTTTTTACCTAAAGTTGACGGCATAGTTACAAGATTGACTAAAACGATTGAATTTTTAATAAAAAATGGTGATGAAGTTATTATTTTTTGTCCAGAGGGGTGTCCAGAATCATATATGGGCGCAACTGTAGTTGGAGTTGCTGCAATGCCATTACCCTTATACCCAGAGTTGAAGCTTGGTTTGCCAGGTCCTGCAGTCTCAGATAAGTTAGAAAAATTTAAACCAGATTTGATACATGTTGTTAATCCAGCTGTACTTGGCTTAGGTGGCATATGGTTGGCGAAAACTAATAACATTCCTTTAATTGCAAGTTACCATACTCATCTTCCAAAATATCTAGAACATTACGGTATGGGTATGTTAGAGCCACTTTTGTGGGAATTACTTAAAGCAGCGCATAATCAAGCCTTGTTAAATTTATGTACATCAACCGCTATGGTAAACGAGTTAAAAGATAAAGGTATTCAAAGGACTGCTTTATGGCAAAGGGGGGTAGATACTTACAGTTTCCGACCAGATTTGAGAAGTGAAAAAATGAGAAAAAAATTATTTGGGGAATATAACGACGCTAATTACTTATTGATTTATGTAGGAAGATTATCAGCAGAAAAACAAATTGAGAGAATTAAACCAGTCTTAGAAAGTATCCCTAATGCTTGCCTAGCACTTGTAGGTGACGGACCATATAGAAACCAGCTTGAAAAAATCTTCGAAAATACCAAGACTAATTTCATAGGATATTTATCTGGCGATGAACTTGCTAGCGCCTATGCCTCTGGAGATATATTTTTATTCCCATCTAGCACAGAAACACTTGGGTTAGTTTTACTAGAAGCAATGGCAGCAGGATGTCCAGTTATCGGAGCCAACAAGGGGGGAATTCCAGATATTATTAGCGATGGGATTAATGGTTGTTTATATGATCCTGATGAAAAAGATAATGGGGAACAGAGCTTGATTGCAGCGACAAAAAAAATTCTAGAGAATGAAGATAAAAGAGAAGTTATGAGGAAAGAGGCACGAAAGGAAGCAGAAAAATGGGATTGGAATCAAGCAACGTTACAACTGCAAAATTATTATGCCGATACTCTCAAAGAAATAGATGAAACTTAATGTTAATTATGCTACGTGTGGAGGTGTAGGACTAGTATACGAACTTAAAGGAAGTATTAGAGTAGCGATATTTTGATTCTTTTCAGGCCTTTTTTTCTTTGAGAATTTTTTACCAAAAGGTACTCTTATAACATTAGTTCCCTCAATGGAACAAATCTTTGAGTTATCTCCTGAAAAATTATTGACAAAATTTGGTAAGTCGACGTTTTTAACTGGCAGGTGCTTAACATTACCAGATTTAAAATCTTTGGTCATAGCTTCAAATACCCCAAAAAATTTGATGCTCGTGTATTGTAATAAAAAAATTTAAATAAATTCTATAAGAAAATATTAAATTTTTATTCACACTGATAATAACTAAGTAAACACGAGGAAGCTAGTCCTTTAAGCACATTGTTTTTCTTCGAAAGTCTCTCCTTGATTTACATTGCAAGAACAAATTAAATTGCGATCGCCATATGCATTATTGATCCTAGAGACTGAAGACCAAAACTTAATAGATGTTGGAGTTTTATAAGGAAAAGAAGCTTTTTCTTTTGAATAAGGATAATGCCAATTATCAGCAATTAACTCTTTCAGCGTATGGGGAGCGTTACTAATTACATTATTATTCTTTAATTCAATATTTTTTTCTATTTCGCAGATTTCTTCTCCAATCAATAGCATAGCCTCACAAAATCTGTCCAATTCAAACAAACTTTCACTTTCAGTAGGCTCTATCATTATGGTTTCTGGAACAGGCCAACTTATAGTTGGAGCATGAAAACTATAATCTATTAATCGTTTAGCTAAATCATTTACACTCAAACCAGTTTTGGATTTTAAATCTCTAAAATCTAAAATGCATTCATGTGCGACAAAATTATTTTTTCCTTTATAAAGAATCTTGAATTTATGCTTTAAAGAATGCGCAATATAATTTGCAGATAAAATTGCATGCATAGTTGCTTTCCTTAAACCACTAAGACCAGCCATTTTTATGTACATCCAACTTATTGGAAGAATACTTGCACTCCCATGCTTGGCAGAAGATACGTAATTGAAACTATTAGATAAATTATTATCCATTAAAGAATGAGTAGGAAGAAATGGGCTTAAAGTTTCTGATGCAGCAACTGGACCCACTCCTGGACCACCACCTCCATGTGGAATGCAGAATGTTTTATGTAAATTCAAATGACAAACATCAACACCATAATTCCCCGGTTTGCATAGTCCAACCTGAGCGTTCAAATTTGCTCCATCTAAATAGACAAATCCTCCAATAGAGTGAATTAAATCACATATCTTTCTGATTTGTAATTCAAAAACTCCATGAGTAGAGGGATAAGTCAACATAAGAGCCCCTATTTGGGTATCAAATTTCTTGACCTTGATCGACAAATCTTGAAAATCAATATTTCCTTCGGCATCACATTCAACAGTTAAAACATCAAAACCTGCCATAACTGCACTAGCAGGATTTGTTCCATGAGCACTTTTAGGAATTAAACATTTTTTTCTTGAAAGTTCGCCTTTTGATGCAAAATAAGAATTTATTGCCAATAAACCTGCAAACTCTCCTTGAGAGCCTGCATTTGGTTGAAAAGAAACTGATTTTAGACCGACAATATCACTTATCCATTTTTCTAGGTCAGATATTATTTTTGAATAGCCTTGAGTTTGATCTAATGGAGAAAAAGGATGAATTGCACATAAATTAGCCCAAGAGACTGGATTTAATTCTGCTGCAGAATTTAACTTCATGGTGCAGCTTCCCAATGGCATCATTCCATCTACCAAAGAAAAATCTTTTTCAGCAAGTCGGAATATATATCTCAATAATTCAGTTTCACTTTGGTATTTTGTGAATATATCTTGCTGCATCCATTCACTAGATCTCAAAGCTAAACTTTCAAGATAAAATACTTTATCAAATTTTATATGCTCTAAATCTTCTTTTTTTCCTATAAGGTTTGCTATGAAAGTCACAATATCTTTGATTTCTTTTTCATTACTAAGCTCATCTAAAGAAATCCCAAAGCCAGTTGAATTTTCAATAGTTGATCCCAATGGCAAAATTCTTAAGTTATACCCATTTTTTAAAGCTTCATTATGGATCCTTTGGGAATGCATAGAATAAACATCAACACTATCAAATCTAATCCCATCAGGAATATCAAAACCTAAATCAGCTAAACATGATTCTAAATTTATTCTCAACTCCACTAATCTCTTAGCAATTTGCGTTAATCCAGAAGGTCCATGATAAATAGCATAAAAAGATGAAATTATGGCTAACAAAGATTGAGCTGTACAAATGTTACTAGTGGCCTTTTCCCTTCTAATATGTTGCTCTCTAGTTTGCAATGCTAATCTTAGAGACTTTTCTCCATTTTTAGAGAGAGTTTGCCCAATAATTCTTCCAGGTATCAGCCTTTTATATTTTTCGCTACAGGCAAAATATGCTGCATGGGGTCCACCAAACCCCATAGGAACTCCAAATCTTTGCATACTACCCACTGCTACATCAACACCAAATTCAGAAATTGGTTTAATTAACACTTGTGCCAGTGGATCAATACATGCCGTTACAATAATTTCTGATCTATGTGCTTGGGATATTAAGAATGCGGGATCAAATAATTGTCCATTTTTACCAGGTAATTGCAACAAAATTCCAAAAACATCATCATGATTAGGAAGGTTGCTTTGAGTAAAGCGTTTTAAAGATATTCCCAAAGGTTTTGCTCTGGTTTGCAGAATATTAAAAGTATGATCAAAAACATTTGATTCCACTAAGTACACATTTGAAGATTTATTTTTTCTTGCGGAAAAACTCATGGCCATAGCTTCTGCAGCAGCAGTACCCTCATCTAACAAAGATGCATTAGCGACAGGGAATCCTGTTAGTTCACAAACAATAGTCTGAAAATTAAATAGAGCTTCTAATCTTCCTTGTGCAATTTCTGCTTGATATGGAGTATAAGATGTATACCACCTGGGATTTTCAAGAACATGTCTTTGAATAACTTTAGGCATGTGATTGTCATAATAACCAAGGCCTATAAGTGATCTCATTTTAGTATTTTTATTCGCAATCTCTTCTAATTCATTTAAAGCCTCAATTTCTGAACAACCTTGGGGCAATATTTCTGAAGATTTGTCTTTAAGCTGAATATCTTCAGGAATAACTTGATTTATAAATTGATCAATATTATTAAAACCAAGCTTATTCAGCATAATTTTTTCATCATTGTCTCCTAACCCAAGATGCCTATCTATAAACAAATCAGACCCAAATTTGGATGTCATATTAAAATATTTTTCTTTAAAATAGCTCTTTTTAGAAAGTTTGCCTTATTTTGGTACAACCTTTGATTGATATTCCTCAGAAGTCATCAAATCAGCAATTGATGCTTTTGATTCTGGTTTCAAAATGACTAACCAACCGTCTCCAATCGGATCATTCTGTAAAAGCTGAGGATTCTCAATAACACTTTCATTTACAGATACTATTTTCCCTGAAAAAGGCAGATAGACTTCCTCGACAGCCTTAACTGATTCTATTGTTCCAAAAGTCTCGCCTTTTTCTAAAGTCGCCCCTTGATCAGCTAATTCAACAAAAACAATATCTCCTAATTGATCTATAGCGAATTCACTAACTCCAATTTTTAATAATCCATTTTCTTCCAAGACATATTCATGAGTATCAGCATAGTTGAGGTTGTCTGGAAACTTGTAAGACATGATTAAGTAGATAAAGGAAGTAGAGAATCCTTTGAAATTAATTTTTCCTCTAATAATTCAGATAATAATCGAATTAATGCAATTTTGATGTGAGCTATGTGAGAACCACCTTGAACAAATATATTGTAAGGATCTCTTAGAGGGGCATCAGCAGAAAATTCACTTGTACTACCTTCAATAAATGTACCTCCTGCCATTAATAATTTTGAATCATATCCATCCATTGATGATGGAACAACATTCAGAAAAGAATCTACTGGTGAAGAATTTTGAAAAGATTGACAAACTTTTTGTACCAAATCAGGATTATTCAATCTTACTGACTGAATAAGATCAGATCTATAAGTAGCTGGCTCTGGTAAAACCTTAAATCCCAAATTTTTAAAGACTGCTGCAACCATATCAGCGCCTTTTAATGATTCGTGAACAATTTGTGGTGCTAAAAACAAACCCTGCAAAATTAATCTTCCTAGTCCAAAATTTATTCCTGCAGAAGAACCAATACCTGGTGAGGTTAATCTAGAACATGCCATCTCAACCAACTCTGCATCTCCTGCAACGTACCCACCTGTAGGAACGATTGTTCCTCCCAAATTTTTAATCAATGATCCAGCAATTATATTTGCCCCTTTAGAAATTGGTTCACTATCTTCAACAAGCTCCCCATAACAGTTATCAACAAAACATATACAGTTAGGATCAAGAGAATGAATAAGACTACAAATTTTCTCTATCTGATGATTCGTAAGAGACTTTCTCCAACTATATCCACAACTTTTTTGTATAAATACTAATTTGTATGAATTTTCTTTAAAAGAATGAACAATTTTTTCTTGAAAAGAATCAAAATTCTCGCAGATATTTATTTGCTTATATTCAATCTCAAAATCTTTAAGTGAGCCTTTACCTCCTCTCCTTATTCCTATAACTTCTTCTAACGTGTCATATGGTTGTCCTGTAAGAGATAACATTACATCTCCAGGTCTAAGAATTCCAAATAAGACAGAACTTATTGCATGTGTTCCGCTTACAAATTGCATCCTCACAGCTGCCTTTTCAGCAAGAAACAATCTTGCAAAAACCGCATCAATTTTTTCTCTAGATATATCATCATGACCACTACCAGAAGATTGCTTGAAATGACTAGTAGAAACTTTTTCTTCCTTATAAATTGTCAAAATATTTTCTAATTTCTGGAAAACCTGATTGGACCTTTCTTGAAAAACTTTACTTAAACTCTCTTCAACAGAAAGAACAGCGTTTTCAGCCAGTTTTAAGTTATTGTTTAGCGTCATTTATTATGAGAATTCATATTATTTTTCAGAAGCTAAATTTCTTAATTCTGCTAGGAAAGCATTAGGTCCCCTACCCTGAAAATACGAAAGTTTTTTTGAAGCCTCATATAAATCAAGAAGTTCTCCATCTAATTCTTCGGCCGTATAATCTTTAATTCCTGCTATTACCTCAGCAAAACGTTCTCTACGGGCAGATTTATTGACAGCATAGGCTTCCATTACCTGAATTTTACATGATCTCCAAGCCTTATTCTGACAAAAATGCACTGAAAGAGCATCACTTAAAGCAGAAGCTTCTTCATCTTCTATATACCAGTCAAAAGATGAAGGTAGAGATTTTAATCCTGAAAATATCTCGAACAACTCCCCGGCCGACAATGGATTACCAGAATCATTTTTTAGAGGTAATGCAGACTCTTCCAAAGATTTCCATAACTCTGGGTAATCACTTTCAAAACGATCCCTGATTTTGTCTATACCTTGATCAAGAATCGTATTAACTTGAGCTAAAGCAAGAAAAACTTCAGGACCTGGCGAAGATAACTTCCCATTTCTAAGATTAGAGATTTGCGAATTATGAACTTTACCTAAATCAAGAACTTCAGAAAGTAATGGCAAAACTCTGTGTGACCACCCATTTCTTTCATGCCAGAGGTGTATCAAATGAGCCATAGCCCTTCGACCTCTAGATAATTTATCGCGATATCCGAGACTCACAGATAATTAAACTTATCAATAGTATAGTATGATAATATTACATATCGGTAATTTTGAAAATAGTATTTCAATATCATGAATTCAGTAATTTTCCAAAAAACAGCAAAATTAAAGAAACCTGTTCCATCTGAGAAAGTTTTAGAACTCTCAGAAAAATTACTGGAACCTTCCAGCCATTCAAAAAGATATCCTCCAAGACTACATAAAACTTGGGGAACAATAGTTTTCATGGTTGCAATTCATATTCTTTCTCTCTTAGCTATACAACCAAAATTTTGGAGTATCCCTGCAGTCACTTCATTATTATTTTTTTACTGGTTAACCGCTTGTTTAGGAGTCACTCTTGGGTATCACAGATTGTTATCACACAGATCGTTCATTGTTCCAAGATGGTTAGAAAGATTTTTTGCTACCTGTGGAGCTATAAGTTGCCAGCATGGACCAATAGATTGGGTAGGTTTACATAGGCATCACCACTCTTTTTCAGATACTGAAGTAGATCATCACAACAGCAAAAAAGGGTTTTGGTGGAGTCATATGGGTTGGATGTTTAAAGACGTTGAAGCACTAAAAACTGTTCCAAAACTAAGTGCAGATTTAATCAAGGATCCCTACTATAGATTTCTAAATAAATATTTCTTATTCTTACAAATTCCTATTGGACTTTCTTTGTACGCAATAGGTCAAAAATTAGGAGTTGGAGGATGGGCTCTAGTCCTTTGGGGAATTCCATTGAGGCTTGTGGTTGTTTATCACATAACTTGGCTAGTAAACTCTGCGACACATTGTTGGGGTAAAGCACCATTTGAAAGTGGTGATTCATCAAAAAATAACGCGTGGGTTGCTGCATTAACATTTGGAGAAGGTTGGCATAATAATCATCATGCATTTCCCAATTCGGCAAAACAAGGATTATTTAGAGGTCAGATAGATATAACATGGGAACATATTAAGATTCTTGCGAAATTTGGTCTTGCAAAAAAAGTAAAGTTACCCTCTAGGTCTTATTATTAACTATATTGTTCAATATTTTCATGGCTAAAAGAGTACAAGTCGCATTAACTGAATCAATCGCATCACTAGGTAAAGAAGGAGATCTAGTTGAAGTAGCACCTGGATACGCAAGAAATTTTTTATTACCTTATGGCAAGGCAATGAATGTAACTCCAGCAGTCCTTAAACAAATTGAGAGGAAGAAAGAAAAAGAAAAAATCGCTGCTGATAAATTAAAGCAAGAAGCTTTAGATTTCCAAACTGCATTATCTACAATAGGTAGGTTCACTATCAAAAAACAGGTTGGAGAAGATGGTGTCCTTTTTGGAACGGTTACCAATGGGGATGTTGCCGAAGCAATAGAAGCAGCAACTAAAAAAGAAATTGATAGAAGAAACATTACTGTTCCTGATATTCATAATTTAGGTTCCTTTACTGCAAAAATAAAATTACATCCAGAAGTAAATGCAGAAGTAAATATTGAAGTGACAAGTTAATCAATTTGTTGCATTATTTTGAAAAGTAGCCAGAGTATATATCTAAGCAATTAAAGATATGGTTTCCGTACCTTTTCCAAATAATGGGCAAAATAAAAATTTTAAAAAGGATTTTAATAGTGAAAATTCTGGATTAGTACCTCCTCAAAACGTTCAAGCTGAGGAAGCTGTTCTTGGTGGCATACTTCTTGATCCAGACGCTATAGGAAGAATTGCAGACTTAATTAAACCTGAAGCTTTTTATATAAATGCCCACCAAGAGATTTATAGAACAGCATTAATGTTGCATACACAGGGTAAACCAACTGATTTAACTTCAATGAGTGCTTGGTTAGCAGATAATGGATCACTAGAAAAAATTGGGGGGAATAGCAAACTGGTAGAACTAGTTGAAAATGTTTCCTCTACAGCTTCCATAGAACAAGTTGCTAATTTAATTAACGACAAATTCATGAGAAGGCAACTTATCAGATCTGGAAATGAAGTGGTTCAACTAGGTTTTGATCAAACTCAAGATACTAATGAAGTTCTAGATAAAGCAGAGCAAAAAATATTTGAAATCAGTCAAGAAAAACCTTCAAAAGGTCTGACTCAAGCAGCTGAAATCCTTACAAGTACTTTCAATGAAATAGAGTCAAGATCATTAGGTACTTCAGTAGCTGGAATTCCTGTAAATTTCTACGATCTTGATGCGATGACTCAAGGTTTTCAAAGAAGTGATTTAATAATTGTTGCTGGTAGACCTTCAATGGGGAAAACTTCAATGGTTCTTAATCTGGCTAAAAATGTTGCACAATCTCAAGATTTACCTGTGTGTGTATTTAGCCTTGAAATGAGTAAAGAACAGTTGACATATAGATTACTCTCTATGGAAGTTGGAATCGAGAGTGGCAGGCTAAGAACAGGAAGATTACAGCAAGATGAATGGCCCTTACTCGGAGAAGGTATCAATTCATTAGGTCAATTGCCGATATTTATAGATGACAAACCTAACTTAAGTGTTTTAGAGATGAGATCTCTATGCAGAAGATTAATAGCTGAACAGAAAAAAGAACTTGGATTAATTGTGATTGATTACCTCCAGTTGATGGAAGGATCAACCCCTGATAATAGAGTGCAAGAACTTTCACGAATAACAAGAGGTCTTAAAAGCATGGCCAGAGAATTAAAAGTACCAGTAGTAGCTTTATCTCAACTTAGTAGAGGGGTAGAGTCTAGAACTAATAAAAGACCAATGTTAAGCGATCTAAGAGAATCAGGATCTATTGAACAAGACGCAGATTTAGTATTAATGATTTATCGAGATGAATACTATAATCCAGAGACTGAAGACAGAGGAATTACAGAAATCATTGTCACTAAACATAGAAATGGACCCGTAGGAACTGTTAAATTATTATTTGAACCTCAATTTACGAGATTTAGGAATTTAGCAAATTAAATCGATCCTAAAATGCAAGATCATCACTCAACAAATGAATCTTTTGACATCATCATCATTGGAGGAGGACATGCAGGATGCGAAGCAGCCATAACAACAGCAAAATTAGGATTTTCTACAGCCTTATTTACAATCAATCTAGATAGGATTGCCTGGCAACCTTGCAACCCTGCAGTTGGCGGGCCGGCAAAAAGTCAGTTGGTGCATGAAGTTGATGCATTAGGTGGAATTATTGGTAAATTAGCTGATCAGACAGCTATACAAAAAAGAATATTAAATGCGAGTAGAGGCCCAGCTGTATGGGCATTAAGAGCTCAAACAGATAAAAGAGAATACTCAAAAAAGATGATTGAAATACTACAAAATACAGATAATTTATCTTTAAAAGAAGCAATGATTACTGAACTGGATATTGTAAAAACTGAAGAAATTGGATTGAACTCAAAAAAAATCTTAAAAAAAAGAATAAAGGGTGTAAGGACTTTCTTTGGTAGTTATTATTCAGCAAGATCAGTTATCATAACAGCTGGCACGTTCTTAGAAGGAAGAATATGGATAGGAAATAAATCAATGTCAGCTGGTAGATCAGGCGAACAAGCAGCACAAGGTCTTACTCAAAATTTGCACGAAATTGGTATCAAAACAGAACGTTTAAAAACAGGAACTCCAGCAAGAGTTGATAAAAGAAGTATCATTTTTGATGAATTAGATATTCAACCCAGTACTGCTGCTGATAAATATTTTTCATTTGATCCAGATATCAAAAATAATATGCCTCAAGTTAGTTGTCATATCACAAGAACAACTTCTAAAACACATCAACTGATTCTAGATAATTTACATTTAACTCCCATTTACGGCGGTTTTATTGATAGTAAAGGGCCAAGATATTGTCCATCAATTGAAGATAAAATAGTTAAATTTGCTGATAAAGAATCGCATCAAATTTTCTTAGAACCAGAAGGAATTAATACACCTGAAATATATGTGCAAGGATTTTCTACAGGGTTACCCGAAAATATTCAATTAGAACTTTTAAGAACATTACCTGGATTAAGTGAATGTAAAATGTTGCGTCCAGCATATGCTGTCGAGTATGACTATATACCTGCAACACAGCTCCAAACATCACTCGAAACAAAAGAAATTGAATATTTATTTAGCGCTGGACAAATTAATGGAACTACTGGTTATGAAGAGGCAGCAGCACAAGGATTAGTTGCAGGAGTCAATGCGACAAGAAAACTAAACAAAAAAGATCCAATAATCTTCAGTAGAGAAAGCAGCTATATAGGAACAATGATCAATGATTTAATTAGCAAAGATCTCAAAGAGCCATACAGAGTTCTCACTAGTAGGAGTGAATATAGGTTAACTCTTAGAGGAGATAATGCAGATAGGAGATTAACCACATTAGGTTATCAAATAGGGCTAATTGATGAAAAAAGATGGTCTGCCTATCAAGAAAAAATTAAACTCCTCGAGGAAGAGAAATTAAGATTAAATAACACCCGTTTAAAAAATACCGATGAAATATCAAAAAAAATAGAATTAGACACGGGATCAAAAATCAAAGGCTCAACAACTTTGAAAGAACTCTTAAAAAGACCAAACTTTCATTATTCAGATCTAATTAAATATAATTTGAATGAAAAAAATCTAGGTTCTTCAATACAGGAAGGTGTTGAAATAGATATTAAATATGAGGGTTACCTTAAAAGACAAAAAAACAACATTGAACAAATAAATCGTCAAAGCTGTAAATCTCTGCCTCAAGAAATAAATTATGAAAAGATAGATACATTATCATTAGAAGCTAGAGAAAATTTGAATAAGATAAAGCCAAAAAATTTTGGTGATGCTTCAAAAATTCCTGGAGTAAGCAAAGCTGATTTAACTGCATTACTTGTTTGGCTAAAAATAAGAGAAATAAAGAAAGAAAAAGCAAATATTTTTGTCGAAAAAAAGTTATCATCTTAAAAGCATTCCGTCTGAGCACTGAATAATAAACTTTTTAACTCACCAAAAATTTTATGGGAAGAAAAAGCCTCTACTTTTTTAGTAAAAAATTCATTGCCAAAAATATCTGGTCCATGGAAATTAATGCTGCTTGGGGATGGGAGTCCAACTAGACATTTACAGCTTTTAACTAATCAAGAGACGAAAATTAAATTAATTTCAATGCGAATAGATCCGCTATTCATTAAAGAAGGTCCTAAAGAATTAAATCAGTTGAATGGACCCTTAATTAGAAGACAAGTATGGATTAAAAACAATAATAAAAACCTAGCATGGGCTGAAAGTTGGTGGAATGCAGAACAAGTGAATGAAAATTTAAAAGCCAAAGAAGAACCAATTTGGAAGAATTTGACACAAGATAGATCTGAATTGTTTAGAGAAGTTGACCGCATTTCACTTGTTAATTCAAATTGGTTAGAGGATCAATTTTGTTTTAAAGGTCCATTCTGGTCAAGAAATTATAGATTTTTTCGAGACAAAAAGCCCCTAACAATTATTAGAGAAGTATTCAATCCACATTTAGAAAGTTTTTTAGGCTATTCAGGAATTAAAGAATTTAGGAAACTATACTCTTCTTCTTCTTGATCTGGGAAGATTTCTAGATTTTGATTGACCTTGTTGGTTTGATTGATCTCCCAAAGTATTATTCTCTTTTTCTGAAGCTCTTTGCCATCTTTCAACTTTGAAATCCATTTCATCTGGCCAATCTTCGTCCTTGCTCTCTTTCACAAAAGGTAATTTTTTTTGCTCAGTTGTCTGTAAATTTTTTGGTTGCCTTAAAGATAATGCTTCTAAAGGTCTTTTTGAGTGCTTTTTAGCAGATGCATAAGAATTTGATTCTCTGATAAATGTCTTAGCATCGCTGTTATCATCGAAAAAATCATCTTCACTATCTTCATCAAAAAATAAATCCACTTTTTCAGATACCCATCTTCCTACTTTTTTAACACTCTTACTTGTGATTCCTTGAAAATCTGAGTTCCTTCTTTTACCTGGCCTAGCACCAGATACTCCATCAACGAATTGTCTTCCAGTTTCAAAAATTTTATCAACCTGTTTATCAACAATATTTTTATCAAAACTATTTCTAAGATTTCTAATTTTCCTTGAATCCATAAATTATTATGCTTTTTAAAATATAAATTACATTAAAAAAATAAATAATTCCAAATATAGAAACAAAAACACATCTTATATTTTTAATCAAACAAAATTAAACAATTTTTATTCCATGATCCATTAAAGAAATTAACACAACATTTTTTACAAGCAATATTCTTTATCCTTTTCCTGTAGAAAAATTTCTCACCACAATTTTGGCAAGTTCCTACGTATTTTAATTCTCTCCTTTCAATAGGAAATGAGTGCCTTACAGAAATTTGAAAATTCTTCTCTTTCTCATTAATTTCATTCATCTTTTCTAAGAAATTTGGACCATGTGTCTCATTTTTTTTTAAAATCCTATCTACCCATGCATGAATCATTTCATGACATAAAGTACTGTTTATTTCACTAGTAGATAATTTACTCAAAATAGGTTTCGATAAGATAATTTCAGAATCTAAAAGACCATTAATTCGTTTTCTTTTATAAAAACCAGCAGTAGTTTTTAATCTATTATCACTCCATCTAACTTTTACTAAAGGTTGATTATTAACCGCTAGAGAATTGTCAAAATATTGACTATTAAATTTATGAAATAAAGGTAAAAGAGGAATTACAGGCATTATGGATTAAAATTAGTATTATTTTGACAAAAAAAGCCATCAAAAACGATTTCTTTTCTTAGAGTAATAAAAAACCCAAATCAACATGGATGCAACACTAGTTAAAGATATCGGAATTAAAGCATTATTAGTTGGCGGAGCTGTACTAGTTTCTTTTTGGACTTTTAATGCAGTCAAATTAGTTATAAGCGCCAGAGGAATTAATCCATTAGTAAGAAAGTTTTTTGATCAAATAGCTGCTGGCAGAATTGATGCAGCGTATGGTTTAACTACAAAAACTTATAAAACTCATGTGAAGCGCCAAGACTTTCTTAAATTTTTAGCTAGTTTAAACCTCAATAAATACAGAAATTTAAAATCAGGGAGACCTAGAGTCCAAGAAGATCAAATCATAATAACTTTGAATTTAAAATCAGAAGATAAACAAGATGAGCTCCCATTAGATTTTACTTTCGCAAAAACTGACAATGATTGGAAAATAGACAGAATAGCAAAAGTGAATTAATAATTTCTTATGAGGCTAAAAGAATTTTTTAAAGAAGAGATAATACATCAACTAGAATTACACCCAAGTAGATTAGATAAAGAAAAAATCATCTCAGAAGCAATGGAAAGAGATCTAGATGATTTTTTTGAAGGCATACGTATGGCACTTGATCCGTTGGTAACTTTTGGTGTAAAAATTGTTCCTGAAAAAGAAAACGAAAAAAGTCAAAATTTTTTATGGAAAGATTTTAAAAAATTAGCAAATAAGCTTATTCAAAGAGAACTTACAGGTCACGCTGCGCGCGATGCAATTATTACGGCTATGGAATCTGCAACGAAGGAAGAGTGGAATGGTTTTTATAGACGAGTTTTGATTAAAGATCTTAGATGTGGTGTATCTGAAAAAACAATCAACAAGATAGCCAAGAAATTTCCCAAATATGAGATTCCTATTTTTTCTTGTCCTTTAGCTCATGACAGTGCAAATCATGAAAAAAAAATGATAGGAAAAAAGCAAATTGAAATCAAATTAGATGGTGTGCGCGTCTTAACTATTATTAGACAAAATAAAGTAGAAATGTTTTCTCGTAATGGGAAACAATTCCATAATTTTGGTCATATTATCTCAGAAATAGAAAACGTCTTAAAAGAAGATCCTGCACCTCATGACTTAGTCCTAGATGGTGAAGTAATGAGCGCTAACTTTCAGGATTTAATGAAACAGGTTCATAGAAAAGATGGCAAACAAACAAAAGACGCAGTTCTACATCTATTTGACTTATGTCCCCTTGAAGACTTCCAAAAAGGGAGATGGAACACTAGTCAAACAGCAAGAAGTTTATTAGTAAAAGAATGGGTAGCAAAACATTCTATACTTCTAAGACATATAAAAACACTTGAATGGGAAAATGTAGACCTCGACACCAATGAGGGACAGAAAAGATTTGTAGAGCTGAATAAATCTGCTGTGGAGGGTGGATATGAAGGAGTAATGATTAAAGATCCTGATGCTATGTATGAATGTAAAAGAACACACAGTTGGTTAAAAGCAAAACCTTTCATTGAAGTCACTTTAAAGGTTGTATCTGTTGAGGAAGGCACAGGTCGCAATAAAGGTAGACTAGGAGCTGTCCTAGTAGAAGGTAAAGATGATGGGCATGAATACAGTCTTAGTTGTGGAAGCGGATTTAGTGATATCCAACGTGAAGAATATTGGTCAAAACGGCATCAACTTATTGGTCAACTTGTAGAAATCAGAGCTGATGCTAAAACTAAATCCAAGGATGCGTTGGCTTTTAGTCTTAGGTTCCCTAGATTCAAATGCTTTAGAGGATTTAAACCTGGAGAAAAAGTTTAAATTTTAAAAAATAATATTCAACAAAGTAGTCAATGAAAAATGTGGTTTTAAAGTAAAAAAAATAAAAATCTCAGCTATAGAATGTAAGAATAATTGTCAGGACTTTTTGAGAGACTTATGACGAAGAAAACAGTTTTCAACTTCATAAAAACACCTTGTGGACAAGCAAAATATATCGAATTAGAAGCCAACAAAACTTTTCTAGGTAAAATTAGACTGTTGTGGTTTATATTAATTGCATCTATAAGAGATTGGAATATTAAATAGTAAATTCTTAGGATTTTTCAAAATATTCTCTGGAGTATTTAGCTGAGAAATATACAACTAAAAAAGTTGAAATAATTCCAACGATAGTAATATATAAATTATTTGGTGATTGCACATTTTTTAACTCCTGAATACTTTTTGCCAAACTACCTATTGAGCAATACAGAAAAGTTCCTGGAATTATTCCAAGAAGACCAAGAGCGAAATCTCTAAATTTAACATTATTCAAACCATAAAAATAATTAAGAATACTGAAGGGCAATATCGGCGATAATCTCGCTAAAAAAATTAATTTAAGTCCTCCTTTTTCTATTACTTTTTCCATGACTCTTAATTTTGGATTACGGCTAAAAAGATT
Source organism: Prochlorococcus sp. AG-418-D13 (assembly GCA_003214315.1). GTDB lineage: Bacteria > Cyanobacteriota > Cyanobacteriia > PCC-6307 > Cyanobiaceae > Prochlorococcus_A. The sequence continues at coordinate 116,944 of QCLU01000001.1, forward strand.
TTTTAGTTTTTTTGCAAAAAAACTTTTTGATACAAAAAAAGCAACTGATGCTCCTATTGAAGCGGAAATGAAAACGATAATAGATCCTAAATATGAGCCATATAAAAAACCTGATAATAAAGATAACCAAGAAGCTGGAAGTATTAATAAAACAATTAAAATATAAATACAAACAAACGAAAAGATCCCAATTCCAGTACTAAAAAAAAAAGACAAATTATAAATATTTTCAAGAAATATATTCATTATCAATTCAAAAGTTCGAGTTTTTTAGTAATTCTTTCCTTTTGTACCGAACCCTCTTTTAATTTAAATCTGCATTCATCAACAATATCTTTTGGAGCCTTATCAACGAAATTTTTATTAGATAATCTCTTATTTAAATTTTCTAATTCAATAGTCACCTTTTTTAAATCCTTGGTTAACCTTTCCTTTAATGCATCTATATTTACAAAATCCTGAAAAGGTAAGTAAACCTCTAAATCGCTAATTATCCCAGAAAAAGATTTAGCAAACTCTTTTTTATCAACAGCATTAGGTTTAAAAATAAATACTTCAGAAGATTTAGTTAAGGTTTGAATATCATCAACTAAAGTTTTTAAAAAATCAATCAATTCATCATTGTCTGAAATTAAATATACAGGAACTTTTTCTGATGGCTTAAGACATAATTCAGCTCTCAAATTTCTAATCAGCCTAATAATTTCAAAGAGTTGCTGAAAGGAATTATCAAGCTTATTATCAACAAATTTATTTTCGTGAATTGGCCATTTTTGAAGAGATAATAATGTATTATCTGGTTTTAGTTGCAGCACGTGCCAAAGTTCCTCAGTAATGTGCGGCATAAAAGGATGAATCATTAACAAAATATCATTGAGTACTTTTATTAAAACTTTTTCAGATATTTGTCTATTTTTAGTCTCTTTATTATTAAACCTTTGTTTAGCAAATTCTACATACCAGTCACAAAAATCATTCCACGTAAATTCATATAGAAGTTTCGCAGATTCTCCCAATTTATATTCTTTCAACAAAGCAGCGACTTTTATATTTACCTGATTCAATTTCGATAAAATCCACTTATCACATAACTCTAAAGAAGTTTCATCACTCTCATTAAGCGAATAGTTATTATTAGAAGTTTTATTAATTAACACAAATTTAGTTGCATTCCATAATTTATTCGCAAAATTTCTTGAAGCTTCAACAGTTGAAGATGTATCTTTTTTCCTATCAAAATCAAGCCGGATATCTTGTCCAGCCCCTGCAACTTCTCTAATTAAAGCAAATCGTAGAGCATCAGAACCATATTTATCAATTAATAGTATTGGATCAATACCATTACCTGAACTTTTACTCATTTTTTTATTGTTTTCATCTCGGACTAGACCATGAATATAAACATCTTTAAAAGGAATATTATTCGTAAAAGTATTCCCCATCATTGTCATTCTCGCCACCCAAAAGAAAATAATATCGAAACCAGTAACAAGAACACTATTTGGATACCATTTTTTAAAATCCGGATCATTTGTATTTGGCCAACCAAGGGTTGAGAAAGGCCATAAACCACTTGAAAACCATGTATCCAAAACATCTTTATCACGAACCAATTTAATATTTAATCCAAATTTTTTATTAGCTTCGATTAATGCATCCTCTTCACTTCTCGCAACAACATATGGAGTATTTTGTTCTATTGAGTCTTGAGATTCATCTAAAACATACCATGCTGGTATTTGGTGACCCCACCACAATTGACGACTGATACACCAATCATTAATATTCTCTAGCCAATCCTTATAAACTTTCTCCCAGCGTGGAGGAATAAATGATGGTTTTTTAGAATCAATTTCATTAAGACATCCTTTTGATATATCATCCATTTTCAAAAACCATTGTGTTGACAATAAAGGTTCAATTGGCACCTTACCTCTATCAGAAAAAGGAACAGTATGTTTATAATCCTCTATCTTTGTCAAAAGGCCTAAGTTATCTAATTCTTTGATAATTTTCTTTCTAGCCTCAAATCTATCTAAATTTTGAAAAATACCTGCATTAATATTTAAAGTTCCATCTTTGTTCATTACATTAATCTGTTTTAAATTATGCCTTTTTCCTATTGCAAAATCATTTGGATCATGGGCTGGAGTAACCTTCACACAACCCGTTCCAAAATCTTTATCAACATGTGAATCAGCGATAATAGGTATTTCTCTATCAACGAAAGGGACTTTTACTTTGACACCAATAAATTCTTTATATCTATCATCATCTGGATTAACTGCCACAGCAGTATCACCCAAAAGAGTTTCTGGTCTTGTTGTTGCAACTTCTAAGTACTTATCTAACTGTTTACCACTTTCAGAAATTAAAGGGTATTTAAAATGCCATAAATGACCATTTACTTCTTGCATTTCAACTTCAAGATCACTTACGGCAGATTGAGATTCAGGGCACCAATTAACCAAATATTCGCCTCTATAAATTAAATTCTTTTTATAGAGAATATTAAAAGCCTCAATAACTGCTTCATTTAATTTTTGATCAAGAGTAAATCTTTCTCTAGTCCAGTCAACTGAATATCCTATCCTTTTTAATTGAGAAACTATACTTCCACCACTTTGTTCTTTCCAGTTCCATGCTCTTTTAAGAAATTCATCTCTTCCAATATCTTCGCTTGTTTTGCCTTCACTTTTTAATTGTTTTTCGAGAATAGTTTGAACAGCTATTGAAGCATGATCTGTTCCCGGTAAACACAAAACATTCTTACCTAAAAGTCTTTGAAAACGTACTACAACATCTATCAAAGCCGTATTAAATGCATGCCCCATATGCAAAGATCCAGTTACATTTGGTGGGGGAATAACAACACAAAAAGGCTCCCCATCATCCTCAGGGTTAGGACTAAACGCCTTTAGACTTCCCCATTTTTCTTGCCACTTTTTCTCTACTTCAAAAGGTGAATAATTCTCTAAAGATAATTGATCATTCATCTCTGTCATGTGCAAATTTTATTTCAATAAACTTTTTGTTTATTTTATCTTGAGAGCAGCCAATTAATGAAAATAATATTAGTTTGCAAAAAAAGACACTCCATCCTACAAAAGTTTGAAGCCTGAGCCACAGGAACAACGTTTTGCATTTTTTGGTGTTGAAATAAGAAATCCACCACCGCTCAAATCACCGTAATAATCTAATTTTAAATCTTTCAGTAAATTAAACTTTTTTACATTCGCGTATAAAGTTACTCCTTCAGTTCTTGAAATAGGGGATCCATTACATGTACCTGGTCTTAATTTAATATGCATCCATCCTTCGGAACAATTTTTATCCTCTACCAAATCAATCGACATTTCTCCTGGAGAACCTCCAAAAGAAGCTTGCCTAGATAGTTCTGAAGCAGCACTTTGACTGATTGAAAGATTGACGATCTCAGTCATTAGAAAAATAATAAATGGGCGATCCAGGGTTCGAACCAGGGACATCCTGCTTGTAAGGCAGGCGCTCTACCGCTGAGCTAATCGCCCTAATATAAATCATTCTAATAGATGAAGTTGAAAAATTTATACTAAGTATTTAAATATTTCATGATTGAGGCAAAATTTAATTAATAAAATATATCCTATGTCCTCAAACAATCGATATAAATTGGAAAACAATTCCGATTTAGAGACTATAAATAGTTTTAAAATCTTAATATCTAATATCAAAGCATTAAAAGATAAAACTTGGGGCTGCCCATGGCAGAAAATACAGTCTCATGTATCGTTGATCCCATTTTTGTATGAAGAAAGTAATGAATTTATAGATGCGATTTATGAAAAAAATGCAGATAACATATGTGAGGAGTTAGGAGATCTTTTATTACAAGTAATGCTTCATGCTGAAATCGGTTACGAAGAAAAAGAATTTGTACTAAATGATGTTATAAAAAATCTAAACAAGAAAATTATTAATAGACATCCATATATTTTTAACAAAAAAGAAAAAGTATCATTAAAAAAATCACAACAGATTTGGGTAAATATAAAAAATTTAGAAAAAGAAGCACCTCATATGAAATCTTCAATTAGTAGAAATTTAAATTTGAAAATTAAAAATTTACCGCCAACGGTTGGAACAGATAAAATCACAAATGTTGTTAAAGAACATGGTTTCAAGTGGGAAAGTACTGATGAGATTTTTAAAAAGTTAGAAGAAGAGATTAATGAATTAAAGGAAGCAATTAAAAGTAAAAATGATTCAGAGATAAAAAATGAATTTGGGGATATTTACTTTACTCTTCTTAATCTCTCAAACTTTTTAAAGATCAATCCTGAATCAGCTCTTCAAAAAACTAATATAAAATTTTTAGACAGATTTTCAATCGTCGAAGAGCATGCAGGAGATAATATTAAAAAACAAACTCCCAAAGACTTTCAACGGCTTTGGCAAATTGCCAAGCAAAAACTGGCGGGAAAAATTCCTAAAAGCAAATGACAAATATTACAACATGGATAGATGAATATCATAAAGGCTCAAGATTCGGCCTAAATGGAAAAATTTTAATTAAAAAAACCTCAAAATTTCAAGAAATTATTGTTATTGAAAATGAATATTATGGTAAAGCTTTAATGTTAGATGGTTGCTGGATGACATCATTAAAAGACGAGAAATATTATCATGAGTGTCTTGTGCATCCTGCATTAAGTAGCATTGACGAAAAATCTAATGTACTAATTATTGGCGGTGGTGACGGTGGAACTGTAAGAGAATGCGTTAAATATTCTCAAATATCAAAAATTGATCTAGTAGAAATTGATGAGGAGGTAATCAAAATATCTAAAAAATATTTAAATGAAATTGGAGGCGAAGCATGGAATGACAAAAGATTAAAAATACATGTTGATGATGGTGTTAAATGGGTAAAAAAAACAAGAGATAATTTTTACGACGTTATATTTATAGATAGTTCAGATCCCTCAGAATTTTCAAGTTTATTATTTTCAGATTCTTTTTATAAAGAATGTAAAAGAATACTTACACCAAGTGGGATATTAGCAACACAAAGCGAATCTCATGAATCCTTCAAAAATATTCACATAAATATTTTGAAAACCCTAAAAAAAATATTTAAAGTTTCTGAAACTATGTATTCCTTTGTGCCTATATATCCAAGCGGGATTTGGAGTTGGACATTTGCTTCTTCAGAAAATCTAAATTTATCAAAGCAAAATTATGATGAAGTCCTAAAAATAGAAAAAGGATGTGAAATTTGGAATTTAAATTTTCAAAATGCAGCATTCAAAATGATGCCAAATAAAATTGTAAAAGAACTAGATTAATAAGATGACAAAAAATTTATTTGATAACGAAAATGCAATTTATATGGGATCAAAAAGAAGTCCTGAGAATTGCTCAATTGGTATATTTGGAGTTAATTATGACGGGACATGTTCGTTTAAACCAGGAGCAAGATTTGGTCCAGAAGCAATAAGACAAATCAGTTCTTGTTTAGAAACATATTGTCCAAAAATAAAAAAAGACTTAGAGGATATTATGTATGTTGATTTTGGATCAATACTAATTGATAAAAATGACTCAAAGTCCGTTATTGAATCGGTTAAATCAGCAACAAATTATTTAATTAGTAAACGCCTTAGTCCTATTATGCTTGGAGGCGAACACTCTATTACAAGAGGAGCTATTGAAGCATTAGTAAAAAAATATCCAGATTTGATATTGGTTCAACTTGATGCTCATGCAGATTTAAGAGAATCATATATAGGGAATGAACATAGTCATGCTTGTACTATGAAAAGATGCTTAGAAGTGCTACCTGAAAAAAAAATTTTTCAAGTAGGAATTAGAAGTGGGACTAAAGAAGAATTTGAAATTATGCATAACAACAACCAATTAGTTAACTTTTGTCCAGGCGGAAATGCACATGAGTTAAAACAAGCTCTTCTACCGTACGCTAACTCTCCAATCTATTTAACAATAGATTTAGATTGGTTTGATCCCAGTTTACTAGCAGGGACGGGCACTCCAGAACCGGGAGGATTTTTTTGGAATGATTTTGAAGAAATACTGAAAACTTTAAAAGACCTTAGAATAGTAGCTTCAGATATTGTGGAATTATCTCCAGAAATTGATAAAAGCGGAGTAAGTAGCATAGTTGCAGCCAAAGTACTTAGAAGCTTAATTTTGTCATTAGAAAATATGCAATAAAAAATTTCTAAACTACAGTGTAAAAATACTAAATACAAACTAAATATTTCATGGATTTGCTAAAAAGTCCTCTTTATTCAAAATATGTTGAATCGAATGCAAAATTAGTGGATTTTGCAGGTTGGGAAATGCCCATATCATTTTCAGGATTAATTAAAGAGCATGAATCAGTTAGATCTTCAGCAGGATTATTTGATATTTCTCACATGGGTGTGATTTCTATCAAGGGAATCAATCCAAAGGATTATATTCAAAAACTTTTTCCTACTAATATATACTCCTTTTCTGAAGGTCAGGGACTTTATACAGTAATGCTCAATGATAAAGGAGGAATAATAGATGACTTAATAATTTATGACCTTGGTATACAAGAAAATGACATATTAGAATTATTGTTAATAGTTAATGCAAGTAGATATGAAGATGATTTTCAGTGGATAAAAAATAATTTAAATATGTCTGAAATTTCGATAACAAACTTTAAAAAAGACAAAGTACTTTTAGCACTACAGGGAAAAAACTCATTCGATTTATTTGAAGAATGGATTGAATCTTCGATCTCACATATCCCTAACTTTGGATGCGAATATAAAATTTTTGAACATATTTCGCCTAAAGAAAAAATTTTCTTTTCAAAGACAGGCTATACGGGGGAAAATGGTCTAGAAATACTTTTATCTAAAAAAGCAGCAATTAATTTATGGGATTTCTCAATTTCCAAAAATATTGCACCTTGTGGTTTAGGAGCTAGAGATACCCTTAGACTTGAAGCAGGCATGCATCTTTATGGTCAAGACATAAATGAAGAAACTTCTCCTTATGAAGCAGGGTTAGGCTGGCTAGTACATCTAGAAAATAATCACGAATTCTTTGGAAGAAGTTTTCTTGAAGAGCAGTCAAGATTAGGTATTCAAAAAAAGTTAGTTGGTCTTTCTATAGAAGGTAAAGCAATAGGAAGAAAAGGTTGCGCAGTTCTTAAAGGTAAAGAAAATATTGGGACTATCACAAGCGGCAGTTGGTCTCCAACTAAACAACAAGCTATAGCTTTTGCATACATCAATACTTCGCATGCCTTAATAAATAATGAAGTTCAAATATTAATAAGAGGCAAAAAATTCAAAGGGGTAATAACAAAGAGAGCGTTTTATAAAAAAAATTATTAACTAAATTTACCCTTAAAGAATTATTATAAGTTATTGATAAATAAATCATACTTAGATGAGAAACAAAATTTGCAAAGAACTCAATAATACAGATATTGGTAAATTAGTTAATTTATGCGGATGGGTAGATAGAAGAAGAGATCATGGTGGTGTAATTTTTATTGATTTAAGAGACCATAGTGGATTTCTACAAATAACAATTAACCCCGATGATGGTGCAGCTCTATTTAAACAGGCAGAAACTCTAAGAAATGAAACAGTAATAATGGTTCGCGGAATTATTAATGAAAGGCCCAAAGATTCCATAAATACAAATTTAAGTACTGGAGAGTTAGAGCTTAAGGTTAAAGATTTGCAAGTTCTCAACCAAATTAAAAACAACTTACCTTTTCCAGTGTCTATACATGATTATGAAAATACAAAAGAGGAACTCAGATTAAAATATAGATACCTTGATTTAAGAAGGGGAAAATTACTAGAAAATTTAAAAACAAGACATAAGATTATTAAAGTTGCTAGAGAATTTCTTGATAATTTTGGATTTACAGAAGTAGAGACCCCATTACTTACGAAGTCAACTCCTGAAGGTGCTCGCGATTTTCTTGTTCCTGCACGTCTTTCAAATGGAGAATTTTTTGCTTTACCTCAATCTCCACAACTATTTAAACAACTTTTAATGGTTGGGGGCTTAGATAAGTATTATCAAATCGCAAAATGTTTCCGTGATGAAGACTTAAGGGCAGATAGACAGCCAGAGTTTACTCAATTAGATATTGAGATGAGCTTTATTAGTGAAGAAGAAATAATTTCTTTTAATGAAAGTCTCATAAAAAAAATATGGAAAGAAGTATTAAATATTAATTTTAATAATGCTTTTCCAAGAATGTCATGGCAGGCAGCAATGGATAATTACGGCACTGATAGACCAGATACTAGATATCAAATGTTATTAAAAGATTTAGGAGGAGTATTAGGTGATATTGGATTTAATATTTTCACCAAGGCAATTAAGTCTGGAGGTTATATAAAATCCATAACAGTCAAAGGAGGTAATTCAAGTATTAGCAACGTAAGAATTAAACCAGGAGGTGACATCTTCCAAGTAGCTCAAGATGCAGGAGCTGGTGGTTTGGCCTTTATAAGGGTCAAAGGAGATGAGCTTGAGACTATTGGGGCAATTAAAAATAATTTAAGTGAAGAGCATATAGCTGATATTTTAAAAATCACAGAAGCAAAAGATGGAGACTTAATCCTCTTAGGAGCTGGAGATAAACAAATTGTCAATCAGTCATTAGATAGGGTTAGACAATATATCGCAAAAGACTTAAATCTTATTGATAAAAGTAAATGGAATTTCTTATGGGTAACTGACTTCCCAATGTTTGAGAGAAATGAAGATGAAAATAGATATGAAGCTTTACATCATCCTTTTTGTTCTCCAAAAAATATAAAATCTAAAGATTCTGAAAACTTGAAAAAAGAAATTGAGAGCTCTACAGCAAATGCTTATGACTTAGTTCTCAATGGATTGGAGTTAGGAGGTGGCTCTTTACGTATTCATGAAGCGAACTTACAAAGAGAGGTTCTGAAAACGGTAGGACTTACTGATAAAGAGATTGATGAAAAATTTGGATTTTTAATAGAAGCCTTAGAAATGGGTGCTCCTCCTCATGGTGGAATAGCTTTTGGATTGGATCGTATTACCATGCTGATCATTGGTGCAGATTCAATAAGAGAAACCATTGCTTTTCCAAAAAATCAACAAGCAAAATGTCTTCTCACAAATGCACCTTCAAATGTCTCTGAATCACAATTAAAAGAATTAGATATTGAAATAACAATTGATGAATAAGAATATATATGGATGTTCTAAAAGTTTTTTGTTTAAATAAAATATAAGGAGGCTGTGCTTAATTAAAAATATTTAATGTCAAAATTTGTATTTGTCACCGGAGGAGTAGTTTCTAGCATTGGTAAAGGAATTGTAGCTGCAAGCTTAGGAAGATTATTAAAGTCTAGAGGATATAGTGTTTCAATATTAAAACTAGACCCATATCTAAATGTTGATCCAGGAACAATGAGCCCTTTCCAACATGGAGAGGTATTTGTAACCGAAGATGGGGCTGAAACCGATCTAGATTTAGGACACTATGAAAGATTTACGGATACTGCAATGACTAGATTAAATAGTGTGACTACGGGATCTATCTATCAAGCAGTTATCAATAAAGAAAGAAGAGGTAGTTATGACGGTGGAACTGTGCAAGTAATACCTCACATAACGGGAGAAATAAGAGAAAGAATTCATAGAGTAGCCGCCAACAGTAATGCAGATATTATAATTACTGAAATTGGTGGAACAGTTGGTGATATTGAATCTCTACCTTTTTTAGAGGCAATAAGAGAATTCAAAAATGATGTCAATAGGAACGATGTTGCATACATACACGTAACATTACTTCCTTACATCAAAACCTCTGGCGAAATAAAAACGAAACCAACACAACATTCAGTGAAAGAATTAAGATCAATTGGAATTCAGCCAGATTTACTTGTATGCCGAAGTGATAAATCTATCAATGAAGCTCTTAAAAAGAAGCTTAGTGGTTTTTGCGGTGTCAGTATCAACTCTGTAATTGAAGCTTTAGACGCAGACAGTATTTATTCTGTACCTCTTTCTTTAAAAAAAGAAGGCTTATGTAAAGAAACCCTGAAGTATTTAGACCTTGAAGATAAAAAATGTGATTTGAAAAATTGGGAGCAACTTATACACAACCTAAGAAATCCTGGAGCTCCAATCAAAGTTGCTTTAGTAGGTAAATACATTGAACTTGGAGATGCATATTTATCCGTTGTTGAAGCTTTAAGACATGCATGCATAGAGAATAAAGCTTTATTAGATTTACATTGGGTAAGCGCTGAAATGATAGAAAAAGATTCAGCAGAAACTTACTTAAATAAAGTTGATGCAATTGTGGTACCCGGAGGATTTGGCAATAGAGGAGTCAATGGAAAAATTTCGGCTATAAAATTCGCAAGAGAAAATAAAATCCCCTTTTTAGGTTTGTGCCTTGGTATGCAATGTGCAGTTATAGAATGGGCCAGGAATGTAGCTAATCTTCCAGATGCATCTAGTTCAGAACTAGACCCAAACACTCCCAATCCAGTGATTCATTTATTACCAGAACAGGAAGATGTAGTTGATTTAGGTGGGACAATGAGACTTGGAGTTTATCCATGTAGATTGACAAAAAATACAACTGGAAAAAACTTATATAATGAGGATGTTATTTATGAGAGACATCGACATAGATACGAATTTAATAATTACTACAAACAAAGTTTTTTAGATTCTGGATACAAAATTAGTGGTACATCACCAGATGGCAGATTAGTTGAGTTAATTGAGTTAGAAAATCATCCATACTTCTTAGCATGTCAATATCATCCTGAGTTTTTATCACGACCTGGGAAACCTCATCCTTTATTTAAAGGTTTAATAAAAGCCTCTCAAGATAATTTATCTCAATCAAATTAATATTCTTTATTTTTTTGAATGAAAATGACAAATTTTTTACCCTTAGTCGAACAATTTCATTCATTACAAGGTGAAGGTTATCACGCTGGAAAAAGTGCTTTTTTTGTAAGATTAGCGGGATGTAAAGTTGGATGTTCTTGGTGCGATACCAAGAATTCATGGGACGAGAAAAAACACCCTTCTATATCAATTGAAAAAATAATAGATCGCATAAAAATTGCCAGAGAAAAAGGAGCATCTTTTTGCGTTATTACAGGTGGAGAACCTTTACAACATAACTTGGATAATTTTTGCAAAGCCATAAAAAAAATGACGATGGGAGAAGAACAAAAGCCAATGAAGATTCATATTGAGACAAGTGGAGTTAATTCGATATCAGGAAGCTATGACTGGATTACTTTATCTCCTAAAAGACACTCACCTCCAAAAAATTATTTTTTAAAAAACTGTAATGAAATCAAAATAATCATAAATGAAATTGAAGATATTGAATTTGCTATTCAAATAAAAAAAGAGACTTTAAAACAATATCAACTCTCTCAAAGCGAAGATGACTTAAAAAAAGAAGATAAAATTTTTTATTTACAGCCAGCATGGAACAATGCGAATGGTTTTTCTCTTGCTATTGATTTCGTAAAAAATAATCCAGATTGGAAATTGAGCCTTCAAACTCACAAATACTTAAAAATTAATTGAAATCATATGACTCTTAAAAATAAATCGATAGTAGTTTTATTATCTGGAGGTTTGGATTCTTCTACAGTTACTGGTATCGCAAAAAAATCCGAAGCTAAAATTTTTGGCCTTTCATTTGACTACGGTCAACGTCATAAAAAAGAATTAAATTCTGCATCAATAATTGCAAAACACTTTGATATCGAAGAATTTAAAATCATTAAGCTTGACTTATCTCTATGGGGAGGCTCGTCATTAACTGATACTCAAAAAAATATTCCGAAAGAAGGATTACAAACTAATAAAATTCCTAATACTTATGTGCCTGGGAGAAATACTATATTCATTTCCGTTGCACTAAGTTATGCCGAAGCAATAGATGCTGATTTTATAGGATTAGGAGTTAATGCACTAGATTATTCTGGTTATCCAGATTGCAGACCTGACTACATTAAAAAATTTCAAGAATTAGCAGATTTAGCCAATAAAAGAGGAAGAGAAAATAATCCAATAAAACTTTGGACGCCACTATTAAATTTAAATAAAGAGGAAATTATTCAATTAGCTTTTACTAATCATGTCCCTTTAGATAAAACATGGAGTTGTTATTCGGGTAATTTAAAACCATGCGGTAAGTGTGATAGCTGCAGAATTAGAAATGCCGCTTATGAAAAATGGCTTAACAACAATAATAAAAAATGAAAATAAAAAAAATAATTCTAGAAAAATGGATAGATCCAGCACTGATTACGCATGAACTAACAAAAAAATTTGGAGATAAAGGATTAGCTTGGCTAGACAGTGATGGCAAAGAAAATGGGGAATGGTCAATAATAGGAATTAAACCTAAAAAAATAATCCAATCAAGAGATATCAATAACTTAGACAAAACTAATAATCCATTTAACAATTTAAAAAATATTGAAAAAGGATTTTGGATCGGATGGTTAAGTTATGAAGCTGGAGTTTACATAGAACCAAAAAACCCATGGAGAAAATCTAATATGGCAACTTTATGGATTGCATCATATGATCCAATCATTAAATGTAATCTAATAAAAAAAGAAATAATTATCGAAGGCACAAACTCATCTGAACTGATGAATTATAAAAACATAATCAACAATATAAAAAATATTGAAGAAGAAAATATTATTGAAACAAATTTGAATTTTGATTTTTCAAAAATAAATTTGGACGAAATGGTTGAAAAATTTCAGAAAAATATTTTAAAATTGAAAAAATTAATTTCTCTAGGGGATATATTTCAAGCAAACCTAACAACTAAATGCGAAATTGAATCTTCCAAAAACTATAATCCTCTTGATATTTATTTGAAAATAAGAAGGAAATTAAGAGCTCCCTTTGGAGGAATAATAATAAATAATGATAATTATAAAGAGGCTGTATTATCTACCTCGCCAGAAAGATTTATAAAAATAGATAATAAAAATCTTGTAGAATCAAGACCTATCAAAGGAACTAGAGCCAGAGATAAAGATTTAAATCAAGACGCACTTAATGCTATCGATTTAATAACGAACGAAAAAGATAGAGCCGAAAATATTATGATTGTTGACCTAATAAGAAATGATTTAAGTAAAGTTTGCGAAACAGGAAGTATTATGGTGCCAGAAATATTAAAACTTGAAAGTTTCTTAAAAGTTCATCATCTAACTTCAGTAATCAGAGGCAAATTAAAAAAAGACAAGAACTGGATTGATTTACTAAAAGCTTGTTGGCCTGGGGGGTCTATAACTGGAGCACCTAAATTAAGATCATGCCAGAGACTTTTTGAATTAGAAGAATGTGAACGCGGACCATACTGTGGCTCTTTTTTGAAGCTTGACTGGAATGGAGAGTTTGACAGCAATATACTAATAAGATCATTTTTAATTAAAGACAAAAAAATCAATATATATGCTGGTTGCGGAATAGTTATTGACTCAAACCCTGAAGAGGAAACTGATGAACTAAAGTGGAAACTTTTACCGTTAATTGATTCACTAAAATGATTGAAACATTAGGCTGGCACAAGGATCAATGGTTGGATATTGATAAAATATTTATTGCTGCTAATAATAGAGGATTAAAATTTGCTGATGGTATATTTGAAACCATTTTGATAAAAGAAAATAAACCTATTCTTTTTGATGAACATCTGAAAAGATTAGAAAAAAGTAGCAAGATTTTAAATATTAATCTCAAAATAAATAAATTAACTTTGAGACAACTTATTTACGATGGAATTAAAAAGTTATCGCTTAAAAATGATCAATTTGCTTCAGTAAGAATAAACTATAGTCGAGGAACTAATAAAGCTCGAACACTAACAATTGATAGCACTTTAGAGACAAAAGATTTGGATAATTTATGGCTTGAGTTCTATAGAATCAAACCAAATTTTAATCCGATAAGCGTTTGCATTAGTCAAACGGAAAAAATCAATGAATTCAGTCTTATAAGTAAATGCAAAACATTTTCATATAATCAGGCAATACAAGTTTTGACAGAAGCTAATGAAAAATCATTTGATGATTCTATCCTTTTGAATACGTCAGGTGAACTTTGTTGTGGAAGTACATTTAATCTTCTAATTAAAAGAAATAATCAATGGATAACTCCTAGAAAAGAGAGCGGCTGTTTAGAGGGGATTATGGTTGCTGAAGCTTTAAAATTGAAAATTGTAAAAGAAGAATTAATTCCTCCAGAATTTCAAAATGATGACATAATAGTTGCAATTAATAGCTTATCTTGCAGACAAATTAATCAAGTTAATGATTTAAAGCTTAAACCTAAATTCGATCCAATTTACTTTTGGGATTTATTATATAGTTGAACTTTATTAATATCTGGTAAATAGACATCAGATACTTTAGTTATATTGTTATTAACCTTAAATTCAACAATTTTTCCAATAATGATAATTGATGGAGCTAAAAATTCTTTATCTTTGATTTTATCTGGAAGATTATCTAATTTCTCTATCAAACATTTTTGATTTTTTAAAGTAGCTTCTTGAATAACAGCGCATTTAGTACTCTTATCTAAACCACCTAAAATTAATTCTTCCACAATAAATTCAATATTTTTTATACCCATAAAAATTACTAAGCTGTCTGATGATTTAGCTAAATCTCTCCAATTAACTGTCTTTTTTTCCTTATCTACACGCTCATGTCCAGTGACAAAAGTTACGGAACTCGCAGCATCTCTATGAGTTAGTGGAATACCAAAATATGTGGGGGCAGCTATCCCAGAAGTGATACCAGGAACGATTTCAACTGAAATTCCATTTTTTTCTAAAATCGATACTTCTTCACCACCTCTAGAAAAAACGAATGGATCTCCCCCTTTAAGCCTTACAACATTTTTGCCTTCTTTTGCTAATTTCAAAATAAGATCATTAGTTTCAGCCTGAGGTACAGAACACTTCCCAGCTCTTTTGCCCACATGGAAAATTTCTGTATTTTTTCCTGCCTCTTTTGTTATTTCATCTGGGATTAAAGCATCATGAACTAATGCATCACAATTTTTTATTAGGCGTAAAGCTTTAAGAGTTAACAGCTCAGGGTCACCAGGACCCGCTCCAACTAAATAAACAATGCCGGGCACAATAATCTCCATTAACAAGTATGGTAGTAAAAGTTAATCGCAATGAAGGTAAATATTGTGAAAGAAAGTTTATTAAAACCAAATAAAAAATTTACTCTCCTTAGTGCGTTTATCACTCTTCTAAATGATCGTTTAAGTGAAAGTATACTGTTACCTATATTACCCTCTTTTGTTTTACTTTTTGACTCTAAAGCAAGTACATATGGTTTATTATCATGCACTTACCAATTAGCTCAATTTACAGCTTCTCCTTTTATAGGACTTATGAGTGATAGATACGGAAGAAGACCTGTCACTCTTTTTTTGTATTACTGGTTCAGTAATAGGAATATCAATATTATCTTTTACAGTTCTTTTTAATTGGTCAAATTCTATAGCCTCTATCCCGTTATTTTTATTATTTTTAGCGAGACTAATTGACGGTTTCAGTGGGGGGACTGCAGCAACTGCAACAACAATTCTTGCAGATATTTCAAGCCCTGAAAAAAGAGCAAAAACATTTGGTCTTATTGGTGTAGCTTTTGGTTTAAGTTTTTTCTTAGGTAATATTTTTGTTGTAATTTTTGCAAGAAATACAAATAATAATTTTATTATTCCAGTTTTGATAGCCTCAATCATTCCAATAATAAATTTTCTCCTTGTATTTTTTTACTTACCAGAAACCAAGCCTAAAAGTGACTCAAATAAATCAAAAACTATTTTAAAAAACCCTTTAAAAGCTCTTTTTACAGTTTTCAAAGAAGAAAAGATTAAAAAATTATCATTAGCTTTTTTTATTTACTTTATTGCTTTTACTGGATTGACCAATATCCTTATATTTTTCCTTCAAGAATCTTTAAACTGGACGACCAAAGCATCAAGTGGAACCCTTGTTGTTGTAGGAATCATTGCAATTATCGTTCAGGGAGGACTAATTGGGCCTCTGGTCAAGCAATTTGGCGAAATGCGTTTAACACTTATCGGATCAGGCTTCATTCTTGTGGCATGTGCTCTTTTAATAACTGCTCCAAAAGAAAATGCGACAATTAATATTTATTCAGCTGTTTCATTTTTAGCCATTGGGGCAGGGTTAATTACGCCCACCTTAAGAGCACTAATATCAAAGAAATTAGACGTTGATAAACAAGGATCAATTTTAAGTAATCTTCAAGGTCTACAGAGTCTTGGAGGAGTGTTAGGAATTGCAATGGCGGGAAGGGTTTATGATAGTTTTGGTCCTAAATCACCTTTTATAGCAGGTTCCGTTATCTTACTTTTCATGATATATCTTATTGCAGAGGGTAAAAGTAATAATTCTTTTAACAAGCAAAAATCAAAAGTAATTTAATGAAAAGCCAGGCTGATGTTTTTATTAATAGAGAATTAAGTTGGATTGAATTCAATAAAAGAGTACTCCTAACTGGTATGGAAAAGGAGTACAAAGTCCTAGATAAAGTAAAATTTTGTTCAATTTTTAGTAATAATCTAGATGAATTTTTTATGGTAAGAGTAGCTTCATTAAAAGCTCAAGTTGAAGCAGGTATTACAAAAAAAAGTATTGATGGACTGACCCCTAAAGAGCAATTAACAAAAATAAATAAAGAAGTAAAAAATTTAACTAACCTACAAGAAAAATATATAAATAATGAATTAAATAATGAACTAAAAGAAAAAGGTGTAATTTTAAAAAAATATAAGGACCTAAGTGAAAATCAAAGAAATTGGTGTAATAACTTCTTTACTTCATCTATTTTCCCTTTATTAACTCCATTAGTTGTTGATCCATCACATCCATTTCCTTTTATAAGTAATTTAAGTCTAAATTTGGCAGCTCTAATAAGGGATGGAGAAGATTCTAAAAATCAGTTTGTAAGAGTAAAAATACCAACAAAAAATATAAATAGATTTATACAAATTCCCAATGAAATTATTCAAAATGATGATGAAAGTTCATATTTTTTCATAAGTGTTGAAGATTTAATTGGGAATAATATAAATACTTTATTTAACGGAATGGAATGTATAAATTACTCTTTTTTTAGAGTTACAAGAGATGCGGATTTAGAATTAAAAGAACTTGAAGCTGATGATCTTCTTTTAGCAGTTGAACAAAGTTTGCAAAAGAGAAGATTAGGTGGAGACGTAGTTAGATTAGAAGTTGAATCGGATATCCCAGAAAATATTCTGAAATTACTCATTGAAAGTATCTCAATACAAAAAGAGTATATTTACTTTTGCAAAAGTCTTTTAGGTCTAGACGATTTAAATCAACTTACAAAAATTAATAGAGATGATTTAAAAGAAAATCTACTAATTGGGAAAACTCACCCTAAATTAAAAAATTTAGATTTACCCTCAAACAAAAACCTCAATTCTATTTTTCATATACTTAGAAAAAAAAATATTCTGCTTCATCATCCATATGATTTATTTAGAACTTCAGTTGAAGAATTTATAAACAAAGCAGCTGATGATCCACTGGTAATGGCTATAAAAATTACTTTATATCGAGTTTCCAAGGATTCGCCTATCATTGCAGCTTTAATGAAAGCTGCAGAGAATGGGAAAGAAGTAATGACTCTTGTTGAACTAAAAGCAAGATTTGATGAAGACAATAATATTCAATGGGCAAAACAACTTGAACAAGCTGGAATTCATGTTGTATATGGAATCATAGGATTTAAAACACATACAAAAATTGCTTTAATAGTAAGAAAAGAAAAAGGACGATTAAGGAATTACTTCCATATTGGAACAGGAAACTATAACTCTAATACTTCAAAGTTTTATACAGATTTAGGATTACTTTCAACTGATCCTGATATAGCATCAGATTTACTTGAGTTATTTAACTACTTATCAGGTTTTTCTAAACAAAAAAGTTATCAAAAGTTATTAGTTTCTCCCTCATCGATGAGAGAAAAATTTATATTTCTGATAAAGAGAGAAATTAAAAATGCAGAGGAAGGCAAAAAAGCCGAAATAATTGCAAAAATGAATTCTTTAGTAGACCCAGAAATAATTAAACTTCTTTATTTAGCTTCAGACTCAGGTGTAAAAATTAGTCTTATCATAAGAGGTATTTGTTGCTTGTATCCCCAAAGAAAAAATTTAAGTGAAAATATTAAAGTTATAAGCATTATTGGCCATTTTCTTGAACACTCAAGAATTTTTTGGTTTTTTAATAATGGTGATAATGAGGTTTTTATTGGGAGTGCAGATTGGATGAGAAGAAATCTTGATAGAAGAATAGAAGCTGTTACTCCAATAGAGGATTATGAATTGAAATCTAAAATATACTCGCTCTTGCAAACCTACATTAAAGATGATTACTTTTCTTGGATAATGAAAGAAGATGGTTCTTATTCGAAATATAAATTAGATTCATCGGATAATCGTTCGCAATTTGACCTAGTAGAAAAACAAAATTAATATTGATTTTTACAACATTTAAAAAAATACTTAATATTTTAAATTTTTTTTAATTTTTATAAAATAACCTCATATCAATGGATTTCAAGAAATAAGCATTAAAAGAGAAATTTTTGTCTTTAAAATTTCAACGTAAAAGTAGTTTTTATTTCAATTTCAGTGCTAGCTTTTTAAAAAATCCATTATTTAGGAGGCCAGGGTGATGGGGATCCCTCTGGAATCTGCGAAAAGCTCTTCAGAGAATAATTTTGATGAGCCAAGATTACCAAACACTGCGGGCAAGTCTCGCAAATCCAAATCCAGTATTACGACAAAACAAAGCCAAAAAAAATCTGGCAGACTCGCTTCAGATTCTATTGGCTATTACTTAAGTAGCATTGGAAGAGTACCTCTTTTGACTCCAGCAGAGGAAATAGAGTTAGCTCATCATGTTCAAAACATGAAAAAGTTGCTACAAATTCCTGAAACTGATAGAACACAACGAAATCTCTATCAAATTAAGATTGGCAAAAGAGCCAGAGATAGAATGATGGCAGCTAATCTAAGGCTTGTTGTCTCCGTTGCAAAAAAATACCAAAACCAAGGGCTTGAATTATTAGACCTTGTCCAGGAAGGAGCTATTGGCCTTGAAAGAGCTGTAGATAAATTTGATCCTGCAATGGGATATAAATTCTCAACTTATGCTTACTGGTGGATTAGGCAAGGAATGACAAGGGCTATTGATAATAGTGCAAGAACAATCCGTTTGCCTATTCACATAAGTGAAAAACTATCCAAAATGAGAAGAGTCTCTAGAGAATTATCACATAAATTTGGAAGACAACCTACCAGATTAGAAATGGCAACTGAAATGGGAATTGATCAAAAAGATTTAGAAGATTTAATTTCTCAAAGTGCTCCTTGCGCTTCCCTAGATGCTCACGCAAGAGGAGAAGAAGATAGAAGTACTCTTGGTGAGCTAATACCTGATCCAAACTGTGAAGAGCCTATGGAAGGCATGGATAGGACTATTCAAAAAGAGCATTTAGGAACTTGGCTTTCTCAATTAAATGAAAGAGAACAAAAAATAATGAAGCTCAGATTTGGCCTAGATGGTGAAGAACCATTAACTCTCGCAGAAATAGGAAGACAAATTAATGTTTCAAGAGAAAGAGTAAGGCAACTAGAAGCTAAAGCAATATTAAAACTTAGAGTAATGACAACTCATCAAAAAGCAGCTTAACCAAATTGATAAAATTTACTGTAATTTTATTATATTTATTTTCAATTTTTTTAATATCAATAGTTTTTAAAAAATATAATGAAGATAGCAGAGAAATCGTCAGAAAAATAATACATATTGGAATAGGACCTTTAATACCAATTGCTCAATTTTTAAAAATTAATCAAAACTCTGCTCTAATTTTCACAGGAATTGTTTCACTAATGGTTTTCATCAATTACACCTATAAATTATTTCCAACAATTGAAGATGTCGAGAGAAAGAGTTATGGAACATTATTTTATTGTATAAGTTTATTTATTTTGATTTATCTTTACTGGGATAAAGATCCATATGCATTAATTAGTGGATTTTTCATAATGAGTTTTGGTGACGGATTAGCTGGGTTAATAGGAAAAAGCTTTAACTCAAAGAGTTGGATTTTTTTTAAACAAAAAAAATCTTTAATTGGCACTATGACAATGTTTTTAACAAGTTTGATAGTAGTTTGCTCAATAGGATACGCACAACAAAATAGTTTAAATTTAAATTATTTTACAATAGCTTTTTTTGCAACTTTGCTCGAACAATTTAGTGTTTTAGGAATAGATAATTTCATTGTTCCAATTTCTTCAGCATTATTTTTTAATTTTTTTATAACTAGCTAAGTGAATTGTATAAAATAGCAAGTAATTCTTTTGTTGTTTCTATATCTATGCATGCATCTGTAATGCTTCTGCCAAACTGGAGATCCTCTTTTTTTAAAAGTTTTTGATTTCCCTCCTTCAAATGACTTTCAAGCATAATTCCTAAAATATTTTTTTCACCATTGCTAATTTGAGAAGCTATATTTTTTAGAACTTCCGACTGTTTTCGGAAATCTTTATTGGAATTACCATGACTACAATCAATCATCACTTTATGGGTAAGATTAGATTGCTGTAATTCAGAAGAAATTCTTTTAACGTGATCACTTGCAAAATTTGGGCCTTTTGAACCGCCTCTTAAAACTATATGTCCATCTGGATTACCTGTTGTATTAACAATAGAAGCCATTCCATTTTCATTTACACCTAAGAAATGATGAGATTTTGAAGCTGACTGCATTGCATTTATTGCAGTAGTAAAAGAACCATCTGTGCCATTTTTAAAACCTATAGGCATTGATAATCCTGATGCCATTTCTCGATGAGTCTGACTTTCAGTAGTCCGCGCGCCTATGGCTGTCCAACTTATTAAATCGGCAATATATTGAGGAACAATTGGATCTAATAATTCTGTAGCAGAAGGAATTCCACGAGTTGCTAAATATGAAAGCAAACTTCTTGCCCTTCTTAAACCAGTATTAATATCATAAGAATTATCTAGATGAGGATCATTTATCAATCCCTTCCAACCAATAGTTGTTCTTGGTTTCTCAAAATATACTCTCATGATTATTTCTAATTTATCTTTATAAATTTCTCGAAAGTTTTGAATATATTTTGAATATTCCTTTGCCGCCTCTAGATCATGAATTGAACATGGACCCACAATGACTAAAAGTTTCTGATCATTATGATGCAAAATATTTTGTATCGATCTTCTTGTTTTAGATACTGTATTAGCAGAGGCGTGATCTAAAGGTATATCATTATGTAATCTGCTTGGAGGTATTAATGGACGTGTCTCAACAACATGTAAATCTGATGTTTTTTCTAAAGCAGAATTATTTGATGATGTCTTCATTGATTAATTAAGAAGTTTGAATATTTAAAAAAGCATTTATGAATACTCTCCTTTTCAATATTAAAAATAACAATAGATTAGGCATTAAACCTTACTAATGAAGAATTTGGAAACATTGCTAAAAGATTATGCAGATCACGTAGCTGAAAGAGCTACCAAAGGTATACCTCCTTTACCTTTAAATGCTGAGCAAACAAATTGTATTACAAAATTATTGGAAAAAGATAGTACTTACGACTCATCTTATTTACTTGATTTACTAATAAATAGAGTACCGCCAGGAGTTGATGAAGCTGCTTATGTAAAAGCAAGCTGGCTTACGGCTATTGTTAATTCTGAAAAATATTGCAAATCAATCAATCCCGAAAAAGCAATTGAAATACTAGGAACAATGATAGGTGGATACAATGTAAATTCTTTAGTTGAAATACTTAAAGGAAAAAATAGTTTACTTGCTAAAAAAGCGGCAGAAGTTTTAAAAAATATTATTCTGGTTTACGACTCAGCTAATGAAATTTATGAATTATCTCAAAATAATATTTATGCAAAAGAGGTTGTAAATAGTTGGGCAAATGCAGAATGGTTCAAAAATAAAAAAGTTCTGGAAAAAGAAATAACCTGTTTAGTATTTAAAGTTGACGGTGAGACAAATACAGACGACTTATCTCCGGCTGTACATGCAACATCACGCCCGGATATTCCGATGCATGCATTAGCTATGTTGGAATTTAAAATACCTAATGGACTAAAGATTCTTGATAATTTAAAAAAACAAAATTTACCTATAGCTTATGTTGGAGATGTTGTTGGAACAGGGAGTTCTAGAAAATCTGCTATTAATTCACTCATTTGGCATATAGGAGAGGATATCGCGTTTGTTCCAAACAAAAAAACAGGTGGAATAATAATTGGCAGCAAAATAGCACCAATTTTCTTTAATACTGCACAAGATTCAGGGGCTTTACCTATAGAAGCTGACGTATCTCATATGAAAACAGGAGATGTTATTAAAATATATCCTTATAAAGGCATTATTAAAAAAATTGAAAAAGATTCAAATACTGAAGAATTAATAAGCAAATTCGACTTGTATCCATCAACTCTTACTGATGAAATTCAAGCTGGCGGAAGAATTAATCTTATGATTGGAAGATCTCTTACGGACAAAATCAGAAACAAATTAAATTATCAACCAAGTGAAATATTTACCAGACCACAAAATCCAACCGAAAGTACTGCCGGCTTTACTCAAGCTCAAAAAATAGTAGGCAAAGCATGCGGTTTAGATGGAGTTAAGCCAGGAATGACCTGTGAGCCAATTATGACCACAGTTGGTAGTCAAGACACTACTGGGCCAATGACTAGAGATGAACTAAAAGAACTAGCTTGTTTAGGATTTACTGCGGATTTAGTGATGCAAAGTTTTTGTCATACAGCTGCATATCCTAAACCAGTAGATCTAGTTACCCATAAAGAATTACCTGATTTTATATCTCAAAGAGGTGGAGTAGCTCTTAAGCCTGGAGACGGCATAATTCATAGTTGGCTTAACAGAATGCTTCTCCCCGATACTGTTGGCACAGGTGGAGATAGTCATACAAGATTTCCTCTTGGTATTTCATTTCCTGGAGGCTCGGGCATTGTTGCCTTTGCCGCTGCAATAGGATCAATGCCATTAAATATGCCGGAATCTATACTGGTTAAATTTAAGGGAGAATTATTACCAGGAATTACTCTGAGAGATTTAGTAAATGCAATCCCTCTATTCGCAATTAAAAAAGGACTCTTAACTGTGGAGAAAGAAAATAAAAAAAATATATTTAACGGTAAAATAATGGAAATTGAGGGATTACCAAACCTAAAACTTGAACAAGCTTTTGAACTTACTGATGCTACTGCAGAACGCTCATGCGCTGGTAGCACAATACTTTTATCCCAAGAAACTGTTCAAGAGTACTTAAAAAGCAATATTTGCCTGCTAGAAAAAATGATCGAGAGCAATTATGAAGATTCAAAATCGATTTCAAGAAGAATCAATGATATGAAAGATTGGTTAAAAAAACCATCATTAATTCAACCAGATTCAAACGCTCAGTATGAGGAAATCATTGAAATTGATTTAACAAAAGTAACACAACCTATAGTTGCTTGCCCTAACGATCCAGATAATGTAAAAGAAATCACTGATGTTGCAAATACAAATATTGACGAAGTTTTTATAGGTTCTTGCATGACAAATATTGGTCATTACAGGGCAGCTGCGAAAGTTCTTGAAGGTGTTCAAAATTTAAAATCTAAATTATGGATTTGTCCACCAACAAAAATGGATGAAGAAACTCTAAAAGCTGAGGGCTATTATAAAATATTCGAAGATTGTGGTGCAAGGTTAGAGTTACCAGGCTGTTCTTTATGTATGGGAAATCAAGCAAGAGTAGATGAAGGTTCCGTAGTATTTTCTACAAGTACAAGAAATTTTGACAATAGACTTGGCAAGAACGCACAAGTCTTTTTAGGCAGCGCTGAATTAGCAGCAGTTTGCGCACTGCTTGGCAAAATACCTGAAGTTGAAGAATATCAGGATATTACTAAAAATAAAATTAATCCATATTCAGATGAACTTTATCGCTATCTTCAATTTGATGAAATACACGATTTCAGCTTGACACAGTAATAATGGACTATGCCAAATTTTATAAAAGATAATATTCAGAAAACAAGTAATAATTCTTCTCGTAGCATCAAAAAATTATTAAAACAAAGATCTCTAGTCGTTGCATTTTCGCTCTTATTAACAGGTTTAGGGGCCTCAATTACAAGCATATCTTTTAAGACTGGAATCTATTTTATTAATAATTGGAGATTAGCATTATTAGACCAATTCCCATCTATTGCGGTTTTACCTATTTTTGGAGCTCTAGGAGGAGCTATTGCAGGATATTTGATCAAAAATATAGCACCTGCTGCAAAAGGTTCAGGAGTGAGCCAAATCATGGGTTTCTTAAGACATAAAAAAGTTCCAATGAATTTAAAAGTAGGATTAGTAAAGCTCATATCAGGAATTATTGCTATTGGTAGTGGATTCCCTTTAGGTCCAGAAGGTCCATCAGTTCAAATGGGAGGATCAGTAGCTTGGCAAATGGCCAAGTGGCTAAAAGCTCCTACAGCTTTCAGAAGAGTAATAGTAGCAGCAGGTGGTGGCGCTGGAATAGCTGCAGTATTTAGCGCTCCATTAGGAGGATTTGTCTATGCAATAGAAGAGTTATTAAATTCAGCTAGACCAGTAATTTTGCTATTAGTAGTAATTACAACTTTTATTGCAGATTCATCTGCCGATATTATTCAAGCCTTGGGTTTAGATCCTAAAGCAGGAGGCTTTGATTTTAACCTAGGATTTTTGATTCAAAAAGAATATGACCCATCAGTTTTTTTCTTACCTGTCGATTTTATTTACTTAGTTTTACTAGGAATAATTATTGGGATATTTGCAGAATTGTACAGCAAATATGTTTTGTTAATGCAAAATCTTGGGAAAAAGTGGTATAAAAATAAATTTGTTTTAAAAATGAGCATCTGTGGACTTATTTTAGGAAGTATCTACTCTTTTTTACCCAGTACATTTCATAATTTAGATGAATTACAGAAAATAATAGCTGAACAAAATACAAGTATTGGAATTGCTTCATTAGCAGTTTTAGTACTATTTATCACGACAGGTTTAGCTGCAGCATCTGGAGCTCCTGGAGGATTATTCTATCCAATGCTTACTTTAGGAGGATCAATCGGACTTATAATAGGAAGCTGGGTAGAAATTGCGACAGGGCATGCTCCAAGTACATACATTTTTGCTGGAATGGGAGCTTTCGTAGCTGGATGTTCGCGAACACCAATAACAGCAATGTTTTTGGCTTTTGCTTTAACAAAAAATTTATTAATAATGAAACCTGTATTAATCAGCTGCATTGCTAGCTTCTTGATAGCAAGAGCTTTTAATGAAGAATCAATTTATGAAAGACAAATACAAATTGAATTAGAAGACTAAGAAACTATCTTCAATCAAAAACAGCAGTTTTGCTCTTATAAACAAATACTTGATGATTTAGATGTAATCTAACCGCTCTTGCTAAAGCTATCCTTTCAATATCTCTTCCTTTTCTTATCAAATCATCAACTTCATCCCTATGACTTACATTAACTGTGCATTGCTCTATTATTGGACCTTCATCTAAATCTTCAGTAACATAGTGAGCAGTTGCACCGATTAATTTAACACCTCTCTTCCATGCTCGATGATATGGTTGCCCGCCCTTAAATGCAGGTAAGAAAGAATGATGAATATTAATTATTGAAGAAAACTTTTTTAAAAAAGAGTCACTCAAAATTTGCATATATTTGGCTAATACAACAAGATCAATTTCATATTTTTTTAATAAATTTAAAAATTGATCTTCAACAATAGATTTATCAGTGTTAAAGGTATCAATATAGACAAATTTTGCATTAAAGTCATTCGCAATATTTTCCAAATCAGAATGGTTAGAAATTATTAATGGCACTTTCATTTTGAGTTCGCCATTTCTTACTCGCCAAAGCAAATCAATCAAACAATGATTTTGTTTACTCACGAAAATAGCAACATTTGGAATTTCATCAGAATAATTTACGTTAAATTTTCCATTTACTTCATCTGCAATTTTTTGAAATTCTTTATAGATTTCATCTCTATTAAAAATTGCATTTGTACTATTCCATTCAATTCGACTAAGAAACAAACCCGCATCTTGATCTGTATGATGATCAGAATGTTTTATGTTTCCACCGTAATTTGAAATCCAACTTGTAAGTTTACTTACAAGGCCGGGACGATCGGGACAAACAATTTTGAATATAATTGAAGGATGTTCCAAAAATTTTTAACTATTAAGTCAAACAAGCATTTATATCTAATATATCAATGAAAAGCTTAAAAGAAAATTTTAAAAACGCACACATAGTTATTATTGGATCAGGGATTATTGGAAAATTTAACGCCTTAGAATTATCAGAATTAGGTCTCCAGATAACAATAATAGATCCAACTCAAATCCAAAATAGTAGCAATGCAGCTTTAGGCTTGCTAATGGGTAATATGTATCAAAAAAGAAGAGGTAGAAGTTGGGATCTCAGAAAACAAAGCATTGAATTATGGCCAAAATGGATTACATTCTTGCAAAAATTTAATTATGAATTAAATATCGAAAAACCATTAATACAACTAACTACTAATGAAGAAAAGTACAAAAAATTAGAGAAATTTATTTATGAAAATAATGATCAAAACTTACGAACTTTAGAAAGAGACTCAATATTTATCAATAGTATAAATAAAGCCTTCCAAACAAAAAATATAAAAGGAATAATTTCCTACAAAGATGGAAGAATAAATGCTTTGTCATTACTTCAAACATTAGATAAATATCTAAAACATAAAAAAGTAAATTATTTACAAGGAGAAATAATAAAAATAAGAAAATCAAACAATCAATGGATTTCTACAA
The DNA here is from genome assembly GCA_003214315.1 of Prochlorococcus sp. AG-418-D13. Lineage (GTDB taxonomy): Bacteria > Cyanobacteriota > Cyanobacteriia > PCC-6307 > Cyanobiaceae > Prochlorococcus_A. The sequence continues at coordinate 144,022 of QCLU01000001.1, forward strand.
CAAGTAATAATGAAAAAATCGAATCTGACATGATTATTTTGTGTAATTCACTTAAAGCGATTGATTTAATAGATAACTTATCTCACAACATCAAATTAAAACCTGTTTTAGGTCAAGCTATGGAAATCGAGATCAATGATGCAGAAGTTGATTTATTATCGCTGCCAAAACAATTTAATATAAATGGTAAAAATATAATTCCAAAATCAAAAAACAAGCTAATCATTGGATCAACTGACGAATATAATACTAAGCCAGAAGAAAATACATTCGAAAAACTTACAAATTTTCTCGAAAAAAAACCAAATTGGCTGATGAAAGGAAAAATCTCTAAAAAGTGGTACGGAATAAGGTCAAGACCTGATGGTGAGCCTTCACCAATAATGAAAAATCTTGAAGATGGGCTAATTATATGTACAGGTTTTTATAAAAATGGGATTTTACTGGCTCCAGCTTGTTCTAAATGGGTTGCTAATGAAATTAAAAATTACCTTTTTTAATCTTTCGTTTCAGTAAAGTCGGCATCAATTACATCATCTCCACCTTTTTCATTTGATTCACTCTGATCAGGGCTGCCCTGTGCTCCAGTTGACGGTGGCTGATTACCTGGTTGCTGATAAACAGATGAACCAACTGCATAAAGTTCTTGCTGAAGTTCTTCAAGAAGTTTTTTCATTGATTCATAATCTTCTTTTGAAGTTGCCTCTTTTAAAGCATTACTTTTTTCTTCAACTTTAGACTTTGCTGCAGCATCAATTTTGTCTCCTAACTCACCAAGTTGCTTTTCTGTCTGATAAACAAGTGTTTCAGCTTGATTTTTTAAATCAATTTTTTCTCTTTTCTCTTTATCTGCAGATGCATTTGATTCGGCATCTTTTACCATTTTTTCTACTTCATTATCAGATAAAGTAGAAGCACCAGTGATAGAAATACTTTGCTCCTTACCACTTCCTTTATCTTTAGCAGTAACACTAAGAATTCCATTTGCGTCAATATCAAATGTAACTTCAATTTGCGGCACACCTCTTGGTGCTGAAGGTATACCATCCAATCTAAAAGTTCCTAAGCTTTTGTTATCAGAGGCCATTTCTCTTTCACCCTGTAAAACGTGTATTTCTACATTTGTTTGACCGTCTACAGCAGTTGAATATGTTTCAGATTTCTTAGTAGGGACTGTAGTATTTCGATTTATCATTTTTGTCATTACTCCCCCTAAAGTCTCTACACCTAGAGAAAGTGGAGTAACGTCAAGCAACAATATATCTTTAACCTCTCCTGATAAAACTCCTCCCTGAATTGCAGCACCAACAGCTACTACCTCATCAGGGTTAACAGTTTGATTTGGTTCTTTACCTATTATTTTTTTAACTAAATCTAAAACAGCAGGTATTCTAGATGAGCCACCAACCATTACAACCTCATCGATTTCACTAGTAGAAATTTTTGCATCGCTTATAGCTCTTTCAACTGGGGTCTTACACCTATCAATTAAAGAAGCTGCTAATTCCTCAAAATTTGCTCTAGTTAGGTTCAGGTCTAAATGTTTTGGCCCTTCAGGTGTTGCTGTAATGAAAGGTAAATTTATTTCACTTTGAGTAGCATTTGAAAGCTCAATTTTTGCTTTTTCTGCTGCTTCAGTCAATCTTTGTAAAGCTTGTTTATCTTGTCTAAGGTCGATGCCCTCATTTGATTTAAAAGTACTGGCTAAGTGGTCCACGATACATCTATCAAAATCATCACCACCTAAATGTGTATCTCCAGATGTTGATAGAACTTCAGTGACTCCATCACCAGCTTCAATAACTGAGACATCAAATGTTCCTCCACCTAAATCAAAAACAAGAATTTTTTCATTTTCTTTATCTAAACCATAGGCTAAAGCTGCAGCAGTTGGCTCATTAACAATTCGGAGAACTTCTAAACCTGCAATTTTTCCTGCATCTTTTGTAGCTTGTCTTTGAGAGTCATTAAAATAAGCTGGGACTGTAATTACAGCCTGCGTAACTTTGTCACCAAGGTATTTACCCGCATCATCTGCTAACTTTCTCAAAACTTGAGAACTTACTTCTTCAGGAGAAAACTGCTTATCCAAAATAGGACATTTTAGTTTGACACTAGAACCAGATTTTTCAACAGAATAGCTAACTTCTTTAGATTCTTCATTAACTTCATCAGCTCTTCTGCCAACAAAACGCTTCGCTGAATAAAAAGTGTTTTCAGGGTTCATAACAGCTTGTCTTTTTGCGATTTGTCCAACGAGCTGATCTTGATTTTTTGTATATGCAACAACTGATGGAGTAGTTCTGAAACCCTCAGCATTTGCTATTACAGTAGGTTTACCACCTTCCATTACAGCGACACAACTATTAGTTGTTCCTAAATCGATTCCTACAACCTTACCCATGGGTAAATTTTCATATTTAATATTCTCCATAATCGGTCATCGGCGTCATTATTGTTACTCAAAGACGGGGTGTGGTTCCCGAACAGATCGTTTTTTTTTAAAGAAAAAATTCTAAACATGATTTCAAGTAAGACATCTTTTATTGCATTAATTGGCAATCCAGTAAGCCATTCTTTGTCACCAATTATGCAAAATGCCGCCTTTCAATATTTAGGATTAGATTTAATCTATATAGCTATACCCTGTAAAGATGAAGATCTAGAATTGGTTCTTAATTCTTTAAAAAAAATTAATTGCAAAGGTTTAAATATTACAATTCCCCATAAAGAAAAAGTATTTGACCTTTGTAATGAAATTTCTCCTATTGCTAACAAACTGAAAGCAATTAATACCCTGAAATTAAATTCTGAAAAAGAATGGAGCGCAACTAATACAGATGTAGAAGGATTTATTTATCCATTAAAAAGATTAAACTTAACAAAGAATCAATCTGTGGTTCTTGGCTCTGGCGGTGCAGCAAGATCAATAATTCAAGGATTAATAAATTTAAATTTTTCAAAAATTTCAGTAATATCGCGTAATAATTCATCACTAGATAAATTAACTAAAAATTTTAAAAATCAAATTGAAATTCAATGCTTATTGAATAATGATAATCAAGCTCAAAATTTAGTCGAAGAAGCGGATTTAATTGTAAATACAACACCAGTAGGGATGAAAACAGCTAAGTATGAAAAAAATTTATTGCCATATGGAGAAGATTTCTGGAGATCTCTTAACTCAAAAACAACTGTTTACGATTTAATCTATAATCCTGCTCCAACTCCTCTATTGCAACTTGGAAACAAAAAAGGTTGCATTACTATTGATGGGTTAGAAATGCTTGTTGCTCAAGGTATAGGATCATTATCATTTTGGACAGATGGATTAGAGGTGCCTTTTCATATTATGAATGACGCACTAAAAAAATATCTTTAAAAAATAATCCTAAGTTTTAAGAAACTACCTATGGTAATGTATCTTAAATAATGAACAGACGCTCATTAAATTAATTCATGAGCCAAAGACCTTGTCTGAAACTATGAACAATCAACAATCTTATTACGAAACAATGTATATCCTCCGCCCAGATATTGCGGAAGATGAAGTAACTAATCATATTGACAAGTACAATAAACTTTTAGAAGAATTTGGCGGTACTATCCTTGATAGTCAAATGAGAGGTAAGAGAAGATTAGCCTATCAAATAAAAAAACATAGAGAAGGGATTTACGTTCAATTGAGTCATCAAGGCGATGGACAACACATTTTTAAAATTGAAAAAGCAATGAGACTTAGTGAAGATGTGATTAGATACATGACCGTTAAACAAGAAGGGCCTTTACCAAACCCAAGACCTTCTAGTAAAAGTACATCTCAATCCGAAAATAAAGATAATCCAGAAACTAAAGCTGAATCAAAAGAAAAAGAACCAGTAGCAAGTGCTAATATTTCAAGTTCTGAAAAACCCGATACTGAAACTAAAGAAAATGCAGAATCTTAAATGTTAATCTTTTGTTTTTGAATTTAACTCTGCCCATATTTTATTAGACATACCCCACATATAAATAAAACCCTCAGCTAAGGAATGTTTAAAAACATCATCTTCACTATAAGTTGCCAAATCCTCCCTATAAAGTGAATTATTTTCTGAGGTTCTTCCAATTACTATTGCATTCCCCTTATGAAGTCTAATTTTAACTCTTCCATTAACTGAAGTTTGAGTCGACAAAATAAAAGCATCTAAACTCTCTTTGAGTGGACCGAACCAAAAACCTTGATAAACTAATTGAGCCCATTTTTTTTCAACTATTCCTTTAAAATCAATAACATCTGGGTTTAATGTTATGCTTTCTAATTCCTTATGAGCCTTTATTAAAAGTAAAAGACCAGGCGTTTCATAAATCTCTCTACTTTTAATTCCTACTACTCGATCTTCAATCATATCTATTCTTCCAAAACCATGTTCACCTGCAAGATCATTAGCTTTTTGAATGATCGCCACTGGAGTTAAAAATTCATTATTAATACTAATTGGAATACCATTTTTAAAAACAACATCTATATCTTGAGGAGAATCAGGTGCATTATTAATTGATGATGTCATCGCAAAAATATCTTCAGGAGCTTCTTGCATTGGGTCTTCTAATATGCCCGCTTCAATACTCCTACCAAGGAGATTTACATCTATTGAATACGGTGATTTTTTGGATACGGGCGCAGGAATACCAAATTTTTCTCCATACGATATCGCCTCTTCTCTACTCATATTCCACTCCCTTGCAGGAGTAATTATTTTTAAATCAGGTCCTAAAGCATTAATTGCTAAATCAAATCGAACTTGATCATTCCCTTTACCAGTGCAACCATGAGCTACTGCATCGGCATTAATCTCTCTCGCAGTATTTACAAGGTTTTCAGCAATTAAAGGCCTGGCAAGAGCTGTAGATAAAGGATATTTATCTAGATACAATGCATTTGCTCTAATTGCTGGAAAAGCGTATCTCTCAACAAAATTATTGACTAAATTGCCAACGATTGATTTAGATGCCCCAGAACTTAAAGCTTTTTGCCTAATAAATTCCAAATCTTCGCCTTGTCCAAGATCTGCCACGAAAGTAACTACTTCTGAAATACCATATTCATTCTTTAAATATGGAATACAAACGCTCGTATCAACGCCACCAGAATAGGCTAGTACAACTTTTTTGACCTGTTGCATTTAAATTTGCTCCATAAATTTAAATTTTGACGTAATTAAGAATTTGAAAACTTTTTAAAAACTAATATTATTGTAACTAAAAGAGCTGGACCAAAAACTAATGATAAGAGAAGAAAGTTATTTATTATTAAAACATCAGGATTCACGTGTCCAATAAATTTTAATAATCCAGATAACAACAATGAAATCAGCCAAATTAAAAAGTATTTTAAATTTCCTTTATCAAACAAAGTTTTTCGTGTGCATTATTATGTATTATCTTATATATAGGATATAACAGCTATTAATGGACTCAAATAAACTAAAACTTAGATTAGACGATATTTCTAAAGTTAACCCTGCTTTAACTTGCTACCACAGAGATGACCCTGCTCCGGTTTTGCCTTTGAGAGATGAACCAGATCTACTTTCTTGGCTTGAAAATACAGGAAGACTTGTTGCTGAAAAAGATGGAGATTCACAAGAGATAAGTACAATAGAAGAAGAAGAACTTTCAGCACTTATGGGAGAAAAAGAAGATTATAAAACTGAAGAAGATGCTTCAGAAGATGACTGGGAAGATTAAAAAGTTAAACTTTGAATCTTTATTAATATTAAATACTTTTGCTTTAATAGTTACATCCTATTTTTTTAAAAATTTTATTTTTACGGGTGTTTACATATTATTCTTCTTTATTTCTATTTTCGCAACGAAAAATGGTCTAAAGATTATCAAAAAATTTAATTTACTTCAGAACATTAGAAATGAAGGTCCAGCAAATCACTTTAAAAAAAGTGATACACCAACGATGGGTGGGATTTTTATGATAGTCCCTTTTTTAATTTTTCTTTTGATAATAACCATAAATTTAGGTTCCCTGAAATTATTTCTTTTATTACTTACTATTTTTGGTTTCTTTATTACAGGATTTTTAGATGATTATTTAAGCATTAAAAAAAAAGAGAGCACAGGTTTAAAAACAAAAGAAAAATTTGCCCTCCAAAGTATCATTTCAATAATTTTTATATTTTTAGCCTATGAAAAAAATTTAATAAGTCCATTCTTTATAGTTCCTGACTCATGGGGAATAAATATTAATATTTTCATATTACCAATTTCTTTTTTAGTACTTGTTGGTATAAGTAATTCCGTAAATTTGACTGATGGACTAGATGGATTAGCAGCTGGTTGCAGTGGGGTTGTCTTTTATGGATTAGGAACAGAAATATTAATAAAAGGACAGCAAGAGCTTTTTGTTTTTAGTATTTTATGTTATTCAATGTCCGGCATATGCTTAGGATTTCTCAAATACAATAGTTATCCTGCAAAAATATTTATGGGTGATACAGGATCTTTAACTATTGGTGCGATTCTTGGTTCTATAGCGTTATTAACTAATAGCGTTTTTACCTTATTTATTTTCTCAGGAATATTTATTATTGAATCATTATCAGTAATGATTCAAGTAGGGTTTTTTAAAATTACAAAAAAATTATTTCAAAGAGGTAAACGCATATTTTTAATGGCTCCACTGCACCACCATTTTGAACTTAAAGGAGTTAAGGAAGAGAAAATAGTTGAAAATTTTTGGAAAATCAACATTTTACTTGTAATTTTAGGTATAGTTTTAAAGATCAATCTTTAAAAATTTGTTATGAGTTTTTTTACATGGAAAGATAATGGATTAACAAGTGATTGCTCAAGTCTTGATGCAATGGCATCGAGATTTGAAGAAACTGCAAACTTAATGAAAAAACTATCTAAAAAGGGTTTCAAACTAAAGAAAACACATAACAATCAACTAATTCTTCATCCTGATCGTAAAGTATTTGATCAATGGGGTTTTATAAGTGAAGAACCCCCTTTTAAACAACTCTGTTTAATATCAGAAGCAGAATAACTATTAGACCTTGAGAACTCTTCTGTAAGTATTGATAAATAATTGCGTACATGAGTGTTCCAACTAAAGTGCCTATTAACACCCTCAATTCCGTTTCTACTCCATAATTTCCACTGATTAGTATTAAAAATTCCTTTTTCAAGAATAAATTTCAACTCATTAATATCAGTAACATCTACGAGAAGTCCATTTTCACATTTTGAGTGGATTTCCTTTGGTCCACCATCATTGGTTGATATTATTGGCAATCCACATGAAGAAGCTTCAAGCAAGGTTAAACCAAAAGGCTCAGTCAAAGCTGGATTTACAAATAAACCCCCTCTGCTAGCTGCCCACCTATATAAAGCAGGAATCTGACTTGGAAGATGCTTTTTTGGATAAGCCACCTTCCCATACAAATTATATTTATCAATCATTTCAAAAATATTATGAAATACATCTTTTTGTTGAGGGTCAAGTTTTGAAGTACTATCTCGACAACCCAAAATTAAAATCAAATTAGTTTTTCTTTTTAATTTTTCAGATCTTCCATATGCCTCAATCAACGAGGGAATATTTTTTCTTCTTACAGCTCTAGAAATAGTCAAAAAAGGAGGTTTAGTAGAATCCTTTAAAAAAGGTTTCATCATATTGTCAATTTCGGCTGTCTCGGTTGTGGAATGAATATGGTGAAATTTGTTATGATCAACTCCAGGAGGAATAACTTTAGCTTTGTAAGGTGAAAAAGAAGAATATTGAGAATATTGATACACTGACTCTTGCTTGGTGCTTGTAACAACAATATCTGCGGACTTTAACGCTTTTTCTTCCGCCTCAATTCTTTTATTTATGGAATAAAGCTTTTCTATTTGATTAGTTGTTAAACCAGTATCAAGCAATTTCCTCTTTTTTTCTCTTCCCAAAGAATGACCCGTAAATATAAGTGGAACTTTTAAAGATTTACTAAGTTTAACTCCTACATATCCAGCATCTGCATAATGCGCATGAATAAAATTAGGCTTTTTATTTTTTTTATAGTAATCAATCAGACTTTCAGTTAAGTTATCTAAATAAGGCCAAAGCAATTCTTTTCTTAAATATTTATTAGGTCCAAATTTAAATCTTAAAATTCTAACTCCAGGTTCTACAAATTCTTCTTTTTGAGAATATTGATTATCAACTTTAGAGTCTTCTATTAAACGAGTGACTAAATCTACTTCATCAACTTCTGATGTGTTAGCCAAACTTTTAACTAACTCTAAAACGTATTGTGTTTGTCCTCCTGTATCTGGATCCCTGCCTAATTCAAGATTTATAGAGCGTATAAGACCATGTAAATGTAAATGTAAAAATTTAAACCTCATGGAACAAATCCTCCTATCAACCTATCTAATACAAATAAGCTGAATTTCCTAAGGAAATATTAAGAAAGCATTATGATTTTAAATTTTTTTATGCAAGAATTTTCTAAAAAGTAAATACAGACTAGTGTTATACCCCTTTTGAAGAAGACTTTTATTTTATTAAGATGATTGGGAATAAAAAGAAATACAACAAAGATTTTTTATTTAAGAACTTTTTTAAGATATTTTGCTGTGTAGCTTGAGGGATGTTTTGCTACATCTTCAGGAATACCTTCTGCAATAATTTCTCCACCTTTATCCCCTCCGTCGGGTCCTAAATCAATGATCCAATCAGAACATCTAATTACATCTAAGTTATGTTCAATAACAATTACAGAATTCCCTTTATCTACCAAACGCTGTATCACGTCCATTAATTTATGAACATCATAAAAACTTAAACCTGTAGTTGGTTCATCAATCAAATATAAAGTTTTTCCAGTAGCCCTTTTTGATAATTCTGTAGCTAACTTAACTCTTTGAGCCTCTCCACCAGATAATGTAGGAGCTGGTTGACCTAATTTGACATATCCTAAGCCAACATCTACCAATGTAGACAACCTATCAGCAGCTAAAGGTATGGCAGAAAAAGTTTCTGCGGCTTGTTCAACAGTCATCTCCAAAACATCAGATATATTGAAACCTTTATATTTAACTTGAAGAGTTTCCCTATTAAAACGTGCGCCTTTACATACTTCACATTGAACATACACATCAGGTAAAAAATTCATTTCAATAACATTAACTCCCTGGCCTTTACAAGCTTCGCATCTTCCTCCTTTCACGTTAAAACTAAATTGACCAGCTTGATAACCTCTCGCTTTTGCTTCTACTGTGGCAGTAAATATCTGTCTTATAGGGTCAAAAGCACCTGTATAGGTAGCAGGATTTGATCTTGGTGTTCTCCCTATTGGAGATTGATCAATAACAATAACTTTATCTATTGCTTTTATACCCTTTAACTCTTTTACACCTCGAGGAAAAGGGACTTTTAATCCTAGAGAATTACATAATGCAGGGTGAAGTAATTCATTTATCAAGGTACTCTTCCCACTACCACTTACACCAGTTACAGAAACTAATCTTCCTAAAGGAAATTCAACAGAGATATTTTTTAAATTATTTTTAGAACAATTATTTAAAATTAAACTTTTTTTTACGGATGATCTACGTTCTTTTGGAGTGGGAATCGACTTCCTGCCACTAAGATAAGCTCCAGTTAATGACCTGTCTGAGTTTATGACATCTTGATAAGATCCTTTAGCAATAATTTCCCCACCATAAACTCCTGCACCTGGGCCAATATCTACTAAATAATCTGCCGATTTCATAGTATCTTCATCATGTTCAACCACAACCAAAGTATTTCCCAAGTCTCTTAAGCTTTTTAATGTTTCTAATAATCTGTCATTGTCTCTCTGATGTAAACCAATACTAGGCTCATCTAATACATATAAAACGCCAGTAAGTCCAGCTCCTATTTGTGTAGCCAATCTAATACGCTGAGCCTCACCACCAGACAAAGTCATGGCTGGTCTATCTAACGTCAAATAATCTAAACCTACATTAATTAAAAACTTCAAACGTAAACGAATCTCCTTTAAAACCAACTCACCTATCTGCTTTTGTTTTTCTGATAAAGAAATATTTTCATTATTAAGCTTACTTAATCCCATAATTCGTTCGATATGGGTTAATGTCTCAGAAACGCTTATAGAGGTTAAATCAGTTATGTTGTATGGGCCAAGTTTGACTGCTAAAGCCTCAGGTCTTAATCTTTTACCCGAACATGTCTTACAAGGTACTAATTCTAAATATTTTTCTAACTTTTGTCTTACCGATTCTCCATTGGCTTCATTCAACTGCCTCTCTAATATTGGTAAAATTCCCTCAAAAGGTCTTTCAAAACCACTAGAAGTTTTGAAACGACTATCAGCTTGAATTAATATTGGTTTATCTGATCCATAAAGTAGTACTTTTTTTTGCAGATCACTTAAATCTTGCCAAGGAGTTTTTAGTTCAAAACCATACGCTTGACCTACAGAATATAGTAAAGAAAAATAATAGGTATTATCTTTTTCACTCCAAGGAGCTATTGCTGCATAAACAGGTAATGTTTTGTCTGGTATTACTCTGTCCGCAGTGAATTTTTTTAGATAACCAATTCCATGGCAATCTGGACATGCCCCATATGGACTGTTAAAAGAAAATAATCTTGGGGAAAGTTCCTCTACAATAGAACCATGAACGGGACAAGCATAATTTTCTGAATATAATTTCTCTCTTTCTAAGTTAGGAGGTAGTTTTTCCCCTTTTTTAGGAACAACTTCTACGATTGCTAAACCATCGCCTCTTTTCAGACAAGTTTGCAAAGAATCATTCAATCTTTCTTGTATGCCTTCTCTCGCTATTAATCTATCAACTACGACCTCAATATTATGTATTTGATTTTTGTCTAATTCAATACTATCAGCAAGATCTCTTACCTCACCGTTAATTCTTACCCTAGCAAATCCCTCAGCGGCTAATCCACTTATTAATTTTGTGTGTGTACCTTTCTTCCCCCTTACAACAGGTGCCAATAACTGGTACCTTGTCCCCTCTGGTAATAAAAGAATTTGATCAACCATTTCATCAATTGTTTGAGGCGCAATTGGAATTCCACAGTGATGACAATGCGGCTCGCCGGCACGACCAAACAATAACCTTAAATAATCTTGTATCTCTGTTACTGTTCCAACTGTAGAACGAGGATTATGACTTGTAGATTTTTGATCAATTGAAATAGCAGGCGATAAGCCCTCAATATTATCAACATCTGGTTTATCTACTTGTCCCAAAAATTGTCTTGCATATGCTGACAAACTCTCCACGTATCTTCTTTGTCCTTCAGCAAAAATCGTATCGAAAGCTAAAGAACTTTTTCCACTTCCACTGACACCAGTAAAAACTATAAATTTATTCCTAGGTAAGGAAAGGTCAATATTTTTTAAATTATGCTGACGAGCGCCCCTAATATTGATCGAATCACCTTCCTCAAAAATATTATTAATTTTTTTGACCATGTTTAAATCTATTTGTGATTTAAAAAAGTCATTATAGTGGAATTTTTTTAATTTTATGCAGCTTCCCTGTCAATAAGTCTAGAAGCGAAATCATTTGCTTCACCAAACCCTCCCCCAATAAGTTCTACTAATTCATTTTTTCTTTGTTTTTTTGTAGTTAATTTCAATATTGAAGTATAAGTAATTCCATTAATTACATTTTTAACAACTTTAAAGTGAGCTAATCCTCCAGCCGCTAAAAAAGGCTGATGGGTAATACATAAAACTTGTTGATCTTGAGATATATCTTTTATTAATCTAACCAAAGAAAATAAAGATTTACCACTTAAGCCATTATCAATTTCATCTAAAAAGAAAGTATTAGGTTTTTTAGAAATACTAGATTTTATCGCTAATAAGAATCTTGACATTTCTCCACCAGAAATAACATTTGATAGAGGAGCAAGCTTCTGATCAGGATTAGCCGAAAACAAAAAATTTATATTGTCAATTCCATCAACAGAAGGCTGGCCTTCAGAAAATTGAATTGAAAAATTTGCATTTTCTAAACCTAAATTGCTTAAAATTAGCATTACTGAATTTTGCAACTTTCTAGCAGTTTTTTTTCTTTCAGTAGATTGAATAACAAATAAATGATTTAAATTAGTTTGTAAATTTTCAATTTGAGCTTTAATCTTGCAAATCTCATTACCTTGATCATTTTGTTGAAAATAAGTCTTTAATTGATCACGCTTTTCAATTAATTGAGATAACTCCAATGAAAAAGTTCTCTCCAAGTTTTTTAAAAAAAATAATCTTTTTTGTATTTCCGGAAGATTAGATTCATAATTTTCTATATCTTGCAAATATGAGTTTAAAACAAAAATTAAATCTTCAACATCAGCATAAATATTTAATAACTTCTCTCTAAATTTTTGAATCTTTAAATCGAAATCTGCTGTTTTATTCAAAATTTTTATTGATTGATTAATCAAAGACGTTACTGATGGTTCATCATGACTAAAATTATTTAAAATTTCTAGTGATGATTTAATTGAATTATTAATTTCGAGATTATTTACCAGTTTATTTTCTAATACCTCTAATTCTAAAATTTCTTCACTGGAATTTAATTCAGCTTCTTCTAAACTCTTCAACATTTGTTTAATTATCAAGTTGTTTTTTTGTTGATTCCTAGAAGATTCTATTTTTTCATTCATTAATCCTTTTAAAACTACACTTTCTCTCCATGTTTTTTTAATCCTTTCTCTAGTATCTTTCAATTCTTGAGAACATAAGTCATCAATAATTAATCTTCTCTTTTCTAAAGAATCAAAGATAAAAGTATCAAACTGACCTGCGAAATCTATTAAAAATAGACCTAGTTTTTCTAATAATTGTTTATGAATTGAGCAATTATTAAGGCTATATTTGGATAAAATTTTATTATTTTTTTTATATGATTTTCTTTTAATTTTTAGTTCTGAAGAATTTATTTCAAAGCCATTACTAATTAACCAATTATTAATTTGGGAAGAAGAAGAAAATATTGCCTCAATAACGCAAAAATCTTTGCCTGGACGGATTAAATGTTTTAGAGGTATATTAGTTCCACCAAATAAAGCATTTAGGGAATCCAAAATTAGTGATTTTCCTGAACCTGAATCCCCAGTTATGATATTCAAACCTTTTTCGAAATTAATTTCTATAATTTCTATTAAGGCAATGTTTTCTATTTTTAGTTGTATTAACATGATAAATCTTCCATATAAAAAAATTAACCTCTTTTTAAAAAAAATAAAGGGCTTTACATATATAAAGTTATGAAAGAAGATTTTACTGATTTTATTGAGGTATCTGGTCTCTTAAATTATGATCCAGAAACAATTTCTAAAATTTACAAAAAAAATCCTAAAAGACTTTTAAAAAGACTTTGGCAAACACTTATACCTATTTTTGCTTACATCTTTTCTGTTGGGTGGGATAAATTAACTGGAAGATTAACAAATAAACAGCAAGCTAGATTTAGAGCAAGAGAATTAACAAATTTGTTAGTGGAACTTGGACCTGCATTTGTTAAAGCAGGTCAAGCTTTATCAACAAGACCAGATATAATTCCCGGGATTCTTCTAGAAGAATTATCAGAATTACAAGATCAACTGCCTGGGTTTAATGGAGATAAAGCAATGGAATTGATTGAAGAAGATTTAGGTTCTAAAATAGATGAGATTTTTTTAGAAATTGATAAAGAGCCAATCTCCGCTGCTTCTTTAGGGCAAGTTCATAAAGCTAAATTAAAAAATGAAGAGATCATTGCCGTAAAAGTACAACGGCCAGGTTTAAGAGAACAAATAACTTTAGATCTTTACATAGTGAGAAATATTGCTTATTGGCTAAAAAACAATATCGGATTAATAAGAAGTGATCTAGTTGCTTTGATTGATGAGTTAGGGAAGAGAGTTTTTGAAGAGATGGATTATTTAAACGAAGCTGCAAATGCAGAAAAATTTAGAGATATGCATAAACATAACAAAATGATTGCCGTGCCAAAAATTTACAAAGAAATAACTTCAAGGAGAGTTTTAGCAATGGAATGGATAGACGGTACAAAATTAACAAATTTAGAAGACGTAAAAAAATTGGGAATAAATCCTGATGAAATGATTGATATAGGGGTTCAGTGCAGTTTAGAACAGCTTTTAGAACATGGTTTTTTTCATGCAGACCCACATCCAGGTAATTTATTAGCCTTGGAAGATGGCAGATTATGTTATCTAGATTTTGGAATGATGAGCGAAGTTTCCAGAGAATCTAGATCAGGATTAATTCAAGCAGTAGTACATTTAGTAAATAAAAACTTCGATAAATTATCTCAAGATTTCGTAAAATTAGGATTCTTATCAGAAGAAGTTAATCTAGAGCCCATTGTTCCAGCATTTCAAGATGTTTTCATTAACGCTGTTGAAAAAGGAGTTTCAAAGATGGATTTCAAGAGCGTTACAGATGATATGTCTGGTGTTATGTATAAATTCCCTTTCAGACTACCTCCATATTATGCACTTATAATTAGATCATTACTTACATTAGAAGGAATTGCTTTAAGCGTAGATCCGAAGTTCAAAATATTAGGCGCAGCTTATCCATATTTTGCAAGAAGATTGATGGAAGACCCTGATCCACAATTAAGAGAAAGTCTTAAAGAAATGCTTTTTGATAATAAAAAATTTAAATGGGACCGTTTAGAAGATCTGCTTTCTAACGCTGCAAAACAAACAAATCTCGATTTAGAAAAACTTTTAGACGAGGTTATCAATCTTCTCTTTTCTCCAAATGGAGGATTTCTTAGAAATGAGATAATTGAAAGTTTAACAAATCAAATAGATTTACTTAGTCTAAAAATATTGAAAAATTTGAATAACTACCTTCCAAAATCTGTGAAATTAAATACGATCAACGAAAATAACAACTTAAATGACCTTGTAATGTATGTAGAACCATTGAAAAACTTTTTAGAGATTTTAAAAAAAGTTCCCGGCTATTCAATTGACATTTTTCTAAAAAGAGTTCCGAGACTTATTAATGAGCCATATACAAAAGAAATGGGTATAGAAATTGCAAAAAAAATAACTGAAAAAGGCATGGTTAGACTTGTTAAGATTGCCGCTGGTGCAAATATCTAAATGAAGGTTAATAAATTTTTAATATTTAAAATATTTTTTATTTTAATAAGTTTTCCGTTTTTTTTTAATGTTCCCAAAGCTAATGCTGCTGAAGAAATTAAAATTATATACAGTATCTTTTCCAGAACAATTAAAGTAAATTCTTTAAAAACTTTTGCTAAAGAAGGTAAATCAACAAGAAAATTAAAAAAAATTTTAAAAGCTACCGGGTCTTCCGATAAAGACATTAGAACAGTTTTAAATAAAGATTTTGAAATTCCTATTACAATCGCAAGTAAGTTAGTATATTCTGAAATAGGAAACGTTTTTTTAACAAGACTTTCATCTATTGTCCACCCACCCAGAGCAAACGATGAAAGAACAGGTATGTTAGCCCTTAGAGCAAGCGTAATTCAAGGAATTAACTTAGGAAATCAAAAAATAAATCTGATAAATTTTTTTGAGGCATATCCAACCAAAACTGTAATTTTAGATGTCAGCGCTTTGAGCAAAGTTATGAATAAAGTAGAATCAATTTCAGAATTATTAACCTTTTTCACCAATTCTCCTCTAGAAAAAATCAAAAAAAATTAGACAACTATGGTGTTATTAAATAAAATCAAAAATAAACTACGTATTAATTACAGAAAAAAAAGTTGGCCAGGTCTAATCGAAGCATACAAGCAATATCTCCCAGTTACAAAGAAAACTCCTATTGTTTCCCTCAATGAAGGAAATACCCCACTAATTCTAAGCGAGTCAATTAGCAATTTAATTGGAAATGGGACAAAAGTTTTCTTAAAATATGATGGCCTTAATCCAACAGGATCTTTTAAAGATCGTGGAATGACTATGGCAATTAGCAAAGCAAAAGAAGAAGGCCGTGAAGCAGTAATTTGTGCAAGTACTGGAAACACTTCTGCAGCTGCAGCTGCATATGCTTCTAGAGGAGGATTAAAACCTTATGTTCTAATCCCAGAAGGATTTGTTGCACAAGGAAAGCTTGCGCAAGCTTTAATGTATGGCGCTGAGATAATATCTATTAATGGAAACTTTGATAAAGCTCTTGAAATTGTTAGAGATTTATCCTCAGAACATCCTGTAGAACTTGTTAATTCTGTTAATCCATATCGTATACAAGGACAAAAGACAGCAGCTTTTGAAATAGTTGATGACTTAGGTATTGCTCCTGATTGGCTTTGTATTCCAATGGGCAATGCAGGAAATATAACTGCTTACTGGATGGGATTTAAAGAATATTCAAAAATAAAAAGAAATTCAAAATTACCAATTATGATGGGTTTTCAATCAGAAGGCTCTGCTCCATTAGTTAAAAATATAATAGTTAAAGATCCTGAAACAATTGCAACAGCAATAAGAATTGGGAATCCTGTAAATAGAGAAAAAGCAAAAAAAGTAAGAAAAGAAAGTAAAGGAGACTTTCAGTCAGTTACAGACGAAGAAATAATAAATGCTTATAAAATCCTGGCTAAAGAAGGAGTCTTTTGTGAACCTGCAAGTGCAGCATCTGTTGCAGGACTTATAAAAAATAGAAATAGAATTCAGAAAGAATCTACAATTGTTTGTGTTCTTACTGGAAATGGCTTAAAAGATCCTGATTGCGCCATAAAAAACAATGAGGCTATTTTTAGGAAAAATATTGAACCTTCATTAAAAAATATAACTAAAATTTTAGGATATTAACAATCCAAAAAACATTGTGTCTGTGGAAAATTAATTAAAAACAAACATCGTTTGTTGAAAATTACATAAAAAGTAATTCTATTTGTTGAATAGTTATTTCTTCATCCGAAAAATATAAATTTATTCAACAAATAAAAAATTTTTTCCACATATATTAATCTTCGTAAAGTAAGTAGATAAGCTTGTAAATTTAAGAATTCCACAGTTCCCACAATAACTACTATTACTAAGTATTTATTTTATTATTTATCTTATATTAGAAAAAAGAAGAAAAAATAATTTATTGAATTTAATTTGCGAAAAAAGTATATTGTATTTGTAAAAAGTCCCAAATTCCGATGGATATTATTTGTAATCAAAATGAATTAAATAATGCTATACAACTAGTGAGCAAAGCAGTTGCTACAAGACCAACGCATCCCATTCTTTCAAATATACTTTTAACAGCTGACGAAGGAACCAATAAAATTAGCTTGACAGGATTTGACCTTAACTTAGGTATTCAAACTTCTTTTGATGGAACTGTCACAAATAGTGGAGCTATTACTATACCTTCAAAACTTTTATCTGAAATAGTAAACAAACTACCCAATGAAACCCCTGTCTCTTTAGAAGTTGACGGGAATTCAGATAATATTTTAATAAAAAGTGATAGAGGTTCTTTTAATCTCAAAGGGATCCCCTCTGATGAATATCCTAATTTACCATTTGTTGAATGTGGTACTTCTTTGAATATTGATCCAAGTTCTTTTTTAAAAGCTTTAAAATCAACTATTTTTGCCAGTAGTAATGATGACTCAAAGCAATTACTCACAGGTGTCAATTTCTCATTCAAACCAAATTATTTAGAGTCTGCTTCTACAGATGGTCATAGATTGGCTGTTGCTTTAATTGACAACGAGGAAAATATAGAAAATAAAGAAAACTTACCTTCAAATGATGGGGACTTGTCAGTCACTATTCCAACTAGATCATTAAGAGAAATTGAAAAATTAGTATCTTTGAGAAGCTCAGAAAATTCAATAAAGCTTTTCTATGACAAAGGTCAGGTAGTATTTATTTCTTCTAATCAAATAATTACGACAAGAACCCTTGAAGGTACTTATCCTAATTATTCCCAATTAATTCCTGATAATTTTTCTAAGATTCTGAATTTTAATACAAAAAAATTAATTGATGCATTAGAAAGAATTGCTGTTTTAGCTGATCAGCAAAGTAGTGTTGTCAAGATTAAATTAGATAATACAGATTTAGCTTCTATAAGTGCAGATGCTCAAGATATTGGAAATGCAAATGAATTAATACCTGTTGCTTATTCTGGAGAAAATTTTGATATTGCATTTAATGTTAGATATCTTTTAGAAGGTTTAAAAGTTATTCCTTCTGAAAATGTACTTTTAAAGTGTAATATTGCAACTACTCCAGCTGTTTTTGTACCAGAAGATAATTTAAATTCTTTTACCTATCTAGTTATGCCCGTGCAGGTTCGTTCTTAACTTGAAATTACCTAAAGAAATTTTACTAAGTGAATTATTAAATTATAGTGTTAAGGGTAATATGGTCCTTAATTATGGAAACGGTGAAAATGTTTGGATGCATCCTCCAGTTCATAGGATTTTAGGATGGTACTCTCGCCCTTCAAATTTTGATTTAAAAAGAAATGTTTGGCGATTAAATCAAATTACTCAAATAATAGATAATGAAATATATGTTAAAGGTGATCCTGCTATTTCTGATTTAGCAACTTTAAATAGATTTCCAACTTTAATAGAAGCTAATCTGATAAATTTAAACGGATCAAAAATAGGAGTTATTGCCGATTTTTTGTTTGAAATGAAAACGGGTAAGATTAAATATTACTTGGTTTCTAGATCTAATCCTAAAATTCCAGGTTCTAGTAGATGGAAATTAAATATTGAAAATATTAATGATCAACAACCTGGATTGGTATTTTGTGAAATTAATTCTTTAGATGATTTATCTTTAATTAAATCAAGTTTTAAAAATGAATTTTTGCAAAAAGGAAAAAAAATTATTGATAGATTTGATGATATGAAAAATATTGCTTCTAATAGATTAGAGGACTGGCTTGAAGAAGATGAAGATATAAGCCAAAACTTAGATTTTAAACAAAAAAGTTTTTATAATGATGATAGGAAATCCATACAGTTTAGTGAAAAAAAAGAAGATGACCCTTGGATATAAAGAATGATAAATCCAGAAAATAATGATCTTTATGATCTTAATGAAGCACTCAAAGTTGAAAATTTAACACTGTACGATTACGAAGAAATTTGCAAAAGATTAAAAAGAAAACCAAATAGAACGGAATTAGGCATGTTTGGCGTTATGTGGTCTGAACATTGTTGTTATAGAAATTCAAAACCTTTATTATCTAAGTTTCCCACTAAAGGTAAAAATGTTTTAGTTGGACCTGGAGAAAATGCTGGTGTTATTGATGTTGGAAATAATCAAAAACTTGTTTTTAAAATAGAAAGTCATAATCATCCTTCTGCTATTGAACCCTTTCAAGGTGCCGCAACAGGTGTAGGAGGAATTTTAAGGGATATATTTACAATGGGAGCAAGACCAATCGCAGTATTGAATTCATTGAGATTCGGAACTCTTGATAAATCATCAAATGTTGACTTATTAAGAGGAGTTGTATCAGGTATTGCACATTATGGGAATTGCGTAGGTGTACCGACTGTTGGAGGTGAAATTGATTTCGATGATAGTTACTCCGGAAATCCTTTAGTGAATGTTATGGCTTTAGGACTTTTAGAGACTAATGAAATCGTTTGTTCTGGAGCCAAAAATGTAGGATCACCAGTATTATATGTTGGTAATACTACTGGCAGAGATGGTGTTGGTGGTGCAAGTTTTGCGAGTTCAGAATTAACTACAACCTCATTAGATGATAGACCAGCAGTTCAGGTAGGTGATCCATTTATTGAGAAAAGTCTTATTGAAGCCTGTTTGGATGCTTTTAAGACAGGAGATGTAATTGCAGCTCAAGATATGGGTGCTGCAGGTTTAACATGCAGTAGTGCAGAAATGGCTGCAAATGGAAATTTAGGGATATCTATTGATTTAGATTTGGTTCCTTCTAGAGAAGACGATATGTCTTCATATCAATATTTATTATCTGAATCTCAAGAGAGGATGTTGTTTGTAGTGAAAGAAGAAAAAATTAATGATCTTATTGAAAAATTTAACAAATGGGGGTTATATGCCAATGTAATTGGTGAAGTGATAGGAACTAATGAAGTAATTATTTCCCATAAAGGTAAAATTGTCGCTCAAATACCTACTTCTGCCTTATCTGATGATACTCCTGTAAATTTTCACAATGTTATTAATAATCCACCTAGTTACCTTTTAAAGAAATGGGAATGGCAAGAAAATAATTTGCCAGAAATATATGAGCAAAAAATTTTTTCATTGAAGGAAAATAAGAATTTTTCTTTTTCACAAATCATTTTAAAACTACTCTCTAATCCATCAATAGCTTCTAAACGATGGATTTATAAACAATATGACTCTCAAGTGCAGGCAAATACAGTATTTAAACCTGGAAAATCAGATGCAGCCGTAATAAGACTAAGGGAACAAAATAAAAAAAATAAAAATAAAGTATTTTCTGGTGTCGCTGCTTCAGTTGATTGTAATAGTAGATGGGTTGCTCTTGATCCTTTTAGAGGAACTATCGCTGCTGTCGCAGAGTCCGCTAGAAATGTTAGTTGTGTTGGGGCTGAACCAGTAGCCATTACAAATAATTTAAATTTTTCTTCTCCTGAGAATGAGATAGGATATTGGCAGCTTTCATCTTCATGCAATGGAATTGCTGAAGCCTGTAAAGCTTTAGAAACTCCCGTTACAGGAGGTAATGTTTCCTTATACAATGAATCGAAGAATAAAGATAATGTGATTACTCCTATTAATCCTACTCCAGTTATTGGAATGGTTGGCAAGATAGATAACGTCGAAAAAGCTATAAGTAGTGAATGGAAAAATATTGATGATCAAATCTGGTTAATTGGTTCTCAGAAATCAGAAATAAAAATAGCAGCTAGTTCTTATTTGGAATATATTCATGGAGAAATTACAGGTCGGCCTCCAAAAATAAATTTGTTGGATGAAAAGTTTTGTCAGAGTTTTTTAAGAAATGCGATTTCAAATAGTCTTATAGTTTCTTCTCATGATATCAGCGATGGTGGTTTAGCTATAGCTTTAGCAGAGTCTTGTATTTTGTCCGCAAAAGGTGCAACGATAGAATTAAAGAAAGATCTAAATAGAGATGATAATTTATTGTTTGCAGAAGGGGGTTCTAGAATCATTTTTTCAATTAGTAAAATGAAACAAAATGAATGGCTCGATTATTTAAAACAAAATCAAATAAATTTTCCATCAAGTGTTTATGTAAAAAAAATTGGATATGTATCTAGTGACATGCTTATGATTAAAATTCAAGATAAAAATATCTGCAATATTAGGGTTGAGGAATTAGCTGAAAAATTTAATAATAGTATTTCAGGTTACTTTTAAATATGAAAAATATTTCTCAATTATTTAAATTTTTAAGATATTAAGTTATGTGTGGAATAGTTGGAATCGTTTCTTCAGATGATGTAAATCAACAAATTTACGATAGTCTTTTGCTTCTGCAGCATAGAGGTCAAGACTCAACAGGTATAGCCACAATGGAAAATACTGTTTTTCATATTCATAAAGCTAAAGGTCAGGTTAATACTGCTTATAGAACGAGGGATATGAGGAATTTAATCGGCAAAATTGGATTAGGTCATGTTAGGTATGCAACAAAGGGATCAGCAGAAAGTGTAGAAGAAGCACAGCCTTTTTACGTTAATGCTCCCTATGGAATTGTTTTAATACATAATGGAAATTTGACAAATACCAGAGATTTAGAAAAACAATTATTTAATATTGACAAGCGGCATACAAATTCTTCAAGTGATACTGAAATGTTGTTAAACGTATTTGCGACTGAACTACAAGAACAAATTCATAAAAAAGAATTAGAACCTGATATTATTTTTAATGCGATCAAATCTTTACATAAAAGAATTCAGGGATCATATGCTTCAATTGCATTAATTTCAGGACATGGTTTATTAGCATTCAGAGATCCTTTCGGTATTAGGCCTTTAGTCATAGGAAAAAGACTTTCATTAACTACGAAAAAAGAAGAGTGGATGGTTGCTAGTGAATCCTTGGTTCTTGAAAATAACGATTATCAAGTAGTTAGAGATGTAGATCCTGGAGAAGCTGTTTTTATCAATCTTAATGGGGAGTTTTTTTCTAAGCAATGTTCTGAAAATCCAATGTTATTTCCTTGTGCTTTTGAATATGTTTATTTGGCTAGGCCAGATTCAATTATGAATGGAATTTCCGTCTATAAAGCTCGTTTAAAGATGGGAGATTATTTGGCAGAATCAATAAAAGAGGTAATTAATTCTGGAGATATTGATGTGGTTATGCCTATTCCTGATTCTTCTCGACCTGCGGCAATGCAGGTTGCAAGACAGTTAGGGATAGAATATAGGGAAGGGTTTTTTAAAAACAGATATGTTGGCCGAACATTCATAATGCCTGGTCAACAGAAACGAAAAAAATCTGTGAGACAAAAATTAAATGCTATGAGTGCAGAGTTTAAAAATAAAAATGTATTAATTGTTGATGACTCGATAGTAAGAGGTACTACTTCAAAAGAAATTGTCCAGATGGCTAAAGATGCAGGAGCAAATAAAGTTTTTTTTACATCGGCAGCACCTCCTGTTCGTTATCCTCATGTTTATGGAATTAATATGCCTAATAGAGATGAATTAATAGCTCACGATAGAACAATAAGTGAAATTGCTGATCATCTTGAAATTGATAATCTTGTTTATCAAAGTATTGAAAGTTTGCGTAAATCAATAATAAGTGATTCGCCTATTAAAGATTTGGAGATGAGTTGCTTTACTGGTTCTTATGTAACAGGAACAGTAAATCAAGAATACTTAAATTGGGTTGAAAATGAATATAAATCTTAGTCGAGAAAGTTTTCAAGTCGGAAACAATTTTCAATGTATTCATCCTTATCTAATTTTAAAAAATCAATTAAAAAATTTGATTTATTAGATTTAAAATTTAATTTATTTAATTCGAATCTAGCAGATTTATTTTTATTAGTTTCAATTTCAAGGTAATGGTTACTTGTCATTATTTTGAGGAAGTAATCGTTTTTAAGGTGGGTTTTTTCATTTAAGTATCCCAATCTGTATTCATTTGAGTAATAAATTTCATTATTAATACAAAAGATTTTTCCTTGCTTAGAGATTAAAAAAATATTTTCCCCATTATTGTATGTACAACAAGAAACGATTTTTTCAGCTGGCAAAAGTTTTGTAAGTATTAATCCTTGGGATTGTTTAGAAGTTGGTGTTAAAAATTTATTTGATAAATTAAATCTAAAAATTCTTCCTATCGAGGTTAATATTATTAAATCTTTTTTTGCATTAGAAATAAATGAATCAACTGCTTTTAAATTATTTTTTAATTTTGTAATTGTGAAAGATCTATTAGTTTTAATCATATCTTCATCAAATAAAACTTTTTTAAATCTTCCATCTGAATTTAAGATGCATAAATAATTTCTAATTTCTTTTTTAATTGAATGAAAATTTATTATTTCACTAGGATGAATATTTCCAAGAATTTTATTATCTAATTTATAGTCCTTATTAACATTTGACTCCCAATCAATATTAAAAACTTTTCCTGTATTTGTGATTCCAATTAACTTTAAATCTTTTTCAATATTGCATATAAATCTCTGAACATTTTTATTATCTATAATTTTATTTGCAACTTCAAATGATTTTTTGTAATTACTAAAAATCATCTTTTTTAAATAAAGTCTATTGTCTATGAATAATTTTGTTTTTTTATTTATAAAGTCTTCTAGTATTTGATTATTAAGGGTTTCTAATTCTTTATTTTGATTTATATTTTTAATTACTTTTGTTTTACGAATAACATTATATATTTTTTTTAATATTAATAATTCTTTTATAAGTAATTTAAGTAACAATTCCCTTTCGTTCAATAATTTTTGAAAATAATTCTTTTTTTCTTCCAAATTTTTTATTTCATTATCAATTTGATTCTTTTCTAGATTTGTTAATTTTCTAAGTGGCATATCCAAAACTGAATTTGCTTGTTTTTCACTCAAGAAAAATTTTTTAATTAATTTTGATCTAGCTTCCGCAGAATTTTCCGATTCTTCAATAATTGCTACAACTTTTTTTATGTTTTTTGTGGCTTTAGATAAACCTTCTGATATTTCTAGTTTTTCAAGAGTGTTTTTTAGAAAATAATAAGTTCTTTTTCTAATTGTTTCTTCTCTAAATTCAAGAAAATAGTTGAGATATTTTTTTAAGTTTAGTTGTACAGGCTTGCCTTTAATTAAGGCTAAGAATATTGCACCATAGTTTGTTTGGAGATTTGTTTTTTTATATAAATTAGAAATAACAAGTTCAGAATTAGAATCTTTTTTAAGCTCTATTACAATTCTCATTCCATCTCTATCGCTCTCATCCCTAATATCAGAGATTCCATGAATTTTCCCTGAATTAACAAGTTCTGCGAGTTTTTCAATCCAACCTGCTTTATTTATTTGGTAAGGCAGTTCCGTAATGATTAGTGCATTCCTTTTATGTTTTCCTTTGCCTAAATTTATTTCCTCCATATTTATAACTCCTCTTATTGTTAAAGATCCTTTTCCTGTTTCATAAAGTTCGTCTATTGCTGGACTATAAATTAACTCTCCGCCTGTTGGAAAATCAGGACCTTTGATAATGTTAGAAAGTTTTTTATGACTTATATCTTTATTTTTTACTAAAGCAACCAAACCATCTACAATTTCGCCAAGGTTGTGAGGGGGTATATTTGTTGCCATTCCAACAGCGATACCTGATGAGCCGTTCAATAATAAAAATGGAAGTTGGGCTGGAAGAACTTCGGGTTCTTTTTGAGAACCGTCAAAGTTATTTGAAAAGCTTACTGTTTCTGATCCAATTTCTTCAAGAAATCCTTTATGAGCTATTGGGGCTAATCTGGTTTCAGTATATCTCATTGCTGCTGGCGGATCATTATCTACAGATCCAAAATTTCCATGGCCATCAAGAGTAGGATATTTAGTAGAAAAATTTTGTACTAGCCTTACCAATGCATCATATACTGCTTGATCTCCATGAGGATGGTACTTTCCAAGTACATCTCCAACAACTCTCGCACACTTTCTAAATGGTTTATCAGGTGTTAAGCCTAATTCGTACATTGCAAAAAGTATTCTTCTTTGTACAGGCTTAAGACCGTCTCTTGCATCGGGTAGAGCACGTCCAACTATTACGCTCATTGCATACTCCAAATAAGAACGTTGCATTTCTTCTTGAAGAGATATAGAAGTGAAGTTTTTCTTATTCATTAGAGCGCAAAATTGAAAAACTATTCATTAACTAAATTAAGACTAATAGGTAAAAAAATATTTACCAGTATTGAAAATTAAGATGATTGAATTATTTTTGATTTTGCTATTATTACATCTTTTGTAAGCTCTTGATTTTCTAAAAGAATTTCTGTAGAGGCTTGTAATTTTTCTCCCCATAATTGTTCTTTTCTATAGTCATAATTGACATATTTGGGATCTTTCGCCAAAGCTTTTTTTGCTAACTCAATTGCTAATTTTGTATTATTAATCCTTAAACATGAGGCTAGTCCCAGTAATGGTTCAGCATTATTCTCAATTGAGATTGCACTTTCAAAGAATTTAATTGATAGATTTATATTGTTTTTTTCGAAATAAGCTAAACCTTTATTATTGATTGCTTGCCAAAAATCAGGTTTAATTTTTATAGATTTATCAAATAATTTAATAGCTCCCAAGTAATCTTTTTCCATTAATAAAATATTTCCTAGTTGAAAAATAGCTTTGTGGTTATTAGGTTCTATCTTTATTCCTTTTTCTAAAGCACTCTTAGCCTTTTTTTGTTGTGAAATTTTTAAATAAACATTACTTTTAGCAAAATATATTTCGCTAATTTTTGAATTGATCTTTTCTGCTTTATTTAAAGAGTTTATTGCGCTTTTGTATTTTTTGTTAGCTATTTGTGCTTCAGCCAAAATTAACCATAGCTTTTCATCTTTTGGATTTATTTTTATGGCTAATTTGGCTAAGTTAAGACTGTCTTTATATTGTCCAAAATAAATTAGTTGATATGCATTTTTGCCAATATATGAACCTTGCTTTTGTAAATTTTTTATTGTTGGTAAATAATAATAAGGAACTATTGCTTGAACTTTTTCGATTTGAAGAAGGTAAAAACTGATCAAGGAGATCCAGATTATTTGTTTGAAAAACTTTTTCATATTTTAATTTTTTTATTATTAAGATTTGCTTGTATGTTTCTTTTCCACATCCATGGTTTAATTCTTTTTAATGTAGTCCCTTGAAGATTTTTTTTCCAAGTTTTATTATCCCAATTTAATGATTCAATATTAAGATTTTTAATCCATTCTTTCGGTGTAGTTTCAAAATTATTGTTGTATGGCACTGACTTATTCCAAGGGCATACATCTTGACAAATATCACATCCTGCAACCCATCCGTTTAAATCTCTTTCTATTTTTTTTGGAATAGTTTTATCTCTATTCTCTATTGTGTGATATGCAATGCATAGATCTGACTTTATTACAAAAGGTTCTACTATTGCCTTTGTGGGACAATTTTGAATACAAATATCACATTTTCCGCAAAGTGACTGATGAGGCTTATCTGGCATTAAATCCTTTGTAAGGACCATAAAACCTAAAGTAAACCAAGAACCATGTTTTTTGCTTATTAAATTACTATTTTTACCTATCCAACCAATCCCCGACTCTTCAGCCCATGCTTTTTCAAGAAGGGGAGAGGTATCAACACATATTTTCCATTTGCAATCAGGAATTTCTAGATTGATCCATTTACCAATATTCTTTAATTTTTTGTGAATCACTTTATGATAATCCTCTCCTTGGCTAAATTTAGCGACCTTGAGGAAATTATTGTTGTTGTTTTCTGAATTAATGTAAGCAAATCCAACGCTTAAAACACTTTTTGCATCTTCAAAAAGTAAGTTTATATTCCTTCTTTTTTCTGCTTCCATCCATTTCATTTCAGCATGGTGGTTATTTGATAACCATCTTTCTAATGCATTAGTCCTTAACTTTATACGCGAACTGCCTGGTATTGAAGCTATTCCCGCAATTGTAAAACCTTCAAAAATAGCCCTTTCTTTTAATCTTTTACTTATTTCTTTTTTGTTATTAGTGGTATCAATCATTTCTTTATCTCTAATAGCATTTATTTTAAAAGTTATTTTGGATAATTAACTTATGAATAAAATAGATATATTTAAAAAAAATATATCCTAACTCATTAAAAAGAGTTAAATTATTAGTAAAGTTAATATAGTTAAAAACGTTATTTTGGTTGAATCTAATCAAAATCAAGATTCGAATTTAGGATCTAGGCTTCAACAAGATCTAAAAAATGATCTTATAGCAGGATTGTTGGTTGTAATACCGTTAGCAACAACAATTTGGCTTTCATCATTAGTTAGTAAATTTGTTTTAACATTAGTTACTTCAGTTCCAAAGCAATTAAATCCTTTTATTACTTTAAATCCTTTATTACAAGATTTAATTAATCTAACCTTAGGTTTAACTGTTCCTTTATTAGCCATTTTGCTTATAGGCTTGATGGCGAGAAATTTCGTAGGAAGATGGTTATTAGAATTTGGAGAGGGTACCTTATCAAAAATTCCAGTAGCTGGAGCGGTTTATAAAACTCTCAAACAATTGCTAGAAACTTTTTTAAGTAATAAATCTAATAGATTTAGAAGAGTTGTTTTAGTTGAATATCCTCGTGAGGGACTATACAGTGTAGGCTTTGTAACTGGAGATGTAGGACCTTCTCTACAGTCAGAATTAGAAGAAAAGTTACTAAGTGTTTTTATACCTACAGCACCAAACCCAACTACAGGATGGTACACACTTGTTCCTGAGTCTTCTGTTAAGGATTTGGATATTTCTGTTGAAGATGCTTTTAAAACAATAATTTCGGCTGGGATAGTGAATCCAGACGAGAAGAATAACACTACAAATCCAACATTTTCAAAATTGTTTTCTCAATTACGAGCTTCCACTAATACTTCTTCTTAATTGATGCATAATAGATCTCTTTCTAGAGAATTATCTTTAATTTCTCTTGGCCTTATAAAAGACAAAGGTGATTTTAAATTAAGTAAATTTCAGATAGAAGAAGTTTTTGAATCCGCTTTGGATTCTCTAATAAATCATTGCAGAGAAGAATTAGATAATTGCGAGTCAGAGTTAGAAAATGCTTCACAAAAAATATTAGATAGTGAATTGCAAGAAGGTGTTGATTCTTCTTATTCAAATGTTCGAGATGAGCTAAAAAAATCTCTAAGAAAAATTGAAACTGTAATGAACACACTCTCAGTAACTTTAGATTTCCCAAAATTAATTGTTTCTAGTGGTCAAATTGAAATTAGAGAGGATGTGAATCAAAGGATTTGTAACATAATCAATAACCTTAAAAGTATTGACTCTGATATAGATCAAGTAATGGATGGCTGGAGATTAAAAAGATTACCAAGAATTGATAGGGATATTTTGCGTCTAGCTTACGTGGATATCAATTTTTTGAATACACCTGTCGCTGTTGCTTGTGATGAGGCTGTTAATTTAGCTAATAAATATAGTGATTTGCAAGGAAGAAAATTTATTAATGGAGTTTTAAGGAGATTACAAACAATTAAATTGTCATAATTATTTGATATAAATAAATAGTATTTTAAAAATTTTAATTACGAATTTCATATAATAATGAATAATACCGATTCTGATAATTCTCGTGAGTGGGCTGCACAAGCTTATGCACTTTTAAAAAAAAGACAGGAAGAGCAAAAGCAAGAATTACAGAAACAGGAAGAGCAAAAGCAAGAATTACAGAAACAGGAAGAGCAAAAGCAAGAATTGTCCGATATTCCTGGACAGTCTAAAACTATTGCTGAACCTGAATTAGGAGAATTTGATGATAACTTTACTTGGTCTGCAATGGTATTAGCTGCACAAGGAAAAAATATAAATCAAATATCTATTGATGAAATTGATTGGTTAACTAAATTACGAAGAGGATTAGAAGAAACCCGAAAAGGATTTGTTACTGAATTATTGGATAAATTAGGAGATGATCCTCTTACACCTGAATCTCTTGATGATTTAGAAACTCTATTAATAAGAGCTGATGTAGGGATTGATTCAACTGATAAAGTTATCAGTTCTCTTAGAACAAAATTAAACGAGGAAGTAGTGGGTGGAGAAGCAGGAATAGAATTTTTGAAGAAGGAATTAAAATTAATTATCGATAAACCAATAAAAAATTCGGGTACTGATCTTTTAGTTCCCCAAAAAGGTAAGTTAAATGTTTGGTTATTAGTAGGAGTTAATGGTGTTGGTAAAACTACCACATTAGGAAAATTAGCATATTTGTCATCAAAAAGTAATTATAAAACTTTGATAGCTGCTGCTGATACATTTAGAGCGGCTGCTGTAGAACAACTTACAGTGTGGGGAGATAGAAGTAATGTCGAAGTTATATCTAATAAATCAAAAAATGCTGATCCAGCTGCTGTAGTCTTTGATGCAATTAATTCTGCAATAAAAAGAAATGTTGATTTATTACTTGTTGACACAGCGGGTAGATTGCAAACAAAAAATAATTTGATGGATGAATTAGCAAAAATAAAAAAAATTATTGATAAAAAGGTCCCAGATGCAATTGTTGAATCATTATTAGTTTTAGATGCAAGTCAGGGTCAAAATGGCTTAAAGCAAGCAAAAAGTTTCGCTAAATCGGCAGATTTAAGTGGAGCAATTATTACTAAATTAGATGGGACTTCTCGAGGAGGCGTTTCTTTAGCTGTATCTGAAGAAGTAAATTTACCTATAAGGTTTATTGGAGCTGGAGAAGGTATAAAAGATTTGAGACCATTTAATAGTTATGAATTTGTAGAGGCTATGCTTGCAGATAAATAAATATATAATTAATTTTTTTTAAAAATTTAAATTTAATGTTAAAACATATTTATCTATTAAATTTGTTTTGACCAATAATCAAAAAGAAAAAATATTTTCGAACAAATTTATTCAAGATTTTTTAGAAAACGAACCTACAGTAATTTTAAAAAATAAACATAAATTTGCTGAAATTGCATCTTCATTAGCATATTATTTAAAATCATTTTCCAATATTAATAAATTTCTGGATTATGTATGCTTAATTTTTAAACATATATTTTCTGAGAATATAATTTTAATTATTCCTCTAAATTATGAGGGGGAGATATGGAATGAAAATATAAAAATTTCTGCTAATGAAGAATATTTAACAATTCAAGAAGAAATTAAAAGTTTTTTGAAGCAATTTCATTTTTCAAAAAATTTTAAAATTAAAGATATTATAAATTTTGAAAATGCTCTAACAAATAATTTTAAAGAATATAAAATTGAAATAAATAAAATAAATTCAAGAGGTAAATGTAGAGGATTTATTTATATTTTTAGCAAAGATATTTCCAGACAGTCGATTACTGAAGATAGTAATTTCAATTTTATTGAAAATTGTCTAGCTGTTGGATTAGAAAATTACTACTTAATTAAAACAAAGAAAAAGCATGAAAATGTAGATAGAGAAATCTCCACTGGTGCTGAAATACAATCTCAATTACTCCCAGATTTTTGTCCAATTATCCATGGTATAGACCTGGCAGCTCATTGTAGACCAGCTCTACAGCTCGGCGGTGATTACTATGATTTTATGTGCTTAAAGACAAATATCTCTGAAAAAAGAAAACAAAAATCAAGATGGGCCTTTGTAATAGGTGATGTCATGGGTAAAGGGATTCCAGCCGGTCTTTTAATGACTATGTTAAGAGGAATGTTACGTGCAGAGGTTCTTACAGGTCTGCCTCCAGATAGAATTTTGCATGATTTGAATCAACTAGCAATAAATGATTTAGATCAATCGCATAGATTTGTGACATTATTTTACTCAGATTATGACCCTAGAACTAGAAAATTGAGATTCGCTAATGCAGCTCATAATCCTCCACTGCTTTGGAAAAGTTCAGATCAGAAAATGATTAAATTAGATGCAGAAGGATTTGTACTTGGACTACAAAAAGATGCTGAATATCATTGTGGTGAAATCAAGCTTAATCAAAATGATTTAGTTCTTTATTACACAGATGGAGTAATTGATACTTCTAACTCTTTAGGTCAAAGATTTGATGAGGAAAGATTAATTAAAACCCTTTCAAAATTATGCAAGCAATCTTATACATCCCAAGAAATTTTAAATAAAATTTTTAAAAAGTTGGATGATTTTACAGGTCAAAACAGACATCTGCAAGATGATGCCTCGATGGTTATTTTTCAATTAAAATAGATATTTTTGTCACTTATATAAAAAAATGCTTTATTAGAGATACGTAAAGTTACTAATTGATATGGCAAAAGTTTGGAGTAAAAGGTTTGATAATGCGCTTGACCCTTTTATTGAAAAGTTTAATGCCTCAATTGGTTTTGATAGAAAGCTTATTTTAGAAGATTTAGATTGTTCGATTGCTCATGCGAAAATGCTTGGAAAAACTAAAGTTTTATCCTCTTCCGAAGCTTTGCAAATTATTAATGGTTTAGAGTCAATAAAAGTTGAGTATTTGGCAGGTAAATTTTCTCCTGGTCCACCTTCTGAAGATATTCACTATTGCATAGAAGAAAAGCTGATAAGTTTAATTGGTGAAACTGGAAAAAAATTACATACAGGTAGAAGCAGAAATGATCAAGTTGGTACAGATATAAGATTGTGGCTAAGAAAAGAGATTGATAATATTGAAATTTTAATAACCGATTTGCAAAAATCCTTCTTAAATCTTGCTAAATCTAATATTTATACCTTAATTCCTGGATATACCCACATGCAAAGAGCTCAACCATTATCTTTGGCTCATCATTTATTGGCCTATATAGAAATGCTCCAAAGAGACCGCGAAAGGTTTAAAGAAGTACGCTCAAGAGTTAATACTTCTCCCTTAGGAGCTGCAGCATTAGCTGGAACAAAAATAAAAATAGATAGGCACTTTACAGCTGCAGAATTGGGTTTTGAAAAGATTTATAAAAACAGTATTGATGCAGTTAGTGATAGAGATTTTTGTATAGAATTTGTTTCTGCATCTGCTTTGTTGATGTCTCACTTAAGTAAAATTTCAGAGGAAATAATTTTATGGGTAACTGATGAATTTTCTTTTGCAAAATTAACAGATAAATGTGCCACAGGAAGTAGCTTAATGCCGCAGAAAAAAAATCCTGACGTTCCAGAATTAATCAGAGGTAAGACTGGAAGAGTGTACGGACATCTCCAGGCATTGTTAACAATGGTCAAAGGGGTGCCACTTTCATACAATAAGGATTTTCAAGAAGATAAAGAGCCAATATTTGATACTGCAGAAACAATATCTTCTTGTGTTAAAGCAATGACTATTCTAATTAATGAGGGGATTGAATTTAATATTAAAAATTTATCTGATTCTGTAGAAAATGACTTTTCTAATGCTACTGATTTGGCAGATTACTTAGTTGGTAAAGATGTTCCTTTTAGGACCGCCTATCAAGTTGTTGGTGAAATAGTTAAATATTGCTTGGAGAGAAAAATGTTATTTAAAAATCTCAAAATTGACGAATTAAAAAAATTTCATCCCAAATTTAATAAGGATGTTTTTGTGGGGATTAAGCCTCTTAATGTTGTTAAATCGAGAAATAGCGAAGGTGGTACAGGTTTTATTCAGGTAGAAAAAGAGGTAAATAATTGGCAAAAAAAATTGTTGCTTTGAATCTCAATTATTTTTCTACAACAAGGGTATGCTTTGAAGTACAATAATAAAGCAACGTTATGGGACTACTCATCGTAGTTTTTTGTAAAGTAAATTTTCTTTGTTGAGTTTAAAGTGAGTATTTTTGTTGGCAATTTGCCGTTCCGCGCAGAGCGTGAAGATGTTATGCAGTTGTTTGCCCCTTTTGGTGAGGTTTTAAATTGTTCTCTTCCTTTGGAGAGAGATACTGGAAGGAAAAGAGGATTCGCATTTATTGAAATGGCAGATGAATCGATTGAGTCAACAGCTATTGATGGTTTGCAAGGCACCGAACTTATGGGTAGGCCATTAAGAATTAATAAAGCTGAGCCAAGAGGTTCTGGTGGATCTCGTAGAGGAGGAAGAGGCGGCTATGGCGGTGGTAATTCTGGATCTAATAGTTTTTACACTAATAAATCTTCAGGAGCAGAGGGTTGGGAAGATAGAAGTTATGGAAATTCTTCTGAAAACTCTGAATATGAAAATGGTAGGATCAGAAGAAAAAGGGGAGTGTCCAATGAGAGTAATGCTTCGAACGACCCAAATTAGTAACTCATTTCTTCAAGCACTGTAGTTAATTTAATTAGATATTCAATATTTAATTCTTTTTTTCTAGATTTATTGGAAATTTGATTCCTCCAAATCTTAGCTTTTGGTATACCTTCAACTAAATTTATAAGATGTTTACAAATATCCCAAGATTTTCCTCCATTACTTAAATGCGTTTCTATGTATGGGATTAAGGAAAATATAATATTTGAAGCAGATTTGGGTTTTTTATTAATTCCATAAATCTTTTGATCAATCTCAGACCATCTTAAGGGATGTTTATATATAGATCGTCCAATCATGACCCCATCAAAATCATTTAAGGCTTTTAATGATTCATCGATATTTGTTAAACCCCCATTGATTTCTATTAATAATTCTGGATTTGATTTTTTCAATTTTTTTACTACATCATAATTTAGTGGAGGTATAGTTCTATTTTGTTTTGGATTTAGACCTTTTAATATGGCTTTCCTTGCATGAACTGTAAATCTGTCTGCACCAGCATTTGCGATAATTCTGACGAAATTATTCAAGTTAACGAAACTATCATCATTGTCTACACCGATTCTGTGTTTGATTGTAACCGGTAAGTTGCAATTATTTTTTAGGGATTCTATACATTTTGCTACTTTTTCAGGGTCTTTCATAAGTGAAGCGCCAAAATTTCCAGAACATACCCTTGGACTCGGACAACCAACATTAAAGTTTATTTCGTCATAACCCCAATCCTGGGCCATTTGGGCAGCCTCTTTAAGGATTTCAGGGTCATCCCCACCAAATTGAATTGATATCGGGTGTTCTTCACTATTAAAATCTAAAAAGGTTTCTTTTTTATTCGTATAAACTAAACTTTGCGCCACAATCATTTCTGTATACAAGAGCGCTTCAGAACTTATTTTTCTCATTATCATTCTGAAATGTTTATCAGTACAATCCATCATTGGAGCAATACTTAATTTATGCATATTTTTAATAGAATTAGTATGATCGGAACTCATTATTTTTTATTTGATTTAAATATATGAATCAATTTCTATCAAGAAGAATTTTTATTTTAATTCCTAGTATGTCAATTTTAAAAATAATCTTTAAGCCAATGCAAGTATTAGCTTCTTCGCTTGCTTCTAAAGAGGAGTGGGATTTATCAAAAGATGAATGGAAATCTAGGCTAAGTCCAGAATCCTATTATATTTTGAGGGAGGAAGGGACTGAAAGAGCTTTCAGCAGCAAATTAAATAATGAGAAAAGAAAAGGGGTTTTTCACTGCGCAGGATGTGATTTGCCACTTTTTATTTCAGATAAAAAGTATGATAGTGGTACAGGATGGCCAAGTTTTTGGGATCCAATTAAAGGTTCAGTTGTAACAAAAGTTGATTTCAAGTTAATTGTTCCAAGAACCGAATATCACTGCTCTAGATGCGGAGGTCATCAAGGACATGTCTTTAATGATGGGCCACTTCCTACAGGCAAAAGATACTGTAATAACGGCTTAGCATTAAAGTTTGTTCCTGAGTAAAATTTGTGCGGCCTTCCGCAACTTGTTTTGTTTATCACTTTATTGGAAAATGGATTTATTAAAATTTTAGAAAAATGATTGAAAATCAATCAGACAATATTGATATTAAAGAAAATGATGTTTCTAATCAGGATGATACCCCTGTTGATACTTCATCTGCTGAAGGTAAAATAATCGAAAATGATGAATCACCTTCTCAAAAAACAGAAGAAATAAATACCGAAGAATTAAAAAATACTATTTCAAATAATGATGCGAGATTAGAACAATTGGAAAAAGAGCATGAAACTTTAAAAAATCAATATGTAAGGATTTCAGCAGATTTTGATAATTTTAGAAAAAGGCAGTCTAGGGATCAGGACGATTTAAAAATCCAACTTGTTTCAAAGACTTTAACTGCGATTCTTCCTATTGTTGATAATTTTGAGAGAGCAAGACAACAACTTAAACCAGAAAGTGAAGAAGCTCAAGCTCTTCATAGAAGTTATCAAGGATTGTATAAACAATTGGTAGAAGTTTTAAAACAACAGGGAGTGTCACCTATGAGAGTTGTTGGTCAGCAATTTGATCCAAACTTGCATGAAGCTGTGTTAAGAGAGCCTAGTGAAGAGTTTGAGGAGGATTTTATTATTGAAGAATTGCAGCGAGGATATCATCTAGAGGGTAAGGTTTTGAGACATGCATTGGTTAAAGTTTCTATGGGACCTGGTAAACAAAATTCACAACAGGAAGTAGAAAAGGATACAGTTGAAGAGGATGTTGATTCAGAGGTAAATACTTCTGAAAAAGTATAAATTCCAAATTCTTATTTGAGCATTATCTAATGGCTGATTTTTACCAAATACTTGGAGTTTCAAGAGATGCTGATGCGGATACCTTAAAAAGGGCTTATAGAAAATTAGCAAGACAATATCATCCTGATGTAAATAAAGAACCTGGTGCTGAAGATAAATTTAAAGAAATTGGCAAAGCTTATGAAGCATTAGCTGATCCTGAAACCAGAGCTAGATATGATCAGTTTGGAGAGGCCGGCCTTGGAGGTGCTGCTGGAATGCCTGACATGGGGGATATGGGTGGCTTTGCAGATTTATTTGAAACCTTTTTTAATGGCTTTGGAGGACAACCTCCACAGGGCGGAAGAACTCAAAGAAGAGGTCCTCAACAAGGAGATGATCTAAGGTATGACCTTAATGTTGATTTTAAAGATGCAATATTTGGCCAACAAAAAGAAATTACAATTCCTCATCTTGAGACATGTGAAGTCTGTAGGGGAACAGGTGCCAAACCAGGAACAGGACCAAAAACTTGTACGACTTGTGGAGGAAGTGGACAAGTTAGAAGAGCTACGAGAACACCATTTGGTAATTTCACGCAAGTAGCTGAATGTCCTTCATGTAATGGAACTGGTCAAATAATCTCAGATCCATGTACAAGTTGCGGAGGTAATGGAGTAAAGCAAGTCAGAAAAAAATTACGAATTAATATTCCTGCAGGAGTTGATACTGGTACTAAATTAAGAGTTTCTGGCGAGGGAAATGTTGGTTTGAAAGGAGGTCCACCTGGAGATCTTTATGTTTTTATCAAGGTCAAGAAGGATTCAAAATTAAAAAGAGATGGTGTGACTATATACTCAGAAATAGCTGTGAGTTATTTACAGGCTATTTTAGGAGATACTGTTGAAATCACTACTGTTGATGGCAATGTTAATTTAAAAATTCCAAGTGGTACGCAACCAAATACAACTCTTTCACTTGAGAATAAAGGGGTACCGAGACTTGGCAATCCAGTTGCCAGAGGAAATCATGAAGTTTTAGTAAAGGTAAAATTGCCAACTCGTATAACTGACGAAGAAAGAAATCTTTTAGAGGGTTTAGCTTCACAATATTCAGATAAAAATATCAATTCTAGTAGTGGACTATTTAGTAAATTATTTGGTAAAGAATCTTAATGACTTCTTTAAAGCATTTGGATCTTAAATTTGTTCCATGTCCTTTAAATGTAGTCAAAATTAAATTGGCTTTGGAAAAGTTATCCAAAAATGAACAACTTATAGTTGAACTAGATAAAGGCGAACCAGAAGAAATGGTATTAAACAATTTAAAAGAGATGGGATGTTTGTTTAAACAAATCAAAGAGAATGAAACATTTATAAAGATAAAAATATTTAATGAAAACTAACAGTAAGCATTTAGGTTTAGTAACGAAAAAATTTAATGATTTTTTTTTAGTTGACTTCAAAAATCAAGAAAACTCAGGAAATAGCGAGAAATTTTTATGTAAGGTGAGGAAATCTATAAATTTCAAGAATCAATTAATTTATGTTGGAGACGAAGTAGTAATTGAAAATATTGATTTAAAAAGCAGACGCGCTGTAATAACAAATTTAGAAAAAAGAAAAAATTTATTAGTTAGACCCTCAGTTGCAAATATTTCTAACATATACATTACTTTTTCTGTTGAAGAGCCAGAGTTAAATTTATCCCAAGTTAATAGGTTTTTGATATCAGCAGAATCTATGGGAGTTGAAGTGTCATTAGTTTTGACAAAGTGTGATTTAATATCAGACAAAAAACGGACTTTTTTACTTGATAAATTTGGGAAATGGGGTTATCAAGCAATAACTTTAAATTTAGAGAAATCTGATTTCTTTAATAATTTATTAGCTGAGTTAAAGCAAAAAGAGTGTTCAATTTTTATGGGCCCATCAGGAGTTGGCAAAACTACTTTGCTTAATATGATAATTCCAGGCCTTAAAAATAGTACTGCTCCAGTTTCTAATAAAATTAAGAGAGGCAAAAACACTACTCGAAATGTTGAGTTATTTTCTATATCAAATCAAAGTTACATTGTGGACACTCCAGGTTTTAATATGCAACCTCTTGAGGTTGATATTAGGTTGTTACCAAATCTTTATTCAGAAATATATAAACAGGTAATCGATGAAGAAATTAAGTGTAAATTTCGTAATTGCTTACACTTAAATGATGAGGGGTGTAATTTAAATAAATCCTTTGAAAGATATTCTTTTTATAAAGAAATGATTGAGTCTTCTAAGAGTCACTATTATCAAAACCAGGAAGATTAAGATTTAATCCACCAGTTAAATCATTCATTCTTTCTTTCATAGTTGTAGTAGATAATTCATGAGCTTTTTGAATAGCTTGTAGAATATTTTGCTCTATTTTTTCTTTATCTGCATTTAAAAAATTTTCTTGTACTTCTACCTTCAAAGGAAGTTGGTTTCCACTTATCCAGACTTTTATCATTTCATCATCACTTTTTCCTTCAATCTCCATATTTTCAAGTTCATCTTGTAATTTTTGAGCATCTTGCTGAATTTGTTTAGCTTTTTTAAAAGCTTCTGTAAGTTGTCCAAAGTTAGGAAGTCCAAAACCCGCCATTTTGTAAAAAAGTTTCTTTAGTTAGGATAGTCAAAACCAATCATTCTTACTTCCGGTTGCAAAAAAATTCCTTTGTTTTGTAGTACTTTTTGTTGAATTACTGTTATTAATTCATAAATATCTTTTGAACTTGCCGAAGAAGTGTTAATTATAAAATTTGAATGCATTTTAGAAATTTCTGCACCGCCAATTTTAAATCCCTTTAAACCCATATCATCAATTAATTTTGCTGCATAATTATTTTCAGGATTTTTAAAAACACTTCCAAAACTTGGTTGATGATATGGCTGTTTTTTTGTTTTTAATTTAAGATTATTTTTGGTTGTTTGAATTAATTGTTCGAGTTTGCCATTAGGCTCAAAATGTAGTCTTGCACTAATAATTGTCATATCATTTCTTTGAAAAGAACTAAATCTATACTCAAAATTGATATCTTTTTTTTCAATTTCAAGTTTCTCATGAGTTTTGTTATTTATAACTTTTACGGAAATAAGATTTCTTGCTAGCGATAAATTACTTATGCCAGCATTCATATAAATTGCACCTCCTAATGTTCCTGGAATTCCGACAGCCCATTCACCTCCTTGTAATCCATTTTTAGCAAGAGAATTAGATAATGTTGGGAGCATTACACCTGCTTCCGCTTCAACAATCCCTGAATATGGCTCTATTGTTAGAGATCTCATTTTTTTTGTACACACAACTAAGCCTTTTATGAAAATATTATTTATTAAAAGATTTGAACCCGCGCCAATTATTTGGCATCTTTGTTTGTT
The DNA here is from genome assembly GCA_003214315.1 of Prochlorococcus sp. AG-418-D13. Classification (GTDB taxonomy): domain Bacteria; phylum Cyanobacteriota; class Cyanobacteriia; order PCC-6307; family Cyanobiaceae; genus Prochlorococcus_A. Next base: position 183,135 of record QCLU01000001.1, read on the forward strand.
TAAATTAGCCCATTTTATTAGATAAGAAAATTCGTCAATGCTTCTTGGTTCAGCAAAATATTCAGCTACTCCTCCTACTTTTATAGTTGTATAACTACTTAAATTAAAGTTCTCAGAAAAAATCTTATTATTCATAAATTAGCTAATCATTTTAATTGTTTTTTACATTTAAAATTGACCAAAAATTATGACAATCACCAGCGCCCATATTCAAAATTAAATCACCTTTTTTAGTTAATTCGTAAAAATTCTTTGAAATTTCATGATAATTATTTATGTAACTAACATTTTTATTTTTTTTATAAATCAGATCAGTGATAATTTTCGATGTAATTTTATCTTCGTTTCCTTCTCCTGCTCCATAAATACTTGTTACATAAATAACATCTGCTTTTGATAATTCTTCAGCGAATTCTTTATTAAATTGTTTTACTCGAGAGTATCTATGAGGTTGAAATATAGCTATTAATCTACTTTTTTGACATTCATTATTATGTTCTTTCTTAATAAATAATCTTCCTAATTTAATTGTCTCTTTTATTTCGTTTGGGTGATGTGCATAATCATCATATAAATGTCTTTCATCTATTTTGCCTCTGAATTCAAATCTTTTTTTTGGCAGCTTAAGATATTTTATATTTTTCTTAATTTCTATAAAATCTATACCTATCATTCTTGAAGCTGCTATTGCTGCGGTGATATTAGATAGATTGTGTAATCCTGGAATTGGAATATTTAAACTACTAATAAAATTTCCATTTTCATAATATTTTCCAATCGTATATTTTGAATTAATTTGAGTCGGGATTATTGCATAAGCTACGTTTTTGGTTGTAGTGTTTGACCACTTACTATTAGAATAAAAATTATTTCTTGAGGTTTCACAATCAAAATTAAGTAATAATTTTTTAGAGTTTTTAGCGAAACTTTTAAAAGAAGATATGACTTCACTTAAATTAGAAAAGTGATCGCAATGATCAAAATCAATGTTATTGATTATTCCAATATCAGATTTATATTTATTAATTGTCCCATCAGATTCATCAACTTCAGCTACTAAGTATTTTGTGTTTTCTAAATGACAATTAGAGTTGTAGATAGGAATTATTCCTCCAGTTATTGAAGAAGAATCTTTTGTACATAATTCAAGTAATGTAGAGAGAAATGTACTGGTTGATGTTTTTCCGTGACTTCCTGCTACTGACAATGCAGTGTAAGTGCGCATTAGCATTGCAAGTATCTCTGAACGGTGTTTTATAGATAAATTTTTTTCTCTGCAGTACGAAAGTTCTTCATTTTCTGACTTTATTGCAGAACTTACAACAAAATTTATCAATTTGTTGGTAAATTTTGAAATTACAAATTTAATATTTTGTCGAACTTGAGAAGTAAAGATTACTGCACCTAATTGCTCTAATTTATTAGTTTCATTGTTTCTCACTAAATCAGAACCTGAAACTGAACAACCTTTTTTAAGTAAACCCATTGCTAATGCAGACATTCCAATACCTCCGATCCCAATAAAATGAAAATGACTTTTCAACAGTAATTCTTTATCCAATGTTTAGCTTTTACTAAAATAAAAATAACTTCTAAGTAAAATTTTGCTATTTTTTATTAAAAAAAAATGTTTTTTTTCCTTGAATTAATACAAAACTAGACTTATTTGCTTAATAAATCAAAAAAACCTTACGTTATTGCACAAAATTCAGTATGATCAGCAACTTAGGTTAATCATTTAGAAATTATTAGTTATGACTTTGCGTGTTGCAATTAACGGCTTTGGCAGAATTGGTCGAAACTTTATGCGTTGTTGGCTTAGTAGAGGGGCTTACACCAATATTGAAGTTGTTGGAATTAACGTTACCTCAGATCCTAAGACTAATGCTCATTTATTAAAGTACGACTCAGTCCTTGGCCAACTAGATGGTGTTGATATTCAATATACTGATAATACTTTTGTAATTAATAATAAGACTATTAAGTGTTTCTCTGATAGAAACCCGATGAATCTTCCTTGGAAAGAATGGGGTGTAGATTTGGTTATTGAATCTACTGGAGTTTTTAATACAGACGTAGGAGCAAGTAAGCACTTAGAGGTAGGAGCAAAAAAAGTTATATTAACTGCTCCTGGTAAAGGCGATGGCGTTGGTACTTATGTAGTTGGAGTTAATGCTGATACATATAAACATAAAGATTATGATATTTTGAGTAACGCTAGTTGTACAACAAACTGTTTAGCTCCAGTGGTTAAAGTTTTAGACCAAACTTTTGGGATTAACAAAGGTTTGATGACTACAATCCATAGTTATACAGGGGATCAAAGAATTTTAGATAATAGTCATAGAGATTTAAGAAGGGCTAGAGCCGCTGCTACAAATATTGTTCCTACTTCTACAGGCGCTGCTAAAGCAGTAGCTTTGGTATACCCAGAAATGAAAGGCAAATTAACAGGAATTGCGATGAGAGTTCCAACTCCTAATGTTTCAGCAGTGGATTTTGTTTTTGAATCTTCTAAATCTGTCACAGCTGAAGAAGTTAATAATGCTCTCAAGGAAGCATCTCTAAGCTCAATGAAAGGCATTATTAAGTATGGAGATGAACCATTAGTGTCGAGCGATTATGCAGGCACCAATGAATCGTCAATCGTAGATAGTGACCTTACTATGTGTATTGGAGATAACCTTGTTAAAGTCCTTGCATGGTACGACAATGAGTGGGGTTATAGTCAGAGAGTTGTAGATTTAGCAGAGATTGTTGCTAAGAACTGGGAGTAACTAAAAGTGCTTGAAAGGTGTTTTTTTTAGTAGTTGATTTTTATTTTTATCTTTAAATTCTATTGATGGTTCACCATTAGTAAAATAACCAATCTTGTTAATATCTTTATCAAGTTTAGATAAATTTTTTGCCCATTTTTTTGGCAATGAGAAAACCAATTCATAATCTTCACCTCCAAAAAAATAATATTCGTCCCATCTATCTCCTTTAGGCCAATCCTTATCTTTAGGTATTTTTCCATAATTTATGATCGCTTTACAGTTGCTAGCTATTGCTAAATCTTCTAGGGCTTGAAATAGACCATCACTGCTATCAGTGCATCCTATTCTCCTTATTTTTTTATTGGAGCGAGTTTTGAGGAGATTATTTAGAAAATTTGGGTAAACTCTAGGGCGACAAAAATGTTCAATGGACTTAGTGATTAATCTTTCATTAAGAGAAAATTTATTCTCGAAATTAATTTTATTTTGTATCAAAAATCCAAGTTTGCTAAGACCATGAATTCCTGTAGTTAAGATTACATCCCCTGGTTTACATGCGTTTCTTCGTAATTCAAGTTCACCTTGAATCCCAAAGGCCGTAATTGAAATGATTTTTTCATCCCCCTTTGAGCAATCTCCCCCTAGAATTACGCCGCCATATTCTTTTAATGCTTTTTTTATTCCTTTGTATAAGTCTTCAACCCAAATCCACTCAGTTCTTGGAGGTAGAATTAGGCTTATTGAAATACCAATAGTTTTCTTGCTTCCACTAGATAATAAGTCAGATATATTGCTTACAACTGCTTTCCAACCAAGGTCCTTAGGACAAATAGTAATGTCATTAAAATGAACATTTTCTACCAAAGAATCAGTATTTACAAGTAAATTTTCATTTTTAGTTTTGATTAAAGCACAATCATCTGAAATTTGGTTTTTAGGCATAAATTTTCCTAGCCTGTTTATTAATTCTTTTTCCCCTATATCTTCTAATATTTCTTTATGCATTTAATTTTAGGTTTTCAATCCCTTCTAAAACATCAATTGAAATTATTGTGTCATCTTTAGTTAGCTCTTCTAATATATCAAATCCATCTACAACGTAACCAAAGGCAGCATTCCTCCCGTCAATTAAATTGCGACCTGCTGGATTTAATTCTGCTTCATATAAAAAGAAGAAAAATTGCGATGAGCCATCATCAACTGCGGTATTTGAATGGGACCATCCCAGAGTTCCAAGTGTTGCAAAAGGTAATGTTGGCGTCTCTGTGTAAAGACCTAAATCTTCAAAAGTTTGATTATAAAAAGTATCTTTTTCATCAGGAATTCTAATTTCTAAGGGAACGTGACGTTCTTCGTTTGTTTCAGGATCTAAGTAACCAATATCTTCCCCAATTGGATCACCTGTTTGCAGTACAAAAAATTCTTCTGCTCTGTTGATAGGTAAATCTTTGTAGAAATTTTTTGAAGATAAATCTACAAATGCTCCAGCAGTTAGTGGGGCGTTAAATCCATCCACAATAGCTTGCATATCACCTTTGGAGGTTTTTATATTGACTTTTGCTCTGCCAAGTAATCTTGGTAAATTATCAAATTCCTGGGGAATAGAATATGGAAATTCATTTGGTAGAAAATATTCTTCTAATCCACCTATTTTATCTAAAGCATCTCTTCGGGTCGCTATAAATGAGTATTTATCCTTTGATTTAGAGAAATCTTGAAGGCCATCAAAATTATCTTTGAGCTCTAAAAATGTTTTTTCAGCAATTTTCTTTTTATCGTTTGGTAATTCTTGAATAATTTTACTCTGGTATTTTTTTAGTAAAGATTGACATTTTGTAACAGTTTTTGTAAGAGCGGGCCATCTTCCTCCTCTTACAAGGTCACTAGTGTCTTCTAATTTGTGTTGAATTTCTTGTAACTCAACTTGCTTGATAGGGAGTGCGTTTCTGAGGATTGCACTAGGGTCTTTTACTGCATTTCCAGTAGGTAAATCAGCTAGAACTTGAATCGGTTTTAAGAGAAAAACCTGTAAAATTACAATCGATAAAATTAAGATAAGTTTGTTCTGATTTGATAAGAATTTTTGCATAGCACTCTTGCAGGTTTATGATCCTTGAGGATGTAATACAGGAATGATTTCCAGTAACGATTTTCGCACAGGTACTACCATCGAATTGGATGGACAAGTTTGGCGAGTTGTAGAATTTCTACATGTCAAGCCTGGCAAGGGTTCTGCTTTTGTCCGAACAAAATTAAAATCAGTTCAAAGCGGCAACGTGGTTGAAAAAACTTTTCGAGCCGGAGAATCAGTACAGCAGGCTATCCTTGAGAAGTCTAACCTCCAGCATACTTATGTGGAGTCTGGTGATTATGTTTTCATGGATATGACAAGTTTTGAAGAGACAAGACTCACTTCTGAACAAATCGGTAAAGGTGCAAAGTATTTGAAAGAGGGAATGGAAGTTAATGTGATTTTTCATAATGGTAAAGTTTTAGAAGTAGAACTTCCAATATCTATTACTTTGAAAGTTACAGAGACTGATCCTGGAGTTAAAGGAGATACTGCTAGTGGGGGCACTAAACCAGCTATTCTAGAAACAGGTGCTCAAGTTATGGTTCCTTTATTTATTTCTGTGGGAGAAATGATTAAAGTTGATACTCGTAATGACAGTTATCTTGGACGTGAAAATTAATGGCTATGAAATTAGATCATGATGATTTAAATCGCTTAATAGAGAAAATCTCTACAAGTGATATACAAGAGTTCTCGCTAGAGGGAGAAGATTTTAAACTCGAAATAAAAAGGAATTTGTTGGATCAGAACCAAGTTTTTAATAATTTAGTTTCTAATACTTCATTAGATAAGCAAACAATTGCTAATCAAAAAACTATTAATGATAATATCCCTGTCGTTAATGAGCCTGAAGCCCCTCAAGTGGCACCCCCAGGACGTTCTGATCTAACTGAAATTACTTCTCCTATGGTGGGGACCTTTTACAGGGCTGCAGCGCCTGGTGAGGAGCCATTCGTCGAAGTAGGTAATAACATTAAGGTTGGTCAAACTATCTGTATTTTGGAAGCAATGAAGTTAATGAATGAAATTGAATCTGAATTTAATGCTGAAATAGTAGAGATTCTTGTTGAAAATGGAACACCAGTTGAATTTGGTCAAGTTTTAATGCGTGTTAAGCAGTCTTGAATTGTTAGTCATTTCTACGGCAGCCTTAATAGCCTCAATCATGCTCTGAGATTGAGCAATTCCTTTGCCAGCAATATCAAATCCCGTTCCATGATCAGGAGATGTTCTTATAAAAGGTAAACCGATTGTGGTATTGACTGAGTAATTAAGAGCTATTACTTTCATTGGTATTAAACCTTGATCATGATACATAGCAAGAATGCCATCATGCTTTTGAGCATTTTTGTTACTCCATGCTTTTACGGAAGAATTCCAGCAACTATCTGGTGATAAAGGGCCTAACAACTTAATATCTCTATTCTTCTCATTCCATGTAATTAATGCATCATTAAGCCAATCTTTTTCTTCATGACCTAAAATACCTTCTTCACCAGCATGAGGGTTTAATCCTGCTACTTTTAAAGTAGGTTTATCGATATAGGTATTACAAAAATCTTTGAAAAGATCCAATTTAGAGTGGATTAATTCTGTGGTTAATTTCTTTGGAACCTCACAAAGGGCTATGTGGGTTGTAGCTAGTAAAGTATTAAATCTCCAACCCGTAATTGGTGATTTTGCTGTGAATAACATTCCAACGTTTTTTACTTCACACGATTTTGCTAGTACTTCAGTTTGACCAGAGAAGTAATGACCTGCCAGAGACCATGATTTCTTGCAAATTGGTCCAGTGACAAGTGCTGAATTGGTATATTGTTTTACAATTTCTATTGCTTTTGTTAAATATTGAAAACTTGCATTACCGTAACTTGATTTAGGGTCATTATCTGATGAAGAAATTTCGAGATCATGTATATTTAAATTTTTAGGATTTGCAAGGTTTTTTAATCCTAAGGATCTAAGATGTTTGTATGTAGTATGTAGATTCTTTTTTGATCCAACCAATATAATGTCAATATTTTTTGGTATCTCATTAGAACGAAGTGCTTTTAAGATTATTTCAGGTCCAATACCTGATTCATCTCCGACGCTTAAAACTACCTTCAACATTTTATTTGTATTTTGAAAATTCATAAAAAGTTTTAATTTTATTTTTTTAACTATTGAGATAGCAATTTTTTAAGCCTATTTCATAGTTTTTGTAAATAAGTTTATATCCGAGTGTTTCGCATAAAAGTCTATTAGAAACTCTTCTATTTTCCATCCAAAAAGATTGAGCAATAGGTGATAATTCTTCTTTTGCATCCTCAAATAATATTGGCTTTGGCATCGTTAAACCAAGTAAATTGTAGCAATATTGAATAACTTCTAATTGAGAACATGGTTCATCATCTGCAATATTAATAATTTGGTAAAACTTTAAGGAATTTTTATTTTGTAATAAATAGATAATTGCATTTGTAATATCAGCAACATGAATTCTAGAAAATACCTGATTTGTTTTTGATATGACACGAATTTTTTTACTTTTTATTGCCTCAAAAGTGGATCGTCCAGGTCCATAAATACCGGGTAACCTAAAAATTTGTACAGGTAAACCAGATTCAATCCATTCTTTTTCACAATTTAACCTTTTATGACTTCTTTTTTGCAAAGGGTTTGGCTCATCAATTTCAGATACCCAATCACCCTTAGTGTTCCCATAAACTCCTGTTGTAGATAAATAGCCAACCCATTCAAGGGATAAACTTTTGAGTTTATTTTTAAGACTTCTTAATACTGGATCATTTCCATTTTTGTCGGGAGGTATGCAACTAAGAATATGTGTGACTCCATCAAAAATGTTTTTATTAGGAACCATGCCGCTTTCGCTATTGAATACGAAACTATCTGGATCTTTTTTCTCAGATCTAGAACTTGTCAAAGCAGTACAACCTAGTCCCCTTATTGTTTTTGCGAAAAAACTGCCGCTGAAACCACATCCCAAGATTAAAAATTTATTTTTATTATTAAGTGAACTTGCGGAATTCTTCATGCGACGTTAAAGTAGTACATATGTATTAATTAATGATGAATTCAGCTCTTAAACCTGATTTAAGATCAAAAACTTGTTGCATTAGCAAAAGTTATAGTCGTCTTACAGAAAAAGAAATCAGTTTAATTAACTTTAAATTCTATCAAAAATTATTTGTAATTCTCATTTCATTTTCGACAATTTTAATATTCCCAGAATCGCAAAGAGAATTGGAAAATATATGTGTGAGTTATAACTCTAGAAAAATATGTAATGTTTGGTAGTCAAGCTGCTTTATATTCAGATTTATTTTTATCGTAATTTTTATTTTTTATCTTAAAATTAGGACTAGCCCATTGAAGTAGTCTAATAGCTAATCTTAAATCTCCTTCTAACCAAGCTCTGATAGCCATTGCTCTTCGAGGATCATAAAATTTTTGCCTTCTATACCAATATAAAGCATTTTCATCTGATTTATCCCCATTACAAGAAAGACAAGCAGGGACGCAGTTTTCTGTTGAACTTAAGCCTCCTTGGCTTCGTGGTATTACATGGTCAATAGATTCAGATGGTTTTCCGCAATAGATACAACTTTTTCCTGTAAACTTATGAATAGATTTTCGCCATTGTCTAAATCTGAACTTAGGACATAAATCCTCCAAAAAAACCGCATCATTAATATGCATTCAGACTATTTAATTAAATAAATAATCGCTTGAATATATTAAAAGTCAATATTGATTTATCATCTTTTACTTGAATTTCACCTTAAAAATATAATTTAGTGTTTTTGGATACAAAATTTATATTTTTTAAAATATTTTTATTGATGTAATTTTAATTTACACATCTTTTTAATAACTATACCTTTCTAGGGTTTCGTCGGTAAATTCTTCATTAGTTTCTTCTAATTCTTGTTCTAATCTTTTTTTTCTCTCTTCTCTTTCTTTTGCTTCTTCCTCTTTTCTTTTTTCTTCTTTTTCTAGATCTCTTATGAGTTGCCTGTCTGGATGCAGATTTTCTAAGTATTCAACACAATAACTAAATTTGTCTTTTTCCCTTATAACTGTCTCAGTAATTTGGCTTGCTGCGTTTTTTGGTGAAACTTTGAAAAGGCCTCCTTTTTGTTTTTTTATATAAGAATATGCTGCATCCCAACTGCTTGCATGATCATTACCACCGTCTCTCATAGTACAAAAAATTTCTGCTCCAAATGAACTTGCATTCACTTTTGTAGAAGTAAAAGAAAAAGTAGTAACTATTCCCAAAGTCAATAATATTAGTTTTTTTTGTTTTAATCTTTGCATTAAACTTTTTTCTTCTATTTAAAAATATCTTTAAATATTAATATGTCTATAGAAATTTAAGATTTTATTACTCCTAATAAATTAAGGCCTCTCACAACTAAAGGAAGAATTAGAAGCACAGTAATTAATCTTACAGCGTGAAGAGTTGCTACTGCAGCTCCTACTCCGTATTCAGATCCCACAAGACTCATGCCGCTGATTCCTCCTGGTGCAGCTCCTAGAATTGTTGTAATGATATCTATATTAAGTAATCTGCTTGTCCATAATCCAATTGCTAATCCAGTAATAACTAAAGTAAAAGTTATTAATATAGCTGGCCTCCATAAATTTTGAATATCAACTAATGAGTCTTTTGTTAATGATGTACCAATGACTGTTCCAATTCCGATTTCTAAAATTGTTCTTGTTCCGGTTGGCCACTCTGCGATGTCGACTTTGCCACTTATGCTAAGTATGCTTGCGCCTATTAAAGCACCGGCTAGAGGAGCTGCAGGAATACCTGTTTTTAGAGCTAAAGCTCCAAAAATACAACCTGCAAAAAGATAATATATTAGATTTATGTTAGGCATAAATTTCAAGCATTTTTGAACATAATATTAGAAAAATTTTTTTTTGTTAAAGTTTATAGTCAAATAATATTTTTAGTTTCCTCTCGTAATGTCCCCTTTTGTTGGCATAATATTAATTAAAGTATGATTTTTTATGTCTTCACAAATTTCTTACAAAGATAATAAAAACCGCATAAAGAAAAAATTATCTTTTTTTGAGGGTGGCCACCAGCTCGAAAAATTAGAGTTTGCCCTTGCAATAGCCCAAACCAAAGGTGATGAAAAAAAATCAATCGTTCTTAAAAAAAAGATTGTTGAATTAGGTGGAAATGTTGAAGAGCCAGGAACTTAACTTAATTTCCCTCTAGATATTTTGATACCATAACTAATGCTTCACCAGCTTGTTTGGCTCTAATTTTACCGAGGCTGAGAAGTGTATTACTAATAGCAGAAACTACAGTAATAATATCTCTATCATTTACATAACCTAAATGTCCCACTCTGAATATTTTCCCCTTTAGATGATCTTGACCACCCGCAAGTAGAATATCAAAATTATTTTTTATTGTTTTTCTAAATTCTTCAGCATCAATGCCTTCAGTTTTTATTGCAGTAATTGAAGGACTTAAATATTTTTCATCAGCAAATAATTTTAGATTTAAAGCCTTTACTGCACTGCTCATTGCTAATTTGTGTTTATTGTGTCTTAGGAAAATGTTATCTAAGCCTTCTTCTCTCATCATTTTCAAAGCTTCATCTAAAGCAAAAACTAAATTAACTGCTGGGGTGTATGGATTACTGTTAGCTAATAGACTTTTTCTGTAGGATTTTAAATTTAAATAAAATTTTGGTAAATTAGATTTTTCTGCAGCTTCCCATGCTTTTTGGCTCATTGCTATAAAGCTAAGCCCTGGAGGTATCATATATCCCTTTTGTGATCCTGAAGCAACGATATCTAATTTCCATTCATCTACTGGTACATTGCAAGCTCCAAGACTTGTAACGCAGTCAACTATTGATAAAGCTGTGTTGTGTGCACGAATATATGAACTAATAGTTTCTAAATCATTAATTACACCTGTTGAGGTTTCAGAATGAGTCAAAATAACCGCCTTTATCTCTTTTTGTTTATCTTCCTCTAATACCTTTTTGAATTCTTCTGGATCAAGTGGAGTGCCCCATTCGGAATCAATTTTTATTACTTCCAGACCAAATTCTTTAGCAACTTTTACCCATCTTTCGCCAAATTTTCCATTTTCTCCACAAATTACTTTATCTCCTTTACTTAAGGTATTTATTATTCCAGCCTCCATTGCGGCAGTCCCACTTCCAGTGATTGTTAGAACATCATTTTGAGTTTGATGGAGCCACTGTAAATTTTTAGTTGTACTCTCTACGAGATCTTGAAATTCTTTACTGCGATGGCCTATTGGATGCTTACTTAATGCTTGTAAAACTTTTTCTGGAACTGGCGTGGGTCCAGGAATCATCAATGATAATTTTTGTTGTATGGCCACTTTTTATTAAATAGGTCATTCTTAGATTAGTTCTCATTATATATTTTTCAATTACTTGATTTGAAAAAAGGAATTTCTTTACCTTTGTGGGTTGCTGGAGCTGCTAAGTCAGCATTAAATAAACTAGTTGGATTACCATTTAAGAATTATGAACTAATAAAAATTCCTAATGAAAAAAAAGAAATAAAAATCGAGATTCATTCTGTTGGTTTACTTAAAGATGACTCGCATGCACTAGGAATTACCTTTGCAAAGTCTGGCTTAGATCTTGACATAACACAAAACTTAGAGATATGGACAATAGCCTCTTTAGAAAAAATTTCTTTTAATAATACTGTTCAAACAATTCCAATAAATATTATTGCAGGATCTGGGGTAGGCATAAAAGAAGATACATCAGAGATATGTATTTCTAATTTTGCAAAAGAAGTTTTATATGAAAATTTATTAAATAGTATTCCTGCCGGCTTTAATTTGAAACTAGAAATTATTTTTCCAAATGGTGAGTTTTTAGCAGAAAGAACTAGTAATAAGTCATTTGGTATTGTTGATGGATTATCTATTATTGGTACTTCTGCTGAGACTTATTCGAGTGCTTCACCTGATCAATTAGAAGAGGCTAAAAATAATCTAGCAAAGTTAACTCAAAATGATTTTAAAGGGGAAGTTATATTTGTTATTGGTGAAAATGGGTTAAATTTGGCCAAAACTTATAATGTTAATTTGCCAATTATCAAAATTGGAAATTGGATAGGACCATTATTAGTTGATGCTGCAATAAAAAAAGTTAAAACTGTAATTCTATTTGGTTATCACGGGAAATTAATTAAATTAGCAGGCGGTATTTTTCATACACATAATCATTTAGCTGATGCAAGAATTGAGATTCTTGTTTATTTAGCCGTTCAAGATAAGTTGCCACCTGAAATAATAGTTGAATTATCTCAGTTAGATAATCTTGAGAATGCATTACAACTTCTTGAAAGATTTAATAAATCATTAGCTGATAAATTATTCAAGAATTTATCAAATACGATCGAAAAGCGTTCTTTTACTTATGTAAATAGGTATGTAAAAACTGATATTGAAATAGCATCAATCATTTTTGATAGAAAAAGGAAAATTAGGTGGGCTGGAATTAACGGCAATAATTATATTTCTTATTTTCAATGAGATTAATTTGTGATTCATTATGCTTTTGTAAATAAATTGAGTTAACTTTTATACATGAGTCAAATAATTTTAAAAAAAGAACGAGATCCTTCAATATTAATTTTGGATTTCGGATCTCAATATTCTGAATTGATTGCAAGAAGAATTAGAGAAACTAATGTTTTTTCTATTGTGGTAAGTAATTACATTTCAATTGAGGAAATTAAAAATATTAACCCTAAAGGGATTATTTTGAGTGGAGGCCCAAATTCTGTATATGAACAAAATGCGCCTAAGTGTGATGAAAACATTTTTAATTTAGGAATTCCTATTCTTGGCATATGCTATGGAATGCAATTAATGGTCAAAGAACTTGGAGGATCTGTTATTTCAGCAACCAAACGAGCTGAATATGGTAGAGCACCAATAAATATAGACCAAGAATCTGACCTTTTTTCTGATGTAGAAGATAAATCTATAATGTGGATGAGTCATGGCGATTCTATTAATTGTTTGCCTGATGGATTTAATAAAATTGCTCATACCGAGAACACACTCCATGCAGCAATTTCAAATGATGTAAAGAAATTATTTGGCGTACAATTTCATCCTGAAGTTATTCATTCAGAGTTTGGGATGACGATAATTAAAAATTTTGTTTATAAAATTTCTTGTTGTGCGGCTGATTGGACAACCGAAACCTATATAGAGGAAACTATTCCCAGGATAAGAGAGCAAGTTGGCAATAAAAAAGTTTTGCTTGCCTTATCTGGAGGAGTTGATTCCTCAACTCTTGCTTTTCTTCTCAATAAAGCTATTGGCAATCAGCTTACATGCATGTTTATAGACCAAGGTTTCATGAGAAAAGGTGAACCAGAATTTTTAATGAATTTTTTTGATAAGAAATTTCATATAAAAGTTGAATATATTAATGCAAGGGAAAGGTTTATTGCCAAATTAAAAGGTATTACTGATCCAGAACAAAAAAGAAAAATTATAGGTGAAGAATTTATTAGAGTATTTGAGGAAGAAAGCAATAGATTGGGACCTTTTCAATATTTAGCCCAAGGTACTCTTTATCCTGATGTTATTGAAAGTGCTGGGACTAATATTGATCCTAAAACAGGAGAAAGAATAGCTGTAAAAATAAAGAGTCATCATAATGTCGGTGGATTGCCAAAAGATTTACAATTTAAATTAGTTGAGCCTTTAAGAAAACTTTTTAAGGATGAAGTCCGAAAACTGGGCGCTGCTTTAGGTTTGCCGGACGAAATTATAAAAAGGCATCCATTCCCAGGACCAGGATTAGCTATTCGAATTTTGGGAGAGGTAAATAATGAAAAACTTGAATGTTTAAGAGATGCAGACTGGATAGTAAGAGATGAAATTAAAAAAGCAGGTCTTTACAATGATATTTGGCAAGCTTTTGCAGTTTTGCTACCTGTAAAAACAGTAGGAGTTATGGGTGATAAAAGGACTTATGCATGGCCAATAGTGTTACGTTGTGTATCTAGTGAAGATGGTATGACAGCCGATTGGTCAAAAATTCCTTTTCAGATTTTGGAGAGGATTGCAAATAGAATCGTAAACGAAGTAAGTTCAGTTAATAGAGTTGTTTATGATATTACAAGCAAACCTCCTGGAACTATTGAGTGGGAGTAAATCTTCAAATTTCTAAAAAATTTAAAGTTTTTTATTTATGCAAGAAATTTTTAAATGAGATTTAAAACGTAATGCCCGATATTATTAAATTAAGTCGATCTACAGTTGAGAAATATCTTAGTTGTCCAAGATGTTGTGTACTGGACAAAAAACATCAAATAAAACCGCCATCATTACCATTTACCCTGAATATAGCTGTAGATAATTTATGTAAAAATGAATTTGATCATTATAGAAAAATTCAGGAGCCGCATCCTTTATTTATTGAATATGGAATTGATGCTGTGCCTTTCAAACACAAAGATTTAGAACGTTGGAGAAGTAATTTTCAAGGGATAAGATATAAGTCAATTGAACATAATTATGATTTTGGAGGAGCTGTGGATGATATTTGGCAGAAAAACAATGGCGACCTTATTATTATTGACGTAAAAGCTACATCTAGAAATAACTTTGATTGGTCCGAGACTTTTAATAAATACGAATATGCAAAAGCTTATAAGAGACAACTAGAAATGTATCAGTGGTTATTTAAAAAAAACGGTTTTCAAGTAGCTAAAGAAGCTTATCTTTTATATTTCAATGGAAAGAAAAATGAAGAGTTATTTAATAACCAATTAAATTTTGATGTTCATCTAATTAAATTGGATTGCTCAACTTCATGGGTAGAAAATAAGATAATTGATACGGTTAATTTATTACGATCGGATGTTTTCCCCAACCCTTCCTTAAATTGTGAATACTGTAATTATTTAAAGAAGCGTTGGCAGTTATCGATAACTTAATATTCATAGGATAATTTTTCATAATTTCTGGAAAAATAGTGAATAAAAGATAATCTTTAATTAGATTATTAATTTAGACTTTTGATTAAATCGAAAAATAATGAAAGAAAGATAACTAATCATCTTCAACAAGATGTAGTCAAAGTATCTGGGAAAACAATTTTTATTAATCCTTTTTTATATTGGCGGAGATTTGACGAAAATACTAATAGGTGGCTTAGAGAACCTGGTCAAATGTCAGAGGATCAAATTTCACCAAATAGGAACCGTTTTTATCCAGAAATAGAGTGGGCTGATTTAAGTCATGAGCAAAAGCTCATAAAAGATGGAACTGTTGAGATGTTTTTAAAAACTCTTGAATTGATAAGTACATTTCATCCTAATCTTAGTCCCGGACAATTATTAGAAGTTGAGAGAAAAATGGCGATTATAAAAAAGATACCTTTTGAAAAGTGGGTTACAAAATCTTTCGCCAAAAAAGCGAGATTATTAGAAAATGAAAAAAGAAAATTTCAACGAGAACGGTTTTTGAGTAGCTGGAAAGAATGGTTTAATCTTGAAAATACTCAGCAAGCCATTTTGCCGTTAATCGTCACAATATTTATTTCTTCATTTATTGGATGGTCTTTAGGGATAGCAAAGAATAGTTGTAATCCTTATTTTGAACAAAATATAAAGCAATTAAATTAATTTGTTTCGATATTTTTTTAAGTATCTAAATTAATATAATTATAAAAAAATTAGATTTCTTATTTAAGATTATATTAATTGGAATAATTCCTTAAAAAAGTATAAGTTTTATGAGTGAAAATTTGAATTCAAATAATATTGAAAATGATGAGTTTAATCTGAACAGTTCGGATAGTGATTATAAAGATTTAATTACTAGACTTAATGAGATAAAATCAACCATTGCTTTATTAGAAAAAACAATTTTTAAAAAAATTTAATATTTTTGAAAAAAAGTCCTGATAAAAAACTTATTTCATTAAAGAGAAGACAACCTTTAGTCTTACTTATTTTTTCTTCTATTTCATTTTTATTGATTCTATTTAGGTTAATTTTTTTACAACTTTTAAATTATGAATCTTTTAAGAAAATGTCAGATGAGAATAGGATTAGGCTTATTGCTTCACAGCCAATACGCGGAAGGATAATGGATAAAAATGGTTATGTTTTAGCAGATAGTAGAGTTAAATATTCTTTAATAATCAAGCCTCAATCTATTAAAAAAAACAATTGGGAAAAACATAAATCAAGTATTTCTAAATTGTTAAATATTGATAGTAAAGTAATTCAACAAAAATATTCTGATGGCCTAAAAAATCAAAAACTTTCAGTAATTATTCTTGATGATTTAAATGTAGATCAATTAATAAAATTCAAGGAAAATGAAGGTAATTTAATTAGTTTTGAAATAGCTACCAAATTAATTAGAAATTATCCTTATAAATCCCTTGCGGCTCATGTAATTGGTTATACTCAGCCAATTACTGAATCAGAATATAAATTCTTATCTAAGAGAGGTTATAAATTAAATGATTTAATTGGAAGAACAGGAATTGAATATGTTTACGAAGACTTTATAAGAGGTGAATGGGGTGGAGAAATAGTGGAAGTAAATTCATTAGGGCAATTTCAAAGATCATTGGGTATGAGACCTCCAGTACAAGGTAATGATATTGAACTAACAATCGACCTTAATCTTCAATTAGTTGCTGAGGAAGTTCTTAAAGACAAAAAAGCTGGAGCGATAATAGTGATGGATCCAAGAGATGGTGCAATAAGAGCAATGACAAGTAAACCTACATTTGATTTAAATTTTTTCTCAAAGGATTTTAAACCTGAGAAAGAATATAATAAACTTTTTAATTCTCCTGAAAAACCTTTATTTAATAGAGCATTAAATGCCTACGATCCAGGAAGCGTTTGGAAAATTGTAACGGCATTAGCTGGCTTGGAAAGCGGAAAATTCCCGAGAGAAACCATGTTAGATACGAAACCATGTATAACTTATGGGAGCCAATGTTTTAGAGAGCATAATGATTTAGGCTTTGGGGTAATAGGTTATGAAGATGCTTTAAGAGTTTCTAGTAATACTTTTTTTTATCAAGTAGGTTATGGAGTAGGAGTTGATGAAATTCATAAGGTCTCACGAAAGCTTGGTTTTAATTCTTTATCTGGAATTGAAATTTCTGAACAAGAAAATATAGGATTAGTAGCTAGTAGTGAATGGGCTAAAGAAGGCAGAGGATGGGGGCAACCAGGAAAAACCCCTTGGGTTCCAGAAGATATTGCGAGTATGTCTATTGGACAATTTGTTGTACAAGTTACCCCTATTCAAATAGCTAGAGCATATGCAGCGATTGCAAATGGAGGTTATCTAGTTACTCCCTATTTAGTTAAAAAAGATGCAGAAAATCTTTCAGATAAAAAACTTATTAAACTCGATATTGATTCAAATAATATTCAGTTGATAAAAAGTGGTCTCAGGAAAGTAGTAGAGTCTGGCACAGGAGTATCAATTAATTATGGAGTTTCAAATTTACCTCCAGTTTCAGGCAAAACTGGAACTGCTGAAGATGGTGAAGGCGGATTAGATCACGCTTGGTTCGTTTGCTTTACTCCCTCTGAAAAAAGCGAATTACTTGTAGTTGCTTTTGCACAAAATACTCCTGGTGGGGGATCTGTTCATGCACTGCCTATGGCTAGAGAAATTTTGAAAGTTTGGAATGAAAAAGAATGATACCTTATTAGGTTTGAAATGTTTATGTTTTTATTTTTTTCATTTGTAAAAGTCTTTGAATAATATCTTCAATAGTTTTTGTATCTATAGGTTTACTATATGAGGACAAAAGTTGTCTCCCTAATACTTGACTGCCTAAATGCACTAATTGAATGCGTAATGAGGTCAGAAGTTCTAACCCTATGCCACCAGAAAATGTTGCAATTGCAATCGGTTGACCATTAAATAAATTCCTAAAGTCATCTCCCGAAATAGAAAGCCATGCTATGAAGTTGGAGAGAATGGGAGGTATAGATCCATTATATTCAGGCGCACAAATTACCCACCTTTCAATCTTGAAAAGCTTTTTTTTTAATTCTTTTATTTCATTTGGAATATTTTCTTTGCTGTGAATTCTTGGATTAAATAATGGAATATCAAAAGTGGTAAGATCTAAAATTTCAGAACTTATTTTAAGTTCATTACTTTTTTCAAGAAATTTTTCAGAAAGTTCTAGATTTTTACCACAACTAGCCGTAATTATTATTAGATCTTTTGTTTCAGTCATAAATTAGATAAATAAATTTAATAGTTAGCACCTGTTTTGCGGTGATGAACTGCCGTTAGACTATCGGATTTTAGTATATTACCGTGTAGTACCTCCGCGTAAATTACCCAATGATCTCCACATTCCATTCTTTCTTTTACAGAAGCATCTAACCATGCGAGCGATTCAGGAATGATTATCTGTTCATTAGGAGTTAATTCAATATTTATTCCTTCAAATCTATCTTCTCCAGGCGCAAAGGGCTTTGTGAATCTTTTCAAAGGTTCTTTAAAATTTTTTTCACTAAGAATATTTAATGCGAATGAATCTCCTATTTGCAGAAGAGACTCTACCGATCTATCTTTTGCTACTGCAATACTTAACCCGGGCGGAGAAAAACTTGCTTGACTAACCCAAGATGCAAGAATAGCTCCTTTAATATTATTCTCATCTTTGCCTTTAGAGGCTGTCAGGACACAAAGAGAACCAATTACTCTTCCAAGAGCTTGTAGCTTTGGATCCGTTTTGCTTGTAATCATTCCAGTATCTGATTTTCTGGGTTTTTTCTTTGCTTTTTTTATAATTTTTCTTCCAAAGTGAGTTCCTATTTCTTCTAACTCTTTAATCTTTGGTTTATTTGGACTGAATTTAATCCTTATAGGGTCAAAACTAAACTTAAAACCACCGTCTTTTAATTTTGTTTCAAGTAAATCTATAGCTTCGCCGCTCCAGCCAAAACTGCCAAAAATTCCAACTGGCTTATCTCTATTACCCTCTGCTAACAGTGTTCCTAATGCACTAACTATTGGAGTTGGGGCGTGACCTCCCAATGTGGGTGAGCCTATTAAATATCCATCAGCATTTTGGATAGATTTTACAAGTACATCATTAGGAGTAAATTCACAATTAATACTTTCAACTTCTACAGAAGTTCTATTTATCCCTTTAGCCAATGCATCACCTATTGAGGCTGTATTCCCATATGCACTTGCATATATCAGAGCGATTTTAGGATTATTTGTTGAGAGATTCTCTCCCCACCTAATATAGTCATTTAAAAAGCTTTTTAAGCTATATTCGATCGCGGGACCATGTAATGGTGCAATAGTTTTAATGTCATAATCTGCAATTTTTTCAGTTATTGATACTACTTGATTAGACATTGGTGCCATCAAGCAATCATAAAAATGTTTCCTATCAATTTCTGTACTAACTCGATTTGTTTCAGACCAATATTTAGATGCAATGTGTGCAGAGAAAATTTTTTCACTAAGAAGTATTTCTTGATTACGTTCATAAATTATCAGGCCACCAGGCCAACGTGCTGTTGGAATAGGAATTAACTCTAGTGAAATGTTATCTAATTCTAAATTAAGTTCTTTTTTGATTATGTTTATTTCAGGTAATTGAATTTCAATAAAGTTTTCTAAGGTAGGATTTCTTTGATTCCAAAGTTCGCTAATAAGTTTATAACCTGGATTAGAGCAAGTAATAGTTGTGTTTTGAAATTGGGTACTTATATTTTTTATAGTTTCAATAATTTTGGGATTAATATGACCAGAAATGAAGTTGATTTTATTTAATTCAAATTGATCGCAAAACATAGAAATTACTTTATTCAATGAATTTAAGTATTGTTTCTCAGGTGGATGAATAATAAAAAGTTCCTCATGACTTCTAATGAAAAAAGTATTAAAAGATGTTCCTTTTTCAAGGTTAAATTCAAGTTCAAATCTTTCTTTATTTTGGTCTAAGAATCTTACACAAGAAAAATTTTCGGTAATTTCAAATTCTGATAAGTTTTGATTTTCTGCAAGTAAGCCTATATTAATAACTGACATTTTAAAGACTTATTTTCTAATAGTGATTAGCAACTTTTCTGTGATGAACTGCTGTCTTGCATGATAAGTCAGAAACATTACCATTTTCAACAATTCCGTAAATTATCCAATGGTCTGGAGTCTCCAATCTGGAATTAACTTTACAATCTAAAAAGGCGAGTGAATCTGAGAGAACTGGTCCTCCTTCAGCGATGTTGCTAATTACATCTACATCTGCAAATCTATCAGCTCCAGGGGCAAATCTTTTTAAAAAATGTCTGAACATTTTTTGATAGTTATCTTCTCTCAAGATATTCACAACAAAACCTTTACCAACTTGCATATATGATTCAATAGCTCTATCTTTTGCTACTGCAACTGTAATACCTGGTGGAGAAAAGCTTGCTTGACTAACCCAACTCGCGACCATTGCACTTTGTCTAAATGTCGAACCTTCTCCTTGGCTAGCTGTAACCACATATAATCCTCCACTTAATCTACCTAACGCTTTATCTAAATTTGAATCAAGGCTCTTCATAGAGGCAATATTCTTCTTTTTATTGATCAATTGACCCAAGTCTGTTCCAGCTTCTTCGAATTGTTGATAAACAATGGGATCTGGAATATTTTTAACTCTTAAAGGTGAGAAAGCTTCTTTTTGACCAAGTTCTCTTAATTTATTAGCTAAGGAATCTATTGGTTCATCATTTCCACCAAATGCATCATAGACAGCAGTAAATTGTTTTGGTTTTAGTGCTGCAAATAAAGTACCGAGAGATTCTTTTAATTCATTATCTGAGTTTACTGGCCATGTGGGAATGACTACTGCTTTTGATTCGGAAATTAAACTTGTTAATTCTTGCGGGTCAGAAGATCTTAAATCAATTAATTGAACCTGTGCATCTGCTTTACTTATTCCATGAGATATCGCTTGACTTAGTCGATCACAATAACCATAGTCGCTTATATAGCAGACTGAGACAAAATCATTACCTTTGCTTTTATTGCTACTCCATTCTAGATATTTTCCTTTCCAAAAATTGACCTGATTATGGAGCAAAGGCCCATGACCAACAGCTATTGTTTTTAATTCAGGTAGCTTATCTATTCTTTTAATTGCCTGCAGAACGCTTCTAGCGTTTGGACCCATAAGGCAATCATAATAAAAACGGAAATCATCGTAAATTTCTTTTTGATCAGTGTCAAAAAATTCGTCAGAACAATAATGGAGCCCAAATGCATCGCATGTATAGAGAACATGTGTGCTGTGATCATATGAAAATATGGTATCTGGCCAATGCAAATTTGGTGCACTTATAAATTCAATATTATGGTCTAAACCACTATTAGGATTAGTTCCGAGATTTAAAAACTCTCCACTCTTAACCTCTAGACTCTTAAAGGGAATATGTATTTGGTCTTCAATAAATTTAAGTGCTAATTTTGATCCAACTACTGTGATATTTTGGTTTAATTCTAAAAGATTACCTATTAAACCAGAATGATCAGGTTCTGTATGGCTTGTAATTAGATAATCAACTTCTTGTGGATTTACCTTTTTCAGTAATTCTTCAAACCATAATTCTTCAAACTTTGCGTGACTAGTATCAATAATTGCTATTTTTTCGCCTCTAATTATAAAACTATTGTACGTAGTTCCATTTCTTAAACCAAATTCAATATCAAATCTACTACGATCCCAATCCAAAGATCTTATGGCACAAGAATCATCAGTGAAGTTTTGAGATTGGACTGTCAACTTGTTATTTTTTTGTACCAATTTAGAATTACTTGTCTGGGCAGAGATTATCATAGAATAATTCGCTTTATAATATAACTTTAGTTATATAGAATATAGATCCGCGTGATCATTTTTGCGAAATAACCGAAATTACGCTTTTCTTTAATTTTTATTCTTATTCTGGATAAATGACATCTCAACTAATCAAAAAAATAGTTACTGGAGATGAGATAAGAAATGCTTTTTTAAAATTTTACAGTGAAAAATTACATAAAATCATTCCAAGTGCATCTTTGATTCCAGATGATCCTACGGTTATGCTCACAATTGCTGGAATGCTACCTTTTAAGCCAGTTTTTTTAGGTTTACAAGAAAGACCCTCAAAAAGGGCTACATCTAGCCAAAAGTGCATCAGAACAAACGATATAGAAAACGTAGGAGTTACAGCTAGACACCACACTTTTTTTGAAATGCTTGGTAATTTCTCTTTTGGAGATTATTTTAAACGAGAGGCTATTCAGTGGGCTTGGGAATTAGTTACTAATATTTATCAACTTTCTGTTGAAAATATAATTGTGAGTGTTTTTCACGAAGACGGAGAGTCTGCAAAAATTTGGAGAGATGAAATTGGTATTCATCCAGATAGGATAGTGAATCTAGGAGAGAAAGATAATTTTTGGTCATCTGGCAAAACAGGTCCATGTGGACCTTGTTCAGAACTTTATTATGATTTTCATCCTGAAAAAGGTCTACAGAATATTGATTTAGAAGATGGAGATCGTTTTATTGAATTTTATAATCTTGTTTTTATGCAATATAATCGTGATCTTAATGGAAAATTGACAGATTTAAAATTTAAAAATATTGATACAGGAATGGGCCTTGAAAGGATGGCTCAAATATTGCAAAAAAAGCAAAATAATTATGAGACAGATTTAATTTTTCCTATCATTCAAAAAATTTGTGAGATCGCAAATATTGATTATTTTTCTTCAGATGATAAAAACAAAATTTCTTTAAAAATTATTGGAGATCATACAAGAGCTATTATTCATTTAATTTCTGATGGAGTAGCAGCAAGTAATCTCGGCAGGGGATATATATTAAGAAGGCTTATTAGAAGAATGGTCAGACATGGGAGATTATTAGGCATAACAAATGAATTTTTACCTCATATTGCTACTGTCGGGATAAATTTAATGCAAAATAATTATCCTGATTTAAAAAATAATAATGATTTAATTTTAAATGAGATAAAAATTGAAGAAGTAAGGTTTAGGGAAACTCTTGAAAGAGGAGAGAAATTGCTAGATGAGTTAATTTCTTCAGGACAGAAATTAATTTCTGGTTTTAAAGCTTTTGAACTTTATGATACTTATGGATTTCCTCTAGAACTTACTGTAGAAATTGCTGAAGAAAATAGTATCAGTGTAGATGTAAAGGGTTTTGAAGAAGAAATGAATGCACAAAAAGAGAGAGCTAAAGCTGCTTCAAGTAATATTGATTTGACATTAGAGGGATCTTTAGAGCGAGAAATAGATCTTTTTAACAAAACTGTTTTTAATGGTTATGATTCACTCCTTTCGGAAGCTGAAATAAAGGGTATATTCCTGGATTCAATATTAGTTAAGCAAGCAAGTGAAGGTCAGAAAGTTTTAATTGTTCTTGATCAGACAACTTTTTATGGAGAATCTGGCGGGCAAGTTGGTGATATTGGAAAGATATTTTCAAAAGATGTAGAGGTCTTGGTTGATAATGTTATGCGAAAGAAAAATGTTTTTTTACATCATGGAACGATCAAAAAAGGAATATTAACTATTGGACAAAAAGTTAAGACTAATGTCAGCTCTTCTAATAGAGCTAAGGCTGCTGCAAATCATACAGCTACTCATTTATTACAATCTGCACTTAAATCAGTTGTCAATGAAAGTGTTGGACAAAAAGGTTCATTAGTAGCCTTTAATAAGTTACGATTTGACTTTAATTCCTCTAATCCTATTTCTAAAGATCAAATTTCTAAGATTGAGACTTTAGTTAACTCTTGGATTATAGAAAATCATGCCCTAGAAATAAAAAATATGTCTAAGAGTGAGGCTCTTGAAAAGGGTGCAGTCGCTATGTTTGGAGAAAAATATGATGATGAAGTGCGCGTTGTTAATGTACAAGGAGTTTCAATGGAACTTTGTGGTGGCACACATGTTAAAACTACATCCGAATTAGGTTCTTTCAAAATAATTAGTGAGGAAGGAATCTCAGCCGGAGTAAGAAGAATTGAAGCATTATCAGGTCAATCAGCATTAGACTATTTCAGTGATAGAAATGCTTTAGTAAACCAACTAAGTGATTTGTTAAAAGCAAATCCTAATCAACTTTTTGAAAGGGTTAATAATTTGCAAGCAGAGCTTATTAATAAGAATAAACAGATACAAAAAATGAAAGATGAAATTGCATATTTTAAATACTCTTCTATAAAATCATCCGCAGAAATAGTAAATTCTTTTTCAATTTTAGTAAATCAGATTGATGGCTTAGATGGGAATTCTCTGCAATCTGCAGCACTTAATTTAACTTCTCATTTGGGAAATAAAGCAATAGTGATTCTTGGTGGAATACCAAATCCAGAAAACAGAAAGTTGTTATTTGTAGTTTCTTTAGGTGATGATGCAGTAAAAAAAGGATTGCATGCAGGTAAATTAATTAATGAGATTGCAAGAATTTGTTCGGGAGGTGGAGGAGGAAAGCCTAACTTTGCTCAAGCAGGTGCTAAAGATATTGATAAGTTAAGTGATGCTCTAGATTATGCTAAAAATCATTTCCAAAAAACTTTAGATAGTCATTCTGATAAATAACTACTTTTTCTGAGACTAATTTCAATTTGATCCATTAATTTTCTTGCTTCTTCAATAGTTAATTTTTTTTGATCAATTGCTGATTCAGTATTAATCCTTATAGATTCAACCAAAGAAGCTGAACTGTAATCTAATAATTGTAAAATTTCAGATTTACTGTCCTCTTTAATAATATTTTTGACCTTATATGAATTATCTTGATTTATGTCTATATGAACAATGTTTGTACTGCCAAATAAATTGTGCAAGTTTCCTAATGCTTCTTGATAGGCTCCAGTCATAAAAATTCCAATTAGATAATCTTTATCTTCCTCTGGCTTATGTAAATTTAGTAATGATTTAATTTTTCCATCATCAATAAAATTATTTAGTTTCCCATCTGAATCACAAGTTAAATCTGCAAAGTTGCCTTTGCAGAAAGGCTCCTCTAAGTGCCTATGTATTGGTACTATTGGAAAAATCTGATTTATTGCCCAGCTATCGGGAATAGATTTAAAGATAGATAAATTTGCATAATAAGTTGACGCAAGAGTTTCTGTAATTTCAGATAAATCAGGGTGATTGATTTCATCATTATTCAGGTTATTAGAAATTTCTTTTGCGCAAGCCCAAGTAAGTTCTTCGGCATAAGCTCTTTCTGCCAAACTTAAAAATCCTAATCTAAAAGCGACTAAGCAATCTTCTTTAAACTTTTTTGCATCATTCCATAGTTCAATTATTTGAGATAAATTTATTTTTTTATTTTTAAGTTTTTTTAATTCGTAGAAAGTTTCAAGTAAATTTGAAATTATTAATTGTTGATTTTTTTTATCAAAAATTTGTAGTTTGGAACTGACATGACTTGTTCCTAAGACATTAAAAATTAAAACTGAACAATGACTAATTATTGCTCTTCCACTTTCTGAGATTATGGTTGGATGCTTGATATTATTTAATTCACATGAATCCTTAATAGTTGCAATTACATCGTTAGCATAATTTTGAAGAGAATAATTAGTAGAGGTGTTAGAGGAGGTTTTAGTTCCATCAAAATCTATTCCTAATCCTCCCCCAACGTCGATATATTTCATTGGGGCTCCTAGTTTGCATAGTTCAACATATATTTGACTCGCTTCTTGTAATGCGTCTTTGATCACAGCAATATCACTTATTTGACTGCCTATATGAAAATGGAGCAATTTCATTTCGTTGATAAGGTTTGCTTCTTTTAGTTCTTTTATTGTCAACATAATTTCTGGGATTGATAATCCAAATTTGGAATTATCTCCAATAGATTTACCCCACCTACCACTACTTTTACTTGATAATTTTGCTCTAATTCCTATCAATGGAGTCGCGTTAAGTTCTTGAACTGCTTGAATAATTCTTTTTACCTCATCTCGTTGTTCAATAACTATTATTGGATTTTTGCCGAGCTTTCTTGCCAAAGTAGCAATCTGAATATATTTTTTATCTTTATATCCGTTGCATATTAATAATGAATTTTGGTTTTCAAGAAGTGCAAGGCCAATTAATAGTTCTGATTTACTTCCTACTTCTAAACCAAAATTCCATTGCCTACCAAATTCTATTATCTTTTCTAGGACATTTTTCTGTTGATTACATTTGACAGGAAAAACGCCTTGATAAATGTTCTTATATTTATAGGTTTTTATTGCTTTTAAAAAAGAGTCATGTAATGCATTTATTCGATCTTTCAAGATATCATTAAATCTTATGATTAATGGAGGATTTATTTCTCTACTCTTAAGTTCTTTGACAAGCTTAAAAAGATCAATCTTATTTTCAGATTTTATATCTTTAGTCACTGATATATTTCCTTTGGAATTTATAGAAAAATATTTATCTCCCCATTTGTCTATGTTATAAGTCGAAATACTATCTTCAATAGTCCAAATATTCTTTAATTTTTTCGGCTCAAAATTGGTCAATTTATGTCTTAGTGATTAATAAATGTTTTTGAAAATAACTCAAAACAATATCTTTTATTTTAATGATTACTTGCCAAGTTACCACCCAAAAGTTGAATATACATAGAGTGATTATTAACTAAATGACCAAAGAGAGAACCTTTATTGCAATTAAACCAGATGGAGTTCAAAGAGGATATGTTTCTGAGATTATTGGCAGATTTGAAAAAAAAGGATTTAAATTGGTTGGATTAAAGCAATTAATTCCTTCAAAAGAACTTGCTCAAAATCATTATGGAGTACATAAAGAAAGACCCTTTTTTGGTGATTTAGTAGACTTTATTTCAAGTGGTCCTGTTGTAGCAATGGTGTGGGAAGGCGAAGGAGTTATTTTGAGTGCTAGAAAACTAATAGGTGCAACAAAACCTCTGGAAGCAGAGCCTGGAACAATTAGAGGTGATTTAGCTATTGATATTGGGAGGAATATTATTCATGGTTCTGATGGAGAAGATACAGCAAAATTTGAAATTGATCTATGGTTTAACGAAGAGGAATTATGTGAGTGGAAAACTTCTGATTCGAAATGGCGATCTGAAAATTAAAATTTAAATCGCAAATCTATCTAAACTAAATTTTTCTAAAAAGCTTTTTTCTATTTCTTTGAGATTTTTATTTTGAACTATTTTCAAAAGAAGATCACTTGTTATTGCAGAAAATAAAACTCCATTTCTGTAATGTCCCGTAGCTATAAAAAGATTTTCAATTTTTGATTTTCCAATTATTGGTTTTAGATCTGGTGTGCAAGGTCTAAATCCCCACCAATGTTCCATTTGTGGCCAATTAATAGCTTCTGGCAATAAGGAGCGAATGCCTTCTTGCAGTTGTTTTATTCCATTAGGAGTATTACCTTGATTAAATTTTGAATCTTTTTCAACTGTCGCTCCAACTATAATAAGTCCATCATCACGGGGAACTAGATAAGTTTTTGGACCAAAAATAATCCTTTTCAAAAAATTTGTTGGACCTTGTATTGATAGCATTTGTCCCTTTACAGGAAAGACTTGAATCTTATTAAAAATTTTTTTACTCCAAGCACCGCTGCATATAATTGCTTTTTCGCAGTTAATTTTTTTTATTTCCCCAGTGGCACATAAAACTGTTGCACCTGTAATTTTGTTTTTTTCGAATGTCAAATCCTCTACTTCTGATCCTTCTTGAAATTCGACTCCATGCAAGGAGCATGCTCTCTCAAGAGCACGCATCAGTCTTCTTCGGTTATCTATTTGACCATCTTGTTCAAAAAGTAAACCATGTTTCCAAATAGAATTCATTCCATTAATTTCTGTTTGAAGATCTTTGTGATTTAAATATTTTCCATATTCATAAGTGGGAAACTCTTCAAGATCTTCTTTGTTTTTAAAAGGAACTACTATGCCACATTTTTTTAAACCGCATTTAATATTACTATCTTGTTCAATACTTTTTATCCACTTTGGAATTAGATTTTGACTTTCTTGACCAAATTTTAGTAATTCATCTTCGAGCCCTTCGGCATGAGTAGCTAACATTCCTGCAGCAACAAATCCAGCTGATTCATTTCTGTTTTTGCTTAAAACTAAAACTTTGAAATTATTTCTAGAAAATTCATAAGCAATAGATAAACCTAAAAGTCCACCGCCAATGATTAATATTGAATTTTTGGTTTCTTGTGCCATTTAAAAATTAATATTTTTATTTGTGTTTTGGTCCTCTTTTCCTTTATATCCAATAATATTAGTAAAGAGACTTTTAATAATGAACAATTTGGAATCTTGGGAAGCTGTGATTGGTTTGGAAACTCATGTACAGCTTAATACGAAAAGTAAAATATTCACATCTGCGTCAACAGCTTTTGGTGATGCACCTAATACACATATAGATCCTGTAGTTTGTGGGTTACCAGGAACTCTTCCAGTTCTGAATGAGACTGTTCTTGAGTATGCTGTAAAAACTTCGTTAGCATTAAATTTAAACGTTGCAGAACATTGTAAATTTGATAGAAAACAATATTTTTATCCTGATCTGCCTAAAAATTATCAAATTTCACAATTTGATGAGCCACTAGCTGAAAATGGTTGGTTAGATGTTGAAATAATTGAAAAGGATAAAGAACCTTATATAAAAAAAATTGGTATAGAAAGGCTTCATATGGAAGAAGACGCAGGAAAACTAGTCCATTCAGGAAGTGATAGATTAGCTGGCTCTAAGTATTCTTTAGTTGATTATAATCGTGCTGGAATAGCACTTTGTGAGATTGTAAGTAAACCAGATATTAGATCAGGTAAAGAGGCATCTGAATATGCTTCAGAGATTAGAAGAACAGTTAGATATCTAGGGGTATCAGACGGAAATATGCAAGAGGGTTCATTACGCTGTGATGTCAATATTTCAGTTAGAAAAGGACCTAATGCTCCTTTTGGTACCAAAGTGGAAATAAAAAATATGAATTCATTTTCTGCAATTCAAAAGGCTTGTGATTATGAAATAGCCAGACAAATAGAAGTTTATGAAAATGGAGGAAAAATTTTCCAAGAAACAAGGTTATGGGATGAAGCTAAGCAATTAACGAAAAGTATGAGATTAAAAGAAGGTAGCAGTGACTATAGATATTTTCCTGATCCTGACTTAGGTCCAATTGAAATAACAAAAGCCCAACAAGAAATATGGTTTAAAGAACTACCAGAATTACCTGCAAAGAAAAGAAATAAATACGTAAGACAATTTGGGTTGTCTGCATATGATGCAAGGGTAATTTCTGATGAAATAAGCATGGCAAACTTTTTTGAAGAAACGGTAGCAAATGGTGCCGAGGCCAAACTAGCTTCAAATTGGGTAACAAGTGATATTGTGGGCTATTTAAAATCAAACAAACTAAGTTTTAGTGAATTAAAGCTTAGTCCTGAAAATCTTGCTGAAATGATTAACATGATTTCAAAAAATATAATTAGTGGAAAAATTGCAAAGGAAATTTTACCTGAACTTATTCAAAAAAATATTTCTCCGAAAAAATTAGTTGAAGAAAAAGGGTTGGCAATGATATCTGATTCTTCAAGTATTTTACCAATAATTGATGAACTTATAAATGAACATCCAAATGAAGTTCAAGCATTTAAAAATGGAAAAACTAAGTTACTTGGTTTTTTTGTTGGTCAACTTATGAAAAGAACAAAAGGTAAAGCTGACCCTAAACTTGCAAATAAACTTCTTATGGAAAAATTAAATAGCTAAAGCTTAAAGAAGCTCTTTTATCGTATTGATCCATTTATTTTGATCATCCGAATTCTCTAAAATAATATCTGAGAATTTTCTTTTTTCTTCAAAACTTAATTGAAAATTTATCAATTTATATGCTTCTTTTTCGCTAATTTTATCTCTTGTGATAAGTCTGTTTTTTTGTAGTTCTTTAGGACATTTAACTAACCATATTTCAGTGCAAATATCTTCAAATTTTGCTTCAAACAATAATGGAATAACCAATAATATAGTTTGATTATTTCTGTATTGACTGCATTCTTCTATCATTCTTTCTTTAATTAAGGGGTGAAGTAGTTTTTCAATCCATTCCTTGCTTGCTGAATGTTTAAAAATAATGTTCCTTAAAAGTTTTCTGTTTATTTCCCTTTCTGAATTGCTTTTATTATCAATAATTTTATTTCCAAAATAATCAAGAATTTTCTTATATCCATATGTGTTTGGTTTGATTAATTCTCTTGAAAAATGATCTGCATCTAATATTGGTATTTTTTTATGTTTTCTAATGTAATTAGTTATGGTTGTCTTCCCACTTGCAATACCTCCTGTTAAACCAATCCTTCTTTGGTTGTTTTTTAATTTTTGAAGAATATCCATATAATTAATAATAATCTAATTACTTAGTTTCTTTAGTATTAAAGAGTAGTTAGTATGAATTAAAATACCAAAAAGTTTGAGCCAAATAGATTCCAATTGGTCGTTTGTTGATGACAGTAAGGTAACACCCAAGGGGTTTCTTTTTGCTGGGATATCTGCTGGTTTAAAAGCTTCTAATAAAAAAGATTTAGCACTAATACTCGCTCCAGAAGGAAGTATTTTTAGTGGGATGTTTACCCAATCAATAGTTCGAGCCTCTTGTGTGGATATTTGTGAGGAAAGGATTAAAACAACTTCAGGTTTTGTAAGAGCAATACTAATTAATTCTGGTCAAGCAAATGCATGTACAGGAAATCTTGGCATTCAACATTTTCAAATTGCTACAGGAAAGATTGCGGAACTTTTGGGAATAAAAGAAGAAGAAGTTTTGATGTGCTCAACGGGTGTAATTGGTGTTCCAATAAAAATAAATGATTTAGTAAAAAATTTACCGAATTTAGTTAGTGATTTAAAGGGTAATAATTTTGAAAATGCAGCAGAAGCAATTTTAACGACTGATTTGACTTTGAAAAAAGTGTCAATAGAGACGATTATTCAAGGTAGAAAAATAAAAATAGCAGGATTTGCAAAAGGTTCAGGAATGATTTACCCCAACATGGCTACAATGCTTGCTTTTCTAGCCTGTGATGCGGGTATTCAAAAAGAAGAATGGGACAAAATGACTGCTATTGCGGTTCAGAAATCTTTTAATGCAATATCAGTTGATGGAGAGACAAGCACAAATGATTCTTTTGTTGGAATAAATGCAGGAGAGAAAATTGAAAAAAGGTTTTTTCCAATTATCCAACAAGGGATTGATATTGTATGTCAGAACTTGGCAAAAAATATTGCAAGGGATGGAGAGGGAGCAAATTGTTTATTAGAAGTTTTGGTTCAAGGAGCAAAAAATACAGATGATGCAATTATGCTCGCGAAATCTATTTGTAATTCTGCCTTGGTAAAAACTGCTATACATGGTTGTGATCCGAATTGGGGACGAATCATTTCTGCTGCAGGTAATTCTGGAGTTAAATTTAATTTAAATGACGTTGACTTGTATATAGGAAACGCTCAGATTTTGGAAAACGGCAAGTTAAATAAATATGATCCACAAAAAGTCACAGACTATATTAAGTCCAGAATGAAAGGTAGATATTTAGTAGATGATATTGTAAAAATTATGATTAATCTAAATTCTGGCGAATCGAAAGGCACAGCTTGGGGGTGCGATCTTTCTAAAAAATATGTTGAAATAAATAGCGAATATACGACTTAACGCTAAAACGTAGTTATATCAATAGATTTGAAGATTATTAATTTGTTGCTTACGGTCTGCTTACATTAAATTAGGACTTATTATTAATAATTTAATTTAGTCGTACTAGGACAAACATATCCATTAACTATGGTTGGATGTTCTTTGTTTTTGAATATTTTTCTATAATCATCATGCAATCTTTCAGTTGCCAATTTTCTTTTCTTCATTGCATCTCTGATGAAATCCATCTCATTGAATGTTCGATTGAGAATGGTGAATGGAGTAGTTAGTTTCATAAAACCTCCTTTTCTAATAAAGACTAAAAATTAATAACTCAGTCGCAGTAAATTAAACAATTTTGATTTGTTGGATGTTCTCTACATTCTTTCTCCCAAAAGTTTTGAAACTCAGGGGTGCATTTCTCAAGTTCTTTTGGGGTTTCGTTTAGATTTAATCCTGCATAGTTAAACGCAGTTAAGTATCTTGGAAGAATGTTAAATTGATTGAATAGTTTCATAAGACCTCCTAGATCTATATTTATATTGTCCTCCTATTAACTTAAAATTCATAGAGTATTATTACCCGAGTAAAAGTGCTTTGTGGTTGTCACGACTATCTTTTCCCATTCATTAGGAGTAGAAATAATTCAGGAGTCAAAAGCACTTCATCGACTTTGTGGACAGCGAGGTGCATACGACTCGAAGAGGGCAAACAAATGCCCTCTTATTTTATTTTTGGTCAATTTGATTTTTACCCAAAACGTTCTTTTGCATCAAGGAGTAATTTTTTTATAGTATCTGCTTTTTCTTTGAGATCCTTTTCCTTGATTTTCAATCTGTATGCACCCCATTTTCTGTCATATTCATATGTAATTAATTCTGCCGAATTTATTAAAGAATCATTTTCTTCAGTTTCTGGGATTTTTATCGATAAACCTAAGAAATCTTTTTTAGGTCTAATAATTGCATAATTTTTTGCTCTCCCATCAATCTTTAAACCTACATAAAATTTGTTGTAGTTCAGTTCAGCAGTTGGGTCAAACTCAATAACAAAAGATAAAATTTTATCTGCATTAGAAACTGTTTTTGGTGAACCACGTTTCAACCAATAGTCCCTATCCGTAATTTCAGCGACTTCCTCATCCTCATCAACTAATCCAAGTTGTTGAACATCTAATACCTTTGTGAAGTGAAGTCCAACACCCTATGATGTCTGAATAGCGCTTACTTGAATTGCCATTAATGGAATAGATCCATTAAATAAACTAATAACATTTAAAAAACGACTCGTAATATCTTCTGCAATGATTATTGCAGTGTGGTTGTACTGAGGGTATCTTTTCCTTTCTATATCCCAATATTCAATTGTTCTAATAATGTGAGATTCATCAGTTGCTCCTAATTGTATTTCTACTTCGTACCTATCGATACCATCTGCGTCTTGAAGTAGTAGATCTAGTCTGCCAGCACCTTGATGAATTCTTTCTTTATCTTTGAGAATGACATCCCCAATACCAATAATCGAAGGATCCTCAGCAATTATGTCTTGCAACCATTTTTCATTTAAAACCTGATGATTTTTAAGTTGAATAGTTTTTAATGGAACATGCTTCATATTTTTTAAACACTTTTAATTAATTTTAGAACGAAAAGTGGAAAGCAAATTTACACTCATAAATTGTTCACTATATTTTTAAAGAATAAAAATAATTTTGTTTATAGTTTCTAATTTAGATAATCTATGAATGGTGAATCTCGCTTGCTGGATTTAACAATTTCATGATTGATCTAAAGAGAAATAGTAAAAAAGAACCTGTCAAAGCAACTGGATTAAGGACTAGAGTATCTTCTTCTTATTCTCCTAATCAAAAAGAAGATTTTAAAATAAGTAGAGGAAGATTCTCTAATTTTTTAACTTGCAAAAGATGTTTTTACTTAGACAGAGTTAAAGGATTAGATCCACCTGGAACACCAGGATGGACTTTAAATGAGACTACTGATTTGCTCCTTAAAAAAGAGTTTGATTATTGTCGAGAAAGACAAATTCCTCATCGGTTATTTCTTGAAAATGATTTAAGTCATCTAGTGCCTTTTGATCATCCAGAAATGGATAATTGGCGTAATTCATTACACAAAGGATTGATGCTGAGGCATAAAGATACAAACATAATTTTGACAGGAGGAGTTGATGATATTTGGCAGCATAAAATTACTAAGCAATTAATAGTTGTTGATTACAAATCACAGGCAAAACTTGGGAGAGTCGATAAAAAAGACTATCTAGATGATCCTTATCATGAGGGATATAAAATCCAAATGGATTTTTATGCATATCTATTAAAAGGCATGGGGTTTGATGTATATAAAACATCTTATTTTTTAGTCTGCAATGCAAAAAGAGATGATGATGAATTTAATAAAAGAATGAATTTTGACGAATATTTAGTTCCTTATAATTGGAATTCTGATTGGATTGCAAACAAAATAGATGAAATGATTTCTTTAATGAATAATGAACAGATTCCAGAACCGAATCCATCATGTAAAAACTGTGCATATTCAGAACAATATGCCAGATTAGTGTGCAACTCTGTTAAAGATAATAGAGAGCAGGTTCAAGGTAATCTTTTTTAGAGAATTTAATCTTTAATCATTTTCTTGTAGATTGACAGTCGATCTAAAGTAGAAAGATAAACCATCTTTTGTTATGGAAGCAAATAAGAATAAGAATCTTGGTAATGCAGGTGAGTTTTATGTATTAGCACAGTTAGCACAAAGGGGTTATATCGCAGGCAAAACAGATGATGGAACAACATTGATAGATGTTATAGCAACTAATCCAGATAATCTGAGCACAGTAAATATACAAGTTAAAACAAGAACAATTGACGGCAGGAGAAGTTCTTGGATGATGGGAAGGAAAAATGAGCAAATACATAAGAATCTTTGGTATGTCGTAGTAGAAATTGGTTCAAATGATGTATTGCCTAACTTCTTTATTTTTAAAAGTTCTGAAGTGAGTAATTGTATAAAAGAAACATTAAAAGAATATATGAGTACTCCTAAGAAAGATGGAGGTCAAAGAATAGACAAAGGTATAAGACATTTTGAACCAAGCGAAAAATTCAAAGAAGAGAGAAAAGACAACTGGGATATTATGTTTCAACAACCTTAACTTATAAGAAACAAAATTTACTGATAAGAAAGCATGTTCTGTTGCTTACAGTTTGCTTACGGTTGCAAATTAGATTATTAGTAATAACTCAATTTTTAATTACCACTTACACTTTGCTTACGATTGTATTGACTTATAAAAAGTCAGTTATTACAGTCAATTATTAGTGATTATTTTCGTATAGAAATAAATAGCGAATATACGACGTAGTTTTTGTGATCTGTGGGATCGCTTGATATAAAAATAAAAAATCTCTAAAAGAATACATACCTTTTGCGACTGTGATAATAATGTGATTATTATTTCTGTTTAATTATGGAAGTTTTATAGTTGCTAAATTTTTTGATTTAGACTCGCCTAGTGCTACTTTTTCAAGTCTTTCTAGTCTTGCTATAAGTGATTTATTTTGAGATATGATTGATTGGTTTTTTTGTTTTAAGTCTTCGTTTTGGGAAATTATTGCTTTGTTACTTTCTTTAAGTGAGAAAATTTTTGCTTCCATACTGATTTGAGTAGGTTTAATTGATTTACCTAATTTCCAAATAAAACCTGCTCTTGCAGAGAAAGTATCTTTAAAATCACCTGCATATTCTTGACCAGGCATAGTCATAGATGCTGCATAGTTAATAGATAGTTTTTCATTAACCTTAGAAGCACAACCGCCAGAAAAAGCGAAATCTCCTCCATGCGTCCCTGTTCCTAATCCGCAAGCAAGAGTTGTATAATTAGGAACTGTTGGCAAACCTGTTAAAGCAGCACTCAAAGCACCAATATTATTAATTGATTGCTCTACATCTCTTCCGTTTATGAGTAATTTTGTTCCGTTTGTATAGTCGATTGGTATTGGGTTGCCAGCAGCATTTTTTGCATAAACTTTTTGTCTACCGTTTTCTTCTTTAGTAATCCAAGAGTTTTCTCCAAGATGTAATTCTCCATTACTCTTTTTCTCAATTATTTTTGTGTCACCTAATTGAAGTTTTACGTTTCCAGATGAATCTTCGAAGAAAGTATTTTTGTTGACAAATTTGTCGTAATTATCTGACCAAACATCTGGATCTTTTCTTGATAATGTTTTTGTGGAAGAGTCAAAATGATACCAATTATCTTGACCAAAAGGTTGCAAATTTATGAAAAGATCTCCTGTCTTTGCTTCTATTAGCATTTCATGCGGACTTCCATAAAAATCATTGGGATCATTAAAAGTATTTGGATCTGAAATTTGAACAGAACCATACGAAGTTCTTGATCCATTAGTGAATTAACTGAAAATATTTCAAATCCACCTGAAGAGTTTCCATCAGTAGCCCAATAGTTTTCGCTAGCGTTGGTCTTCCTAATTATTAAAGATGTAAGCATTAATAAAGAAACTAA
This sequence comes from Prochlorococcus sp. AG-418-D13, assembly GCA_003214315.1. Lineage (GTDB taxonomy): Bacteria > Cyanobacteriota > Cyanobacteriia > PCC-6307 > Cyanobiaceae > Prochlorococcus_A. Next base: position 219,277 of record QCLU01000001.1, read on the forward strand.
AATTGATCTTTTATGAAAATGCATTTTTGCGCATGTATGTTTTTTTACAATGGTTAATTTTTTAAAAAAGTCAATAATAAAATAATCAATTTCATATTTTTTTCTTGTTCTTATTTTGGAGTTGAGAAGTTATTTTTAAATAAATTATTTCCTTTAAATTTTTAATTACAAATTGTCTAATGCTTGCGAATGTAGTAGGAAATTTCCATCCCCCTCTTAAAGACGAATATTCACCTTTGGTATGAATGTGCTTATTCTGTGATTACTCATAAGATCGCAGAAATTAATCCTAAATATTGCATGGTTTTTGATTTAAAAATCTAAAACTGTGATTATTATTTTGCCGACTGTGATTATGGTGTGATTATTTTCTAAAAATTAACCCTTGTGATAGCAAAGGATTACAGCAATGTGTATATACTATTTATCCAAGGTTGATATTAATACTACTTAAATTTTAGTAAATCCAATGGTAGATATTCATTCATATAAAGAAACAGTATTGTTAAAGTTCCAATTACAGAGCCTATAAAACCTCCAAAAAAATTAACTAATAATCCAGATTTTCTAATTATTGCTTCTTCGTTTTCTTCTCCTTCAAAATTAGGAGAATCAACTACTTTTAAGCGCTGATTGGTTGTTGGTTGTTTAAGTTGTTGGTGTCGGATGAGGGCTTCGAAATCAGGCATGGAATTTGTGAGGCAATTGAACAATAGGCAGACCAGCCCGTCATTCGACGAGGATCTGATCTACCTAAATCGTCTACAGCTTCAAATACAGCATTGCCCGAGGCTTCTGCCTTATCAAATGCTGAAAGTAAGGGTATAAATGTATCAAAAACATATAAACCATAATTTTCTAGAGCTGCTTTGGCTTGTTGCGCTGCTTTTTGCTGTCTAAAATCAACTTTTACTATTACTACAGCATGGTTAACTTTTAAGTTGCTTAATAAATTAGCTAATTCAACAGTTAATTCTACTGATCTTGCTTTTGCAGTTGTAGGTAAGATAACTAAATCTGAACCATACGCTAAGTGTTTAAGTTCTTCTTGATCACTGCTAGCCTGGCCATCAGTTATTACAATTTCTGATGATCTTGATGCTTTAGCAGCTGAACTGACGGGGAAAACTGGAAATGGAAGATTGCCTCTTGATGCGTATGCTAAAGCAGATCTATTCTTGTCGGCATCGACTATGCAAACTTTTTTACCTTCAGAATGCCAAACACTTGCAAGGTGAATACTTGTACAGGTCTTGGCCACCCCCCCTTTTTGTCCGCAAACGGTAATGAACAATTTTTTTATTTTTATTTCTCTTACTTTGGAGAATAATTTCTTAATGTCAAGAGAAATTAATTTTTAATGCTTTAAAACTTATTTTTTGAAATATTTTAAAGAAGTTAATATTGTTAGATAACCTTATAAAGTTCCTTATTTAAATTGGCTAGTGAAGAAAAGAATTGGATTAGGTACGTGGTCTTGGGGGAATAAGCTTTTCTGGAATTACCAATCTATAAATGACGATGATTTACGTGAGACATATAATGAAGCGTTACGAAGAGGTTTCGATCTAATTGATACCGCAGATTCTTACGGTACTGGGAATCTTCAGGGTAGAAGTGAATTGTTGATAGGAAAATTTTTACTAAATACTCCTTTAGCAAAGAAAAAAAGAATTCAAGTAGCAACCAAACTCGCACCTTATCCCTGGAGAATAGGTAATAGAGGTTTTAATAAACCTTTTTTGAAAAGTTTAGAAAGACTTAATAACAAATTAGATATAGTGCAATTACATTGGTCAACTGCAAAATACAATCCTTGGCAGGAATTAGGGCTGTTGAATAATCTTTGCGATTTAAAAGATGAAGGCTTTGATTTTCAAATAGGCTTATCAAATATAGGCCCTAAAAGATTGATGAAATTAATTAATTTCTTAGCAAAAAGAGATCAGAGCCTAAAGAGTGTTCAGATACAGTTTTCTTTGCTTGCTCCCGATTTAGGAAAACAATATCAGGTAAAAAAAATTTGCGACGAAAATAATATTGATTTCTTTGCTTATAGTCCTTTGTCCTTTGGAATACTTTGTATTGATCCAGATAAAGAAAAGAATAAAGAAAAAAGTTTTATTCGCAATGCATTATTTGAAAACTATAAAAAACCAACATATGAATTGCGGAGGTGTTTAAAAAGAATTGCAAATCAAAGATCAGTTTCCCAAGCGCAAGTAGCAATTAATTGGTGTTGTTATCAAGGAGCTATTCCGCTCGTTGGAATGCGAAAAAAATCTCAAGTTATAGATGTATCGAATGTATTTAAGTGGAATTTAAATAAAAGTGAATTTAAAGTACTTCAGGAATTTTCAAAAAAATGTTTAAAAAAAATGCCTAAAAATCCTTTTTCAAGCATTTAATTAAATTTTTAGCTAGATATTTTCTTAATTTTTTTTATTTGACAACCACTATTCCATAGTTCATTGGGAAATTTTTCGCCAGTGAATCTAATAACTTTTGGTTTGAGATTTATTATCAAGTCATTCAGTTTTTTATTAGATTCCATTTTGCAAGATTCGATTTTTTAATAAGATAAATTAATTTAAAACTTATCTTCTCAGTATTTATACTTATAAGATTAAAAAAATTCTTTTTAATACAAGCATTTGCAGCAATATTTACACACTAATAAATTATCTATTACAACTTCTTAGTTATTTAAAAAAAGTGGAGTCCTTCCAGACTCCTCGTATCATTTGGTTGATAAGGCTGATATAACCCCATCTCCTTTAGGATCAAGCAGCAACTGGTGCTGTTTGACGGGAGAAACTAACGATTTTGTTAGCATTTGTGTTTTTGCTCTAACCGAGCCGGCTTCAGTCACCTTCCTTATGCCCCGTCGAAACCATTACAACCCCAAATAGTGGAGTTGAGCGGAATCGAACCGCTGTCCGAAACATCGGTTGAGATCACCTAGTCCAATTGGACATTTATATTCTGACAGGCAAAATGGTTATTGAATAGTTTTTTTACTAAGTTTTATCGTATATGAATGTAGTCGCATCATCTCCCGAGGGACTAGAGAAATCTTTAGCAGAAGAAATTTCAAATTTAGGCGGCTTTAATATTAATACTTATAAAAGATTTATTAATTTTGAATGTGATTTTGAAACTTTTTATAGAGTTCATTTCTATTCCAGATTAGCTTTTCGTTTTTATAGAGAAATTGCAAGTTTTAATTGCTATGACAAGCAATCTTTATATGAGGGTGTTAGAGAGTCATTTGATTGGTTAAATTGGTTGCACTTTGATAAAACGTTTAATGTTCAAGTAACTGGGAGAACATCTTCTTTAAGTCATACTCATTTCACTGCTCTTGAAGTAAAAAATTCTATAACTGATTTGCAACAGGCAGTTTGGAATAAAAGATCAAATATTTCTCTAGATAATCCTGATTTTATAATTCATCTGCATTTAAATAATAATAAAGCAATTCTCAGTCTTCAAAGCAGCGTAGAAAGCTTACACAAAAGAGGCTATAGACCCGCAATTGGAAATGCTCCATTAAAAGAAAATTTGGCTTCTGGATTGATAAATATGACTCAATGGAATGGCAAAGTTCCATTAATAGATTTTATGTGTGGCTCGGGAACTTTTTTAATTGAGGCAGTCAACCAATTCCTTGGAGTTCCCATAAATATTGATCAAGTATATCTTTTTGAGAATTGGTTGGACTTTAGGAAAGATATTTATCTTAATGAAAAAAATAAAGCAAAAAATAAAATTATAAATTATGAAAAATTACCAACAATAATAGGGTGTGAAATTAATAAAAAGGTTTTTGAGCAGGCGAATCTAAACATATCATTAGCTGGACTCGAAAATTATATTGAGCTTATAAATAATGATTTTTTAGCACTCCAATTAAGTTGCATGCCTGGGATAATCATATGTAATCCTCCATACGGCAAAAAATTAGGCGATGAAAATGAGTTGATTTATTTATATGAACAAATGGGAATCTTCCTAAAGAATAATTTTTCAGGTTGGGAATTTTGGCTGTTAAGTGGAAATCCAAAACTAACAAAATATTTGAAAATGAAATCTTCATTGAAAATTCCTATTAGTAATGGGGGGATAAATTGTAGATGGATAAAGTATTTAATTAGGTAATTTATTTCTTGCCTAAAACGGCCTTTGTTGTCTTGCCTAAACCCTCTAATGTTTGTGGAAGATATGGTCCTTTGGCTAATTTTCCTCCAAGCTTCAAACTTAAGCCTGCAAGAAATAAATCGATAAATATTATGAGTAATAAATTATATTCAATATTCCAGTTATTATATTTCTCCAGAAAAAGATAAAAAATAATATGGATGCAAATTAGTACTAATAATAATAATGTACTGCCAATTGCCAAAAATATTCCACCACTAATTAATCTTCTTTTTTCTCTATCTACTTCTTGAAGAGCTATTCTGACATGCAAATCCATCACTGAACTTGCGATGGCAGAAATTCTAGAGGCTGTATTTGCAAAGTTTTTATTTTTTGGTTTTTCCATATTATTTTCTGCCACTGTTTAGGAGACTTCCTATTAGTAAACCAATACCAGCTGCAATAGCAATAGATAATAATGGTTTTTTTCTTATTGGACTTTCTATTTTTGGTCTAAGTGAATTGTTAAGTTCTTCTAATAATTCTTCTAATTGACTT
>QCLU01000002.1 GCA_003214315.1 Prochlorococcus sp. AG-418-D13
CTACGGTCTTTTTGGCTGGATTATCCCAGGTATTTTTTAAAATGAATGTAGACATTTTCTTAATCTCCTTCTTTACTTATCTATTAGTGCCAGTGGTAATGATAGCTAAAGGAAAAAAAGCAACTAATTAAAACAATGAATTTAGGTATTCTTTTTCTCTTAGTTAATGCAACTGGATCAATAACTTTATCAGAATTGGATTGGATTGCAGATCATCAATCAGAATTTTCAAGGTTAGAAATGGCACTAGTTTTAAAAATTGGTCGCCTTATGGATGAAGGGATAATAGTGCTTGATTGTAAATTGCCAGCATAAATATTTAAAATTTAATCTTCATAAGAGCTTGCTTTCAAGGATATCAGCGAGCTTTTTGTTTTATTTCTGTGATGAGTGTGTTTTATGCCTTAACTTCACCTCTAATAATTTACGGTTGGCTTCATTATTAAGCGATTTATTTATTTTGTTTTACAAAGAATATAAAGCCAGCCTAAGAAAGTAGCAAAAGCAATTATTGGAGCAATACTCTTATTTAATGGACTTAAATATCTTTCTATCGAAAGTGGAACATATAAAATCACCAAATACCAATAGAGAGCAGATAGTAATCCAAACAATAAAGCCAGAAGAATATAAAAAGGTAAGATATATAATCTTCTTTTTTTAATTCTTTCCTCTGTAATATTTTCGGTTAAACCAATTCTTGACCAATAACCACCATTTAATTGAAGAAAAAACTTTAAAAATATTCCGTAAGTATTTATAAAAAATCTAGATAAAGCAAATAACGGTGAAATTTTAAATCGTTGCATTAAAGCTTTAAAAATTTAATTAGTTCAGTATTAGAAGTCTGACTAATAGTATTATCTTTTTTTTCTCTATATTTCGTTAGGAAAAATACCATTGAGCTAAAAATAATTAAAAATCCTATTAATGAAATTCGATAGAAAAAATCATCAGACATATCAAAAAAAGCTGGTCTTTTATATTTGTTTCTCATCAAAAAAGAGGGTTGTTTCTCCCTCCAATGTAGATCGACTTTCAATTACTGACTTTTTGTGATGCAAGTAGTAAGCGTTTCACAAAAAAAACAGCTAATGATAATAGATTTTATTTAAGATATAAAAAAAAATTAGAAAGGGGATTAAATGTCTATCATTACCGACAATACAGTGTTAGTTCATATTTACAGCGGTTTAGAATCCAAAAATAAAGTAACTTTAGGTTTATTGGTTGCCCTTATTGCAGAAAAAAACGATCATAAAGTAACTCTTTTTCTGGCAGGAGACGGAGTACAAATATTAGATTGCAAAAAAGCTGGTGAAATAGTGGGTCAAGGTACTGGAGATTTATACGAACATCTTCAAAATTTAAAGAAATCAAAAGTTACCATATATGTTTCAGGTATGTCTGCTAAATCTAGGGGTTACGATGAGAAGCTTCTAGATGGATATACTGCAGAGTTTGCGATCCCGGATGTTCTAGTTGAAGAATCAATTAAAGCGGATAGCGTACTCTGCTATTAAAAAAGGAGCTAACTGCTTCCTAATTTAGATCGAGTGTCAATCAAAAGTAGCTTGAAATAACATTCGAATCATAAATATGACTTGATGAATTTCCGTTATTTATCAGCTACTCACAGTTGAGCTTTTTATTTAACATAATAAGTTTACATAAAGTAACAATTAAATGAAAAGACTTATTCCTTATATCGCCTTTGCTTGTTTAACTGGTTTCACAGCTATAAAAGGGTTGCCAGTTATGGCTGGAGCTTGCAGCAGCCACATGAATAAAAAAGCAGAGATCAAATGTGCTGAAAATGATACTGAGTGTCAAGCTGAAAAAGCCTCTAAGTTTGAATTAAAAGATTATCTCAAGTCATAAAATTATGACTCAAATCAATTTATTTATGAACTCTGTTCCAAGAGATTTGATTGAGTTCGTATTCTTTGCAGCCGTTGGTTTCACTGCAGGCACCTTTGGACTAATTTAGAAATAGAATTTAAATTCTTTATTTCTCCTTACCTTTTCAAGTTTTTCTTTGTTTATCTGAAGGTTTGCTTATGAAGGGATTTAATTAATCAAAAATAAAAAATTTTTTTAAACTACCTTTTATAAATAAATTTTTGAATGTCTAGGAATAAGTTAGATTTTGATCTAAAAAATCCATTATTTTTTAGATAAGATTTTCCTTTCTCTATATTTTTAATTCTTTTTTCATAAGAATTTTCATCTAAATCTTTTTGCATAAAAAAAATAGTTGGAATCCTATTTTGAATAACACTCACAAAAAAGCGGTTACCTTAGATACATAATTTAATTTTTTTTTAATTTCTTCTCATTCAAACTAAAGATCTAAAAAAATAGTTTCTTTCTTAAATTTCTAATATCAAATATGAAAAATAAATTAAAAATAAAATTTTTAGAAAAAAGATAATTTAGGTAGGAAACACTACATCAATTACCTTTCAGAAATAATTAGCTTATAGATATAAATCTATTTCGAATAATTATGGAATTCGCTAAAAAATTCATGACCGAGAAAGCTGAAAAGCTTAACGGTAAAGCAGCAATGCTTGGAATGTTCGCTCTTATAGGGGCATACTATTTTACTGGTCAAATTGTTCCTGGAATTTTCTAAGGAATAGCTTATTAAGGCTTTTTGGGGGTTGGTAATTTTCAGCCCCTTTTTTTATTTAATGATTAAGAATCTCTTGATAACTTGTTTTTCATGTCTTCAATATTCTTGATTAATTTGTATAACCATCCTGCATTCTCTTCTGGTTTTAGATATTTAATTTTGGGTTGATTAATTTCAAGTGTCTCGAAATCTCCACTCATAAATTCTCCTTTGTATGTTTGTTTAGCGACATATTTGTTCTAATTGATTTGACTAAAACACTGCGTATCTAATGTGTGCGGTTTGAAGAACATTTAGGTACGGAAAGAGGTATGTTTTTTTAGACATTTAAACTTATGACTGACCTAGATTAAAAATATGGTTGTTATGAATCGGTTGCATTGCTACAACTAAAATAAACCATAAACTCTAAATTGCATTTAATAAAATGACTTACTACAGTTGCTTTGATCAAAAAGGAAACATAATTGCTCGTTGTCAGACTAAAGAAGATATAAATGTTTTAAAGAAAATGGGTAGACCAATAGTGGAAATAAAAGAAATGAAAAAAGAGGAATCAGTTGTTTGTTCTTTAACTGGTAGTCCATCCGATTACAACGAAGATTATTAAGAGTATGACTCAAAGAACACTTCAATTAAATCAACATGGAAGATCAGTAGTTCTTTTGTTGGTTGCATTGAATAGCATTTATACTTTCTTTTCTACTTTTGAAAAAGCATTAACTGATCGCGAGAGAGCGAGATAAAAATATTTAGGTATTTGGGGATTAACAGTCAATCAATAAAATTTAAGACATAAAAAAACTTTTACAGGTCTTTTTTTTAATGTTGACGACAGAAAGGAGATCTATTTAATAATCAGATTAAGAATTTTCTTAGAAATTAGTTTTGGAAGTAAAAGTGATTACTCACTTCTTAATGCTTCACGAACGACTTTATTATTAAGATACTTCAGAATTAATCCAGAAAGTATTATTTCTGATCACTTAACTTTCTTTCCGGAAAGGTTAGAGAAGTTAAATTGCCTTAGTATTAAAGACCATTTATTAGTGAAGATCTAGTTGGTCAACCTTGGTCGAGTCGATCAGCAGAACTGTCAATCTGTTAAAAAAGTCGGTCTCAAATATTTTGCATGAATCCTTAAGATTGATTTAATCATGATTAATTAAATCTTTAATCAAAGGACTACATCATCTCTTAGTTATCAAATTTAGTTTTGATGAGTATATATAATTTGTTTGCCAAAATACTTGACGATCCATTTCTAATGTATTTATATTAATAGTACACATGTATTACTAGCTAATGACTTTAGGAGGAGCTAATGTTTGGACTAATTTTTCTTACGGTTATCGTAATGAGTCCCCAAGTGGTTGGTTGCTTAGCCCAGATCGCAGCAGATTAATTTTATTTACAAGGAATAAAAAATCTCCAAGAAATAGTATGAGAATCTTTTCTCATACATATTATGCAAATGATCTTGGTGAGCCCATAGCAATTAAATCATCAACTCAAATGTATTTGGATAATGCTTGGGATAAATGGCATGACCTTCAATTAGAAGGTTGGACTTTTGAAGAACTTGAATTACCTGAATCAGTATGACTAACTTAAATCCAATCAAAAAAAAACTATCAAAAGTAGATAGAAAGATATCTATACAAGACCCATCAAAATTATTAGCAGAATTTTTTAATGGTGTTGTCATTGAACTTGATGAAGAATACGAATATGACTCATAAAGAATTGATAGATCAAGTTTCCGCAAATTTATTTAAGCAAATTGGAAAGTTAGAAAGCAGAAGATCTTGGTTGGCAATGAGAAATTATCTTGAACAATTAGATAGCGAACAACTTAAATCCATGCTTAAAGACCACGGATGATTTAACAACTTTATTTAGTTTTTATTTTTTTCTTAATTCTTAGAAAACCATAAGTTGCAAAGCCAATCAAAAACATATCCAAGTAAATATGCCAAGTAGGAAAAATCTGGTGTATTAATTCCATTAACGTTTTATTGCCACTTGCCAATAAGGATAATCTAAATTTGATTTTTCTCTAATCAATTGTAATTTTCTAGAATTTATTTTTAATACTATTCCATCTGTGGGATATTTACTAAAAAGCTTCCCTTCTAGCCATCGTTTTCTAAATCCTTCAACTTGGCTCGTAAAATTGCATGAAATATCTTGAGGTATTGTAAAGCCTAGATTAGAAAGACTCTTTTTGGACTCATATTGGTTAAGTGTTGAATTAAGTATTTGAAATGCGCAGAAGCTAAGACTTTCAGGAAATCCTTCTTTAGCTCTTAGAAATCCAGAAGCAATTCTCTGGGAGATATTTGGACATTTGTTGGGCGCATATAATTCCCCTCTAACTTGTAGAACTCCACGTAAAGAGAGATGATTGGGAATGTCTTGAACTTTAACAAGTTTACTAGTAACGTCTGTCCCTTTTCTTGAAATTGCTTTCTCCAAGGTTCCATCCCTATATTGCAAAGCAATAGCACAACCATCAATTTTTGGTTCAATTAATAATCTGGTATCTGCTAATAATCCTTTCAAAAATTCATCTATTGAATCCTTTTCTAATGAAGGTAAAACTAGTTTATTTTTCTTTTTAAAGTAGTCACAATTAGGGTTTATTCTTAATAAATTTTTTTCAAGTTGGTCGAACTGCTTATCAGAGATTAAAGCATTACCATTTCTATAATTATCGTCATACCATTCAATTCGTTCTTCTAAATAAGTCTTCATTTAATACGATGGCTTAAGTTTTTGGCTAGGTATCCAGCTTGGTTTATCTATGATCCATTTTTCTCTATCTTCATATTTAACAGTCCATAAAAGAAATGAAGAAATTTCTTTTAGAGTTATGCCAACCAAATATCTTGTTTTTGGACTTATTGATATAAATCCAAATAATAATATTAATAAAATAAGTTTAAACATGCCTTTAATCATTTAAAAACTCAGCGTAATTTTTTTCGAACTTTTTAATTAATGCAATTCTTATAACCTTCAATCTTTGCTAGTTCATCAATATTCAAACCTGTTTCTTCTAGTAAAGTTTCTCCTATATCATCCTTATTAAATTTAGTTAAAGCTCCTTTAGTAGAGTACTTAATACATTGGTTTTTGTATTTTGCTTCTTTGACAACAGGAGATAAATAAAAACCAAACAAGATGAAAAAAGCTCCGAAGGTCACAACTTTTCTATGGTTTTTCCACCATTCATAAAATTTATTGGACACGAAAAATAATTAATTAATTTCTATTTTAAATTGATTGTCAACAAATTACTTTAGTAATTGAAGGATTGATTAATATATTGTTTTTTCACTAATAGATTTAACCCAAGAATAATATCTTGATTTTTTAATCCTTTGCTCTTTCGAGACTAGTCTATCCGCAGATTCTAGAGGTGATTCTCCTTCCTCAACTTTTGTTGTAATAGATATACCAAAACCTTTTGCTTCAATTTTTGCAATGCCACCATCTAAAAAAAATAAAAAAGACCAACCTTTATTCCATACTAAATAGAAGGGATTTCGATACATTGCACTCTTTTGGATATACTCTTTAATGTTATTTTCCTTTTTAAGGAGTTACTTGTATACACTATTACCAAATAAGAAGTTCAAAGCTGATTATTTCTGGAAAAAAATTTTAGTATTTAAATAATTACTTGGAGCTATACTTGACATCGAAGAGTAGTACATTTATATTAATAGTACAAGTGTATTATGTTCATGACTTCAGGAGTTGCTAATGTTTGGACTTATTTTTATCGTGGCAGCCTTATTGACCCCCCAACTGGCTGGTTGTTTAACAAAAAAAGTGGTTTATTAATTTTTTTTGAGAGTTATAAGAAATCTGTATCTAATAACTTAAAAGTATATACTCATCTCTTCTATGCAAATGAATTAGGTGAACCAGCCCAAATTAAAAATTCAAGACTTCATTCTGTTGATTGTGCTTGTGAAACATGGAATGAATTAATTTCAGGAGGTTGGCAAATTGTTACTAATAAATTCCAGTAATCATAATCAAGGTAAATCCGTCAAAATGGTAATATCTAAAAGAATCTACCTTAAAACGAAAACGAACAAAGATTTTTATTACATGCAATCACTTTTGCTAGAGCACTACAGAAACTTTTGCTACTATCTTGATCTGTCCAAGATACGAAAAACACATACCACAGGGTGATCATTTACTTAAAGGTTGTGAGTATTGGCAAAAAAATTAAGACAATATTTTCTCCTGAAGCATCTTAATTATTCTCTAATTAAACTTCTTTAGTAAGAGATATTTAATTATGTAAACAAAGCATTATTTTATACAACTTAAAAAATTCTTATTAAGTAATTTTGAATCATGATTCAATTTTACTTTTCAATATTTTTATTAGTTGTTCTTACATTTTTTGCACTTTTATTAGATGCACCAGAATTGGCTTCTTTAATTCAAACATTTTAGAAAATAAAAAATCAGCATTTTTACTGATTTACTTTATTTATAAGTAAGGCGTAGGTTTAACTTGTTGAATAGGAGGGATCTAATGATTGACAGTCCACCAGAGGAGTTAGATTATAAAATTTAAATCTAAATAAAACTAATGCTAAAACTGGAATGAATCTTCTATTTGAGATTCATTCTTTTTTAATTTTCTCTAAAAAATGTGAAATTATAAATATTAAATTTTTAAAGTAAAAAACTGTTCATATTAAAATGATTTTTACCAAAGTCACTTCTTAGAAAGTGACTATCTTTACCTGAATCCAAAACCAGTTTTTTGTTCTTCCTTTTCGTCCCATGCATTCATAATTAATTTTAGTAAATTTTTAACTTCTAAGTTAGAAGCATCAGTATTTTTTTGAAGATTTATACAAATGTTTTTTATTTCGTCATAAGCATTATCAATTAATATTGTTTTTTGATCTGGATTAGCCATAGAATTTTAAAATGCTCCATTACAGTTGAACCCACTGCAGTTGATAACTCTAAAAATATTCATTACAAAGTTGTGGAATCTTTCATCATAAAAAAATGCCCAGGTTGTAAAAATAGCAAAACCAGAGAAAGCAAAAGCAGCATATTGAAGCCAATGTATTCCATAGCTGTCTATTCCATTTTTATCAAAATCAGAATTACTCAATTGCTTTTTTACTTATAATAAAAAATTTTTTTTTAAAAGAAGAGTCTGTTTTCACGATAGACTTATTTCTTCTTGAGTCTTAGATGTGCTAATCACTTAAATAAACCCTGGAATTATCCACCCAAAAAAACCGTAGTTAATTGTTAAAGCTAAAAAACCAATCATAGCTAATCTACCATTTGTTATTTCAGCATTTTTCCAATATTTGCCCATATAGTTGGTAATTTTTTTTGAATCTTTATCTATTAAATAATTTGGTTCAAAAGGTTCCTGTAGCCTTTTAATAGCGTATAAAGAGAATTGAATCGTAATTGCGATGATAACAACTATAAAACTAGTAAGAGCATCCATTTTTAGATTTCAAATGTGATCGATTAGTAAGCTAAAGAGTAAATGACATTAGTATGCATCAAACATTTCCTTATATCTGCTTTATTGACAGAGGAAACCTTAACTTGAATTATTAACAAATGTAACATATTTAAAATAATTTAGTATGAATTCTTACCTTTTCTTTGGATTTCACATTTTTAAAGACCTTAATGCTACATTTATGTGTCAGTTATATCAAAGCATTAGTTTTAATTGAATTACAAATTAGCTTTAAAGTCTTATTTCTACTAATCAGATAGAGTATTGAAAAGTTTTTTTAGCAATATTTTTCAATATTATTTAAAAAAAATTTTTTAATAACTCTAATTAACTACTTTTGTTTAATTTCTGGAAGGTAGAATTTATTGCCTAATGTATAACCAATTGACATAAGTACGAACCCAATAAGTTGAGGTAAATGAGAATTTGCTAAAGAGATTTTTTCAATCATTTCTCAATCTATAAAACAATATAATAATAAAAAAAATTTAATTTTGTAAATCTATTTTTTTTTTGATTCTTTAATTTCCCCAGATTTTTTTAGCGAATTAACAAGTCTTTCATTTTCTGTTTTTAAATTTTCTAATGCAGATTTTGTGAATTGTTCTTTAGCCTCAAATTTTGCTGAACTTATAATTTTTTTATTAGGAAGTTTTTTCTTCGGCTCTGGATTCATATTAAACAGCTTTTTAAAAATCTTATAAGTTTTTTTTTTGGTACTAGGTATTATTTTTTACAATTTTCTGGTTAATAATATTTGTTTACATAAACAAATTAAACTTTATCTTTTGGGAGCCTTAACCATCCAGTAGTCCATTCTGATTTTAGTTTTGCCCATGAAATCCTTTTAATATCTTTTTTATTTTTGGTAGGAAAAATATCAACCCATCTTTCTTCATTTTTACCACCATAAGCTTTAACTTGAAAATGCCTATTACCATTAATAGTTTTTGGTGCTGTCCAACAAAGAGTAGGAGGCCATTTCATGAGAAAATTTAAAAGTTAAAAAAACTAAAGGTTGCTTTGACCAGTCAAAACTAAACCATAATAAGCAATTGTGCCAATGATAAGTACGATACCAAGTATTCTAATAATCATGCTTTAATTTTTAAGTTCAAAATATATTAAACAAGTTTTATAAAGATGAGTTGAAGATTTAATATTTTCTAATTTTTCTTTTTTTATTTCTAACTATGGAATGGCATGATTCAGGATGCCATTCATTCTGAATCTTGCCAATAAAATCATAAATAAAAGAATCGGGACATCCAGTTTCTTTTTGAAGTTCTGAAAGTTCTTCTTTAATAAATTCATATACACTCGTTATTACCCCTAAATTCTCGTCTTGGGAGGGAGTCCATTTTTTATTCTCCATTAATATTTTTTAAATTATTTTCCACAATATCGTAATAGGTTATGTCTCCATAATCAGCATCTGAACAACATAAATCTCCATATAGTTGCTCTAACAAATCGTATGCATCTGAATACTTATCAAAACTTTGAGCAGTTAATTCGTCATCTTTCCCATCAATTCTAATTATTTTGTAAGTCATATTTTACTTAGATGCAAAAAGTATATTTTAATTCATTAGATCATCCTAAAAATAAAAATCTTATTTAGGAGTATTGTTTGGGTAAAGTTTCTGAATTTTATTTTTCTGAATTTCAATTTTTCTTTTTTCATATTTTTTTGCCATTATTTTTCTGATAAATAATTGTGGGATAAGCCAAACTAATGCAATAGCTACAGCCATGAAAGCAGGATTTCTCCATGTTAACCTTATAACCTCTTGTATAAATTCTTGATTGAAAATTTCCATACATTAAATTTTGATGATAAAAATATCTATGCTTTCTTTTATAAAAATCTTTTGAATACCAGGAATTATTATAACCTTAATAAATCTTATGAGGAATTTTATAAATTTTTTCTTTTTCTAGTTTGTTTTTGTTTTATTTGGATTTAGATTAATTTTTTATATTTTAGTTTAGGATGCCGACTTATCTAATTACAGGATCAAATAGGGGTATTGGATTAGAATTATGTAGGCAAATTCATAAGAGGGGAGATAATGTAATTGCAACGTGTAGGAAAGCTTCAAAAGAACTTAGAGATTTAGGAGTAAGAGTTGAAGAGAATATAGAAATTTCTTCTAATGAGTCGATAACAAATTTGTGTAAAAAATTATCTGGAGTTAATTTAGATTGCCTAATTCATAATGCAGGAATTTATGAATTCAATTCTTTCGAAAACATAGATAAAAAAAGTATTATGCGTCAATTTGAAGTAAATGCATTGAGCCCAATATGTATGACTCAATCACTTAAACATCTTTTAAAAAAAACTTCTAAAGTTGCTTTTATCACAAGTAGAATGGGATCTATTAAAGATAATTCATCTGGAAGTTCTTATGGATACAGGATGTCTAAAGTTGCCCTTTCAATGGCAGCAAAATCACTTTCTATAGATTTATCAAAAGAAGATATTTATGTAGCTATTTTGCATCCTGGGTTAGTGAGTACAAGAATGACTG
The DNA here is from genome assembly GCA_003214315.1 of Prochlorococcus sp. AG-418-D13. GTDB lineage: Bacteria > Cyanobacteriota > Cyanobacteriia > PCC-6307 > Cyanobiaceae > Prochlorococcus_A. The sequence continues at coordinate 10,709 of QCLU01000002.1, forward strand.
GTTTTACAAGAAATGGAATTAGTCCTGAAGAATCAGCAAATGGACTTTTAAAACGTATTGATTCTTTAAATATAAAAAACTCAGGTACTTTTTGGCATGCCAATGGAGAAGTTTTGCCCTGGTAATATCTCATGCATTGTATTGAAAAGAATTACATCGATAATTTGTTAAAAAACTTTTAAATTTTTAACGAATTCCTTTCCTTATTTAATTCTTTTAGTTATCTTTAGAAAAAACATTAGTAAAGGAGGTGATTCATTGTCGTATCTACCGAAAAATGCGGTTAACAAAGGGGCCGTGAATTCAGTATCTTCATCACATTCATCGGTCTCTTTTTCCTTAATTAAGAAAAAAGGTTTTATTATTAATAGATTTATATAAATCAGTCACTTAATAATCAAAAACTCTGCATCTCCAGAAGTTGCAGAGTTTTTTTATGAATTTAATTAATTATCAAAAGTGAACTCTATCTTTTTTGTCCGAAGTAAATTAAGGCCAAAAAAGACAAAGTGCTTACTAAAGCGATTAAATACCACCCAGTTGAGGAGTTGCTAGTTACTTCTGTCATTTATTTTGATTTATCGGAGGAATTTATTATTTGAGTGAAAATCACAATTGAGATCATTAAAAAAACTAAAAGTATGTATGTTACGTTCATTTATAAAAAAATGCTAATTATTAAAAAGATTATTCCTAGAAGTACCGTTACAATTGCTCCATCAACTAATAAGTCTTTCCATGTATAACTTTTAAGCATCCTTGTTTTATCTTCTTCACTCATGAGATTCTTCAACCACGTCCAATCTAAAAGCTGTGTTAATGCAACACCAAAAATTAAATGACCAATCAAAATACCAATTAGATCAATTCTAGATATATCCTTAGTGAGACTTGTAATAATAAAAAAGTTCACTAGCTTTTGTCTTTATTAGATAAGGCTCCACCTTCTTCTTTGTATTTTTCCCAAGCTTCACTTATTTTTGCTTTAGAGAAGTTTTGTTTGCCCTCAGAGAATTTATTTTTAAGATTATTAAAACTATTTTTCAGCTCTTTTTTTGTTGGTTCATCAAGAAAGTTTGATGTTAATTTCCATAAGTACCAGCTACTCGCTAATAGAAGAATTAATCCCAGTAATTGCATATTTGTTTTTTACTATGCTACAACTTTTTATATGGTTTCGATAAATTAATTAATTTAATACCTTAATAATTTTTTTGAGACTAATCAAAATTAAAAATTTAACCAGTGGAAAAATATTCTATCCAGCAACCATATAGTTAATCCCCCTTCCAGGAAAGCTATCCAGTACATACCATAATCAGAAAATCCCATTTGTTCTTTGACTGTTTTAATTAATTTTTTATGAGCTTGAATGAGATTTTTCATTAATAAATAAAAATGTTTTAAAGCTGCTGAATTTCTTGAACTAAAAAACCTTTTCCATAGCAAGATAGACACGTTTTAGTCTCATCTAATGAAATTCTTAGAAAACCTGCTCCATTACATTTGAAGCAATTTACTTTAGAAGTTGAGTAGAGTTTTGACTTGATTTTAGCAGCACGGTTTAAGTAAGAAACAGTTTCCTTACGACCGTTTGCTTTAGCAGCTTTGTTTAAAAGCTTTTTGTAGTTTACTTTAAGTTCTTGGGTATTCATTTTTAAACTGAAACTGGTTTCAAAATATAGGTAAAAAAAGCAATAAATAATTAAAATAAGCCCTATGAATTTACCGTTTATATCTCTAATCTGATCTCATATTGAGATTAAATTAATATAACGGATATTTTTTTTAAATGTTTTTTGTAGGAGTATTATTTTTTATTTTTAATAGAAAATTTATAATTAATAAACTAATTTTAAAATCTTTAAAAATTGATTAGTTACTGTTTTTAGCAGAGCAAATTTGAAATTAAAGAGATTTCTTTTAAAAATATAATTTTGGTAAACCAGGAGGCTATCCAGCCTTTTTTAGACTTTTAACTAAAAAATCATTTTCGTTAGTAAGTAAATCAAACTTTGATTTCTTAAGCTTTTCTTTGATTTCATTAGTCGGATTTTTTTTAAATTTGTTGGGATTCATAAATTTAATATCAATCTTAAAAATCACACATTTGATATTACTGATCATCCAAACAAAATGTGGATATATTTTTTTAAAAAGAGAAAATATTTTATTTTGCACATAGAAGATTTAATTCAATCAACATATTGTGGAAAACCCTGTTGAAAAACGCTAAAAAAGTGGATAACTCTTGGGGAGCATTATCAAAACAAGCTTTTCTGGAATAATTTTTAAGTATTAATACTGCATCAAGAAAAGTTTAAATATAGTTTAAAGTGCTTCATAATCTATTGTTATAACTGTGGGATCATTACTTTTGTATTTATAAAAAGGATTTTATCAAGAAACTAGTTTTGAGAAAAAATTAAAAGATTTATTTTTGAATGATGTATCAAATTTACAAATAAAGTTAAGAAAAATAAAAGGAAACTTGAATTTTTGAAAATTTGTCTCAGCTGTTTAAATTAAGTCTTGATTCGGTTTTCTCTATGGCAACACTTCCCAAACGTAAGATTAATCAAATAGGTTTGTACGAGTTAAATATTTAAAATGAAAGAAGAAAAAAAGGATTCAAAAAAATGTTCTGGGAAGAAAAACATTATGTTTGCCTATGGTTTTATACAACTTGGTTCTAGTCTCGTCTCTGCAGTAGCTTTAGCCGCAATTGCTTTTGGATTCTGTTCAGTAAAAAAAGAGTCTAAACTTTTCAATAAATGTGTTGCCGAAATTATTGAAGATGGTGGTACTAATTCTGAGGCAGTGAGGTATTGTAATGGTGGCAATTAAAAGTCACACACATAACAATCAAATGAATTCAACAATTGATTTGATTATTGACTCTTTAAAAGATGAGCCCATTGGAGAAACTGATCACTTTATTTGGTTCATAACAGATATTGGAATTGTTGCCCTATTTAAAAGAAACAAGGATTATGAAATCTATAATTCAAATGTTGAAATTGAGGCTAATAAAATAGGTTTGGATATAACTAAAGAAGAAAAAGAATTCCTCAAAACAAAAGAGAAGCAGCTTTTCTTGTTTTATTCATAATTTAAGATCTATTTCTTAATTTAATAAGAATGCTCAAGGTTAAAGTTAGGCTCTTTAATATTATTTTCGCTAATTAATTCATATGTGAGCTCTTTATTTAGGGCATTTATGTAGGATGTATAAAGTTTCCCCCAAACAAATTCAAATTCATCTTTACTCAAATTCTTGAAAAGAATTTCTCCTTTGAAGTAAATGTGATAAGAATCATTCATAGTGGAAAATCAATCTTATCCTTTTTAACGCAAAGGATTCTGTACGTAGTATTGTCTGCTACTAAAAAGGAATTTATAAGTGTAATGAGGAATACTCCTAAACCATTCGTGTATTCATTTTTTGTTTTTTGAATAATCCTACTGTCTCATCAAGATCCATACACGGCTGAATACTGATATCCATTAATCTCCTCCAGGGATGCCATTGTTTCCAAATTGTTTCAAGTGAATCTGCACTAACTACAGAATGTCCAATCCCATTTTGAACCATAAAAATCCAAGAATGAACCTCATAGTTTTCAGGCCGGTTTTGGGGACCACCTGATTCGTACCAATTAATTAGCATCTCCGCCCCTTCTTCTTGATCCTCGCCATCAGTAAATTCGTAAGAAATCAAATACCTTTGCATATAGATTATTTTTAAAATATCTAAACTATTTTAACTCTAGATTTAGATATTGCTTTCAAATTTAATAAATGCTATGAAGTTTATAGTTGTGATTGTTTTAAATGACTGAAAGATTTGGGAAAATTAAAAAAATTGTCTTAAGTAATATATCTTTTATAAATAATACAATTTTGAAGTACTTCCAAAACCATGATCTATTCGTATAGCTCCTTTTGATAGATAAAATTTGATACTTTTTAAACCACAATAAATTAGTTAATATGTTTATGCTTTAGAGATTTTAATGAAAGATAAAAAAGATAATAGAGATCCAATCGATAATTTAGAGTATGAAAAAGTTCTTGAAGAAGAAATAATTAATTCATACGAAAGTAAATTTCAGAAAGATACTGAACCAGAAAAAAAGACTAAATTTTACAGACTTAAAAGAACTCCATTAGAAATATTAAATAGATTATTTTTCTTTTTTTTTATTGGAAGTTTTCTTTTCTCTTTGTTTTTAGCTTATTCAGAAAGTAAGTTGTGGTTCATACTTTATGTAATAAGTGCATTGTCATGTGTTTTCTATACTCCTAATAGAAAAGCACTTAAAGAATTAATAGCAGCCTGGCCAAATATAGAGGATCTCATTAAAGGGAGGAGTTTGTGGAGAAAAGGAAAGTAAATAGATCATGAAACCGTTAAGTTCATTTAAAAAATGGTTATTAAGTATTCTTGTGCCATACATTGAGGGTGCCAACAAGAAAAAAGAGGATAAAAAATGAGTTTAATAAAGGTTGGAATTATTGTGGAATTATTATTATTGTTTGGCGTTTTTTTATGGGTTAAAAAACTAAATAGTAAAAAATCTAGACAACCTTCTCTATCAAAAAAATTATTAAAAAATCTCAAATTTTAGAATTTTGATCACAAAATAAGGAATCTCTATAAAGAGATCACTTTTATCAGAAAAATTATTTACTTTTTACTCTCACTTTGTGTGTGAAATCGGTTAGAACATCTACATTGCTCCTAAATAATATGGTTTCCTCTATCCAAGGTCTTGCTCCAATAACAAATCCATTAAATAGTGTCTTAATCGAAAAGAAACTAATAAATGTTGATCAAAAGTTTATCCAGCTTGTTTCTCTTGCAGAAGGGTTACCTCGTACAGAAGTAATTGAAAGTGGAAGGAATTATTGGAGAGGTGTTTGTAGAAGCATGATTTTTAGATTTCCAGATGATCTAGAAATTTTGAAGCTTGATGTAAGAAGTTATGTAGATAGATCAAAAGGAATAATCCAAATAAGATCTGCAGCTAGATTAGGTCAATCAGATTTAGGTGTAAATCTTAGAAGAGTGGAATATTTGTTTAATCAATTAGAGAAATTTTAATTAATCTGTTTTTTATAGATTTAGGGTTCTTTTTATTAAATAGTTGTGCTTTAATTCATAAGAATATTTGAAATTCCATGGTAAAAATAATCTTAGTTGGAGTTATTGTTGCGCTCGTATATTCACAGCCTGAACTTCGTCTTACAGTCGCTGATTGGTTAAAAGCAGCTTCTGATTTTCTAATTGAATCAGTACAAGTAAAACCTTGAATTAATTTTTAATGAAGCATTAAATAAGACCTGAGACAGTAATCATTTGTTTAATGCATAGAGCTACGAAAATAAATATTATTACCCTGCTTAATATGTATTTCACTTATACAAATAAATAGTTTTAGGAACATAATACAAAATATTTTTGAAATTTTTGAATAGTTAACGATAATAAGGGATATGAAGCTTAGATTATTTGAGTTCTATTTTATTAAAGACTATTTAAGGCCTTGGTTTGGTCTTATTTATTCTTTATTCTTTCTGTTTTTTTTGGGTGCAATCGGCTATCGAATAACAGAGGGATGGGAATGGAGTGATTGCTTATGGATGGTTCTGATCACAATAACCACTATTGGTTTTGGAGAAGTTCAACCTTTAAGTCCTGAAGGCAGGATCGTAACTGTTTTAGTAATCGTTGGCGGATTGATCTTTATTCAATTTACCTTTCAAAAAGCTGTAAGATTATTCGAATCCGGCTATTTTCAAAGAGTAAACGAATTACGTTTTAAAAGAATTCTTAGAAAAATGGAAAATCATGTAATTTTGTGCGGATATGGGAGGGTTGGTCAGGAAATATCTAACCAAATAAAAACACAAAATATTCCAATTATTGTTGTTGAGAGTGATGAAGATAGAAAAAAGATTGCGGAAGAAAATGGTTTAGAAGTACTTTGTGCTGACGCCACTCTTGATGAGACGTTAAAACTGGCAGGATTAGAAAAATGCAAAAGTTTGGTTGTTACCTTGCCTAATGATGCTGCAAATTTATATGTGGTTTTAAGCGCTAAAGGAATAAGAAGTTCTATAAGAGTAATTGCAAGGGCTGGGACTGAAGAGGCGGCTAGTAAGTTGAGATTAGCTGGTGCAAGCATAGTTGTTAGTCCTTATATAGCTGCAGGAAGAGCAATGGCATCTATGGCTTTAAGACCTATTGCTATTGATTTTCTTGATCTACTTGCAGGAAGTGAATGTGAGATTGAAGAATTTGAATTAAGTAATGATATTAGTCTTTTTGAAACAGCAGAGAAAAGATCACTTTCTGAACTTGGAATAGGTAAAAAAAGCGGTGCAAAAATTTTAGCTATTAAAGAAAATGAAAAGTTGTTCACTAATCCTGGCGGTAATTTTATACTTCAACCAGGTCAGGTTTTAATAGCATTTGGTAGTAAAGAACAACTAAATATTTTGAACGGATTATTAGGAAATCTTGTCGTAGCAGTAGAGCTATTAAAGTAGATAGATCAAGATTCAGAATTAATTGCTAAATTGATTGTGGATGGAATAAATCAAATGAAAATATTTAAAGTTCTATTTTTAATTCCTATAATAACTTTAATAATTATTTTTCAAACCTCTTTGAATAATAGATATCTAATGGCTTCTGATATTAGAGATGGAGAAACAATTTTTAGAAATGTTTGTGCAGGCTGCCATGTAAGGGGTGGATCAGTCGTTCTCAAAGGATCTAAATCATTAAAACTTTCCGACCTTGAAAAAAGAGGAATAGCAGATGTAAATTCAATAACAATAATTGCTAATGATGGGATTGGTTTTATGAAAGGTTATAAAAATAAATTGAAGGATAGAGAGGATAAGGTTCTTGCACAATGGATTATTCAAAATGCAGAAAAGGGTTGGGAGTAAATGAAAAGCTTCTTTTTTGCATCTTTTTTATTTTTATTAGCTGAATATTCTTTTGCTGAGGAATTAATTAATTACACAATTACATCTGATTCTCAAAAAAATACTTTAAAAGGTGGTTTAGAGGCCATTGGAAATGTTGTTGTTAAAAGGACTAAGGATGATTTTGAAGCCTCCTCAGATAAGCTTACTTACGATAATGATTCGAAAACTTTAAAACTATTTGGAAATGTATTTATTAAAAACTTAGAATCAGAAGGATTATCAATTGAAGAAACATCTGGAGATGAGTTGACCATATTTACTGATACGGGAGTTTTTGAATTCAAATCTCAAAATAAAAACAGAGTAAAAACAAAAATTAAATTCTAAATAAAAAGTTAATATTTAATTGAAAATTTTAATTTCTAGCTGAGCTCTTAATGCCGATATATAAATAATAATTTTTTATATCAAAATAATTTGATTTATATATCTTTAAATTTTTAAATTTCCTTTTGGCTGTAATTTATATTTAACAGACTCATTTCTCCTTACAAAGTGGGCATTTTCAAAAAAGTTCTTATTTTTTCTTCTGCTGTCTCATTAGTTCTCTCTCAAGAAGCTATTGCTTCAAAAAGATTGAGCGGAGCAGGTGCTACATTTCCCTCGAAAATTTATACTAGGTGGTTTTTTGACTTAGCTAAATCTGGAGGCCCTAGAGTTAATTATCAAGCAGTAGGTTCTGGATCTGGAAGAAAAGCTTTTTTAGACCAAACCGTAAACTTTGGTGCTTCTGATGATCCTATGAAGGCTAAAGATATAGCAAAGGTATCAAGAGGTTTAGTACAGATTCCTATGGTTGGAGGAACTATTGCGTTTGGTTATAACTATAATTGTGATTTGAAACTTACTCAAGAGCAAGCAGTAAGAGTTGCAATGGGTATGGTTAAAAACTGGAAAGAATTAGGCTGTAAATCAGGAAAGTTAACTTGGACACATCGTTCTGATGGTTCAGGAACGACTAAGGCTTTCACAAACTCTATGGAAGCATTTTCTCCAACATGGACTTTAGGAACTGGTAAATCAGTTAAGTGGCCAGCAGGCGTTGGAGCAAAAGGTAATTCTGGTGTTGCCGGTGTAATTCAAAACACTCCAGGCGCAATTGGTTATGTAAACCAGTCATATATTAAAGGTAATGTTAAGGCTGCTGCACTTCAAAATCTTTCAGGGGAGTTTCTAAAACCATCTGCAGAAGCAGGAGCCAAGGCTCTTAATGGTATTACTTTAGATGAAAATCTTGCGGGTAAAAATCCTAATCCATTAGCAAAAGGAGCGTACCCTATAGCTTCATTGACATGGATACTTGCTTACGAAAAAGGTAATGGTAGAAACACTAAAGCAATCAAACAAGCCTTTAATACATTGTTAAGTGATGAGTATCAAGATAAGGCTACATCCCTTGGATTTATCCCCTTAAAAGGGAATATCCTTTTGAAATCAAGAGCTGCCGTTGAGAAAATAGGTAGTTAAATTTTTGAATAGATGTCAAATTATCATGACTTTCATATACCTTTAAGTCCTCTTAAAGTCTTTTACAGCATTTAGTAGTAGATTTATAGAGATATTCTTTTTTTAATGGAAGAGAAATTAACTCTTTTCAAGAATCGTAAAAGATTCGGTATCGAAAAAAATATAGATATTATCTTCAAGAATACTGCTCTAGTCTTGTCTAGTTTCGTAGCAATAATACTTTTAGGAATTATTTTAGTAGTCTTTTTTCAGTCATTTGAATCCTTTTCAAGGTATGGATTGAAATTTTTAGTAACCTCTGAATGGAACCCAGTAAAAGATGAATACGGAGCTTTTACCGCAATTTATGGCACATTAGTAACTTCATTTCTCTCGTTATTAATAACTATCCCTTTGGGAGTTGGAACTGCAATATTTATTACCGAAGACTTTGTGCCTAAAATTGTTAGAGAAATAATAGGTTCTTTTGTTGAATTATTAGCAGCTATTCCATCAGTTGTATTGGGACTCTGGGCAATATTTGTTATGGAACCTTTTTTTAGAGCCTTTTTTGTCTTTTTACATAATTTCTTTGGTTGGATACCTTTATTCAGTACAGAACCTACAGGCAGGAATTCCTTGCTTGCAATATTGATTTTAGTTGTAATGCTTTTGCCTATAGTGACCTCCATTGCAAGGGATTCTCTTAATCAGGTACCTAAAAAGTTAAGAAATGCAGCTTATGGAATTGGAGCAAGTAGATGGAAAACAATATTTTCAGTAATTTTGCCGGCAGCATTATCAGGAATTATGGCAGGTGTTCTTCTTGCTTTAGGCAGGGCAATGGGTGAAACCATGGCTGTTACAATGATTATTGGTAATTCCAATGCATTTAGTTGGTCTTTATTATCTCCTGGATATACCATTTCATCTATGCTTGCAAACCAGTTTGGCGAAGCTGATGGAAGTCAGGTTTCATCACTTTTTTATGCGGCTTTTGTACTGATGATCCTATCTTTAGTGGTCAATATCTTTGCTCAATGGCTAGTTAAGAAATTTAGTCTCAAATATTAGATAATTATGAATTCACTCTATTATCAGAAAAGATTATCAAGAAATATAGGAGATAAATTCTTTACTTCTTTATCAGTAATTTGTGCATTGATAGCAATACTTCCTTTGATTTTTTTAGTGACTTATATTCTTATCAAAGGTGGATCTCAAATCACACCAGATCTATTTACTTTAGAACCAAATCCTCCCGGAGATGATTTAGATGCTGGAGGTATTAATCCTGCATTGATTGGGACACTAATAATTACTACTATTGCTTCAATAATTGCGATACCAGTAGGTGTTGGCGGTGGTATATATCTAGCAGAATATTCTAAAGGTGGTGCTTTTTCAAGATTTATTAGATTTGGGGTGAATGTTTTAGCTGGAGTTCCCTCAATAATTGCTGGCGTATTTATATATGCCTTAATTGTCTCAACAAAAATTTTGTTTGGAAGTATGTATAGCGGCTTGGCTGGAGGTATGGCGCTTTCAATATTAATGTTACCTACAGTGATTAAGACGACTGATGAAGGTTTAAAGTTAGTTCCTAATGAGTTGAGATACGCCTCATTAGGTGTTGGAGCAAGTATGTATACAACTATATTGAAAGTTACTTTGCCCTCTGCATTTAGATCTATTGCAACTGGCGTTGTCCTTGGCATTGCGAGAGCTGCGGGCGAAACAGCACCTTTGATTTTTACTGCTTTATTCTCTTACTACTACATAACAGGCTTTGGTGACTTGTTTTATGAGATGGGTTCTTTGGCCGTGTTGATATATAACTTTGCTCTTGAACCATATGATGCACAGAATAAACTTGCTTGGGCAGCTTCCTTTATTCTTGTTTTGTCGATACTATCAGTAAATATATTTTCAAGGATATTGGCCGCTTTTAATGAGAAAACTAAGAGGCTATAAATGATTAAAAATACTAAAAAGGCACAAAAGAATAACATTTTATCTCTTGAGAATGTCTCTATTAGTTACGGAAAAAATGAGGCAGTAAAGAATGTTTTTTGTAATTTCAAACAAGGCGATATAACTTCACTAATTGGTCCTTCTGGATGTGGTAAATCTACCGTCCTTAGATCTTTAAATAGGATGAATGATCTAATACCTAATTGCGCACTAAAAGGAACTGTCCTCTTTGATGGAACTAATATTTATGACAAAAGAATTGATCCAGTTGAAGTAAGAAGAAGAATTGGGATGGTTTTTCAGCAACCTAATCCTTTTCCAAAATCTATCTACGAAAATATTGCATTTGGAGCAAGAATTAATGGATTTACTGGAGATATGGATGAACTAGTAGAAAGTTCACTCAAAAAAGCTGCTTTATGGGACGAATGTAAGGATAAGTTAGATCAAAGCGGATACTCCTTATCTGGTGGCCAACAACAAAGACTATGTATAGCAAGAACCATCGCAATTGAGCCTGAAATAATTCTGATGGATGAGCCATGTTCAGCTTTGGATCCTATTTCCACTTTGAAAATAGAAGAGACAATGCACGAACTTAAGAAGAATTACACAATAATAATCGTTACTCATAATATGCAACAGGCATTAAGAATTAGTGATATGACTGCATTTTTCAATGCGATTGCATTTGATGATGGTTTTGATGGCAAAGTGGGATATCTTGCAGAATTTAATACGACAAAGAAAATCTTTAACTCTCCAAAAGAAAAAACTACTCAGGAATACATTTCAGGTAAATTTGGTTGATGTTAAATTTTTACCTTTTAAAAGAAAAATTTTTACTTTAAATACCTCCTAGGGGTAGACAAACAGTATAAATACCTATATAGTTGTTTCGAATTAGTAAGTTTAATCTTTGAAAAACTATCCTATTTTACCGTTTTTGATTTTTGCAGGTGCTTTAATTACAACTGCCACTATTGGGTTACCTGTATTTACCTCGTAATTTAAAAAGTAATTTTATTTAAGGTAATCTTATGGTTCCAATAATAAATAAACAATTAATTGGAAGTCCTCATAAAGCATTAATAAGAGGAAATTTATTTGACTTTATGAAAAAAAGAGAGAATATGAATTTGTGTGGGAGTGAAAAATCTGTATTAAAACCATTTTTAAAAGTGGTTAATTTCTAATTTATTTATCATGGATAAAACTAAAGAACAGTTAGAAAAATTAAGAGAAGTGGCAGAAGCATCTCTTACAAAGACGGATGAACTTCAAAAAGTTCTTGCTCAAATCGAAGCATTAATGTCTAGAGAAGAATCACAAACTTTATCGAAGAAGAAATAACTATTTAAAAAAAAATAATTTTATATTTTGTACTTTTAATTACACCTCTACAATTGCATTGTAGTTATTAATTGGGTATGCAGAACCCGTTCCAAAGTTTTCTGTTAGGTCTCGAGGTCTTACCTTCTTTAAGTAAAAGATCTCTTTAATTTGTTTGTTTTTATTATATTTTTATTACCTGCTTATTTAGTTGATTACTTTATAGATTTCTTTCAAGCAGACATTTACATCGAAAAATTGAGTATTTACAACCTCTAATCCTGTTTTTTCTGTAACTTCAACAGTAGCATTGCATTCGTCTTGTTTAAGAGCCATGTAACTTGGCTTTTTATCTTCTATGTCTAATTCAATACTTGATTCAGTATCTTCCTTATATTGCTCCATTACTAGTGTAAGTGCCTCTATCTCAACGGAAAAATTATCATTTGCTTTTGCCCCAAATGGTATGAAAAGAAATGGAAATAAAATCAAAGCTAATAATTTTTTCATTTCTATAAAATATGTTTATTTTTTTTATAACGTGGAATGCATTATAAAGAAAGGGTGATTAGCTGTGTAAATTTTTTTATTATCTTTTTTTACTTGTAAAAAAATAGATTAATAAGATTAAAATAATTGATAAAAAAACTAAACGAGACTTTTAAGTATAAATTGGTATATCTAAATGAAAAATTTAAGTCACTTAAATAGGATTTTTCTTATGATTTTATTTCGATAATTTCTTCTTCAGAAACAATTGCCCATTTTTTAAATGACTTTTTGCAGGGATATCCGCCTGTTAAGTCTCCAAATGCTGGTAAAAATAAAGTATTTTTATTCTTATCCATTGCAAAGCACCTAAAAGATAATTTATCTCCATTGTTTTTTAAATAGATTTTTGGATGATAATGTCCACAAATATTCAAGGTTTTTTTATTTTCTAAACAAACTGGTTCATGGCTAAAAGTAATATTTTTAGTTATTTTAATATCAAAAATTTTTATATTTTTAATATCACAACCTATATCGTGATTTCCGAGGACGAGTTCAACATTAGTTTTTAGTAGTTCAGGAAGATCCTCAACTTTTTTTTTAAGAGTTTTATCTATTGAATATTTACTGTGGAATAAATCTCCCAATATTATTAACTTTTCAGGGCTAAATTTTTTTACTATTTTTTTTATTCTTGCGAAATTGTTTTTATCTGAATTATTAGTAAGAGGTATACCATTTTGCTGAAAATACTCTGCTTTCCCAAGATGAATATCGCATATTAACAACTCTTTTGTTTCCGGTAGAAATAACGCTCTTGAAGGAAGCATCTCTAATAATGTATCTTCCCAACAAAATTTAAAAGAATTTTTTTTCACTTAATCACTATATTTTTTTATAAGTTTTTCTACTCTTTTTTCTATTGGTTCATTGCTTAAAGTATTTTTAAGTCTTTCAACTAATAAAGGGAAAGCAAAAGGAGTTGGAGTTTTTATTTCTTTTAAAAGCATTTTTAAATTTTTTAATCTTTCTAATGATCTAGATATCCTTTTATTCTCTAATTGATACTCTTTAACTTCTTGATGCGATTGTTTTATCAAAAGATGGCCATCTTCATATTTAGTAAAGACATCATAGAAAAGACTTGAACTTATTTGAAGTTGAGAGGAAGTTTTTGTTTTGGTTGGATTATTTTGATTTACAAGTCCACTTATTTGGGCAATATTTTTAAATCTACGTTTTGTTAATTCTGAAAAATTAATTGCATTTTCTAGATCTTCTTCTAATTTTTTGTTATCCAAAAAATAATCAGCTTCTTTTTTTATTATGGAAAAATCATAATCTTCTGAGGTAGTTAAGCTGAATCCAAAATCATTGGCAGTAATACTAAATGTAGATTGTTTTAATTTTGCTAATCTTAATGCCCATAAAAATGCAATCCCTTCATTTACAAATTTGCCATCAAGCGTAAAAACAAAAAGATTTGATAAATCCTTGGTTTTATATATTTCTATAAGGAATTCATCTTTCTTTGGAATATCTGAAAGGAACTTTTGTTTTTTCAATATTGGGCGTAATGAATTTAATTCAGGATTTAAGTAATCAAAATTTTCTAAATCATTGCATATATCTATTTCTTTTCTTAAACTTTCACAAAGTAGATCAGATATTGCCATTTGTCCTCCAACCCATGCAGGAATTAGAGAACTTTTTTTTGTTGATTTTTTAACGTATAAAATCATATCTCTGATTCTTACAAATTGAAGCATTTTACCGGCGAAGTAAAAGGTATCTCCAGGATTTAATTTTGAAGCAAAATTCTCTTCTAAATTACCTAAGGATTTACCTTTCATATATTTAACATTCACAAATTTGTCACTTGTAATTGTCCCAATATTGAACTTATGCATTCTTATTAAAGATTTTTCTTTTACAAAATATTTAAAGTTTTCATTATTATTTTGTGATTCTTCTTTAACTATCTTTTTATATTTTGGGTATGCTTTAAGACATTTTCCTCCATATTCTAAAAAGTCAAGACACCAATTCCAATCTTGATCTTTTAAGTTTCTATAACTCCAGCAATTTTTAATTCTTTCTTTCTCAATTGTAGGGTCAAAGCCATTTCCGCATGCCAAACTTATTAGATGTTGAAGAAGCACATCATAAGACAATTCAGGAAGTTTAATTTCTTCAGATATACCACTACTTATTATTCTTCTCATTGCACTAATCTCTAATAACTCCAAAGAATTAGTAGGCATAAAAATTATTTTTGATTTTCCGCCTGGTCTATGAGCACTTCTTCCTGCTCTTTGGATAAGTCTAGCTAAGTTCTTTGCACTACCAATTTGAACTATTTGATCAACAGGCTGGAAGTCAACACCCAAATCTAATGAGCTGGTGCAGACTACCCATTTTATTAATCCATCTTTAACCCCTTCTTCAACCCTTTTTCTATCTTCTTTATCGAGGGAGCCATGATGAAGTGCGATTTTATCTTCCATCTCTGGGAGAAAAAATTTAAGACATTGATACCACCTTTCAGATTGATTTCTTGTATTGGTGAATAATAAGGTGCTTTTATTTTTATCTAGGATTTTTATAAGTGAAGAATGACTTCTAATGCCGAGATGCCCACTCCATGGAAAGGTCGTTTCCTTCTCTGGTAAAACACTAACAATTTCAATCTCTTTTTGAATATTTGTACTTATTATTTTGGGCTTAATAGCGCTCATGCCAACTATTGCTCTTGCCGCTTCTTCAATATTTCCCATAGTTGCAGACATTGCCCAAATTTGTAAATTTTTTATATTACCTCTTAGCCAACCTAAAGATAATTCGCACTGGTTACCTCTTTTACTACCCATCAATTCATGCCATTCGTCAATAATTATTGATGACAACTCCTTAAATAAATTATTAGATTCTTTATTAGAAAGTAAAAGAGATAGAGACTCTGGAGTGGTGATAAGAATATTAGGTGGTTTAGCTAATTGCTTTTTCTTTTCATATGAGGAGGTATCCCCATTCCTAATTTCAACAGTGATTTCTTTATTAAAATGTAATGCTGCTAATTGTATGGAATTTTTTAAATCTCTACTAAGCGCTTTTAAAGGGGTTATTAATAAGATATTCACACTCTTCTTATTTTTGGGATCTTCTATCTTTGATAGAGGCCCCATTAATGCAGCATAAGTTTTACCGCATCCGGTGGGAACTTGTATTATTCCATTCTGCCCTTTTAAAAATGCTTCCCATGATTCGATCTGATAGGGTAATGGCTCCCATCCATTTGCGAAAAAAAACTGTTTAATTTTAGAAATCAAATTATTTTGATTTATATTTTGCTTACTATTTTGCGTAATATTTTTCATGATATTTTTTTCATCAGTTCGTAAGCATGCTCTAAGCAATCAGCGTCATTGATTTTTTTATCTTTTCTCCATTTTGTTATTCTTGGAAATCTTACTGCTATGCCTGACTTATGACGTTTTGAAATTTGTATTTTCTCAAAAGATATTTCGAATACCATTTCTGGTTTCAATGATCGAACAGGACCAAATTTTTCTATTGTATTTTTCCTTATCCATTTATCTAGCTCTTTAATCTCAATATTAGTTAAACCAGAATATGCGCTTGCAAATTTAATTAATTCTTGGTCTTTCCATAATGCAAAACTATAATCTGTATACAGACCAGCTCTTCTACCGCTACCGCCTTTAGCGTAAATTAGAACAGCATCCAGTTGCATAGGATCAACTTTATATTTCCACCAAATACCCTTTTTTCTTCCAGAAGCGTATAAAGACTCCTTTTTCTTAATTATTAACCCTTCAGTATTATTTTCTCGAGATTTTTCTTTATAAGTTAAAGCGTCAGACCAATCTTTAGGATAGATTAAATCACATATTTTGAAAATATCTGAGATATTATTCTTAGTTTTATTTTGCCATTTTGAAAAATATTTTTCTAACTCAATTCTTCTATTTTCTAATTTAATTTCTCTTATATCTCTTCCATTAATCTCTAAAAGATCATAAGCAATAAAAATAATTGGATATTTTATTTGGATTGATCTAGGAGAAGATTTTCTATTTATTCTTTTTTGAAGTAAAGAAAAATCAAATGCAATTTGTTTTTTAAAATTCCAAACTAATAATTCCCCATCAAGAACAAAATCATCTTTTATATATGACATTTTCTCTACTAATTCTGGAAAAGATTCATTTACTAATTCTTGCCCTCTTGTCCACAAAGAAACATTCCCTGATCTTTTAATTAATTGCATCCTAATACCATCATATTTCCATTCAAATTGAAATTCATCTATTGAATGTTTGAAGATTTTATCTTCAAAGGAATTTGCCAGAAGAAATGGAAATGGTTTGGAATTTAACTCTTCAAGATTGATATTCTTATTAATTAAAAATTCATATGAATCAATTGAAGGCTTGAAATTACCCATCAACCTATGAGAAATAATCTCTTCATCAATATTAATTAGTTTTGATATTGATTTTGTTATTAATCCGATAGAGACTCCTACTCTAAAAGTTCCTGTAAGAATTTTATTAAAAATTAGATGGTTCTCTTCAGGTAATGTTTCCCAAAGATTTTTAATTTCTAAATTTTTCTCCTCCTCATTAAGTTTTGATAACGTAGGTATTTTTTTGGTTAGTAATTCATTGAGACTTATATTTGATAATTCCTTATTTCTGGAAGTAGTTTTATTTTTAAGTAATAACGTTATTACCTCGGCAGAATCACCAACTTTTAAATAACATGTATCAATTAACCATTGAGGATATTCATATATTTGAGAAAAAAGATTTTTTAAATATCTCCCACTGATAAATCTCTTATTAATTTTTCCAGTTAGTAAATATATTGCCCATGAATTATTTATTGGTTCATTTGATAGAAAATAACTTTTTAAAACTTCAATTTTTTTATTTGTACTATTAATTGAATCTAGATTGCCAAATAATTCTGAAAACTTTTTTAAGCTCATATTTATTTACCGAAGAAAAGAACATTTATTGATTCCCTCTCACTTAAATATTTACTTAAGACATCACTATCTCCATGATGAAAAAATACATTTTTTGCTTCAGACTTTTTTACTACATCCAGAATTCCATCCCAATCCGCATGATCAGAGATTACAAATCCTTTGTCATAGCCAGATCTTTTTCTTAGAGCTCTTATTGACATCCATCCACTCGCAAAAGCTGTTTGAATATTTTTGAAATTTTTTAGATAAGAGCCCTTACTTAAAGATGGCGGTAATAATATTAGACTGCCTTTAAGTTCATCTATCTTTTTTTTATTCTCGATTTTTTTAGTATCTTTAATATCAATTCCAAGTTCCTTATAACAATTGTTCATTTTATAAATACTGCCATGAGAATAAATATTTCCATTAAAATTTGTTTTACTAATTTCGTTTAACAATCTCTGAGCTTTTCCAAGTGAATAGCAGAAAAGTAAAGACGTTTTTTCTGGCGAATTAGTTATCCATTCTGATATATCATTTGCTATTTTATAACTCTCATCCCACTTGAATATTGGTAAACCAAAAGTACATTCGCTTATTAAATAATCAGTTTTTACTATTTCATATTGTTTGCAAGTCTCATCTTTTTGAAGTTTAAAGTCACCTGAAATTAGCCATTTTTCTTCAGCAAAAATAAATCTTATTTGACTAGATCCAAGGATGTGACCAGAAGGATGAAAAGAAATATTGATACCATTTATCTTGAATTCTTCACCATAATCAAAAGTCTTAATTTCTATATTATCTCCAACTCTTTCTTTAAGAAGTATCGCAGTCTCCTTAGTAGATATGTATTCTTCACAGCCAAATGTAAAGTGATCAAAATGAGCATGGGTTATTAATGCTCTTTTTACTGGTTTACTTGGATCAATCCAAATATCAGCAAGTTCACAATAAAGATTTCCATCTTTATATTTAATTAAATTTTCTTTTTTAGTTCTCAAAACTCCATCTCTTACAATGAAGTTAATTTAGCTAATTATGCCCATGCTTGTTTTGATAAAGCTATGGCTGAAATTGTTAGTAAAGCAATAACTACAAATTTGTTACTCCAATTAATCATGAACGAACTAATTCTGTTAAAAGAAAATCTATTATTTGGCAAAATGTTTTTCTGATTCAGAATGTGATAATTTTCTGAGTAATTTAAATCCTTAATCTTATTTATTAATTTAGTTTCGCAAGTTGAGAGTTGTTCTACTTGATTTAATAAATCAACATCTTCTGGTCTTAATAAAGAATTTAATTCTTTAATTTGTATCTCGTTTTTTGCTAGGAATTCATTAACTATCTTATCTGTATCTGAACCATTCTTTATTTTTAAAAGAATATCATCTCTTTCCCAGGATTTTTCAAGAGAATTTAAAATTTTGCTTATGTTCATATTAAGTATTTTTACTTATGATAATTTATTATTTTTTTCTTTCGTGGCTTATTACTTTAAGTAATTAGAAAAAATAAGTTTTATTTAAGATTTGCGAATAAGTCTGTTTGCAAAATATTTTATCTTTACCTTTTCTACAATTGTTCTTGAACTTCTTTTAGCTTTAACTTTATTTAAATTAATAACTTCATCTGAAACATTTTTGCCAGTTTCAAAATAACTTTTAATTTTTTCAAATTCTTCTTCGTTTAATCTTTTTGCCGCACCTTTCGCGTTGATTCCAAGTTTCTTGCAGGCTAACAATATCCTACTACTTTCGACATTAAGATCTTTGGCAATAGTAAAAATTGGAGTGTTTTTAGACATTATTTCCTTGGCTATAGAATTTGTTATTAATATTATATTTATAAATTAAAAATTAAAAATATTTTTAACTATTATTAATTTCAAAGATTTTATGTTTAATTACGCTACTTCATCTTCGAAATTATTTAAATCATTAAACTTTTTTTTCATGGTTGGGTTATTTCTAGTTAATTTCTTTACTGTTAAATCTTGAGATTTACTGTCTGCGGACAAAAGATGTTTTTTTGAGAGAATTAAAGCCTCTTTAGTTTTTTGTAAATGGGTTATTGATTTATCAATTTCTGAAATTGCATCATTAAATCTATCTTGAGCCTGTGAAACATTTTTACCAAAGGCATTTTTGAACTGCTCAAGCGTACTTTCAAAATTAGTTATGTCGTAATTCTCACGTTTCATTAAATCAATTTGTGATTTGTATCTTAAGGTTTCCATGGATGCATTTCTTAATAGAGAGATAATCGGCAAGAAAAATTGCGGTCTTATAACGTACATCTTTGGAAATCTATGAGACACATCTACTATGCCTGCATTATATAGTTCACTATCTGGTTCTAACAAAGAAACGAGTACTGCGTACTCACAAGATTTTTGCCTTCTATCTTTATCTAATTCTTTTAAAAAATCTTCGTTTTTTCTTTTATTAGTTCCATTTAAACTTTCATTCTTCATCTCAAACATTATGGATACGACTTCGGTTTTATTTGCATCAAATTCTCTAAATATATAGTCCCCTTTACTTCCAGACGTGGCATCATTATCCTTTTCGAAGTATGAGTTTTTAAATGCGGAGGCACGATTTAAATTAAATTGGGTTTCGCAATGGATTTCTAAGGTTTCTCCAACCATTTTTGTAGATAATTTAGATTTCATTTCTCTTAACTCCTGAATAGTCAGGTCTCTTTCACTAATTTTGCTTTTAAATTTTTCTTCAATTAATTTTTCATTAATTGATTGTTCAAGTCTCATTTTTTCAATGGAATTTGTTAATAATGAGTTCTCTTTTTCTAAATTAGTAACAGCTTCACTGACTTTGTTTTTTAAAGATAATTCTGAAATTAAAGACTGGTTTTTAATTTCATCTTTTAATTTGATTAATTCATTATTCAGTGAATTAATTTTATTTGTTGCTTTATTTTTCAAATCATTAAGAGCATTTGTTTCCTTTGCTTCAGCTATTTTTAATTTAGATTCAAGAGTTTGGATCTCAGATTCTTTAATGCGATTTTGTTCTATTAACTGTATTTTCAACTCACGTTTTAAAATTTCCAGAGATTTTTTATTATCTTCTTCAGCCAAAATAAGTCTTTCTTTTATTTGCCTGTTAAATTCTTCATCTTTGATCTGAAGAAGTATTTCTTCAAAGCTGCTGGGATCAATTCGGAAAGTTTTGCCACAAGAAGGACATTTAATATCTTTCATTTTTTAATTACAACATTAATATTAGAAAGGATTTAATATTCGAATTAAGTAAAAAGAATATTATTCTGGACTAAGAATAAACAAAGATCCAATGTTATGCATTAAAAAATAAAATAATTAGTCAATGAAAGTCATATTAAGCCAGATTCCTTAAGAATATTTATTTTATTTGCCAATTCAATATCTGCAGAAGATATTGAGCGATCTAAAGTTTTGTGAGAAGAAGCTGTGTAAC
This sequence comes from Prochlorococcus sp. AG-418-D13, assembly GCA_003214315.1. Classification (GTDB taxonomy): domain Bacteria; phylum Cyanobacteriota; class Cyanobacteriia; order PCC-6307; family Cyanobiaceae; genus Prochlorococcus_A. The sequence goes on from QCLU01000002.1 coordinate 31,421, forward strand.
CACTATCATCAACAAATTCATCTTCCGCATCTTTTAAGTGGGCACTCTCATCTTGGAGGTCTTTATAATTATCCGACTTATATATATTTGACTTGATCATATTGCTATATCCAAAATTAGCAATTCCTCTAGCATCTAATGCTTCCTCAACTAATATTCCAACTACCTTAGATCTACTTATAGATTCGCTTTTAGATATTTCATCAATAATTTCAAGTACTCTTTTTCGAGGTAGATATCCTATCCTTTTAACTTTATTTTCCATGAATCTGTATATATGTCAATATTGTAACACTTCTGTCAAATGTAATCAGAATTTGATTAATTGCACAATGTTTAAATTTTTAAAATGAGATTAAAGTATAATTTTTAAGGAACACTTATAAAAGGTATTTCTAAAATAATCATAAGGACAGTTTTAGATGCTTCTTTTAATTACTCTTTCAGATTGGGTCGGATTTCTGAAAATTTCTTAATTTAAAATCTATGTATTATAAAGATAAACAATATGATAATGCTGATAGCTTTGCAATGTCATTTGATGAGGAATGGGAAAATATTGATTGTGATGATTTACTATTAAAGATAGATAAAGTATTTGAACTTTTATCAGACCATCCTTTTTTAATCTCTAATCCAGAAAACGCAAGAAAAATGGCAGAATTTAGGATATTTTCATTAAAGAAATTTCAATAAATATTTTTAAAATTTATTTAAATTAATTTTTTAAATTTAATCTACATTACTTTAGATTTACATAGTTGGGGAATTAAAAAACCCCTTACTATATAAAAATATTAATATGCCAATTATTGGACCGACTCCAAATACAAAAAGAACTAATTTTGCAGAATTTTTTGTTTGCCCTAATTTCTGTTCTATTAATTTTGAATTAGTTTGATTTTTTTTTGATTTTTTCTTTTTCATGAAGGCTATATTACTACAACGAAGCTTTAAAAGATTTTTATATCTTATTGATTTTGGATTAATTTTTCAATTTAACAAAATTAATATGACATTATAAAAAAAGACCATATTGTATAATGTAAAAACTATAAAGGAAATATGAGTGCAACTAAGAGAGAGGAAGTATGTTCTCACCTTAGATATATAAGGTTAGAGCTTAGAGAAATGCATCAGATGCTTATTAAAGAAGATTTGTTGCCAGATCTTAGCGAAGCAAGGGAAGTCCATTCTCAACTTGATGCTTTATTAGATTTATTATCAGAAAAAAAAGTAAAGAAGATAAAAAATCAATTTTGAAACTTTCTACTTATTTGGATATATTATAAATAATTTGTTGCTGATTCTATTTTTTTTCGATTATCGTGCATGTGTTCTAATTTATTGTAAATTTCTTTAATTTGGATTTGTATTAAATCAGTTGAATTTATATTGCTTAGCGCATCTAAAGCAGACAGAAGGCTTTCCTTGGCTTCAATTAAATGTCTACATTCCTTACTGCCTGCTTCGTATGACATGGGGTTTGATAAAGAAAACTATTATCTCAAATATATTAAAAATTGTTCCGTATTGCATGATACTCTTATTAAATCAAGGCTTATTATTGTAATTTTCAATACAGAATAAGAAATTATTTTTACTATTGTTTAATAAAAACTTATGCATGAAAACTCAACCGATTATAAGTTCTGTATTAAATTAGCTTTAGATAATGCAAAAAAAAGAATTAATCTACTTAAAAATTCTGATAAAAAGTGCGTTTTAGAAGAATATAAGGAATGGATTAATGATGGTTTAAATAAGCATACAGTTTTACTGCTAAGAGATGATCCGATCATCTAGAATTATGTAAAGTATTTTCTAATTCTTTGTATTAGAGGTAACCCTGAATAAAAAATAAAGACTCACAATAAAAATAATTGCCAAGATAACAGTTAACGAAGAAAAATTATCCATATTTATTTCTATTTAAAGCATTAATTTAAATATAGCAGTTAAATTAAATACTTATTGCATTCAATTTTCTTTAAAAAGAGAAAGAATAAATTTATTCAAATTTTCTTTTTCTAAAAATATCTTTTTGTTATAGATTGTTAATTTCTTGAAAATTAAATCAACTAAATGTTCTGATTTTGGATTCATAAATTAAATTTATTTTTCTAATAAGTAAATTTTCTCTTCACCTATTTTATCTGGCTTTGTTATTTTGCATCCTTTATCTTTTTCCATATTACAATCTTTTGTGGCAGGAACAGATTTCCAGGTACAAACTTTTTCTAAGGAATCTTCTTTTAAAATCTTCCATCCATCATCTAAGTATTCTGAAATGCCATTCTCTCCACAGGAAAATTTTATTTCCATTCTTTTCTTCTCTAAATTAGATTTCTCATTAAAATTTTCTTCTAAATTTTTTAAGGGATACTCTTTATTAATTGATGTCCTACAAGAAGTCAAGAAAATTGTGATTAGAATTATTCGTGAAAATTGTTTTATTATGTTCATTTTTTTAGTTTTGATGATTCTAAATTTTTCAAATTTTAGTTTATTTTGATTCTATTAAATTTAATAGCTTATCCATTTTATTCATCAAATTTTTTATATCATCTGGCTTTGGTAATATTAATTCTTCCGTAACTTCTAAATGCATTTTCTTTAAGTTTTGCCTCAAATCTTTTAAATGCATTTTTACGTTTTCTTTCTTTTGTTTTATATCAGTCATAGGATTAAAATTTAAACTTTATTAAACTTAAAGTTACTATCATAATATTGTGATGGTCATTAATAGAAAATAATTAAAGTTTTAATTTTTTAAATTTTCTATTTCATAGATTTCTTCGCCGCCATGACAAAAATTTGTAGATAGCATTTTTATTTCCTTATTATCAAATCCGGTTGTGTTTTTATTTTTAATAATATAATTTTTGGCGATCATTTCACAATCTAATTTGTTTTTTGCATGTTTAATAACTGGATAAAAATATGCCAATGTAGTTATTACAAACAAAATTGTTATTAATGATTTTTTATCATTTTTTAGAAATTCTTTAGAGGTATTTTTGGCTTTTAATATTTTTATTAGTAATTTATCTGGTAATCCTATTTGAACAAATAATAACTCTACCCACCACGGAAGATCCCTATCTTTCTTTTTCTTTGAGTTTTCGTAATTATTCATTTTCTTAGCTTCATGATTTTGGTTTCTAATCTCTGCAGGATTAGTTGTTTCTTTTTTATTCATATCATCGAGTGATTTATTTGGAATGTAGATGATTTATTTTGATTTGGAAACTATATTTTTATTTTATAAGTTTTAATTTAATTTATCTATGAATTTGGGTATTGTTAATCTGTATTTAAAAATTTTTAAATGGCAAAAAAAAGAAGGAAGTTAAATAAAGATTTTGAGAGAAAAATATATTCATCAAAAAAAAATGTCGAATTAGTTTTGGCAAAAATATATGATATCAATGATGAAGACATACAAAAAGAATATATGAGTGCTTTTAACAGAGTGGTTTACTTATATGATGAATTAAAAGAAGATTATGAAAGACAAGGATTTTCTGATAATTCGGAAGAACTTTTAACAAACTATAAAAAAGCTTTTAATCTTTTCGAATCAGAATTTGAGATTTAAATTCAATTTTAATTTCTAATTACCTTTTGTAAGGTTTTACTGGTATTTCAATTAACTTTCCTTTTTGGAGATCAGATTTTTTCTCTTGTAAATTTTTTATACATGAGAATACCCTTTTCTTCTTTGTGCAAAATCTTTTTATTTGGTAGTCAGTAAGTGAGATTGATTCATTACTAAATGAAAAAAAAGCTAATAAAAACAAAGATAAATTTAATACCAATTTCATTGCTTTTCCCCTAACTATTTACTAATTCTCTTTTATTTAACTACTACTTATTATAAATATCTATGATTTGTTTTAATTCATCTTTACTTAAGTCTGTTGAAATAAAAACTTCTTGGGCTGTTTTACCCTTTCTTGCTATTGCTTTGTATCCGTTTATAGTTTTTACTGACAATCTAATTATCAATTTAGAAGAACTTCCCCTTGCTCTTGATATAACAGCTGGAGTTATTGTCTTGATATTTATGTCAAGTGCTAACTTCTGGAGTATTGGAATTAAACCCTCTATATTTGTACTATGATTTAAAACTAACCTTCCCAATTTCGATTTATTTTTATTCTATTGAGAAAATTTTATTTCTGAGAAATTAACTTTGCTTTCAAATGATAAAAAAATTTTGAAGTTCTGTTATATTTATAAAAACGATTAAATTCAAATGATTTTTCAAATAGGTTGGGCAGCATTGGCTGCTATTTTTACTTTTTCAATTGCCATGGTTGTTTGGGGAAGAAATGGTGATGGATCCATTGATATATGATTTCATTTTTAACTTATGAAGTCTATTTAAGTAAATTTCTTGTCTTAACATCGTTCGTTTTACTCATATTCATAACATTCGCTGTAATTTATATATCCTATGTGGCTTGGAAAGATAAAAAAAGATTAAAAAAATAGATATTATTATTTTTGGTCTTTTTTCTTATCCTTAATTCTGAGCTCTTCAATTAATTCTTTTGCTTGTTGCATTTTTGATATGCTACTTTTGTAAATCCCAATATCTTTCTCTGCTTTATTAGCAGATAAGCTTAACTTCTCAAAAATATCAGAGGTCATCTTATTTGTCTCTGACTCATTTTTCTCTTTGAGATCTTGGGAGTTTGAAATTAATAAATATATTCCTAAGTTCAAAATCCTTGAAGGATAAAGTTTTGAATTGCTTTTTTCTATTAATAATTTCAAAATATCTTTAGAAGTTTTATCCTTGAATTCTTTTTGAGAATTTTTAGATATTTCATTAATTTCCTTGGCCTCAAAATTTGTAGAACTGCATAAAGATTCAAAAAGAATATCCAAATGTTTTTCAGGTTTGTATCCTTTCATTAATTCTTTGAATGTTTCGGTTAGACCAACACAAAAAAGAAAATCTTGTGTAAATTCATTTTGATGATTTAGAAGATTTAGTTCGACAAGCATTTCATCAACTATTCTTTTATATAAACCCGGAATAACGTAGGGGAATTTTTCATGAAATAATTTTTTGCTATCTGAAACAGTCAATTTTTCTTTCAATTTTTTATATGTAAACCTTAATAAGGTTAGCGTATGTTGACTCAATATAGTTAATATCTAATAAACAGATAAATATTATTATGATCCCTTTAGTATTGGAAGAATCTGGTGGCAGTGAAAGAGTCTTTGATATTTATTCGAGGCTATTAAGAGAAAGAATAATTTTTTTGGGAGAACAAGTTACTAGTGAAACTGCTAATAGAATCGTTGCTCAATTATTATTTCTAGAAGCGGAGGACCCAGATAAAGACATTTATATGTACATAAATTCTCCAGGCGGATCCGTCTATGATGGATTAGGTATTTTTGACACAATGCAACATGTTAAGCCTGACATTCATACGGTTTGTGTAGGTTTGGCAGCTAGTATGGGTGCATTTTTGCTGGCAGCAGGTACTAAAGGTAAAAGAAGTAGCCTTAGACATTCAAGAATAATGATTCATCAACCACTCGGAGGTGCTCGAGGACAAGCCAGTGATATAAGAATTCAAGCAGATGAAATTTTGTTCTTAAAAGAACGCCTTAATACTGAATTATCAGAAAGAACTGGAAAGGATTATGACACTATCAAAGAAGATACTGATAGAGATTTTTATATGTCTCCCAACGAAGCTGTTGAGTATGGATTAATTGATTTGGTATTAGATAAGAAACCTATTAAAGTCTAACTTAATAATTGAGGTGTTCTCTCTTTCTCAGGAATTGTGGTGAATTTGGAAAGGATACTTACAAATTCATCACCATCTAATGTTTCCTTCTCTATTAGTAAATCTACTATTTTATCCATAGCTTCTCTATTATTGCTGATTATGGCATAGGTTTCTTTATAACATTCCTTAACCATAACTCTTACACTTTCATCTATTTGTTTAGAAATTGAATCGGAGACTTCACTTCTAGTCATTAAATCTCTACCAACAAATACTTCTTGATTACCACTTTCTAAAGCTATTGGACCTAAGTTACTCATCCCAAATCTTGTAACCATTTGACGTGCCATAGAAGCAACTTGTTGGAAATCACCTCCCGCACCTGTTGTAATTTCACCTTTTCCAAAAACCACATCTTCAGCAGCTCTTCCACCTAACGCACCCATTATTCTCGCTTTAAGTTGGCCCCTGCTAACAAGAGTTTGTTCATCATCTGGAGTAAACCAAGTTAATCCTTTAGCCTGACCTCTTGGAATTACGGTCACTTTCTGAACAGGATCATGTGCTTTTACTAGTGAACCTATCAAAGCATGTCCCACTTCATGATAAGCAATTAATCTTTTGCTTCTACCATCTGTTAATGGGGAACCTTCCATTCCTGCGACAATCCTATCTACAGAGTCATCAATTTCCGAAATACTGATAGATTCTTTTCTTCTTCTGGCAGTTAATATAGCAGCCTCATTTAATAAATTTGCTAAATCTGCTCCAGTAAAACCAGGTGTTCTTCTCGCAATACTTTCAAGTGTTAAATCCCCTTGAAGTTTCTTATTCCTAGCATGAACTTCCAATATTGATAGTCTGCCTTTGATATCAGGTGCGTCTACAGTTACCTGTCGATCAAATCTGCCAGGTCTCATTAGAGCTGAATCTAGAACATCAGGTCTGTTTGTTGCCGCAATTATTATTATGCCACTATTACCTTCGAAACCGTCCATTTCGGTAAGTAATTGGTTGAGAGTTTGTTCTCTTTCATCATTACCACCCCCTATACCAGCACCTCTTTGCCTTCCAACAGCATCAATTTCATCAATAAAAATTAAACAAGGGCTATTTTCTTTAGCTCTCTTGAAAAGGTCTCTTACTCTACTAGCACCAACACCAACGAACATTTCAACAAATTCAGAACCTGATAATGAGAAAAATGGTACACCTGCTTCACCGGCAATTGCTTTTGCTAAAAGGGTTTTACCAGTACCAGGAGGTCCCACCAAAAGAACACCTTTCGGAATCCTTGCGCCAACTGAAGTAAATTTTTCTGGTTTTTTCAAGAAAGTGACAACTTCTTGTAAATCCTGTTTAGCTTCATTAACACCAGCAACATCATCGAAAACAACACCTGTTTCAGCTTCCATAGCAAATCTTGCTTTTGTTTTGCCAAATTGCATTGCTTGGCCAGGCCCTCCAGGCATACCATTTGATCTCCTGGCTAATAAAATTAAACCTCCAATTAAAATAGCTGGGAAAAGTAAATTACCTAAAATTCCTAATGCCGGTGGTGCTGTTTTAACTGGATGTACATCAAAGCTGATTCCCTCATTTTTTAAAATATTTATTAGTTCCGGTGTTAAGCCTGGAAGATCTACACGCAACCTTTGAACTTTATTATCTAAATCCGAATCTATTGTCTCTATAACAGCATTTCTGCCTCCCTCAAAAATATCAACAGATGTAACCCTTCCAGAGTTAATGTAATCTAAGAATCTACCGTAACTAACTCTTGCTACCGCAGAATTTCTTGGTGCAATTGTAGTCCCATTGGATTTAAGTGAATCAACATTGCTTGAAGATAAAAATTGGTAGGAAAGTGCTATTACTAAAAGTATAGGTAAAGCCCATAAAATTAATGTTTTAAATTTCTGATTCATTAATTTGTAGAAAGTTAATTCTAGGATTCTAAACTGAATCAGTGCATTTCGTTGATATTTTCTCTAACTTTATGCTTATACTACTGAAGAATGTATCCAATTTATAAATGAAATTTGAGATCAACGATAAGGTAAAGTTGATTGCGCCAGTTTCCTACTTGAAGACTTCAGATAATATGCCAATGTTAAGACCACCTGATCTAGTGGCAATTGATGAAATTGGAGAAATCCTATCAATTAAATCTCCAAATACTGTTGAAGTAAAGTTTAGAAGAGGTTCTTTTTTGATCGATATTGATAAAATTGAGAAAAACTAACTTAAAAGTTTTGATTCCACTTTTTAGAAATTTCTATACATATTTTTTTATTGCCAGAAATACTCAGAAAAGGTTTTGAAAAATACCTATTTGTTAATTTAAGAATATCTAATGAAGATATTTCATCTATTTTAGAATTTAAATCGAACTCAGAAATTGAGGTCATACCATAACTAATTAATTGTATCTTTCGCTGTAAAATTTCATCTAGTGATTGATTTCCCAATAGAAAAGAACCTTTTAGTTTTTCTTTAGCCAAAAATATTTCATCATCAATCAAGGGATTTAAAAGTAAATCTTTCCATAAAGTTGATAAAAGTTCGAAAGCAAAAAGGGCTTTTTTATTTGATACTGATAAATAAATTAAAAATGGAGCATTACCACTTCTGACAGGATAATAAACACCTAAATCGTAAGTGATTCCATTTTTTTCCCTAAAAAGTTTAAATAAAGCAGCGCTCATTCCATAAGATAAATATGATTCTAAAACCTTAAGAGGCAAATATTCACTATTTCTACGAGAGCAAGTTTGGTTGCCGACCATTATTATTGTTTGATTTGACTCATTATTATAGAAATCAAATCTATTGTTAGGACTTAAATCGTGATTTATAGGTCTTGATTTTTCTTCTAAGGGGGGTTTTTCTATTGTTTCTATACTTACTCCATTTATTTCCAAATTATTTGAAATTAAATACTTATCTCGACTTTTGAAATTTTTAAATTCAAGCAAAACATCTTCGTAATTAATATTTGAAACATCATTTGCATTGCCATTTGTATTAAAGGCATAAGGATGATTTGAGTATACAATTCTTTTCCATTTTTCAAAACAAATATTAAATGGATTCTCTTTATCTTTTTTTAAAAAATCAATAGAGGATTTTTTTACTTTTTGAAATTCAATTTCTAAGAGAGTTGGTTTATAAATTATTAAATCTAATAAAGGGATTAATTTGCTGAAATGTTCATTTAGGGATTTAATGCTTATTGAAATACCATCTTCAAATACTTCTTGATTTAATTCTGCTCCATAGGACTCAATATACTCCGAAAGAGTGAAACTATTAAAACCCTCACATCCTCTTGTAAGTAATGAACTGAGGATCTTATTTATACCTTTTTTGCCAACACTATCCACATTACTGCCTCCTTTAATCCAAATTGATGCAGTTGAAAAATTCCTTTTTTTATTATTTAAAAAATATCTTTTTAACATTTACCTGGGGATGCTACCAAAGTGAATTTCTCCTCACGGATATATTTTGTGATCTCTTTGAAATTATCCAAATCATTCCAATAATTCAAATGACTTTCAAAATTATTGATTGAAGAATTTCTCCCCCAAAGAAGTTCATTTCCAAAGAATGAAGAAAGTTGTGTAGATGTCTCTAAATTAAAGATATAGTTACTTTTCACAATATTTATTGCTTTTTTTATTTCATCCAAAGTCAAGGCTTTACAATTTGAGATCTCATCAATTGTTTTATTAATTTGCTTTTCTACTAAATCAATATCTTTGGACTCACAACTAGCTTCCATGATAAATAATCCGCCTAGTTCTCCAGCATTTAAATCTACATATACCGATTCAACAAGATTACTATCTTCTTTTAAAATTTTTACTAATCTGCTGTTTCTTCCAACAGAGAGTATTGATGCTAATATCTCCAGTCCAAGAATATTTTTTTGATCATTGAGGTTTGGGATAAACCAAGCCATAAATATTCTTGAAAACTCTATATTATCAAACTTAACTGACTCTCTACCATTCCTAATTTTTAAAGAAGGTTTATTTTTTAGATTTATTAAATTTGGAGTTTTATTTATGCCAGATAGATCACTTTTTTCAAAAGTTTTATAAATTTCTTCGGAGAGATTACCAGCAATTGCAATACAAATTTTTTCAGTAGTGTAATGTTTGCTATGAAATTTCACAAGATCATTTATCTCCAAGTTTTTAATACTATTTTCAGTTCCTAGAATCGAATTGGCATAATTCGGGCTTAACCAAACCCTTTTCAAAAAATAATTAAATAATTTTTCTTCAGGCTGATCATTTTGTTGTTTTATTTCATCAATAACTACCCCTTTTTCTTTTATAAATTCATCGGGATTAAAATCTGGAGCGACTACAATATTTGTCAAAAGAGCAAGTGATTCTTTAAAGTTATTGGGTGGAACTAAGACATGGTAATGTACATCATCATAACCTGTTGAAGCGTTACTTAATCCGCCTAGTGATTCAATTTTGTGGTCAAACTCACCAGGCATTATTTTGTTAGATCCTTTAAAAATCATATGTTCTAGAAAATGAGCAGTGCCGTTTTTATCAACATCCTCAAATGAAGAACCTGCTTTGCACCAAATATCAATGCTTATAAGCGGCAATTCTTTATTATCCACAAACACACATCTAGTTTTGCTTGAATGGGTGTAGTAGTTAACCTTTCCTACGTTCATTTCGGTTCTCTCTTTAAATTCTATTTTGGTACTTTTTAGCCTTGTTGTCTGAATCTTTAACTAAAACAAAATTAACTGACCCTCTTATTTTGGAGTTATTACAAAATATTAGAGAGCATAGATCCATGCTTGAGGACCTTAAGAGTATAAAAATTGATCCAAATCTAACTAACATAATATCTAAAGAAATAGGCAGAGAACTGTATATTGAAAATGAATTTCATAAAGCAAAAGGATTTAGAAAGTTACATATTGAAGTAGCAGAATTTTCAAAGAATCTTAAGATATTACACTGCGTTTTTTTCCCTGATCCAAAGTTTGATATCCCAATTTTTGGGATGGATTTGGTGAAAATAAATGATATTGTGTCTGCTGCCATTGTTGATTTATCCCCTGCATCACAAAACCAAGGTTTGAAATACGAAAAATTACTTTCTGAAGTTGATAAAAGTTCTTTTACCTCTTTGCGAGAAATTCCTAAATGGGGTGGGATTTTTTCTAATAATGTATTTTTTGCTTCGTTAAAAATTAAATCTGAAAAAAATGATTTTTGTAGAGTTGTGGATCAATACCTCTCTATTTTGATCAAATTAAGTAAGAAAGCTAAACCGGAAGTTAATGAGGAAATTATCCAAGAGAGAATAGATTTTCAAAAAAATTATTGTGTTCAACAAATGAAAAATGAAAAGACTAGCATGGTGCTTCTAAAATATTTTGATGAAAAATGGGTAAATAACTATATAAAAACAGTACTCTTCGATTTTTAATGAAATTAAAAATATTAAAAAATTTATTTATTTATTTTTTATTTTTTACACCAATATCTCTTGGGATGATTTCCTGTTCTGGAAATAATAAATCTAGTTCAAAATTTAAAGAGGAAATAACTTCAGCTTTCATACCGCCTATTACAGCTGTTGCCGCACTAGGTCAACTTTCTCCTTCGGGAGAGATTAGGCAATTGGCTGCTCCAATAAGTCAGTTTGGCTCTTCCCCCCGAATTGTCGAAATTTTAGTAAATGAAGGAGATTTTGTAAAAAAAGGTGATATCCTTGCAATCTTTGAAAATGGAGAAAAATTAATTGCTGATCTTGAAAGCAATGAAAATTTAATTAATAATATTAACGAAGAAATTACCCTAAAGAAAGATCAAATTCAAAGGTACGAGTTAGCTTTGAGCAAAGATGTATATTCTTTTGTAGAGTTTTCACAGAGAAAAGATGAATTATTAAAATTGCAAAAACAGAAAATAAACCTTATGGGAGATCAAAAAAATATCAAGATAGATCTATTTAATTCTAAACTAAGGAGTCCAATTGATGGTTTTATCCTTGGAATAAATACGAGAGTTGGTGAAAGGCCTAAAAATGAAGGGATTTTGGATATTGGTTCTAGTCAAAGAATGGAAGCTTTGATAGAGGTTTATGAATCTGACATTGATAGAGTCTTTATCTCTCAGAATGTTGAATTGAGCAGTGAGAATGGGGGCTTCCAAAAAAATCTTAAGGGAAAGGTGATCAGGATTAGTCCTCAGGTAAAACAAAGAAAAGTTTTATCGACTGATCCAACAGGGGATGCTGATTCGCGAATTATCGAGGTATTAGTAAAACTAGATCAAGATTCTATAGATATCGTTCAAAACTATGCAGGAATGAAAGTGATTGCAAAATTTATTCCCTAATGAGGTTTTCTTTTTTAAAATTCAGAAAAATACCATTAGCTTGGTTGTTATTAACTAGGCAACCATTAAGGCTAGCAGTTGCCATAGCTGGAATCAGTTTTGCAGGCATTTTGATGTTTATGCAATTAGGTTTTAGAGATGGTTTATTTGACACGAGCGTAACTATTCATAAACTTCTAAATGCCGATCTTGTTTTGATAAGCCCCAGATCAAAAAGTTCTATAAGCATGAGTGGATTCCCAAAAAGAAGGTTAATTCAGACTCTCGCATTAGAAGATGTTGCAAAAACTGCTCCCGTCAATCTAAATTATTTACTTTGGAGAAATCCCGAAAATCTTAAAACTAGATCAATACTTGCATTAGGGTTTAACCCCTCCGATTCACTTCTTTTAGATGAGGGATTCTCAAAGAACGCTTATAAACTGAGGAATCCGTCAAGAGTTCTTTTTGACAAACTATCTAGACCTGAATTTGGACCAATTGAAGAATGGTTTTTATCTGAAAAAAAAGTTGAGACTGAGGTTGCTGGAAAAAGAGTAATTGTTGAAGGCCTTGTGGAGTTGGGACCATCTTTTGGTGCAGATGGTAATTTGATAACTAGTCGAGAAACATTCTTAAGACTTTTTCCTGCTAATCCTCCTGGAAGTATTGAAATTGGTTTGGTAAAGCTAAAAAAAGGATCTGATCCTGAATTGATTTCTAGGATATTAAATAACTCCCTCCCAAATGATGTAAGAGTTCTTACCAAAAAAGAATTTATAGAATTTGAGAAGAATTATTGGAAAAATAGTACTGCAATAGGTTTTATATTTAGTTTGGGAGCTTTGATGGGTTTCGTTGTAGGGTGTGTGGTTGTTTATCAAATTCTTTATAGTGACGTTACAGACCACCTCCCAGAGTACGCCACCTTATTGGCAATGGGGTATAGACTTAAGACCCTTTTCTTTGTAGTAGCTAGAGAGGGGTTTTTGTTGGCATTGTTTGGTTATTTACCTGCTTATTTCTCCGGTCAAATACTTTACTCAGTTATAAGAAGTTCTACTAAACTCCCAATAATAATGGACGCAGATAAAACTATTCTAATTTTCGTATTAGTTTTAGTTATGTGTATGGGGTCCGCCGCTGTAGCGATGCGTAAATTAGTTGACGCTGATCCTGCTGAAATTTTTTAACAATTAAAGATCAATGTTTAAAGCTAATAAAACAAAAAATAATGTTGAAAACCTTAAAACAGTCTCAATAAATAATTTGAGTCACTTTTATGGAAAAAATGAGAATAAAAAACAAGTTCTTAATGACGTTAATTTAAATATCGATAAAGGAGAGTTGGTTCTTTTAAAAGGACCTTCTGGATGTGGTAAAACGACTCTTTTAACATTAATTGGTGCCTTGAGAACCTGTCAAAGTGGAGATTTAACTGTATTAAATAATCAGTTAAATGGAGCATCAAGGAAAACTCGTCAGATTCTTAGAAGAAGTATTGGAATGATTTTTCAAGGTCACAATCTTCTGAGATGTTTAACCGCAGAACAAAATGTTCAGATGGGTGCCGATTTAATAAAAGGTTTAACATATTTGCAAAGACGTGAAATAGCAAGGAATTGGTTGTCAGCAGTAGGATTAGAAGAGCATTATAAAAAGTTGCCAAATGACTTATCTGGTGGGCAGAAACAGAGAGTAGCAATTGCTCGAGCTTTATCAGCTAACCCAAAACTATTATTAGCTGATGAGCCTACTTCTGCTTTAGATAGCGTTACAGGAAGAGAAATAGTAACCCTTTTAAGAAAACTAGCAAAAGAGCAAAATTGTTCTGTATTTATGGTGACGCATGATCCAAGAATTTCTGATATGGCTGATAGGATATTAAATATGGAAGATGGTAAAATATATAGTGCTCATAGTGAGCTAATATAATTAAAAGTCAAAAATTTCATGTCTAAGAGAAGAAATCTAAAAAAAGAAAAGCAAGAACGTAATCGAGCGTATGCTAGAAAATTCAAAAAAAGGAAATTAAGAACTGATGGAAGACCTGATGGTGGAAACGTTACAGGCACAGCAAATAATGGCGGGGCAGCTGATTAGGGAATATCTTTTATTTTTATCTTTTGAAGTCCAATATATTACGCATTTTTAAGGTATAATCATGAACGTAAGTATTGTCATACCTACTTACAATAGATTACCCATATTAGAGAAATGTCTCTTTGCGCTTGAGAAACAAAAATTAAATTCAAATATCAGTAATTATGAAGTAATAGTAGTTGATGATGGATCCACTGATGGTACAACCTCATGGATAAATAAAAATAAAGCTAATCTCCCACACGTTATTTTATTTCATCAAGAACATGGAGGGCCCGCACTTGGAAGAAATCTAGGAGTAATTAAATCAAAATTTGAAATTATTATATTTATTGATAGTGATCTTATTGTTTTAGACAATTTTATAAATTGCCACGTAGAAAAATTACTTGCCTCTTGGAAAAAAAATGATAAAAAATGTTTTACCTATGGCTCGGTAGTCAATACATCTAATTTTCTAAATCCTCAGAGTGAAAAACATAAAATAATGGACACTTCTTTCGCTTACTTCGCTACTGGAAATGTTGCGATATCAAAAGAATTGATTTTAAGTGTCGGATTATTTGATACTTCTTTTAGTCTTTACGGTTGGGAGGATTTAGAACTTGGAGAAAGATTAAAAAAAATTGGTACAAAATTAATTAAATGTCCAAATGCAGTGGGTTTTCATTGGCACCCACCATTTAATTGCGAACAAATAGATTCATTAATAGCTCAAGAAAAGGAAAGGGCAAAAATGGCTTTAGTGTTTTTTAAGAAACATCCAAATTTAAGGGTTAGATTTATGATTCAATTAACTCCTCTTCATAATTTACTTTGGCAAATTCTTTGCTTGGGAGGACTAATCAGTGTTGATAGAATCCTTCCTTTATTAAAATTTCTAGTAAATATAAGAAGAAATAGACTTGCACTTGAGATACTTAGGATCCCTCTAAATATGATTTACATTAAACAGTTAACCAAATCAAGATAAAAAACTTTTAGAAATACACATCACTTGCTAGAATCATTGAAATTAAATCCACACATCTGACAGTTTCGGGTGAGTTATTAATATTAATTCCCCGTCAGATGGAGGCTAACCCGAAACCCTTTTTAAATTATGGCTGTTGTATCACTATCAGAAATGATGGAAGCTGGTGCTCACTTTGGGCATCAAACTAGACGTTGGAACCCAAAGATGTCTAAGTATATATATTGCGCGAGAAATGGAGTTCATATTATTGATCTTGTAAAAACAGCATTGTGTATGAACAATGCGTACAAATGGACGAGAAACGCAGCAAAAAGCGGTAAACGTTTCCTATTTGTCGGTACAAAAAAACAAGCATCAGATGTAGTAGCTCTGGAAGCTACACGCTGTGGAGCTGCATATGTAAACCAAAGATGGCTTGGAGGGATGTTGACTAATTGGACAACAATGAAAGCTAGGATTGAAAGATTAAAGGATCTAGAAAGAATGGAAAGTAGTGGTTCAATAGCAATGAGGCCTAAAAAAGAAGCTGCAGTATTAAGGAGAGAACTTGAAAGATTACAAAAATACTTAGGTGGTCTTAAGGGTATGAGAAGATTACCAGACGTAGTTGTATTGGTTGATCAGAGAAGAGAATCTAATGCAGTATTAGAAGCCAGAAAATTAGATATCTCATTAGTATCAATGTTGGATACAAATTGCGATCCGGATTTGTGTGAAGTTCCAATTCCTTGTAACGATGATGCCGTTAGATCTGTGCAACTTATTTTAGGAAGATTAGCAGATGCCATAAATGAGGGTAGAAAGGGCTCTAATTCCGAAAGAAAAAATTAAATTCAAATTTAAAATTTACTATTCACTATTTTTTATTACTTCAAATGGGAAACATTACAGCAAAACTTGTAAAAGATCTTAGAGACAAAACTGGCGCAGGAATGATGGACTGCAAAAAAGCACTTAACGAAACTGAAGGAAATCTAGATAAAGCTTTGGAATGGTTAAGGCAGAAAGGCATAGCCAGTGCTGAAAAGAAATCGGGAAGAGTAGCGGCCGAAGGGTCAATTGGTAGTTATATACATACTGGATCAAGAGTCGGAGTTTTACTAGAGTTAAATTGTGAAACTGATTTTGTCGCTAGAGGTGATATATTCCAATCTTTATTAAAGGATGTATCAATGCAAGTAGCAGCATGCCCAAATGTTGAGTATGTATCAATTGATGAAATACCAGAAAATGTTGTGGAAAAAGAAAAGCAGATTGAAATGGGTAGGGATGATTTGTCAGGAAAACCAGAACAAATAAAAGAAAAAATAGTTGAAGGGAGAATAGCAAAAAGACTTAATGAGCTTGTTTTGCTTTCACAACCCTACATTAAAGATAGTTCTCTAACAGTTGAGGATCTCGTTAAACAAGCAGCTGCAAAAATTGGGGAAAATATCAAAGTAAGACGCTTTACAAGATATACATTGGGTGAAGGTATCGAAAAAAATCAGATGGACTTTGCTGAAGAGGTTGCATCAATGCAAACAAACTAGTCACTTGAATAATTTCAATAATTACATAGATATAGATAAAATTAATTCTCAATTAGAGAGAGTAGACATACAAAAAAGAATATTAACTAGAAATATCTATAGGGAATATGAACTTTATCTTAATCTCGTAAGAGATCTACTTTTCATCTCTGTAGAAAAAGGCCTTAATCAAATACATAGTTATCCAACAATTAATGATAATTTCTTAAATGAAAATGAATTCTGTAGTCTTTTTGAAAAAAAAATAAGTAAATTAATATTTACGAATTTGCCCTTTTTAACAGTAGAACAATTAAAGATAAATGAAATTGAAAAAAATATAAATAAGGAAATTAATTTTACTATTTTTGATAGTTCCACAAAAACAAAGGATGATCAAAAAGAAAAATTTCAATATGAAGATGGTTTTCAATTAAAAGAACCCACTCAGTTTGACATTAGTAAAGACTTTTCAAATACTTCTGAATATTATCAAGCTCATAATCATGAGAAATTCGCATCACTTGATTTAGATAATAAAGACCATAATAATTATTTATCTAAAAACAATATTTTTGAAAAATTAGGAGTTGAAAAACAATTTATATCCTCTCTACTTGAATTAATAGGCGAAGAAAAGGTGGAAAAACTAAGACATCCAGAAAAAGAAAATGTCAATCAAATGAATAATTTACCAAAAAATCAGATTCTTAATAATTTTGATTTAATAGACAAGTCTTTGGAAAATTTACTATTGAATCTTTCATATAATATTAACCAAGAATTATTCAAGGCAAAGCTAATAAAAAAAATGATATCTAAAGATTCCTTTGATTATTTAATAGGCAAAAATTTTATGATAAAACATCCATATCCTTTTGTTATTAATTTCGAATTAAACTTAAATCGGTCATCATTAAAAGACAATAATTTTCCAAGCATTATTTTCTTCAATATATCTACTGTTGAGTTAGAGTTTAAAAATTTAAATCTTTCTATTAAAAGGAACAATATAAATGAGCTAAAAAATCAATTTCAGCGTTTGATCAAAAAAGAGACATATTGGAGGCAAAAAGAAATAACTTTGAATAAGATACGTTGAAAAATTAACTCTTTTTTCAAATGTGACTTTTAGCGGGAATAATAATAAATTAATTAAAGATTGGATAAGACCTCTTCAAAAGTCTCTTACTATTGAAACTGAAAACAAATTTAATAATACTTTAGGAAGAGAAAAATATTTTAATGATTATTTGCATGAATCATTGCAAAAACTAGATAATCTAAATATCTCAGAAGAATATCTAAGGATATTTTATGAATTTTCTAAAAAATATAATGAATATAATAAATTAGATGAAAATCAAAGAAAAAGGTTAATTATAGATACAAGAAAAATTCTTTATAAACTAGGTAAAACTCTAGAAATAGAAAGTTCTAACAATATTTCTAATAATATTTTTCTGAATAAAGCTGATTCAAGTTTGTCTTTTGATTCAGATATTTCATTAATAAAAAATGTAGGAAAAGTTTATAAAAATAAGCTTAATGAATTAGGGATATTTCATATAAAAGATCTAATTAATTATTTCCCACGAACATATCTAGACTATACAAATAGAGTAAAGATAATAAATTTAAAACCAGATAATTTATACACGTGCATCGCAAACGTTAAAAGATTTTATATTCATAAGAGTAAAAAGAATAGTAATTTATCAATAATGAATTTTGTAGTTTCTGATGAAACGTCTTCAATAAAGGTTACAAAATTTTTTTTAGGAAGAAGATTTAGATCTTATTCCTTCTTCACATCTCAAAAATCTTTGTATACTAACGGAACCAAATTAGCAATTTCCGGTAAGGTTAAATTGACAGAGTATGGCAAAACTTTTGTAGATCCGCAGATTGAAATTCTTAAGAATAACAATGATAATTTTAATTTCTCAGGCAAAATATTACCCTTGTATTCATTAGGTGAAGCATTATCAAATATGAGTTTTATAAAACTTATGAAAAAGGTACTAATTTATGCAAAGCAATATCCAGAATTTTTAAATAAAAAGCAACTTGATTCATTATCTTTATTATCAAAAGGAGAGTCGTTGATTAATATCCATTTTCCTCCAACTCAACAGGCACTTATTGAGTCAAAAAAACGTTTGGTTTTTGATGAGTTATTCCTGCTGCAAATAAAGTTCCTACTTCGAAAAAGAAAGACGAACAAAAATGTAATTTCCCAACAATTACCTCAAAAGAAATCTTTATTAAAAGAATTTTTAAATACTTTTCCTTTCGAATTAACAAAATCTCAAGAAAATGTTTTAAATGAAATTAAAAAAGATTTATCTAACCCCATACCAATGTCTAGGTTGCTTCAGGGAGATGTGGGAAGCGGTAAAACTATAATTGCAATAGCGTCTCTTTTACTTGTCATTGAAAAAAACCTGCAAGGTGCATTTATGGTCCCAACTGAGGTATTAGCAGAACAACATTATAAAAATTTATTAAAATATTTGAGCCCCCTTTTGGTTTCTGTTGAACTACTTACTGGGAATACTCCTCAAAAAAAGAGAAAAGAAATTTTCTCTAATTTGAACAATGGATTAGTAGATATCCTAGTAGGTACTCATGCATTATTTGAGGATAAAGTGATTTTTAATGCATTAGGGATGGTCGTAATTGATGAACAACATAGATTTGGAGTTACTCAAAGAAATAGATTACTAAATAAAGGAGAAAATACTAACTTGTTATCAATGACAGCAACACCAATTCCAAGAACTCTTGCGCTTTCCATTTATGGTGATTTAGATGTGAGTCAAATTACAGAACTTCCTCCTGGGAGAGTTCCTATAACTACAAAAATAGTTTCAGAAGATGATTTAACTAACTTGTTCAAGATTGTTGAATATGAGATCAATAAGGGAAAGCAAGCTTATGTGATTTTGCCACTTATAGAAGATTCAGAAAAAATGAATTTAAGCTCCGCAAAGAAAACATTCAAACATTTATCAGAGGAGGTCTTTTTCAACAAAAAAGTTGGATTATTACATGGCAAATTAAGTTCACAAGAAAAGAATGAAGTGATTAATTCTTTTTTAAAGAATGAAATTAATATATTGGTTTCCACCACTGTAATTGAGGTTGGAATTGATGTGCCTAACGCCACAATTATGATTATTTATAATTCGGACAGATTTGGATTGTCCCAGCTACATCAATTAAGGGGGAGAGTTGGTAGAGGATCAACAAAATCTTTTTGTTATCTGGTAACCTCCGATAAAAATGGATTAGAAAATAAACGACTTTGTGTTTTGCAAAAATCTAATGATGGCTTTTATATTGCTGAAAAAGACTTGGAGCTTAGAGGACCAGGCCAGATTTTAGGATATAGACAATCTGGATTGCCTGATTTTGTACTGGATAATTTACCTAACAATAAATTTCTTATTGATAAGGCTCGTGAAGAGGCTATTAAGATTGTGAGTGATGATCCTGATTTAAAAGAAAATATTGTTTTAAGGAATATACTTATTGATAATTCTGATAATAAATTCATTCATGATTTCTTGAATTGAGAACTATCATTGTAATTTTTGATATATATGCCACTATAAATCAATTACAAATTTCAATTGAAAATTTGGAATAAAATACCAATTAAAGATAATGGAGATAAATTAATAGCTATACCTAGCTGCTTAAAGTTTTTAGATCCCCACCCTTACTTTCATTTAGGAGCACCTTACAAAGACAAAACTTCTATTTGGAAATTAAGAGAGGAGGTAGTAAATAGATTAGTAAAAGTAAATGATTATTTGATATCAAAGAGTAGTTTTAACCTTTTAATTTATGACAGTTGGCGACCTTTAGAAGTCCAGGAATTTATGTTCAAAAGAGCATTTTTATTAGAGTGTGAAAAATCAGATATTGATATTTCTTTTGAAAAAATAAAATCTTATCCATCTATTTTAAAAAAAGTTGAAAAATTTTGGGCATATCCTTCTTATGACACTAGGTATCCTCCACCTCATTCTACTGGGGGTGCATTGGATATTTGTTTATCAGATAAAGAAGGAAATCTTGTTGAAATGGGAAGCATGGTTGATCAAATGGATGAGACCTCAAATCCTTATTTTTATGCAAACATAAAGAATGAAGAAGCAATTATTTGGAATAGTAGAAGAAATTTCTTAAGGGAAATTATGACTAAATTCGGATTCGCTCAACATCCTAATGAATGGTGGCATTTTAGTTATGGTGATCAATTATGGGCTTGGAAAAATAAAAAAGCAAATGCCCTTTATGGAAAAATTTAAAATCTATTGATTTTTATTTAGTAAATTCAATATATAATTTTCATCTTGAGTATTTATAAAATCTCCGAAATCTAAATCTAAATTATTCTTCCAAATATCAAATAATGGTTGAAGAGTTTTTTCTAAATCGTTAAGTTCCATTCTTTGTAAGAATGGTTTAGCAAGTCTTTGTAGATTTTTACTTCCCCCCAACCATAATTGGTATTTGTTTTGCCCACTTCCAACAAGTGCTAATTCGGCCATATAAGGCCTGGTACATCCATTCGGACAACCTGTCATTCTGAATAATATTGTCTTTTGTATTTTTAGATCTAATAGTAAATTTTCAATCCTTTTTAATACATCAGGTAATATTCTTTCAGCTTCAGTCATCGCAAGACCACAAAGTGGTAAAGCCGGACAAGCTAAAGCATGTCTTTGTATTTCATTAATGTTTTCTAAATTTTCGTATCCAATTTTTGATAGAGATTTTTGAATTTCACCTTTGTTTTTATAGGCGATATTACAAAGTAAAATATCTTGATTAGGTGTGAGTCTTAAATCTAAATTATATTTTTTAACAATACTTGTGATGGTATTCTTTTTCTCTCCAGATAATCTCCCTGATAATAATGGTAAACCTACGAAATAGGAGGTTTTATTTTGTTTATGCCAACCTAGGTAATCAATAAGAACCTTATCCGGTTCTTTTCTGATGTTTTTAATTTCTTTTTTAAAATACTTATCTAAAAGTATCTTTTTGAACCATTTAATACCTTTTCTATGAAGAAGATATTTCATTCTCGAATTTTTTCTTGATTTTCTATCACCATAATCTCTTTGAATAGCCACAATGCTTTGTATTAATTCATAAACATCAGGTTCTTCAACATATCCAAGTGAATCTGCAATTCTGGCAAAGGTCTCTTCATTATTATGTGTGCGACCCATACCGCCTCCAACATAGAAGTTGCACCCTTCTAAGTTTCCATCTTTAGACGTAAAGGCAACTATTCCTATGTCATTGGTAAGAAGATCAACAGAATTGTCCCCAGGAACTGTCACAGCACATTTGAATTTTCTCGGTAAATAAGTTGAACCATAAAGAGGCTCATCTTTTATCCCACTAAAAACATTATCTTTGAATTGGAGCTTCCTAATTGCTTCAATATCTTTGTCAGGCTTTATGGTGTACTCTAAATCTCCATCAGCCCAAAGCTCTAAAAAAGTGCCTTGGCCAGCCATTGGGGTGAGAAGATCTGCAACTTTTTTTGCCAATGCTCTTGCAGTTTTATAGTCTGGCGAAGCAAATGGAGCCGCAGGGGCCATAACGTTTCTATTTATGTCTCCACATGCAGCTAATGTGGAGCCCATTGAATTTACTATTGTTTTAATTACTTCCTTTAGGTTCTCCTTTCTTATTCCATGCATTTGAAAGGCTTGTCTTGTAGTGGCCCTAAGTGTTCCATTACCTAGTTTGCCAGATAATTCATCTAATGCTAAAAATAATTTACCAGGGACTTCACCTCCCGGATTCCTTAACCTAAGCATCATTTGCCAATCTTTACTTTTGCCGGGCCTTCTATTTTCCCTGTTATCTTGTTGATAACTACCATGAAATTTTAATAACTGAACTGCATCATTGGTAAAATGATCGCTATCATTGACTAATTCCGTAGAAAGTGGTTCTTTAAGAAATTGGCTACTTTTTTTAAAATTTTCAAATTTAGAAACTTCTAGTCCATTTGCCAAACAAACAGTTTCTTCCTTAGTAGGATCTTTTTTCTTTTTTACTTTCTCAACTTTGATCAAGGGACCAAAAAATATCTCTTTTTATACATTAGCGAAAAGCTCATTTAACTGGTAGTAAATTATAGTAAGTGAAGTCATAATTTTTTCTTGTCTAAATATTTACTTGAGATAGGAACAGAAGAGTTGCCCGCAAAATTTTCTCATTCTGTTCTAAAGCAATTTAAATCTCTAATAGAATTTGAATTGGATAAAAAGTTAATCAAATTCAAACATATTGTTGTTACCTCCACACCAAGGAGGATAGTTCTACTTCTCGAAGGTTTAGTTGATTATGCAGAAGATAAGATAATAGAAAGAAAAGGGCCTAAAGCAAATTCAGCTTATTTAAATGGATGTCCTACTAATGCTGCTTTAGGATTTGCTAATAGCTTAGATATAGATGTAGGTGAGCTAAAAATAAAAAATACAGAAAAGGGTGATTTTGTATTTGGAAAGAAAATTGAGAAAGGACTATCAACAAAAATTTCTTTGTCTTTGATTATCCCAAAATTAGTAAAGAGTCTTCAAGGCTCTCGATTTATGAAATGGGGGGCTGGGAACATAAAATTTTCAAGACCTATTAGGTGGATTGCCTCTATTTATAATGATGAAATTCTTGATTTTGAATTTGATGAATGTGATCCAAAGATCAAAATAAGTAATAAAACAAAAAGTCATAGGCTAATCAATGAAGTTTTAGAAGTTCAGAATCCTGATGATTTTTTTGAATTATTGAAACGAAATAGAGTAATAGCTATTCGAAAAGAAAGAAAAGAAAAAATTGAAAGTTTAATAAATCAGGCATCTAAATCTTTAAATCTGAAACCTGACCTTTCAGAAGGATTACTAAATGAACTAACTGATTTAGTTGAATGGCCAGACTTAATTATTGGCAAGTTTAATGATGAGTTTCTTGATCTTCCGGTTGAAGTTCTTTCAACAGTCATGAAAAGTCATCAGAGATACGTTCCTCTTTTATTGAAAAACAAAAGTTTTTCTAAACTAGATTTAAGCTCTGAAAAGAATATTAGTACAACTTTCTGCGTTATTTCAAATGGTCTTGAAGAATCAAATAATAATATTGCCAAAGGTAATGAGAAAGTATTAAGGGCGAGGTTTTCAGATGCAAAGTTTTTCGTAGAAAGTGATAAAAAAGTTGCTTCAATCGAAAGAAATGAAAAGCTTAAATCTGTTTCCTATTTGAAAGGACTTGGAAATATATTTCAGAGGGTAGAAAGAATAGAGGAAGTTACTAAAAAAATTCTTAAATTTTTAAATGATAAGTCTTTAGAAGAAAAAAAAATAATAGAGGCTACTAAATACTGTAAAAACGACTTATGTAGCGAAATTGTTTTTGAATTCCCTGAGCTTCAAGGAATAATGGGTGGTAAATATCTTAAATATGAGGGATTTAGTGAAGATGTTTGCTTGGCTGTCGCTGAACATTATTTACCTTCTTTTTATAAAGATGCTTTGCCCTCCACAAAATATGGTGCAATAGTTTCTATAGCAGATAAGGTGGAAACTTTAATAAGTATATTTATTTCTGGTAAACGTCCCAGTGGATCATCTGATCCTTATGCTTTAAGAAGAAATTTGAATGGGGTGATTAAAATAATTTGGGATTATGAACTTGATTTGCCTTTAGATAAATTATTCAATGAACTTATTGATTTTTGGAAAATTGTATTTCCGAATTTAAACTTCTCAAGAGAAACAGTATTTAATGATTTAAATGAATTTTTAGTTCAAAGAATTGTTAGTCATCTAGAAGAAATATCACTAAGTAAAGAATTAATAAAGGCCGTTTGCTCTTCTGATGAATTATCTCAAAAAAGAGTATTGAATATTGTTGATCTTAAAAATAGGATTAAATGTATTATGAATTTTAACGAAAAAGATAATTTTGTTGAAATCCAAAAGGTAATTACTAGGGTAAGCAAATTAGCAAATAATAGTGATCTTTCAAGAGACGTTCTCTCAACAAGAGATTATGTAAACACAAAACTTTTTGAAAAAGATTGTGAATTTAAAGTTTTTGAATTTATTGGAGAATTAGAAAAACTTTTTTCCGAAGGTTATTGCAATTATTTGGGACTTCTAAATTTATTTGAGATTAATGTAAACACTATCGAGGATTTATTTGATAATGAAAAGGGAGTCCTAATTATGTCAGAGGATTTAAAAATAAGAAGTAATAGACTCAATTTGTTGAGCTTAATTAGAAATTATTCTCTCAAAATAGCCGACTTTACACTTTTGAACTCTTAACTTTAATGCCTCCCTTTATTGAATAATTTTCTAGCATTTTTTCTACTTCTTTATTTTCTCTAACAGCACTATCAACGGGTTTATATTTTAGAGGTGCTAGGGCTTTCCCTCTTAAAATCGAACCAAGTGTAAGCATTGTAATTTTAAGTTGCTGTAATGGTTTCATGGAAACAACTCTTTTGTATAAGTAACTATCAAAAGTAAGTCTTTGTACATCCATGTCATCACACATCTCAACAAAGGCTTCTCTAGCAGAATCATTTCTGTAGAAAATATTTTGAAGGATTTCTAGCACCTTATAAGTTGTGCCATATTTTTTATCCCATTTTTTAAGATAGTTTTTTAAATCTTTTTCTGATGGAATTACTTGACCGTTTTTTGATGCTTCAACAATTTCTTCAGCACACATTCTTCCGCTTTTTGCAGCAAAATAAATACCCTCTCCAGAACTTTTTGTAACATAACCAGCTGCATCACCAACCAATGCCATTCTCCCAACTACTCTTCTTGGCCTTGGATGCTCAGGAATAGGGTGAGCTTCTACCTTTATTACTTCACCATTAACAAGTCTTTTCTTTGCCCTATTTCTTACACCCTCTTGAAGTCCTTTAATTAATGACTGATTCTTTTGCATGGTTCCAGTGCCCACAGCAACATGATCATATTTTGGAAATACCCACCCATAAAAATCAGGAGAAACATCAGTTCCGACATACATTTCAGCAAGATCTTCGTAGTAACTCATTTCTTCTTTAGGCAATTTAATTCTTTCCTGAAATGCTATAGCAACTTTGTAATCTCCTGCATCCATTGCTTTTGCGACTCTGCTATTGGCTCCATCAGCTCCGATCAAAAGGTCAACAGTAAGCTCTTTGAGTTCCCCTTTTTTATCTCCATTCGTAAAATCTGAGTAGGAAAGCTTATATGGCCCTTGATTATTATTGCCAGTATCAATAGAAGTAACTAATCCATTTATTAATGTAGCACCAAGATCTGATGCCCTGTTGCGCATAAAGGCATCCATAACTTCTCTTCTACACATCCCAATAAACTCATTATCACTTTCCCCATAAACTCTATCTAAACTTATATCTACCTCTCTATTTGATGGAGATATCATTCTCATATGCCTTACTTTTCTATCAATAATTGACTCAGGCAAATCAAATTCTTCGACCATGCAAAGTGGAATTGCTCCTCCACATGGTTTTGCATTATCTAATTTTCTCTCGAAGAGCCAAGTTTTTATTCCAGCTTTAGCAAGTATTTCTGCCGCACATGAACCACTTGGACCTCCACCAATAACAGCTACCCTCAACATATGAAAAAAAAATAATACTGTATATAAAAACTACATCTTTTTTGCTTACAAAAGTGCATTTCTTAAAATAATAGTTAATATCGAAATATCTTTTCCAAATTCACTTCTAAATATTGGAACTAAACAAAGATATCGATCAATTTGATATACCACTTGCCAAAAGAACTTACCTAAAAAACCCAAATTCAACATTATTAAAAAAATTATTAATATTTTCCCCATTTCTTTTTCTTATTTTTTCTGTCGCTGCATTGCGATTTATTAGAAATGTAGAATTAAAATCTCCTGATAATCTCAAATTTCAGGTTGAAAGAAATCATGATGCCAGGATTTTAGGCCATCTTCCCTATAACGAAACTCCTAAAGAGAAACTAGTTTTAATTGATCCTAATATTAAAGTTCATATGGATATGCACGATTCTCTGCTAAAGATGAAAGAAGAAGCCAAAAAGGATGGGATATATTTGGTCTTCTTGAGTGGTTATAGATCAATAAATTTGCAAAACGATATCTTTTATTCTTTAAAATCTATTAGAAATCAAGAAGCGGCAGAAAGAGCTAGAGTTTCAGCTCCTCCAGGTTATTCTGAACATAGTACAGGTTTCGCTATCGATATTGGTGATGCTACTCAAAGAGAGACAGACTTTGAAACCGACTTCGAAAATACTGACGCCTTTAGATGGCTAATAAAAAATGCAGCTAAGTTTCACTTTAAGTTATCGTTCAACAAAGATAATAAATATATAGATTACGAACCCTGGCATTGGAGATATGAGGGGTCAATTGAGGCATTAAAAGTTTTTGAAAGCTCAAATAGAAAATTATAAATCTAATTGATTAATATAATTATTCAATTAGATTATATTTTTCAAAGTCTTAAAGAGAAAATTCTCATAATAAGCATACTTTGAGTTAGCCTTATTAAAGTCAATCAACTATTTATATAAATTCTATAAATGTCATCTTCGATAAAAGAAATTAGAAATGTTGCAATTATTGCTCACGTAGATCATGGGAAGACAACTCTTGTAGATGCATTGCTATCTCAATCAGGAATATTTAGAGACAATGAAGTTATCCCTACATGTGTAATGGATTCAAATGATCTTGAAAGAGAAAGGGGGATAACAATTCTCTCAAAAAATACTGCAGTTAACTATAAAGATACCAGAATTAATATTATAGATACACCTGGACATGCTGATTTTGGAGGAGAAGTTGAAAGGGTTTTGGGAATGGTTGATGGTTGTCTGCTTATTGTTGATGCAAATGAGGGACCTATGCCTCAAACAAGATTTGTTTTAAAAAAAGCATTAGAAAAAGGACTTAGGCCTATAGTCTTTGTAAATAAAATTGATAGACCACGAGTAGTACCAGAAATAGCAATTGATAAGGTCCTTGATTTGTTTTTGGAATTAGGAGCTGATGATGATCAATGTGATTTCCCTTATCTTTTTGGGAGTGGCTTATCTGGTTTCGCAAAAGAAGAGATGGAATCAAATAGTGACAATATGATGCCTCTTTTTGAAGCTATTATCAGACACGTTCCTCCTCCAGTAGGTGACTCTAATAAGCCTCTTCAGCTACAAATAACTACTTTGGACTATTCTGATTTCTTAGGCAGAATAGTAATTGGAAAGATCCACAATGGAACTATAAAAAATGGCCAACAGGCTAGTTTAATTAAAGAAAACGGAAAAACTATTAAAGGTAAGGTTAGTAAGCTTTTAGGATTTGAAGGATTACAAAGAATTGATAAAAATGAAGCATTTGCAGGTGATATTGTTGCTGTTTCTGGTTTCGATGACGTCAATATTGGTGAGACCATAGCATGTCCCGATTCTCCTCATCCTCTTCCATTAATCAAAGTTGATGAACCTACCTTAAATATGACTTTTGTTGTCAATGATTCACCATTCGCGGGTAAGGAAGGGAAATTTGTTACTAGTAGACAATTAAAAAATAGATTGGAGAGGGAACTTTTAACAAATGTTGCCCTGAGAGTAGAAGAAACTGATTCTCCTGACAGGTTCTCAGTTTCAGGAAGAGGAGAATTACATCTTGGGATATTGATTGAAACTATGAGAAGAGAGGGTTTTGAGTTTCAAATCTCACAACCTCAAGTAATTTTCAGAGAAATTGATAATGTTGAATGTGAGCCTATAGAGACTTTGGTTTTAGATGTACCTGAAGGATCTGTTGGTTCTTGCATCGAAAAACTTGGATCTAGAAAGGCAGAGATGAAAAACATGCAGACAAGTTCAGATGGTAGAACTCAATTAGAATTTCTTGTTCCATCAAGAGGATTAATTGGATTTCGCGGGGAATTTGTAAGGATAACCAGAGGTGAAGGTATTATGAGTCATTCGTTTTATGAATATAAACCTAAAACAGGAGACTTTGAAACCAGAAGGAATGGCGTTCTTATAGCTTTTGAGGAAGGTGTAGCCACATTTTATGCTTTAAAGAATGCTGAAGATAGGGGAGTCTATTTCATTAAACCTGGAATTAAAGTTTATAAAGGAATGATAATTGGAGAGAATAATCGACCTCAAGATCTTGAGTTGAATATATGTAAAACTAAGCAGTTGACTAATATGAGATCTGCAGGGGCAGAAGAACTTGATACTTTGCAGTCACCTGTTGATATTACCCTTGAAAGAGCACTCGAATATATTGGTCCAGATGAAATGCTAGAGGTAACTCCGGATTCAATAAGAATGAGAAAAATAAATAAAAAGAAAAAAAATTAGTAATTGGTTTAATGAACGAAGAAAGTACAAAAGGTTTTCAAGATTCCCTTTTTACAGCTTTAAATCTTTTTAACAATCATGAATGGTATGAGGCTCATGATGCTTTTGAAGAAATATGGAATTCCGTAGATGGTGACGAAAGACAAGTTATTCAAGGAATTTTACAAGTATCTGTTTCTCAGTTTCACTTAAGTAAAGGTAATTTAAATGGAGCTACTATTTTGCTTGGAGAGGGTTTAGGTAGAATAAAAACTAGAACCAAGATTGATTTAGGGATTGATCTTGAATCCTTCTGCCAATGTTTGGAATATTTATTAAGGAAATTACAATATAAAGAACTATTAAACGAGAACGATAAGCCTTTTTTGAAACCTCTTTGATGAATATATCTTTATCTTCAATTAAATTATTATTATCTATTTCATTTTTTTTTCAAGAAAATAAGAAAACTAATCCATTTCAAGGAAAATGAACCTAAAGATTCATAATGTATCCCTTTCAATTAAAGGAAGATTAATCGTAAATGATGTTTCCATAACTGTTAATCCAGGGGAAGTTGTAGGTTTGATGGGACCTAATGGTGCTGGGAAAACTACAACTTTTAATCTTGCAGTTGGGAATATAAAACCAGATAAAGGTGAAATTTTAATGAATGGGAAAAATATAACCAATCTTCCTCTACCAATTAGATCAAGACTTGGGTTAGGGTACTTAACTCAGGAAGCGAGTATATTTAGAGACCTCACTGTTAAGGATAATATAGATTTGGCTTTACAAAATTCGTCTTATAGTAGAGCAGCAATAAGAAATAGAAGAGAACAATTAATTAATGAATTTAATTTGAATAACTTCGTAGATAATTATGGTTATCAACTTTCAGGAGGAGAGAGGAGGAGGTGTGAGATAGCTAGGGCTCTCACTGTAGGCAGAAAAGGACCGAAATATTTGTTATTAGACGAACCTTTTGCTGGGATTGATCCTCTAGCTGTTAATGATCTTAAGAAACTAATTCTTAAATTAAGTAGTGATGGGGTGGGGATTCTCATTACAGACCATAATGTGAGGGAAACCCTTCTAATTACTAACAAATCATATGTATTAAGTGAAGGAAAAATTTTAGCCAACGGTTCATCAAGTGAATTAGCTGATAATCCAATAGTCAAGAAGTATTATCTAGGAGATAATTTCAAACTTTGAAATGCTTTTAAAAAAATAAATTAAAACTTTATTATTAAAGATTTACTCATATAAGTATGATTTTAATTATTATTTGTTTGTCATTGAATGTTAAAACTTGAGAAATTTCTAGAAATGATACTAGATAATTTTTTTAAAAATTTAATATATGAACCGGTTTCAGTTTTAGGTCTTTTAGTTTTTTATTTTTTATTAATTAACTTACCAATATCTTTGGGTGCAGTTTTTAAAAAAAAGTCTTCATCTGCTGTAAGACTTATTACGATTTTAGTGAACCTATTAATAACATTACAATTACTTTTTAGGTGGTCAATTTCTGGGCACTTTCCTATTAGCAATTTGTATGAATCTCTTTATTTCCTTACTTGGGGTATCACATTAGGTCAACTATTGGTTGAAAGAGAATACCAAGCTCCAATAATTCCATCAATTGCTATACCTATTGAGTTACTGACTGTGGCTTTTGCTTGTTTTGTTTTGCCTGAGGATTTGAAATTATCATCCAACTTAGTTCCAGCTTTAAGGTCTAGTTGGTTAGTAATGCATGTTAGCGTTGTAATGCTTAGTTATGCAGCATTAATAATAGGTTCTTTACTTTCAATGTCCGTTTTGTTTATTAATAAAAATAAGCCGCTTCAAATCAGAAGTAGTTCTACAGGTATAGGAGGATTTAAACTTTCAAATAGCTATACTGTAAATGATTTAGTTGAACCTATTGAATTTTCTCATTCAGAAGAATTAGATACATTAAGTTATCGTTCTATATTAGTAGGTTTTGTTCTTTTGACTCTCGGTTTAATTTCAGGTGCAGTTTGGGCTAATGAGGCCTGGGGCACATGGTGGAGTTGGGATCCAAAAGAAACATGGGCATTTATCTCGTGGATGTTTTATGCCGCTTATCTGCATATGAGAATAAGCAAGGGTTGGCAAGGACGCAAACCAGCATTATTAGCATCTACAGGCTTTTTAGTTGTTTTAGTATGTTATTTAGGAGTTAATTTTTTAGGAATTGGGTTGCATAGTTATGGATGGATATTTGGGTGATTTCTTAATAATCCAGAATATTTATTGAGGTTCCGAAAGAACATTCCCTTTTTGTGCTTCTTGTGCAACTTTTCTCAAGTCATCACATCCTTCTTTTAATGTTGGGTAAGCAAACATTCCGCTACCTGCAATAAAACAATTAGCACCAGCATCGGCACATTGTGAAATAGTCCAATTTGCTTTTATCCCCCCATCAACTTCAATGTCGACATTTAAGTTTTTTTCGATAATAAAGTTTCTTATTTCTCTGATTTTATTAAGCATTGTTGGTATGTAAGCTTGTCCTCCAAAGCCTGGATTAACTGTCATAACCAAAACATGATCAATCATATCCATAATGTTTTTAATCATTTCAAAAGGAGTATGAGGGTTTAATGCAACAGAAGGAGATCCTCCTAGATCTCTTATTTTTCCGAGAATCCTATGCAAATGAATATTTGCTTCGGCATGAGCTATTACTACTCCTGGTTCACCATTCGCTCCTTTTGTGGCGTTTACATAAGATTCAAGCATTGTTTCACAGTTGTATTGGCTCACCATTAATTGAGTTTCAAAAGGGACATTGCAATATTTCCTGCATGCAGCAATCATTTCAGGACCGAATGTAAGATTTGGTACGAAATTTCCATCCATTACATCAAACTGAATTCTATCTACCCCAGCTTCCTCGAGCTCTTTCACACATGCCCCCATATTTGCCCAATCTGCTGGTAAAACTGAAGGAATTATTTGAATTGGTCTATTAACACCAGCTAAAATTGTTTGAGTTGACTCAGTCATTTAATTTTTAAAATATTTAATAAAGATACTATATTTAGTTGTTTATTCCTAATTTCAAGTCATGGCCTGATAAAGTATCAGCTGTAAAGAGTTAAAAAAAGCTTACTAGCATAATAATTCTCATAAAAAATGACATTTTTTATGAGATCATACTCAAAACCTTTAAGAAAATCCTCAAAATTTAATTGTGAATCAAACTTTAATTCAAGAAATTCTCGAAGTTGTCGAGCAAGCAGCTATTGCCTCAGCAAAACTAACAGGACTTGGTCAAAAAGATGAAGCTGATGCTGCAGCTGTAGAAGCAATGAGATTGCGAATGGGCAAAATTGAAATGAAAGGGAAAATAGTTATTGGAGAAGGTGAAAGAGATGAAGCACCTATGCTTTATATAGGTGAAGAGGTTGGTAGTGGAAGTGGCCCAGGTGTTGACTTTGCAGTAGATCCTTGCGAAGGAACTAATCTTTGTGCGAATAATCAAAGAGGTTCTATGGCGGTTTTGGCGGCCTCTGATACAGGTGGTCTTTTCAATGCGCCTGATTTTTACATGAACAAATTAGCAGCGCCTCCTGCGGCCAAAGGTAAAGTAGATATTAGAAATTCAGCTACTGAAAACTTGAAGATACTAAGTGATTGCTTGGGCCTTTCTATTGATGAGCTTACTGTTGTTGTAATGGATAGAACTAGGCATAAAGATTTAATTAAAGAGATTCGAGGATGTGGTGCAAAAGTACAACCGATTTCTGATGGTGATGTTCAAGCTGCGATTGCATGTGGGTTTGCAGGCACTGGAACACATTGCTTGATGGGTATAGGCGCAGCTCCAGAGGGTGTTATTTCAGCTGCTGCAATGAGAGCTCTTGGGGGACACTTTCAAGGACAACTAGTTTATGATCCAGCAATCGCTCAAACTTCTGAATGGGCTGATTACACAAAAGAAGGAAATATAAAACGTCTTAATGAAATGGGCATAACCGATATAGATAAAATCTATGAAGCGAATGAATTGGCATCGGGAGAAAATGTTGTTTTCGCTGGAAGTGGAATAACTGATGGATTATTATTTGACGGAGTTAAATTTGAAAGGGATTGTGTTAGAACAAGTAGTCTAGTTATTAGTACATTAGATAGTACTGCAAGGTTCACAAATACTGTCCATATAAAAGATGGTGCTAAGAGTATCAGCCTTTAAAACTTCACTTTTGATTTTATGCATATTGTTGTCGTCGGACTGAGTCATCGCACGGCACCTGTCGAAGTGCGTGAGAAGTTAAGTATTCCTGATCAATCCATAACAGAGTCATTGAACGCATTAAAAGCTTTCAATGATGTATTAGAGGTGTCAATCTTAAGTACTTGTAATAGGCTGGAAATATATGCGCTAGTAAAGGATAAAAATACCGGAATTTCATCTATTAAAGAATTCATATCAGAATATTCTGGAATTATTTTTGAAGATTTAAATCCACATCTTTTTTGCTTTAGACAGGAAGAAGCAGTTTTGCATTTGATGAAAGTTTCGGCAGGACTCGATAGCCTCGTTTTAGGGGAAGGACAAATCCTTTCGCAGGTAAAAAAAATGATGAGATTAGGTCAAGAGAATCAATCTACTGGACCAATTCTTAATAGATTATTAACTCAATCAGTTAGTACAGGAAAAAAAGTAAGATCCGAAACAAATTTAGGAACTGGAGCTGTGTCAATCAGTTCAGCAGCGGTAGAACTAGCTCAATTAAAAATTGGCCAAGAAAAGGGTTTTGATACTCTTGTAAGTTTGGAATCAGAGAACGTTCTTGTGGTTGGAGCCGGACGAATGAGTAGGCTTTTGATAACTCATTTAAAATCAAAAGGATGTCATAAACTAATTCTTGTCAATAGAAATATTGATAGAGCATTGAATCTTGCTCTAGACTTCCCTGACTTAGAGATTGTTTGTAAAGGATTAAATGAATTAGATGAAAACATATCAATATCTTCGCTTGTTTTCACCAGTACAGCTTCTGAAGAGCCGATAATTGATCTCGCTAAAATTGAAAAATTAAAATTGAGTAATATACTTAAATTTATTGATATTGGTGTTCCGAGAAATATATCTAATGATGTGAAACAACATGAATTCGTAAAGTCATTTGATGTAGATGATTTACAAGAGGTCGTTTCAAGAAATCAAGAATTTAGACAGAAAATAGCAAAGGAAGCAGAATCTTTAGTAGAAGAAGAAAGAATCATTTTTCTAGAATGGTGGGCAAGTTTAGAAGCGGTTCCAGTAATTAATAAACTTAGATCAGATTTGGAGTTAATTAGAAAAGAGGAATTGCAAAAAGCACTTAGCAGGATGGGACCAGATTTTTCGGCTAGAGAAAGAAAAGTAGTGGAAGCTCTTACTAAAGGAATTATTAATAAAATACTTCATACTCCTGTTACTAAGTTGAGAAGTCCTCAATCAAGAGAAGAAAGACAAGTTTCTTTGAAAATTGTTGAAAAATTGTTTTCTTTGGTAGAAGAGGATAAAAACATCTAATTTTTCTCGATTTATATTAAGTTTTTCTAGTGATTTATCGAAATAGCTATGTAAATTGACCATTGCTATTTCTAAATATGCCCATAATCAGTTACTTTAAATAATTGTATATCTACCTCCATTAGATTTAATGAAGCGTGTGTTGGCCATAATCCTCGGAGGAGGAAAAGGTTCTAGACTTTACCCTTTAACAAAAATGAGGGCTAAACCTGCTGTGCCATTAGCAGGAAAGTATCGTTTAATAGATATCCCAATTAGTAATTGTATAAATTCAGGCATTGAAAAAATGTACGTATTGACCCAGTTCAATAGTGCATCTCTAAATAGACATATAGGAAGAACCTATAATTTAAATGGACCTTTCGGGCAAGGATTTGTGGAGGTTTTAGCTGCACAACAGACTCCTGATAGTCCAAAGTGGTTTGAAGGTACTGCTGATGCTGTAAGAAAATACCAATGGTTATTTCAAGAATGGGATGTTGATGAATATTTAATATTGTCAGGTGATCAGCTGTATAGAATGGACTACAGTTTATTTGTTCAACATCATAGGGATAATGGCGCTGATTTAACTGTTGCAGCTTTGCCTGTTGATGAAGCTCAAGCAGAAGGTTTTGGCCTTATGAGAACAGACGATTTAGGAAATATAAAAGAATTCAGTGAAAAGCCTACTGGAGATAAGTTGAAGGCAATGGCAGTAGATACTTCAAAATTTGGATTAAGTAAGGAGTCAGCCGAAGAAAAGCCTTACCTAGCATCTATGGGTATTTACGTTTTTAGCAGAAATACTCTTTTTGATCTTCTAAATAAATTCCCTAATTATACCGATTTTGGTAAGGACATAATTCCTGAAGCTCTTAATAGGGGGGATACTCTTAAAAGTTATGTATTCGATGATTATTGGGAAGATATCGGAACCATTGGTGCATTCTTTGAGTCAAACCTAGCATTGACTGAGCAACCAAAACCTCCATTTAGTTTTTATGATGAAAAATTTCCAATTTATACAAGACCTAGATTTCTCCCCCCTTCTAAACTTGTAGATGCTCAAATTACTGATTCAATAGTTTGTGAGGGTACAATCTTGAAATCATGCAGTATTTTACATTGCGTTTTAGGTGTAAGAAGCAGGATTGAAAGTGATTCGGTTCTTGAGGACACTCTTGTTATGGGTGCCGATTTCTTTGAATCGCCTGAAGAGAGGATTGAATTAAGAAAAGGAGGCGGAACACCACTTGGAGTAGGTGAAGGAACTACTGTAAAAAGAGCAATTCTTGATAAGAATACAAGGATTGGTGATAATGTCGTAATCATTAATAAAGATCGAGTAGAAG
This sequence comes from Prochlorococcus sp. AG-418-D13, assembly GCA_003214315.1. Classification (GTDB taxonomy): domain Bacteria; phylum Cyanobacteriota; class Cyanobacteriia; order PCC-6307; family Cyanobiaceae; genus Prochlorococcus_A. Next base: position 67,454 of record QCLU01000002.1, read on the forward strand.
AAGCAGATAAGCCAGAATTAGGCTTCTATATAAGAAATGGAATTGTTGTAGTAGTTAAAAATGCAACTATTGCAAACGGAACTGTTATTTAAATCTTTTCGATCATTTTTCGCTGACATAAGTATTTTTTTTGAGCAATTTTGTTGAGTTGCAGGCAAAATATATATATTGAGTTTTTTAATTTTTTATGTCCAAGGCGCATTTTGGTTTAATAGGTCTTGGTGTTATGGGCGAAAATTTAGTTCTTAACGCAGAGAGAAATGGATTCTCTAGTGTAGTTTTTAATAGGACTTTCTCAAAAACTGAAGAATTTTTACAAGGTCGTGGCCTTGGGAAGAATATAGAGGGAGCTGAAACTCTTCAAGAATTTGTTAATAAGCTAGAAAGACCTAGAAGAATTCTAATGATGGTAAAAGCTGGACCCGCCACTGATGCTGTTATAGACAATATTTCTGGATACCTCGAGGAAGGAGATTTACTAATAGATGGCGGTAATTCTCAATTTAAAGATACAGAAAGAAGGGTAAATACTCTTGAAAGTAAAAGTTTTGGATACATTGGAATGGGTGTATCAGGCGGTGCCAAAGGAGCTCTAGAAGGGCCAAGTATGATGCCTGGCGGCACTAAGGCTTCATATGATGCAATAGAAAGCTTATTAACAAAAATGGCTGCCAAAGTTGAAGACGGACCATGTGTTGCATATGTTGGTCCAGGAGGCTCAGGTCATTTTGTAAAAACTGTTCATAACGGAATTGAATATGGAATTGAACAAATACTTGCAGAAGCTTACGACCTTATGAAGAGAGTAAAAGGTATGAATGGACAGCAGATGTCAGAGGTATTTGGTATTTGGAATAATACTGATGAATTAGCTTCTTATCTTGTTGAGATAACAGAGATTTGTCTAAATACAAAAGATGAGATAACTGGAGATGATGTCGTGGAAAAAATATTAGATAAAGCTGGCCAGAAAGGTACTGGGTTATGGACTGTTGTAAGTGCTTTAGAACTGGGGGTATCAGTCCCAACTATTTATGCATCTTTAAATGCAAGAGTAATGAGTTCTTTAAAAGAGCAACGTAGTGAGATTGAAAAAACTATTTCATTTAAAGAGATAGAGGACTTTGATTTGGGAAATATATCAGATGGAATGAAACCTTTATTTGATTCTGTAGTCCTTGCCACAATTGCTAGCTATGCCCAAGGTATGGATATTTTAAGAGAAGCATCTGCAGTATATAACTACAGTTTGAATATGCCGACAATTGCTCAAATATGGAAAGGTGGTTGCATAATTAGATCAAAATTATTAAGTAAAATTCAAGATGCTTATAACAAAGACCCTAATCTAAAAAATTTAATTTTTGATGATTGGTTCAATAATGAAATTGAGACAAGATTAGATAACTTAGCTAAGGTAGTTTCTTTATCCACAAAGGCAGGTATACCAGTCCCATGTCTATCAAGTACTTTAGATTATTTGAATAGTTATAGAACCAATAGACTTCCTCAGAATCTTGTTCAGGCCATGAGAGACTGTTTTGGCTCTCATACATATGAAAGAATTGATATGGAAGGTAGTTTTCATACTGAATGGATGAAATGATTGAAAAGGTCAAAAATGGATACACCATTAATATATACAAAGACAAGTTAGAACTATCAAAAACGGTTTTTAAGTTTATTGAAAGTCATATTATTCATACTTTAAAAAAGAAAGATAGGTTCAAATTTTGTGTAAGTGGAGGTTCAACTCCTAAATCTGTGTATCAGCTCTTATCAAATAGTGATCTTAGATGGGATATGGTTGATGTCTTTTTAGGAGATGAAAGATGTGTTGATCCAAATTCAGAACTAAGTAACTCTTTAATGTTGAAAAATTCATTGTTAACTAATTTTGGATCTAAAGCTTTTTTTTATGAAATTTTCAATGATTTAGAGGCTGATGATGAAGCAACAAAAAATCAATTTATTTCTAAATTACTTGAAAAATGCGGATCAAACCCTCCCTCCTTTGATTTAACTTTATTAGGTCTTGGAGACGATGGTCATACAGCTTCACTATTTCCTTATCAAAAAAATAATAATGCAGAGGATTTTGTGATTTTTAATGAAGGTAAAGGATTAAAAAGAATTTCATTAACTCCAAAGGTCTTTTCAGCCTCATCAAAGATAGTATTTTTGGTTAGTGGAGCCAATAAAAGAATTGCTCTCGAGAGGTTATTAGATGAAAAAGAGTCTCTTGAAAGAACACCATCAAAACTAATAAAATCTATTAATCAGATTTCAATATTTTGTGATCAAGAATCAGCAAAAGAATTAGAAATTTAGTTAAAGTCTAATAATTATTTAAATTGTTCAATGAGTAAGAAAAAATTTTTATTCCAGAAAAAGGGGTTCGATGGTTGGAAAACATTAAATGACACTGTTATGGGCGGATCAAGTTCAGCTTTTTGTGAAATTTCAAATTCTGGTTTATTATTAAAGGGCAATATTGTCGAGAAAGCAGGAGGATTTGTTAGTTGTAGATCGCCTATATATAAACCTTCCTTAGATGTATCTGAGTATTCATCCTTTGAATTAAATATTGATGGACAAGGAAGAACTTTTAAATTTGCTGTCGCTTGTGAAGATGCTTTCCTAGGACTAACCGAATTTATTCCAGGCGGACTCAGGTGGATTAAATCATTCTCAACAAAAAAATTCGGAACCACAAGTGTTCAAATTACTTTTGGTGAGCTAAAACCTTCAGTAAGAGCTAATAAAGTACGTTTTCCATTTAAATTCAAGCCATCTAAAATTAAAAGATTGCAACTACTACACTCTAAGTTCGGTGATGATGGATTACTTAATAATGAGTTTAAAGAGGGTTCAATAAAAGTTTTAATTAAATCAATAAGTGTTTTTTGAAAATCCACCTAAAAATATAGAGAGCTTAATCGCTAAGTCAGCAGATTTAACAAATAAACCTTTTGTTCATTCTGTTGTAAAAATAAATGGTGAATACGAATTCGAAGAAGAAGATATTGATTTGACTGTTAATATCTTATGTCGAGATAAAGAAGGTAAAAGATTAGAAGTTTATGATCTAGAATTAGAACTTTTTAAATCAAATAAAGAGTTGGTTTTAGTTATCTCTAAGCTTAATTTCCCTGATGAGCCAATATTATGGTGCGGAGTTAAAACATTATGGATGGATAGCAATAATGGAAAAAAATGCAACTCACCAAAATACAGCGCTAGATTAGAAAATTTAGCAAATAGGATAAAAAGTTTTATTGATTAAGAAAATAAATTTTGAGCTGATTTATAAATCAGTAACAGCCCCTAAACTTGATGTGCTTACGATTCTCGAATATTTTGAAAGAATTCCTCTTTTGTATTTTTGTGTAGGTTTCACCCAATCTTTTTTTCTTTTTTCTAATTCTTCTTCAGATAAATCTACTTCAATTAGTTGTTTTACCGCATCTACAGTAATTGAATCACCTTGTTTTATTAGAGCAATATTTCCGCCAACAGCAGCCTCTGGAGCTATGTGACCCACAACCAGACCATAGGTGCCACCGCTAAATCTACCATCAGTAATTAAAGCTACCTTCTCTCCAAGTCCTTGACCAACAATTGCAGATGTTGGGGCTAACATTTCTCTCATGCCTGGACCTCCTACAGGCCCTTCGTTTCTAATAACAACAACATCACCAGCTTTGATATCGTTATTTAATATCGATTTTAAACAATCCTCTTCACTTTCAAAAATCTTTGCTGGACCTGTTAATACAGGGTTTTTTACTCCGCTAATTTTTGCTACAGAACCTTCGCTTGCTAAGTTCCCTTTTAAAATTGCTAGATGTCCTTTTTTATAAAGAGGATCATCTATGTCTCTTATAACATTTTGATTTGTTGGAGGCTTATCTGGAATATTCTGTAAGTATTCTGAGATGGTTTTGCCTTCAATGTTTTTACATTCACCGTGAATTAATCCTGCATTCAAAAGTATTTTCATTACTTGTGGAATCCCGCCAGCATTATGAAGGTCAACCGTCACATATTTGCCACTCGGTTTAAGGTCACAAATAACAGGTACTTTTTGTCTTATTCTCTCAAAATCATTAATGTTGATATCTATTCCTGCAGTATTTGCAATAGCTAAAATGTGCAATACCGCATTTGTTGAACCTCCAATTGCCATAATGACTGATATTGCATTTTCAAATGCTTTCTTAGTCATTAGGTCTAAAGGTCTTATATCATTTTCTATTGCAGAGACTAATATCTCAGCACTTTTATCTGCACTTAATTCTTTTTCAAGATCTTCAGCAGCCATAGTTGAACTGTGAGGAAGACTTAAACCTAATACTTCAATAACTGCAGACATAGTATTAGCTGTAAACATCCCTCCACAGCTACCAGCACCAGGAATACAATTTTTCTCAACTTGGATTAACCTTTCTTCATTAATTTTGCCTGATGTTAATTGTCCAACAGCTTCAAATGCACTAACAACAGTAAGATCTTCTCCATGTAATTTTCCAGGTTTAATTGTCCCTCCATAAATGAAAATTGAGGGGATATTCATTCTTGCAATTGCTATCATGGCTCCTGGCATATTTTTGTCACATCCACCTATAGCTAGCACCCCATCCATACTCTGAGCATTGCATGCCGTTTCTATTGAATCAGCAATAACTTCTCTTGAGACTAGGGAATATTTCATTCCCTCTGTCCCCATAGAAATACCATCACTTACAGTGATCGTTCCAAACATTTGAGGCATCGCGCCAGATCTTTTTATTGACTCTTCAGCTCTGAGAGCTAACTTATTTAAACCTATATTGCATGGTGTTATGGTGCTGTATCCATTTGCAACTCCAATGATAGGTTTATTAAAATCTTCATCATTAAATCCAACAGCTCTTAACATTGATCTGTTAGGGGATCTTTGCACACCTTGGGTTATTGCAGATGATCTGAGTTTATTCATATTTATTTGAGAACCTTTTTTATTCTATTGCCCTAACTCTTCAAGTTGCTTTCTCACATCAGCAATTGCAGAATTAAGTTGCTCAACTTTCTTCTCCAGATTCTCTCCTTCAACATCATTTATATTTTCATTTGAATCAATCGCTTCAGATCCGTCTTGAATCCTGGAGGAATACATCATTGCTTTTTGTTTTTTTTCCTCCTTTCTTTTGTCTGCTTCGGATATCAACCACCAAGCTAGACCTGCTGCGCCAATAAAAGCACCGCTTATTAATGATAAAAGATTATTTGAAGACGAATCTCTGTATTCAGACATTGGTAAAATAATTACTCCCTTACTATATATTAGTTCTTATCTCGAAATATAGTACTCAAACGTGACAAAGGATTTCCAATCCCAGGCAATAATAATTTTGTATTATCGTCTTCCTCATCAATGCAAGAAGTATAGATTACCTGATTAGGAAATAATTTCGCGATTTCATTTAACCCTTTATTTGAGCAAATAGCAGTTATTAACAAAATCCTATTGGAATCAACTCCTAATTCCTTTAATTTAATTAAAGTTTCTAGTGTTGCCGATTTTGTAATTATTTGTTCCGAATAAAAAATAACTCCTTCATTTGATTCTATAGTTTTAGGAAGTTCTCCTAATGAAAGGGTTGCATTAGGAATTACCTCTTTAGATCCAAGCCAAAGAGATAACCCTTCGGGCAACATTGCGAGAACTTTTATTGGATAATCATTATTAATAAAGAATCCATCTGCGTCCCCATTATCAGTATTTACTATTTCTTTTTTATATGGCAGCCAATTACGTAATGCTTCATATGTAAGCCATTTCCCTAATTGTTCATATCCTGTTGAGTACAAAATATTTGGAGTATTTTTTTCTCGTAATATTGAAAGCCAATGTTTTATTAATGGATGAGGAGGAACAATAACCTTTAGTGACATTGCCATATATTTTCCTTTAAGATACTCTTACAAACTTTAAATACTCAAGTTCTAAAATACAGTCTTATTATGATTAAATCAATTGTTTTCCCCTCACTAAAGAATGCATTAATTGCTTTGTTATTGGTTGGGATTTTATTTTTTAATTCTGTAAATTCTGCATGGGCTAAAAGACCTCCTGAGATTAGAAACCAACAAGACCTTAATTTAGAGCCAGATATGCATGGTCAAGATTTAAGCGGTAACGAATACGTTAAGTTTGATTTGAATGGTTTTAATTTTAGTGAAAGTAATTTAGAAGGCGCGGTATTCAATAATAGTAAATTGCAAAATGCAACTTTTACGGGTGCTAATTTGAGAGACGCTCTTGCCTATGCAACCGACTTTACAGATGCAGATCTATCTGATGTTAATTTTACAAATGCTTTATTAATGGAGAGCAATTTTGAAGGAGCAAAAATAGATGGTGCAGATTTTACTGATGCTGTTCTTAGTCGTACACAACAAAAACAATTATGTGAGATTGCTAATGGCACAAATAGTTCTACAGGAGAGAGTACAGAGTATAGTTTAGGATGTTAATAACTAAGTATGAAAAAGAAAATACCAGTAATAGTAGTTTCAGGTTTTCTAGGCTCAGGTAAAACAACCTTTCTTAGATATTTATTAAAGGAGAGTAATAAAAAATTTGGTTTAATAATCAATGAATTTGGTGATGTTGGAATTGACGGTGATTTGATTAAAAGTTGCGATAGATGTGATGAAACTGAAGACGACTGCGTAATCGAATTAAATAATGGATGTTTATGTTGTACTGTTCAAGATGATTTTGTTCCATCAATAAAAGCTCTCCTAGGATTTAATCCTCCCATCGAATCAATAATTATCGAAACAAGTGGATTGGCACTACCAATTCCCTTAATTCAAGCACTTAACTGGCCTGAAATTAGGTCTTCCATCTACCTTGATCTTGTTGTTGGTATCGTTAATGGAGAATCAATGCTTAATGGTTCACCAATTAATGATCTAAATGAAATAACAAAACAATATAATGATACAGATAAAATTGATCACAACGCTTCTATTGAAGAACTTTTTGAGGAGCAACTTGAAGTCTCTGATATCGTTTTAGTCTCTAGATCAGACATCTTAAATGATGATCAATTTGACTTTGTAAAAAACAAAATCAAGGGAAGTCTAAACTCATCTGTGCCAGTCCTCAAATCCAAAAATGGTAAAATTGATTTAAATTATTTATTTGATTTTAAATTTAAAGAAGAGACTTATAAAGAATTTTTAACTGAAGAACATGATCATAATCATGTTGAACTTTTATCAGATTCAATTAAATTAAATTATTTCCTTGAAAAAAATAACTTTGAAAAAGAGATGTCAAAAATATTGGATGAATTAAACATTCTTCGAATAAAAGGACGAATATGGATACCAAACAAATCATTGCCTTTACAAATACAAATAGTTGGGAAAAAAGTTAATACTTGGTTTGAAGAGGCTCCAGATCATTGTTGGAGACCAAATGATAATGCTGGCCTTGAATTAGTAATAATTTCTTTTGATGAAAAATCTATAAAAATTTTAAATAAAAAAATTAAAGAGAAATTTAAGATTTTAAGTGGCCCAAAAATAAGGATTTGATTTTATAGTTATTCGTCAGGATACTTAGAAGAGTTAAAAGTCCTAAATGGAAAATTCAAAAATTGCTTTAAAAAAAAATATCTCTGATTACACAATTTCAATTAATAAAATTAAATGTTCCAAATGTGGAGGGGCAGGAAATTTTAAATCACCTGAAAATTCAAGAAGAACTTGCTTAGTTTGTTTTGGTAAAGGTTACATTAACATTTAATAATTCAGAAAACCTTAAGGTAAAAATATTTGTTTATTAATCAAGAGTACTTTTTATTAAAATATAAACTAATCTTCTAGTAGAAATTAATTTTTAATTGGACCAATTTGCTGTAAAAGTTTTTGTAAGACTAAGACCTTCAGTTTTAGATCCAGCAGGGGAAGCTACCAAATCTGCTTCTATAAAACTTGGAGCTGAGGGAATTAAATCACTACGTATAGGAAAAATGATTGAAGTAAAAATAGAAGGAAATGGGGAAAACGAAGTAAGAGAAAAAGTTGATTTATTGTGTGATAGGTTATTCGCAAATACTGTTATTGAAGATTATGAGTATTCACTAGAAAAATTATAAGATGGATAATTTTACTGTAGGAGTTGTTGTCTTCCCTGGTTCTAATTGTGATCGTGATGTTTCATGGGCATTGGAAGGTTGTTTAGATATAAGAACAAAATACTTGTGGCATGAGTCTTCAGATTTAAGTGATGTAGATGCAATAGTTTTACCTGGAGGATTTAGCTATGGTGATTATTTAAGATGCGGAGCAATTGCGAGATTCTCTCCATTAATAAATGCCTTGGATGAGTTTGTTAAAAGCGGAAAAAGAGTTTTAGGAATTTGTAATGGGTTTCAAATTTTGACAGAATCAGGTTTTTTGCCTGGTGCTCTTGTTACAAATAAAAATCTTAATTTTATCTGTGATGACGTTGAACTGGAAATTGTTTCTTCAAAAGGAGGTTGGTTTAATAATGGAGATGAAAAACAAACTATTAAGTTACCAATAGCGCATGGGGAAGGAAGATATCATTGTGATTCTGATACCTTAAAAAAACTTGTAGATAATGAATTGATCGCTTTGAGATATAAAAATAATCCCAATGGATCCTCGTTCGATATCGCAGGCATAACTAATGAAAAGGGAAATGTTTTAGGTTTAATGCCTCATCCAGAGCGAGCATGTGACGAGATAATTGGTGGGACTGATGGTCTCTTTACACTAAAATCATTAATATTGAAATAAAAAAAAGACCCCCAATTTTGGAGGTCTTTTTTTATTTAATTTTGGGAAAAATTAAACAGTAGCTTTTACTTTTGGATCTAAATCACCTTTTGCGTAAAGATCAGCAAAATAATTAGTGCTATTTTGTTTAATCTTACTTGCTTGACCTTCGCACCAGAACTGCTTGTATCTATCAAGACAAACTTGCTTCATGTATTTTCTAGCAGGTTTGTTGAAATGTCTTGGGTCGAAGTTTGCCTTATCAGCAAATGCTGCTTCTCTAACCGCGGCAGTGAAAGCAAGTCTGTTATCGGTATCAATATTAACTTTCCTGACCCCATTTCTTATTCCCTCTTGAATTTCTTCAACAGGAACTCCATATGTTTGAGGAATTTCACCACCATATTTGTTAATGATATCTAACCATTCCTGAGGAACTGAACTAGATCCATGCATTACAAGATGGGTATTTGGAAGTGCTTTATGAATTTCAGCAATTCTGCTTATTGCGAGAACTTCTCCTGTAGGTTTCCTCGTAAATTTATAAGCACCATGACTTGTACCTATAGCAATAGCTAATGCATCAACTTTTGTTTTAGCAACAAAATCTGCAGCTTCTTCAGGATCAGTCAAAAGCATATCTGTAGAAAGTTCACCTTCAAATCCATGACCATCTTCAGCTTCACCCTTCCCTGTTTCTAATGAACCTAAGCAACCTAATTCTCCTTCAACACTAACTCCAACTGAATGAGCAAAATCTACTACTTTTTTTTGTAACTGCAACATTATATTCGTAACTAGCAGGTGTTTTTGCATCTGCCTCTAGAGAACCATCCATCATTACTGATGTGAAACCATTTATTGCTGCTGAATAGCATGTTGATGGCTCATTACCATGGTCTTGGTGCATTACCACTGGAATATTGGGATATGTTTCTGTGGCAGCAAGGATTAGATGACGTAGGAAGATTTCTCCTGCATAATTTCTTGCCCCTCTTGAAGCTTGGAGGATTACAGGACTATCAGTTTCATATGCTGCTTCCATGATTGCTTGAACTTGCTCAAGGTTATTAACATTGAAAGCTGGAATACCGTAACCATTCTCAGCAGCGTGATCTAAAAGTAGTCTTAGTGGAACGAGGGCCATAATTAAAATAAGTTAGATGCTATGTAAAACATATGTTTCCGCGAGTTTAGTATAAAGAGGTATCAAATGTCACGTTATTAGATATACAAAATACTAAATTAAAGAAACTATTTTTATGACCCAAAGTATATTTTTGGAATGATTTTGTTAGTAAGTGTAGCCTGCCACAAACAATTGCTCATCAGATGAAGGTTGAGATCCCGCTACATAGGCTCCTTTTGAAGCTTCGGAGTTTGCTTGAGCTCTTGCTATTAATGCCTTTTGACCTCCTTCAACGTCGCTTCCTTTCCAGGCCTTTAAGCATGAGTGCTGTAATGCTCTTCCATAGGAGAATGAAACATTCCATAAAGCTTTCCTGTAAAGAGTGTTCATATTATTTAAATAAACAGAAGCAGCTTCTTCGCTCAACCCTCCTGATAAGAAAACTATTCCAGGAACAGATGCAGGAACGCATCTTTCCATAGTTCTGATTGTCATTTCAGCAACTTTCATAGGATCAGCCTTTGTTAGACAATCTGCTCCATTAACAGTCATAGAAGGTTTTAATAAAGTGCCTTCTAGAAAAACTCCATTTGCTTGACAGGCAATATAAACCTGCTTTATTACCTCTTCTTGAACTTCAGCAGTTTTTTCAATAGTATGGTCGCCGTCCATTAAGATTTCAGGTTCAATAATTGGTACCAACCCAGATTCTTGAACTGATCTTGCATACCTTGCTAATCCCCAAGCATTATCCTGAATTGATAGTTTTGATGGACAACCATCATTTGTAATTTGCAGAACTGCTCTCCACTTTGCAAATCTGGCACCTTGTTCATAATATTTTGCTGCTCTTTCAACTAACCCATCTAGGCCAGAGCAAAAAGTTTCTACATCTCCGCCTCCTGGAAGTGGATTTAGGCCTTTATCGACCTTTATACCTGGAATAATACCTAAATCATTTAGTTTCTTAACCATTGACTCACCATCTTGGTGATTCTGATAAAGAGTTTCTTCGAAGAGGATTGCTCCACTTATATATTTGCCAAGACCTTCTGTAGTAAAAAGCATTCCTCTATATGCCTTCCTATTGTCTTCATTATTCTCAACGCCAATTCCAGCGAGTCTTTTACCTACTGTTTTAGTGGATTCATCTACCGCTAATATCCCTTTTCCTTTAGAAGCTAGTAATTGAGCATTTTCTTTAAGCTCATTTTTGTAATAATTTAAAGCCATTCTTTAATAATTCAGTTCAATTGATTTTTCCAGAATATGAACAAAAAATAAAATCAATCCAATACTTTATCGGGTGATAATTGCTACTTATAAATGTATAGCCTTAAATTTTGATACTTAATCCACTTTTCGAAGATTCTCTTATGGCTTCGCAAACTTTATGACTAGCAAGTCCCTCACATAAGCCTGGGATTACAGGTGTTCTATTAATTATACTCTGAGCCCATAAATTTTGAATTCTCAAAACTGGCGCTATTCTCCCATCAGTCCATGTTTTTTCAAAATTAAAACTTGAATCTGCAGCTAGATTTTGTATTTTATTTTCGTTGTTTGAATATTTCAAATTAAAACCATGTACATAATCTTTTTGGTTTTCGCTTTTAAGAATAAGTGAACCATCGCTTCCATATATTTCTAAACTAAATCCTCTACCATTTTTAGAAATTGATGATAAAGATACCTGACATGGTATAAGATTCGAGCTGTAGTTTGATATTTCTATATTGGCTAAACATACATCTTCACTAGTAACATCATTTAATTCAGATGAATTAGGTAAAGGTCTTTTTTTTATTGATGTTGCTAACTTGCCAGACACATTTATTGCTTCTCCAAAGAACCAATTCAACATATCGAATGCATGAGTACCTAAGGCGCCAATAACTCCTCCGCCTTTTTCTTCCAATGAATACCAATTCCAGGATCTTTTGGGGTCGGATCTACTGCCCATTAACCAATCTAATTTGACTAAATATATATCTCCTAAGATATTTTCATCAATAAGTTTTTTTGTCTGAAGGAAGAGAGGCACTGCTCTATATTCAAAATCAACACATACGCTTAAATTATTAATTAAAGATATTCTCTGAAGCTCTTCAATTTCTAAGGAGGATATTGAAACGGGTTTTTCTAGAAGCACATTTTTATTATTCTCAAGAGCTTGTTTTGCTAATTTAAATCTTGATTCAGGAGGGGTAGCAATTATAATCCCATCAATTTTTGGAGATTTTACTAATTCTTCCCAATTATGAAAGAACTCTAATCCAGTTTCTTTTTCTAGGATCGATTTTTGCTTAGTCTCATAATGATAAATAGCTACAGGAGTTAAATAATCAGACTCTTTTAATGCCTCTAAATGGACTTTTTTACCAAACCCTAATCCAGCTATTGCTATTTTTAATTTTTTATTTTTAGTATTCATTCTTATCTATTAATAAACTCTGAACAACTATTTTCAATAACAACATCTATTAGTTCATCATTTTTAGAAGTTCGCCATTTTGAATTAAATTGAGGGATTCCATTTATTGAAGTATCTTTGAACTTTTTTTCATCGCAATTAATTCTCATTACATAAAGTGATAACTCTCCATCATCATCAGAATTAGTTGGATTTTTAAAGAACTTTGTTAAAACACTTATTTCATTATTTGGAAGCTGCTTAATACTTCCTTTGTCAAGCCATTCTTTCCCTTCATTATTCTCTTTTAGTAGGACCCAGTCAACATTTCCTATTCCATAAGAATATGGAGCAAAATTTAAAATAAACAATAAAAGGCTTAAAAAAAAATAAAAGAAATTTGAAAAAATTCTCATATTATATATTTGCTTTTGCAAGTTCTTTTACACCATGAATTTTTAAAATTTTAGTCAGAGTACTCTTGAGTTCTTTCCTTTTAACTATTACATCAACAAAACCATGCTCAAGCAGATATTCAGCTGTTTGAAAATTATCGGGTAATTTTTCTCTTAATGTTTGTTCTATAACCCTTCTTCCAGCAAATCCAATAAGAGCTTTAGGTTCCGCCAAAATTAAATCACCTAACATTGCAAAGCTTGCTGTTACTCCCCCAGTGGTTGGATGAGTTAATAAGGGCATATAAAGAAGATTTTTTTCTTTATGTTTTTTTAGTGCTCCAGATATTTTTGCCATTTGCATCAGACTTAACATGCCTTCTTGCATCCTTGCTCCACCTGATGCGCAAACAATAAGAACTGGAAAATTTTCTAAAGTTGCTCTTTCAATTATCCTTGTAATTTTTTCACCAACTACTGAACCCATGGATCCTCCCATAAATCTAAAATCCATAACAGCTAAGGCTAATGGCATTGAATTTACAGAACAGATACCTGTTACGACTCCATCTCTTAAACCTGTGCCTGCTTGACTTTCTTTAATTCGATCAGCATATGATCTTCTATCTTTAAAACCTAAAGGATCTGTAGGACTTAGTGAACTATCAAACTCTTCGAATGAATTTTTGTCAGCAATTATATTTATCCTTTCATCGCTATTTATCCTATTGTGGTGTCCACAATTACTACAAACATTGAAATTTGAAATTAGGTCTTTTCTATAGGCTACTTGCGAACATTCTGAACATTTAACCCACAAACCATCTCCCTCATCAGTATCTTGCGAAACTTTCCCAACAAATTGATCTTTACGCCTTGCGGCAAACCAGTCGATTAATGACACAACTTTTCCTCTTTTTTCTATTTAAATCTAAATAAGGTACTTTTATCAAGAAAGATATATAAAAATTTGAGATACTCTATATTAAAAACTCCTCAAAGTAAAAAAATATAATGATTTGAGTTGATAATCGAAAATTAATTATTATTTATTTTTCTCCTCAATCATTTTATGAATTATTGGAGTGAGAATTAGTTCCATTGCGAAACCCATTTTCCCTCCATTTACAACGATACTTGTTGGACTTGACATGAATGAATCGTTAATCATTCCAAGCAAGTATTGAAAATCAATCCCCCATTTCTCTCTTGCCCCTTTTCTGAAATGTATGATCACAAAGCTCTCATCAGGAGTTGGTATATTCCTGCATATGAAAGGATTAGAAGTGTCAATTGTGGGAATTCTTTGGAAATTAATATCGGTTTTGCTGAATTGTGGGCAAATGTGATTTATATAATCAGGCATTCTTCTCAATATAGTATCCACAATGGTTTCTGCTGAGTAACCTCTTTCTGCGTTATCTCTATGAATTTTTTGAATCCACTCTAAATTTGTTATCGGAACAACACCAACAAGTAAATCAGCATAAGATGCCACATTGTAACCATCACCTTCTACCCCGCCGTGCAAACCTTCATAAAATAGTACGTCTGTTCCCTCAGGAATATCTTCCCATGGAGTAAATTGTCCAGGTTCCAAGGATGTCCCAAGTCTTGTATTATGCTCTTCTGCTTCTTCAAGACTATGTAGATAATATCTTTTCTTTCCTTCTCCAGTTTCACCATAGATTTTAAAAAGTTCTTCTAGCTTGCCAAAAAGATTAGCCTCTGGACCAAAATGAGAGAAATTTTCACCTTTTGAAAGAGCGTCCGCCATAGCCTTTTTCATAGGCATTCTTTCAAATCTGTGGTAACTATCACCTTCTACAACTGCGGGAACAATATCTTCTCTGGCAAAAATATGCTCAAAGGCTCTTTTTACTGTACTTGTTCCTGCTCCTGAAGATCCCGTTACAGCAACTACTGGATGACGTTTTGACATTTTTTAAAAACAATATTTAATGATTCTGACAGGTCATATGCCAACTTTATGTTTTACTTAAAAATATTTTTTTATTTATTAATTTTTTTTTAAATTTCATCCATTATTTTATCTCCGATTTCACTGCAAGATAAAACTTCAGAAGACCCATCAGCTATATCTGCTGTTCTAAATCCTTTTGATAAAACTTTATCAATTGCAGTTTCTAAATTTTCTGCAGCTTCTTCTTCATTTAATCCAATTTTTAACATCATGGAAGCAGATAAAAGCATTGCTATAGGATTCGCTATGTTTTTACCAGCTATATCAGGAGCAGAACCATGAACAGGTTCAAAAACTCCTGGGCCATTATTGTTTAAAGAAGCAGATGGAAGCATACCAATGGAACCAGTTAACATTGCGGCTAAATCGCTTAAAATATCTCCAAATAAATTACTAGTTAAAATTACATCAAATTGACCAGGATCTCTAACTAATTGCATTGCTGCATTATCAACGTAAATATTGCTTAGAGATATATTTTTATCTTTTGAGGTGATATTTAAAACTGTATCTCTCCACAATTGACTAACCTCAAGAACGTTTGATTTATCAACAGAACATATTTTTTTATTTCTTTGGTTAGCAATTTTTATTGCTATTTCTGTTATTCGCTCTATTTCTGCCGAATCATAAACCATTGTATTGAAAGCTTTTGGAATTTTTGTATTTGTTATATGTCCTCTTGGTTTTCCAAAATAAATTCCCCCTATTAATTCTCTTACAACAATAAGATCTACATGCTCAACGATTTCTTTTTTTAATGTACTTGCATCTAATAGAGATTTTCTTACTTTGACAGGCCTGATATTTGCGAAAAGGTTTAGGGCAGATCTTAACTTTAGTAACCCACTTTCTGGCCTTAATTCTCTTGCGAGAGAGTCATATTTTATATCTCCAACACATGCTAAAAGTACAGCATCACTTTTTTTGCATTGATCTATTGTCTCATCTGGAGAAGGAGTCCCATATTTTTCATAAGCTATCCCTCCAAATAATTTTTCAATAATCTCAATATCGAAATTATGATTTTTTGAAAGTTCTTTTAAAACTTTTTTTGAAACATCTGAAATCTCTGGTCCAATTCCATCTCCTGACAATAAAACAATCTTATATTTCTTCATTTAAGTTTTTGTTTATATAGAACAATAAATTATTGCTTGTCTAATTGTCTAAGTTTTTTTGCTAATTCTGGTAATTTTTTAAAAATACTTGAACTCCTTAGCCATGATTTATTTTCCATCGCAGGGAAACCACTAATTACCTTGCCATCTTCTATGTCACAATGGATCCCGCATTTTGAACTCGCTATTACATTATTCCCAACTTTTACTCTATTATTAACTCCTACTTGACCTGCCAAAATAACACCATCTCCAATATTTGCTCCTCCAGCGATTCCCACTTGAGCTGCAAATGCACAATTCTTTCCAATTTTAACTCCATGACCTATTTGTATTAAATTATCCAACTTTGTTCCCTCATCAATAAAAGTAAACCCAACTGCTGGTCTATCAATACAACAATTAGTTCCAATTTCTACAAAACTCATTATTTTTACACCACCTTTTTGAGGCATCTTTACCCATTTGCCATTTTTAGGAATAAAACCAAATCCTTCTGATCCAATAACAGAATTTGAATTAATTACACAATTATTTTTTAGAGTGGTATTTTCGTAAATAACACAATTTGGATGAATTATATTATTATTCCCTATCCGAACATTGCCTGAGATTGATGATCCAGAAAGTATATGATTATTATCACCAATTACAGTATTTTCTCCAATATAGACATTAGGTCCAATATGGCAATCTACGCCAATTATTGCTGTTTTATCTATAACCGCTGAAGCGTGAATTCCCGGTTTGAAATTGATAGTTTTATATAAACAATCCAATACTTCTGCAAATGCAATTCTTGGATTTTTAACGATTATGTTTGATATATTGAGATTCTTTAGGGCACAAACGATTTCATCGTTGTTAGTACTTATTATTGCTGATGCTTTAGTTTGATCTAATTTTGCTTTAAGGATATTATTTTCCTCTAAAAAAGATATATGATGTTTAACTGCAGCATCTAATGAGGCAGCCTCATCTATATTTAAATCTTCAAAAATATTGGCACTAATAAAATTTGAATTTCCTTTTTTTATTAGATCAACTAAATTACTTAAAAGCATTTTTCAGTTTTAATTTTTTTCTAAGAGAGAGCAAGAACATCTCTGTGTACGACAATTATCGAGGAGTTGTTATTTTCTTTATTATTTAAGATACTTCTTAATTTGTCGCTACTTATTGATACTAAACCTTTTGCAACTTCTTTATCATTTGTATTTACGATTTTAACTGCCTGATTAATCGTAAAGTTTCCTTCTACATTCTTAACACCAACCGCTAAAAGTGAGGCACCTTTTTTTTTAATTGCAAAAGAAGCGCCATCATCTAAAGTAATTTTCCCTACTGTTTGAATTGCATGAGAAAGCCAACTTTTTTTGTTTCCTATAGGTTTTTCTACTGGATAAAATAAAGTTCCAATTTTATTGTCATTAAAAATTTCAGTTAAGTTTTTTTTATTAGTTCCATCAACTAGTTGGACTTCAACTCCTCCTTTTGTTGCTATTTCTGCAGAAATTAATTTTGTAGAAATTCCTCCTGTTCCCCATTCATTATTTGAGTTTTGAATATTTTTATCTTTAATTTCTTTTAATTCACTATTATGTACTTCTTTAATAGGTTGCGCATCTCTATTATTACGTGGATCTTTTGAGTATAGATTTTCAATATCGGTTAATAAAATAAGCTTGTTAGCATTTATAGCTAATGCAACTAAAGCAGAGAGGGTATCATTATCTCCATATTTAAGCTCTTCATTTGCTACGGTATCATTTTCATTTACTATTGGAATAACATTCAAATCGATTAATTTTTTTAAAGTTTTAGAAGCGTTATTAAAGGATTCTCGTGAATTGAAATCAGCTTTAGTTATTAAAATTTGAGCGATATTATGACCTAATTTATTAAATACTTTATCGTATAAGGACATTAAATTAACTTGACCTATTGCTGCAGTAGCTTGAAGGGTACTCAAATCATTTGGTCTCGTTTTAATATTTAGTTTTTGGCAACCTAGTCCAACGGCTCCACTAGTTACTAAAATTAATTTGTTCCCTTTTGAAAGAAAACTTGTAAAGGATCTAGAAAGGGTTTCAATAACTTCCTCTGTAGATGTTTCTTCTGTTCCTCTTAAAATACTAGTACCAATTTTTATAACCCAAGTTTTCATTTTATAAAATGAGAAATTAATTTTTCTGTTGTCAAAGTTAAATTAAATTTTATAGGCAAGCCATCTCTATTTAATCGCTTAACTAATATTGTTTTTATATTACATCTATTCCCAACAATAATATCTGTAAAAATTCTGTCGCCAATAATGGCTATATTTTTTGGTTCTCTGCCAATTTCTTTGATAGCAGACAAAGTTACTTTTTTCCTTGGTTTTGATGCATTGTATTTATACCTTAAATTTAATTCTTTCGCTATTTTTGCGATTCTTTTTTTTGATGGATTATTACTTATTAGATATAAGGAGAAAAGTTTTTTAGATTCTATGATCCAATTCTTTACAGCTTTTGGGATCATATTTGATTTTCTATTTACTAGAGTCCCATCAACGTCTAGCAATAAAGAATTAATTCCTTTTTTTTGCAACTCAGACTGAGAAATCTTATATATTGGTAAGTTTGAATCCCAATTAACTTTTAGGATAGATCTCATTTATTTTAAGAACTACTTTTTTCAAGCTCAGTTTCAATCAAAGGTTGAATTTTATCGAACTCATCATCTTCAACTAATAAGGCACCTTTGTCTTTTAATTTACCCACAATAAAAAAAGGATCTAGTGGAATATACAAGCCATATTCTTGGTCAAAAAGATTAAAGTTAACGAGCAATTCATAGCTCTCACTATCATCATCGACGTAATCTTCTTCTAATTCATCGTAAATTGGTTCTTCAAGTTCTCCTGATACTGTTAATGTGACTGCTGATCTGATGAGTTTTAAATCATGTTCTTGAAGAACTGCTTCAGCATTTTTTAGTATTTGTTCATTTTTATCTATTTTCTCAATTAGTTCAGGCTCATCTTTTTCATTTATCTTAAAAAGACTTACTGGAGTATCAACCGGCGTTAATAAAGCATATTCTTGGCCTTCAACACTTACTAATTGTTCAAGATAACAAAATAGCTCGTTTCCATTTGAGTCATTTAATAAAAGAGTCTGTGCATCATAATTATCATTTGAGTTGGCTTCTTTCATTTAAAAATTATCTATCCTTTTTAATACTAATATTTTATCTGACGTTTACCAGCTATTTCTTCTAATTCAGGACCCTCTTCGATCCATTGTTCAAGTATTATTTTTGCTGAAAAACTATCAATCAACCCGGATTTATCTTTTTTTATTCCAAATCTATCTGAAGATTCCCAAGTTGAACTATGTTCGTTGACGTAAGAAAATGGAAGCTTTAATTCATTAGAAAGTAATTGACCGTAATTTTTACAATCAATAGCTTGAGTGGTCATTTGACCTTCCTCATCTAGTGGAATACCCACAATAAAACCAGTCAAATTAAATTCATTTATATGATTTCTAATGATTTTAATCTCTTGATTATTTTCAAACCGTTTTACTGCTGGAAGTATATTTGATGTTATGCAGAGGGGATCACAATAAGCTAATCCTATTCTTTTGGTACCTATATCCAAACTCAAAATTGACTTGGGTTTGGGTTTGCAAAATTTCACTTTGTTTTTAATGGAAAAGGAGATGGATATGGATTACCTTGTGGACTTAATTTTTCAAAGATTGATTCCAAAGATTGATTTATTATATTTACTTGTTTGGCTTCATTCTTTACTATTGTGTTCCTGATAAGAATTATTTCTTGATTTTTTTCTTTGAGATTACATTCTTCGAGAAAAAGATTTAATTGAGAATTTTCTTTATAGGTTTTTAAATATGAAGCAGGAGATTTCTCAAAAAATCTTTTTATAAATTCTTTTAAAATAGAATTGAACCTCTTATCCCAATATCTACTTATAGTTAAAGTATAAATTTCTTCGTTTTGATAATTTATATCTTTTAAAATTGTACATAAAACTGAATTCTCATATATTAAGGCACCACTTTTAGGGTTATTTCTTTTAAGAATGTCTTCTTGATCAAAATTTAAGATATTTCTTATTAAGGGAGATTGATTTGATCTTATGAAATTAACTATTTTTAATATATTTTGTTTATTAATGTTTTGGAACTCATTAATTAATGCATAGTCATTAGTATTTTGCTTTTTAGATTTATTTAGATCAGAACCATCCCAAAGGATTATCTCTCCTAATGGTTGAAAACCTAATTCCCTTGAGGTAGATATGAGGTCAACATTATTTATAGCAGTGTTAATTATCCAACTTGAAGTTTTGATGTCTTTTAATGAGATAGATTTTTTTATCAATCCTAAAGTTAATTGTTTATCTGTTAAAGAAAACTTGTTGTTAATCAACTGGGGATTAGATATTTTTAAGCAAGTCTCTTTTTTGTTTAAAGGAAAAATATTCAAATAACCAATAATTTCGTTTCTATATATAGCAATTATGCATTTATTTTTATTTTTCTTGAGATTATTTAAAAAAATTTTTAAGTCATCAAAGGTATTTATAATTGCCATCTTTAAAAACCAATTATTCAATTTCTTATTTTTAATATCTATTAAAAGGTTAATGTGCCTTATATGGAGTTCTTCAAAAGTTACTTCCATTCCTTTTTTAGATTGAAAAGAATAAGAGGTCTCTTTTTTCATTTACTTTTTTTCTCTTATTAATACTATAGGGGTTTTTTCATCTCCATTGCCAGCTGGATTAGATATTAAGTTTCTTTTGAGTATTTTATTTGCTTTTTTATTAGAACTAGCTAAAACTTTTACACCTCCAAGATCATTAACATCTACTACTGCAACATCTATATTTAGATATTTCGAGACTTCCTTACAAAATAAATCCGCATTGATAGGACCCATAACTATACTTTTATCGTAAGGAGTGACTGTACCGCTTATATCATCAATGAGAGATGATTCTGCACCAGTTAACCTATAAAAAATACCTTTAATACCAACTAATTTGAAGAGATATCCAACAAATAGTGCAAAGGTTATTCTTGTGACTCCGATTTTATTTATTAATAATTGCATGCCGCAAGCTGTTGCAAGACTGCTTGTAGGGTGAAAAAAATAACATAAAGCTTTTGAAAATAAACTATATTCTAAATTTTGAGGGGAAATATATCTATTTTGCATAATCGCTAGCGGACTCTCACCGATTGTTAAAATATCATTGTTTTTTACAATTCCTTTGCAGTATTCAATCACAGTATTTACTGGGTTATCAAAGCAACCAAGTAAATCAGTTTTAATAGCAAAAGCTTTATATTTATTATTTATTGGAATTTCAAAAACTTCTTTCGGCCTTTGTTTTTGACCATCTAAATTAATTAACAAACAATCCTTATTATTTGAAATACCAAAATGTCCATAGTTCTCCCAAAATATTTTTAACCATAGATATTTTATTTTTTTTCTAAAGTTATTATTGCTAAATTTATATATGATTCTTACAAATAATTCTGAATTTGACTTTATAATTGTTGTTGGCCAGTAATTATTTAAATCTTTAATTTTATTATTTTCATATATATAAATATCTTCTTGATAATTAAAATTTTGGCAATATTCGTTACCTTTATTTTTAAAAAATTCTAATTCAAAATTTATATTAGATACCATCGTTTCTTTGGTTTTACTTTTATTAGTTATTTTTAAATCAATAATTAATTCGTTTAAACCATCCTTTTTTTTGATTTTGTAATTTATAGGTACCAGAGTTAACTTTGATTTGGGTGAGTTTTTAATATATAAATCTGAAAGAATTAAAAAAATTATAAGAAATAAGAGGATATGTATTAATATCATTTTTCAATTAATTTTTGTTTTATCTTTTTTTTCAGAAATGATGCTGTTGTATTCATTAAAACTTTCTACAGAAAATGTCGTATCCTCTATATCAATTCCTTTTAGTTCTCCTATAACTTTGTTTAATTCATCGATATTAATCATTCCATTTTGATCATATTTAACTTCACCATCACTATTTAAAATAATGGTTTGTGGAATTAATCCGTTCCAATAATAATTAGGTTCATTTCTAAGATCAGACTTTTCTTTATCCTGTAATTCATCAGTAGTTAGAGCAATGATATCTATATTATTTCTCCATATCAAATCTAAACCAGATATTATGGGAGCCATTGCTTTACTATCTGAGCTATCATCAATATAAAAAAATAAAACTGCGACTCTTTTATTTTTTAATGATTCCTGAAGAGTTGTCTGGGGAGGAACTATAGCCCCATTTCCTGCGTATATAGGAAAGATGTTGCCATCGTAACTATCAGAATCTCTAGAGGCATTTGCTTTATATGGACTTAAAAAAATTAATGCTATTAGGATCCATTGAATTATTTTCATTAAAGTTTTAAAACTTACTTTGAACTTGATCTTCCTAATCCTTGAAGGATTCCTTTCCCCACTAAACCGATAGCTTTGCCAACGACCTTTGTAAGGAAAGTTACGAAAAGATTCCCGATATACTTTACAGCAACTTCTAACTGCGGTGCTACGGCATCTCTTATCTCAACTAACAATGTAACTTGTTTTTGTAGCCATTCTAGATTCTCTAATTCTTTCTCCCTATTTTCATTTTTAAAGTAACGGGTAAATTTTTTATCGATAATATCAATATATTCTCGTTTACTCTCATACAAGTAGATAGGCATATAAATATAGTCATGCCAGCGATTGTAGTTATTAATATTATTTCTAAATCGTTCAAAATTTCTTGTCGATTGTAATTCGGGATTTATAAGTATAGTTCTTAATTCAGGCCAAGAAGAACAAATATTAAAGATTTCAGAAGCTAATAAATTACAGTTCCTTATTGTCCAATTTGAAATTATATTTTCAAGGATCAAAAACGATTCTGTTTCATATAGAGGGAGTAATTTTCCATCATAGTCAAGAGCTTCATTTTTAATAATTGGCTCAATAAACATTATTGATTCAGGTGATTCTCTATCTATCTCTTCGCAGCTTACCTCACTATAAATAAAATCATTTATTGAAATAGATTCGCCTCCTTTTTTTAATCGAAAATAGCTGTCTGTGATATTTGAAATTGTATTGACTTTAAGTTCTTTTATAAGAGAATTTAAATCATCTTTAAAATCTTTCTCCTTATAGTTTTCCTTAATATTTTTTACTAAATTATTTAACTCATCTAACATTTTGCAGATTAGTCGTGAAATGAATTCTTTCTTTAAGCCAGAGAGAATTATTGATGAATTATTAAATTCAACCTGTAAGTTAGTTGAGCTATACCTTTCTTTTAGTCTATCTAAAATTAAATTCCATATTTCTGTAGTGTTTTTATCTTTAATGAAAACAGTGTTCTTATTTTCAAGATTAATTTTATTTTCAGTGTAAACTGCCTCTGTATAAAGTTCTAGTGAATTACCCCATAAGAAAACTAGAAAAGATTTTGCAGTAATAAGTTCTCTTAATCTTCCTTTTAAAATGAATTTGTAAAATTCTGGTGTTGAATCAGAGTTGACATATTTAAATATATAATTAATTTCAGAATCTATTTGTTTAAGACCTGAAGTTAGAATTTTTTGACTAAAAGAGAGAGGCTTGTTTTTGTTTAATTGAACTCGGGAATTATTTTCAATATCAAATACCCTTCCTCCATTTAAAATGGTATCAATAGATTCAAGAACTTTTTCTGCACTGGGATTTAAAAGAAAACCTTCAGCATTTAAGGATGGAGGGGTATTTGCTTCATAAACAAGTTCGCCAGAGAGAATTATAAGAAACTTTGACTCATCATATCTTTCTCTTAATTTTAATAATTCTAACCTTATAAGATCTTCTGATTGGAAATTAAGAACATTCCAAATAACTAAATCCGGAGTTTTATCACCTGTTCCATTATTAAAATTAATTTCTAAATTTTGGTCTAGTGATGTTAACTTAAGCGATAAAGATTCTGCTATTAAGCTTGGAGCAATAATCAATATCGATTTTTTTGAAATTAATTCCAAGACTAGATTTCTTATCTCTTATACAAAATTAACTAACAATTACTGCAAACACCAGCCTTAAATCAATTTTTATACTCTTTTAAGCGTAGTAATTTCTGTTTAAATCAAAGTCATTTAATCTCTCTGCTGACAATACATTATTCGCTTCGTTTATCGTGAATTTATTTTCATATAGAGCTTTACCTACAATTACTCCAAATAGTCCAGAGTTTTCAAATTTTACTAACGATAATAAATCAGAAATTGAACCAACACCTCCTGAGGCTATTACTGGAATATCTGTAATTTCAAGTATGCTTTTTATGAATTCTTCATTTGTCCCTTCTAACGTCCCATCTGTATTTATATCGGTAACAATAAAACTAGCAATTTTAAATGAAGAAAAATCCTTTACTAGATCTTTGGCAAAAATATTAGATTGCTCAAGCCAACCCCTTGTACTAACTTTTCCATTTTTTGCATCTATCCCAACAATTATCCTTCCAGGAAATTTATTTGATAAGTCTTTAACTAGTTCTTTATTTTCTATTGCAGAGGTCCCCATGATAACTTTCTCAATACCATAAGAAAATAATTGTTCTATCCTCTCTTGAGACCTTATCCCTCCACCTATTTGAATAGGTATGTTAACTGTTTTTGCAATCTTTTTTATTGATTTATCGTTTGTTGGGGATCCAGTTTTTGCAGCATCCAAATCAACTATATGTATATATTTTGCCCCTTCGCTTTCCCAAAATTTAGCTTGCTCATGAGGCTCTTTGGTAAAGTCTTTTCTTTTATTAAAGTCGCCTTTAAAAAGCCTTACACACTTACCATTCATTAAATCAATTGCTGGTATTAGGTCCATAGAATCATCCTTTTCATTAATTACTTATTAGTAGTACTATTCAATATGTAATTCTATTTAAGATTACTACTTCAGTTAAATATTTTTTGAATATGAAAATTCTTGTAATGGGTGGCACTAGATTTGTTGGCAAGTCTTTGGTTGGAAAGTTATTAAGTAAAAATTATGATATTGATATTTTCACGAGAGGTAATAAAAGTAATCCTGAAAAAACAAATTTAATTAGGGGTGATAGAAATAATTCAGAAGATATCTTCAAGCTAAGAAATAAAAAGTATGATGTTGTTTATGATATTTCTGGACGAGAGTTAGAACAAGCCAAACTTCTTATAGAAAATTTAGATAACTCTTTCCAGAGATATATATATGTCAGCTCTGCAGGTGTTTATAAAGATAATTGTGAACTTCCCTTATCCGAAGTTGATCCAATTGATCCAGATAGTAGGCACAAAGGAAAGTTTGAGACAGAAGATTGGTTAAAAAACCAAAAAGTTCCTTTTACAAGTTTTAGACCTACTTATATATATGGACCAGGAAATTATAATAAAATTGAAAATTGGTTTTTTGAAAGGTTATTTACTAAAAAATCTATACCAATCCCTGGTGATGGGTCTTTAATTACTCATCTAGGTCATGTTTCTGATCTAACTGATGTAATGATTAGGTGCATAAATTTTGAAAATTCCAAAAATAATATTTACAACTGTTCAGGTGAAAAAGCAGTTACAATAAAGGGTTTAATTTATTTTTGTGCGAAAGTTCTTGGATTAAACCAAAATGAAATTACTTTAAGAACATTTGATTATCAAAAATTAGATCCTAAATCTAGAAAGGGATTTCCAATTAGATTAAATCATTATCAGACTGATATATCTAAGATAAAACGTGATTTAGAGTGGGTGCCAACTTTTGATTTACTTAATGGTTTAAAGGATAGTTTTGTGAAAGATTTTAAAAATAAAAAGAGTGAGGAGTTTGATGAAAATTCAGATAATATTCTTTTTAATTCTTAAGTAGCCTAATAAAGTCACAAAAGTCAAGATGAATCCTAACCAATAAAAAATTAAAGCCAAATTATTCAATAAGCTAATTTTTAATGGTGTAAAAAAGGTAATTACTGAAATAAAAAAGAAAAATGTTTTATATTTACCCAGCATAGATGCTGGTAAACCGTCTTTTGTAGAGTTCCTCAGGCTAGAGATAATTAATTCTCTAAATAAAATTAATGACAAAGACCAGAAAGGTATGAAATTATATTTACAAAGGAAGGTTAAAGGAATTAAATAGAATACTTTATCGCTTAAGGGATCAAGGATAGCTCCTAATCTCGTTTTAAGATTAAATTTCCTTGCAATTAACCCGTCAAAATAATCTGTTAAACCCCCAATAATAATCAATATAAAGACATAAAAAGGCCTGTTGATTTCTAAAAAAAGTATTAATGGAAATACAAGGAACAGGCGAGATATCGATAATAAGTTGGGAATATTCAATGTCAAATTTTTAAGATTTTTTCTTAATAACAAATTAGTTTTTGTATATAAAAAATATATTACACTCTAAACAAGCTTAAACTTTTAGTAAAAATATTAAATGGTTTTTAATGCTAGATTCTAAAATTTAATTTAAATCTGAATCCTAAAGATTATAAACTCAACTTCTCTTTATGAATGATGATGTTTTATATTACAAAATTATTCCTTATATCTAATGCAGCCTCATAGCCTAAAGCTATCTCCAGAATCTGATTTGATAAATTCAATTAAAGAATATTCTTTATCGAACAATTTATACGGGTATGTTTCTGGAGTGGTTGGTAATCTTAGAACAGTTTGTATTCAATGCCCAGGAAATCAAGAGATAAATAAATTTGAGGGAAATCTAGAGATAGTTTCTTTAAATGGACATTTTAATAAAGGAGATGTTCATTTACATTTGAGTTTTGCCGATGAGGGATGTAATGTCTTTGGCGGGCATCTTGAGGAGGGATGTATTGTAAAAAAAGGTACTGATATATTATTACTTTCTTATGAACAAAAAATTATTGATATCTCAAGTAATGATTTATTAAAAAATGAATCACGTGTAAAAGCATATATTTTAAAGGATTGTCCTTGGTCTAAAAGAGCAATTAGGTTGCTTAATTCTTTATCTATCCCTCATGAAGTTACTTTAATAGACAATGATGAGAGCTTTCAAAAAATAAAGGCTCAAAGTAGCCATAATACTTTCCCTCAAATATTTTTGGATAATAAATTTTTTGGAGGATATGATGAACTTTCAGAACAAGCAAAATTGGATAACTTAATTTCATTTAAGTAATCTAAAAATTTTAACTATCACGATTAGTAAGCTTTTCAGCAACTAATTCGTCCTCTAACTGCTTTATTAATCTTGATACAAGACTTTGAAATTCTGGTTGACAGCCTTTAAATGCAGCTTTATGTCTTATTGGCTCATTTCTAGTTCTTAAATCAGTAAGCATTAATTGTAATGCGTCAATTTTGGGATTTATTTTCATAGTTTTAATTAATATATTTACATCTTTTAAATCATTTGCATAGCTTTTTTAAAAGATATCTTTTTATTATCATTCGAACTTGTGACTTCTATTAATTTATTTATGGATTGTTTGTTTTTTAAAGAATTTATACAACATTGCGCAACTAATCTTCTTGGGATTGATCCATTAATTTGAGTATCCTCCTTTGAATAAATTATATTTTCTGATTTAATATCTTCATTTTCCTTTAATCCTCCAGGTCTAATAATAGTCCATTCGAAATTTGAATTTCGTAGAAAGTTTTCACCTAATTTCTTCCAAATAAGAATTAAACCAAATAAATTTAATGGGTGAAATAATTTACCAGTACAAAGGGAACTAACTAAAATAACTCTTTTAATACCAACTCTTTTGCAACTCTCTAATTGCCTGTAAACACCTAATGCATCGACCTTTGCAGGACCAGTTAAATCTACTGATGCTCTCGCTCCAGTCGCAATTATCAAAGCATCAATATCTTTTAAAGCTTTATCAAGTTCTCCTTTTTTGTCTAATGAAACCCTAATTGTTTCTAAACTCTCTAGTCCTGCTGTGACTTTTGAATTCTTTCTGATGATTTGCCTTACTTTATATCCTTTCTTAACTGCTTCTTCGGAAATTCTATAACCTGTTTTACCCGATGCACCAGTAATTGCTATTTTCATGATTAAAAAACTAATTTAAATATTATATAAATTTCTTAAGGCTTTTTACATATAAATTTCTTTTTTCTTTTGGGATAAAGAGTGCGACATAAATAACATTTTGTTCCATCACAACCTCTTGCTGAGCAATATTCTCTGCCATAAAAGATTATTTGCAAATGTAAGGTATTCCAATCATTAACAGGAAATATTTTTTTTAGGTCTTTTTCTGTTTTAATTACGCTATCGCCATTTGATAGACCCCATCTTTGTGCCAACCTGTGTATATGAGTATCTACGGGGAATGAGGGTATTTTAAACACTTGTGACATTACAACTGATGCTGTTTTATGACCTACTCCTGGAAGAGATTCAAGCTTCTCAAAAGAATCTGGGACCGTACCATTATGCTTCTCAATCAATAATTTAGATAAGTTATAGATGTTCTTTGATTTTTGATTGGATAGACCTAAAAATTTTATGTATTCGTAAATGCCATTAATACCTAGCTGCATCATCTTTTCTGGATTATCTGCAACCTTAAATAAGCATTTTGTTAATTCATTAACTTTCTTATCTGTTGATTGAGCACTTAAAACTACTGCGACTAGCAGTGTATATGCATTTGTATGATCAAGGGGTATTGGGGGCGATGGATATAGTTTTTTGAGTTCCTTGCGTATTATTTCTGCTCTTTCAGACTTTCTCATTAAATTTAAAAATTAAATGGTGTATAAATTTATACAAGAGATATTTAAGGTGAATATTTTCTGCTAATTTAATATATTTAAATAAAAAGAATTTAGTGAAAAATGATGCGTTAATAATTGATGGTCTGCATCATAAATATAATAAGCGAGAATATTCAAATTGGATATTAAATGAAATTAACTTGAAAATTGAAAATGGCGAATTATTAGGGTTGCTTGGTCCATCTGGCTGCGGAAAAACTACTCTTTTAAGATTAATCGCAGGGTTCGAATATCCCTCAAAAGGAAAGATTTTATTAAATGATAGGGAAATATCTAGTAGAAACAAAATTATAAGTCCTGAGAAAAGAAATATTGGTATGGTTTTTCAAGACTATGCACTTTTCCCTCACTTAACTGTTTTGGGAAATGTAATGTTTGGGTTGAAAGACAAAAAAGACAGATCTAGAGTTGATTATTTACTAAATGTTGTTGGTCTTGAGAATTTTGTTGGAAGGTACCCACATGAATTGTCTGGAGGTCAAAAACAAAGACTAGCAATTGCAAGAGCTCTTGCTCCAGGTACAAATTTTATTTTATTAGATGAACCCTTTTGTAGTCTTGATATGCATGTCAAACTAAAATTGAGAAGTGAACTGCCAAATATTCTTAAAGGTTGTAACGCAAGTGGATTGATGGTTACTCATGATCCGGAAGAGGCCATGTCAATTTGCGATAATGTTGCCGTCATGAATGAAGGAAAAATACATCAAATTGATACACCAATTAACCTTCTAAATAATCCCAAGACCCTATTTGTTAGTAGTTTTATTTTGGGTAATAATATTATTAAAATTCAAAAAAATGGTAAATCATATATGTCTTGTTTAGGTGAAATAAATAGTTCAGGTGTTTTACAAAATGAAAACATTAAAAGTATGTCAATTTCGCCTAAATTTATTTCAATTAAAAGATCAGAATCTGGTAATGCGAATGTAATATCTAAAGAATTTCTTGGAGAATTTCTTATATATAAAGTAACTATTAATGGAAACATATTGCGGGTTAGAACTGATATTAATAATCTCCTAAATAATGGTG
Source organism: Prochlorococcus sp. AG-418-D13 (assembly GCA_003214315.1). Classification (GTDB taxonomy): domain Bacteria; phylum Cyanobacteriota; class Cyanobacteriia; order PCC-6307; family Cyanobiaceae; genus Prochlorococcus_A. The sequence continues at coordinate 97,214 of QCLU01000002.1, forward strand.
ATAAATGTTCTCTTTCTATAAATAAAAATAGTTATTATTTTTTATATCCTGGAGCACATAAGGTATATATATAAAATTTATTTATAGGCAATTACACTTTCCTCCCTTCCAATTAGAGCACTTTTTCTTTTTACATTTCTTTTTTTTACTTTTATATATTTTCTTAGTTAATAGCAGTTCAGAAAAACTGTACTCTAAATTCATTTATAGTATTGCGAGTGATTTTCATTATCATATTATTTAATTTAATATAAAGGATTTATTAATTACTAATTTATACAAAATGTTGTAGTATTTATTTAGATCTCTATTCGAATATGAATGAAAATAATTTAAAAATAAAGAAATTAATTAATTTTGGTCCATCGGGAAGAGCTGTTGCTCAACAGATAGACAATAGTTTACTGGATAATATTTTTGAACATCTAACAATGGAAAGATATGCCAATGTTCAGTATTTCTCTATGTATCTATGGTTTCAAGAACGTGATTTAAATGGATTTGCCTCACATTTTCTAAGTGAATCACAAGGTGAATTGGAACATGCGCAGAAATTTGCAGATTACTTAATCGCAAGAGGACAAAGCGTAAAATTAGATGAAATTCCTGCACCCGTTCAAACATGGGATTCTATAGAAGAGCTTATTTCTTATTCTTTTAACATGGAGTCTGATTTAACTTCATCTCTACAACAACTTTATTCCATATCAGAAAGAACTTCAGATACAAGAACCAACGTATTTTTAGATCCAATTATAGAGGCTCAAACACAATCAGAAGATGAATTTGCGAACATACTGGGAAAGGTAAAGTTTGCTTCTAATCAACCTTCAGCAATCTTATTAATAGATAGTGATTTAAAGAAAAAATAAATTACTTTCAAATTTATTTTCATTCAATATCCTTTTGGTTATTTCAAAAAGTAAATTAGAAAAGTTGATTTTCTCATTATTTTTATTTAAGAGTTCAGCTATTTTATAAATCTCATTAACTCTTTTAAAAATATTTTTGTTTTCGGTAAATAACCTTCCCTTCAATGCTTTATTTTCTGTGGTTATGTAGGATTGTTTGATATTTCTGAGTCTATTCGATAAGACATCAACTTCCAATAACAAGTTGTTTGTAAGTGATTGTGATTCCTTCATTTTTTTATAGAGGTGATGTTTCAATAAAAGAAGGGGCAACACTGACTGTTTGGGTCCCGATAGGAGCTATTAATAACTCAGATGATCTTAATTTAGAAATTAATCTTGTTGATGTTACTCGTGTAGAACCGATTAATTCACCAATCCTTTCATGAGTTAACCTAAAAGGTAACTCACACCATTGCCCACATCTTCTACCTAGACGATTTACAAGTATTGAAAACAAGGCTTGTAATCGTTGTTCTGCATTTCCTAAGTGTCTAATCCTAAGGAGTTGCAAAGTCCATTCATTTACTGCATCGAAACCAATATTCTCATTAATATTTACATTGCTATGAAAAGACAAATCTGTTAATGCTTCAACACAGACACCTTCACTACATAAAAGGTCCGTTCTTAATTGATCACCTGATTGTAAGAATGCAAGTGTCATTCCTTCAGTTTCTTCACAAGGGCAAAAAACTCGAGCAATTCCACTTTCAACTTCTAGGCATGTACCTCTTGGTCTTGATGTAGGATCTATTAAAACGGACTGCCCAGTTATTATCCTTACTGATTTTAAAGGAGATTCTCCATAACTATGGAAATTCATAAATTAAATATGATAATGAGAATTGTTATCAATTATGCACCAAAAAAATACTTATTGCAATAGATTCTCATTATCATCATATTTTTGAAGTTTTTCTTTACATAGTATTTAGGAATATAATTTAGATAGAATTGCTAATTATTTGATTTTAGATGAACGTAAATAGAGTTTGTTTTAATTGTGGGAGTTCTTCATTTGTCTCAGATCGATCTTTAGGAGGTAAGATTGTGTGCTCTAAATGTGGATCTTCTGCATTTAAAAATAAATCCTCTTCATTTTTAAAAAGTAAAAAATTAGTATTTATTGCTATTGCGATAGCTATTTTCATAATTGTTATTTAGATAATCTGTTTATATTCCAAAGTCCATTATTATTAGCTACCTCTACTTGAATTCCATATAACTTATTAAGATTTTCACTGTTTATAACCTTATTTTGATGTCCATCCGCGATTATCTTTCCATCTTTTAGCATTATTACCCGGTCATAAATTTCTGTAATCGTTGAAATATCATGAGTGACGCTTAAAATTTTGGTATTCAATTTTGATAATTCATTAACCTTATCAACTACAAAAAACTTTGATTTATAATCTAAATTTGCAATTGGTTCATCTAGGATTAAGATTTCTGGTTTTTTGATTAATGCCCTAGCAATGAGAGAAATTTGTTTTTCTCCATCTGATAAATAGGAAAATTTCTTTTTAGATAAATTATATATATTCATTTTCTTCATGATTTTTTCCACCTTATAAGAATCTCTTTCAGATTTATTTTGTACGTAACAATATCTTCCATATAGTCCACTTAAAATTAAATCAAAAACTTTTAAATTTGGATTTATTCTATTTTTTATTTCATTATTTACAGTACTTATTTTTTTTCTTAGTTCCCACAAATTTATAATTTTTTGGTCAAATATCTTCAGTTTCGATTCATTAGATACTGTTGGGTATATGTTTCTATTAATTAGTTCAATTAAGGATGATTTACCTGAACCATTTGGTCCAATTAATATTACATTCTCTGAATACGCTATCTTTAAATTTAAATCTTTAATTACTCTAAAGCCATTTTTAAAACAATTTATATTTTTTGCGTCAAACCAAAATTTATTAAACACTAAAACTTATTACTCCAAAATATAATCAATTGAATTGAGCTTAAAATAAATATAAGAAGATAAAGCCAATTCAACCATGAAGGTCTATTTACTTTCTTCATAAGTTATATTATTAACATAAAAAATATAAGCGGAGCAGCAAATCGCACAAATGTTTTTCTAATAATATCTATATTATTTGCAATTTCTAACTTCTTTATCTCAGGAGGATATTTTAATATCACTTTGTCATATACATCAAGATTTTGGGTTTTTATATTATTTTTCCATGGTTCATCTTTATCTTCAGACTTTTTGTACCATTTCCAAAAATAATTTATTATTCTATCTTCTCCCAATAATTTTATTTCATCCTTACTTATAAATCCCATATTGTGGTTATATGTTTGTGTTTTTAAAATCATATAATCCTCATCGAATATTTTATAAAAAATCTTTCTTTGATTCTCTTTAAACAACATGAGGTTATTGAGCAGTTTATTTTTTAAAAATTTCCTGTAATGCCTCACTATTACTCTTGCTTTGTTATTTCCTAGTGGAATATGATCTAAAACTTGTAGATATCTAGCTGCAGAGGGATCACCTTTATAAATTAATATCCTTCCAGGTGGTATGTATTTTATCCGGATAAATTCTTTTGTAGGTTCATTCTTGTAGTAATAAATACTTTCAATGTATTTAGGAGTAACATTAATTTTCTGGTTAAAACTAACTAGAACGTTTTTATTAACATCTTTATCAGGAATTGTATCGCCATGAACCCAAAAAAGATGAAGAATATCTAAGTGATTTTCAATTATCCTTGACCAATCACATTTAAAGTCAACTAATACCTCTTCAAATACATAATCCTTATGTGTAAACCCATTTTCATATAATTCGTAGTTATTTATTGGTGCATCTTCACTTATATTATTTAGGTCAGTTTCAGATTTTTTAGAAAAATGTACAAAAATATATCCATTCTTTTCTAAAGCTTTGTATTGAGATAAGTGAATTCTTTTGGCGTAGTTATCGTAGTTATTATCTATTATGTGTCTGCATGTAATTCTATCGAGATTTTGGCAACTTCCACCAGAAGAGAATTTAGCTCCATGATATGGACAGGTTATTACTCCATCTGATAGTTTTCCTTCAAAAAAAGAGGCCCCCCTATGTGGACAAATATTTTTAATGCACCTAACGTTTTTATTTTCATCTCTATAAAGAACAAGAGGCTCATCATAGAGTGAATAATAATATAGCTTATTTTTTTTTAGTTCTTTCGAAGGACAAATAGCATACCAACCAAACAAACCTATTTTTAATTCATTTTGATTTTCTCTAATATCAAACGAGTCAATTTTTACTACCGTTCCTTTTTTAAATGGCTTAAGAACGGTATTTAAGTCTTTTGATTTAAAAAAATTAATTTGTCTGTTTTCCATAAATTAATTTCTTTTTTAATTGACTGTTTATCTTTCGGAACTATAACCCAAGTAAATAATCAATTTCTTATAAAAAAAAAATTCTCTATTATTTGTAGCAATAATTATGTAGTTCTTGAAAAATATTGAGTCCCTATCGTATTTATGTATCTTTATTTCATGTTTTTTGTATCTTTTGTGATTCTTTCAAATTTTTTACGTAATCAATAGCATCATCAATATTTTTGTGGAAATTGCATTGGCCCAAATAACAACCTATAAATCTTAAGAATTTTCTCTTGCCACCACTAATTTCATATCTATGTATCGTACCGCCATCTATAGGAGCATAAATAAGTTCTGGTAGTGCCATATTAATTTTAAATTTATTACTTAATTAAACAATAATTCATGTTGAAATACATTTCCATAGCTCAATCCATATATTTAATAATTAATTTACTTATTTTTGGATAATTATTTATTGAATACCCATGTATTATTTGTTATCTATTAATTATTGATATGAATTTTTTATTATGCCAAAAGCAATTACGCGTTTTTTAAAAAAAATACCAAAAAAAATTCAAACTATAAAATACTCATTTAGAGAGTTTTTATCTTCCAAAATATGAAATAGCTGTTGTGGTTAACAAATTCTAAAGTTTATATTTTTAATAAAACATAGTGGGCATAGCTAAATTCTAAACTATATTAAACTTCCAATTTATGAAATATTATGATCAAAAGAGTTGCTACGATATTCACTTTAACTTTGCTTCTTCTTTTTAGTAGCCCAGTTTACTCATTGGATACTTCTTCTAAAACTCTTGAAAAGTATACTAAAAAGATTTCTAATAAGTTCACAAGAACTTACTGCAACACTTCCAAATTCGGTATTTCTTATGAGGGAGCTTTGGCATTTGCTATTGGAGAGACTAATAAGGAATTTAAAAATAATAAACTCAATAAGTTGATAGATTATTCTCTTCTAAAAAATTCAATAGTTAATGATTTAGAAAATAATTGCCAGGTTTATGATTTTGCTATAAGTAATTTAGAAAATTTAAAATTTAACTAGAAAAATGTAAATTGTTAAAGTCTTATTTTTTACCTATCCAATCATTTGGTTTTTCCATCATCCATTCGAAAACCCCCTTAGCATCAAGGTTTTTAGATGCATAAACAAATAAAATTGGAAATATTAAAATTACTCCGCCGATAACTGCTAACTCTAATTTACCGATCCCCATCTCAGTTACTGTTAAGGCAAAATAATTAATCATTATCTTTATTGAATTAAAATTTATATTTACATAATTTACATAAAATTTTAATTCTTACACTTCTTCATAAAAAATCTTAATTGTTTATATTGAAATGTATTTGTATAAAGTACCTATTTTATTGATTAAAACTTTTTAATAATTTAAATAATATACTTCTGTTTGATGGTTATGAATCATGAAATTATTATTTTCACATCTATTTTTGCATTATTGATTGGATCTATAGTTTTTTCAATTTTAAAAAAAAGAAAGAGATCAGCTAAAAGTATTTATAAATTAATAGATGATCTAGAAAAAAAATACATATATTAATCTTTTTTGCAGGAAAAAAGATTAATCAAATTCTATACCTACTTCTTCTTTTAAATCTCTATCCAAATCTGGAAGATGAGGTTCAACCCAATGATCTTTGTTATCAATACCAGCAGCATTTACATAATTCATAATGTGTTGATCCACTTGCTTGTAAAGATCATGCAAATTCAAATCCATACGAATATCATGGGCTATTTCAGAGACTTGTTTTTCTGTTAGACAATGATCTGGATGAAGTAAATCACAACATGGAATTCTCTTTTCAATCAATTCATTTAAATTGATTTTTATTTCGTAATCTTGATGGACAGTCATTGATTTTATGTCTTTATATTTATTTTAATTATGTTTAAGGTTTTGTATATCTTTAGTCAAGAAATAAAGTTCTTAAATACCTATGCAGTAATTTTAAATAAATAGATCTTCCAAATCTTTATACAAATCATTATTCTCTTTTTTGATTTCCGTAGGTTTATGTTGATCAACTGAAAGTTCTTTTTTTGAGGTATAGAAAAGATATCCAAGAGCTCCTAAAAGTAAAGTTGTAGGTAAAATCATTAGCATTTAATTGACTTATAATGAATATAGTGCAACACTTACTACAGTCAAGTGCTGAACTTTAATTAATTTTTAAATGCCTACCAAAAAAAAAAGAGTTGGTTTTATTCCTAGAGAAGATGTTATGAAAATAATTAATAAGTTGAGTATAGAGAACAATTTAAGTAATTCAAAAATAATAAGTATTTTGGTAGAGGAAGCCCTTTCTATGAGAGGTATATTTAATAAAAAAAATGTTAAAGTAACTCAATCATATCAACTAAATGATTCTTTTTCCCAAAATTTATCTAATAGTTCTAATGACTTTATAGATAATGCAAAACTCTTAATTGATAAAAAATTAGGGAATTATTTTAATCCTATTAAATCAACCCATTTAAATGAGGTAAATCAGGAGGATTTTGACTTGCAAACTTATAAAAAGTTTTTATCATTCCTTAAATTTCAGGAAATGATGGATAAATATAGTAATTAAAAAGTGTTGCTAAGTGCTGTACTCTGAGTTAAATTTAATTTGTATTTGTAGGAGATTTGCATATTAGAAATTAATTATCACTATTTCAAAAACCTAAATTCAATTTATCCATAAAATATTTATTGCTATGAATTCATCTCTCCCAGTTTTATCTGTAAATCTACTCCCTCCAGATAAGTTATATTGTAATTTTAGTTATTGGAGTTCTTTGTTCTCTCAAGATATGCAAATTTTATGGGATAGAGCGCATGGAGTACCTTTAGAAAAACTCCCAAAAGGAGTTTCTGATATGATATTTCCTTATTTATTGCTTGCACTTTCAGACTATAAGACTTCTCAAATAAATAAAATGAATGGAATAGGAATAGACAATCTATTAAGCCTTTGGTTTGATAAGTACTTATTAAATAAGAATGGTTACTTTGAGCTAATAAAAAAATAATTTCTAAAATAAGCTCTTTGAATATCAAATTTGATTTCTAAAAAATTTATTTCGTCTAAAAACTTTTTAAGTGATTCTTTTCTAATTGGCACATCAATAGTCTTGCTATAACAAAATTAAATGGGTTGATGATGATTTCTTTAAATTTCTTTTTAGCAAATATGTGTATTGTCGTTTTGATAATGCTAATCAGGAGAGATATAAAATTAAGAAAAGCAAGATAAATGAAATTTAATTCAAAGACCCTGAGCTTGATATTAAATCTATTATTTTGCTTGTTTATATTTATTATTTAAATTTTTTGTCTTTATTCATTAATTTTTAAAATTTCAAAAATTAATATTCAAATTTGGTTGACTTTTATTGTTAATGCGATGATAATGACAAAAATTTAATTTTTATTGTGAGTCCTCTTTCAGATACTTTTGATGATTTTATTGATGATCTACTTTCATGCGAGGTTAATTTGTTGAAAGGGGAGCTTGATTATCTGCTTATGCAGCATTTATTTAATTCTATAGATTTGAAGCTTATAAATAAAACTGAAATTGAAGATAACGAATCATTAGCTGCTTAATTTTTTATGAAATTTTTTTATGAAAAGTTTTGGGTTCCAGTATTTGGTTATATCTTATCAAAATTTGTTTTTTTAATAGAAGGTAAAAAGCAAAATTCCCCAAAAAATAGAAAAACAGATTAATTACTTTTTGTCTTTAAAAAGTATCTTTTAATACATAATTTAAGTCAATATATTTTGATAACAACAAAAGATATACTTTAAACTTACGAAAATATGCATGGTTGAGATATAAAATAATTGCTTTTTAGCAAATTAAAATGAATCAAAATTATATGTTAAAGCCATATACAGTCCATTACCGTGATTTTCAAAATATAAGATTAGAAAATTGTTTTTATGCAATGGACGCTTACGAGGCTAGAACACTTGCAATGGAATTTAATAAGTATATTAATGAGCATCCAAACAGTATAGACCTTATAAGATGCGAAAAATGAATAAATGTTTTTAGTAATCTAAAATTATTTACTTAAACACTTAAGAATTTATCAATAACTGCTTGACTCAACTCACTAGTATTTCCGCTAGCAACAATACCTCCGCGTTGCATCGCGTAATATCTATCGGCTTGTCTTACAAAATGCAAGTGTTGTTCAACTAATAAAACTCCAATTCCTGTATCTCTAATTATCTGATTGATTGCATTTTCAATGTCTAAAACTATATTTGGCTGAATACCTTCCGTTGGTTCGTCAAGTAATAGAAGTTGAGGTTTGCCGAGCAATGCTCTTGCAATAGCTAGTTGCTGTTGTTGTCCTCCACTAAGATCTCCTCCTTTTCTTTGTAGAAAATCTTTTAGGATTGGGAAAAGATCATAAATAAATGGATCTATTTTCTTGTTCTTAGATAATCCACCCGGCAGAGACTCCATTCCTAACATAAGATTCTCTTCAACTGATAGATATGGAATAATTTCTCTCCCTTGAGGAACGTAAGCCATTCCTTTTCTAGCTCTCTGATGAGGTGCTTTTCTATTTATATTTTCGCCAATTAAATAAATATCGCCCCTTTTTTGTTTTAACAAACCAATAAGTGATTTCAATAAAGTTGTTTTGCCAACACCATTTCTACCAATTAAACAAACCATTTCTCCTGATTTAACATTTAAATCTACATCTCTGAGAATATGACTCTCGCCATAGTAGGTATTTAATGATTTTATTTCTAGTAAATTTTCCATAACTAGTCCTCAGGTCTTCCTAAATAAACATCAATAACTTTTTTGTCTTTTTGTATGGTTTCCATCGTTCCCTCACATAATACTGTGCCCTGATTTAATACTGAAACATTACTATCAAGTCTTCTTATAAATTCCATATCGTGATCTATTACCACTACGGTATTTTCTCCTGATAAAGATTTTAATAAATCAGCTGTAAGATCAGTTTCTTCATCAGTTAAACCAGCAACAGGTTCATCTACTAACATTAAATCTGGCTTCTGTCCTACTAACATGGCTATCTCAAGCCATTGTTTTTGGCCATGTGATAAAGAACCAGCTTTAGAATCAACTTTTTGAGCTAAATTAACAATCTTCATAAGACGTTCAATCTCATTAAGCTGCTCATCCTTAATACTCTTATTTATAAGGTTTAAGGGACTTTTAGGAGTTGACACCGATATTTCAAGATTTTCTTTAACTGTAAGATTTTCAAAGATTCTTGGACTTTGGAACTTTCTTCCAACTCCAAGTCTGGCTATTTTATGCTCCTTTCTACCTATTAAAGATTTCCCTTTAAAAATTACTTCACCTTTTGTTGGCTTAACCTTTCCAGTTATTACATCAAGAAATGTTGTTTTACCTGCGCCGTTGGGTCCTATTACAGCTCTTAATTCTCCTTTCTTTAAATTTAAATTTAGATTGTTGAGAGCTAAAAAACCCTCGAAACTAACAGTAATATCTATTAAATTTAGAAGATCTTTATTATTCATTATTCCCCTCCTTATTTTTAACTTCTAAGCTTGGATAGGTTTCAATCTTCCTTTTCAAACCAAATCTTTGAAGAAGATTCCTAGGACCATCTCCTTGAACCCATCCTAAAACTCCTTCTGGCAGAGCTGTTACAACTAAGATAAATAACCCTCCTTGAATAAACATCCAGCTAGCAGGTAAAGCTTCACTTACTAGACTTTTTGCATAGTTGATGAAAACTGCTCCTAGTATCGCTCCTAATAAAGTTCCTCTCCCTCCAACTGCAACCCATATAACCATTTCTATAGAAAAGGGAACTGTCATAAATTGAGGTGAGACTATTCCAGACTGAACAGTATATAAAGCTCCCGAAATGCCAGCGAGACCTCCAGCAATAGAAAATATTATCGTCTTAAATATCACTGGATTGTATCCTGTAAACCTAACTCGTGGTTCATCATCTCGAATTCCTATAAGTATATTGCCAAATCGTCCTTTAACTACCCACTTTGCAAAAAACCATGCGGCAATAACTAATAGTGCTGTTACCCAAAAAAACATTCTTTGCATTGATTCTGAACCAACCATTTGCCCAAAAAGTTGAGTCACATCTGTTTTTAATCCATTTGTTCCGTTTATAAGTTTTTGTTGCCCATTAAAAAAATTAAAGAATACCAAGAGAGCTGCTTGGGTTAATATGGAAAAATATACACCTTTTATTCTATTTCTAAAAACAAGAAATCCAAGCATTCCTGCGACTAATGCTGGTATAACCCAGATTGCAAATAAACTAAATATTGGGGATCTAAATGGCTCCCAAAAGAAAGGTAAATTATCAACTCCATAAAGTCCAAAAAATTCTGGAATATTGTTTGGGAATTCAGAAGAGCTTGTTATCTGAAGATACATTGCTGCACAGTAACCTCCAAGGGCAAAAAATATACCTTGTCCTAAGCTAAGTAAGCCAGTAAAACCCCATATAAGATCAACTCCAAGAGCTACTATTGCTAGGGATAAATATCTACCAAGAAGATTTAATCTGAATACAGGAAGTATTGTTGGCGCTGCTATGATAAAAGCAATTATTACAACCCACGCAATGAATGTTGTTTTTTTGCTTAGTTTTAAATTTTGAAATTCCATTAACTTTCAACCATCCTGCCTTTTTGAGGAAATAAACCTGTAGGTTTAAATTGTAAAAATATAACTATTAATGCAAATATCATTACCCTTGCCATACTTGTCGTTGCAAAAAAGTTGATTGTGTTTGAAAGAGGTAAAGGCATATCTGGCCAAATAGATAAAAGTCGACCAGCACCAATTAAATCAGTCATAATTCCTATTCCAAAGGAAGCAAGTACTGTTCCTAATAAATTTCCTACTCCTCCAAGAACTACAACCATAAAGCATCCAACTATATAGTTACCTCCAACATTTGGTCCAACAGACCCTAATAGTGATACTGCAACCCCTGCTACTCCCGCCAACCCGGAACCAATACCAAAAGTAAGGACATCAACTTTTTCTGTTGAAATGCCTAGGCAATCACTCATTTTTCTATTTTGAGTTACTGCTCTTATTCGCATTCCCCATGCACTTTGATTAAGAAATAATGTTATCGCTATTACAGAAATCAGTGTAATTATAATTATCATTAATCTTGTTTTTGGGAAGGCCGTTCCAAGAATTTCAACCTGACCTCTCATCCATGCGGGAGCTGTTACATCAACATTTCTAGCACTTGCTCTACTAAGTTTACTTACCGAAGATGAAATCACGTTTCCGGTTAGAACTCCAGTTGAAGCAGCAATTATCCAAGAACTAAATTTCAAATATTTGAAATTGATTGATTCTTTTATTTTTAACGGAAATGTTGTTGGTAAAAATAAACCAATTATCAGACTTATAACCAAACCCGTACCATACGCTAAAGGCACACTTCTGACAAATTGTTGAAGGATTAAGCTTACTCCCCATGTTGCTAGTAAAGTTTCTAAAGGGCTTCCATATAATTTTCTAATTACTGTTTTTTCTAAAAGTATTCCTACTACTCCGCTTACAATAAATGCTAGAAATATTGAAACTATAACGTATGCGTTGTAATAAGGTTTCAATAATGGGAGTTTGAAAATTAGTTGGGTTACATATGTAGTGTAGGCACCAAGCATCATTAGTTCACCATGAGCAAGGTTAATTACACCCATCAAACCAAATACAATAGCTAAGCCTAATGCAGCTACAAGTAAAACTGATCCAATCGCTACACCGTTAAATAGACTATCAAGAAGCAATTCCAATTTATAAGAAGAATATTATTGTGGATATAAGAAGAGGAGGCATAAAGCCTCCTCTTGATTTTTTAAGACTAAGCTTTGAAATTAAAGCTTATATCTTTCTCCTTTAGATGGGTCTGTCCAGTCACATGCATATCCTTTTGAACTTGGTTCAAATTGGTTCCATGCTTGTGGGTATACAACACCATCAGTTTCTTCAAGAATCTCAAACCCTCCTTCTGGCTTAATTAAACCAATTCTTACTGTTTGAGCAAGGTGGTGGTTCGGCATAACTTCTACTGGCCCTTGAGGTGCATCAAATGTTTGACCTACAAGAGCCTCCCTTACAGCACTGTTCTCAAATGTACCAGCATCCTCTACGGCTTGTTTCCATAAATAAACCATGTTGTATGCAGACTCCTGTGGATCGGCAACTACTCTGTCGCTTCCATACAGTGCTTTGAAATCAGCTGCAAATTTCTTGGATTCTGGAGTATCAATAGACATCATGTAGTTCCAAGCTCCATAGTGGCCTTCTAAAAATTCAGGTCCAATAGTGCTTATTTCTTCCTCTGCAATTGAATAGTTCATAACATAATATCCATTGCTTGGAGTAATTCCCGCATCCTGAATTTGCTTAAAGAAGGCAACGTTTTGGTCACCATTAAGTGTGTTAATAATTACTCCACCACCAGTTGGTGCTAAGGCTTTCTTGATCTTGGAAATGATAGGTGCAACTTCAGTATTTCCTAAAGGTAAATAATCTTCACCTACGACTTTTCCACCAAGAGATTTAAGTTGTTCTTTGGTAATTGTATTTGATGTTCTTGGGAAAACGTAGTCTGACCCAACTAAGAAAAATGGTTTTCCGGCTGCAGGAGACCTCTTGAACATGAAATCAGTTGCTGGTTCTGATTGTTGGTTTGGTGAAGCACCAGTATAGAAAATGTTGTTTGAACATTCCTGAGCTTCATACTGAATGGGATAGTAAAGAAATGCATCTTTTGATTCATACACAGGTAGCATTGCCTTTCTACTAGCAGAAGTCCATCCACCAAATACAACGGGAACACCATCTTGATCGATTAACTTTTTAGACTTCTCAGCAAATGTTGGCCAATCAGAAGCTCCATCCTCTACGATGTATTCGATTTTGTAGCTTTTGCCATCTACGGTTACACCGCCAGCAGCATTGATTTCTGCAATAGCCATTTTTTCAGTATCAACTAGAGTTGATTCCGATATAGCCATTGTTCCTGAAAGGGAATGTAAAATACCAACAGTCACAGTGTCATCGAAACTTCCGGAAGTGCTTGAACCTCCTCCACATGAAGTTGCGGTAACGGCTAGAGAGGCAGTAGCTAAACCTGCCAAAATACGCCTTGAAATTCTCATGAATTCGTTTAAATTAGGTAATTGACCCTCATTAGGGGGATAAATTAAAAGTTATTAACGAGTGAGATTTAGTTTTGTAGCGATGGTAACATTTTGTTGAATCCAAGATAAAAACTCAGTGTTTTTTAGTGAATTTAAATTTTGGTATTTGAGCTTCTAAAAATTTAGTTATTTCTTCAACTCCTATGCCGCTACTTAGGTTTGTAAAAAACCAAGGCTTACCTTTTCTCATAAATTCAGTATCACTTTTCATAATATTTAAATCTGCACCAACCATATCTGCTAGGTCAATTTTGTTTATTAATAATAAATCTGACCTTGTTATCCCTGGTCCCCCTTTTCTAGGAATTTTGTCTCCGGCAGATACATCAATTACATATATTGATAAATCTACAAGTTCTGGACTAAAACTAGATGCTAAATTATCTCCTCCACTTTCTACAAAAACAAAATCTAAAGGATTATATTTATTTTCTAAATCTAAAACTGCATTTTTATTTAAGGAACAATCCTCTCTTATCGCGGTATGAGGACAACCTCCTGTTTCTACACCAATAATCATTCCATCCTCTAAAACTTTTTTATTTATTAGAAAGTTAGCGTCTTCTTTAGTGTAAATATCGTTGGTGACAACTGCTATCTTATAATTTTTTTTCAGGCTTAAGCATAGAGTCTCTACTAATGCAGTTTTTCCTGAACCTACAGGCCCTGCAATTCCTACTCTCAATTTGCTGCTCATAAATTAATTTCTAAAAAGTTTTGTATAGAGGTCATTATGATTTTGTTGTGCCATAGCTAAACCTACATTGCCAAAATAGATGTCATCAATTTCTTTGTCCATAATTTCTTTAGAAACTTTTGAAATTATTGCTAATAAATCTCTCTGAATTAATTGTGCTTTTGTTGAACCAATAGGAATAATCCTTAATGCTGCACTAAGTTGGTTTGCACTCCATGCATAGAAAAAATTCTCAACCATTTCTAACTTTGTAATTTCAAAACAATAACAAGCCCAACTCCACGCTAAAGGCCAGGAGTTTTTGTTATTTTTTTTATATAAATATTCAAATCCAAATTCTTCGTTTAAATCAAAGAGTGATTTTGCCATTTGAGTTTGTTGTTCTCTCATTTCGACAGAGTCTTTTGATGAGAGGATCCATTTATCCAAACTTAATAGCTTTTGTAAATTACTTTTTAAATTTTTGCCGTTGTTTAACTCATTGAAAATATCAAAAAAATCTAATAATAGTTTGGCATCTAGTCTAATTTGGCCAATTCTTAGTTCACTTATGATTAATTCTTTTATGGAATTTGAGTCTTTTAAATCTTTAATATTAAGGTAACTCTCCAATCCCTCCGAATAACAAAATCCTCCAACTGGTAAGTTAGGGCTTATTAATAAATATTTAAATAAGTGACTTTTAATCATGACTATGGGCACCTCTTTCAGGAAAAAATTTTTTCTGGGTATTTACAATGTCAACATTAAAATTTTTTAGCATATTTTCAATAACGTAATCCCCTTTTGTTAGAAGAATGTCTTCTTCAATTTCTACTTCTACATGCCTATTTCCTAGATGATAAGCAGTTTTAATAAGTTCAATTTTAGAATTTGACCTTATTTCAATTAAATTTTCTGTTTTGGCAATTATCTCTACATAAAAATTGGATTCATTAGTTGAAAGAATATCTCCATCATTTAATTTGCCCTCTCTAGGTAATTGTAAAATTATTTCTTGATCACAATCAGTTAATCTTTTACCTCGTAAGATTCTTCTTTCATCTGAACTTAGGCTAAGTTTTAAAAATGAACCTAGTCGAGGTTTTTCCTTAATCCAATCAGTTACAACTATTTGTTTATTCATTCTCATAATCAAAATTTTTGGTTACTTTAATTTAGTAATTAAAGAAAACAATTTATGATTAAAACTTCTTGGGAAGGTAATTGTTTCTTAAATTTTTTTAATAATAAAGCAAGTTTAGGAAATGTTGATAAAACAATCTTTAAATCTAAATCAACTTCTCCTTATAAGTTATTAAAGTCTACTCATGATCAAGAGGGCAGATGCATTTTACCTGTTCTTCATACTGCAGGGGGATTGGTTGGAGGTGATTTACTTGCGTTTGAGGTAAATCTTGAAAAAAACTCTAAGGTATTGTTGACTACTTCTTCAGCGCAGAAAGTATATGGATCAGTTGGGATATCTAAAATTAATCCAAAAGGAACTTTTTCAAAGCAAAAAAATCTCATAAAGATTCTTGATAATTCTCATTTGGAATTTCTCCCCCAAGAAACAATTATCTTTGCAAATGGTTTATATGAGCAAAAGTTTAAAGTATCTATTTCAGAAACTTCAAGTTTTTTATTTACTGATTTAATAAGACTTGGTAGATCTTCTTCCGGAGAATCTATTGAGAGTGGAGTTTTTAGGTCTAAATTAGAAATTATGAGAAATAATGATTTATATGATGATTGGGAATATGTTGATCAAATTGAATTATCTAAAGCAAGTTATGTGGCCAAGTCAGGTATGGATTACATGCCTGTTTTTGGATCCTTAATTTGGATTTGCGAAAAAGATTTTTCCAGGACAAAAATAAAAAATCTTGTTGGAAATATAAAAAAGATTTTCAATGAAACTGATAATAATTTATCTATTGGAATCCTTGAAAATGGAATCTCTGTACGATTCTTAGGAAGTTCTTCTCAAGAAGCTAGGAAATGTTTTTTTTGTATTTGGAAACAAATTAGGTATGCTTGTGGATTTTGTGAGCCAAAATATCAAGGTGTATGGCCTTTACAAGATTCTATGAATTATTAATTATGTTCAGAAAGAACCTTTTTTAAGAATTTATAGATTAATTTTTTATTATGCATCTTTCACCTCAAGAAAAGGATAAATTATTGATTTTTTCTGCTGCGCTTTTAGCTGAAAGAAGGCTTAGTCGAGGTCTTAAGCTTAATTATCCTGAAACAATTGCTTTTTTGAGTTTTCAAGTTCTTGAAGGAGCTCGAGACGGAAAAAGTGTAAGTCAATTAATGTCAGAGGGAACTACCTGGCTTTCAAAATCACAAGTTATGGAGGGTATTCCTGAAATGGTTGATGAAGTCCAAATAGAAGCAGTTTTTCCTGATGGGACAAAGTTAGTTACTATTCACAATCCGATTAATTAATTATGAGTAATTTAATTCCTGGCGAAATAATTCCTGAACAAGGTGAAATCGAATTAAATCTTGGTAAGGAGGTTAAAACAGTAAAAGTTTCTAATTCTGGAGATAGACCTGTACAAATTGGATCCCATTATCATTTTTTCGAAGCTAATAAGGCTTTAATTTTTGATCGAGAATTAACACTTGGTATGCGTCTTGACATTCCTGCAGGAACAGCAATTAGATTTGAACCTGGAGATACAACTGATGTCAAATTAGTTCCATATACAGGTTTAAGAATTGCATATGGTTTTAATTCATTGGTTAACGGTTCTTTAGATTCTTAAAATTATGTCCTATAAAATTGACAGAAATACTTATGCGCAAACTTACGGACCCACTACCGGAGATAGAGTAAGGCTTGCGGATACCGAACTTTTTATAGAAGTAGAAAAGGATTTAACTACATACGGAGATGAAGTTAAATTCGGTGGAGGTAAAGTTATTCGAGATGGGATGGGACAGTCTCAAGTAAGAAGAGCTGATGGAGCTGTAGATACCGTAATAACTAATGCTTTGATAGTAGATTGGTGGGGAATAATTAAGGCTGATGTGGGTATAAAAGATGGAATGATTTTTGAAATTGGTAAGGCTGGTAATCCTGATATCCAGGATAATATCGATATTGTTATTGGTGCATCAACAGAAGTAATAGCTGGAGAAGGCCATATTCTTACTGCAGGTTCAATAGATACCCACATTCACTTTATCTGTCCTCAGCAAATTGAGACAGCACTAGCCTCGGGAATTACAACCATGTTGGGAGGTGGCACTGGACCTGCAACAGGTACAAATGCGACTACTTGCACTCCGGGCGCTTTTCATATCTCTCGAATGCTTCAATCTGCAGAAGCATTTCCTATGAATTTAGGTTTTTTTGGTAAAGGAAATTCAACTAATGAAAGAAATCTTGTAGATCAAGTCGAAGCTGGTGCATGTGGATTGAAGCTTCATGAGGATTGGGGAACGACTCCATCTACTATAAATTCTTGTTTAAATGTTGCAGATAACTTTGATGTTCAAGTTTGTATTCATACTGATACTTTAAATGAGGCAGGCTTTGTGGAAGATACCATCAATGCTATTGCAGGAAGAACAATTCATACTTTTCATACCGAAGGAGCAGGTGGAGGTCATGCTCCAGATATTATTAAAATTTGTGGAGAAAAAAATGTTCTTCCAAGTAGTACTAATCCAACAAGACCTTATACGCGAAACACACTGGAAGAACATCTTGACATGCTAATGGTTTGTCATCATTTAGATTCTAAAATTCCAGAAGATATTGCATTCGCGGAATCAAGGATAAGAAGAGAGACTATTGCGGCAGAAGATATCCTACATGATATGGGCGCCTTCTCAATTATCGCTAGTGACTCTCAAGCCATGGGAAGGGTTGGTGAAGTAATAATAAGAACTTTTCAAACTGCCCATAAAATGAAAGTACAAAGAGGACCCTTATCACAGGATTCTGATAGAAACGATAATTACAGAGTAAAGAGATATATCTCTAAAGTTACAATTAATCCTGCAATAGCTCATGGTATCAATAAATATGTTGGATCTATAGAAAAGGGAAAAATTGCAGACCTAGTATTGTGGAAACCCTCATTTTTTGCAGTAAAGCCTGAATTAGTTGTTAAGGGAGGATCTATAATTTGGTCCCAAATGGGTGATGCAAATGCTTCAATCCCTACTCCAGGCCCTGTTCATGGTCAACCTATGTTTGCAAATTTTGGTAAATCCTTAATTAAGAGTTCTTTTACCTTTTTAAGCAAAAATTCAATTGATCAAAATATCCCAAAAAAATTAGGATTGCAAAAAAATTGTATTGCCGTAGAAAATACAAGAAATATCAATAAATCTCACTTAAAACTTAATAGTAAACTACCAAATATTTCAGTTGATCCTCAAACTTATGAAGTTTTTTCCGATGGAGAACTTCTTACTTGTGAACCACTTAATGAAGTTCCTATGGCTCAAAGGTATTTCTTGCTTTAGAAGTTTTTAATTAATTCTTTTTCAATTTTCTTTATATCTTTTGACCCAGCAATAGCTAAATCTTCTTGAAGTTTGTTCTCGCAAGATAGAACTCTTGACCAACTTGGTAACTGTTGTGTCGTAGGGCAAGCTAGGTAATCTTCTGTAGCAGGTCTCAATAGTTTCGCAAACTTTTGTACCGATAGCTCTTCTTCATGCCTATCGTATGGAAGTTGATTAACGGCTGAATCTAATCCAAATTGTTTTACACGATCTTCTCCAACTCTTTTGTAGAGAACTTCTAAAGTTGCTAGTTGAGTGCTAGTTAAGGTCTCGGCTTGATGCTCCATGAGACCTCTTAAAACACTTGAAAGTATTTCAGTACACATTTTTTGCAATCCTTCTTTAGATGAATCACCAATATTCTTATGTTTATGATCAAACAAACCTAGGTCGACTTGAGCTATTTTGGAGGTTCTTACGTTTCTATAAACCTCTGATAATAATCCTATTTCTAAACCCCAGTCACAAGGTATTCTTAAATTCATAGCAAGGTCTTTAGTAAAAGCAAACTCACCTGCTAAAGGATATCTAAATGATTGTAGATATTGTAAAAAGGGACCTTTCCCAACTAACTGCTCAAGACTTGCTAATAGAGGACCCACAAATAATCTTGTTGCTCTACCTTGTAATTGATTTGTTTCTAAAGATAACCTACTGTAAAAAGCCTTTACATAAGAAATTCCATATGATTCATCTAGAAGTGGAAGTATCATTCTTGAAGGATACAAAGGGCTAAATGTTCTTATATCAGCATCAAAAAGAGCAACAACCTCTGATTTTCTAGTCGCAACTCCTATACCTTGCCAGACAGCCCATCCTTTTCCAGGAGTTCCTAAAAGTTCTAATCCATTTTTTTCTTGGTTTTTTAACAGCTCTATTACAGAAGGAGAATTAGTCCATTGAACGTGAACTGGGAATGGCATTGAATCAAAAAATGATTTTGCTGCTTTAACTTGCTCAACAGTTTTTGCAGAGAGAGCAATTACTAATTCATTTAAACCTGTAAGGTTTTTTAAAACTTCTCTTATATTTTTTAGTGCTGGACGCTCAAACTCTTCATATAAGCAAGGTATTAAAATGCTAGTTGATCTTTTTTTAAGATGTTTGTTTAATTCTTTAAGTAAATTTCTAGTAACTCCATATTCATGTATTGTTGTGATTAGCCCTTGTTGAAAGTCCATTTTCTAATTGATGTGCAGAATAGTGTTAATACTTCGATAATTTTTTCAAAGTGAAGCAAATTGATTCAGAGAAAAAATTATATAGATTAAAAATCTATAAATTGTTGAAAACAATTTATTCAGATAATACTACTGAAGAAATTAATTTTATTTCAAACCAATTATTACAGATTTTAGATGATTTCTCAGAGAAATCTGCTTATGAAGAAATAAGATATAAAGAAAGTTGGAATGAATCTCATTCGGTTTTAATAACTTATGCAGATAGTATTTATAAAAATGGTGAGGCAACATTAATTACTCTTAGGGATTTATTAATTAAACATTTTGGCAGTCTTTCTAAAGTTGTACATATTCTTCCTTTTCTGAAATCCACAAGCGATGGAGGTTTTGCAGTCTCAAGTTATGATTCCTTAGAAGAAAAATTTGGTGATTGGGATGATCTCAAAAGCATTTCTAAAAATCATGATTTGATGGCCGATTTGGTATTAAACCATGTTTCATCATCTCACCCATGGGTTCAACAATTTATTAAATCCCAAGAGCCAGGTATATCAAATGTTTTTTCACCGAAACAAAATCTTGACTGGTCAAATGTAGTTAGACCAAGAAGTTCCTCCTTGTTTTCTCAAATAAATACTGAAGATGGCCCTAGACAAGTTTGGACAACTTTTGGTCCAGATCAAATTGATTTGAATTGGCATAATCCAAAAATGACTCTTGAGTTTTTAAATTTAATCATTACTTATTTATCTAATGGTATTAAATGGTTCAGGCTTGATGCTGTAGGTTTTATTTGGAAGGAATCAGGGACAACATGCTTACATTTGCCAAAAGCACATTCAATTGTGAAACTCTTAAGGGTTCTTTTAGATAATCTTCTTGAAGATGGAGTTTTAATAACAGAAACTAATGTTCCTCAGAAGGAAAATTTATCTTATCTGATTCCTGATGATGAAGCCCATATGGCTTATAATTTTCCATTGCCTCCTCTTCTCCTAGAGGCAATTATTACTTCAAGAGCTGATATTCTAAACTCATGGATTTTTGATTGGCCAATATTATCTGAAGATACTACGCTATTTAATTTCACTGCATCTCATGATGGTGTTGGTTTAAGAGCTCTTGAAGGTTTAATGAATGAGCAAAGAATTAAAGATTTATTAATTAATTGTGAAAAAAGAGGGGGCCTAGTAAGTCATAGACGTTTATCAAATGGTGAAGATAAACCCTATGAATTGAATATAAGTTGGTGGAGCGCAATGGAAGACTCAAGTAGAGATTTTAATCGATTCCAGTTTGAGAGATTTATCTTGACTCAGTTACTGGTAATGGCTCTGAAAGGTGTGCCTGCCTTTTATTTGCCAGCATTACTTGCTTCAGAAAATGATATCAAAAGTTTTTCTATGACAGGTCAAAGAAGAGACCTTAATAGAGAAAAATTTAAATTAGATAATCTTTTATCTGTTTTAAACAATCCTGAATCTAATGCCAATAAAAATTTAGAATATCTACGTAATGCTATGGATGTCAGATCAGATTTAAAGCAATTTCACCCTTGTTCGGAAATGAAATGTTTGTCTAAAGGTAGAAGTGATATTGTTGTAATCAAAAGAAGTAAAGGTCCTGAGTCTGTTTTTGCCATCCATAATATGACTGAAAATAAAATTAATTATCAATTGAATGATAACGATCTACCAAAAATAATTGATAATGATTTCAATACCCAAGATTTTTTAACATCAACTAAATACAATTGGAAAAATATTAGTCTTGATCCTTTTCAAGTTATTTGGCTTAGTGCTTTATAAAATGATAGAAAATTCTTCTATTTGGGTTGTGAGTGATGTAGATGGTACTTTAATGGATCACTCCTATGATTTGTCACCTGCAAGAGAAACAATAAAAAAACTACAAAAATTATCTATACCCGTAATCCTTTGTACAAGCAAGACAGCATCAGAGGTGAGAGTTATAAGGAAGGAACTAAATTTAAAAGATCCATATATTGTTGAAAATGGTGCTGCAATATATGGTGAATCTCTTGAAAAAGTTAATGGAGAAATTATTCTTGGGATACGATATGAATCTCTTGAAGAAATCTTAAATTTTATTTCTAAAGAAATTGATTACAATCTTATTCCTTTAAATAATCTCACTGATCAAGAAGCAACTCAGCTAACAGGTTTAAAAGGCAACTCTTTGAAATTAATGCGTGATAGACACTGGAGTATGCCTTTTTTAAATCCGCCAAAATTTTTAGAAAAGAAAATTAACATCTGTTGTAATAAGTTCAAGGTTGATATCTTTAAGGGAAATAGAATGAGTCACTTGTTATCTAAAAAATCGAATAAAGGTAAAGCAATAAATGCTCTTAAAGAATATTCAAATATTCAAAATATTGAAATTATAGGTTTAGGTGATTCCCCAAATGATTTACCACTTCTTTTAAACTCAGATATTAAAATTGTTATTCCCGGAGTAGATGGACCTAACTTAAATTTACTAGATCAATTAAAAGATTTTAAATTTACTTTGGCTTCTGAACCAAATGGATATGGTTGGAAAAATGAAATCAATAAATTGATAAATAAGCTGGAACTAAGTTAGAAAGATGAAAGATTTAGATATTAATTTTCCTCTTGATAAATTTGAAAAATTAATTATTGATATTGGTTGGGAATCTTTGGATAGTTGGTTCAATTTTTGGAATAATCAAAGAAACATTCTTTCAATTGATCAATATTGGAACAATAAGGTAAATGATGATTGGATTTGGGGTTTAGCTTTACCTCTTTTATCTCAGGCTTATAAATTTCATAATAATTTTTCTGATAGAAAAATAATTGGGATCTCAGCTCTACCTGGTACAGGTAAAACAACACTGGGTAAATGGCTCGAAGCTATATCGTTAAAACTAAACTTCAAAATTGCGGTAATTTCAATTGACGACTTTTATCTTCCATCAGATGAAATGGAATTAGCAATTAAGAATAACCCTTGGAATGTTTCAAGAGGGTTTCCTGGAAGTCACTCAGTACAATTAATGCATGAAAAATTATTAAATTGGAAGATTAATGGAGAATTAAATGTACCAGTTTTCGATAAATCTTTAAGAAATGGTTTAGGAGATAGATCTCATTGGAGATTAGATAAACCTGATTTATTAATTCTAGAGGGATGGTTTTTGGGAATTAAACCATACTCTATTGACATAAATGATCGACCCATAGATACAACAAATTTAAGTCTTCAAGAATCTTCTTATATATTAAACATTCAAAAAAACTTAATCGAATATTTAGATATTTGGACTTTATTAGACAATATTTGGCAATTAAAGCCCTTGAAGATTGAATATATGAATATGTGGAAAATAAATCAGGAAAAAGAAATGTTTTTACAGAAAGGTAACTCCCTTCAAGATGAAAAATTATCAAATTTCTTAAGAATGCTTAATGTCTCAATTCCTCATAAAAGTTTTGATGTTATGAAATCTTATGCGTTATTATTAATTGATCAAAAAAGAAATTTAGTTGAGGCTGGATTAAATTTGTAGCATTTTCTAAATTTCTTTTTTTTCAGTTATTTTTTATACATTTTTTTTAGCTGTAAATGTTGTTTAATTAAAGATATTTTGTTCTTTAAGGATGGTTGAGTTTTCTTACAAAAATGATGGTTGTAGAATGGTTGTCTTAAGATGCATTGGTCCATCAAATTTTTTCCTAGAAAGAGTTTTATTCCCAACTGATATTCTTACTTTTATGGCCCCAAATGATTCAAGGGTTGAAATCTGGGGAAATGAATTATATGGCCCTAAATTGGAGGAGAGAATAAGAATTTCTGCTGATAATGAAGATTCGACTTTAGTGGCTTAGAACAGATATTCTATAATTGTCTTCGAGTCATAATTTTTTACAAATACCCAGTTTTTATTGATATTATCTAACTAGTTTTAGTTTTATAAATGAATTATTTTTCTTCCTTTGCAATAGGAGGTTTTGTACCTTCTGCAGCCATCGCTGGAGTTCTACTTTTAATTGGTTTAGGAGCCTTTTTTTATCTTGGTATTAAAGGACCAACAGATTATTAAATTTGAGTTTAATGAATATATGGTTTTTCAAAATTTTAATAACCTTACTTAACAAAAAACACTATGGATTTAACAACTATTCTATTTATATTAAGCTTGCCGTTCGTTTTATTAACAGTTTACTTTGGAACAAAAAATGATTTTTACGAAAGTGAAAACTATAAAGGTGATGGCTGTGCTCACGATGTTAAAAGGTAACTTTTTTTTTAATCACCTCTAAATACACTTATCCATCTACTATCAAATTTCTGGAATAGTTTATATATTTTATTTTATAATTTTTCGTCTGACTTATTATACGTATTTTTATCTTCCATGACTTAAGAATGTAAAGATAGACTCTTAATTTCACTAATCTCTCGCGTTCTTACTTACCCTTGACTGTAAGTATTAATTATTAGTTAATAGTTTGATATTTTCAGGATAAGAAAAGATTGATTAAGGAAATAAGAAAAAATAATAAAATAAAAATTTTTTTCATTTTCTATACTAGCTTTTAATTTTTAAATGTAAATTGCTATTAATTAATTAGGTAATTTAATAATTTTTTGGAATATTTACAATTTGTTTTATATGGATTAATACAAGGGTTGACGGAATTTATTCCTATAAGTAGTACAGCTCATTTAAAAGTTATCTCTCTCTTTTTAGGTATTGATGATCCTGGATCATCTTTGTCTGCTACTATTCAACTTGGAAGTGTTCTAGCCATAGCTTGGTATTTTAGGAATGATTTTTTAAATTTCAGAAGTCAATCCTCCAAAAAATTTCTTGAATATCTCTTAAATGAAAGATTATTAAGGTCTATTTTGATTGGTACTATTCCAATTGCTTTGCTTGGTGGAAGTATAAAAATATTTATCCCTTCTTTTTTTGAAAACGTTCTTCGTTCAAATTTATCAATAGCATTGGTCTCATTTCTAATGGCTTTTTTTATGTACTTGGCAGATAGTTCAAAAAGAGGTTCTATTAATATTAAAAACCATAATTATTCAAATAGTTTTTTGATAGGTTTCTTTCAAGCATTTGCAATTTTTCCTGGTGTTTCAAGATCGGGGGTAACTATTTCTAGCGCTTTAATATCAGGATGGGAAAGAGGTGATGCTGCGAAATTTTCTTTTCTTTTAGGGATGCCAGCTATTTCTCTTGCTGCGTTTGTTGAGTTTATTTCTTCTTTTAATGATTTTTTTTCATTGGGTTTCCTCCCTCTTTTTGTTGGTCTTATTACGACATTTTTGTCCTCTTTATTAGCAATAGATTTCCTATTAAAGTATTTTTCTTCAAATGGGTTGAAAATATTTATCATCTATCGAGTAATTTTTGGTACTGTAATTCTTTTGAATTTATAATTGGATGAAAATTTTTTTTTTGCAATTGTGTTAAGGTTTTAAAAAAAAATCCTTTCTAATGAACATTTTTATATCTTTCCAATTAGGTGAAGTAGAAGTCTCAAATCTTACTATATTGGTATTAGCTTTTTTTTCTTCTTTTACATTCATAGCAGTAGGCATAAGTTCATATAAACTATACAAATCCCTTATAAATGAAGACGATAAGTAATCGGAACGGCGGGATTTGAACCCACGACCCCCACTACCCCAAAGTGGTGCGCTACCAAACTGCGCTACGCCCCGTGTCATTACTATAAAGATTAGATTGATTTAAATCTTATTTTTTAAAGGATTGTTATCAGATCTCAATACACACTTGTCAACTCCCCAATTAAAGTTTTCCCATATATGGTCTTCTAATTTATAGCTGCTTCCAGTAAAATCTCCTAACTTAACTTTTGTAGGTGAAGCAGAACAATACTGCCTGCTTCCAGCTGATGCAAGATATTGTTGATGGTATTGTTCCGCATAAAAATATGAATTAATCATTTTTATTTCCGTTTCAATTAAACCAAGATTTTTTTTGCTTAGTTCCTTTTGATATTGTTCCTTACTGGCTAATATGGTTTTAATATTATTTTCATTTTTGTAATATATTGCTGATCTATATTGTGTTCCCATATCATTACCTTGCCTGTTTTTTTGAGTAGGGTCATGACATTCCCAAAACATTTTTAATAAATCACTTACATCTATTTCCCTTTTATCCCATACAACTCTTACAACTTCTGAATGACCAGTTAAGCCGGAACATACTTCATAATAAGTGGGATTGTTTTTTTCACCTCCCGCATAACCTACAGAAGTTGTGACAACTCCAGGAAGTTTCCAAAAACATTTTTCAGCTCCCCAGAAACAACCGCATCCAAAAATTATTTCATCTTCTTCTATATTAGGATCTTTTTTGATATCTGTTTTTAATATTCTATGTAATGAATAAGCATCATTAGTTAAATTTACCTCTTCATTATTCATAATGTTTTTAAGAAATTTAAACATAATTTAAATCAACTTATCATAAGTAAAAAAATTACTTTTAGCTCTTAACAATTCTGGTAGCTATTTCTCTCTCCCAAAGTTGTTTATATAGCCCATTCACTTTTACTAAATCTTTATGAGCCCCTTCTTGTACTATTTCTCCTTTATCCATTACTAAAACCCTATCACAGGAAGCTGCAACAGAAAGTTGGTGACTAATCATTATGATTGTTTTATTACTTCTTTCACTCATTTCATCTATTATCCTTGCTGCTGTTTTATTATCTACGCTTGCTAAAGCATCATCAAGAACAACAATAGGAGAATTAACAAGTAGTGCTCTTCCTAGTGCAGTTCTTTGCCTTTGTCCACCACTTAATGTAATACCTCTTTCTCCAACAATAGTTTTAAACCTTTGTGGAAAACTATTGATATCGTCAATTAATCCAGCTTTTGTAGCGCTTTCTTTAACTAGGTATTTAGAAGCTTTGGGTTCTCCAAAACTTAGGTTTTCTGAGATCGTAGAAGTAAATAAGAATGCTTCTTGAGGAACGATTGAAATATTTTTTCTAAGATCACTCAATTTTAAAGTTTTTACATCTATTTCATCTAAAAATAATTGATTATCTGGAATTTCAATAGTCCGTCCTAGAGACTTTGCTAGTGTTGTCTTGCCACAACCTACTGGGCCAACTATTGCAATAAGCTCTCCAGGATAAATTTTAAAATTAAGACTATTTAATGAATTAAATTTTGATCCTGGATACTTTATTGTTAAATTTTTTGCTTCTAAGAATCCTTTAACCTTTCTTTTTAAAGATTTAGTTTCTGCTCTATCTACAATATTTGGATTGTTCTGAAAGATTTCTTCCACACGATCTAAACTTACTTGACCAAGTTGAAAAGTATTTAAGGTAAAACCTAATAGAGCTGTTGGGAAAACAAGTCTTTCTACGTAGAGAATTAAAGCTACTAAACCACCTATCGAAATAAATCCACTCTCTAATTGAAAAGTTCCTAATGATAATAAAATCAATAATGAAATTGAGGAAATACCTTGTAACAAAGGGAATAGGGTACTCGCTGTTCTTGCAAGTTTTATCGCTGAATTTTGATAGTCGTTATTATAAATGTTAAATTCTTTTTTCTCAGCATTCTCTTGGGCATAAATTTTAATGGCGCTTATTCCAGATAGATCTTCTTGTATTAGATCACTAAGTTTTGATAATGATTCTTGTTGAGCTTTTCTTTGTTTAACCATCCTGCCGCCAAATAGACTTACAATTCCAAGGATTAATGGAAATATCATTAAAGCGGATATTGTTAATGTTTTATTAATCGAAAACATTGAAGGAATAGTGAATGAATAAGCTAGGACAATGTTGCACAAGCTTAAAACTGTAAAACCTAAAAGTCTTCTTATGTTTTCAATATCGCTTGTAGCTCTACTAATAATGTCTCCACTACCTTTTTTTTGAATCCATTCTGGGTCTTGAATAAGTAAATGGTCAAAAAGTTTTTGACGAAGATTTACTTCTACTTTTCTACCTATGCCGAAGACAATCTGTCTTGAAAATAATCTTATTAAACCCATACAAGTTGCTAAAAATATTAACCATAAAGATTTTGAAATAACAAAATCCGAAGAAAACCCATTTTGTAATTGGTCAATTATATTTTTTACTTCTAAGGGTATTACAACACTTAGTATATTTACTAATAAGAGAGCTAAAGCTCCATATAAGAATTCTTTTTTGTAAGGTCTTAGGTATTTAGATATAACTTTTATCTTTAAATTTTTCATTTTATTTTGCCGATATGATTAAGATAATGTTTCATTTTTGAATATGTGAGCTAATTTTATAAATGATTTAGTATTTATTTATGGGTAACGAGCAAACTCATCCATTACATGAAACAGACAAAAACATTATAGATTCCCTTATCACTAAAAAAAGACCAGAAGATCTTGACTATATAAATTTAGCTAGATTAATAAATCGTTATACCAATTTCCCAGGAGAAATTGAAATTAAAAACGATATTGAAAAAATTTTAAATTTTTGGAAGATCACTAAAAATGAACTTTTTTCAAAAACAAAAAATATTTGGTCAAAAAGCTTCAGGCCTTCTAATACAAATAAAGATTTAGTTGGCTCAGGGTTTGATACCTCAAATTGAATTTTATCTGCATAATCTTTCTTTCATAAATAAATGTCTTCTAATCTATCAAACGCTGAAATCCTAAATAATTTATTGGAGGGAAGGGACCTTGATGAATTAACTTCTAGATCTTTAATGCAAAGATGGCTTAATGATGAAATTTCAGATGTTGAAACAGGAGCTTTTTTGAGTGCTTTGAGAGCAAAAAGTTCTACAGGTGTCGAACTAAGTTCTATGGCTGAGGAACTCTTAAATGTTTGCGAATTGCCATTAGCAAGACCAAATTTGTATTTGGTAGATACTTGTGGAACAGGAGGTGATGGAGCTAATACATTCAATATTTCAACTGCAGTTGCATTTGTAGCTGCATCTTGTGGGGTAAAAATTGCAAAACACGGAAATAAAAGTGCTAGTGGAAAAGTTGGCTCTGCCGATGTTTTGTTGAATCTTGGTTTGAATTTAAATTGTTCATTAGAAAAAGTAATCAAAGCCGTAAGTGAAATTGGAATAACTTTTTTGTTCGCACCTGTTTGGCATAAATCTTTAATAAAACTTGCTCCATTAAGAAAGACTCTTGGAATAAGGACAGTATTTAATCAACTTGGACCATTGGTAAATCCTTTAAGACCCAATGCACAAGTTTTGGGTGTTGCTTCTGAGGATCTTTTAAAACCTATGGGAAGCGCACTTTTAGAAATGGGAATGAATAGAGCAATAGTCGTTCATGGGGCTGGTGGCCTTGATGAAGCTTCGCTTCAAGGAGAAAATAAATTAGTATTTGTTGATAATGGTGAATTACGGTTTTCAGAAATAAATATTTCAGACTTTAACCAAAAAAATATATCTAACGAAAAGCTTGTGGTTTCTGATCCTGAGTCTAACGAGGAAATATTAAAGTCTGTATTAAATGGTTCTGGACAAAAATCTCATATTGATGTTGTTGCCTTGAACTCTGCTTTAGTACTTTGGGCCGCAGGTATTGAGGATGATTTAAATAAAGGATTTAATAAAGCTTTATTTTCGATAAATCAAGGAGATCCTTGGAAAAAGTTTTTACTTTTAAAAAATTATTTACATACAATTTAATTTAGTTCAAATTGATGATTAATCCATATAAGAAAAATGCGAAATTGGTTTTAAGTAATGGAATTGTATTCCCAGGATTCTTTTTTGGTGCTTCTGGTACAGCCATTGGTGAAATAGTTTTTAATACGGGAATGACTGGATATCAAGAAGTTATTACTGATCCAAGCTATTATGGACAAATATTAACATTCACTTATCCAGAGATTGGAAATACTGGTATTAATTTTGAAGATTCAGAATCTAATACTCATGTTAAGGGTATAATTGTTAGAAATTTTTCATCTAATAGCAGCAATTGGAGATCTAAAAAGAATTTTAATCAATGGTTAGTTGAGAAGAATATCATAGGTCTATATGGAATTGATACAAGGGCTCTTGTTAAGATTTTAAGATCTAATGGCGCGATGAATGGAGTTATTACTTCTTTAGATAAAACTGATGAAAGTTGTTTAAAGATGATTTGTGATACGCCAAATATGGAGGGATTAAATTTATCAAAAGTTGTTTCAACAAAGCAACAATATTTATGGAAAAGTCATACGCAAACAATTTTTGATTTAAGAAAAAGATATGAAGAATCTTCTAAAAAGTTAAAAATAGTAGCAATTGATTTTGGAATTAAAAATTCAATTCTAAATAGACTTATATCCCATGGTTGTGAAGTTTTGGTTTTACCTTCTCGATCTTCTCTAAATGATGTTCTATCTAACAAGCCGGATGGTATATTTTTCTCAAATGGTCCAGGCGATCCTTCTTCTGTTTTTGAAGGTATAGACTTAGCAAAATCACTCATTGAATATGGTGAAATACCTATGTTTGGTATTTGCCTTGGCCATCAAATATTTGGATTAGCATTAGGTGGTTCAACTTATAAATTACCTTTTGGACATCGAGGTTTAAATCATCCTTGTGGTATAAATAATAAAATTGAGATAACTAGTCAGAATCACGGTTTTGCTATTGATCCCAATTCTCTCTCAAAGGACATAGTTAGAATTACTCACTATAACCTTAACGATAATACTGTGGCTGGCCTAGAGGTTTATAATAAGCCTATATTTAGTGTGCAATATCATCCAGAAGCAGGACCTGGCCCACATGATTCAGATTATTTATTTAAAAAATTTGTTTCTCTAATGTTAGAAAGATGTTGACATGTTGTTTTCTTTTGATTTGATAATTACATTTGATATATTAATTTTTTGGAGGTTTAGATCATAGAAGATTTTCAGAAGTTAACCGTTTCTTTAAGAGGAAACCTTGAGGTTAAAACAAACATTATGGTTTTTACTTTTAAAGGCCAACTTGATGCTTTCTCAGAAAAACAATTTAAGACATATGTTACTAATAATTTAAAAAATGACTTTCCATTCGTTATTGATCTTACAAAAATAGATTTTTTAGATTCCTCGGGACTTGGAGCACTTGTTCAAACTGCAAAAGAATGCAAAAAGTCTAAACTTGGGTTCTCTGTAGTTGGCAATTCGAGAGTGGCCCAAACAATTAAACTTGTTCGTTTAGGGGATTTTCTTAACTTGAAGTCAAGCCTTGAAGATGCCTTAAATTATCTAAAAAATTGAATTATTGGATTCAAAACCTGGTTCCATATGGATCTCCCGACGATATAGGTGTTATTCAACTTGCTTGGCTTGGAGATTCGGTATGGGAGCTCCACCAAAGACTAAGGCATGTTCATTTTCCTTTAAAATCTAAAGAACTCCATCTATCTGTAGTAAACGAAGTAAAAGCAAAATCTCAGTCAAAATCATTAAGTCAAATTGAACATTTATTAAATACAAATGAAATGGATCTAATTAGGCGTGCTAGAAATAAAACAAAGAGATATCCAAAATCTTCAGACCCCACCATATACTCTAGAGCAACTGGTTTTGAAACTCTTATTGGCTGGCTATTTTTAAAAGATCCTCAAAGATTATCAAAACTTTTTGAATATTTAGAATTAAAAATGAATTGAATCTATGAAAAACTCCTCAAATAAATTTCGCGGAAAAAATAATAAAGAGTACAAAAAAAATTCAGATTTTGGTTATTACTCAAAAAATACAAATCGTTCAGAAAAAAATGATACATTTTTGAACAATTCCGCTAAAAATAAGAAAGTTGAAAATTTAAAAAAAAATTATGAAAATAATACTTTTTCGTCTTTAAAAAGAAGAAATCCAAGATTTAAATCTAATACAGAATTTCCTAATAAAAATTCTGATATGCATCAAGAGTTTACTAATAAGAGAAATTTGGATGATTGGATATGGGGTAAACATTCGGTTTATGAGGCTCTTAGCAGTGATAGAGCTATTAATAGGATTTGGTGTACTTCGGAAATTTTTTCTTCAGACAAATTCTATATTTTGCTTAAGGATCTTAAATCAAAAGGAGTTCTTATTGAAGAAGTTTCTTGGAACAGGCTTTCGCAGTTGACATATGGCGCTTCACATCAAGGTGTCGCATTGCAGTTAGCATGCTCAAAAACAATATCCCTAGAACAATTAATCGATTTTTCTAAACACAATTGTCTAAATCCTACAATAGTCGCATTTGACGGTATAACTGATCCTCATAATGTGGGTGCCATTATAAGATCAGCTGAAGCATTTGATTGCAAGGGTGTAATTATTCCTCAGAGAAGGTCTGCAGGATTGACTGGAACAGTCGCCAAAGTAGCTGCAGGAGCCTTAGAACACCTTCATGTAAGTAGAGTTGTAAACTTAAATAGAGCACTTGAGGAACTTAAGAAAAATGGTTTTCTTGTTGTTGGCTTATCTGGAGATGGTCAAATATCTATCTCAAATTTTCAAGAAAAAGCACCTTTGGTAGTTGTAGTTGGCTCTGAAGATAAAGGTATTTCTTTGCTTACTCAAAAAAAATGCGATTTTATATTAAGTATTCCTCTTAAAGGTAAGACTTCAAGTTTAAATGCCTCTGTGGCGGCCGCTATATCCCTATTTCATTTGACAGGTAAATAATTTATTGTTAATAATTACTGTTTTTAAAGACTATTAAAATGTTGTTGTTTCAATACATTTATATCATTAATAAAAATTTATTGAATTTTCACTACAAAATTGTATAGAATTTAACAAGAATTGATGGTTTCACAGACCAAACAAATTGATTAGAAACTTTGGAAACAAACTCGGTTTAGCCTGGTGGGCTAAAATTGAGACAGATAAACCTAGCTGTACCTACTGGTATGGCCCATTTATTACTAAGCGTAGTTTAAAGGAAAATATGTTTTCTTTTATTAATGATCTTTCTGAAGAAGGGTCTAAAAATATTAAACACAGTTTAGTACGTTGCAAAAAAGAAGAACCATTAACTGTTTGATAACTTTGATTTTAAGAAATAAATTAAGAAATGAATTTTAATTCTTTAAGAAAAGAAATTACCAGCAATAATGCTTCTGTTAAGGAATTAGTTAACGATATCTTTGCCAAAATCGATCATAAAGATCCTGAAATTAATTCATATATTTGTACTACAAAAGATAATGCTATCGCACAAGCAGAGAACATTGATAAATTAATTCAAAATAAAGAAAAACTTCCTCCTCTCGCCGGGATGCCAATAGCAATAAAGGATAATATTTGCACCAAAGGAGTTGCAACAACTTGTGCAAGTAAAATGCTCAAAAGCTTTGTTGCACCTTATGAATCCACCGCTTCGAGTAAATTATGGTCTTCAGGGGGAATTTGTTTAGGAAAAACAAATTTAGACGAATTTGCAATGGGTAGTTCAACGGAAACTTCTGTATTCGGGGTCACTTCAAATCCTTGGGATATTAATAGAGTGCCAGGAGGCAGTTCAGGGGGTAGTGCTGCTTCAGTTGCCGCTGGATTTTGTGCAGCGGCTATAGGTTCTGATACAGGAGGATCAATAAGGCAACCAGCTTCTTTTTGTGGCGTCGTAGGTCTTAAACCTACCTATGGCAGAGTTAGCAGATGGGGACTTGTAGCATTTGCTAGCTCTCTTGATCAAATTGGCCCAATTACAAATACTGTCTCAGATGCGGCTGAAATTCTTTATTCAATATCTGGTAAAGACCCCTTTGACTCAACATGTCTTGATAAGCCAGTACCAAATTATTTGACTGATTTAAATAAATCTATAAAGGGTTTAAAAATTGGAATCATTAAAGAATGTTTTGAACACCCAGGACTTAACCCAGAAGTTATGGAATCTGTTCTTTCTGGAGTTGATAGATTCCAAGCTTTAGGGGCTGAAATTATCGAAGTTGAATGTCCTAGATTTAATGATGGTATTGCGACATATTATGTCATTGCACCATCTGAAGCCTCCGCAAATTTAGCTAGATATGATGGAGTTAAATATGGCTACAGATCGAATGAAGGTTCAAATCTTATAGATATGACTTCAAAAAGTAGAGCTGAAGGTTTTGGAGATGA
The DNA here is from genome assembly GCA_003214315.1 of Prochlorococcus sp. AG-418-D13. Taxonomy (GTDB): domain Bacteria; phylum Cyanobacteriota; class Cyanobacteriia; order PCC-6307; family Cyanobiaceae; genus Prochlorococcus_A. The sequence goes on from QCLU01000002.1 coordinate 131,288, forward strand.
GGTACAAAGAAGAATTTTGATAGGTACTTATGCTTTGTCAGCTGGATACAGTGATGCCTATTACAAGAAGGCACAAAAAGTTAGGACACTTATAAGAAAAGATTTTGATAATGCTTTTAAGAAAGTAGATGTTTTATTAACTCCAACTTGCCCAACCACTGCTTTCTTGAAGGGAGATTTTGTCAATGATCCACTTTCAATGTATTTGTCTGATCTATTAACTGTTCCTGTTAATTTAGCAGGCCTCCCAGCAATCAGTATTCCTTGTGGTTTTGATACTAAAGGATTACCTATTGGAATGCAATTAATAGGCAATGTATTAGAAGAAGATAGAATATTGAATGCCGCAAATATCTTTGAAATTGATGCTCAGGTAATTAAGAACAGACCTTTATTTTAAATTTGTATTAATAATTAATTTGTAATCACAAAGTGTAGATCTTTTAGAAATTTTCTCTATCTTATAGATATAAATTATTTGAATATGGCTTTCGTTCCGCTTCATAATCATAGTGACTACAGCTTACTTGATGGTGCCAGTCAAATTTCAAAAATTGTAGATAGAGCTTGTGATCTTGGAATGGAATCTATAGCTCTTACTGATCATGGAGTTATGTATGGGGTTCTTGATTTGGTCAAGAAGTGTAAAGAGAAAGGTATAAAACCAATTATTGGTAATGAAATGTACGTGATTAATGGTTCTATTGATGATCCTCAACCAAAAAAAGAAAAAAGATATCATTTGGTGGTGTTAGCAAAAAATTATACTGGTTATAAGAATCTTGTGAAGTTGACAACAATTAGTCACCTAAATGGGATGAGAGGTCGAGGCATTTTTTCTAGACCATGTATTGATAAATCTCTTTTAAGTAAATATTGTGATGGTTTGATAGTTTCTACAGCTTGTCTTGGTGGAGAGATACCTCAGGCTATCTTAAAAGGTAGATTAGACGTAGCCGAGGATATAGCTCTTTGGTATAAAAAATTATTTGCAGATGACTTCTATCTAGAAATACAAGATCACGGCTCTATTGAGGATAGAATTGTTAACGTTGAATTAATAAAAATTGGGAAGAAGCACCAAATAAAAGTCATCGCCACCAACGACGCCCACTACTTATCAAGTATGGATGTTGAAGCACATGACGCTTTGCTTTGTGTATTAACAGGAAAACTAATAAGTGATGAAAAAAGATTGAGATATACCGGTACAGAATATATTAAAAGTGAAAATGAAATGCTTGAACTTTTTAAAGATCATATTGATGATGAATCAATTATTGAGGCAGTGAATAATACAGTTGAAATTTCTCAAAAAGTTGAACTATTTGATTTGTTTGGTAATTATAGAATGCCAAAATTTCCTCTTAACGAGGATACAGATTCTTTTTCTTTCCTTACACAATTATCTAATAAAGGCCTTTTAAAAAGACTTAAAAAAAATGATCTTACAGAAGTTGATGAGAACTATAAAAAAAGGCTATCTTCCGAATTAAAAATTATTAAAGATATGGGCTTCCCAGATTATTTTTTGGTTGTTTGGGACTACATCAAATTTGCTAGAGATAACTCTATCCCTGTAGGACCAGGTAGAGGTTCTGCAGCAGGCTCACTAGTAGCTTATGCTCTTCAAATTACAAATATAGATCCTGTTGAGCATGGATTATTGTTTGAGAGATTTTTAAATCCAGCAAGAAAGTCAATGCCAGATATTGACACTGACTTTTGTATTGATAGGAGAAATGAAGTCATTGATTATGTTACTAATCGTTATGGAGAGGATAAAGTTGCGCAAATAATTACTTTCAATAAGATGACCTCTAAGGCGGTTTTAAAGGATGTTGCAAGGGTTCTAGACATACCATATGGAGAGGCTGATAAATTGGCTAAGTTAATACCGGTTGTAAGAGGGAAACCTTATAAATTAAATGAAATGATTGAAAAGAATTCTCCTAGCCAAGAGTTTAGAGAAAAATATATTAATGATAATAGGGTGAAAAAATGGGTTGATTTGGCTTTGAGAATTGAAGGAACTAATAAAACATATGGAGTTCATGCTGCTGGAGTTGTTATCGCATCAGATCCTCTTGACGAACTTGTACCTCTTCAAAGAAATAATGAAGGACAAATAATAACTCAATATTCTATGGACGATATCGAATCACTTGGATTATTGAAAATGGATTTTTTAGGTCTTAAGAATCTTACGATGATTGAAAAGACAGTTTCTCTTATTAATCAATCTACTGGAAGGAAAATAAACATCGATGAGTTACCACAAAATGATGGTAAAACCTTTGAGCTTATCGGGAGAGGAGATCTTGAAGGTATTTTTCAACTTGAATCTTCCGGCATGAAACAGGTCGTTAAGGATTTCAAACCTAACTCTCTTGAGGATATTTCTTCCATATTGGCTCTTTATAGACCTGGTCCTCTCGATGCAGGCCTTATACCTAAATTTATAAATCGAAAAAATGGGAACGAAAAGATTGATTTCCCTCATCCTTTTATAAAGTCAATTCTCACTGAAACCTATGGAATTATGGTTTACCAAGAACAAATCATGAAAATTGCTCAAGACCTAGCAGGTTATTCTCTAGGTGATGCTGATTTACTTCGAAGAGCGATGGGTAAAAAGAAAGTTTCTGAAATGGTAAAGCATAGGAATATTTTTGTAGATGGTTCTATGAAGAAAGGTGTAAATGAAAAGTTAGCAAATGATCTTTTTGATCAGATGGTTTTATTCGCAGAATATTGTTTTAACAAAAGTCACTCAACTGCTTATGGTGCTGTAACTTATCAAACTGCATTTTTAAAAGCCCATTTTCCTGTTGCATATATGGCAGCCCTTTTAAGCGTAAATTCAGGCTCTAGCGATAAGATGCAAAGATATATTTCTAATTGTTATTCTATGGGAATAGAAGTTATTTCTCCGAGTATTAATTTTTCTGGGGTTGATTTCACTATTAAGAACAATCAAATTTTGTTCGGGTTATCTGCAATTAAGAATTTAGGGGATTCTGCAATAAGAAATATAATTGAAAACCGAATTAGTTTTGGAACCTTTAAGTCATTATCCGATTTGTGCGACCGTTTGCCTTCTAATATTCTTAATAAAAGAAGTCTTGAATCTCTAATTCATTGTGGAGCACTAGACGAGTTTTCAAATGATAATAATAGAGCTCAGTTATTGTCAGATCTTGAGCATGTTATTGAGTGGGCCTCTTCAAGAAATCGTGATAGGCTATCAGGTCAAGGAAATCTATTTGAATCTAAAGAAGAATTTTCTAATGTTGCTTTTTCAGATTCACAATTAGCTAAGGTTGATGATTATTCACTTATTGAGAAGTTAAAGTTAGAGAAGCAGCTATTAGGCTTTTATTTATCTGATCATCCTCTAAAGCATTTAACTAAGCCAGCAAAACTTGTATCACCTATAAGCATTTCTCAGTTAGAAGAAACAAAAGATAGAACAAAAGTCTCTTTAGTTGGAATGATTCCTGATTTGAAGCAAATTACAACGAGAAAAGGAGATAGGATGGCTATAGTTCAGCTAGAAGATCTTTCTGGATGTTGCGAAGCAATAGTTTTTCCAAAAACCTATGTAAGATTATCAGAATTTCTTTTGACTGATACTAGATTGTTGGTGTGGGGAACAATAGATAAAAAAAGTGATAAGACTCAATTAATAATTGATGATTGCAGAGAAATAGATAACCTTAAATTACTTATCATTAATCTAGAAAGTTCTCAAGCATCAGATGTAAGAGTACAAAATACTTTGAGAAACTGTTTAATTAAATTTAAACCAGATAAAGGGAGATGTGGAATCAAGATTCCAGTTTTAGCTGCAGTAAGAAATAAAAATAGTGTTACCTACGTTAAATTTGGTGAACAATTTTGTATTGGAGATATTCAAGGCGCATGCAAATTATTAGAAAATAAATCATTCCAAGTTAATTTGAAATCTTTAGTTTCCTAGATTAACTTTTATCCTCAAAATTTTGAGTAGCAGGTTTGAAGGCAGCCTTTGCACGTTGTATGTTCATTGGAATATTTTCAATACCAAAAAAAGATCCAGGCTCTTTATCCCAACTAGCTGATAATATTCCAAAACTCAATCCGGCTAGACCTAACAAGAAAAACAATGCTGAAATTGCAATAGTGGAGGAAGGAGGTATTTCAGCAATATTTCTTGTAACGATAATGTAGCTAACAACAAAAACAGACATTCCTAATATTGTAGGTATTCCAGCTGTAAAAAATATTCTTCTAGCCATTCTATCGGCAACATATTTAGGAATTCCACTTGAGGATCGCTTTGGGGTAGTTACAGTATTAGATGTTTTTTCTAGATTAGCGAAAGCAGTTGTCTCAGGATAATTTTTTTTATTTTGTGTCTTTTTTTTAGATTGCTTTTTTTTCATTAATTGAGATCATCCTCTGATTCCAATTTTCTTTACAAGTTCTTTATATTTTTGAACGTTTTTGTCTTTTATATAGGATAGTAATCTTTTCCTTTTGCCAATCATTTTTAATAATCCTTGCCTTGAAGCAAAATCATGAATGTTTCCTTGGAGGTGGTCACTTAATTTCGATATTCTTTTAGAAAGCATTGCTACCTGAATTTCAACAGAACCTGTATCAGTTGGATGTACTTGATGAGTTTCAATCAGCTTCTGTTTTTCAGCTGTATCTAATGACATAAAATTTATTTTCTTTTATTCTATAATACTACGTCATCTAGCTAAATTACTACCATCCTTATCTAGATAACTCATAGCTAATTTCAATAAATTTTCAAATGATAAATTATTTTCTTTTTTAGCAAAGAGATCTACTTCTTTAACAATAATTGGCAAAATAGTCTTTATTTCTTTATTTTTGTAATTTAATGATTGAAGGGTTAAATGAAGGTCTTCCATCATTTTATTAATTTCAGGATCCTTAATCTCTAATTCATCTTTGCTTTTCTCTTCTTCAAATAGAATTTCACTTTTAAATTTACTTTTTAATTCTAAAATTAATCGATCACTCATTTTTTGTCCTATTCCAGGCACGGAACAAATTAATTTTTTATTTTGTGTTTTAATTGCATTGATTACTTCATTAATAGAAAATTTATTTAATATCCCCATACTAATTTGAGATCCAACACCTCGAATACTTAGAATTTTAACAAAGAAATTCTTTTGTTCTTTAGATGTAAAGCCAAATAATAAATCTGAATCTTCTTTCTTAATATGTTTTATCCAAAGATTTATTTTTTTATTTGATATCTGATTTGTTTCTAAATTGAGAAAGAAGGATTCTAGTATTTGTATTTCGTACCCTAACCCTTGACAATTTATTAAAACAAAAAACTTTTGATTAGTTTGCCAAAAATCAACTAGGTCTCCACTAATCCAACTAATCAATTAACCACCATCCACTTGACAGCCAATTAGTGCCCCTGCAGTTCCTCCTGCTGGCACCGCCCAAAATCTATCTTTTCCTCTAGTGGAGGAAAGAGCTAATCCCGCCCCAAGAAGACCTCCGATAACTGAACCTTCACTACAATCATTATCATCAACTTTTTGTGCTTGCTCACCTCCACAAGGGATTTCTATATCAACTACATAATTTTTTACGTAGCCTGGACTTGATTGTGTTCCAGGAATATATTCTTCTCTGTATTCCTTTCTTGTACATGTGGCGGACTTTGGGGTTGTTGCTTTAACTTGAACAATAGGAGAAAAACAAAATAATAAAGCTAAATAGTAAAATTTCACCGTTTTTTTTACTCTATTAATATTCTATGTCCTTTTGATTATTTTGGTAGTAGATATAATAGTTCCTAATAAAACTAGTGAGGCGCCTAATAAAAAATTTATGTTTATTAATTCCCTAAAAAACAATACCCCCCAAATTGAACCGAATAAAACTTGTAAATAGTTAATTGTTGATGCTTCAGAAGCAGGTAAATTTTTTAATCCTATAGTTAAGAAAGTCTGACCTAATTGAGTAAATAAGCCAATCCCTATTATCCAAACTAATTCATTCAAATTTGGGGTAACCCAGTTGATTAATACAATTGGTAATAAAGTTATAAAAGAAACAAGTGGAAAATATTCAATAATTACATAAACATCTTCAGTAAATGAAAGTTTCTTAACTGTAACGTAAGCCAATGCGGTGCAGATTGCTCCAAGAAATGCTATCAAAATCGAAATATTTTCAATTTCAACGTTTATATTTGATAATTGGATTGGATTTAATATTACTAATATTCCAATCCAGCCAATAATTAAAGCAAAAATTATATTACGAGTTATTTTTTCATTTATAAATATGCCAGCAAATATAGATATAAAAATAGGATATGTGTACTGAATGACGGTAGATATACTAAGAGGCATATTTCTTATTGCATAAAAAATACAAACTAAAGCTAAAGTTCCTAAAACACCTCTTAAGATAAGTAATGGTCTGTTTTTGCCCCATGGATTTATATTTTTTAGATTAATTATTAATAATGTAATTATTAAACTTAAAAATGATCTGAATAAAACTAATTCGTAAATAGGTATCCTTTTATCAATATTTTTTACGCACAAAGTCATCAAACTGAAGAAGAATGAGGCAAATACTAAATTAAACTTATTCAATGAATTAAATTTTTTTTCTAATTCTCGGATATCTATCATTTAAAAAAATAGTTTTTTTGTGAAATTAAGTAGATTCTTATTTGATTTTGACCTATAACAAATAAATCATTATTTATTTTTTATTAAAATCTCAATGGTTCATTCTATACACCCAAGAACTATTGAAGAGGTTAAGGAAAAAGCAGATATTGTTGACGTCATATCTGAACATATTGTTCTTAAGAAGAAAGGCAAAGAATTTGTTGGGATTTGTCCTTTTCATGATGATACTAAGCCATCTATGACAGTATCACCAAGTAAACAATTCTATTATTGTTTTTCTTGTGGTGCTGGTGGTAACTCTATTAAATTTTTAATGGAATTTACACGTGCAAATTTTTCAGATGTTGTACTTTCTCTTGCTAAGAAGAACAATATTAATGTTGAAAATCTTGAGGGTCCCCAAGTAGAAGCTTATAAAAAACAATTATCTAGAAAGGAAGAGCTTTACAAAATATTAAGAGTCACCAAAAATTGGTTTAAGTCTCAATTAAATAATTCTCTAGGTTTTGAAGCTATGAAATATTTAACATCCAAGAGAAACTTGAGTAATAAAATTATTCATGACTTTGAACTAGGGTTTGCTCCAAATTCATGGAATGATTTATTTAACTATCTTTCCAAGGTAGAAAAATTTCCTATTAATCTAATATTGGCTTCAGGTCTTGCAATTTCTAAAGATAATTCTGATAAGATTTATGATCGTTTTAGAAATAGATTAATCGTTCCGATACATGATATGCAGGGACGTGTAGTTGCCTTTGGTGGAAGATCTCTTGATGGACAGGAACCTAAATATCTTAATTCTCCTGAATCAGAGATATTTGAAAAAGGGAAAATGTTGTTTGCATTTGAAAAAGCATCTAGCAATATCAGAAAAAGTGATAAAGCTATTATTGTTGAAGGTTACTTTGATGTAATTTCTCTTCATTCAAAAGGCATTGCTAATTCTGTAGCTTCCCTCGGTACAGCGTTAAATAAGTATCAAATTTCACAACTATGTAGATGTACAGATAATAAAAATATAATCTTGAATTTTGATTCTGATAATGCAGGGATATTAGCTACAAAAAGGGTAATAAAAGAAGTCGAAAGCTTATCCCTCCATGATCAAATTAACCTTAAGATACTTCAACTTAATGATTTTAAAGATCCTGACGAGTTTTTGAATAGTCATACCCCTGAAGATTATTTTAATTTAATTGATAATTCATCCTTTTGGATTGATTGGGAGATTGATCAGATCTTTAAAGATAAAGATTTAAGCAAGTCTGAAAACTTCCAGAGTGTTATTTCTTTATTGGTAAAATTGTTGAGCAAATTACCTCAATCATCTACAAGAACCCATTACTTGCAAAAAGTTTCCGAACGATTGAGTAAGGGACAAGCAAGGTTAGCGATACAGTTTGAACAAGATTTAAGAAATCAAGTTAAAGGATTTCGTTGGCATGGTAGATCAAAAAAATTTGAACAACCCAATGAAATTTCTCGTCGTGAGAAAAATGAATCGGAAATAATTTTTTATTATTTGCATTGTCCTGATCTTCGTCTTTTCATTCGCGATGAATTTCTTAAAAGAGAAATTAATGTTTTTAACACTAAATATATTCAAAATTTGTGGGAAATTATTTCAAAAATTGAACAAACTAATTTGGGTTTAAATTATTTAAATGATTTAAAACAATCAAATAGTCAAATTCTACAAAAAGATTTTACTGCTATTAACTTAATTTCACTTCTGGCTGACTACTTAGCTATTAATAATCCTGATTCATCAAATAAAATAAATAATTTTGTTAACCCAAATGAATTGTTTTTAACATTGCTTAGTAACCCTAAAGATAATTTACTTGGAACTTTATCACTTCTTGAGAAATATAATTCTTTAAAAAGATGTAGACACTTGATCGAATCTTGGGGATCTCAAAGATTAAAAACTTTAGAAAACTGTATATCTATCTTGATTGACAATCCCTCTTCAGTTTCATCAGATACTAATAAAGAGATAGATGATCTTTTTAAGGATTTAAACTCAGATGCTATTAAATTTCAGGAATTATATTATCTAGAAAGACAACATATGAATTTTTTAGATAAACAACGCTGTGGCAATTTTATTGCTAGTTAACATATTTTATTTGAATTTATAGACAGTATTTTTTAATCATATTTTTTACCTTTTTAGGCTTGTCTTCAAGAACATAAGCCTCTACTTCTTTTGCATAAGTTCCAGAAAAATTTGAAGTAGAGAACTCTAACGATCTCTTCTTACTTTGATGTAATTTACCTTCTAAATCTTTTATGTCCCCTACGGTCTTATTGTTATTACATTTTTGTATAGCATGAGTAGCTTCATGTCTTAATGCTTTTCTTACTGCCAATTCTGTTTTGAAGTTATCTTTGTTTGGTCGCTGCTTTTCATTTCTATAATTTGTTTTCCTTTTCGCATTTTCAGTACATATTATTATTTTATTTTCTACAAAATTATGTAGTCCTTTTATTTCTTTATTTAAGAGACATTCAATTTTATTTTCTTCAACTTTATATTTTGCTTTTATTAATAAGTCAAGAATCTCTTTATCTAATTTGCTTAAAAATATAATAAATTCCATATTATTTTTACTTTACTATAGTTGGAATCTGGTCTATATCAGTTGTAGATGAGCGACTTAAGAAATTCTTATTCATCGCCCAACTTTTTGGCGTTTTTGTAATAGCCCATGTAATTGCATTGTTATTAAATCTTTTATTTAATAAATCAATAGTTTTCATAAGATTTGCTGATTTTTTTAGGTCTTTCTGAGATTTGTAATTGATAACTGATTGCTGTAAATATTCGCTATTAGTTAAATCCTGCATTAAAACACCAGCTTTTGAAAATTTATATTCGGGATTATAAATTTCTTTAGATAATTCAACTACTATTTTTAAAATGCTGTTTGTATCGTCTGTTGCATTTGTAAGCTTTCTATGAGCACTTCTTTGATAATTTTGACTTGAATATTTACTGGTTCTGGCAAATACTCTAATATCAGATGATTGCAAATTCTGACTTCTCATTTTTTCAGATGCTTTTATTGCGTGAGTCGCCAGCGCTTGAGTTAAGTCTTCTAATTTTGTGACAGGAGTACTAAAACTCCTGCTTACCTGGATTTCTTTTTTTGATTTCTTGTTTTTTTCTATAGGCAGACATTTATAACCTTTCAGTTCTAATTGCAGTCTTTTCCCTACGATGCCTAATTTCTTAATGATTTCATTTTCTCCCATATCTCTTAGTTCTCTCGCATTTTTAATACCTTTACTTTGCAACCAATTAGAGGTTTGTTTCCCGACTCCCCATATCTTATCTATACTAATTCTTTTCAAATAATTATTCTCATTTTCGGTTCTAGCTAAATCAAATATTCCAGCTGAATAATCAATATTTTTAGCTAGTTTATTAGCAATTTTTGCTCTTACTTTATTTTCTCCTATTCCTACTGTTATGGTAATTCCTAGATTCTGATATATTAATGATCTTATGCTTCTTGCCCAGGAATATAGATTTTCATCATTAGGTCTAGAAATCGAGACGAATGCTTCGTCAATAGAATAAATTTCTATCTGTTCACAGTAGTTTTTCAGTAAATTCATTAGTCTTCTGCTCATATCCCCATAAAGCGAGTAGTTTGAGCTTAAGACTGCTACATCTAATTTATTTAGTCTTTCTTTGACCTTAAAATACGGAGTTCCCATTTTAATTTTTAAAGCTCGCGCTTCAGGGCTTCTTGCAATGATACATCCGTCATTATTAGATAAAATTACTACTGGTTTATTTCTCAAATGAGGATTAATATTTTGTTCACATGACGCGTAAAAATTATTGGCATCTATAAGAGCTATTGCATCAATATTTGAAATTCTCATAAATAGCTATGTATTGAATAAATAACAACTCCCCATATCTGTACATCAATATGGTTTTTAAATCTAAAATCAGGATAATTATGATTTTCTGCTTTTAAATATAATTCATTATTTTTTATAGATAATCTTTTTATTGTAAATTCTCCGTCTATCATTGCAATGATGATATTCCCTGGCCTGGCTGTTAAGCTCTTGTCTACTATTATTAAATCTTTATCTTTAATTCCTGCATTTATCATTGAGTCACCTTTAACTCTAAGAAAAAAAGTGCTAAACGGATTAGATATTAAATGTTCGTTTAAATCAATATTTTCTTCTGTATAGTCATCTGCAGGAGAAGGAAACCCTGCTGATACCGAATCAGTTAATAAGGGGATTTTAAATTTTTTAGTAGTTGAATCAAAAGAATCCAAAGTTAAATTGATAGTATATATGTACTATATAGCAAAAAATCAAAAAATAGTTAGTTATTAAACTTTTATAGATTAATTTTAGATTGAATCTAATCTTTTTAAGAACGATGGTAAGGGGAGTTGTTAGATATAGAAATAGCTCTATAGATTTGCTCGATTAGTATTAATCTAGCTAATTCATGAGGAAAAGTTAAAGGAGACAGGCTTAGTACAAGATCTGATTTTTCTTTTATATCTGAACCAACTCCATCAGTATCACCGATTAAGAAATTAATTTTTTTATTTTTAAAATTCAAGAGTAAGGAACATAGTTCAACTGAATTAAACTTTTTCCCTTCTTCACTTAGGCAGATAATAATATTGTTATTGGATCTAAGATTATTTAAATTAAAAGTCTTTAACTCATTAATAATAAGTTCAGGCATTCTTTTTTTGTATTGATTAATTCCATCTCTAATCCAAAGTTTCTTTATTTTGCCGATAGCATAAATTTCTAATCTATTACTCTGAAGCATAAGTAAATATTAAAACTAATTATTCATCAAGAAGATAATTAAATTCATCATATAGTTCCTCTTCGGTTGTTAATTTCTTGGAAAAATTATCTGTTTTAGAATTCATATTAATTTGATTAATCTCACTTTCTCTTAGTGAATTATTAACGTTAGAAGTCTCCTCTAAAGATTCTGAACTATCAATTAACGAATAAAAAATTTTATTGGGATCTTCTGAATTAAGTGGATTGGTGATTAAATTATCATTATTAGTTATATTTGTGTAATTTTTTATATTTTTGCTTTCGTTATTTAAATTTTCCTTTTTTTTAAATTTATTGAGTTTATCTAAATTTTTTTTTGATAAGCTCATGATATAAAGTATTAAATAAATTCATATTTAATTTAAACATATTATTTATCTTTTAGATGAATTCTAAAAACTATCATCAAAAAAAAAGATTTGGACAACACTGGTTGGTAAATAAAAAAATATTAGAAAAAATTAAAGAAATTGCTGTTCTTAATGAAAATGACTTTATTTTAGAAATTGGTCCTGGTAAAGGAGCTTTAACCTCAAAGTTGTTAGATTCAGAAATTAAAAAATTACATGCAATTGAGTTAGATAAAGATTTAATAAATTTATTAAATGATAAATTCAATAATAATGATAAGTTTTCACTGCAGCAAGGAGATATTCTTTCTGTAAATTTAGATTCGATTAATAAGAAGATTACAAAAGTGATTGCAAATATTCCTTACAATATAACTGGCCCAATATTGGATATTTTCATAGGTCGATTGGGCATTATAAGAAACTATAATTACGAAAAAATAATATTTTTAATGCAGAAAGACGTTGTAGATAGGATTTTATCAAAAGAAGGTAGTCCCAATGCTGGGGCGCTTAGTATAAGAATGCAACTTTTATCAAAAATAAAAAGAATATGTGATGTGCCGCCTTCATCATTTAGTCCGCCTCCAAAAGTTTTTTCTTCTTTAGTAGTTTTCGAACCAATTAAAAATGATTTAAGATTAAATATTAGTTTAGAAAAATATATAGATAAACTTCTTCGAATTTCATTTAATTCAAGAAGAAAAATGCTTAGAAATACTCTTAATTCAATACTTTCAAATGAAGAGATAAATGAATTATCTGAATCTTCAAAAGTTTGTTTTAATTTAAGACCACAAGATATTTCAATTGACCAATGGATTAAGCTTGCAGAAAATTGTATTAAAATTAAAAAATAAAAATTTAAGTATATGCAAGATTTAGCTAAAACGAAAATTAATATAAAATCTCCTGCCAAAATAAATTTGCACCTTGAAGTTATTGGTAAAAGAGAGGATGGATTTCATGAGTTAGCAATGATTATGCAAAATATCGATCTGTCTGATTATTTGGAATTTGAAATTAATAATGAAGGTTTAATTAAACTTGAGTCTGATTGCAATGATTTAAGCTTATCTGATGAAAACTTAATTGTTAAATCGGCAAATCTATTAAGGAAAAAATCAAATATAGATTACGGTGCGAATATATTTTTAAGGAAAAATATTCCAATTGGCGCAGGATTAGCTGGTGGATCCAGTAATGCAGCAGCAACATTAATTGGTCTTAATAAGTTATGGGATTTGAACTTAGATCAAGAAACATTATGTTCATTAGCATCAACTTTAGGATCTGATATTCCCTTTTTTATAAATGGTGGTATTCAATTATGTTTTGGAAGAGGGGAAATTTTGGAGAAATTAGATTCAAACTTTGAATATGGAGTAATTCTTTTAAAAAATTCAAATGTATCAGTATCTACAGCTGAAACTTATAAAAAATATAGTAATAGATTTTGTGATCAATATCTTACTGATAGAGAAATGATTGAGAACATAAGAAAAAATTTAAGAGATAATGGTTTAAATAACTTAAATTTTGATAATCAACATTTATCTATTAAAAATGATTTGCAGTTAGTTGTTGAAAATGAAAATGATTCTGTAAAGCAGGCATTATATTTACTTTCTAAATTAGAAAATTGTCTCACATTTTCAATGAGTGGATCAGGCCCTACATGCTTTGCACTCTTTAAAGATATAGAGACTGCTAAAAAAGAATTAACTGCAAATTATAAATTGTTTAGAAATAAAGGTTACGATTCATGGGTTTGCACTTTCCTCGAAAAGGGAATAACATTCATTTAAATTTTTTTTGTACAAAATTTTATTGTGGCTGATAATAGTAATGAGAATATTGAAAAAAACATTCCTGAAAAAGGACCATTAAATTTTATTGTAGGATCATTAACAAGTTTTTTATTATTTATATTTTTTTATTTTTTAAGTAATAAAATTGCAATTTATTTTTCATTACATAAACCATCTAATTCTTCTGAAATAGTCCAAAATATTTCTTCTAGTATTAATACCTTAATAATTGGATTATCTTTTTTGCTAACTTTCTCTTTTGCTTTTATAGGTATAGGACTTTTTATTGTATTTATTCGCAGTTTTTTTCTGAAGAAAAATTGAATTGCCAATATTATTAAAAAAACACTATTTTTGAATGTCTTTACATGACTTAGGCCTTTTAGTCCTTTTGCTTTCACCTGGAATGATTTTATCAATATTACTACTCATAACCTTCGCTGAAGGAGGTTGAATTATTCAAAGTGGTAGGATTATATATGTGATTAATTAGGTAATTAATTGTGGCTGGAACATTATTATTTAATGCTTTGAAAGAGGCAATTGATGAAGAAATGGCAAATGATGTAAATGTTTGCGTTATGGGGGAAGATGTTGGTCAATATGGAGGATCTTATAAGGTAACTAAGGATTTATATGAAAAATATGGAGAGTTAAGAGTCTTAGATACTCCAATAGCCGAGAATAGTTTTACCGGTATGGCTGTGGGTGCAGCAATGACTGGCTTAAGACCAATAGTAGAAGGAATGAATATGGGTTTTTTGCTTTTAGCTTTTAATCAGATATCAAACAATATGGGTATGCTTAGATATACAAGTGGCGGAAATTATAAAATACCAGCAGTGGTTCGAGGACCTGGAGGAGTTGGTCGTCAACTTGGTGCTGAGCACAGTCAAAGACTTGAAGCATATTTTCATGCAGTTCCTGGCATAAAGATTGTTGCATGTAGTACACCCACAAATGCTAAAGGTTTAATGAAAGCAGCTATAAGAGATAATAATCCGGTTCTATTTTTCGAACATGTTCTTCTATACAATTTGTCTGAAGAATTACCTGAGGGTGATTATACTTGCGCTTTAGATCAGGCTGACGTTGTAAAAGAAGGGAAAGATATTACTCTATTGACTTATTCAAGAATGAGACATCACTGCCTTAAAGCTGTTGAAGAATTAGAAAAAAAAGGAATAGATGTTGAGTTAATAGATTTAATAAGTTTGAAACCATTTGATATGGAAACCATCTCAAAATCAATAAGAAAAACAAATAAAGTAATTATTGTTGAAGAATGTATGAAGACTGGAGGTATTGGTGCAGAATTAATTGCCTTGATAACAGAAGAGTGTTTTGATGATCTAGATGCTCGACCAATTAGATTATCTAGTCAGGATATTCCAACTCCTTATAATGGAAATCTTGAGAATTTGACAATAATCCAACCACATCAAATAGTTGAAAAAGTTGAACACTTAATTAGTGGGAGTATATAGACAATGAAAAGAAGGCAAGGTTGGCTTTTTTTTATTATATTTTTACTTACTTTATCTGTTTATCTATTAATAAATTATCCCTTACAGTTGGGATTGGATTTACAAGGGGGTTCTCAACTTACACTTCAAATTATTAAAGAGGAAGGTAAGGTAACAAGGGATGAACTTGAAGCAGTTAATTCGGTTATAGATAAGCGCGTAAACAATTTAGGAGTTTCTGAGTCTAATTTGCAAACCCTCGGTGGAGATCAATTGATTTTAGAATTACCAGGCGAACAAAATCCATTAGTTGCTTCAAGGGTATTAGGTAAGACTGCTTTATTAGAATTTAGAACCCAAAAAGAAGGAACATCTACAGATTTAAAAACCCTGCAACTACAGAGATTGAGTATTAAAGAATTAATTGAACGATATTCCTTTTCAGAAAAAAATCAAAATGATAATAATTTCTTAAAAGTTATTCAAGATGATCTTAAAGTTATAGAGCAAGAATTGAATTACTCATCTACTAGTAATGATTTATATGGGAAGTTAATTGAAATCAAAAAATATGTTAATAAAGAAATTACAAATTTATTTATTAAAACAGATTTATCTGGTAAGGATCTTATTAACGCAGGAAGGAGACAAGAACAAACAAATAGTAATTGGGAAGTTTTATTGACTTTTAGTAATTTAGGAGGTGAAAAGTTTGCAGAAATTACAAAGTCAATTGCTGGCACTAATCAACTATTGGCTATCATTCTAGATGGTGAATCAATAAGTGAAGCTAGTGTTGGTAATCAGTTTGCTATTACTGGCATTACTGGTGGATCAGCAACAATAAGCGGCAATTTTAGTGCTGCAAATGCTAGAGAATTAGAAGTTCAACTTAAAGGAGGCTCATTGCCATTGCCAATTGAAATAGTAGAAACTAACACTGTAGGGGCTCTATTGGGATCCAAAAATATTTTAAAAAGTCTTTATGCAGCTATTAGTGGATTAATTTTTGTTGGTATATTTATGATTTTTAATTATAGAATTCTAGGTTTCGTTTCAGTTCTGTCTCTAGTACTTTATGGTTTCTTTAACTTAGCCCTATATTCTTTAATTCCTGTAACTTTGACTTTACCTGGAATATCTGGGCTTATACTTAGCATTGGTATGGCTGTTGATGCAAATATTCTAATATTTGAGAGAATTAGAGAAGAATTATATGATGGCAATACTCTTACAAGATCTATTGATAGCGGTTTTCAAAGAGCTAATTCATCCATAGTTGATGGTCATATTACAACTCTTCTAAGTTGTTTTGTATTGTTTTTATTAGGAACAAATTTTGTTAAAGGTTTTGCGGCAACATTAGGTATTGGAGTTCTAATAAGCTTGTTTACCTCATTAAATTGTTCTAAAACTATTTTGCGATTTTTTACAACATATCAATCT
This sequence comes from Prochlorococcus sp. AG-418-D13, assembly GCA_003214315.1. Lineage (GTDB taxonomy): Bacteria > Cyanobacteriota > Cyanobacteriia > PCC-6307 > Cyanobiaceae > Prochlorococcus_A. Next base: position 147,904 of record QCLU01000002.1, read on the forward strand.
TTAAGGCAAAAAAATCTCTATCTACCCAAGAATAATTTTTCAAATTAAATTTTTTGTTTCTAATTTTCCAATGAAATACAATCTTGAACTAATAAAAAATAAAAGAAAGATAATTGGTTTTTCAACTGTCCTTATTTTGTTAAGTCTTTTAGGAATTTTATATTCTACTTTTAATACTTCTTTTAAGAAACCTATAAATTTAGGGATGGATTTTGTTGGGGGAAATGAACTAAGAATAGAGAGAGTTTGTGAAGCAGAATGTTCAGATTTTACCCCTGATTCAGTTTTAGAAAAGTTAAGAGAGATCTCTAAAAATAAAAACGTTTTAAATAATATTAAATTACAATTCCAAAATAATAGTAAATTAATTTCAATAAGAACCCCTTATTTGAGTATCGAAGAATCAAATAATCTTATCAATAATCTTGATAGTATTATTGGGCCTCTAAATTATGACAGTAAGGATTCAAGATTAATAGGTCCAAAGCTTGGTAAAAGATTACTTACTAATTGTGTTACTTCATTGTTAGTGTCTTTATTTGCAATATCTTTGTATATAACAATTAGATTTGATAAAAAATATGCATTATTTGCACTATTAGCTTTATTTCATGATTTAGTAATTGTTTTCGGTATATTTTCCTGGTTGGGAATTATATTATCTGTCGAGGTAAATAGTTTATTTGCTGTTTCCTTGTTAACTATTGCCGGTTATTCTGTAAATGATACTGTTGTTATATTTGATAGAATTCGTGAGAATTTAAAATCTAAGAAAGCTGGCTATAACGAAACTATTCAATTATCAGTTAACGAATCATTTAGGAGAACAACGTTTACCAGTATTACAACCCTTTTCCCTTTATTAAGCATAATTTTGTTTGGATCTTACTCACTATTTTGGTTTTCTTTGTCCTTATCTTTAGGAATTATAGTTGGAAGTTATTCAAGTATTTTATTGGCTCCATCTTTGTTGCTGAAAGACTGAGATTAACCTTCAAATTTTATGAAATTAAATTACTATTTGATAATTTTATTTTCTTTAGTTTTAATAGATCTTTCTACTGAGATAAGAATATTATTTGATCATTTTACTTTTAGTTCACTATATTTTGCTATCGGTAAACATCCCTTAGCTTTCTTTATACTTTTTTCATACCCATATTTATATAAAAAATTAATTAAGTAGTTTTTAAATATCTTTAAATGATTCTTTGATTAAAACCTGTATTACTACAGCTAATGGAAGAGATAGAATTAAGCCTAATGGACCAAAAATGAAGGTGAATCCAAATTGTGAAATTAATGTTAGGCCAGGAAGTAAGTTTGCTTTTTTCTTCATTATAGATGGCATTATTATATAGCTTTCAATATTTTGAATGATTACATATGCTCCTAATACGGCCAACGGCTTCCAAAAATTATCTAGTAGGGCAATTGAGATAGGAAATATACCACTAATAACTGGACCTATATTTGGGATTACATTAAGAACCATTGCTATTAAAGCATTTGAGACAACATATTTGACATCTAATATAGATAAAACTATTAATGATAATAAACCTACTGATAATGAGCTTATTACCATAGAAAAGGTCCAATTTGCTAATGCAATATTGCATTTTTCCAGAATATTTCTAAATTTGTTACGGTAATTTTTTGGTATTAATAGAAGTATATTTTCTTTATATTGTTTTGGTTCAATAGAAATCATCAAACTAACAGCTAATACGAATATTAATTTCAAAAGACCTGAACCCAGATTTCCCGCTATATTTATTAAATTCTTAAAACTTTCTTGAATAGCTTTTGCAATAGTTGAGACATCTGGAATGGTAACTACATTATTTATAAGATTGAATATGTCTATAACGTTTTCTGATTTTTCGCCATAAAACAGGTTATTCAATTTGTTCAGATTTGTATTTATCAAAATATTTATTTTTGATAAACCATTTGGAATATCAACTAGTATTTCATTGAATTCTTTTATAAATGGAGGCAATACAAGAATAAAAATAGTAAATACTATTACTGATATAACAATTAATACAAGAAACAAAGAAAGTGATCGAGGAATTTTCAATCCCTTTTGCATTTGATTACATAAATTACATACAATATTTGAAATTACTAAAGAGCACACTATTAGGAGGAGAAAATCCCTTAAAGTCCATATTATTAACGAAGTGATTAAAATTACTACTAACTTGAAATATAATGAACTACTCAATTTTCAAAATATTCTACTTCTTTTCAGAATATCCTAATCCATTTGATTTGGCATAACTATTTGCAAATCTCATAAATCTATCAAAGTCTGATGTGTTCTTCCAAATATAAACTGCTTCTAAAAATATAGGTTCTCCATCAACAAACTTTACTTTAACTTCCCTAGTAAGTATTTCACCTTCGGAATCAATCATACGCATACCTGTGATTTCACCGTCTGTAATTGAAGATAATGCCTGAGGTTTTTCGAACAAAAATAATGCTTGGCCGGTGGTACCATCTTTACTCCTAGTTAGTCTTATTTCAGGCACTACTGGTTCATCGGTTCCCTCATAAAATTGTATTTTTGCAGTTTTATTTGCTGTCATAATATTCTGTTAATAATTTTTTATTTTAGGAAATATTTTTCACATTCGTTTGTAATTATTTTATAAAGCATTATTTATTAACTCTAGGATACTTTCATCGTATTTTTTGTCGGTTAAATCTAATAACTTTATATTTGTTTTGCCAACCTTTTCAAATTCATAACACTTATCGTAATAATCTAGAATTGATCTGCAAACTAAGTCCCATTTCTCATTATTTATTGATTCAAGAGCTGTTTTTGTTCTTTGCGGTCCTAATCTTTTTTTTATCCTTAATACAGATTCTTGGAGTTCCTCTTTCTTAAAAACACTATAAGTATCTATCAACTCATCTAACCTGTTAGATTCGCTCCTTAAAATTTCAATTCTCCTAGAATGTTTCATCTGATTGAAGAATTCATGAGGAATTTTACATTTACCTATATTTGCACTTTCAGCTTCTACAAAAATATTATTAGAACATTTAAAAGAATTTAATTTTTCTGCAATTATATTTTCAAATTGTTCATTTGAAGGTTGTTCTTTCATTCCTAAACCTCCAAATGTACTGCCTCTATGACAAGCAAATCCTTCAAGATCAATAGTTTGATATTTATATTTCTCTAGTAATGATAATAATCTTGTCTTTCCTGTTCCTGTTTTTCCACCAATAACTACTATATTCAACTTTTTTGAGAAACTATCTAATACCCATCTTCTATATATTTTGTATCCTCCATCGAGTGTAACTGGTTTTAATTTAAATTTATCTAATAACCATGCAATACTTTGTGAACGCATTCCTCCTCTAGAGCAATATATTCTGATAAAAAATTCATTATTTTTATTAGGAATAGTTTTATAAGATTCAATACTCATGAAAATATTATCAAGAAGTAATTTAATTTTTTTTTCGAAAAATTTTAATCCCTCTATGACTGCTTTTTTTCTTCCTTCTTTTTTATAAATCGTTCCAATTATAGATCTCTCATCATTATCAAATAGTGGAATGTTAATAGAATTAGGCAGGTGTCCTTTATAATATTCACTCGGGCTCCTAACATCTATAAGAGGTCCTTTAAAACTTCTAAATTTCTCTAGTTCTTTTCTTTTGAAATACATGGATAGTTTTTATTTTTTAGATTGATTTTTTAAAATGAATAACAAAGAACAATATAACCATAGTAATGCTACATTAGATCTAATAAAAAAATTTGTAGATTCCAATCAAAGAAAAAGAATAAATTCATTAACTCAAATAGAATCTGAAGTCGAAAATATTTTTAATCTTGGATCTTCACTGTTTGATATCTTTGATAGTGATGGAGATGATTGGGCTGCTGGTTGGATATTGCAAGTTTTAAAAAAATTTAAGCCTGAATTCTTTGAAAGCTCTAAATTTAATAATTGGTTTAATACATATTCAGATATTGATATTAATTATGATGATTTGCAATTGTTGTTGGTTGAGCAAAAATTTGAAGAGGCCGATAGATTAACAAGTTCCTACTTACGAAAATTAGCTGGAAAATTAGCTGAAAAACGTGGATATGTTTTCTATAGTGAAGTTATGAATATGTCAGGTAAAGATCTAGAAACAATAGATAGATTATGGACTATTTATTCTACTGGTCGATTTGGATTCTCAATTCAAGCAAAGATTTTAAAATCAGTAGGAAAAAAATATGAATTAATGTGGCCGAAAATAGGTTGGAAAAAAGAGGGCTTATGGACAAGATATCCTGGATCTTTTCGCTGGTCATTGGATGCTCCTGATGGACATATGCCTTTAATAAATCAACTAAGAGGAGTAAGACTCATGGACTCCATCCTACGTCATCCTGCTATCGCAGAGAGACATAATAATATTCTTTAAATTGAGGTATTTGATAAGTTAAAATTAAGACAGTATCAAAATATTATTATGTCCTTATTTCGGGGCAAAAATATTTTAAAAAGATTTTTTAAAAGACCAAAGATTAACTGGTCAAACTACGAATTCGAGTCATCATTACAATTAAATGAATTTGTCGATCAATTATTAGAACCTATTAAAAATTCTCCATCAAGCTATCTTATCAAACTTGGTTTACATGAAGCTCTAGTTAACGCAGTAAAACATGGAAATAAATCAGATCCCAAAAAAAATATTAGAGTAAGGAGAATAATTACTCCTCATTGGTGTGTTTGGCAAATTCAAGATCAAGGTAATGGTTTAGAAATAAAAAAAAGAGATTACAAATTACCAAAAAAAATAAGTAGTGTAAATGGCCGTGGCTTATATATTATTAATGAATGCTTTGATGACATTAGATGGAGTAGTAAAGGTAATAGGCTTCAGTTGGCTTTAAAAAGGTGATTTTTACTAGGGCAAGGTTGATCTACGTTAATTTCTTTTAACCATTTAATACTTTCTTCTATATACTCAATAGTTTCCTTTTCATTACAAGAAATAATTAAATGGCATAATCCCGCGGAAATTAGTTCTGCAGAACGTTTATATTTATTTCCTTTATCTTTATGCCATTTAGAATGGTCAATTTTTAATTTGTCATTAAGACTTTGAACAAGCTGAATAGTATCTTTATCCCAATAGGTCATAGAAGTTTTTATTTACTTTACAGCAGACCATACTTTGGTCATAAAAAACGAATTTGATTTAACATCTTTAAACCCTACTTCTTCTATTTTAGAATCTATATCCTCTTTTATGTAATCACAATAAAAAGGCTCATGAAAAGATTTATAGAAGTTTTCCATTACGGATGTAAAGTCAGGTGAATCACTTATTTGAATTGAATCAGCTAAAACTAATATCCCCCCAGGTTCAAGAACTCTAAAAAATTCATTTAATACTTTAGCTCTAATTGTTCTAGGTAATTCATGAAATAAGTAAACACAAGAAATGCATTGAAAACTATCATTTTCAAAAGGTAATTTCTCAGCATTACCTTTTAATAACTGAATTAAATCTCCATCTAAATCTGAAATATATCTACTTGCCTCTTTTAAGTATGAATCAGATAAATCAAGTCCTGTAATTTTTTCTTTAGGGAATGCGGCTCTTAATTGTTTTAATGTCCTTCCTGAACCTGTAGCCACATCAAGTATTTTTATAGAACTTTTTTTTCTATCGTTAAAAAATTCAAGTCCTTCTTTTATTGGCTTAATTATTCTTCTCCTCATTGAGTCAGCACTTCCATTGAAAAGTATCTCTACTTGTAGGTCATAAATGCTAGCTGAAAAATCTGATAAATAACCATCTGTTTGATGATGAAAATTTCTCAAGTAATATTGAGGATAATTATCTTTATCAATTGATTTTGGAAGATCATCGAAGTTTTGTTTTCTGCGTCTATCCCATGTATTAGGCATATCTAGCCAAATTTTAGGATATTGAGTTAGGTATCTAAGCCATGGTTCGTCAAACAATAATTTTTTTGGATATATATTTTTTTCTGCATCATTCCAATCTTCTTCTCTTAAGATATCCATTGAATTTTGGATTTGAATTAGAAGATCCTTATCTATATCAAAATTTTCAAGCTTCGAATCGGGAAGAATAAAATTCATTAATCTTGAACTGATCTGTTTGTGAGCGAAACCTGCAATGCTTTTACTTTGTTGTAGCGTTTTATATGCAATTTTTGAGATAGATTCCCTAGCCATTTTTCAATATATATATCTATATTCCAACAAAAAAAAAATCAATTTGAGATTATTTTGTGATATTTCTCAAATTGATTTTATTAAACTAATGTGTTTTTTTAATTATGCATCGTAATACATGAAGAATTCATGGGGATGAGGCCTTTGTCTTAGTTGTTGTACTTCTTCGTATTTTATATCGATAAAGTTATCAATAAAATCTTCAGTAAATACTCCACCAGCTAATAGATAATCCTTATCTGCTTTTAGCGCATTAAGTGAGTCATTTAGAGATGATGGTACTGTATCAATTTTTGCAAGTTCATCAGCTGGAAGTTCAAATAAATCTACATCTACTCCATCACCAGGATCAATTTGATTTTTAATTCCATCAATACCAGCAAGCATCATTACAGAGAATGCTAAGTAAGGATTTGCAAGTGCGTCACCTGATCTGAATTCTAATCTTTTAGCTTTAGGGCTTGGACCTGTTAAAGGTATTCTTACTGCAGCTGATCTATTACCCTCAGAATAAACTAGATTTACGGGTGCTTCGAATCCTGGAACCAATCTTTTATAACTATTTGTAGTTGGGTTAGTAAATGCTAGGAATGAAGGTGCATGTTTAAGTATTCCTCCGATGTACCATCTTGCTGTTTGAGATAAATTTGCATATGCTCCCTCACCAAAAAATAGTGGCTGTCCACTCTTCCATAAACTTTGGTGAACATGCATTCCGGTTCCGTTATCGTTAAAAACAGGCTTGGGCATAAATGTTGCAGTTTTTCCATATTTTTTTGCAACATTTCTGACGACGTATTTATAAGTCATAACGTTATCAGCAGCATTTATTAACGAATCGAATTTCATTCCAAGCTCGTGTTGGCCGGCACCAGCAACTTCATGGTGATGTTTCTCTGTGGGGATACCTAATTCACCCATAAGAAGAAGCATCTCAGATCTTATATCTTGCGCAGTATCATTTGGAGCTACTGGAAAATATCCTTCTTTATATTGTATTTTATATCCTAAATTTCCCCCTTCTTCAATTCTCCCAGTATTCCATGGTGCTTCAATAGTATCTACACTATAAAAACAACCTCCTTCTTTAGAGTCGTATCTAACATCATCAAATAAAAAGAATTCTGGTTCTGGTCCAAAAAATGCTGTATCTGCTATGCCAGTTGAGTCCAAATATTTTAATGCCTTTTGAGCTAAAGCCCTTGGACACCTATCATAAGGCTCACCGCTTCTTGGCTCTTGAATAGAGCAAATCATACTTAGTGTTTTATGTTTATAAAAAGGATCTATCCAAGCTGTACTTGCATCTGGCACCATTGACATATCCGAGGCATTAATTGCTTTCCAACCTCTTATTGATGAGCCATCAAATGCTAAGCCTTCAGTAAAAGATTCCTCCTCTATCATGTCTGATGTAAGAGTTAAATGTTGCCATTTCCCATGAATATCTGTGAATTTTAAATCGATTAGTTCAATTCCTTCGTCTTTAATTTGACTTAAAACATCTTGAGGAGACTTAGACATAATTTTGTAATACCTTATATGAAATTAATAACTTGATGATTCTTGTTATGTATCAACGATAACTTTTTTTAAGACTTGATGACTTCTTTTAGTGTTTCAAGTCATAAGTTTAATAATTGTTTACCTAAATATTTAAATTGAATTAATTTCTTTAAATAAATATCGCTTATGTGGCGATATTAGTTTAATTTAAAAGTAATTGAATGTAATGCTTTGACAGAAGCAAAACTTATTTCGGCTTTAAACGAAGAGAATTTATCTCATTTCTCAAAGACTTATGTTCCCTCTAGACTTTTATTAGGTCCTGGACCTTCAAATGCTCATCCAGAAGTCTTAAGCGCTCTTTCTTTGAACCCTATTGGTCATTTAGATGAAGCATATATTTCATTGATGTCTGATGTTCAACAACTTCTAAGATATACCTGGCAATGCAATAATCGTCTGACTCTTCCTATGAGTGGTACTGGAAGTGCAGCTATGGAAGCTTCAATAGCGAATTTTATAGAGGAAGGAGAAAAAATTCTTATCGCTAAAAAAGGATATTTTGGAGACAGACTAGTTGATATGGCAACTAGATATAAAGCAGATGTATCTGTTATGGAAAAAACTTGGGGTGAATCCTTTTCTTATGAAGAAATCAAGTATGAAATAGAGACTAAAAAACCAGCTATATTTGCTATTGTTCATGCTGAAACATCTAGTGGGGTTTTACAACCTCTTGATGGAATTGGTGATGTATGTAGAAAAAATAACTGCTTGTTTTTGGTTGACGCAGTTACATCTCTTGGAGCTCTAGAACTATTGATAGATGAATGGAAAATAGATTTAGCATATAGTTGTAGCCAAAAAGGATTAAGTTGCCCGCCTGGATTAAGTCCTTTTACAATGAATGAGAGAGCTGAAGAAAAACTAAGTTCAAGAAAAACAAAAGTCCCCAACTGGTATTTAGATTTATCCCTTTTAAATAAATATTGGGGTTCTGATCGCGTTTACCATCACACTGCCCCTGTAAATATGAATTTTGCTATTCGAGAGGGTTTAAGATTAATTGCAAATGAAGGTTTAGAGAATGTTTGGAATAGGCATAATACTAATGCAAAGAAACTTTGGAATGGTTTAGAAAGTCTAGGAATGGAATTACATGTACCAGAGGATTATCGATTACCAACTCTCACAACTGTTAAGATCCCACCTGCAGTTGATGGAGATGGTTTTAGAAATCATCTTTTAAGAAACTTTGGAATAGAAATAGGCAATGGACTTGGAGAATTGTCTGGCAAGGTGTGGCGCATAGGATTAATGGGCTTTAACTCAAGTGAGGAGAATGTAGACAGATTATTAAACCTATTTGATACTGAGTTAAAAAAATATTCTATTTTTGAGTCCTCAACTTTTTAAACCATAATTGTAAAACTTGACTGCATTCCTCTTCTAAAATACCCCCTATAATTTCCATTTTGTGATGGGAACTTTTATGCTTTGACAAGTCAATTGAACCGCCCAATCCACCTCTTTTCTTATCGTAGGTACCAAACACTACTTTACCCATCCTTGCTTGAATAAGTGCCGATGCACACATGGTACATGGTTCTAAATTTGTGATAATAATACATTCATTAAATCTCCAATCATTTTTTATTAGAGATGCCTGTCTTAGTGCCATTATTTCAGCATGGCCTAATGGATCTTTATTTATATTTCTCCTATTAACTCCTCTCCCAATACATCTTCCTCTATCATCTAAAATTATTGAACAGATTGGTAACTCAACTTTCCCAATTTCTTCTGATCTTCTTAAAATAGAGTTCATCCATTTAGAGTATTTTAAAATATTTATTCCTTTTTGTTCATCATTATTACTATTTACATTTTCAAAAATATTCCTCATTTACCAATATTGAGAATAAACTTATTAATAGATATCTTATCTGATGACTGAAGATTTAATTAATAAAAAAGATTTATACTTTCCTTCGTATTTAGGGACTAACGATAACTTAATTACTCTCCTAAATAAAGCAACTCAAATTCTTTGTGACTGGTTCTCTAAGTCCGATAAATATGGTCCATTACCATTTGATGAGAATTTCAAGTGCTTGATGCCTGATGAGGAAGGTAATTCTACAGAAGATTTGTTTTCTGAGATTCAAGCCCTTTTGAATAATTCATTTAATCCAGTTCATCCAGGTTCTCTAGCTCATCTGGATCCCCCACCTTTGATTTTTTCTATTTTAGGCGATTTAATTGCTGCTGGTTTAAATAATAATCTTCTTGCTTACGAACTGTCTCCAAGTGTTACTCTGCTTGAGGAATCATTATGCAAATGGTTTGCAAAGAAAATAGGGTTTAATGATTCTTCAGGAGGCATAGCAGCGAGCGGAGGAACTTTAAGTAATTTGAATGCACTTATAGCAGCTAGACATAATTCTGGATTAGGTTCAGATCCCAATTCTGTATTACTTGTTAGTGAAGATGCTCATTCCTCCTTTATTAAATGTACAAGAATTATGGGTCTTAATGAAACAAATCTTATCAGGATTAAAACTGATAATAACGGTTGTATGGATATACAAAATCTTAGAAAAACTATAGATAAATGTTTTATTGATAATAAAAAGATCTTCGCTATTGTTGCCACGCTAGGTACAACTGTAAGAGGAGCGATTGATCCTATTAAGGAAATTAGTGAAATATGCAAAGAAAAAAATATATGGCTACATATCGATGGCTCCATTGGAGGCATTTTTGCCGTAACTTCTATTCCAATAGAGGGTTTAAATAATATTAATCAAGCTAACTCCATTACAATTAATCCTCAAAAAATAATTGGTATCACAAAGACTTCCTCTTTGTTATTAGTTTCAAATATGAGTACTTTAGAAAATACATTTTCTACTGGACTTCCCTACCTATCATCTAAAGATAATATTATAAATAGAGGAGAAATTGGTATACAAGGTTCTAGACCTGCAGAGGTAATAAAACTATGGCTTGGGTTACGTTTTTTAGGTCTGAATGGAATTGAAAATATATTAAAATCATCAATAGATAGGAAGGATTTTTTATTAAAATATATTAGTAAAGATAAATTTGATATATATTCAGGTCCTCTACATATTGTTTCATTTATACCAAAGGGGCTTGAGCCAAAAGACTCTGATGCCTGGACTCTATCTAAAGTTAATGAACTAATGAAAAATAATTTCATGCTTTCTAGACCAAAATTTAAAGGTAAATATTATTTAAGAGTAGTGATGGGAAACTATAATACAAAAGATTCTCATATTGAAGAACTTTTGAGACTTTTATATGCTTAACAATGAATATCGGTAGACCAAAAATTATAGCAATAGTCACAGGGTTTATATCTATAGCCATTTGCATTGCTTACTTACTTTTAATAACTATTTTTGATTTCAGAACTTATCTAAATGATCAATTATCAAATTTTACTTAGGAAATGGAGGCAAACTTTTATTTGATGTAAAATATTTTTTGATTTCAATTTTTGAAATTGCTTCCTTTACGAAGTTATTTAAAATTTCCTCTCGCTTACTTATTCTATAAATCTTATCTACAACTTCTTGAATTCCTCCATCTCCCCAATCTTGCCCATTTTTAAAATATTCAATCAAACTTAGTCCTACTATTCTTATTAACCAGCCTGCTGTAATTGATTGTATCGATTTAGATATTATAATTTTAGTCAAACTTGTAGCTAAAGCTGGAGAAATAATGGCGAGCCCCCCTTTTAGTATTCCTTGTTTAGCCAATGCGCTTAGCAATGATTTCGATAAATCTTTTGCATCATTTTTTGTAAGCTTTATTTCATATATTTTTGATAATTCCATTATCATTCGGAGATTTACGGAGGTAGTAGTAAGAAAATCAACAGCTGGAAGTGGATTAACTAGTATAACTCCTCCTGTTATCCACATATATTTATTAATCAATTTATTTGAAATTAAATATCTTTGTTCTTGAACGAAATTTTTACTTTTAATACCTAATTTAGTTGAGCGAAAAAGGATATTATCTGCTAATAACTCTTCACCATTATTATCGAGAGTTTCAATTATTTCTCTAAATAAACTTCCTACCTCTGGAACCAAATTTAATGAATTTGATTTTTCATAGGGAGATCCTTGAGGTACAGCAATTGTTTGAACAACTGAAATTTTATTTTTTCCAGCGGAAGTTATAGCGATTATATTTTCTTTGATGAGGTTATTTTCATCTCTAGACCTCAAGTCACATTTATTAAGAACTATTATTATTTTTTTTCCTATTTTCAATAATTCTTTGATTAAATAGTTTTCGTATTTATTTATGTCCTGATCTAACACAAAGAGAACCAAGTCAGAATTTGATGCTTGTAAAATTGTTGCTTTTTCTCTTTCTTCCCCTGACTTAGATGGTTCGAATAATCCTGGAGTATCAACTATATTAATGTTTCTTTTTAAGATTGGGATTCGAATTTTATAGCTATTAATTTGCTTTGTTGTACCTATTTTTGCAGATGTTTGACCGACAATATTTTTCAATAACGATCTTGCAATAGATGTTTTTCCTGAGGAACCTGCTCCAAAAAGAGTAACTTTATAATCTCCTGTTTTTAATTGTAACTCTAGTTTATTTTTTTGATAATTTAACAATTCAACTTCTACTTTATCGTAAATTTTTTTATTGATTTTCTCGACCCCATCCAAACTTAACTTGGCAGCACCATATGTATTTTTGAATGAAAGTGTATTTTTTTTATTTTTATATACTATTTTATAAACTATTTTTTTAAATAATTTTTTATCAACATTATAAAAGATATATAAAACTATTATTAAAAATAAAAGCGTATAAATATTTACTATTCTTATTACTATCGTAAATAAAATATATAAGAATAAAATAACGATTGAATATTTTATATACTTTAATTTCAAGAAATTCATATTATTGATTGTTCTTAAAAATGCTATACAGTATAAAAATAAAACCAATATTAATAGACATATCAGCAATATTAAATACTGGAAAATTTATGATATTTAAATTTATAAAATCAATTACAAAACCATTTAATATCCTATCAATACCATTACCAATAGTTCCGCCAAGAATAAAGCTATAAGAATATAGATCAATTGGGTTTAAAGTATTTTTCCTTAATATCAAATAAATAAGTAATAGTGAAAAAATAATACTTATCAAAGATAAAAATATTCTACTTCCACTAAATATGTTAAATGCTGCCCCGTAATTTTTTACAAAGTCTAATTTAAATAAAAGAAAATCTTTATTTATAAACATTTTATAATTATTAAACATTAAATATTTTGTAAATTGATCTATTAGAATAATAAAAATACTTAAAGATAAAAAATATAATTTTGTTTTAATTTTATTAATCATTATTTGCTATTTTTTAAATATCTTATAGGTTTAATAAATAATAATAGTGGTAAAAGCATTAAAAAATGATATCCAATTTTACCTGCAGAGTATTTCCCTAAATTATATAAAAATATATTAAATTCACTGTAAAATATAATTTGTATAAAGTTGTAAAATATTCCAGTTAAATGCATAGCACCTATTGCTATAAATCCATTTATTAAAAAGTTGCCAATATTTATTTTATTTGCAGTATTTAAATTATCAATTATTTTGATTAATGGATACATACCTAATAAATAACCAAAATTTGGAGTGAGCAAATATCCTATTGAACCTCCTTGATTAAATACTGGAAATATAAATAACCCTATAACTATATATATAGAAAATGCTCTGAAAACAACCCTTTTATTAAATAGAAGTGTTAATAAAATTATAGTCGGAATTTGCCATGTGATAGGCAATTCAAAGCTATTACTAGATCTATTGAGAAATGGTAGTGGAATATAAACAGGAAGCATTGTTGTTATGACTAGTAATTGAAGACTCACCAGTATCTCAATTAATTTATACAAATTGAGCATGATTATAAATTCTATTTATAAACTTCTCAATGCAACAATTGGATCTAATTTAGAAGCTCTTTTCGCGGGTAAAACGCCAAAGATTAAACCTATTGATCCTGAAATGATCATAGTGGAAAAAGTTGTTGTAATTCCTACTGATGCAGGAAGTGGTGTTATCAGAGATAAAAGAAAAACACCTGTTAATCCGGTTGTTGTTCCTATTAATCCTCCAATTGTAGATAAAATCAATGCCTCAATTAAAAATTGAATTAAAATATCTGACTGTTTAGCACCTATTGCTTTTCTAAGTCCAATCTCTTCAGTCCTTTCGCTAACAGAAACGAGCATAATATTCATGATTCCTATGCCTCCAACTACTAAAGATACTGCCCCAATACCTGCTAATAAAAAAGTTAGTCCACTTGTTATGTTGGTTACAATATTCAATGCATCTTCTTGTGATCTAACTGCGAAGTCATCATCTCTTGTTATTTTATGTCTTTGCCTTAGTAAGTTAGTAATCTGAAATTTAGCGGCACTAGTTGCATTTTTATTTATCGCTTCCACACTAATGAAGCTTAAACTTACACCATATGTAGGATCCTTCCCAGTAATCCTATTTACCATTGTGGTTAATGGAATATATGCATTCTTGTCTTGATTACTTCCAAATACAGCACCTTTTGGTTTTAATATTCCGATGATTTCATAACTATGATCTTTAATTCTGATTTTTTTTCCAAGTGATGAAGATTTATCTTTGAAAAATTCTTCTTTAAGATCAGGACCTATTACTACATAACTTCTTGCACTATTAACATCACTTATTGATAAAAATCTTCCCTTATCTACTTCAAAGCTCCTTACTTCAAGAAATTCAGGAGTAACTCCTGCAATTGATATATTTAGGCTTTTTGAATTTGATTGCACTATTTCATTAGCAGAGATTTGAGGAGCAACTTTTTTTACTGTTGGGACTTGATTACTTATTGCCACTGCATCTTCTAAAACTAGGTTTTTCGGAAATGAAATACCTCTTCTTCTTGTGTCATTATTTCCAGGAACAATGAATAAAACATTTGCACCTAAATTACTTAATTGGTTTTTTGCTAATGTTTGAGCACCTCTTCCAAGTCCAACAAGTGTAATAACTGATGCATTTCCTATAATTATGCCCAGCATTGTTAACGAACTTCTCAATTTGTTCGAAACTAAAGTTTTTGTGGCCATGCCTAAGGCTTCTTTTATTGAGATATTCCTAGACATATTTATATTTATCTATTGCATCATCATCTTCAATTTGCCCCATGTATATAACACCTTCATTAAGCTGCAGTGTAATAAGGTCCCCATTACTAATTTGCTGATTATCCATATTTTCTAAATTACAAATTGTAGAAATCTTTTTATTATTTTTGTTAAACAAAGCATAAACATCATTTACATTTTGGTTCGTAACAATACCCGCAATATTTTTACTAAGTGGAATATTTTCCATTAATTCCCCCGGAACGAATAATATTTCTCCTGGACAGATTAAGGACATATCAAGATTATTTTTTATTATTCTTGCTTTACCTGTAACACCGATTTCCCCTATTGAAATTCCTCTTGATACAATTTTTCTTACTAAACCGACTTTTATTAAATCTGTAGAGCCGCTAATGCCAGTCAATGTGCCTGCAGTTTGAACTACTAAGTCTCCTTGGTTTAAGATCCCCATTTCCTGTGCAATTTGCATAGCTAAACTAAAAGTCTTTGCAGTTCTTTCATCATTTTTAACTACTATAGGAGTAACTCCCCAAACAAGTTGCAATCTTCTCGCTACACTCCTCTCTGTAGTAGTTGCTAAAATAGGTGTTGGTGGTCTGAATTTACTTACATTACGAGCAGTAGAGCCTGATTTTGTTAAAGGTATTATAGCTCCTGCATCAAGTTGTCTGGCTATATTACTAACTGCTGCACTAATAGCATTCGGTATCGTACTAGGTAAGTGGCTCTCTATAGCTTTAAGTGGATAATCCCTTTCAATTCTTCTTGCTATAGTTGCCATCGTTTCTACTGCCTCTACAGGATAATCGCCAACTGCAGTTTCATTTGAAAGCATTACTGCATCTGTTCCATCCAGAATTGCATTGGCAACATCGCTAACTTCTGCCCTGGTTGGTCTTGGATTCGAAGCCATAGAATCCAGCATTTGAGTCGCTGTAATTATTGGGATACCTAATGAATTAGCTTTTCTTATTAATTCTTTTTGTAATAGAGGTACCTCCTCAGCAGGCATTTCTACTCCCAAATCACCTCTTGCAACCATAACCCCATCACATAGGGGTAAAACAGTATCAATTTGATCAATAGCTTCAAATTTTTCAATTTTTGCGACTACAGGAGTTGAATGCCCATTTTTGTTTATTAAATCTTTTATTTCGTTTATATCGGATGGATTTCTTACGAAACTTAGTGCTATCCAATCGACTCCTTCAGATAAACCGAATTTTAAATCCTTTTTATCTTTTTCTGTTAATGCTTTTACTGATAATTGAACATCTGGGAAATTAACACCTTTATTATTTGAAAGAACTCCCCCTACAGTTACCAGGCACTCTAAAAGATTAGCTTTTATGTCTACTTTTTCTACAATCATTTCTATTTTGCCATCATCTAATAATATTCTTTTTCCTTCACTAACTTCTTGAGAAAGTTTGTTGTAGGTTACATTAGCAATAGTATTAGTACATTCGACTTCATTCGATGTCAGTGTAAATTTATCCCCTTTTTTAACTTTTACTGGACCATCTTTAAAGCGCCCTAATCTTATTTTTGGTCCTTGAAGATCCTGTAATATTCCAATATCAATATCCAACTTTCTTGATACTTCTCTTATGGTTTTTATTCTCTCAGCATGATCTTTATGATCTCCATGCGAGAAATTTAATCTGAATGTTGTTACTCCAGCTTTAATTAAATCTGTAATTATCTCTTCTGATTGAGTTGCAGGGCCAATAGTTGCGACTATTTTTGTTCTTCTTTTTAAATCAATATTCGACATATATAGATAATATTGCTAGATATAAATAAATTTACCATACCCAAAGTTAGTTATTTAAGTCATGGATTTTAAAACTTATCAGAAAAAAGCTAGAGAGACAGCACAATATCCAGATTTAGGTTCAAATAATATTTATCCAACTCTTGGTTTAGTGGGAGAGGCTGGTGAGGTGGCAGAAAAAGTGAAAAAGGTTATAAGAGATAAAAATGGAATATTTGATAACGAATCAAAATTAGGTATTAAAAAAGAGTTAGGAGATGTTTTGTGGTATGTATCAAATCTTTGTACAGAATTAAATTTCAATTTAGAGGATGTTGCATTACAAAACCTTGAAAAATTAAAATTAAGAGCTGCTAAAGGCAAGATAAGAGGTTCTGGAGATGATAGATAAATTCAGCTATAACCTAAGCTTGCATACTGGAGATTTGTAATTAAATTTTGAATGACATTTAAAAGTAAAAAAGCTAATAAAGATGAAATATCAAATCCACCTATTGGAGGGATAATACCTCTAAAAATGTTTAAATAAGGATCTGTGATAGAAGTTAATGCAGATAAAACACCATTACTCCAATCAATACCTGGAAACCATGTAAGTAAAATTCTTATTATCAATATGAAAGAATAAATTGATAAAGTTTGACCCAGAACTGCAAAAATCTCAGATAACATTATCTTGTAGTAATTTAATACATCCTAACATTTACTTATTATTGCTGCTTATTGTTACCACTTCCTATATTTGAGAGATATTCATTACTTACAGCAAAAGTTTGAAAAAACTTTTCTGATAATGATAGCCAATATGATCTACCATCTTTTTGCTTCCGTTTGACGATGAATTTCTTTTCTAGTAATTCTTTAATATGATCATAAGCGCCTGAACCTCGAAGAAGTATAAGATCCGATTGCAGGATCTTTTTTTTGATCGCAATAGTTGCCAATGTCCTTAATTCGGATGTTTTCAAATCAGAAGGAAGTAAATCATCGACGAATTCATTAAGACTAGATTTTAGTTCGAGAGAAAAACTGTTATTAACTGCATTTAATTCAATAGCTGAGTTGGGATTAGAGTATTTATTTTTTAGATCTTTAATTGCATCATTTATTGAGTTTATATCAGAATTAGTAATTTCTGAAAGATCCTTTTTTGTTATTGGTCTGCCTTTCAAATATAGAACAGCTTCAACTTTAGTAACTATATCTATATCAGATATTGGCGTGGTATTTAGATCAGATTGATTGATTTTAATTACCGAAATCTTTCCTAATTTACCTTAAATTTAATCTGATGCACCAAGGAATAATCTATATGTATCGTTCTGAGTTTCATTCCAGAATTTATAGCCTAAAATTCTTACAAATTTATTCCACTCTAAAATCTCATTTTTATCGATCAAAACTCCAATAACAATTTTCCCTACATCAGCCCCATAATTCCTGTAGTGAAATACGCTTATAGACCAATTAGATTTCATATTATTTAAGAAGTTTATTAATGCGCCAGGCCTTTCAGGAAACTCAAATCTGTATAAAAGTTCAATAAAGTTTCTATATTCCAACTCTTTAAAATTCCTTGGTAATCTTCCACCTACCATATGTCTGAGATGATTTTTAGATAATTCATCATCACTTATGTCAATAAATGAGTACTCAGAATTTTTAAATACATTTAATAAATTTTTTTTATCATTTAAACCATAGACTTGAACTCCTACAAAGATCTGTGCATTCTTAGAATTCGACATCCTATAGCTAAATTCAGTTAAATTTCTATTATCAAGTAACTTACAAAAATCAATTAGACTACCAGCACGTTCAGGAATTTCAACAGCCATCATTACTTCTTTACACTCTCCAAGTTCTGCTCTTTCTGCTACAAATCTAAGCCTCTCAAAATTCATATTTGCACCACATGCAATCGCAACCATTTTTCTATTTGAATGATTTGAATTTAGAATATCTTTTTTCATTCCCGCTATTGATAAGGCACCTGCGGGCTCTAATATTGATCTAGTATCCTCAAAAACATCTTTTATAGCAGCACAGATTTCGTCAGTATTAACCCTAATCATCTTATCTATATATTTTCTACCAATATCAAAAGTATTTTTACCAATTTTTTTTACCGCCACTCCATCTGCAAATTGACCTACAGAAGATAGTTCCACAATTTTTGATTCTTCCAAGGATTTTGTCATGGCATCTGCGTCTTCAGGCTCTACGCCAATTATTTTTACTTCTGGCCATATTTTTTTAATGTATAGAGATATTCCTGATATCAATCCACCACCGCCAACAGCAATATAAATTGCGTAAGGTTTTTCCTTTAGTTGCTGTTCAAGTTCAATAGCTATAGTTCCTTGTCCCGCAATAACATCTGGATCATCGAATGGATGAATAAAACATAAATTTCTTTCTTGACTAATCTTTATTGCCTCTTTATAAGTTTCATCATAATTATCACCAAATAATATAACTTTTGCTTTTAGATTTTTTACGGCGTTAACTTTTACTATAGGTGTTGTAACTGGCATTAATATGGTTGCTTGGCAATTTAACTTGAGAGCACTAAGCGCAACTCCTTGAGCATGATTACCGGCACTTGAAGTAATTACTCCTTGAGTAAGCTGAGATTTACTGAGCTTACTCATCTTGTTATATGCCCCTCTTATTTTGAATGAAAATACATCTTGAAGATCTTCTCTTTTTAGAAAAACTTCATTATTAAGTGTATTACTTAAATTATGAGCTTTCTCTAGCGGTGTTTTTTTTGCTACTTCATAGACTTCAGCTTGAAGTATTTTTTTAAAATAATCATTCATATATATATTTTTAGCATTAATTATTAATCTAATAAAACATTACATGATCTATTTCAAAAAAAATACTTATTTTGCACCTCGGCGTTTTAGATTATATAGATACTAATTTTTGATAAATGCTTTTAAGTGAGTTAAGTCATCCAAATCAACTTCATGGCTTATCAGTTTCACAATTAGAGGAAATTGCTTGTCAAATTAGAGAAAGACATCTTCAGGTAGTATCTACTAGTGGAGGACATCTTGGTCCTGGATTAGGTGTAGTTGAGCTGACATTGGCGTTATATCAAACTCTTGATCTTGATTTTGATAAAGTTGTTTGGGATGTTGGACATCAAGGTTATCCTCATAAACTAATAACAGGACGTTTCAGTCAATTTGATTCACTTAGACAACAAAATGGAGTAGCTGGATATCTAAAAAGAAGTGAAAGTAAATTTGATCATTTTGGTGCTGGACATGCAAGCACTTCTATTTCTGCTGCTTTAGGAATGGCAATAGCAAGAGATAAAAAAGGTGAAAATTACAAATGTGTCGCTGTTATTGGAGATGGAGCATTAACTGGAGGAATGGCATTAGAAGCGATAAATCATGCAGGTCACTTACCAAATACTCCTTTAGTTGTAGTATTAAACGATAATGATATGTCTATCTCACCTCCAGTTGGAGCTCTGTCTTCTTACTTAAATAAGGTAAGAGTTAGTCCACCGTTAAAATTTTTGTCTGATAGTGTACAAGAAAGTGTAAAAAATATCCCCTTAATTGGTAAGGATATTCCAGAAGAACTAAAAAATATTAAGGGGAGCGTGAGACGACTAGCTGTTCCTAAAGTTGGAGCTGTTTTTGAAGAACTTGGATTTACTTATATGGGGCCAATTAACGGCCATGATATTGGAAATTTAGTTAATACTTTTAATGCTGCTCATAAACTTAAAAAACCTGTACTTGTGCATGTAGTCACAACAAAAGGAAAGGGTTACCCTTATGCAGAAGCTGATCAAGTTGGTTATCATGCTCAGTCTGCATTTGATCTGACAACTGGGAAATCTATTCCATCAAAGAAACCTAAACCTGTTAGTTATAGTAAAATTTTTGGTCAAACCTTATTAAAAATATGTGAGCAAGATAGCAAAGTCGTTGGTATTACAGCTGCAATGGCTACAGGTACTGGTTTAGATATATTACAAAAAAATATCCCTGATCAATATATCGATGTAGGAATAGCAGAACAACATGCAGTTACTCTTGCGGCAGGAATGTCTTGCGATGGTCTTAAACCTGTTGTAGCTATTTATAGTACTTTTCTTCAACGTGCTTTCGACCAATTAATTCATGATGTAGGGATACAAAATTTACCTGTATCATTCGTACTTGATAGAGCTGGGATAGTTGGAGCTGACGGTCCTACTCACCAAGGTCAGTACGACATCAGTTATATGAGATCCATACCTAATTTTGTATTGATGGCTCCAAAGGATGAGTCTGAGTTACAGAGAATGTTAATAACTTCAATAAACCATAACGGTCCTACAGCTCTAAGAATACCCAGAGGCTCTGGATTAGGAGTGGCTGTAATGGATGAGGGTTGGGAACCTTTGAATATAGGCGAAGCTGAAATACTTGAAGAAGGAGAAGATATTTTAATTATTGCTTATGGATCAATGGTCGCATCGGCTATTGAAACAGCAAAGATCCTAAAAAATATGAAAATTAACGCATGCATTGTTAATGCAAGATTTGTGAAACCTCTCGATAAAAATCTTATTATGCCATTAGCAAGTAGGATTCAAAAAGTAGTAACAATGGAAGAAGGAACCCTAATAGGTGGATTTGGTTCCGCAATAGTTGAATTGTTTAACGATAATGAAGTAAACATTCCCGTATACAGGATAGGTATACCTGATGTTTTAGTTGATCATGCTTCACCTGATCAGAGTAAAGAAAAATTAGGACTTATGCCTGATCAGATGGCAGACAATATTGTTAAAAAATTTAAGTTAGATAATTAAAAATTTAATAAATAAATTTTTATAAAACACCTCGTGAGGCTAATCCTAAGATTGCTCCAATTCCGAAAATATGACCTAGGCAATTAGCACCTACAACTGATGCGTGACTTAAACCACCATAGAATTTTGAATTAGGTATTTCAAAACCTTCATTAGGTTTTCTTATTGTTGCTCTAGCAATTGCATAAGCAAAAACATTACATGCAATCATTACGACGGCACACTTTGGAGACCAAGAAAAAGTTGCTGGATCTGCAGCTGCAAATAATGTAGTAAACATAAAAAATCGTTATTTTCATATATTCTCTAATACTTTTACCTAAAAAACACAAAATTGTAAAAGGTCTTAAGAGTTGTTTACTTCTAAGCTATTTAACAACTTTATAAATCCAAACAAAATAACAAAATCACTTAGAGTTAGGAAGGATTCTGCAAAGCCATGCAGGAAGTCAACCTCAACAAGGGTTTTATCATAGTAATTTAGTACGAAGATAGATAACAATATAGTTATGAATACGAATAAAACAGTTAAGGAAAATCCTGTTTTCACAAAAATATTAACGGATTTGATTTTATATAAGTAAAACAAAAATATTGCATATGGAATTATTGATACTGCGAACAATAATGTGTTATCAATTGAACCTAATTTTTCTATAAATTTAAAAAATAAATCATTCATAAGTCTCTTTTCCTTTAAAAATTATTATTGCTGCTAAGGCTAATGTTGAATTTCCTATAAATGTAAATATTCCTTGAAGTGATACTAGGCCGTAAAGATTTTCTTGGTTGTCATAGATATGCCAGGTGATCGCACACATAGCACCTATTAAGTTTGGGACCATAGCGAGGCTTAACCAAAAAAATAAATTATATTTTTTATATGTAGAAATTTTGTTTATGACTAATATGGCAAAAATCCATTCTATTACTGATGAGATATGTATTAACCAAGTTCCAAATGATAATTCGTGCAAAATTTTATATTTTTTTCTTTAAAACGTTGAGAACTTCTTTAGCATGATTTATAGGTAAAACACTTATCCATCTGTACGAAATTTTCCCATCTGGAGAAATCAAAAAAGTATTTCTATCTGAGAATGGAGGAATCCAGGAACCATATTTATCACTAATAATTCCGTCAGGATCAGATAATAAAGTGTAGTTTATGGATTTCTCGCTGCAGAAACTCTCATGAGAATCTTGATTATCAGCGCTAACGCCAATAATTTCGGCATTATATTTTGAAAAATCTTTTTTTAATTCCGAAAAACCTTTAGCTTCAAGAGTGCAACCTGCTGTAAAATCTTTTGGATAAAAATACATAACTAGCCACTGACCTTCAAAATCACTTAATTCCCATTTTTTTTTTGTTTTTATGTTTTTATTAAAACCTTCTAACTGAAAGTTAGGAGCATAATCACCAATTTCAGGAGCAAAATCAAAAGAGAAGGCTGAATTACAATTAAATAAAAGAATAAATGCTATTAATATACTTACAACTAAATTTCTCATCAAATTTAGAATTTTTTTAAATCAACTCCATTTGATTTAGCAAATTTATCTAAACCTACTTTTTGTATAGACTTTAGGGCTTTGGTGCTTATTTTTATATTTACCCATTTTTTGCCCTCTTCCCACCATAGCTTCCTTTTTTGGAGATTAACTTGTTGCAATTTTTTTGTACGAATATGTGAGTGACTCACTGCCATCCCGTTATTAGCTTTTGCACCGGTCAGTTCGCAAACTCTTGACATATTTATTGATTTATATCTTTAAAAATTCTAACACATGACTCAATTTGTTGAATTAAGTAATTCTGAAATTAATTCGGCATTATTATTTTGTAAATTAATTATCTGCTCTTGATCTAATCCACCAACTGAAAGCTTAGCCATATCGTAAACATGATTAGCAATTTTAGATGCCAATGTATTCTCAATAGGATCTTTTTCATCAATAATTATTTTGTTGCCTGTAATTTTATTAAGACCAACAATAAGTGGATGTTCTTTGTTAATTAAGAGCACATGATATTCAGGTAAGCCAGGCATTTTTTGTTCCATGTAAGCGCCCATATCATTAATTCTTCTCATTTGTTCTGGAAGCAAGATCATGGCTGGTGGAGCATCTTTACTTGAAAGTGACTGCACTTTAACTGTTACTTTTTCATTGTTAAGGGCCTTAACTATCGTATCTCTAAGATTATCTGTATTTGATTTGCCATCCTTATCTACAATTTCTTTTGTTTCTTTATCTTCTAGTTCATTTATTTCTGAATCTACTCTTTGGAATTGATAATCTTCATTTTTACTTTCCAACCATGGAAGAAATTGTGCGTCAATTAAGGGATCTGATTTAATAACTTCTTTATTATCAGATAAACAAATATTTAATGCAATAGACTGAGCAATCAAATCTGAACAGTAAATTATTTTTTTAGAATCAGTTAATTTATTTCGCTCCTTGTAATTTGCGAGAGTTGTGAAATATTTATCATTGGACTTGATGAGGGATTTATTTTCAATATCTTTAGTTAAATCTTTCTCTGAATTTATTATTGTTTCGAAAATTATACTGTTATTGACTAAATCAGCAAATTTTTCATCTTCGATAGCACCAATTTTAATAAAAGCAGATATTGAATCCCAAATTTCTGCATAAAATTCTGGAGAATTTTTTATCAAATCCTTCAGTTTATTAGCGATTTTTTTTGAGATAAATGATGATATAGACCTTACTTTTCTATCTGTTTGTAATGCACTTCTACTAACATTTAGGGGTATATCTGTAGAGTCAATAACTCCTCTTAGAGGTAAAAGGTATTTTGGTACTATCTCTTTAATTGAATCGCTTACGAATACTTGATTGCAAAATAGTTTTATTTCTCCCTTTTCCCAATCAGCTCTACCTGACAACTTTGGAAAATACAATATCCCTTGTATGTCATATGGATAATCTGTATTTAGATGAATCCATAACAGTGGATCTCCCTGGAAAGGATAAAGGTATTTATATAACTCAATATAATCTTCATCTTTTAATTCACTAGGTTGTTTTCTCCAAGTAGGATATTTCTTATTAATTGTCTCTCCTTCTAATAAAACATCTATTGGCATAAAATCACAATATTTTTTTATTAGCGATTTAATCCTTTCAGGCTCGATAAACTCTTTTTCTTCTTCAAGTAGGTGAAGAATAACATCTGTACCAATTGTCTCTCTTTCTGATTCCTCTAACGTGAAATTTGGCGATCCATCACAAGACCATTTGAAAGCTTTTGATTCCCCAATTGCCGACTTAGTTAATATATCTACTCTATCTGCAACCATGAAACTTGAATAAAAACCTAGTCCAAAATGACCTATGAATTCATCATTATCTTTTTTGTATTTTGTTAGGAATTCTTCAGCACTAGAAAATGCAACTTGATTTATGTACTTCTTAATTTCTTCATCATTCATTCCAATTCCATTATCGGAAATTGTTAACGTATTTTTTTCACGGTTAATTGTTATTTTTACTTGAGCCTGCTCAGTATTCTCGCAATCACCTGCCATAGAGGCCATTCTTCTTTTACTAATTGCGTCAACACCATTACTGACAAGTTCTCTTAAAAAGATTTCATGGTCAGAATATACTGCCTTCTTGATAATTGGGAAAATATTTTCGGTATTAATACGAATTTCGCCTTTTTCCATTAAAAAAAAATCAAACATTTTAAATCTTATTTCTTAAAAACTAGTTAATCAAGTTTAATTAGGAGTATTGTCCGAACAATATATGAATTTAAAAGTTAAATTAATTTTTAAAAGGTTTTATTTAACCCACAAAATCTCACTACAATTATTTTCTTTCATAATTTGATTGGCTTTAGCCAAGTCATCACATGGATTTAAATGTAAGACAGCAATATTTCCTTTTTTCTGTTGTAATTTTTGTTCATTCATACCTTTTTCTAACAAATAAGAATCTTTAAACATCAATAAAACCTTTTTTTTATCTGTCTTTTCTTCCTTAATTAAATTTCTTAAAATGTCTACTGAAATTGTAAATCCAATCCCATTAAATATTTTCTCATTAGGACTATATGATCTTACTAATTCATCATATCTTCCGCCTTTTGCGATGACCCTTTTATTTTTACCATTATCTCCTATTAGTTGAAAAACTATTCCTTCATATAAATTCAAGTGAGGTTGAAAAGTGGGATCAAGTTGTAATTTAACACCATATTTATTAGATATTTTTGATAATGTTTCAAATAAAAAATTTAAGTCATCTAATGTTTTACTAATACCATATATAGTTTTTAATTTTTTTAATATTGCAATTGGCTCTCCTCGTGTGAATAAAAGATCTTTAAGAATATATTTATCATCTTCATCTATTCCTAATTTAGATAAATTATCTTGATCAAAATTAACCAGACTTTTCTTAATTTCTTCAAAATTATTATTCTTATATTTGTTCAGTATCAAGTCCATTATTTTTGTTGTGCTTACTAGTAGAAATAAATTACAACCATCCTTCAAATTAATATTATCGATTGAATCAAACAAAATATTAATAACTTCAATTTCTGGGTATTTTGTATCATATCCAATTAATTCAATTCCACTCTGCAATTTTTCTTGTAACTTAAATGAATTTTTATTATTTTGTTTTTTATCAAAAACCATTCCATTTGTAAATAATCTTATGGGTCTTTTCTTATTTATTAATCTAGTAGATGACAATTTAACAATTGATGTTGTCATTTCTGGCCTAAGACATAATGAATTATTACTTACTATTCCTACAACCTGATTTTCGTCAATAACGCCACGGCCTTTTATGGTCTCTAAAGTATTTATAAATGAGGGTGAAACCTCTTCATATCCCCATAGTTTATAAATACTATTTAAATTATTTATGATGTTTGAGTTATTTTTTACATCGACTAATTTAATTTCCTTTATATCGGTCATTTTAATATTTAACTAATTTTAGGTATAGAGATTTTTTTTAAATGGAGAGACTTTATCTAGTTCATTTTTTAATTCATTTTCAAGGTTGGGAGAACAAGCTAAAATTCTTCCTGAACTTAAATTAAATTCGCCTGATGGATAATCAGAAATAATACCACCAGCCTCTTTAACAATAATAGCACCGGCCGCTAGGTCCCATACCTCCAATCCTCTTTCCCAATATCCATCTACCTTACCTGCCGCAACAAATGCTAGATCAACTGCTGCTGCACCTCCTCTTCTAACACCTCTAGTTTTATGTGTTAAATAACAAAATTCAGCATAATTATTATCCTCTGTCTCAAATCTGTCATAAGAGAAACCAGTTACGAGTAGACTATCAGAAAGATTTGAAGGACTAGATACTTTAAGTTCATTATCATTGCAAAATGATCCTAAACCGATACAGGCTGAATATAGTTCATTTAAATAAGGTACTGATATAGCTCCCATAATTGGCTTGTTTTTATATACAAGACCAATAGAAGTTCCAAAAAAAGGATATCCATGGGAATAATTTGTTGTACCGTCTAGAGGGTCTATACACCATGTTAAATCCGAAGATTTGTTTAATTTACCCGATTCCTCTGCATTGATAGATATGTTTGGGGTCTCTTCTAATAAATATTCTTTTATTTTATTTTCAACTTCCAAATCAACATTGGTTACTAGATCACCTTTCCTACCCTTTGATGATATTTTCTGAATTTTATTATAGTTAATTTTTAGAATTTCATTACCAATTTGAGCGGCGTTCTTCGCTATTTCATACAAACTGGATAAGTTTACTTGATTTGTAATTTCCTCTATTTCACTTAATTCAAACATGATAATTAATCTTCCTCAAACTCCCAAGGTGGCGCAACTCTTGTGTTTCCCCTCCCAAAATATTGTCCAAATTGTAAATCGTAAACTTCATCTTCGTATGTAGTTTCTACCTCAAGATCTGAAGTTGCTTTAGCGACACAAAGTAGTGCATAACCTTTATCTTTTAAGGCTTGAGATACACCCATGGCTTCAGGTTGTTGCAAACTACCAGATATTATTCTAACTGCACAACTTGTACAGCAACCATTTCTACATGAAAATGCAAGTTTGAAACCTTTCTTTTCAAATTCCTTAAGTATGTAATCATCACTATTAACCTGTTCTTGGTAGACCTTTCCGGTTTCCTTATTTTTAATCGTGACTGTCAAAGTCTTTTTCAAATAACTTTCCTCTAAAATGGGATGATCAAGGGTTAAAATGGTTATCTTGGGAGAGGTGGCCGAGTGGTTGAAGGCGCAGCACTGGAAATGCTGTATAGGGGCAACTTTATCGAGGGTTCGAATCCCTCTCTCTCCGTTTTATGTTAGTTTATTTTGGTTAACTACATCAACAACTTTGTCTTTAAAGAATGATTTAAAATATTGAGTAATAATTTTGACAAGTTATAAATAATCTTATTTTTTTAAATTAAGTTGAAAATATTTGATTTTTACTATTATATGTAAATATCTAAGAAAAAATTAATTAAATTATTAGTAAATTTTGCTTTAATTTAGCGATCTAAAATCATGGGGCAAATAGTTGGAATTGATTTAGGTACCACTAACTCTGTTGTCGGAGTTATAGAAGCTGGGCGTCCAACTGTTATTGCAAATTCTGAAGGTTCTAGAACCACCCCTTCAATAGTTGGATTTACAAAAGACAAAGAAATAGTAATAGGAGATCAAGCTAGAAGACAACTTGTTCTAAATCCTAAGAATACCTTTTATAACCTAAAAAGATTTATTGGTAGCGACTGGGATGAACTAGATGAAAATAGTATTTCTGTTCCTTATAATGTAAAAGCTAATACTAATGGAAGTGTTAGGGTTCTTAGTCCAAATACAGAAAGAGAATATGCACCGGAAGAGTTAGTTAGCTCATTGATTAGAAAATTAATTAATGATGCTGAAACATATCTTGGAGATACTGTTGACTCTGCTGTTATCACAGTCCCTGCTTACTTTAATGAATCGCAAAGGCAAGCTACAAAGGATTCTGCAATATTAGCTGGTATTAAAGTAGATAGAATTCTAAATGAACCTACTGCTGCTGCTCTAGCTTATGGTTTTGAAAAAAGTTCTTCTAATAATGTTTTGGTTTTTGATTTAGGTGGAGGAACATTTGATGTTTCATTATTAAAAATTTCTAATGGTGTATTTGATGTTAAAGCTACTTGTGGTGATACACAGTTAGGAGGAAACAATTTTGATTCAAAAATAGTTGATTGGCTTGCAGAAAAATTTCTAGCTAAACATGATATTGATTTAAGAAGGGATAGACAAGCTTTACAGAGATTAACCGAGGCTGCTGAAAAAGCTAAATGTGAATTGTCAGGATTGCAAAAAACAAAAATATCTTTACCTTTTATCACAACAAATAAAGAGGGGCCATTACATATTGAAGAAACCTTAGATAGGAAATTATTTGAATCATTATCACAAGATTTATTAGATAGATTATTAGAGCCTGTGCAAATAGCTTTAGATGATTCTGGATGGAACGCAGAAGATATTGATGAGGTAGTTCTTGTAGGTGGCAGCACAAGAATTCCAATGGTTCAACAATTAGTTAAAACTCTTGTTCCTAATGATCCTTGCCAATCTGTTAATCCTGATGAAGTTGTTGCAGTTGGAGCTGCGATACAATCTGGAATTATTAGTGGTGATTTACAAGATTTACTCCTAAATGACGTTACTCCCTTATCTTTAGGTTTAGAAACTATTGGAGGTCTTATGAAGGTACTTATTCCTCGTAATACGCCAATACCAGTCAGAGAATCTGATGTCTTTAGTACGTCGGAAGCTAATCAATCCTCAGTGGTTGTTCAAGTACGGCAGGGAGAAAGGCCTTTAGCCTCTGAAAATAAATCATTAGGTAAATTTAGACTATCAGGAATACCTCCAGCTCCAAGAGGAATACCTCAAGTCCAGGTAGCATTTGATATTGATGCTAATGGTCTTTTAGAAGTAAGTGCAACTGATAGAACAACTGGAAGAAAGCAAACAGTTTCCATTTCTGGAGGTTCTAATTTAAATGAACAAGAAATAAATTCGATAATTGAAGAAGCTAAATCAAAAGCTAATGATGATAGGAAGAGAAGATCTGTAATTGATAGAAAAAATAGTGCTTTAACTCTTATTGCACAAGCTGAGAGAAGACTTAGGGATGCTTCATTAGAATTTGGTCCTTATGGTGCCGAAAGGCAACAACGAGCTGTTGAATTAGCCATTCAAGATGTTGAAGAGTATATAGATGACGATGATCCACAAGAACTAGAAATTTCAGTAAGTGCTCTTCAAGAAGCATTATTCGGCTTAAACAGAAAATTTGCGGCTGAAAAGAAAACCGATAATAATCCCTTAAAGGGTATTAAAAATACATTTGGATCATTAAAGGATGAACTCTTTTCTGATGATTATTGGGATGATGATCCTTGGGATAATCAAATGAATAGAAATTATAGAAATTCGAGGTATGGTAATTCTAGGGACGATGATCCATGGGACAATGACTACTTCCTCTAAAAAAGACTATTTGTCGATTTTGGGTTTATCCCCTGATTTCGATGATAAAGAACTTAAAAAGGCCTTTCGAAGAGAAGCAAGAAAATGGCATCCTGATTTAAATAAAAACGATCTTAATGCAGAAGAAAGATTTAAATTAATTAACGAAGCATACGAATATCTACGTGATCCTAATGTAAGGAAAAATAGTTCGGATGAAAAAATCCAGGATGATAACGAAAATAATAATTTTAAGTCAGGTTTTCCTGATTTTCAAGATTATCTTGATTCATTATTTGGATACGAATACTCACCAAAGAATTACGAGGAATATGATGATGAACCATTTGAGGATGAATCGATAAATACAAATAATGACGAATTTAATACTTATAAATACCCTACAACCTCACCAGAAGAGCCGCCTCCAGTTAAACTCGACCAAGATATCGAGACAATTATTGAATTAACTCCTGATGAGGCCTTAAATGGATCTTCAATTTTAATAGAGCTTGAAGATGAAACCGTAGTAGAAGTTGATACACCTCCTTTCGCTGGAGACGGATGGCGATTAAGACTTGAAAATATTGCAAGAGGAGGTAAAGATCATTATCTACAGTTAAAAGTTCAAACGGAAAGTGGTCTAAGAATTGATGGTTTAAGAGTTCTTTATAAATTAGAGTTATTTCCTCATGATGCTCTTCTTGGTTGTGCAGTAGAGGTTCCTACCCTTGAAGGAAATGTCACACTTCAAGTGCCACCAAAATCATCTACAGGAAGAATGTTACGTTTGAAAGGTAGGGGTTTAACTTTCGCAGATAATGTAGGTGATCAATATGTTGAAATCTTGGTTGTGATACCTGCTGATATTAATGAAGAAGAAATTGCTTTATATACAAGATTACAAGAATTATCACTTTCTGATTCTTAATCAAATATTATATTTATAGAAAAATCGATACTTATGTACATATTTGTTCTTTTATATAATTCAGGAACAGATAAGGAAGGAATTCATTCAATCGAACTTAAAGGAAGGACAATTGTCCTTATGTTTGAAGACAAGGATGATGCAACAAGATATTGTGGTCTACTAGAAGCTCAAGATTTTCCTTTGCCAACAGTTGAAATGATCAACATAGAGGAAATAAAAGATTTCTGCATTAAACTAAATTATGAATGCAAATTAGTAGAAAAAAATTTTGTACCTAAAACCGCAGAAGATAGGTTATTAATTTCACCACCCCAAAAAAACTTAGAAGTTGAAAATTGGGAGGAAGACAAAAATAGTAATAAAGATAACATTGATATAAATACCATTAAGGAAAACCTTGAAAAGTTGCTTTAGCTATTAAAATATCAATAAATTATTAAACAAATGAAAAATGACAACTGCATTATTTGAGACAGAAGTTGGAACCATAAATATTGATTTTTTCTCTGACGACGCACCTAATACAGTTAAAAACTTCACGAAGTTGATTAGTGATGGTTTTTATGATGGTCTAGCATTTCACAGAGTTATTCCTGGATTTATGGCTCAGGGTGGATGCCCAAATACTCGTGATGGAGCATCTGGTATGCCTGGAACTGGAGGACCTGGATATAATATTAAATGTGAAATTAATTCCAATAAACATCTAAAAGGTTCACTTTCTATGGCTCATGCAGGAAAGGATACAGGTGGTAGTCAGTTTTTTATAGTTTATGAACCACAGCCTCATCTCGATGGAGTTCATACTGTTTTTGGTAAGACAGATGATATGGATGTAGTACTAAAGCTTACTAATGGTTCAAAAATTATAAAAGCAACTTTAAAATAGTAATTTAGCCTCCAAAAACAATACTAAATGTCTCTTTATCTAGATTAAATTTTCTTGAAGATGAATGTAAAATTTCATTATTAATAGTAAATTTAGCATTGATTAATTTGATGCTACTTTTTGGGTGTAATGCTTGTTCAATGTTTCTAGAAACAATGATTCCAATCTTTGTACTATTTTCATAATTGGATAGAAACTGAATTAATAATTCTATATTCTTTATCTCTTCATCATTGATGTTGGAATTGGTTCTATTTTGATCATGTAAAATTCGCCAAACTAATTTCGGTCGATTCCAAAAAGCCAATAATCTTGGAGTACTTTCCAGTTTAATATTAATGTTCTTTTCACTACAGAATTTAATAACATTATTTTTTATTGGAACTAGATCATTCGATTTATATTTTCCGTCAAGAAAAATCGATATAAATGGATCGATATTCCTAGAATTAGTATTATCATCATCAATCATGTGGCCTAGCTTCGTTTTTTTTACACTCAAATATTCTGCATTGTTATCGTTTGGACAAATTACTAGCGGAACTCTCTCAATTACTTCTATTCCATAACCACCTAATCCGGCAATCTTTCTAGGATTGTTTGTAAGTAATTTTAGTTTTTTTATCCCTAGATCGGTTAATATCTGTGCTCCAACTCCATAATTTCTGAGATCAGCTGGAAAACCTAATTTTTCATTAGCTTCTACAGTGTCTAATCCACCATCCTGTAAACTGTAAGCTTTTAATTTATTTATAAGACCAATACCTCTGCCTTCTTGCCTTAAATAAACAACAACTCCTTCTTCCTCCTTTTCTATCCTTGATAAAGCAGCTTCTAACTGAGGTCTACAATCACAACGTAATGATCCAAAAGCATCTCCAGTTAAGCACTCTGAATGCATTCTTACTAGTACAGGTTCACTTAATTTTGATGATTTTTGTTTAACTAATGCAACGTGCTCTGAACCATCAAGTTCATTTACATAACCATAAGCTTTGAAATTACCAAATATACTTGGAAGAACAGCATCGGATTTTCTAAATACAAATCTCTCAGTTTGAGACCGATAACTTATTAAATCAGCTATAGATATTAATTTCATTCCCCACTGTTTTGCATACTCTTTAAGTTGTGGAAGTCTTGACATGGAACCGTCAGGATTTTGTATCTCACAAATTACTCCAGCGGGATAAAGACCTGACATTGCCGCAATATCTACTGCTGCTTCGGTATGACCTGCCCTTTTTAATACTCCACCTTTTTTAGCTCTTAATGGAAAAATATGTCCTGGCCTCCTTAAATCATCAGGTTTTGTATTTGGGTTTATAGCAACTTGAATTGTCTTTGCCCTGTCTTCAGCAGAAATTCCAGTAGTAACATTATTTTCAGGTCCAGCATCAATTGATATCGTAAAAGCTGTTTGATTTTCATCTGTATTTCTATCTACCATTAATGGTAAATCTAAAGAGTCAAGTTTTTCACCTTGCATAGCTAGGCATATAAGACCACGTCCCTCAGTAGCCATAAAATTAATTTGCTGTGGAGTTGCAAACTGAGCTGCACATATTAAATCTCCTTCATTTTCTCTTCTTTCATCATCTACTACAATTATGCACTCACCATTTCTTATAGCTGCCAACGCATCGCTGATAGGATCAAATTCAATTTTAAAAGATTCATTTATATCCAAAATTGTTCCATTATTTGATTTGGGACTTGTTTCTTTCATTATTCCTATCAATATAGAAAAATAGTGTTTTAGTTACCTTAAATTCAACACTTTATAATCCTATCTCAAAGTCTGCCAATTCAAAGAAATGAATGTTGCAATAGTAGGTGCTACTGGTTACGGCGGTATTCAAGCGGTAAATCTTTTAAAGAAAAATAAAAAATACAAAATTTCATTTTTAGGAGGTAATAAAACATCTGGATCAAAGTGGAATGATAATTTCCCTTTTATTAATCTAGATAATGATCCTTATATAGAAGAAATTTCAGTAGATAACATTTCAAATAATGCAGATGTTGCTTTACTTTGCTTACCAAATGGCCTTTCTTCAACATTGACAAGGAAATTATTAGATAGAGGAGTTAAAGTTATTGATTTATCTGCTGATTACAGATATAAGTCATTAGATGAGTGGAAAAAAGTATATTCCAAAGAAGCTGCTATTTATAAAAGGAATGATGATGATTTATGTAATGAGGCAGTCTATGGACTTCCTGAAATAAATAAAGAAGCCATTTCAAAAGGAAGATTAATTGCATGCCCAGGATGTTATCCAACATCTGCTCTTATTCCATTAGCTCCTTATCTTTCTCAAGGAATTATTGATAATGAAGGTATAGTAATTGATTCTAAAAGCGGAACCTCTGGAGGCGGTCGAGAACCAAACCAAAAGCTACTCTTATCAGAATGTGGAGAAGGTCTATCAGCATATGGATTAATAAACCATAGACATACTTCAGAGATCGAGCAAGTAGCATCTTTAATTTCTGGAAATAAAATTGAACTGCTTTTTACACCTCATTTGGTTCCCATTTCAAGGGGTATGTATTCGACTATATATGGGAGATTAAGAGATCCAGGATTAACTTCTGATGATTGCAGAATTCTTTTGGATAATTATTATAGAAATTATAAAAATATTAAAGTCTTACCTGTAGATACATTCCCATCAACAAAATGGGTAAGAAATACAAATCAAATTTTCCTTTCTGTTAAAGTAGATATTCGAAATGGAAGGATAGTTATATTATCTGTAATTGATAATTTGTTAAAAGGACAGACTGGGCAAGCAATTCAAAATTTAAATATTATGAGTGGATTTTCAATGGATGAAGGTCTTGAGTTAACTAATAATTTTCCATAAAATTACTTCTTATCAAAAAACCAGCATAAGAGATTGAGTGAGGTAAAATTTTATGCTCAAGCATATGTATTCTCTTGGAAAGTGATTCAATATCATCATCATCTCTAATTGACAATGCAGCTTGCATTATCAATGATCCACTATCTACCTCTTCTTCAACAAAATGTACTGAACAACCAGTTATTTTTGAACCATTTAATATAGAGTCCTTTATCGCAGAACCACCTTTATACGCAGGAAGTAATGAGGGGTGAATATTTATAATCTTATTTTTGAATTTTTTAATAAAAAATGGAGTTACAATTTTCATCCAGCCTGCCATAACAACAAGTTCAACATCGTAATGAATTAAAGCATTCACAATTTCTAATTCAAATAGCTCTTTATTCAGAAAGTCATTGCCTCTTATTATTTTGTGAGGTATTTTTACACTTTGAGCTCTTTTTATACAACCTGCATCATCTTTGTTAGTTATGAGAACTTTTATATCTATATCTAATTCTCCTTTTTCTGAGAGATTAATTAACTCCTGAAAGTTTGTTCCTCTCCCAGAGGCAAGTACACCTATTTTTAATTTTGGTGAAAATTTTCTAAATTCAGATATCTCAGGAGAAATTATGTAATTAAATGATTTATCCAAAGTTTTTATTTTATCTAATGATAAATTCATATGAAATAAAATAAACCCTCTTCTTTAATTGTTTATATTCAAAAACATATTTATTTAAAATAAAAATTTAAACAATTTTAAATGATTCAAATCTATGTACTATCCGTATAGATATAATTAGTGAATAAATAAAAGAAACAAATATATAAAATGAATGCAGATTTAAACTCCTGGGATAAATTTTGTAATTATCTTTGGTTTGATAAAAATTTAAATATTTGGTTAGATATAAGCAAAATTAATTTCACAAATGAAGAGATAAAAAATTTAGAAGAAAAATTTAAAGATGTTCTCTCATCAATAAAAGAATTAGAAAATGGTGCAATCTCAAATATTGATGAAAATAGACAAGTTGGACATTATTGGCTTAGAAATCCATCAATTTCTCCATCTTCCAAAATCGGAGACGAGATTAGTTCAGATATTAATGAAATCTCTGAATTTGGAAAACAAATTTTAAATGGGAATATTAAGAATAAGAATAATCAGAACTACACTGATGTTCTATGGATAGGAATTGGTGGAAGTGGTTTAGGCCCATTACTTATTACTGAGTCACTGCAGAAATGCTCAAAAGGATTAAATTTTTCTTATATAGATAATGTTGATCCTTTTTTAATTAGCGAAAAGTTAGAAGAGTTAACTGAAAAATTATCCACAACATTATTTGTAGTAGTAAGCAAATCAGGCGGCACGCCTGAACCTAGAATTGCTATGGAAATTATTAAAAGTTATTGCGAAAGAAATTCTCTTGAATGGAATTCTAATGCTATAGCCATAACTATGAAAGATAGTAAGTTATTTAAAAAAGCCACTACTGAAAATTGGTTAAAAATATTTAATTTGCAAGATTGGGTTGGAGGAAGAACTAGTATTACAAGCTCAGTGGGATTACTTCCATTAGCTCTTATTAATGAAAATATATTTGAATTTATTAGAGGTGCATCATTAATGGATAATGCTACACGTACAAGTGATTTTAAAACTAACCCCGCAGCATTATTATCATCTGCATGGTATTTAACTGGTAATGGCGTTGGAAAGAGAGATAT
The DNA here is from genome assembly GCA_003214315.1 of Prochlorococcus sp. AG-418-D13. Classification (GTDB taxonomy): domain Bacteria; phylum Cyanobacteriota; class Cyanobacteriia; order PCC-6307; family Cyanobiaceae; genus Prochlorococcus_A. The sequence goes on from QCLU01000002.1 coordinate 184,476, forward strand.
GGTCGTTTTACCTTATAGAGATAGGTTACAGGTATTTAGCAAGTATCTTCAGCAATTAGTAATGGAATCATTAGGTAAGAAATTTAATAGGAAAGGTGAAGTCGTTAATCAAGGTATTTCCGTTTTTGGTAATAAAGGCTCTACAGATCAGCATGCTTATGTTCAGCAACTGAGAGATGGTATTGATAATTTCTTTTGTATTTTTATTGAATTATTAGATTCTCCATCTACTAATATTTTTGATGAAAAAGAGAATCCTAAAGAATATCTTTCTGGTTTTTTGCAAGGAACTAGATCAGCACTCTCTAGTGAAGACAGACAAAGTATCACTATTACTTTAGAAAAGTTAAATTGTTTTTCACTAGGGGCCTTAATCGCTTTATTTGAGAGGGCTGTATCCTTCTACGCTGAATTGGTAAATATAAATGCATATGATCAACCTGGAGTTGAAGCTGGAAAGAAAGCAGCTGCAAATATTATTGAGTATCAACAAAAAGTAAGTAATTTATTAGATGAAGGTGGAGAATATTCTATAAATGACATAACATCATTATTTAATAATTCAGTTAGTGAACCCATATTTTTTATACTCCGTGAAATGTGTTTCGGTAATGATAATTATTTAGTTAAAGGCGATTGGTCAAATCCAAATTCATTAGTTATTCAAAAAATAAATTCTTAAACAACAATATTCATAATTTTTCCTTTAACAATAATTATTTTTCTTATTTCCTTATCTTGAGTCCATTTTAAAATGTTAGGTCTTTTAAGAGTCAATTCTTTAATTTGATCTTCACTCATATCATTATTAATATTTACTTTGTCTCTAACTTTTCCATTAACTTGTATTACTAGTTCATATGAATCTTCCTTTAGTGCCTCGGCATTAAATGAAGGCCAGTTTTCTAAATGTACAGATTTTTTAAATCCTATAAGATGCCATATTTCTTCTGCAATATGAGGTGCAAATGGAGCCAACAAAATACAAAATGTTTTTAAAGCATCAATTTTTAAATTATTGTTTACGTCATTAATGGAATTTGATAATGAATTATAAAACTTCATTAGTTCTGAAATCGCAGTATTAAATTGGTTATTTAATATGTCATTTGAAATTTCTTTTATAGCGATATTCATTGACTTTATTAAACTTTTTTCTTTATCTGGATAGGAATTAGATTTACTATTTATATCTTTTGCACAATTTATATAAAGCTTCCAAATCCTGCTTAAAAATCTAAATTGTCCTTCAACATCTGTATCTCCCCATTCCAAATCTTTTTCTGGTGGTGCTTTAAATAATATAAACATTCTTGCTGTATCTGCTCCATATTTTTTAATTACTGATTCAGGGTCTATTCCATTATATTTAGACTTAGACATCTTCTCGAAAAGAACTTCGAGTTTAGAATTGTCAATTGGATCTGTAGGATTTGATAAGTCAGTAATATCGGAAGGAGAAACATATTTACCAGTTTTATTGTTTTTATAGGCTGCCGCCTGAACCATTCCTTGCGTTAATAGTTTTTTGAAAGGTTCATCAATTTCAAATAGTTCATTATCCCTCAAGGCTTTAGTGAAAAATCTTGCATATAACAAGTGCAATATTGCATGCTCTACCCCTCCAACATATTGATCTACAGGCAACCACTGATTGATTTCAATCTTTTCAAATGGCTTATTAGAACATTTTGAAGATGGATATCTTAAAAAATACCATGATGAACACATGAAAGTGTCCATAGTATCAGTTTCTTTTCTTGCCGCTATTCCACATTTTGGACATGTAGTATTTATCCAATTATTATTATCACCTAAAGCATTAATCTTGTTAGCCGAGATTTCTATATCTTTTGGTAAGGAAACAGGTAATTCCGATTGCTTTAATGGAACAGATCCACATTTTTTGCAATTAACTATGGGTATCGGACATCCCCAATATCTTTGTCTAGAGATTAACCAATCTCTTAGACGATATTGAATCTTATTTTCAGCCCATCCATTATTTACTCCCTCCTCTGAAATTTTTATTTTAGCAATAGTATTTTCTATGCCATTGTATTGATTTGAATTAATAAGATAACCTTTTTCTACATAAGCTTCTTCAAGCTCTTTATTTTGTTCAGTTTTATCCTTTATTATTACCTGTTTAATATCAATATTATTTTTCTTAGCAAATTCAAAATCTCTTAGATCATGAGCAGGCACGCCCATAACAGCACCTGTGCCGTATTCATCGAGAACATAACTTGCCACCCAAATAGGAATAGGTTCAGAATTAACTGGATTTATTGCTGTTAAGCTAGTTTTTATTCCAATTTTTTCAAGTTCATTATTTTTATTATTTTTCAAATATTGTTTAAGATTTTTTATATTTTGTATTGTTTCTTGATCAGAAATATTTTTTACTAATGAATGATTAACAGAAATTGCTAAATAAGTAACTCCAAATAAAGTATCTGGCCTTGTTGTAAATACAGTAATTTTCTCTTCTGGATTGGTATTGATATTGAAATTAATATTTGTACCAATTGACTTTCCAATCCAATTATCTTGCATTATTTTTACTCTTTCTGGCCAGTTATCTAATTTTTCTAAATCCTTCAATAACTCATCCGCATAATTAGTAATTCTTAAAAACCATTGCTTTAATAATTTTTTTTCAACTAATGCCCCAGATCTCCAAGATTTACCCTCTGAGTCAACTTGTTCATTCGCTAGGACTGTATTATCTATAGGATCCCAATTAACTTCTGATTCCTTTTGATATACAAGACCTGCCTTATATAACTCTAAAAATAGATATTGAGTCCAAATATAATAATTTTCATCACATGTTGCAAATTCCCTATCCCAATCAACTGATAGTCCCAAAAGCTTTAATTGTGACTTCATATGAGAAATATTTTTTTTAGTCCAGACACTTGGACTAATTCCTCTTTCAATCGCTGCATTCTCAGCAGGCAAACCAAAAGCGTCCCAACCCATTGGATGTAAAACAGATTTTCCCTTAAACCTTTGGAATCGAGCTATTAAGTCTGTAATAACATAATTCCTAACATGTCCCATATGAAGATTACCTGAAGGGTAGGGAAACATTGATAGAGCATAAAATTTATCGCTATTCTCAGTTAATTCATCGGTTTTGTATAAATTGTTTTCAGTCCATATTGACTGCCATTTTTTTTCTATTTCAGATGGATTATATAAATTGGTATCAGTCTCATATTGTTTATCGGGAGAAATCACTTAATTTTTATTTGTTAAATTATTATTTTAATATCCATTGTATAAAATAGAAATAGATTGTTAAAAGGAATAATTTATAATTAAAATTTAAAATATATTATCTACAAATGAAAAATATAACTTTTGAAAAATATCAAGGTAACGGAAATGATTTCGTAATAATAGATTCTAGAGGAAATGAATTATATAAAAATTACAAGACAAATAAAATATTTGATATAAAAAAAATTTGCAACAGGCAATTTGGTATTGGAGCAGATGGTGTGATTTTTATAGAAGAACCTAATGAAGATAATTATGCAAAAATGATAATTTTTAATTCTGATGGTTCTGAAGCACAAATGTGTGGAAACGGAATTAGGTGTTTAGTTGAGTATCTCCACGTAAATGATTCAATGAATAATAAAAATATAGAATATAAAATTGAGACTAAAGCAGGTTTAAAAATTGCAAAATATATAAATGATGAAATTACAGTAAAAATGGGAGTTCCAATTTTAGAATGCAAAAATATTCCAACAACAATTGAAAAAAAAATAAATTCAATGCCTTCACACGAATTTATTGAGAAAGATTTTAATAATATGGGTTATGCCGTAGGAATGGGAAATCCTCATTTAATATTCTTTATAAGAGACATAGAGTCAATTGTTCTTTCCAGACTTGGTCCTATATTTGAAAAAAATGAATTATTTCCTGAAAAAACCAATGTGCATTTTTGTCAAATTTTAAATAGAAATAATATCAAAGTAAAAGTATGGGAAAGGGGTGCAGGACCAACCTTAGCTTGTGGAACAGGTGCCTGTGCTATTCATGTAGCAGCTTATAAATTAGGCCTTTGTAATTCGCAAACCATAGTAACCTTACCAGGAGGTAATCTTAAAATTGATTGGTCAAAAGACGATTGTGAAGTGATGATGACCGGTAATGCTAAAAAGGTTTTTTCAGGATCAATGTTAGTAAATTAATGGAAAATAATTTTATCTATTTAGATAATGCATCAACAACTCCATTATCTGAGAATGTTTTAAACATAATTAATTCAACATACAGGAATTATTGGCATAACCCTTCATCTACATATGAGCTAGGGATAAAATGCTCTACATATCTTGAAAAAATTAGATCTAAAATTGCTTATATATTTGAAGCAGATTCAGAGGATATAATTTTTACATCTGGTTCTTCGGAATCGACAAATATTGTATTTAATAATATTTATGAGAACTTTAAAAATGGTAGGGTTGTTATTTCAAATGTTGAACATCAAGCAACAACTATTTGTGCTAATAAACTAAGAAAACAAAATTGGGATATTTACGAATGGACTGTAAATAATGATGGAATTTTAAATATTTCTAATATCGAAAACATTTTAAACAATGATACTAAGCTTGTATCAATTATTTGGGGACAAAGTGAAATTGGGACAATACAACCTGTCCAATTTGTTGGTTCCAAATGTGAAGAATTAAATATATTGTTTCATTTAGATGGAACTCAAATATTAAGTAATGGAATATTTAGTTGGAAAGATCTTAAATGTGATTTTTTAAGTTTATCTGCTCATAAATTTGGAGGTCCAAAAGGGATAGGTATTCTTTTAACAAAAGAAAAGTCTAGACAAATTTTAAAAAATAATGACATATCACTTACTCAGGAATTTTCAATTAGACAAGGTACACAAGCTTTGCCATTAATCGCTGGAATGTATGAATCATTAAAGAATATTAAAGGAAAAATAAAATTATATGATTACATAACTGAATTTCCTTCTAATAATATTAATAAACTCAAAAATTATTTTTTTCAAAGAATTAAGGATAATAATCATATAAAGATTACGGGTAGTATTAACCATAGACTTCCCAATCATATTTCGTTTCTACTATTAAATAAACTATTTGAGCCTATAAGGGCCTATAAGATTGTTAATTTCATGTCAGAAAATAAAATAGCCATAAGTAGTGGAAGTGCTTGTTCAAGCTCATCTGGGAAACCTAGTTCAACACTTAAAAATATTGGTTTAAAAGATGATGAACTATATTCAAATATTCGTGTTACTTTAGGTTCAATAAATAATAAGTCAGAAATAGATAAATTTTTAGAACTTATTCAAATATGTATTGACAAATTTTAATGGAAACCAATTACAGACTACCTAAAGATTTAAATGAATCTCTTAAGAATATGGAGGATGCAATTATTCCAAGTTTATTAGATTCAAATAAAAGATTTACTATAGAATTTAATTTTGAAGGATTGAAGTTTAACAGAATTGGAATAACTATTTACAAGATATTGTCTAAAAATAATAATGTATTTATAACATTTGCTGATCAAGGTGCTGTGGCTTTGGCACAAAGAGACTATCCAGATATCAAAGATAAAATTTTTACTTTTAAATCATTTAATGAATCAAATAATATAAATAATATTGATAGTGTAATGATATCGATACTACCTCAACCATATGATTTCGAATCATTTGAACCAATGTCTGATAATTATCAAGGTACGCATTTTTCATTAAATCCAAAATTTGAAGATGCCAATATTGGTATAGGAAGTGTTATTAGAGAACGACGTAAAAACTTTGTCAAAACATGGAAAAATATTTATTTTCTGCAGCCTTTAAATAAAGCTGCTCTTATGCATATTTATCCAAATAATTGGTTGCTTTTTAAAGAAGAAAATAAAAGATATTTTTTTAAAAAAGAATTTGAAATTAAACCCGACAATGAATCTATTTTTGTAAATTTATAGATTTAATGTGATAAAAAAAATTTATTCATTTTTCTTAATTGTTCTTGTATTAGTAACATCTCCTTTCTTAATAAGATATTTACTAGCAAATAAGAAAATAACTATTTTAAATAGTATTTATTTTAATTTCCCGGGAATAATTACTAAAAACAAAATATGTCCTACTTATGATGCTTTATTGAATCAAACGCTTGATAATTCTTTTAGTGTATCAATTATTAATAATAAAGGGGAAATAATAAGTTCCTACAATGAGGATGTTCCAAGGTTGCCGGCATCTAATCAAAAATTATTCTCATCAGCTTATGTTTTAAGTAAATATAAATTAAATAATAATTTAAAAACTTCCTTATTTAAAAATAAAAACGATTATTATTTACACGGTCAAGGTGATCCAGATCTTAATTATGAAAATATTATCGAACTAATTTCAAATGTTAAAGAAAATAAAATTATTTACTTTAATATTGTAGAAATTGATTCAAAATTATATTGGCCTAATGGTTGGACAAATACTGATAAACTTTACGAATATGGATCTCCAATTACATCTCTTGCAATAGAAAGTAATCACAATAAATATGATGATATTTATTCATTAAAAATTTTTATTAAAAATTATTTAAAAAATAAATTTCCAAATTCCAAAATATATATAGATATTTTTGATTCAGAAAAAACTTTTTATTTAAAAAAAATTAAAGAGATAAATAAAATATATTCAACTCCAATTCTTTCATTATTAACTCTAACAAATTCTGAAAGCCATAATTTTACTGCTGAATCTCTCTTTAAAAATGCATCAAATACATGGAACGATAATGACTATTTAAAATTGAAAAGATGGCTTGAAAATAAAGGCCTCCCAACAACTAATGCATACTTTGCAGATGCTAGTGGATTGTCTCGAAAAAATAAAATTACAACAAAATTAGTTGTATTGTTTTTAGATAAAATGAGATATTTTCATGATTTTAAAGCTTATCAATCTACACTTTCAATTACGGGAGTAAGAGGAACATTAGCTAAAAGATTTGTAAATAGTGAATTATCTGGAAAGTTTTTTGGCAAAACTGGGACTCTTTCAAATGTCTTTGCATTATCTGGCTTTTTATATAAAAATGAAAAGCCAATAATTATAAGCATTATCCAAAATTCTAATAAAATTGATAAAGAAAAAGCTTTTAAATTATTACGTGATCTTTATTACTTAAAATCTTGTTAATAAATATATTATTTAAAATACTCTTTTAAATCCCTCTCAACAGAGGGGGGTACCATGTGATTAATTACACCACCAAATTTCGCAACTTCTTTTACTAATGAACTACTAAGAAAACTATAATTTGTATTTGTCGATAAAAATATAGTTTCAATATCATTATTAAGAGATTTATTTGTATGAGCAATCTGAAGTTCATACTCAAAATCACTCATTGCTCTTAAGCCTCTAAGAATAAGATTAGCTTTTAAATCATTTGCACAATCAACAGTAAGACCAGAATAGGAAATAACTTCAATATTAGGTAAATGAGAAAGAGAATTTTTAATTTGTATTATTCTTCTTTCAAGATTAAATGTTGGTGTTTTAGAAGTATTTTCTAAAACAGCAACTACTAGATTGCCAAATATTTTTTCAGCCCTTTCTATTAAATCTAGATGCCCGTTTGTTAAAGGATCAAATGTACCTGGATAAAGAATTTTCATGAATTTATTATGATCGAATAAGAAATTTAGTTAAAATAAGATTATTAGATAAATCAATTATGACATTAAATCTAGAAGCAAAAAAAATCTTATTAAGAAAAATACCTCACGGATTATTTATTTGTGGCGTTAGAGATGAGGATAAAAATGAAGTGAATGGATTTACTGCAAGTTGGGTGACTCAAGGTTCCTTCACCCCACCATTAGTTGTAATGGCAGTCAGAGCAGAGGGTTCTAGTCATGAAATAATTAAGTCCACCAATAAGTTCTCATTAAATGTGCTTAAAAGTGATCAAAAGGATCTAGCAGCTGTTTTCTTTAAACCCCAAAAAGCATTAGGAGGTAGATTTGAATCTGTTGAATTTAATTTAGGTGAGCTTGGATTGCCTATTTTAGTTGATAGTGTTGGTGGAGTTGAATGTAATGTTGTGGGTAGTGTTGTTCATGGAGACCATACAGTTTTTGTAGGAGAGGTTCAATCTGCTTATCTAAATAATGATGTTGACTCACTAAATTTATCTTCAACTGGCTGGAATTATGGAGGGTAATCATCATAAATGAGTAATTCGTCTATCGAAAAAATTGATAACAAATATCATTTTAAGATTGAATATAAATTAATTAATAATAAGGAGTTATTAAAATCAAGATTATCCGAAATTCCAAAGTCATCAGGTTGTTATCTTTTTAAAGATATTGATAATAATTTACTTTATATTGGTAAATCTAAAAAACTACGCAGTAGAGTAAGTAGTTATTTCAATAATTATTCAGATTTAACTCCCCGATTAAGTTTGATGGTACGTCAAATAACAGAAATAGAAATAATTGTCACAGATAGCGAATATGAAGCATTAAATTTAGAGTCAAATTTAATTAAAACAAACAAACCATACTTTAATATTCTTTTAAAGGATGATAAGAAATATCCATATCTTTGTATAACTTGGAGTGAAAAATATCCTCGAATATTTATTACAAGAAGAAGAAGAAATAGAAATAATTTAGATAGATATTATGGACCTTATGTGGATGTCGGATTATTAAGGAGAACATTATTTACGATAAAAAAAATATTTCCACTTAGACAAAGACCAAGGCCAGTCTATAAAGATAGAACTTGTTTGAATTATTCAATAGGAAGATGTCCAGGTGTTTGCCAAGAAGTTATATCATCTGAAGATTATAAAAAAATAATGAAACAAGTATCTATGATATTTCAGGGAAGAAATGATGATTTAGAAATATTTTTACAAAAAAAAATGCTGCAATTTTCAAATGATTTAGATTATGAGAATGCAGCAAAAATAAGGGACCAAATTTCAGGTTTAAAATTATTAACTGAATCACAAAAAATATCAATTCCAGATTCTTCAATTAATAGAGATATCTTTGGAATAGTTTCAGAAAAAAATGTAGCTAGTATACAAATTTTCCAAATGAGATCTGGTAAGCTCATTGGAAGAATTGGCTATAGTCAAAAATTAAATAATGAAGATCAAAATCTTATTCTACAAAAGATATTAGAAGAGCATTATATGAATGTTGAAGCTGTAGAAATACCATCAGAAATTCTTATTCAATATAATCTTCCAAAACAAGTAACCATAGAGGATTGGTTAACGGAGCTAAGAAAAAAGAAAGTAAAAATCTTAATCCCAAAAAGAAATAAAAAACATGAAACTGTAGAAATGGTTTTAAAAAATGCGAAATTGGAATTAGATAGAATATTAAATGGGATACAAGATAATGAATCATCAATTGAGGATCTTGCACAAATACTTGAATTAAGCGAACAACCTAAAAGAATTGAAGGTTATGATATAAGCCATATTCAAGGTAGTGACCCTGTAGCATCACAAGTCGTTTTTATTGATGGGATTCCTTCTAAACAGCATTATAGGAAATATAAAATTAAAGATCCAAACGTTTTTGTAGGACATAGTGATGATTTTGCTTCGATATATGAAGTCATAAATAGAAGGTTTAAAAAATGGTCAATATTTAAAAAAAGCGGAGGGGATTTTTCAATATTAAATGATAAAACGAATAGTAAATTAGATAATGAACTTCTATCTGATTGGCCTGATTTAATAATGATTGATGGAGGAAAAGGACAGTTAAATGCAGCTATTAAAGCATTAAAAGGATTAAATCTTGAGGAAGAAGTAACTATATGTTCATTAGCAAAAAAAAATGAAGAAATATTTATTCCAGGCTTTACTAAGTCTCTTGATACTGATGAAAATCAAAAAGGAGTTCTTCTATTAAGAAGGGTAAGAGATGAAGCACATAGATTTGCATTATCTTTTCATAGAGACAAAAGATCTAAGAGAATGAATAGATCTCAATTGTCCCAAATCAGTGGATTAGGGCCATCAAGAATAAGAGAATTGCTAGAGCATTTTAAATCAATAGACGCGATAAGAATAGCTAGTAAAGAGGATTTATCAAAAGTTAAAGGACTTGGAAAAAATTCAGTAAATGATATATATGAATACTTTAACGAGTTATAAATATTAATTAATTTTTGAAAAATAGATTTCTTGATATTGTTAAATATAACTATATTAAAAATATATATATTTTTAAATTAATCTAGTAATTTGGCAGCTGAAGCATATCTCTGGTTTAAATCACTTCACATTATGGGTGTAATCGTTTGGTTTGCTGGTCTTTTTTATTTAGTAAGACTTTTTATATATCATGAAGAATCTAAAAATATGGATAATGAATTAAAAATTGCCTTTAATAAACAATACACCTTGATGGAAAAAAGGCTGGCGAATATAATCACAACACCTGGCATGATATTAGCTTTAAGTATGGCTATATGCATGGTTATTATGCAACCAAGTTGGTTAAGTGAGAAGTGGTTGCAAATTAAAATTTCATTTGTTTTAGCATTAGTAATTTATCATTCTTATTGTTATAAAATAATGTATTCATTACAAAATGGTACTTCAACCATTTCGGCAAAAAACCTTAGATTATTAAATGAATTGCCTACTTTATTATTATTTATAATTGTACTTTTAGTTATTTTTAAAAATAATTTTCCTACTAGTGTAGCTACATGGAGCGTAGTTGGACTAATTATTTTCATGTTGGCTTCAATACAATTATATGCAAAGATTAGAAAGAAAAATGAGAATTCATTAAGTAATGAATAGGGAAGACTTAGTAAAATTAACTTCAAATATTAATAAAAATAGTTGTCCTAATAATATTAATTTTCATTGTCATACAAAATTTAGTGATGGGAGTCTAGAACCATATGAACTTTTAGAACAAGCTTATAAAAATAACTTGAAATTTTTATCAATAACCGATCATCATACAATTAAAGCTCATGAATATATAAAAAAAAATAATATACTCAAAAATTATCCTAAAGACTCTTTTACATTAATTTCGGGAATAGAAATTAATTGTTTAATTCTAGGATGTTTAGTACATGTAATTGGATTGGGAATAGATATAAAAAGTAAATACCTAAATCCCTACATCCTTGGAGAGTCTCCAATAGGTAATGATTTAAATATTAAATCAGTTATTAAAGCAATAAATTTATCTGGTGGTTTATCATTTCTTGCACATCCAGCGAGATACAGGATTCCCTTTTATAAATTAATTCCAGAGGCTAAAATACAAGGTATTGATGGAATAGAGGTTTGGTACGATTATGAACTTAATGAAGTATGGAATCCTAGTTTATTTGTTTGTTCAGAAATAGATAAATTAGCAGATAAATATTCAATGCTAAAAACATGCGGAACAGATAGTCATGGACTTTCGCTATTAGGCAGATAATTCAGAATTCGTTTTTTTCAATTATTGAATCAGTATTAATAATTATGTTCTTTAAATTTTCAATGACATCTGATGAACAATTATTCCACATTTTTCTATTGATAATTTCAAGAAATCTTTGTGCAATATCTCTTAAAGCCCATGGATTATTCTCTAGAAAAAAATTCCTAAGATCCAGATCACATAACCATGATTTATAAACTTCCTCATAACACCAATCTGAGACTACTTCAGTAGAAGCATCAAAAGCATATAAGTAATCTAGTGTAGCTGAAAATTCAAACGCTCCTTTATAACCATTATCCTTCATTCCATTTATCCATTTAGGATTAAGTATTCTTGATATAACAACTTTATTAATTTCATCTTGTAATTTTGAAATTTTAGATAATCCAAATTTAGATAAATCACCATGATACATTTCAGGTAATTTACCGCTCAATTTTTTTACTGCTGAAGATAATCCACCCTGAAACTGATAATAATCATCAGAATCTAAAATATCATGTTCCTTATTATCTTGGTTATGAACAACTAACTGCACGTTTTTAAGAGCATTTTCTAATGATTTTTTATCCTCTATAGGTTCAAGATTATCACTGTAAATCCACTTACTCCAATTAAGAAAAGATTCTCCAAAATCATCAATATTTTCCCAATTAGAATTTGAAATTAATTCTTGCAGACCAGCTCCATATGAACCTGGCGCTGACCCAAATATACGATTAATTGAATCACCATCGTTTGATGCCCCAGCAAGAGGGTTAAATTTATCATCCTCATTAAGATTAGAAACAAGATTTATTGCTTTAGAAGTTAATTTAACTAACTGTGGAAATGCATCTCTAAACATTCCCGAAATCCTTAAAGTAACATCAACCCTAGGTCTTTCGAGAACAGATAAAGGAATGATTTCTAGATCTACTACTCTTCTTGAAGGCCCATCCCAAATAGGCTGTACTCCTAATAAATATAGTATTTGACAAATGTCTTCACCACCATTTCTCATTGTGGAAGTTGCCCATACAGATATTGCTATATTTTTTAAATCTTCTCCATTATCTTGTTTGTATAAATCAAGTATTTGTGAAGCGGATTGGCAACCAACACTCCATGCTGATTCAGTTGGCAGTCCTCTCGAATCAACTGAAAAGAAATTTTTACCAGTGGGTAAAGCTTCAGTTTTACCTCTCGTAGGGGCTCCAGATGGACCACTTTTTACATATTTGCCATTTAATGAATTAATAAATGATAATTTTTCATTATATGAAGAATTAATGATTGGATATAGAATCTCTTTTTTTAATAATAAAAAATACTTATTATGATTTTTTTCATTAAAGAAATAGTCTATTATTTTCTGATTTTTATATTTTTCTAGATTTTTTATATTGGTATTTTTTTGGTAAAAAAACAAATATATTAAATACTTTGCTTGTTGTTCCAAAAAGTCAATAGCCATTCTAAAGTTTAAAATGTTTTTGTTGGAAAAAGTCAATAATATTTTTTTATCCTTTTCACTTAACATTTGATCATATTGATTTGTCCAAGGAT
>QCLU01000003.1 GCA_003214315.1 Prochlorococcus sp. AG-418-D13
ATTAAGCGATTAATTGTTGATATTGAAATTCCAAGAAATGCTGAGACTTCTTTTATATTTAAAAAAGGACGATTTTCTTGATTATTCATGGTGGGGATATGGTGGGGAAATATATCAAAATCGCAAATTTCTTATGTCATATTCAGTCATACACCTTCAGGAAATATCACCCCGACTACCGCCCGGGGAGTTTATAAATTTCAAAAAGTTATCCAAAGTCACCTTTATTAGGGTGACTTTTTTATTTCTTTGACCTCTTTTTTGTCAAATAGTGGTTATTCGAAGATTAATTCAAGTAAATTTGATATAATATTCAGAACAGTATATAGAACAGTCAAAGTAATAAAATTAATAATATAGATATAAATTTAGAGCTAAAAAAATTGTTTTTTAAGAACAGTAAATAGATCGTTTACTAAATTCTCCATACGGGCGAAATAAAAATAAGTTCTTTGATTAATTTTTATGTTTTTTAAAATTAAGACATATTTTTGTTTGTATCGTTTGAAGTACTACACCATTAAGGAAATTCTAGTCATCCCACATATCCTTTTTCTCTTGATCGAAATTATTCCTTTCAAGTAATTCTATTCTTTGTTTCTGAGAATCTATTTCTGTTTTCATTACGTTTTTATCCTCAATATATTTTGTTTGTATTTCTAAGATAATTATTTCGAATTGTTCTCCAAAAAAATCTGACATTTCTCTCCATGCTTCCATTTCCTCTTCTTTGTCAATAGTATCGTTTATCTGATGAGAAATAATTTCTAGTACATATTGTTTAAGTTCTTGATGACTCATCGATTCAACTTTTTTTTGAATATAAAGTTCTTTAAGATTTTCTAGTTGTTTTTTTGATAAATCAGAATAGATAATAGGCTTCTTTTTCATAAATACTTAAATTTTATTTAATATAGACAAAATTATTAGTTTAAACATTCTGGAGAAATTAAAAAATTTAAACTAATTAATTTCTAATTTGGTCAATGAAAATCTCAATTTAATTTAATTTATAGACCTTACAATGGTAATCTGAACTTGATATTCTCTCAAATTTAACCATCATTTGTTTCTAATAATCCTTTGATTATTAAGAAAACGTAAATAGAATCGAAAGAAATTATAAAATTTCAACTTTTTAAAAATTTACAATTTCTATTTAATCCACTGCTATCACTTAGCTATTTGATAAATCTAATTGATAAAATTGTTTACACTAATTCAGCAATCTTAATAAATTCTTGAGAGAATCATAATACTAAAAATTAAATTTAATTTAATAGTTCATAAATATGAAAATTTCAATCCTTTTAATTGAAGACGATCGTGATATGCGTGATTTGGTGGCTAGGCATTTAGAACATTCTGGTTTCGATGTCCAAAAAGCTGAAGATGGAATAAAAGGACAAGCATTAGCTCTTCAATATTCACCAGATTTAATACTCTTAGATTTAATGCTACCAAATGTTGATGGATTAACTTTATGCCAGCGACTAAGAAGAGATGAAAGAACATCAAACATACCGATTTTGATGATAACTGCATTAGGCGGTCTTAAAGATAAAGTTACTGGGTTTAATTCTGGAGCAGATGATTACATTACTAAACCATTCGATCTAGAAGAATTGCATGTACGCATAAAAGCTTTATTAAGAAGAACCAACAGAGCACAATTAAATTCTAGTAACCAGCAAGAAATATTAAATTATGGCCCTTTAACTCTCGTTCCGGAAAGATTTGAAGTTATTTGGTTTGAATCTCCTGTTAGGTTAACGCATCTTGAATTTGAACTGCTTCATTGTCTTTTGCAGAGGCATGGTCAAACTGTATCTCCAGCATTAATTCTTAAAGAAGTATGGGGATATGAGCCTGATGATGATATTGAGACAATAAGAGTTCATATTAGACACTTACGCACTAAACTCGAACCCGATCCACGTAAACCTATTTATATAAAGACTGTATACGGTGCTGGATATTGTCTTGAGTTACCTATAGGTTCTCAAGTTGAAACTGCTAGGCAAGAGTTCATTCAAGCAAGACATCCTAACTTGATAAATTCTGCAGTAGATTAATTTCATATATCTTCCATTGAAATTTTCAAAAAAGTAATTTCCCATGCCAGTCTTGGTTGAATTTTTTTTCTTAAGAGGTATTTTAAATTTTCAAGTTTTTTAATTAAACCGATATTTTTTGTTTTTCTCCACCAAATAGTTTGAATGAAATTTACTAAACAAATCTGTTGAAAAATGTCTAATTTTTCAGATATTGATTTTGATATTTCTAATATTTCCAGACTATTTTTTATTGGAGAATCTAATTTATTTATAATGTCCTTTGAAAAATCATTCCAAATTTCAATATTTTTTAATAATTGATTAGGAGATCCATTCGCAGAGTTTATTAAATCTTCAAATTTTAATTTTGTATTAATATTTAATTTAGAAGGATCTAAATACTCTTTCAAAATAGATTTTATTTGTTTACTAGAAAAAGATCGAAATCTGACGATTTGACATCTTGAGATGATCGTATCTAACAGAAGGTTTAATTTAGATGTTAGTAAAATAAAAATGCCGTTACTAGGTTCTTCTAAGGTTTTTAAAAGGCAATTTGAGGCTGCTTCGTTTAAGAGGTGTGCATCAATAATTAAAACAATTTTTTTTTCTGAGTTTATTGATTTTTGACTAAGAAAAGTTTTGATATTACGTATTTGAGCAATTTTAATAATCTCAGATCCACTTTTTATTGTTTTTTCAAGATCGGAACTTCCTGAACTTTTTGTTGCTAAAAGAGAATCAGGTTCAATAATTAAAAAATCAGGATGGTTATTGTTTTTAATTTTCTCTTCAACATTTTCGCTTGGTGAAGACTGTTTGAAAATTTCTTTTATAAATTGAAGAGCAGTTTGCTTTTTTCCTACTCCCTCAGCACCATAAAATATATAACCATTAGCAAATGATTTGTTTTTAATTATGTTCTTAAGACTGGTATTGACTTCTTCATTCAAGAAAAAATTATTTTTTTTACCCTCAATCATTTGTTATTAGAAAAATTGTTTAGCAAAGTCTCTTTAATTTGATTGGAAATGGTTTTAATATTTTGTGAAGCAGATATTACTTTCCAGTTTTTTTGTTTAGCAATTAGTTTGAAGCCTTCATTTACTTTTTTTAAAAATCTAATACCTTCTGATTCTATTCTGTCTGGAATTTCATTTTTTCTTCGGAATATGCTCTCTTCTGGAGAAATTTCTAAGAAGAAAGTGAGATCAGGAGATTCTCCTTGACACACAATAGATTCAATATTTTTAATTATATCCAAATTTATATTTCTTCCATAACCTTGATAAGCTAGGGTGGAATCGGAAAATCTATCACTTATTACCCAATCATTGTTATTTAAAGCAGGTGAAATAATTTTGGAAACGTGTTCAGCTCTATCCGCTGAATAAAGCAATAATTCCGCTAGAGATGAAGGCTTGTTATTTTCATTATTATCAAGAATCAGTCCTCTAAGTTTTTTTCCTAAAAGACTGCCTCCCGGTTCTCTAGTTGTGATTAATTTAGAACCTTTCTTTATTAGCCCACTATTAGGAAGCCATTTAGATAGTTCATCTATTTGGGTGGTTTTACCACATCCGTCAATACCTTCAATAACGATAAATTTTCCTTTCATTTAGTCCAAAGATAAAGCATTAATTACAACTGTAATAGAGCTAATAGCCATCAATAATGCTGCTATTGAGGGAGTAAGAAGAATACCGTATTTAGGGAATAAAATGCCTGCGGCTAAAGGTATAGCTAGTAAGTTGTAACCAAAAGCCCATGCTAGATTTTGCTTTATTTTACTTATAGTTTTTTTTGCAAGATTTAAGGCGTAGGGTAATCCATTTAGTTGATCTCCCATCAATACTACATCTGCATTTGCCTTGGCTATTTGAGTCCCTGATCCCACCGCAATTCCTAAGTCTGAGGATGCTAAGGCTGGGACATCATTAATACCATCACCAATCATTGCTACTTTATTATTAATTTTTAAATTTTCTATAGTATTTAGCTTCATTTCAGGTAGAAGATCCCATTTTACTTCTGTTTCTTTACAACCAATTTTTTTTGCTAAAGCTAAAACTGTTTGTTTCCTATCTCCACTTAAAATATTAATTTTAAATTTGCTTTCTCTTAAATTTTGAACTGTTTTAATTGAATCATCTCTAAGTAAATCTCCTAGAAAGATAAAGCCTAATAACTTATCTTTGATACTTACTCCAATGATAGTGTTCGTTTTTGTATCTTCATTCTCAATGACTTTTTTTGCATCACTATCAATAATTATTCCTTTACTTAGTAGCCATTCAATATTTCCAATATTGATAAGTCCATCAATTGACTCTAGTTCTCCAGAAATACCTCTACCAGAATGGGTGAAAATTTTTTTTATTGGAAATAAACTTAAATTTTGTTTTTTTGCCTCTTGAATTAAGGCATCTGCGATTGGATGTCTGCTTTCCTTTTCTAAACTGGCAGCTATTCTTAATAAAAATGAATGATCATCATTATTTTTATAGTCAACAATGAAAGGCTTACCTTTTGTTAAAGTACCGGTCTTGTCAAAAATAATGTGATTAATTTTTGAAGCTATCTCTATTTTGTCTCCGCCTTTAAATAAAACTCCTTTTTTTGCTGCTTTACCTGATGCGACAGTTATTACAGTTGGGGTGGCTAAACCTAATGCACAAGGACAAGCTATTACTAAAACAGCAATTGACAATTGAATGGCTAAACTAAGGAAATTCTCAGCATTACTACCAAGCGAACTATGCAGTGTATGGCTTGAGTGAGTGATGAATTGATCATTATGACTTAATAACTCTGGCCAAATGTTTATTGCCCCCTTCCACCAAAAGAAAAAGGTTAAAGTAGCAAAAATAAGTACAAAGTAAGTAAATTTGCCTGCAATTTTATCAGCAATTCTTTGAATGCGAGGTTTTCTAGCGTTTACAGACTCAATAAGATTTACTAGTTTTGCAAGAGAAGAATCCCCTCCGACCTTTAGTACTTTTAGTCTTAGAGTTGAATTAAGATTTAAAGACCCACTTGATAGATTGTCGCCTTCTTTTATCTCGATAGGCTTGGATTCTCCAGTAATATGTGAAACATCAACATATGAATTACCCTGAGTAACAATGCAATCAGCAGGTACTCTGTCTCCTGCTAAAACTTGAATCTCTTGATAAGGTCTTAAAGTGTTTACTCTTATTGATTTTATTTGATTATCTTTTGTGTAGATATTTGCCATTTCAGGTTGAAGATCTAATAACTCTCCAATGGATGAACCGGTTTGGTATCTTGCTCTTTCCTCTAAGAAACGACCAATCAATATAAAGCCTAACAGCATAACTGGTTCATTAAAAAAACAAGGAAAACCAGTGGCAGGAAATATTAAGGATAGAAGACTTGTTGAATATGCGCTAGTTACTCCAAGAGCTACTAGAGAATCCATATCCGGACGGTTCTTAATAAATGATTTAAATCCATTAATAATTATTCCTCTGCCTGGAAATAATAGAGCTAATGTTGCTAATGAAGCGTGAAAAAATATATCACCTAATATTGGAAAATTTATATATCTTCCTTCTGCTAGATGACCTAAACCTGAAAATAATAAAAGTAATAAAGCAAAAGTTAGTTTTTTCCATTGATTATTCCACTTCTTTTTTTTTTCTAATTCTGCCTTATTTATTTTTTTTGAAAAATCATTTATGTAAATTTTTGATGGGAAACCATTTTCTTTTAGATTTTTGAGAACTGTTTCTATTTCAATATGTTTCTGAGTGATTTCAAAATATGCACTTTCAGTTAGTAAGTTAACAGAAACATTTTCAATACCATCAGAATTATTTAATATTTTTTCAACAGTACTAACACAACCCCCGCACTTCATTCCTGTAATGCTTAATTGAACGCTTTCCATATTTTTTACGATTGAAGCAAATTAATGCTTGACCTTTTTTTTAACTATAATAATAAATGTAATAGACTTTTTAAATAGTTATTTTTTAAATTAGTATATTAATTTTATTAGTTTTATAGCGGTGCCTAGTAATCAAAACAGAGACAATTTTATCGATAAAGCTTTTACTGTAATTGCTGAATCAATAGTAAAAATAATGCCTATTGCAGAGAAAGAAAAAAAAGCATATATCTATTATAGAGATGGCCTAGCTGCACAAAATAATGGGGATTATTCGGAAGCATTAGAGTATTACAAAGAGAGTTTACTACTTGAAGAAAATAAAATTGATAGGGGTGAGACTTTAAAAAATATGGCAATTATATATATGAGTAATGGTGAAGAGGATTTGTCTATTGAAACTTATGAAAAAGCATTAGTAGAAAATCCCAAACAGCCATCATGCCTTAAAAACATAGGTTTGATTTATGAAAAAAGGGGAAGATATGCTGAGCAAAATGGTGATTTAGATCAAAGAGACATTTGGTTTGATAAAGCTGCTGAAGTCTGGTCTAAAGCAGTGAGATTATATCCAGGTGGTTATCTAGATATTGAGAATTGGTTGAAAAACTCAGGAAGAAGTTCAATCGATATGTATCTCTAATTTTTTTAATCTGATAAAGAATAGTCAACTGCTTCTTTAATATTGGATATCTGTTTGATATTTATTAAATTTTGAAAATTATTATTTAGTTCCTCCTCTAGTTTTGGCACTATGATATTTTTGATCCCTAGTCTTACAGCTTCTTCTATCTTTGTTCTAAGGTTATTCGATTTTCTAACCTGACCGCTCAAACCCAATTCTCCAATAAATGAACTACTTTCCAAAGGAGGAATATTTTTCAAACTTGATAAAATTGATATTGCTACACCTAAGTCAGATGATGGATCATTAATCTCAAAACCCCCACCAGTAGCTATATAACAATCAAATTCAGATAATTTTATCCCTACGTGTTTTTCAATAACAGCTAGAATTTGATGCAATCTATTTATACTTATTCCAGTTGTAGTACGTCTCGGGTTACTGTAGAAAGTTTTATTTACCAGTGCTTGTATATCAACTGCTAATGGTCGAGAGCCTTCATTTGTAATCGTTGTTGTTACACCAGAAATATTTTCTTTATTTGTAAAAATTGAACTTGGGTTTTTTATCTCTCGTAAACCCTCTTCAAGCATTTCAAAAATTCCAATCTCGAAGGTCGATCCAAATCGATTTTTTATACTTCTTAGTAATCTATGTGAGGAAATTTTATCTCCTTCAAAGTTTATTACTGTATCTACTAAATGCTCTAGAGTTTTAGGGCCAGCTAAAGCACCATCTTTGGTTACATGACCAATTATTAGAAGCGCAATATTATTTTCTTTGGCTAGATTTTGCAATTCAGATGAACATTCTCTAACTTGAGAAACCGATCCTGGAGAACTTTGCATTGCATGATTATGGATGGCTTGAATACTATCAATAATTGCGAAACTTGGATTGACACGTTTGATCTCTTCAATAATTAGGGATAAATTAGTTTCTGCAAAAATTTTTAAATCAATGCTGATTTGATTTAATCTTTCCCATCTAATTTTTACTTGTTCTAAAGATTCTTCTGCAGTTATGTATAAAACTTTCTCATTAAGAGAAATTTTTCCTGCTGATTGAAGAACTATTGTGCTTTTACCTATGCCTGGTTCTCCTCCAAGTAACACAACAGATCCAGGTACTATTCCACCTCCAAGAACTCGATCAAACTCCTTAAAACCACTTGTGAATCTTGATATTTTTTTTGATGAGATCTCATTAAATGGTATAGATTTTTTACTGTTTTTTATATCTTTTATTTCTTGATATTTAGAGCTCTTACTTTTTATTTCTTCAACAATGGAATTCCATGAGTTGCAATTAAGGCATTTACCAAAGTATTGAGAAGTTTCAGATCCACAATTCTGACAAATAAAAGTCGATAATTTGCTAGACATTAAGTTTCTGAATGAAGTAATGGGACTAGAATGTTTTGGATATTGCCCCTCTACAAGTTAGATTAGGTTAATAATAAATTCTCTTACTGATTAGCTAATAGAAACAAATGGCTCTATCTAGTCAAACTAAAGAAACTATACTTGTCGCAGATGACGAGGCAAGTATTAGAAGAATTCTGGAGACACGTCTCTCCATGATTGGCTACAAAGTTGTAACTGCAAGTGATGGTAAAGAAGCACTAAAGTTATTTAAGGATTATGAACCTGATTTAGTAGTGCTTGACGTCATGATGCCAAAGCTAGATGGATATGGAGTTTGTCAAGAATTAAGGAAAGATTCTGATGTTCCAATTGTCATGTTAACTGCATTAGGAGATGTTGCAGATAGGATAACAGGTTTAGAATTAGGGGCTGATGATTATGTAGTAAAACCATTCAGCCCAAAGGAGTTAGAAGCTAGAATTAGGTGCGTTCTCAGAAGAATTGACAAAGAACAAATTCCTGGAATGCCTAATTCAGGATTAATTTTGGTAACGGATATAAAAATTGATACAAATCGAAGACAAGTTTTTAAAAGCGATGAGAGAATAAGATTAACTGGAATGGAATTCAGTCTCTTAGAGCTTTTGGTAAGTAGGTCAGGAGAGCCATTTAGTAGAGGAGAGATTTTGAAAGAAGTTTGGGGATATACCCCCGAGAGACATGTAGACACTAGAGTCGTAGATGTTCATATATCAAGATTAAGATCAAAACTTGAGGCTGATCCAGCAAATCCTGAATTAATTTTGACAGCTAGAGGTACAGGATATCTTTTTCAACGGATTGTTGATATTGCTCCTTTTGATGGTAAATAAATGGGGAAAGAAGCAGCGCAAAAAATTAACAAGTCCAGAGCTATTAGAAGATTAGTTATTTGGTACAAAAGAAATTCGGCTGTAACTTCTATAGTTGATACTGCTGCTAGTTCTGCAGCAACGGCTAGTAATGTTGCGGGTAATATGGTTTCTGGTGCTGGTTCTGTTGTGAGCACAGCGAGTAATGTTGCGAGTAATGTTGCAGGTAATGTTGCAGGTAATGTAGTTTCAAGCGCTGAATCTGTTGTGAATACTGCCAGCAATGTTGTTTCAAATGCTAGTTCAATAGCTAAAAATACATTACAGCCATTAGTCTTTGACCCATTAAAAAGATTACAAAATAACGATAATATTTTAGATAGGGTGGAGGAATCTCAATCTAATAGAATTTGGATCGCAGTTGATGGGTTGGGTGGAGATTATGCTCCTGGTCCAATTCTTGAGGGTTGCCTCGAAGCAATAAGTAGATTTCCAATAAATATAAAATTTGTCGGGAAAATTGAAAAAGTTAAAGATGCAGCAGAAAAAACTGGTTTAGCAGAATTATTAGAAAATGAAATAGATAATAATCGTCTTGAATTAATTGATAGTGGAGAGCCTATTGGGATGAATGAAGAAGCTACAGCCGTGAGAAAAAGGAAAAATGCAAGTATAAACGTTGCAATGGATTTAGTGAGAAATAATAAAGCTGAAGCTGTCTACTCAGCGGGTAATTCAGGAGCAATGATGGCTTCTGCCATTTTTAGAATTGGGAGATTGAAAGGGATTGATAGACCGGCTATAGGAGCATTATTTCCAACAAGGGATCAAACTCGCCCGGTATTAGTTTTAGATGTCGGAGCAAATACTGATTGTAAGCCATCTTATCTTCATCAATTTGCTCTTCTAGGTAATGTTTATGCAAAAGATGTCTTACAAGTAAAAAAACCAAGAATTGGTCTTTTAAATATCGGAGAAGAAGAATGCAAAGGTAATGATTTATCCTTAAAAACATTTGAATTATTATCTTCTGAAAAAAGTTTTGATTTTGGAGGTAATTGTGAAGGGCGAGATGTATTATCAGGTAGTTTCGACGTAGTAGTCTGTGATGGATTTACTGGAAATATATTATTGAAATTTCTTGAATCTGTGGGAGGAGTTTTATTAGATATTTTGAGATCTGAGCTGCCACGTGGAAGGCGGGGGAAAGTTGGTTCAGCTTTTTTAAAAAGTAATCTACTCAGAATTAAGAAAAGGTTAGATCATGCGGAACATGGAGGAGCTTTATTACTTGGGGTGAATGGTATTTGTGTTATTGGTCATGGAAGTAGCAAATCTTTATCAGTAGTTAGTGCTCTTCGCTTGGCTCACTCTGCAGTGAAACATGGTGTTATGGACAATTTAAATCAACTGCAAAAGCTTCAAGTTTTAAATTCATAAAACATATTGAGTCAAATTTATGGTTGACTAATATAAGTAACTAAAAAACTCTTTTGGAAGGAATAAATTTTAATCAGATTGGAGTGTCATTCAAGGGAAGCGGAAGTTATGTACCTGATCAAATTCTAACCAATCAAAAAATTAGTCAAAAGGTTGATACAAGCAATGAATGGATAAAATCTAGAACAGGCATTTCTGAGAGAAGAATCTCTGGCTTAGAAGATAATGTTACTGAGATGGGTTATAAGGCGGCACTAACTGCTATAGAAATGGCTAATTGGGATATTAAAACGATTGATTTGATTGTTTTAGCTACTTCTACTCCGCATGATTTATTTGGATCAGCGCCATCCATTCAAGCTAAATTAGGGGCAGCTAATGCTGTAGCTTTCGATTTAACTGCAGCATGTAGTGGTTTCTTATTTGCCTTAATTACAGCCTCACAATTTTTAAAAGGGGGCAGATTTAAAAGGGCTATTGTTATAGGAGCAGATCAACTATCAAGCTTTGTTGATTGGAATGATAGAAGAAGTTGTATTCTCTTTGGAGATGGTGCAGGTGCATTAGCAATTGAAGCTACTAATGAATTTGATAATTTAATTGGTTTTGAAATGAGAACTGATGGAGAAAGGGGTTCTTTTCTTAATCTTCCATCAAAAAATAATAAGGATTTAATAATTGATAACATTGATTTTTCAATTGGAGCTTTTTCTCCAATTCAGATGAATGGTCAGGAAGTTTATAAATTTGCAGTTAGAGAAGTGCCGATAATTCTTGAAAAGTTGTTTAAAAAAATAAATTATAATTCCGATGAAGTTGATTGGCTTGTATTGCATCAAGCTAATCAAAGGATATTGGATTCTGTAGGAGACAGGTTAAAAATTTCTAGAGAAAAAATTCTTAGCAATTTAGAAAAATATGGTAATACTTCAGCAGCAACAATTCCTCTAGTGATGGATGAGGCTATTAGAAATAATAGAATTAAACAAAATGATATTATTGCCACAAGTGGTTTTGGTGCTGGGTTAAGTTGGGGTGCAGCCCTCATTAAATGGGGTTAAAAAAAGGAGCATTATGACAGTAGCATGGGTATTTCCTGGACAGGGTTCACAAAAAATTGGAATGGCAAAACAAATTGAAAATTTGCCTAACACAAAAGAAAGGTTTAGTTATGCATCTGAGATATTTGAGAGGAATTTATTTGAAATTTGTGAGTTAAATACTGAACCAACAAATCCTCTTATTGATTTGAATAACACTAGAAATACACAAATTTGTCTTTTTTTAGTCGAATCAATTTTATTAGATGCATTAAAGGAAAATGGATTTAAACCAACTTATGTTGCTGGCCATAGTCTAGGAGAAATCACAGCATTATATTGTGCGGATGTTTTTTCTTTCGAAGATTGTGTTTCTCTAATAAAAGAAAGGTCTCAATTGATGGTAAATGCTGGGAAAGGATCTATGGCAGCAGTAATTGGTTTTGATAGAAATGAACTTGATCTATTAGTACAAAAAATTGATGATATTGTAATTGCTAATGATAATAGCTTTTCCCAAGTTGTCTTATCAGGATCTAGTGAGGCATTAGATAATTTATCGAGAGAAATTTCTTGTAAAAGATTCTTGAAATTAAATGTTTCAGGTGCATTTCATTCACCATTTATGAATGAACCTTCATCAAAATTTTCTGAGTATTTAAAACAGATTAAATTTAACAATCCTTCTTTTCCAGTCATAAGCAATTATGAACCTTCACTTTGTAATGATCCAAACCAGCTTAAAATTAGACTAGAGAAACAAATGTGTAATGGAGTGAGGTGGCGAGAAACTATGGATTTAATGGCAAAAGGTAGTGATCTTCATATTGTTGAAATTGGCCCTTCTAATGTACTAAGCGGTTTAGGAAAAAGACATCTTAAAGATGTAAAAATTTCTCAAGTTTCCTCTTCTGATCAAATATCTTATTAAATTGTATGAAAAATGATTTTTTACAAAAATTAATCTATGAATTAGTTAGCAATCTTTTTGTATTTCCTATTTATAAATTTGTATTTAAAGGTCATTTAATAGGTAGAGACAATATTCCGCAAAAAGGTTCCTTTATCATGGTTTCTAATCATGGTTCTTTGCTTGATCCTCCTTTGTTGGGACATGCTCTTGGACGTAATATATCTTTTATGGCCAAGTCAGAGCTATTTAAAATACCTTTACTTGGATTTGTTATCAAGGCTTGTGGAGCTTATCCTGTAAAGAGGGGAATTGCTGATAAAAATACCATTAAAACAGCATGTAAAAAATTATCAGATAATAATTCTATTGGAATTTTTATTGATGGTACTCGTCAAAAAAATGGGCGAGTTAACAAGCCAAAACAAGGCGCAGCCTTATTAGCCTTTAAAAATCAAAAATTATTATTGCCTGTTGCGATAGTTAATTCACATAGACTAATAAAGTTTAAATTCTGCATTCCTTTTTTTTCAAAAATAGTTATTAAAGTGGGAAAACCTGTTCAACCTCCACAAAGTTCATCAAGAAATGATCTTAATTCTGTAACAATGCTTCTTCAAGATAATATTAATAATTTGATTGGATGAAAATTTAGTTAATTGGAGAAATAGGGTAAAGTGGCAAAACTTTCACCCAGGAATTTGTATTTAATAAATTTTTATTTGCTAAATTTAATAATTCTCTTAAATCTTCTTGATTATCGTAATTAGCCTCAAAAAAAAGTTCTTTATTCTCTAATTCTTTAACAACTTTTGGTGCAACTTTTTCTCGAATAACTAGATCTGTAATATTTTCTTCGTCATGACAAATCTCATACTTACCTGCAATAAATCCTTTTCGTTTTAATTTTTTGTAAATCCAGAATGATTGTTTGTTTGTAAAAATATTATTTTTTGATGCAATTCTTTTTGCCATTAATTCAAATGAGCTAAAGCTATCTAAAGGACAATTTATTTGTTGTGAGATAGTTCTTGCTAAAACTACAATAAGTCTTGAAGCATTAAAATTTGCTGGCCCTATGCTGACAGATATTTTATTTACTTTTTTTAAATTTTCTTTGGAAATGAATTTTTTAAATTCAAAAATTAAGTTGTTACATAAATCATTATCAAATTGTTTAACAAATAATTTATCAGATTCAATATTTCTGCTTTTTCTGTATATAAAGCAAAAAGAATTGTCTGTACAATGTATTCCTAATGTAGGGTAGTTAAGTCTTCGCTTGAGATTATGTGTCATCTATTACCTTTAAACAGGTAACTCCAAACCTGGATTACATTTAGACCACTTACCAAATTCATTTGTAAAACTTTCACAAGATTGAACATCCCAATCAGTTTTATAATCACCGTTCTTATCTTTAATTATACTGACGTGAATGAATGGCTTTTTTGCTTTAAAATCAGGAAAATCACAGATATTATGTACTCCATGATTATTTTCGACGTCATGATAAGTGATACATCTATCAACCCATTTACAGTTGATGCAAATGCACATAACTAATACTAAAAATGAAAAGAAATAAGATTCTCATTGATCATACACTAATTATTGATGAATTAGAAAGAAGTATCAAATTTTATAATTGGAATTCTATCTTATCTTTTTTACCTAAAGGGTCTTATTTGGTTGGTGGTTACATACGAGATATTATTTTGAAAAGAATAACTGAAAAGGTAGATGTTGATATTGTGGTGCCTTTTAATGCTATTAAAATTGGGAAAATGATTTCAGAGAATATTAACTCTAAATTTATAATCCTAGATAAGGAAAGAGAAGTTGTAAGAATTATTCTTAATCATATCTCAATTGATATTGCTAATCAGATTTCCTCCACTATCGAGGGCGATCTAAGCAGTAGGGACTTTTCCATAAATTCAATTGCATTTTTATTTGATAAGAAGCTTTTGTTTGATCCATTTAATGGTCTCAAAGATTTACAGTGTTCTCTACTTAAAACTTATTCAGAAATTAACTTACTTAATGATCCATTACGCATTTTAAGATGTTTTAGGTTTGTTTCCGAATTGAATTTTAAAATAGATCTAAAATTAGTTGATTTTATAAAAAAAAATAAAGGTAAACTATATCTTGTTGCGGAAGAGAGGATTAATTATGAAATAAATAAAATTGTAAATGGAGAAAATGCTCTTGAGGCAGTAATTTTGGTAAAAAAATTTAATATATTTGGATCTGATAATTTTTATAAAAATTCTTTTTTTTTGGATTTACAAAAAATTAACTATACAGAACTTAATAAGAATGAAAAAAAGAATTTTTTACCACTTTTTTTGATAGCCCAAATTTTAGATGAAGTGTCTCTAGAGCAATATAAATTTAGTAAAAATGAAATTGCAAAAACTAAATTATTACGAAAATGGCACTTTTTGTTGGAGAAAAAAAATATCGCTCAATTAACTGAATCAGATAGATTTGCATTACATAAAGAATTAGAGATGTTTTTTCCATCTTTTATTTGTTATTTACCTCAAAACTTACGATTAGATTGGCTTAATAGATGGCGTGACAAAGATGATAAATTATTTCATCCTTCAAACTTACTTAATGGTGACGTAATCAAAAAAAACTTAAAAATAAATGATGGGCCTATCTTAGGAGAGCTTTTACAGTATCTTTCTTCGGAACTTGCATATAAGAGATTGAATAATTTTGATGAAGCTATTTATAAAGCAAAGCGATGGATTGAACAAAATGCGCCAAAATGTGATTAAATACACATAGCTTAGTTTTGTCTAGAAGTTCAGACTTCAAAATCATTTTTAAAAATTTATGAGCATACGCATTTACATTGGCAACTTACCACAAGGATTTAATCCAAAAGAATTTGATACACTTTTAAAATCAGTTTCTGATTCGATTAGATTTAAAGCGGTTCTAGATAAGGAAACTAAGGAATGTAGGGGGTTTGGTTTCGCGACAACTAATAATGAAGAGAATGCTAATTTATTAATTCAAAAGTTAAACGGTTTTGAATTTAATGGTTCTAAATTAAGAGTAGAGATATCAGAAAAGAAAGATTCTGCTTCAAACAAAAGAAATGGTGGAAAATTAAACAAGAACAAGAAGAGGAAGGACTTTAAGAAAATTGTTCACAGTGATGCTCCTAACCTAGAAGCTCCTGATCCAAGATGGGCTGGCGAACTATCTAAATTAAAAGATTTGTTGGCTAATCAAAAGACGCCTGCTTAATTATTTAATTCTAGAAATTAAAAAAGATATTGGAATCTCGAGAGCTTTAACTGAATTTTTGACAAAAGCCCTATTATTAAAAACATCATAATCTAACCTTTCAATAGAATCTAATATTCCTCTGTAAAGACGCAAAGATGTCCATACCGGCCATCTTGCGTCAGAAGATAGCCATTTAATACCATCCTCAGACTTTTGGAACCATTCACGAGCCCTTGCTAATTGAAAGTTCATCAGTGCTTTCCACTGCTTGTTTATTTTTCCTTTTAAAAGTTCTTCTTCAGAATAATTAAATTTTTCAATATCAGCTTGAGGGAGATAAATTCTTCCTCTGTGTCTATCTTCTCCCACATCCCTCAATATATTTGTTAATTGATTTGCAATTCCTAGAGCTATAGCTGCTTCAGAGGGGTCAGGTATAGCACTCCATGGGGCGGATGTATAGGCGCTGTCAATCCCCATCACATTCTGAGTCATTAAACCAACAGTCCCTGCGACTCTATAACAGTAGAGTTTTAATTCATCAAAGTCTTTGTATCGAAATTTATTCAGATCCATTCTCTGGCCATCAATCATGTCTAAATAGGGTTGAATACTTTGTGGATATTTCTCGATGGTATCTAATAAAACTGAATCTAATTTAGATTTGATATTTCCTTTAAATACATTTTTAGTATTTTCTTCCCATTCATCTAGATTGTCTGAAAGCTCATCTTGCGATTTGGTTGAGGCTTCTACGCTATCCATTATTTCATCTGTTCTTCTACACCATACATAGATAGCCCAAATAGCTTTTCTCTTTTCATGAGGTAATAGAAGAGTTCCTAAATAAAAGGTTTTAGCCCATTGTTGAGTTTCTTTTCGGCATATTTCGTATGCTTGATCTAAGTGAGAAATTGAATTTTTCAAAAAAAAGTTTTAGCTGAATTTAAGAATTTTGTAAATGTTATTAAGAAACATTTTGAGGGGTTTTGGAATACTCCTTATTGATTGATTCGGCGCATAATTTACCGCTTAAAACAGCTCCTTCCATAGATGCTAAATATTTTTGCATTGTATAATCACCAGTTAAGAAAAAATTTTTTATTGGGGATTTTTGACTTGGTCTGAAATCTTGACATCCAGGAACTGCCTTATAGACAGATCTTGGAGTTTTAACTACTTTAAATTTTCTTAATTTTGTTTTGTCGTCACCAACGAAATGTGTTGGGAATAATTTTTTCAGCTCTTCCATAGTTGCGGTAACGATGTCTTGATCGCTTCTATTAATCCAATCTTTTGCTGGCGCGAAAACTAGTTCAAGCATTGATCTATCTGGATCTTCGTATTCTTTACATGTAATACTCATATCTGCATAAACACTGAGAAGTGGTGATCTGCTGAATAGTAGATGGTCAATATCTGTTAATTTTTTGTCAAACCATAGGTGTATATTAATTACTGGCACACCATTTAAGCCATCTAATTTAGAAAAAGCATCTAAACCTTTCCACTGTTTGGGGATCATTAATTTAAAGAGATCTACAGGCATTGCACTCACGTATGCATCAGCAGTTAGCTCTTTCTTTTCGTCTGCATCTAAAGAGGCAATTGTAAAACTTTTAACAGTGCTGTCTTCATTAAGGTTGATTTGCCTCAATGGACTGTTCATGTGAACTTCACCACCTCGAGCAGTAATATAATCAACCATTGGCTGGCAAAGTCTTTCTGGAGGCGCTCCGTCAAGGAATGCCATTTTAGAACCATTTTTTTCTTGTAAAAATCTGTTTAATGCTGTTAGTAAAACTGTAGATGATATTTCATCCGGCCCAATGAAATTTAGAGCTTTACTCATGGCTATAAAAACTTCATCATTCACTCTTTCTGGGATATTGTGTTCTTTTAGCCAATCTGTCCATGATTTTGTATCACATTTATCTAAGTACTTTTGGCCTCTTAACATTGCAGGCACTAAACCTAATCCAAATAAAATCTTTTCATTCCATGAAAGCATATCATTATTGCTTAGTATTGCTGAAACTCCATTTACGGGAGCAGGTATATCGGGAAAATCAAATCTACTGTAAGTGCCGGGTTCTGATGGCTGATTAAAAATCATTGAATGACTTTTCCATTGGAGTCTATCTTCAATATCTAATTCCTTGAAAAGTTGCAACATATTTGGGTAGGCTCCAAAAAATATATGCAAACCAGTTTCATACCAATCTCCATCTTCATCTTTCCATGCGGCAACTTTCCCACCAAGAACATCTCTAGCTTCGAGTACGATAGGAATATGTCCATTATCGACTAAATATTTAGCACATGATAAACCTGCTAAACCTGCACCAGCAATTACAACACGCATTATTAAATCAAAAAATAAATTAACACTTACTAATAAGCTACATTAAAGTTAGAACATAATAGTTTTTTTCGTTGATTATTTCTTAAAATTATGGAAAAAATGCTTTTAAAATCGACTACGAGACATGTAAGAATTTTTACTGCCGAAGTAGTTAATGAGGAATTACAATTCCATCCCAACAAACTAACTCTTGATTTAGATCCCGATAACGAATTTATTTGGAACGAAGATTCTCTAAACAAAATAAATGAAAAATTTAATGAGCTAATTAAAGAGAGAGCAGGAAACGATTTAGATGATTATGAACTTCGAAAAATAGGTTCAGAAATCGAAGGTTTAATCAAATTTTTACTTCAAAATGGTCAGCTTTGTTATAACCCTGATTGTAGAGTTATGAATTATTCCATGGGTTTACCAAAGACAAATAAAGTGCTGTGAATAGATCATCCTCAAATAGAAGGCCAAGGAGAGGCTCAAATAGAAGTTATTACCCTCCAAATCCAAGAGACATCGATTCCTATGGACAAAGAAACGGGAGATTGCCTGCTTCTTCTGAACAAAAAATCAACTTTAGTACAGGAACCATTGCCGTACTTGCTGGAGTACTGATTTTAGGAGTTGGTATTGGGAGCGCTATTACAAGTACAACAGATGGCGGACAGGGAAACATAGCTAGTCAACAACAATTAGATATGGCTGTTCCAGACCCGGAATTTTGTAGACAATGGGGAGCTAGTGCTTTTGTAATTGATGTTGAAATGTATACAACTCTGAATCCATCTACGAGTTTTGTAACGCAACCAGCTCTTCAGCCAGGGTGTGTGATTAGAAGAGAGAATTGGACAGTTTTACAAAAACAGGGCGCAATTAGTAATGAAGATGTAAGAGAATGTAAGCAAAGAATGAATACTTTTGCTTATATTGGATCTATAAGAGATAAGCCAATAGTTAAGTGCGTTTATCAGACTGATGTAAATGAAAATAAATTTATAATAAAAGGCGATGGACAAGCCGAAGACGGAGGTGTCGGTATTAATAAAGAAGCAATTCAGTTTTAATCTAAATTATGTATGCCTTAAAGGGCTTTCTAAACTAGCAAATTGTGGCAGAATATTTTTCTTAAATACTTCTGATGCCCTTGATGTGTACCTCGACGGATTAGTAATTAATTTAAGTTCTCTTTTAACTTCTAAGTCAGCAACGAATGCTTTGTGTAATGTTCCAGCCGATAATTCTCTTTCAATAGAAACCACAGGCAAAAAGGATGCTCCTAAACCTGATTGAACTGCATTCTTGATTGCTTCAAGAGAGTTAAGTTCCATCTCGATTTTTAATCTTTGAATATCAAGCCCAGAATCTTGAAGAAGTTTATCAACAACTTTTCTTGTTGTAGATTGAGAGTCTAATGTTACAAAATTTAATTTGTATAAGTCTTCTTTTAAAAGCTCTTTTTTGGTTGAAAGTGGATGTTTTGAGGGTAAAACTAATGCCAATTCATCTGTGGCATATGGAATTACTTGTAGCAAATTTTCTAAATCTCCAGGTAATTGTCCGCCAATAATAGCTAAGTCAATTTGTCCATTTGCGACACTCCAACCAGTTCTTCTAGTACTATGCACCTGAAGTTGAACAGATACTTCAGGGTATTTTTGTCTAAATAGTCCTATCATTCTTGGCATTAAATAAGTTCCTGTTGTTTGGCTGGCTCCAATGACAAGAGTTCCACCTTTTAAGCTATTTAAATCTTCAATAGCTTTGCAAGCTTCGTCGCATTGATTTAAAATTCTTTCGCAATATTCAAGCAATAGTCTCCCTGCTTCAGTCAATAAAGCCTTCCTACCACCTCTGTCAAAAATTGTGATTTCAAGTTGTTTTTCTAGATTTTGTATTTGTAAACTCACGGCAGGTTGGGTTACATATAAGAGATCTGCAGCTTTTTTAAAACTTCCTTGAGCTGCTATAGCTTTTAGTATTCTTAATTGGTCGAGCGTAAATGGTAATTCTGGCATCTATTACGCTTACAATTACTTATAATTCTAATGCTTAAAAGCAACCTTGTTAAGAACAAAAATTATTTGAATAACTTAAATATATGGAGACTCATCAAACTTCTCTAATAATCTTACTATTGATTTTGATTTTTGCGGTAATTCATAGTGGTGGAGCTGCTTTAAGAATCAAAGCAGAATCTATGATGGGTCCGAGGTTATGGCGATTATGTTTTGTTTTTTTAAGTTTGCCATCTGCAATTATCTTGATTAGTTATTTTTTATCTCATAGATATGATGGAATCAGATTATGGAATTTGCAGGGTAATAATTTTGTTTTTGTGATTGTCTGGTTCTTAACAGCAATAAGCTTTTTATTTTTATATCCCGCTACTTACAATTTGCTAGAAATTCCTTCTGTTTTAAAACCAAAAGTACGTATTTATGGAACTGGGATAATGAGAATAACAAGACATCCACAAGCATTTGGTCAGATAATTTGGTGTTTTTCTCATACTTTATGGATTGGTTCTTCATTCACGCTAATAACTTCTATAGGCTTGATTCTGCATCATCTTTTTGCAATCTGGCATGGGGATAAGAGATTAGCAAATAGATTTGGAGAAGAATTTGAAAAGTTTAAAAAAAATACTTCCATAATCCCTTTCATGGCAATTATTGAAGGGAGGCAAGAATTTAAAATTAAAGAATTTTTTAGGTTATCTCAGCTGGGTATATTAATTGCGATAGGCGTACTTTGGTGGTCTCATCAGTATATAAATATTGCTGTTAAAACATTTAATTCATCATTTTTGTCTGAAATTTTCAATTGACAGTTTAAAATCAAAGTACAAGTTTTTTAAAAAATGCCTCAAGCTTCAGAAATTGCCTGGTTAATTCCCGTTTTCCCACTTATTGGAGCAGTGCTTTCTGGCTTAGGACTAATAAGCATTAACAAGAAAATTAATAATTCAAGAGAAATTGTTTCTGTAGGTTTGATTTCTTTCGTTGGGATTTCTGCGGTAATTAGTTATAAAGCTTTAATTGAACAAGTTAATGGTTATCAATCAGTAGAAAAATTATTTGTATGGGCCAATGCTGGGGATTTCACAATTCCAATGGGATTTGTGCTTGATCCTTTGGGGAGTGTAATGCTTGCGTTAGTCACTACAATAACTTTGCTAGTAATGATCTACTCTCATGGTTATATGGCGCATGACAAAGGTTATGTCAGATTTTTTACATATTTAGCATTATTTAGTAGTTCAATGATGGGATTAATAGTTAGTCCGAATTTATTAGAAATTTATGTTTTTTGGGAATTAGTTGGGATGTGTTCTTATTTATTGGTTGGTTTTTGGTATGACAGGGATGGCGCTGCACACGCTGCACAAAAAGCATTTGTCGTTAATAGAGTGGGAGATTTTGGGTTATTACTAGGAATTCTTGGCCTATTTTGGGCAACAAATAGTTTTGATTTTAATGAAATAGCTACTGGAATTTCTCAATCAATATCTGACAATTCGATACCCATTTGGGCTGCTTTATTACTTTGTTTTTTAGTTTTTTTAGGTCCAATGGCTAAATCTGCTCAGTTTCCTCTTCATGTTTGGTTACCTGATGCGATGGAAGGCCCGACACCTATTTCTGCACTTATCCATGCTGCAACAATGGTTGCAGCAGGAATATTTCTTGTAGCAAGACTTCAACCTTTGTATTCAATTTTCCCCTCTATTCAGTTCATTATTGCTTTAGTTGGTACCATTACTTGTTTTTTAGGAGCCTCTATAGCTTTGACCCAAATGGATTTAAAAAAAGGTTTAGCGTATAGCACAGTTTCTCAGCTTGGGTATATGATGCTCGCAATGGGTTGTGGAGCACCAGTAGCAGGAATTTTTCATTTAGTGACTCATGCTTGCTTTAAAGCAATGCTATTTTTGGGATCTGGTTCAGTAATACATGCTATGGAAGAAGTAGTTGGCCATCAGCCTGTATTAGCTCAAGATATGAGATTAATGGGTGGTTTAAGAAAAAAAATGCCATACACATCAACAACATTTTTAATAGGCTGTGTAGCAATAAGTGGAATCCCCCCATTGGCAGGTTTTTGGAGTAAAGACGAGATACTGGGAAATGCTTTTATATCATTTCCAGCTTTTTGGTTCGTAGGACTTCTAACAGCTGGTATGACTGCTTTTTATATGTTTAGGCTTTATTTCTTGACATTTGAAGGAGATTTCAGAGGCGAGAATAAAGAATTGCAAAAAGAGCTCCTAATAGCCTCTAAAACAAACCTAGATGAAGAAAATGAAGAAGAGCATGAAGAACATGGCTCTATTCATGAGTCACCCTGGTCAATGACATTTCCCTTAGTATTTCTAGCTGTACCGTCTGTAATTATCGGTTTTATGGGACTTCCATGGGATAGCAAAATTGCAAATTTACTAGAT
The DNA here is from genome assembly GCA_003214315.1 of Prochlorococcus sp. AG-418-D13. Lineage (GTDB taxonomy): Bacteria > Cyanobacteriota > Cyanobacteriia > PCC-6307 > Cyanobiaceae > Prochlorococcus_A. Next base: position 22,262 of record QCLU01000003.1, read on the forward strand.
CCTGAAGAAGCAGAGACTGCTGCAAAAGCCTTCGAATTAAAAGAATTTTTGCCTTTAGCACTTGCATCAGTACTTATTGCATCAGCTGGAATCATCATTGCTTACCAGGCATATTTTGTGAAAAAAATTAATTTATCAGTTTTATTTGCCGAAAAGTTTCCTAGCATCAATCGGTTTTTATCCAATAAATGGTATCTAGATGATATTAATGAAAAACTTTTTGTTAAGGGTAGTAGAAAACTTGCTAAAGAAGTTTTAGAGGTTGATTCTAAGGTTGTTGATGGCGTTGTAAATCTTACTGGACTTGTAACTTTAGGAAGTGGAGAAGGTTTAAAATATTTTGAGACTGGTAGGGCTCAATTTTATGCTCTTATTGTTTTTGGAGGTGTAATTTTACTAGTTGCTATATTTGGTTTTCAATCTCCTCAAGTATCTTAATTACAATTGTGTGTCTTCACTGTCCATTGGGGTGAAAAAATACAGAAAATTTCTAGACTTTATTTAGGATAAATTTCTTATTAAATTGAGTACTTATTTTTATACACATTTTGCGACACAAATGTTGGGAACTTTAGGAGCTGGATTGTCTAATTTTCCTTGGTTATCTGCTTCAATTTTATTCCCAATTGGTAGTGCATTTGTGATACCTTTTTTCCCAGATAAAGGAGATGGCAAAGAGGTTAGATGGTTTGCATTGTCTATTGCATTAATAACTTTTTTAATAACTGTAGGTTCATATATAAATGGCTTTGATATTAGTAATGAAAATGTTCAACTTAAAGAAAATATTAGTTGGCTCCCTGATTTAGGTCTTACTTGGTCTGTTGGCGCTGATGGCATGTCTATGCCGTTAATATTATTGACTAGTTTTATAACTGCTTTAGCAGTTCTTGCTGCATGGCCAGTCAAGTTCAAACCAAAGTTATTTTTCTTTTTGATATTGGTTATGGATGGTGGGCAAATCGCTGTGTTTGCCGTACAAGATATGCTTTTATTCTTTCTAACTTGGGAACTTGAGTTAATTCCCGTTTATTTGTTACTGGCTATATGGGGTGGCAAAAATCGACAATATGCAGCAACAAAATTCATTATTTATACAGCTGGTAGTTCTATCTTCATTCTTCTTGCAGCGTTAGCAATGGGTTTCTATGGTACAGAAATTCCTAACTTTGAGTTTTCTCACTTGGCATCTCAAGATTTTAGTCAAAAATTCCAAATTTTATGTTATGTAGGGCTTCTAATTGCATTTGGTGTAAAACTACCAATAGTACCTCTTCATACTTGGCTACCAGATGCTCATGGAGAGGCTACAGCTCCTGTTCATATGCTTTTAGCAGGAATTTTATTAAAGATGGGAGGATATGCTCTTTTAAGATTTAATGCACAATTATTACCCGTTGCTCATGCTCAATTTGCCCCATTATTAATAGTTCTAGGCGTAGTCAATATAATTTATGCTGCATTAACTTCTTTTGCTCAAAGAAATCTTAAAAGAAAAATTGCATACAGTTCGATAAGTCACATGGGTTTTGTTCTTATTGGTATAGGGAGTTTTAGTAGCCTTGGAACAAGCGGAGCTATGCTGCAAATGGTTAGTCATGGATTAATAGGTGCAAGTTTATTTTTTCTTGTTGGTGCCACCTATGACAGAACAAAGACTCTTAAACTTGATGAAATGAGTGGCGTAGGACAAAAAATGAGAATTATGTTTGCCCTATGGACTGCTTGTTCCCTGGCTTCCCTGGCTTTGCCTGGTATGAGTGGATTTGTTTCCGAATTGATGGTATTTACAGGATTTGTTACTGATGAAGTGTATACACTTCCCTTTAGGGTGGTGATGGCCTCTTTAGCTGCTATTGGTGTAATACTTACTCCTATCTATCTACTTTCAATGTTACGAGAAATTTTCTTTGGTAAAGAAAATCCTAAATTAATCGAAGAACGAAAACTTATAGATGCAGAGCCAAGGGAAGTTTATATTATTGCTTGTTTACTTTTACCGATTATTGGAATAGGTTTGTACCCAAGATTAGTTACTGAAAGTTACATTGCATCTATCAATAATTTGGTCGATCGAGATTTAACTGCAGTTAAAGGTGCTGTGAAAACAAATATTTTTTCAGGAACTAAAACAAATGACATCCTAAAAGCTCCAACAATATAATTTTTTAAATTAATGCAATATTGTATGGCATTAAATAAATTAAAAGATATCTTGTGAATAGATTTTATCTATTTCAAAATATCTTATTTCAATCCTATTGATAGGCAACAATTAGGACCTAGATTGTTGATTAAGTTTCTTCAAGACGCCGCAGGTAAAGGTGAGCTTGATCCATGGGATATTGATGTAATAAGTGTAATTGATAGTTTTTTAGAGCAATACACAAATACTTTTAATCAATCTTCAAATAGTCAAATCTCATATCATAAGGATTTAGCTGAAACTAGCGAAGCATTTTTTGCGGCTTCCGTACTTGTTAATCTTAAGGCTCAGGTTTTGGAATCTGATGTTTTCAAAGAAAATTCTTCCGATTTTGAAGATGAATTTGATTTGGATGATCAAGATTGGATTGATAAAGAATTTGATATTCCAAAATATCCTGAAAAATATCTAAGGAGAAGATCAATTGCACAACCAATTCTTAAACGTACAACAACATTGGGAGAACTTGTAAGTCAGTTAGAGTCCATAGCAGAAGTTATAGAAACCCAAGATCTTCTGCTCATGAAGAGAAAAAGAAATAAAAAATATTCTGATAAGGCTTTAATTTCTCAAGTAAAGTCATTAGCGCATCGCGAGAAACTTCCAGAAACTACTAAAGCATTAGGGAAATTTATTGAAGGATGGGAAAAAGCATTACAATGGACAGATTTTGAATATTTAGTAAAGAAATGGCAAACAGTAGTAAAAAATGATTTAGATAAAGATCGTTTGGGAGTTTTTTGGGCCTTGTTATTTTTATCATCTGAAAACAAAATTGAAATTAAACAAATTAATTCCTTATATGGCCCAATTCAAATTAAAAGAATCATACCTGATGGTGGCTTAGCTCAATTGCCTATAGAAAATCTTGAGCTAAGTAATGTATCTTCCTCGGCTGCTTAGAAGCTTGGTAGTAATAACGTATAATTTTAAAAAATGGTTTTGAATTTATGAAGGCAATGATACTTGCGGCAGGTAAAGGTACACGTGTTCAGCCTATTACGCATGTTATTCCGAAACCGATGATTCCGATTTTGCAAAAACCTGTTATGGAGTTTCTCTTGGAACTTTTAAGAGAACATAATTTTAAGGAAATAATGGTAAATGTTTCTCATCTGGCTGAAGAAATTGAAAATTATTTTAGGGATGGGCAAAGATTTGGAGTAGAAATTGCTTATAGTTTTGAGGGAAGAATTGAAGATGGAGAATTAATAGGTGATGCTTTGGGATCCGCAGGAGGATTAAAAAAAATTCAGGATTTTCAAAATTTCTTTGATGAAACTTTTGTTGTTTTATGTGGTGATGCTTTAGTTGATTTAGATTTAACTCAAGCTGTTAAAAAACATAAACAGAAAGGAGCTATTGCGAGCTTAATAACAAAGAAGGTAACTAAAGATCAAGTATCAAGTTACGGTGTCGTAGTTTCTGATGAAAATGGTCGAATAAAGGCTTTTCAGGAAAAGCCAACAGTTGATCAAGCTTTAAGTGACTGTATAAATACAGGAATTTATCTTTTTGAACCCGAAATTTTTAATTACATACCTTCAGTAGAGAAATTTGATATTGGAGCTGATCTTTTCCCTAAACTTGTTGAAATGGATTTACCATTTTTTGCATTACCAATGGATTTTGAATGGGTAGATATTGGAAAAGTTCCTGATTATTGGAGTGCTATTAGAAATGTATTGCAGGGTAAGGTAAGACAAGTGCAAATACCAGGTAAGGAAATAAAACCAGGAGTTTTTACCGGTTTGAATGTAGCGGCTAACTGGGAAAAGGTTAATATTAGCGGGCCGGTTTATATAGGAGGCATGACTAGGATCGAGGATGGAGCAACTATTATTGGCCCTTCCATGATTGGACCAAGTTGTTGCATTTGCGAGGGCGCAACTATAGATAACTCAATTATTTTTGATTATTCTAAAATTGGTAAAGGTGTAAGACTTATGGATAAGTTAGTGTTTGGTAAATATTGTGTTGGCAAAAATGGAGATCATTTTGATTTGCAAGATGCATCTTTAGATTGGTTAATAGCAGATTCAAGAAGATCTGATTTGACTGAGCCATCGCCTCAGCAGAAAGCTATGGCAGAATTATTAGGTACTGATTTGATTAATATTCCAGACTAAGATTAGCTTTTTCAATAATCTCAGGAATTAAATGCTCTGCTTTTACGGCCATTAGATGAACACCATTTGCGATATTAATAAAATCATGAGCTTGTTCAGATGCAATTTGAATACCTTCTTGTAATGGGTCTTTAGCATCTTTAAGACGATTTAAGATATTTTCAGGGATGTTTGCGCCTGGAACGTATTTGTTTATAAAGAGAGCGTTTTTGTAAGACTTTAATAGGAATACACCTGCAATTACTGGAATTTCAAGAGGCTTACTAATTTTTTCACAAAACTCTATCAAATTTTCTTTTTCCATAACCATTTGAGTTTGTATAAATCCAGCTCCAGCCTCTTTTTTCTTTCTCAATCTATTTTCTAAACTTCTTTTATTTCGGCAATTTGGATCTGCTGCAGCACCTGCAAAAATAAATGTTTTTTTATCGGAAAGTTCTCCTTGAGTAGGATCAATTCCTTTATTGAAAGCCTGAATTTGTTGAAGCAATCTAACTGACTCAAACTCATGTACGGACTTGGCATCTTGTTGATCCCCAGCTTTTACTGAATCACCGGTAATGCATAAGATGTTTTTAATTCCTAAAGCATTTGCTCCCAGAATGTCTGATTGTAAAGCAATTTTATTACGATCTCTGCAAGAAATTTGCATTACTGGTTCTATCCCATTTTCCAGTAATAGTTTGGACATTGCCAAGCTGCACATTCTCATTACAGCTCTGCTTCCGTCTGTAATGTTAACAGCATGTACCTTATCTTTCAAAAGTTGTGCTATCTTAAGAGATCTTATGGGGCTTCCACCTCTTGGCGGCATTAACTCTGCTGTTATTACCTTAGATCTTTTTTCTAAAGTCCGCTGAAGTTTTGATTTCAATTGCTTTTGTTTCCTATTTGGTTAACAAGTGTACTGAGATTGCTAAACTTAATTAATATAAAAAAGGAACTGTTTAAATGCAAATGGTTGATGAAGAAGTAAACAACATTGATATGATGGGTCTCTCAGCAAGGGAGATGGAAATCATTGATCTCGTAGCTGATGGGCTTACAAATCAAGAAATTGCGGTAAAACTAACTATTAGTAAAAGAACTGTTGATAATCATGTAAGTAATATGTTTACAAAAACTGGTTCTAAAAACAGAGTAGCACTTTTGAATTGGGCAATGGACAACGGAAAGATTTGTAGAGATGGGTTTAATTGTTGTACCCTCCCAGACTCTGATCAAGATTAGTATAAATCTTTATTTTTTTTTGTATCATTAGCCAAATCCATTAGGCAATAATTTGTCGAACCTAATTCGAAGAGTTCAGCATATGCAATACATACATCCTTGTCTGAATCAACAAATCTCAATATTCCTTCTTTGTCGTAAAGACCATACATCTGAAGAAAATAAAAAATACTTTGCTTAAATATAAAGAGAATATAAAGGATGAGTGGCTCATCTGACTAGTTATTTTTTAAAGTTTTTAAATATTCTTCTTTCCACTCTGAAAAAGGATTGTTAGCAAGACTGAAATTGGAGTAATGGATCAGCCCAGTAATTTCTTTTGAAATGAAAGATGGAAGAATTAAATCTTCCTCTTCATTAGAAAGTTCAATTTCTGCAATTTCAAGTGGAGAATTATTTTCTTTAAAGCAATCTATAATCCAAGATTTTTTTTCAATTTCTAGAAAGTATCTTTCTTTTTTAATTGTATTTGGAAGATTTGACATTATTGTTTCAGCATCGCTTCGTGGAATGGAGTATTCAAATTCAAAGTTGGTGAAACCTCTTACATGTTTTTTAAGTGTAATTTTAGAGTTTTTGCCTATAAGCCTTACCCTAATAATCCAACCATCTAAACTTTTGGATAAATATCCTTGTTCAATATAAATTTTTTTATTGATGAATTCTTTCCAATTATCATTTTTTATAAGAAATCTTCTTTCTATCTCTAAGGCCATTTAATTTTTGAAATTTTTTTGAGATAAATCACCTTTCCAATCTAGTTTTTTTATAAGGGTACTATAGTAACTTGTGCTTTTTTTAAACTTTATTATTTTGCAGGGCGATTGCCCTTTTTTGATCTCACAATAATAATTTTCTTTAATGGTCATACATTTTGAACCGTCTCTCCATAATTTAATTTCCCCTTTACTTTTTTTTACAGGTTTTATGATTATCTTACTTATATTAGGTATAACTATTGGTCTACTAGCCAAACTCATTGGGCATATAGGGTTAATTATCATTGCATCAATATTAGGGTGCACTATTGGACCTCCTGCAGCCATTGAGTAGGCTGTTGAACCAGTAGAAGTAGAAATGATTAATCCATCACCTTTGTATTCATTAACCTTCTCGTTATCTATTTCAATTTCTATTTGGTTGGTTGGAGAAATGTCTTCTTCAACAGATTTAAAATAAAAATCATTTAAGGCATCGAAGCTTTTTATAATCTTTTTCTCAGAACTTATCTCATTAATACAAACATTACAATTTAATCTATTACGAAAGTCAATTTTATATTCTTCGTTTTCAAGGATTTCAATAAAAGATTTGTCAAACAAAAAATCTTTTTCTTGAGTAAGGAAACCCAGATTACCACCAATATTAATACTCAACAAAGGAATATCATAATCAGCTAAAGCATTCGCACATTTTAGAAAGGTTCCATCTCCACCAAGAACTATGCCAATATTTGGTTGTAATTCTAGATTATAAAGATGTTTAGCAATTTCATCTCTGTGAAAATCACTTTGAATTCTTTTTGATTTTATATTTTTAGCTTTGAGGACTTCTTCACAGAATTTAGAAGCTTCTTTAGCTATAGAACTATCTGAACGATATATAATAAGCACTAATGAAAGTTTCATTTAGTGGTTTTACCATTTTAATAAATTAAAACTTTCCATATCTACAGTCACCCTATTCCTATAAAGAGATAATAAGATTGCTAATCCAACTGCTGCTTCTGCTGCAGCAACAGTAATAACAAAAATTGTAAAGACTTGTCCTTGAATTAAATTATTATCAACATAGGAAGAAAACGCCATTAAGTTTATATTTACTGCATTGAGCATTAACTCAATGCTCATAAGAACTCTTACTGCATTTCTGCTATTTAATAATCCCCAAATCCCAATACAGAACAGTGCTGAAGATACTATTAAAAATGCTTGAATAGGGATTGATTCTAAATTCATCATAAGAAAAGTGAAAGTTTAATTTTTATTTGTAAGTAATGGTTCTGATGATTTTTCAATTAACTCTTGATCAACAGGTAATCCAGTAGAAATATCCTTGCTCATTACATCTCTTCTAGCTAAAACAATAGCTCCAATCATTGCCATTAAAAGTAAAACTGATGCTACTTCAAATGGGAGTAGATAATCACTAAAAAGATGTTCACCAATTCTGATAGTTGATTCTTCTCCTATAGAGTTTTGAGGACTTGATAGGCTCCATACATTAGTCAAGTCGACTCTTATTAAGAGGCTTAGCAGGGTTAAACATATTGATGTTGATATGATTCTTCTCGATTTAATGTCACTGATGGGCTTTAAATCTTCTTTTTTATTGACTAGCATTATTGCAAAGATTATTAATACATTAACTGCACCTACATATACTAAAACTTGTGCTGCAGCAACAAAACTTGCATTCAAAAGAAGATATAATCCTGCAACACTCATGAAAACTCCTCCTAGAAGAAAGGCTGAATAAACAATACTTTCTAGCAATACAACGCCAATTGCTCCAACAAGGATAACTAAAGATAAAATTGAAAAACAAATAATTTGAGTTGTTATTGCAATGGACATAAATTAATGGAAATTAATTGTTTGGATTAGAAACTTTATCTTTATTTTCATTGGATTCTGGTCTCATCCAATCATAGACTTCTTCAGGTAATTTACCAACTCTAGTATCTGAAGCTGGGATTTCATGGGGGTCCATGACACCTTTAGGAAGATAGGCAAGTTCCCTTAGAGGTTTAACTGAGGGATCTGTTGTGACATTGGTGGGTAGTCTACCAAGTGCAACATTATCAAAATTTAGATTGTGTCTGTCAAAAGTAGCTAATTCATATTCTTCGGTCATTGATAAACAATTAGTTGGACAATATTCAACACAATTTCCGCAAAATATACAAACTCCAAAGTCTATAGAATAATTTCTAAGTTCCTTTTTTTTGGTTTCTTTATTCATTACCCAATCAACTACTGGTAAATTTATGGGACATACTCTCACGCAAACTTCACAAGCAATGCATTTATCGAATTCATAATGTATCCTTCCTCTATATCTTTCAGAAGGTATTAATTTTTCATATGGGTATTGGACAGTAACAGGTCTTCTTCGAAGATGATCAAAAGTTACGGATAAGCCATTATATAAATATTTACCAGCATTAAATGCTTCTTTGATATAGCTATTTATTTGATGAAGGAAATTTTTCATTTTGAAGAATTTACTTAGTTATTTTATTTTAGTGGATTAATTTTAAAATTAAGTATTTTTACTTAAGTTTAACCACCAAAGAATTGAGGAAATGCAAGTTTTAATCCTGCAGTTATCAAAAGATTAGCAAGAGAAATTGGAAGAAGAAACTTCCATCCTAAATCTAATAGTTGATCTATCCTTACTCTAGGAGTTGTCCAACGCAATAATATTGCAATGAAAACCAAAAGATATGCTTTCAATACAGTCATAATAATTCCTATTGATGCAGTGAAAACTTGTATGAAGGGTGCATTAATTGGCAAATTTAGAAACTTAGCTATTAATTCAACTGGAATAGGAAAACCCCATCCTCCTAAATAAAGTATTGAGACCAATAAAGCTGAAAGGATTAAATTAATGTAACTACCAAGATAGAACAATGCGAATTTCATCCCTGCATATTCAGTTTGATATCCTGCAACTAATTCTTCTTCAGCTTCGGGCAAGTCAAATGGAAGTCTTTCACATTCTGCAAGAGCACAAATCCAAAAGACTATAAAACCAACTGGTTGTCTCCATATATTCCAACTTAGGATTCCAGCACCACTTTGTTGGTTGACAATGTCAACAGTACTTAGAGAATTTGTCATTAGTACGATAGCCAGTACAGATAAAGCTAAAGGAATTTCATAACTTATTGATTGAGCCGCTGCTCTTAAACCGCCTAATAAAGAATACTTATTATTTGATGCATATCCGCTCATAAGAAGGCCAATTGGCTGAATGCTGCTTAAAGAGATCCATAGGAAAATTCCAATACCAACGTTACTTATTAAAAGGTTTTGTCCAAAAGGAACAATTAGCCAGGACAGAATTACAGGGACAAGAACTAATATTGGTCCTGCAGTGAAGAGAATCCCATCAGCTTTGGCAGGAATTATATCTTCTTTGACAAGTAACTTAAGACCATCTGCAATTGGTTGGAGGACGCCAAGCGCTCCAGCATATTCGGGACCAATTCTTTGTTGAGCAGCAGCAGAAATTTTTCTTTCAAGCCAAACTGTTACTAAAACGCCAACAACTGCTGCTACCAAAACCAAAAGCATAGGTAGAGGGAGCCAGATTATATGAGCGATTTCGCTGGAAAGGCCAAAACCTTTTAAGAATTCATTAAAACTATATTCGAGATCTAATCCGTATTCCAAAATTTTTTTGTTATTTACTTAATAGATTAACTCTTCACAAACAATATGTGTGTTTTTTATGAAAAGCTGCAAATATTATTCTCTATTTTCTAAGCTGATCCAATCTCTTGGTGCTGAACCTGTGTAGATTTGCGATGGTCTGAAAATTCTATTTGCTCCAAGTTGCTCTCTCCAATGAGCTAACCAACCAGCCACTCTAGATATGGCAAAAATTGGAGTAAATAAATCACGAGGAATACCAAGTTTTCTATAAACAAGACCAGAATAAAAATCTACGTTAGGGAATATACCCTTAGGTCCAAGTCTTGGTATTGCCTCTGCCTCAAGTGATTTAGCAACTTCATACATTTCATCTGCTCCAAATCTAATAAAAAGTTCTTCTGCAAGTTTTTGAAGAATTATTGCTCTTGGGTCTTTGACTTTATATTCTCTGTGACCGAAGCCCATTATCTTACTTTTATTTTTTATTGCATTATCTAAAAAAGACCCAGCATTTTCTGGGGTTTGAATCTCTTCTAACATTGCAATCACATCCTCATTTGCTCCTCCATGCAGTGGGCCAGCCAGGGTTCCTACTGCAGAGGCGATGACAGCATATGGGTCTGTAAGAGTACTTGCAGTTACTCTAGCGCTAAATGTACTTGCGTTTAAACTATGTTCGGCATGAAGAATTAAACACCTATCAAAAACTTTTGCAGCTATAGGATCTTGTTCTTTTTCAGTCAGCATGTAAAGAAAATTTGATGAGTAAGTTAAATCATCTCTAGGTTGAATTGGGTCTTGTCCTTTTCTAATAAGTTGAAAAGCAGCAATCATTGTGGGTATTTTTGCTATTAGTCTTATAACTGCGTTGTAGATGTAATTAGGATCATCTATTGCCCTACGCGAATAGAAGAGCCCCAAAGAAGCCGCACTAGACTGAAGAGCATCCATAGGATGACCTGTAGCAGGGAAACATTTCATCATATCTCGGACTCTAAAACTTAATCTGCGATGCATCTGAACTTCTTGTTCAAAATCTCTTAGTTGAATAGCTGTTGGCAATTCACCCCAAATTAATAGGTAAGCAGTTTCTAGAAAACTACTTTTTTTAGATAGTTCCTCAATGGAGTAGCCTCTGTACAATAATTTACCTTTGTTACCGTCAATGTCACAGATAGATGAATTAGTAACTGGGACACCTTCTAATCCTGGTTTTAAAATTAGTTTGTTGCTATCCAATTGCTTAATTCAATATCAAATACTTATAGATTAAAGATAGTCAAATAATTTTTAATTAACCACAAGTTATTAACTTCACAAAAATTTAAAATGATTTTATTTGAAGCTTGTTTAAATAACTTTATTAAAGGATTTTTAAACTTTTTTCTGTATAAAGAATTGGATTTTTTTCTGGAATAGATTGACTGATGATTTCTAGAGATTCTTCATTTGATATTTTTAATATATTTCTAAGAAGAAAATTGAGATCTTCCAAATCAGAAAGATATCCAATTTTATTGGAATTATCATTTTTGATATCAATTTTTGCAAAAAGAATAGCAGATTTATCTTTATTAGTTTTTAGGTTAAAAAATTTTTTTGAAATTGTTTCTAGTTTTTTACCATCAATTAAATAATTACTTATGGTTTGTAATCCTCCTGATTCTATTGAATAGATATTCTCAAAAGTTAATTGTTTTATTACATCTTCTTTTTCTTCAAGAATATTTTTGGAATATATTGAGTAGATATCTTCCTTTTGTTTCAAAGTATATTTATTGAAATCTTTTAGTTTTTTTAAAGCACTTAAATCAAATTGATCTTCAGTATTTTTTTCGAATGTAATAAGCCAATCTTTTTTTGAATTGAGAATTAAAATATTTTGATTTGAATTATGATCAAAATCTTCAAAAAAACTTTGTTCAAAATCATTTATTAAAGGTTTAATATATTTGTCAAAATTTTTTACATTACTAAAGATTGAAACTTCAGGATTATTTTCATTATTATTCTCTGCATTTATTAGCTTATCGTAAGTAAGAATATCAAGATTTTTTTTATTATTTAGCAAATATGATTTTAAAATTAAATGTTTATTTTTTAAGTCAAATGTTGTAGCTATAATATCCTCATTATTCTCAGTAAAAATTTCTTTATTGAAAAATATACTTTCCCAAAATTTATTTGTAAATAATATATTTTTTTCGTTTTTTAGGCCAGAAAGTTCTCCCTCATATTCAAATTTTTTTTCTTTAAAATGATTACTGGAGTAAATACTATTTTTGATTAAGTTTTTATCTGATGAAGCAATTATATAATTATCTTCGGTCCGATATATAAATTTAAGGAAATTTATTTTATTTTCTCTATTAATTGAAATTACTTCATGAATCTTATCAAATTTATTAGGCAAATTTAATAAATCATCTATTGTTTTTTCTGGCTTAATTTTAAAAACAATCAAAATATCATCTTTAAGTTTTTTATTATTTTCAAAAGTTGAGATTATAAGTTCACCATTATAAATATCTTCTAATTTATTGTTGCCTAGATCTATACCTAAGTAATCTAATATAGAATCTTTTATTAAATTAAAGTTATCTTGATTTTTTGGATTTTTATCTTTTTCATTATTGTTAACAATATTAAAATTATCTAAATTTGAAATAAATAATAGTTTATTTTTTTCAGGAATATATTTTAAGATATTTAGTTGCTCAATATTTGTACTTTGCTCCTTATTTGTATTAGCAGAAACTTTTTTAAAACCAAAAAAAAGTAATAAAGATAATAATAGTATTATTGCTACTACTCTAAGTTTCATTATCAAAGTTTATTTTTATTTTTAACAATAAATTTCCTACTGCAACTTAATTTATTAAATTGTAAATAATACATCATTTATCCTCTCAATTGGGAAATTATCCAAAATCTATAAATGCCTCTAGTCTCAATGATTGGCTCAATTCTGAGAAAGAAGATCCAGTTTTGATTGATGTAAGAGAACAGTCAGAGCTCGAACTAGCTCGTTTCTCAAAAGAATTTTTACATATACCAATTAGTAAAGTCACATCAGAATACGTTAAAGAAATATTTGCTGGTTTATTAGATAGAGAAATTGTTGTTAGCTGTCATGCAGGAATAAGAAGTTATAATTTTTGTCAATGGTGCTTAGATAATAATATTGTGAGCGAAATATGGAATTTGGAGGAGGGTATTGATGGATGGAGTAAGTATATTGACCCATCAATCCCAAGGTATTGATTAAATATCTAATGAAGATGCAACAGTATTAACATCTTTGTCGCCTCTCCCAGAGCAGTTGATAACTATATGAGTATCTTTTTCAAGAGTAGGGCATAATTTGTCTAACCAAGCAAAAGCATGGGAAGTTTCAAGTGCCGGAATAATTCCTTCAAGTTCACTAACAAGTTTTAAAGCATCTAAAGCCTCTTGATCTGTGACTGATCCATATTCAGCTCTACCTATATCTTTTAAATGGCTATGTTCAGGTCCTACTCCTGGGTAATCTAAACCTGCACTTATTGAGTGAGCTTCTTGTACTTGACCATTATCATCTTGTAAAAGAAGACTCATTGATCCATGCAAAATTCCAACTGATCCCTTAGTGATGGTTGCGGCATGTTTGTCAGTATCAACTCCGCTTCCAGCAGCTTCAACACCAATTAGTCGTACAGATGTTTCTTTAACGAAAGGATGAAAAAGGCCCATTGCATTTGATCCACCACCTACACAAGCTAGTAAAATATCCGGCAAAGTCCCAAACGATTCAAGACATTGTTTTTTAGTTTCTTCTCCTATAACTGCATGAAAATCTCTTACAATCTTTGGGAAAGGGTGTGGACCTGCAACTGATCCTAAAATGTAGTGTGTCGTTTCTACATTAGAAACCCAATCTCTAATGGCTTCACTGGTTGCATCCTTAAGTGTTGCAGTTCCTGAATTTACAACTTTAACTTCAGCTCCTAGAAGTTTCATTCTGAAGACGTTAAGGGATTGCCTTTTGATGTCTTCAGCGCCCATATAAATAATACATTTTAAGCCAAATCTCGCACAAACCGTAGCCGTAGCAACTCCATGCTGACCTGCTCCAGTTTCTGCAATTATTCTTTTTTTGCCCATTCTTATCGCTAATAAAGCTTGTCCAAGTGCATTATTAATTTTGTGAGCACCAGTATGATTTAAATCTTCTCTTTTAAGCCATATTCTTGGAGTTGCTTGTTTAGTTTTGTAATGTTCAGTAAGTCTTTTGGCCTCATAAAGTGGTGTTTCTCTGCCTACATATGTCTTAAGAAGATGATTTAATTCTTTTACAAAAAATTTATCTTTCCATGCATTTGATGCAGCTGTTTCAAGCTCAAAAAGAGCAGGCATTAGTGTTTCAGGAACATATTGACCTCCATATTTTCCAAATCTTCCCTCTTTGGAGGGTTGATTTAAATCATCATTTTTATAATTTTGATCTTGGCGAGAAAATGTACTTACCACCTTTTCTTTAGAATAAGTATTAACTAACTATAGATTATATTTAAAATAATGGGAAAAAAGAATTGGATCGAATTTGATAATCAAGAAAAAAAATCTGAAGAATCTGCGAAGTTAGATACTTTTAATAAAAGATCAAAAATAAATATTTCAAAACAAAAAAAAGGTAAAAAGGGTAAAACTATCACTTTAATTGGAGGGTTAGGAATTGAGGATGAAATCTTATTAAAAGAATTACTAAAAAAAATTAAAGTTTTTTGTGGTACTGGAGGAACATTAATTGATAGTAATATCCAGTTACAGGGTGATATGGTATCGAAATCAATTGAGTTTCTTCGTAAAGAGGGATTTCATAATTTATGAAGCAAGGGTTAGGATAGGTTTTTAATTTTTATGATGCAAAAAATGAAAGAACAAGATCAAGCAAAGTCAACCAATATAAAGTGGCACAATTTAACTATTGATAGAGAAAAGTTAGAGAAAATGAGAGGTCATAAAGGAATGGTTATCTGGTTTACAGGTTTATCTGGCTCTGGTAAGAGTACCTTAGCCAACGCTTTAAATGAAGTTTTACACTTAGATGGTTTTTCGACTTACGTGTTGGATGGAGATAATATTAGACACGGTTTATGTAAAGATCTTGGGTTTTCAGATGAAGATAGAGAAGAAAATATAAGAAGAATTGGAGAAGTTGCGAATTTATTTATGAATGCTGGGATAATAACTATTACAGCTTTCGTTTCTCCATTTATTAGCGATCGAGATAAGGTGAGAAAAATTATTGGATCTAAGGATTTTATTGAAGTTTATTGTGCTGCTGACATCAAAGTTTGCGAAAATAGGGATACTAAAGGTCTTTATAAGAAGGCTCGTTTGGGTGAAATCAAGGAATTTACAGGCATTTCTAGTCCATATGAAGCTCCTCATAATCCAGAAATTGTTGTTGATACAGGTTCGTTAGATTTAAACGATTCCGTTGAAAAAGTTATTAACTACCTTAAAAAAGAAAACTTTCTTAAAAAGGCATAATAGAAAAATATAGGTTTCATTTATTTTGAAGATAATTGTCAGCTCCAATAGTTGATAACTTACTATTTTTAGTTCTTACCTGTGTATGAAGATTTTCTCTGAATTCTTTTAAATTTTTCTTTATGGATTCATCAAATAAACTGATCATCTCTATTGCCAATAATCCAGCATTTTGACCTCCATTAATTGCAACTGTTGCAACTGGAATCCCAGCTGGCATTTGAACGATTGATAAAAGAGAGTCAAACCCCTTAAGTGTCTTACTCTCTACTGGTACTCCAATTACAGGAATGCAAGTTATGGATGCCAGCATTCCTGGAAGATGAGCAGCACCCCCAGCACCGGCAATTATTACTTTTATGTTTTCTGATTCTGCATTTTTTGCATATTCCATCATTTCAATAGGTGTTCGATGGGCAGAAAGTATACAAACTTCAGTTTTTATTCTAAATTCTCTTAAAATGTCAATAGCAGGTTTCAATGTTTTTAGATCTGAATCACTACCCATTACGACAGCAATTTTATAAATATCTTTAGAATTCAATTCTGACAAAATAACAAATCAATTCTTTCCTATAATGGCGTGCAATTAATTTGGCGCCAGTTAGTTAGTATAAAAAGAATAAATTCTCATATAATATTTATGACGTCAAATAAGATTATCGAAAAAAGTGAAGTTAGGGAGTATTTTAATGGAACTGGCTTTGAAAGATGGAATAAAATTTATAGCAAATCTGATGAAATTAATACAGTTCAGAAAAATATTAGGAAAGGACATCAAAAAACAGTAGATGATGTGGTCTCATACATCAAAAATTATCCTGAATTAACAAAAAAAAGTTATTGTGATGCAGGATGTGGTGTAGGAAGTCTTTCTATACCTCTACTAAGACTTGGTATAAAAGAACTACAGGTGAGCGATATTTCTTCTGAAATGATTAAAGAAACAAAAAAACGCATTAATGAATTAGGTTTGAATCAAGGTAAAATCAAATATGATGTCTGTGATCTGGAAAAATTAAAAGGATTATTTGATGTTGTAGTTTGTTTAGATGTATTTATTCATTATCCTCAACCGGTCGCCGAAGAAATGGTCCAACATCTATGCGATTTAAGCAAAGAAAAACTAATCGTTAGCTTTGCTCCTTATACTCCAGTGCTTGCTGTTCTAAAAAATATTGGGAAATTATTTCCTGGGCCAAGTAAAACTACAAGAGCATATACATTGAAAGAAAAGGGCATCATAAATGCTGTTAAAGAAAGAGGATTTAAAGTAGTTAAAAAAAAATTAAATCAAGCTCCTTTTTATTTTTCAAAACTAATTGAATTCGAAAAAATTTAATAATTTATTTTACCAAATGATTTTCAAGTGCATATCGAACTAATTCTGTTCGGCTAGATGTACCTGTCTTGATAAAAAGTCTACTTACATATTTTTCAACATTTCTAATAGATGTTTCAAGCTGTCTTGCAATTTCCTTGTTCATCAGCCCCTCTGCTACTAGTTGAAGTACACTTGCTTCTCTTGGAGTAAAACTAGGAAGATTTATTTTATTTTCTGAATTAGTGGGATTTTGGTCTGTGAGCATAGATTTTATTTCAGTAATTTGCTTTGCCATTTTGCTTACATCAATATCTGCGAATCGTGCGGCTTCTTTCAGTAAACGTTCTTGTCTATTGATTACGTTTTTAACTCTCGCAGCTAATTCATCAGGGTCGAAAGGTTTGGAAATATAATCATCAACTCCTGCGAGATAACCTTCTGTTCTGTCTAGGGTCATTCCTTTTGCAGTAAGAAAAATAACTGGAGTTCCTCCTAATTTTTCATCCTCTCTAATTTTTTCTAATAAAGCATAACCGTTAGCTCGGGGCATCATAATATCGCTAATTATCAAATCAGGAAAAACTGTTTGAGCTTTTTCCCAACCATCCTCTCCATCAACTGCAATAAATATTTCAAAGCCTTCATCCTCTAGAAATGTTTTAACAGCTGTTCTTAAACCAGGCTCATCATCAACTAATAAAATTCTTGATCTTCTTATCGGTTCATTATTTATTTGATTAATTTCATTCATTTTTTAAATTCTTTAATTTGATTTTCTAGTAATAAAGAGAATTTTATATACTAAATACAATGCTATCAACTCCTATACTACTAGATTATCAATCTTCGACTCCTTGCTCTAAGGATGTTGTTGATTCTATGAAACCTTTTTGGAGTGAGATATTTTCTAACCCTGCAAGCAAATCTAATTTAGCGGGTATTAACGCAAGCGCTATATTGGAAGCCTCAAGAGAAAAAATAGAACACAATTTATTTCTTAAAAATAAAAAAGTTATTTTTACAAGTGGGGCAACAGAATCTAATAACCTAGCCTTATTAGGTTTTGCAAGAAATTACTATAAAAAAACAGGAAATTATGGACATATTATTACCTTAAAAACGGAGCACAAAGCTGTACTTGAACCACTAAACCAACTAAAAAAAGAGGGATTTATGGTTACAGAAATTAATCCTGAGATAGATGGATTAATTTCAGAAGAACAATTCAAAAAAAATATAAGGGAAGATACATTTATGGTTAGTGTTATGTTGGCAAATAACGAAATAGGAGTTATTCAGCCTGTAGAGAATATTTCAAAGATATGTAAATCGAGAGGAATAACTTTTCACTCTGATTTTGCACAATGTTTAGGTTATATCGAGTTAGACAATCTTTTATCAGATGTAAATATGATAACGATCAGTTCTCACAAAATATATGGTCCTAAAGGGATAGGACTTCTTTTGATTGATGAAGAAATTAATCTTGAGCCTTTAATTGTTGGAGGAGGTCAGGAATATGGTCTCAGGTCTGGTACATTACCTCTTCCTTTAGTAGTTGGCTTTGCTAAAGCAATAGAAATAGCAGTTTTTAATCAAAAAAATAATGCTGAGAAGTTACTTTTGTATAGAAATAATCTTTTGGAGGGTTTGTTAGAAAATAATTCTGGTTTATTAATTAATGGCTCCATAGAAAAAAGATTACCTCAAAATTTAAATTTGACTGTATTGGATTTAAACGGAGCAAAGTTTCATAAACTTTTAAAATCCAAAATAATTTGTTCTAGTGGATCTGCATGCAGTAATGGGGAACCATCTCATGTTTTACTAGCGTTAGGTAGATCTTTTAAAGAAGCAGAATCTTCAATAAGGTTAAGTATTGGATTAAGCACTAATTCAAAAGATATAAAACAAGCAATTCATATTCTTACAAATACGATCAAACTACTACGTTAGAAATTATTGGCACTTTAATTTAGTTGAGCAATTCTTAATTTTCCACTTCTAGCTCTTTTGTTTAGTTCGACCTCTTGTTCGGAAGGAGTGATTGGCTTTTTTGTAAGGTTTTTAAGTCTTTGATCATTTTTAAAAGAACTTTTGACTAACCTATCCTCCAGAGAATGAAAACTAATTATAGAAATAATTCCGCCCGGTAAAAGCCATTCAGGTACAACTTGCAAAAATTTTTCTAAGACGTCAATTTCTTTATTAACGGCAATTCTTAGTGCTTGAAATGTTCTTGTTGCTGGGTGTATTTTTTTATATCTTTGTTTTGGTGGAAAGCAGCCCGCAATAGAATAAGCTAACTCTTTTGTCCCAGAATATTTCCCATTTTCCTTTAAATCCATTTTTATTTTCCTAGCAATCTTTCTTGATAATCTCTCATCTCCATATTTATATATTAAGTTAGCTAGATCTTTTTCATTTAAAGCCTCAATTAATTTCTCTGCATCAACATCAAGAAAAGGATTCATGCGCATATCAAGTGGACCATCTTTTTGGAAACTAAATCCTCTTTTAGGGTCATCAATTTGGTTACTATTTACTCCAAGATCTGCAATCACAAAAGAAACTTTTTCTTTTGGTACAAAATCTGCAAAATTTGAAGCCCTTATATCAATCCTATTTTTAAACTCATAAAGTTTTTTTGATGCTGATTTTCTCGCGAATGGATCTTGATCAAGTCCAATTATATTTAAATCCGAATATTTTCTCAATAAATTATAAGAGTGCCCGCCTCCGCCTAAAGTTGCGTCTATTCCTATCAGTTGGTTGTTATGTATTAATGGGTAATGCTCTAATGAGGCCATAATTTCATCCGTCATAACTGATTTATGATTGAAAAAAGATGAATCAGATAGGTCAGTTTGCATAACTTTCGACTAAGATTTATTTAGAAGTTAAATTTCGAATGGCTCAGCTAGAGACTAGAACAGAACCAATGGTGGTCAATTTTGGCCCTCACCATCCCTCAATGCATGGGGTTTTAAGGTTAGTTGTAACTCTTGATGGTGAGAATGTCATTGATTGTGAGCCAGTAATTGGTTATTTACATAGAGGAATGGAAAAGATAGCTGAAAATAGAACAAATGTAATGTATGTCCCTTATGTAAGCAGAATGGATTATGCAGCAGGAATGTTTTATGAAGCTATTGTAGTAAATGCTCCTGAAAGATTAGCTAATATTCCAGTTCCTAAAAGAGCTAGTTACATCAGAGTTCTAATGCTGGAACTTAATCGTATTGCTAATCATCTTTTATGGCTTGGTCCATTTTTAGCGGACGTAGGCGCTCAAACCCCATTTTTCTATATTTTTAGAGAAAGAGAAATGATTTATGACCTCTGGGAAGCTGCTACTGGACAAAGACTGATAAATAATAATTTCTTTAGGATAGGTGGTGTCGCATGTGATCTTCCATATGGATGGTTAGAAAAATGTATAGACTTTTGCGATTGGTTCGGCCCTAAAATAGATGAATACGAAAAATTAATCACAAATAATCCAATTTTTAGAAAAAGAATTGAAGGTCTTGGAACAATACAAAGAGACCAGGCAATTAATTGGTCTTTGTCTGGGCCAATGCTTAGAGCTTCTGGAGTTTCCTGGGATTTAAGGAAAGTCGATAGTTATGAATGTTATGATGATTTTGATTGGCAGATTGCTTCAGAAAAAGAAGGAGATTGTTATGCGAGATATCGAGTAAGAGTTGAAGAGATGAGACAATCACTAAGCATCATTCGCCAGGCCTGCAAAATGATTCCAGGAGGTCCAACAGAAAATTTAGAAGCTAAAAGAATGGCTACTGAAGATAAGAAAAGTGAAATATTTGGTATTGACTATCAATATGTATCTAAGAAGGTTGCTCCAACCTTTAAAATTCCTAACGGCGAATTGTATACAAGATTAGAGTCCGGCAAAGGAGAAATAGGTGTATTTATTCAAGGAAAAAATGAAGTTACCCCATGGAGATTTAAAATCAGAGCTGCTGATTTAAATAACCTGCAAATATTACCTCATATTCTTAAAGGTGCCAAAATCGCTGATATTATGGCAATCCTTGGCTCAATAGATGTCATTATGGGATCTGTTGATAGATAAGTTCTTTAAATGAAATCTGCTGATTGGTTAATATTGCAGAAGAAGGTAAGATTTGGCGATTGTGATTCTGCCGGTGTAATTCATTTTCATAACTTATTAAAATGGTCGCACGAAGCTTGGGAAGAGAGTATTGAAATTTATGGGATTCCTTATCAAGATATTTTTCCAGATTTTTCTATACGTAAAAGTCAAATTATTTTTCCCATAGTAAATTGCGAAGCAAACTTTCTTGCGCCTATAAAAATTGGAGATTGCTTAAAAGTAAAAATTGCTCCTTATAAAATTAATACACATTTGTTCCAAGTAAATAGCTTTTTTATAAAGAATGGAAATAAAGCAGCAGAAGGAAAAATAATACATTGTTCTTTAGATGTTGATTCAAGAAATAAAATAGAACTTCCCGATCAGTTAGAAAGATGGATAGAGGCTTCAAATGTAAGTACAAATTTAAAAGAATGCTAATTATTATTTTTTAAATTTATAGTTTATTTTTTCTGTGCTGGTATTTTTGTTTTTAATAATCCACGTTTCAGGTTTTTCATGTTTGGGCCAATTCTGAGAAAAATTTTTTAATAAATTTAATGAATTTTCAATATTTATATGATTTGTAAGTTCTCTAAATTCTAAAATTATTTTAATTTTATTTCCCCATAATTTGTCGGATACTTTTGAAATATTGAATTTATTAATTGGGATATTTTCTTTCATAATGAAATCATTTAATCGAGTTTCAATTACTTTTGGAAAAACGATTTCTCCTCCTGAATTAAAAGCGTTATCACTTCTTCCAAGAAAGTTTAAATATAAAGAATTATTGATTTGATTAATTTCACCTAAATCACCAGTTTGCCACCACCCATTTTTATTTTTGAAATTTTCAGTTTTTGAAGAGTCTATTATTTCGATTCCAATTCTGGCTGAATTAATCTCGATTAATCCTTGTGGGTTAATTCTTATTTTTGTATCAGGTAGTATTTCTCCAACATTTTCAAAACCCATTAAGAATTCTTTTGGTTTTAAACTCGTAACCATTGCTGCTGTCTCAGTTGAGCCGTAACAAGGTGCTAATTTTATTTTTTCTTCTATACATTGCTCTGCAGTTTCGCCTGAAATTGAAGCTCCTCCTACCCAAATTAGATCAAAAATTTTTAGCCAACTAATACCATCTTTTTGAGCTAAAAGTCTTTTTAATTGGGTAGGTACTAATGATGTAATCAAGTGTTTTTTGTTTTTTTTTGATTTAATTGTAAAAAGTAAAAGTTCTCGTGTTTTTTTTATTAAATTCGGAGAAATATTAATACAATCACATCCCCAAGTTTGACTTCTAAAAATTGGCATTAATCCACTTATATGGTTCAGGGGTAAAGTATTTAAAATTAAGCAGTTTTGCAATTCAAATCCTTGGTCTATTAGCCATTGTCCTGATGTAACTGCAGATAATTTAAGATTATCTAAATGGTGAAAACATTGTCTGGGTTTTCCAGAACTACCACTACTGTTTAAAATAATTGCTGGCCCATTTTCAGTAATTGAATCTAATACATCTTGATCTTCATGAAATTTGTTTTTTACATAAATAATTTTATTATCTCTAATTTTTTCAATAATTTTCTCTACAGATTGAGTTTCATTATTTTCAACTTCAATAGTATGAATTTTATTTTTCATAGTTGATCCCATATCTTTTTTGCTTCATTTAAAAATAGAAACGAATTAGGGAATTTATTCATTGCTAAACCAGGAACTTTTGGAGTTGGTCCTTGTAATTGTAGAGACGATAAATGATAAAGCCATCTCTTCCCTATTCCAGTTTCAAATGAGGTACTTATAGATATTAAAGCTTTTTTATTTTCTAATTCTCTTAAAAGCTTTACTGGATTATTTTCTTGAGAAGGCCTTCGAATTTGCCAACCCTTCCACTTATCAATCAAAGTTGGAAATTTTAAAAGTGATTCGTCTAAGGCTATTGGGATTTTTTTGTTTAGTTCTGTCAGTCCATCAATATCATCAACGCAGAGAGGTTGTTCTAACCAATCTATATTTTTGTTATCTTTCAAAATATCAGCCCATCTATTAGCTATCTCTCTTCCCCAAGAACCATTAGCATCTATTCTTAACTTAATATTATTGCCTATTTGACTTAAAATTTCTTCTAAACTTGCTTCTTCCTCATGGTTATTTTTTAATGCCACTTTCCATTTTATGGTTAGTGATTTTCCAATATTAGAATGTCTTTTTTTAATTTCATTGAGATCTGAAATTACATTTTCAGGATTTAAAAGTATCGCTGTTTTATCAATTTCATCAAAGTAATAATTTTCTTTAAAAATTATTTTTCCATTTATCTCAGCTAATGCAGTATTTATTGCAGATTGAATGCATGGGTGAAAAATATTTATTCGCTCAGATAAATTATGTAATTGTAGATACTCAGGGATCATATTTAGTTGTTTTGCACATTTTTTTAAGTCTTCTTTATGAAGCGGTGAAACTTCTCCAAACCCAATTTTTTTATCATTACTTATTAATTTAATGATCCAACCCGATTTTGTAAGATAAGTGTTTTTAGAATTTTCTACTTTTGTGGATAACTTAAAGTTATAAGATTTTTTTTTAAATATTAAGTTCATTTATTAAGCAAGTAATTAAATATTAATCCAGTGATTAAGCCAATTCCATTAAGAGTTTGAAATTTTATTGCGATGAATTTGCAATTTTTTATTGCAGAAGGTTTTTTATATGAAAATTTTAATAAATTTATAAGTCTTATTGCTTGAGGAAAACTAATCAAATAAAGGATACAAAAAAATGGAATAAATTCAGAAACTATAGTGAAAAGTTGAAAAATATATATCGTAAGTATTATCCAAGGCACAAATTGAGAACCTTTTTTTGCTCCTAAGCGAACTAAAGGTGAATTTTTCCCATGCTTTTTATCTTCAGAAATTTGATGAAAATGAGAACAAAATAATACAAGAGTTGTTGCCAAGGAAGGTCCTGAACCAAGTAATAAAGAAACCTTCCAGGGAATATCTTCGAAGTAAATATTAGAGGGATTTAACGCAATTAAGACCGCAGAGTAAGCAAAAGGTCCAAATGCAAGCCAGCATAATGGTTCTCCTAAACCTTGATAGCCAAATCTAAAAGGAGGTCCTTGATATAAATATCCTAAGAAGCAGCAAGCTGCTACTAAAATCAAAATATTTATACTTGTTGATACTGAAATAATTGAAATTATTAATAAACCAAAAACTAAAGATGAATATGCAATAAATGAAATTATTTTTTTATTTTTTACGAGATTTACAATTGAATGGAATTTAAATACATCGATTCCTGTTTCTGCATCGAATAAATCATTAGTTAGATTTTCCCAAAGTAATATCAAAATGGCAGCTAAAGTAAATGCAATCAAATTATAAATTTTTACCTTTTCATATTGATTGAGTAAATAAGCCGCTGTTATTAAAACTGGGAGTATGGCAACAGAATAAAGAGGCCATTTTATAGCTTGTTTCCATAAATTTTTTTTATCTTCGTCCATTTTTAATTAACACTCAAATTCGATAATTATTAAATGTAGTTTATAAATTGAGTTACATTTTTTACTTTATTGCATGATTTTTAGTTATTTTCAATAAGTAATGAAAAATGATTTAAACTTAACAGATTTTTTAAAAGATGTATTTTCTTCTTTCGATAAGAAAGTTGAAAATTCTGGATTAGTAAGTATTTGTGTTGATATCCCTTGTATTGATTTATTTCACGTGTATGAATTGTTTATAAATAAATATCCGTTTTCTTCATTTTGGGAGGAATCTGATGGCGTTTCATATATTGCTTTGGAGAAATGTAAATATGTTACTTTGGATGGTCCAAAAAGATTTGAGGTTGCAAAAGAGTTTAATTCTGAGAATTTTAAAAATTTAATTAACTTAACTAATGAATCACATAATTCTGCACTTTCAAAAATAATTTATTTATTTTCTTTCTCTGAAAATTTGAATAATAATTTATCTTCAGATGTCCCTAGTTTGGAAGCCATCTTACCAAAAATATTAATCATTAAAAATGATAAGAATTGCTGGTTAAGAATTAATGGTCATGTTGAAGGTAAATCATCATTAAGAACATTAATTGAAGAAATATGGACAATTAGAAATCAAGTTATTAATTCTGGCTCAGAATTAATAAAATCATCTGGCTTAAAAACTAGTTTTGATTTCCCTATTATTGATGATTTCTTATGCTCCTTAGAAAATTCTAAAACAAGTTTAAAAAAAGTAGTAAATAAAGGAATTCAATTAGTAGAGAAACGTATCCTCGAAAAGATAGTTTTAGCGAATAGGATTAAAATAAAACTTAAAAATAAATTAGATTTAGTAGAAATTTTAAAAAGATTAAAAAAGAATCAACCAAATACATGTAGATACGTTTGGAAAAGGAATAGTAAAGATATTTTGTTTGGAGCATCTCCAGAAAAATTATTTTCTTTTACTAAACCTAATTTAACTTTGGAGGCTCTTGCTGGAACTATCTCTACTAATTCAAATTTTATGAAACTCCTAAAAAGTACTAAAGACTTAAAGGAACATGATTATGTACTACAGTATTTGATTACGTGTTTAGAAGTTTCAAAAATAACAAACTTTAAAAAAAGTGATATCAAGGTAAATTCATTTGGAGATATTTCTCATTTGCAAACACTCATTTTCTCTAAAGTTGAAGATATTTGTCCTTTTGAATTGCTGAAAAACCTACATCCATCTCCGGCTGTTTGTGGATACCCAAAAAGTGCAGCATTGGATTGGATAAATACTCTTGAGTCTTTTCCTAGAGGAAATTATGCTTCTCCAATGGGTTGGGTTGATGCATCAGGAAATGCTTCATTTCTTTTAGCAATAAGAGGCGCAAGATATATTGAAGAAAATATTGAATTTACTGCCGGTTCAGGTATAGTTTCAGGCTCCGTTTTAGAGAAGGAAATAGATGAGATTAAATTAAAATTTGAATCTATAGTAAAACAAATATTTTTCGCTAAAAAATCCTAGATAATTTCTACTAATTTTTCAATAACTTCCTCTGAAACATTCTTATTGGATAAATTTTCTATTTCTCTTAAACCTGTTGGACTGGTTACATTAATCTCGCTAAGCATTCCATTTATTACATCAATACCCACAAAAAATAAACCTTCATCTTTGAAGTGTTGAGATAATTCTGAGCAGATACTTTTTTCTTTTTCTGTTAATAATGTTGGTTCAGCCTTCCCTCCCATCGCTAAATTACTCCTAAAATCGCCTCCTTGAGGAATCCTATTAATAGATCCAATTGCTTCACCGTTTACGATAATTATTCTTTTATCACCCTCTATAACTTCAGGAATAAATTTTTGCATCATAACGGGTAATTCTTCTTGAGAAGTGATTAATTCAATGATTGATTTAATTCCTGGAGAATTTTTATTAATCCTTATAACACCTTGACCACCTTTTCCACCAAGAGGTTTTATGACTACTTCATTATTTATATTTGCAAAGTTAATAAGATCTTTTACCTTACTTGCAACTATTGTAGGTGCCATTAAGTGGCTGTATCTCAAAGCACCTAGCTTTTCATTCCATGCTCTTAACGATGAGGGTTTGTTAATTACTTTTATTCCTTTTCTTTCTGCAACTTCTAAAAGATGGGTTGCATATAAATAAGCCTCATTTACAGGAGGATCTTTTCTCATCCAAATGCAGTTAAATTCGGCGAGAGGTATGCAATCATTCTCTTTGAAAGAAATCCACGGATTTACTTCAACTTTTACGGAAGATGCCCATACTTCATCACCTCTAGCTTCAAGGTCTTGAGGAGTACAACTCCAGATTTCAATATTTTTTTTTGATGATGCTTGCATTAAAGCAGCAGTTGAATCTTTTAAGGGATTTATATTTTTAATTGGATCTATTACGAATAGAAATTTCATAAGATCTAGTTTAATAATATATCTAATTTATTTTCATTTTCTAATGTGTAGAGATCATCGCAGCCTCCGATACCCTCATTATCTATAAATATTTGTGGTAATGTTCTTCTACCCTCAGCTCTTTCAATCATCAATGCTCTAGCATCTTCGTCGCCATCTATTTTATATTCTTTAAAATTTATATTTTTTTTCTTGAGTAGTGATTTTGCTCGAATACAGAATGGGCAATATTGCCAAGTATAAATTTCAACTTTGGACATTTTTTAAAAATAATACTTAGTTTATACTATTAAACAAAAGTGCTTGTTAGATTATACATAACGATTAAGTTCTATTTTGATAGATATTACAGATTTCAAAAAAGACCTTTCGGAACTTACAGAGCGCCTGGGTAATGCTCAGGATTGTCTTTGACGTTCCAAGATTAAAAGCGAAAAGGAAAGAGTTAGAGCAAATTTCTGCTCAGCCTGAATTTTGGGAAAATCAAGAAGCAGCTAAAAAGCAAATGTTAATCCTTGATGATGTAAAAGCTCAACTCGAATTGTTAGATAAATGGAACACTTTTATTTCTGATGCTAATGCCTCTCTTGAGCTTTATTCTTTAGAACCTGAAGAGGAAATGATTTTGGAATCCAAGCAGGGCTTAAAGAAATTAAGAGAGAATTTAGATAAATGGGAATTTGAAAGATTGTTATGTGGTGAATACGATAAAGAAGGAGCAGTAGTTTCTATTAACGCAGGAGCAGGTGGAACAGACGCACAGGATTGGGTAGAGATATTATTGAGAATGTATTCAAGATGGGCCGATAATAATCAAATGAGCCTTATCATCAATGAATTATCTCAAGGAGAAGAAGCAGGTATTAAAAGTGTAACGTTTGAAATTGATGAAAAATATGCATACGGCTATCTGCAACATGAAAAAGGCACTCATAGATTAGTAAGAATTTCTCCTTTCAATGCTAATGGCAAAAGACAAACCAGCTTTGCTGGGGTAGAGGTTATGCCAAAATTAGAAGATAATATTTCACTTGATATACCTGAAAAAGATTTAGAAATAACGACGAGTAGATCCGGTGGAGCTGGAGGACAAAATGTTAATAAAGTAGAAACAGCAGTAAGAATTGTTCATTTGCCTTCAGGGATTTCAGTAAGATGCACCCAAGAAAGATCTCAATTACAAAATAAAGAAAAAGCTATGTTACTTCTTAAGTCTAAACTATTAGTGATTGCTAAAGAACAACGAGCTGCAGAAGTCGCTGATATTAAAGGTGATATTGTGGAAGCTGCATGGGGCAATCAAATAAGAAATTATGTTTTCCATCCCTATCAAATGGTAAAAGATCTTAGGACTATGCAGGAGACTAACGATTTAGATAGTGTTTTAGATGGTGGAATTGAACCATTTATTCGTGAATTATTACGCACGAATATTTCTTCTAAAGAATCTATTGAATAACTAATGGAAAATAAAAACGAAAAATTAGAAAAAAAAGTCGCTCCTCCAAGCTTTATAAAGCTTGCTATGAGAAATATGGTAAGGAAGGGTTCAAAAAGTATTTCTCATTTTTCAATAACCTTTCTTGTTTTAATTGGGATTTTAATACTTGTGGCCACAATAGGTAAGCCCAATATTCCTGTGTAAGAATTTATGAAAGAAAAAATTATTTCTGAAATAAATTTAGATTTGGTTTTTCAATGTAATGATTTTTCTCACTTGTCAAATAAGTTAAGAGATACTAAAACTAAAATCATTTTTAAATCTATTTTTTGGGAGAAAGTTTTTTTATCTTGGATAAATACAATATTAAAAAAAGACGATTATGAATTGCCAAATTTTATTTTTGAAAAAAAATCTTTTTCATTAGGCTTACAAATAATATCTAATCAAGAAATTGCTTCTATGAACAAAAAGTGGATGCAAAAAAATGGTCCAACTGATGTTCTATCTTTTCCAATCACTTCTGATGCATCTCTAAATAATTTAGATCACATAGAGCTGGGCGATATATTTATATCATTAGAGATGGCACTTGAGCAATCTTATGTATATAAACATTCAATTTATAGAGAGATGCTTTGGTTGGCTAGTCATGGATTTTTACATCTTTTGGGATGGGAACATAATAATGATCTTGATTTAGAAAATATGTTAAATTTTCAGGAATATTTAATTACTCGATTAGATTAAAAATCTATGGAAAAAAAATTAAATTCTCTAAAAAATAGAAAAGAATCATACAAAACTTCTATTAATGTATTAATAAGTTTTAAGTATGCTTTCAGTGGAATTAGTTACGTATTAAAAACTTCAAGAAATTTTAAAATTCAATTAATTTTTGCAGTTACAAGTTTAATGATTGGTTTTTTACTGCAAATTAGTCTAAGTAATTATGTAATGTTGATTGCCACAATTATGTCTGTTTTAATATTAGAAATATTAAACACATCTATTGAATCAATAGTTGATTTAGTAGTGAAAAAAGAATTTAGTAATTTAGCTAAAATTTCAAAAGATACTTCTGCAGGAGCAGTATTTTTAGCTTCCATTAATTCTGTTATTATTGCTATGTATATCTTTGCTCCCAAAATAAAGTTTTTATTTTAAATCCATATAAATATGTTTCTTGTTATTGATAATTACGATAGTTTTACTTATAACCTTGTTCAATATTTAGGAGAACTTTCAGTTGAGCATGAAATAACTAACGCATTAATAGTTAAAAGAAATGATGAAATTACTTTAGAAGAAATTATCAAACTAAATCCTAGCGGCATCCTATTATCACCAGGTCCTGGTAATCCAGATCAATCTGGCATTTGTTTGCCAATACTAAAAAAAATATCTAAAAATATTCCCACATTGGGAGTTTGTTTAGGTCATCAAGCTTTGGCCCAAGCTTTTGGAGGTAAGGTTGTAGTTGGGAAAGAACTTATGCATGGTAAGACATCCAAAATATTTCATAATCAAAAAGGATTGTTTAAAGATATTGAGACACCATTTGTGGCGACTAGGTACCATAGTCTTATAGTTGATTCAAGTTCTTTGCCATCTTGTTTCGAGATAACTGCTACTTTAGAAGACTCAACTATTATGGCTATCTCTCACAAGGAATATAAACATTTACATGGGGTACAGTTCCATCCTGAAAGTGTATTAACACAATTTGGTCATAAATTAATTAGTAATTTTCTAAAAATGGCTGAACAAAAGTAAAATACAAAAAATTAATATTATGATTTCTCAAATTAAAAACATTCTCTTTTTTATATTATTTAGCTCTTTTTTACCAATCTCATTATTGGCAAGGAATCTAGTAATAAAAAGTTTGGGACATAGTAGTTTTTTAATTAATAGCGCAGAAAAATCTATTCTTATAAATCCCTTTAAAGCAATAGGTTGTGCAAGTAATTTAAATGAGCCAAAAGAAGTCAACGTAGATTTTATTTTGGCTAGTTCTAGGCTTCCAGATGAAGGCTATAACCCTAATGATCAATTAATGTTTGTTGAGCCAGGAATCTATCAATTTGAGGATATTTTATTAAATGGAATTTCTGTTCCACATGACAGAGTAGATGGAAGAAGATTTGGGATGGCAACTGTTTGGAGTTGGGAGCAGAATGATCTTAAAATTGTTCATATGGGAGGAGCTGCTGGTGATATTGATATTAATAGTCAAATTATTTTGTCTCGCCCAGATATCTTATTTATTTCAATTGGAGGAGGAATAAAATCTTATGATGGAGAAGAAGCCTCAAGAATAGTTAAGATCTTAAAACCTAATGTTGTTATTCCTGTTCATTTTGAACGCGGCAAAAAAATTAATAAAGAATGTGATTTCTCAAATGCTGATTTATTTATAGAAAATATGAAAGATTTTAAAGTAAAACATGTTGGAAAAGATTTTCAAATAAAACCTAAAAGAATCGATCAAAATACAATTTATATTTTCAGTAATTAATTTTTTAAATCTAATATCTTGTAATTGTCCCAGAAAAAAATCATTTGTTCTTTAGTTCCAATACTAACCCTTATTGAATTGCCGATATCTTTTTTGTTTTCCATACTTCTAATAAGAATACCTTTTTCTCTCATCTGTTGTATTAAGATTTTAGGATCTTTTTTTGGCCAAATTAAGAAATAATTACCTCCACTAAAGTGAGTTCTGATTTTTGTTGATTTAAATTTATTTAAAATCCATTCCCTCGCCTTTTTTACTTCTAAAACATAATTATCAATATATGACTTGTCTTTAAGTGCTGCTAATGCAGCTGTTATAGCAAAGCTGTTTACATCATATGGTCCTGTAACTTTATTAATGTAATGAATTAAACTTTTATTGCCAAAAGTAAAACCTATTCTTAAACCAGCTAGACCTGCAGTTTTTGAAAGAGATTGGATTATTAGTATATTTTTATTTTTTTCAAAATCTATCGATTCAAGAAGACTATCTCCATTAAATTTTTCATATAGTTCATCAACAACTATTAATGAATCGTTATTGATATTGGCTAAATTAATTATTTCTTGAGAGCTTAGAACAGTTCCTGTTGGATTATTTGGATTGCAAATAAATATTAACTTTGGATTATGCTTTATTATTTTTTTCCTAAATTCTTCGATGGGGAATAGAAAATTTTCTCCAATGTAAGAACAACTTATTTTTTTCATTCCTCGGATTTCTGCACAAGGAGAATAGTAACCAAAAGTTGGATTTGTTGTTAGAAATATTTGATCTTTTTCTCCAAAGCAATTGAAAATTGCATTTATTGCTGCATCTGCTCCATTGAAAATTCCGATTTCATCATTACCAAATTTTCTTGAATCAAGATATTTATCACATAAAAATTTTTTTAAAAAATTATATTCTGGATAAATTGAAATCTCATCTAATTTTATCGCTTGTAATGCCTCTAAAACCTTAGGACTTGGACCTAAAGTATTTTCATTAAAGTCTAAACGGAGTAAATTTCTTCTATTTTCTAAAGGTGCAGAGTAAGACTGCATATTTATTATTTCTTCTCTTGGTTTTGGGAAAAGATTATTTAATGGATCAAAATCATTCATTACATTCTTTCTAAAGTTTCAATTCCTAAAAGCTCTAAGCTTAATTTTAGTATTTTTGCAGTTAGGTCACATAAATTAAGCCTAGAAATTTTTATATTTTTTTCTTCTTTGAGGATTGGAACTTGATCATAGAATCTATTAAAAGTCTGACATAGCTCGAACAGATAATTGCATAATCTATTTGGCATTAAGTCTTTTTCAATAGAAATTATGACTTCATCGAACTTAAGTAATTTTCTGATAAGTTTCCACTCAGATTTGTGTTCATATTTTACGTGCTGAAAATCTTTAGAGTCATAAACAAAATCATTTTTTCTCTTAATTCCTGAAATTCTTACAAGTGTATATAACAAATAAGGAGCAGTATTACCATTAAGCGAAAGCATTTTATCAAAACTAAATTGATAATTAGTAATCCTATTTTGACTTAAATCTGCATACTTAACAGCTCCTAATCCAATAATTCTTGAAGTATTTGCAATAAACTCTTCGGTCTCATAACGATCTTCATCTTCTAATCTTTTCAATAAATCTTCTTTTGCTCTTCTAACCGCTTCATTTAATAAATCTTTTAGGCGTATTGTTTCACCTTCCCTTGTCTTTAGTTTTTTGCCATCAATTCCTTGCACTAAACCAAAAGGGACATGGTCTAATTGACAATTTTCTGGGATCCATTTTGCTTTTTTTGCGACTTGAAAAACTCCAGCAAAATGATTTGCTTGCCCATGATCAGTTACATAAATAATTCTTGAAGCATCATCGCCATTAGGAGGTTTATTGAATCTGTATCTTATAGCAGCAAGATCTGTGGTGGCATAATTAAAACCTCCATCTTTTTTTTGAATAATTAGAGGTAAAGGTTTGCCTTCTTTATTAGTCATCCCATCTAAAAATACACATTTTGCTCCTTGATCTTCTACTAATATTTTTTTTAAATTCAAATCATCAATAACTGATTTTAAGAAGGGATTATAAAAAGATTCACCTCTTTCTTCTATTTTTATTTTTAAATTTTTATAGATTTCATTAAATTCTTTCCTTGATTGATCACATAATAATTTCCAAGCTTTAATCGATTTAATATCTCCACTTTGTAACTTAACTACTTCCTCTCTAGATCTTTTTTGGAATTCAGATTCGTTATCAAATCTTTTTTTTGATTCTTTATAAAATTCAACTAAATCACTTATCTTGATCTTTCCTATTTCTTCTAGATCATTTGAATATAAATCTTTGAGCTGAGTAATAAGCATGCCAAATTGTGTTCCCCAATCACCAACATGATTGAGTCTTAATACTTCATAACCTCTTAACTCGAAAATTCTAGATATTGAGTCACCTATTATTGTTGATCTTAAATGCCCTACATGCATTTCTTTAGCAATATTAGGACTTGAAAAATCTACAATAACTTTATTAGACAAACCAATATCTAAATCTTTTCTAATTAGAGGTATGCCAGCGCTATTGCTTTGAATATTTGACTTAATTTCATTTATTAGAACTTCATCTTTTAATTTTATATTTATAAATCCAGGTCCAGCTATTTCTAGACTCTTACATAATTTTGCTATGCTTTTATTTTTATTTAAAAGGTTAATAAAATCATTAGAAATATCTCTTGGGTTCTTTTTATATATTTTAGATAAACTTAAACAAACATTACATTGATAATCTCCAAATTCCTCTTTTGATGATTGTGTAATTAAATTTTTTCTAAGAATTTCGAATTCTCCTTTTTTTTCATTTTTTTCAAGACTATCTAAAAGAGATTGTTCAAATTGTTTTGTTAATTCTTTAAAAATGATTAGCATTAATTATCAAATTATTTATCTATATGATTAATTAATATAACGCATACTCAAATCAATCCAATTACTTTTGGTGATAGAAGAACTTGTTGAAATCAAATCAATACCTTTTATTAGATATTTACTAATTTCTTGAGGGTTTATTCCAGAAACTTCTATTATCAAATTTTTATTGACTTCTTTTTTTAAGCTATTAATTGATAAATCTCTTAATTCTTGAACGCTTTTTTTGATTGTTTCAGGACTAAGTTCATCTAATAAGACACTATCCGCTCCTGCTAATACTGCTTCTTTTGCCTGTTCGATATTCTCAGCTTCAATTATGATATGAGTTGTAAAAGGCGAATTTAGGCGAATTTTTTGTACTGCATTCTTAAGATTATTTGTCCATGCAATATGATTTTCTTTGATCATAGCAGCATCGTATAATCCGATTCTATGATTCACCCCACCTCCGCATTTGAATGCATATTTTTCAAATATTCTTAAGCCAGGAGTCGTTTTCCTAGTATCTGCTAATTTTATATTTGTGCCTTTTAACTTATTTACAAGTTTCTTTGTATATGTTGATATTCCAGATAAATGCATTGCTATATTTAAGCTGATCCTTTCACTAGCGAGTAAACTTTTTGAAGGTCCATATATTTCTAAGAGTTTTTGATCTTTAACAAATTTATCTCCATCACAGATATTAAATTTTGGACTGATTTTTAAATCAATTTTTCTAAAAATTTCTTTTATAATTTCAACCCCACAGAATATTCCCTCCTCTTTTGCAATCCAATATGCATTACCATTCTCTTCTGTAATAGAGGGACTTGTAAGATCTCCCCTACCTATATCTTCATCGATCCAATTATCAATGATTTTACTTATTATTGGAGTATTTAAATCCACTAAACTAAGAAATAATTAATTAATAAAAATTAAACTGAAGTTAGAGAATCAACTATATATCACTATGTAATTTAACTCAAATTTATTTACCAATACAAAACTTAGAAAAAATATTATCTAGAAGTTCCTCTGTTAATTCTTGACCAGTTATTTTAGATAAGTTTTGAATTCCATCTCTCAGTTCAATTGATAACAAATCAAATGGCAATTTATTTTCAATTATTTCATCAGTATCATTTAAATTAGATAAGCAAGCAGACAAATTTGTTAGATGTCTTTCGTTTAAAAATATATTAATATTTTCTACTTGTTTTAATCCGCATTTTTTTATGATTGTGTCTATTAACAATTTTTCACCATCATTATTCTTAATACTCATAAGAATTGTGTTTTTTAACTCATTTGAATTAATATTTTTGCAATCAATTAAATCTTTTTTATTGCCCAAAATAGTAATTAATTTTTCTTTGGGAATTTCTTGTATTATTTTTTTGTCTTCTTCATTAAATCCTTCTTCAAGACTATAAATATAAATTATAAAATCTGACTCTTTTATTTTCCCAAAACTTTTTTTAATTCCAATACTTTCAATTTGTTCATGAGTTTCTCTTATGCCAGCAGTATCAATTATTTTCATTAGAATATCATTAATAGTTAAATTAACTTCAATAACATCTCTAGTTGTTCCAGGAATATTAGTTACGATTGCTTTCTCTTTTTTTGCAAGCAAATTTAATAAAGAGCTTTTACCAACATTTGTTTTACCTATAAGCGCAATGGATATTCCATTGTGAATATATGAATTTCGTTTTGCATTTTCTATTAGTAATTCTATTTTTTCTTTGACTTTTTTAATGTTTTTTAGATATTTGGTGTAATCAAAATCTGTGAAGTCTTCTTCAAAATCAACTCTCGCTTCTATTTCGCAAAGTTGATTTATAAGGTCATTTTTAATATCATCAATTTTTTTCTTTATTTCTCCTTGAACCCCGCTAAAAGCTAACTCTGCTGATCTGGTATTGCTTGCATTAATTAATTGATTAATCGACTCGGCTTGAGTAAGATCTATTTTCCCATTAAGAAAAGCTCTTTGACTAAATTCTCCTGGGTTTGCAAGTCTAACTCTAGAATTACTAGATAATAATATCTTTAAAACTTTATTTACTATGATAATTCCGCCATGGCAATGAAGTTCAACTACATCCTCTCCTGTGAAGCTATTTGGTGATTTCATCACTAAAATTAAAACCTCATCTATAAATTTATTTTGTTTATTTTCCTGAATAAAACCACGAAAAACTCTATGTGATTCCCATGCATATTTAGATTTAGTTTGAACAATCTTTTTGCAAGAATCGATTGCGTCTTTACCTGATACTCTTATTATCGCGACTCCTCCTTTCCCTACACTTATAGCTGAAGCAATTGCTGCTATCGTATCTTCTGTAGTAACTATCGAATCCATCTCTCGCTTTGTTATGGATAATTAAGTAAGATTATCAAGAATTTAATTTTGAAATTTTCTTTCTGAATGAGATTTAAAAGAGATATTACCTATAAGAAAATTCTATCATTATTTAGGAATCAGAATGGAAGTCCTTTCTTTAATGCTAAAGGTTTAGCTATAGGGGTATTTAGTGGCTGCTTTCCTTTTTTTGGATTTCAGACTTTAATGGGGGTATTTTTTGCGAAAATAGCTAAGGGAAACATTGTTCTAGCTGCAATTGGTACCTGGATCAGCAACCCTTTTACTTATATTCCACTTTATTATTTTAACTATAAAGTTGGCTCGATTTTTTTAAATAATTCTTCTAATAAAATTCTTGAAAAAAGTTTAGTTATTGATGACTTATGGAAACAAGGTAGAATTTTTTCCCTAAAATTACTCTTAGGTTCATCTTGTGTAGGTATTTTATTAGCTTTGATTTGCGGCAGTATTGTTTTCTTTATCTACAAGATAAAAAGTAAAAGATAGATTGATCTGATTTTAAAATTAACTTTGTCCAACTCTGGCAATATCTAAAACATCTGCCATTGATTTAATTTGTTCAATTGTTTTGTGAAGTTGATTATAACTTTCAAGACCTACACAAAGATTTATAATAGCTGGTTTACCAAAAGCAGTTTTAACATTGGCATCGCTAACGTTTATACCTTTATCAGATAACCGCATAAGAATATCTTTAAGAACTCCAACTCGATCAATAACTTCTATTCGTAGCTGAATTGGAAACTTATTATCGCTAGTTTTATTATCTTGATTCCAACCGACAGGTAATCTTCTCTCTATTGGAATTGGTATTACATTTTC
This sequence comes from Prochlorococcus sp. AG-418-D13, assembly GCA_003214315.1. GTDB lineage: Bacteria > Cyanobacteriota > Cyanobacteriia > PCC-6307 > Cyanobiaceae > Prochlorococcus_A. Next base: position 59,228 of record QCLU01000003.1, read on the forward strand.
ACAATCTTCCCTATGTATAGTTATCCCATGGTTGCCTAGTGACACAGTTCCGATAATATCCTCGCCTGGTAGTGGGGCACAACATTTACCTATTCTGTAATCAAGACCTTCTATCCCAGAAATTGGCGATTTAGCTGCTGTATTAGATTGATTAGTGGATAAATTACTATTACTTTTAAGAGATTTTGCTATTTCAGAGTCAGAATCATTTTTTACATCTTCTGTCTGTAATTTTATTTCTTCTCTTAGTCTGTTTAATACTTGATGCAAAGTTAAACCACCAAAACCAAGAGATGCAAGAAGGTCTTCAGTAGTTTTTAAATTGCATCGAGTTGCAACTTTTTTCATGGCTTCACTAGAAAGTAATGCTTCAAAACCGTTTCGACCTACTTCTTTTTCAAGTAAATCTCTACCTCTTTTAATCGTTTCATCACGATGGCTTTTCTTATACCATTGGCGAATTCTATTTTTAGCAGTTGGCGTAACTACAAAGTTCAGCCAATCCAAGCTTGGAGTAGCATTATTACTTGTCAAAATTTCTATGAAGTCACCATTTTGAAGTGCTGTAGATAATGGAGAAAGCTTTTCATTAATTCTAATTCCATTACAGTGATTTCCAACTTCTGAATGAATTCTGTAGGCGAAATCTATCGCGGTAGATCCTTTCCTTAAACCAACAACATCTCCTTTCGGAGTGATCACAAATACTTCTTCATCAAATAAATCTTCTTTAATTGAAGCTAAATAATCATTATGATCCCTTTCATTACCTTCTTGTTGCCATTCTACTAATTGTCTTAGCCAATTAAATCTCTCGGCATTACTTTTAGCAGGAGAACCACCCTCTTTGTATTGCCAATGAGCGGCAATACCATATTCAGCAATTTGATGCATCGAAGTAGTTCTAATTTGAACTTCAATAGGTCGATGTCTTCCAATCACAGAAGTGTGTAAGGACTGATATCCATTTGGTTTTGGTAATCCTATATAGTCTTTAAATCTACCTGGAATTGGTTTGAAAGTATCATGAACAACTGCTAAAGCTCTATAACAACTATCTGAATTGTCCACGATAATTCTTAGGGCTGCAACATCATAAATCTCGTGAAAATGCTTTTGTTGTCTTTCCATTTTGCTCCAGATGCCATAAAGATGTTTTGGCCTTCCTGTTATTTCAACATTTTTCAAACCTGCTGAAATCAAGTTTTCCTTCATAAGATTCAAAGTTACTTTTAATCTTTTTTCTCTATCACTTCTTTTAACAGCGATTTGATCTTTAAGATCTAGATATTCTTTAGGCTCTAGGAATTTAAAAGCTAAATCTTCTAATTCCCATTTAAATCTGTTTATTCCTAGTCGATTAGCTAATGGTGCATAAATCTCTCTTGTTTCTCTGGCTATTCTTAGTTTTTTCTCATCATTTAGCCATTCAATTGTTCTCATGTTATGAAGTCGATCTGCAAGTTTTACTAAGACAACTCTGATATCGCTGGCCATAGCCAAAAACATTTTCCTAAGATTTTCAGCTTGTGCTTCAGTCCTGTTGTTAAAGTGAATGCCGCCTAATTTTGTTACACCCTCTACAAGTATTTTTACTTCTAATCCAAAATTTGTCTCTATTTCGGATAAATCAATGCCAGTATCTTCAACTACATCATGTAAAAGGCCTGCAGCAATAACAGATGAACTGGCACCTATTTCTTTAAGGAGATTTGCAACAGCAACAGGGTGGATAATGTATGGCTCGCCGCTCGCACGTAATTGTCCATCATGAGCTTTATAAGCAAGTTTAAAAGCCTTTACTATAAGGTTTTGATTCTCATCATTTTCTTTATTTGATTTTTCAAAATTATGAATATCTTTAAGAAGCCAATCGGGAATTTTTATTTGATAATTCAAAGATTCACTTTCATATTTTTTATTTTCAGGCAAAATAGTTTTGGAAACTTCAATTTCGTTTTTTTCTTTTGAATTTGCAGCTGCCTCGGACATTTTATATTGCTTTAGATATATTTTATTTAGGTCTAGAAAAATTTGCTATAAATCATGGAAAAAAATAAAGAAAAAATTATTGTAGTTAAAAACCTTACTGTTAAATATGGTCTAAAACAGCAACCTATTATCAAAAATTTTAATTTGGAAATAGGTAGTGGAGATCATTTGGCTATAATAGGACCTTCTGGATGTGGAAAGACCACTTTTGCAAAAACATTAGTAAATATATTGCCTGAAAAGGCCACTTCTAAAGGGTATCTATCGATTTCTAGTGTAGATCCTAGGAAAATAAATAACAAAGATGCACAATTATTTAGAAGAAAGAATTTTGGATTTATTTATCAAGACTCTATAAAAAAACTTAATCCGCTAATGAGAGTTGGGGATCATTTATATGAATTATTTAAAACACATGATCAAACTAAATCATCTTTAGCTATTAAAAAATTAGTAAGAGAAGTTTTTCAAAAAGTCGGAATTGAAGAAAGTAGACTTGATTCTTTCCCACATCAATTTAGCGGTGGAATGAGACAGAGAGTTTCTATAGCAATGGCACTTGCTTTGAAACCTAAATTATTAATAGCTGATGAACCCACAACAAGCTTAGATACCAAAACAAGTTTTGAAATTATGCAAGAAATAATTCATCTATGTAATGAATTTGATACAACTTTAATTTTAATTAGTCATGATATTAATCTTGCAGCAAAGTGGTGTAAAAAAGTTGCAATAATTGAAGAGGGATCGATTATTGAAACAGGTAATATATTAGATATTTTTCAATCACCAAAATCAGATATCGGGAAAAAGTTAGTAAATGCTTCAAAAATATTATTAGAACCAAATACTAAAAATAATGCTCGAGATGAGGTCGTACTAGAGGTAAATAACCTAAGACATTGGTATAAATTAAATTCTTCAATTTTCATTAACAAGTGGAATAAGGCTTTAAATGAAGTTAGTTTCAAGTTATACGAGAATGAGACTCTTGGAATAGTTGGTTCTTCAGGCAGTGGTAAAAGTACATTATGTAGGGCTTTAATTGGACTTCTTAAAGTAAGAGGTGGTGAAATCAAAATTTATGATAAAAATCATGCATCGAAAAAAAATAAATCTTTTAAAAAGAACAATAAAGTGCAAATTATTTTTCAAGATCCTTTTTCAAGTTTGAATCCGAAAATGACAATTAAAAATATTTTGGAAGATATATTTTTTATTCAAAAAATTTCAGATAAACGAAAAATCGAAAAAGAAATAAAATTAATGTTAAGAAATTTAAATCTTCCATTAAATAATGATTTTTTTAATTCGTATCCTAACCAATTATCTGGTGGTCAATTGCAAAGAATTTCATTGGCCAGGGCGCTATTGTTTAAGCCAAAAATTTTAATTTGTGATGAGAGCGTAAATATGTTGGATGCTTCAGTAAAAATAGAGATTCTTGAATTATTAAGAGTCTTTCAAGAAAAAATGAATTTAACGATTATTTTTATTACCCATGATTTAGGCATTGCTAAAAGATTTTGTAATAGGTTGCTAGTTATGAATCATGGAAAGATAGTTGATGAAGGAGAAAGTTCTACAATATTCACTAAAACTCAAAACCCGTATACAAAATCGCTTCTAAATTCCTCTTTAAATCTCATTTAACTTTTAGAACACTCAGTAATTTTTGAAAATCTAATGGTAATTCTGATTCAAATATCATTTCTTTACCATTTATTGGATGTATAAGTCCAAGCTTGATGGCGTGTAAAGCTTGGCCATCTAATTTACATGGTAGTCTTTTACACCTTCCATATAATGGATCACCTACAATTGGATGATTAATGTGAGCGCAATGAACTCTTATTTGATGCGTTCGCCCCGTATCTAGTTTGAAACTAATTAATGAGTAATTGCCAAATCTTTCTTCTAATTTCCAATAGGTACAGGCATACCTTCCTGAAGTTTCTTCAACTACTTTATATTTCAATCTATTTAATTTATCTCTGCCAATATGTCCCACTATTTGGCCTTCTTCAGAATTAGGTGCTCCATGAATTACTGCAATATATTCGCGTGATGCTATTTTTTCTTTAATTTGTTTCTGGAGATTTACTAATGCCTCTTGGCTTTTTGCAACCACCATACATCCGGAGGTATCTTTATCTAATCTGTGAACAATCCCAGGTCTTAGTTTCCCATTAATTCCAGGCAGATCTTTACAGTGAAAAAGTAATCCATTCACTAAAGTTCCAGATTTGTGTCCAGGGGCTGGATGAACTATTAGACCTGATTGTTTATTGATAACTATGATGTGCTCGTCTTCAAAAAGGATATTTAAATCCATTTTTTCAGGTTTCAAATAAATAAGAGGTTCTGGAGGAGGCATCCATATTTGAACATTGTCGCCATTTTTTAATGGGGTCTTTGCTTTTGCTGTCTTATAGTTTACAAGTACTAAACCTGCATTTATAAAATGTTGAATTCTTGCTCTACTTTGTTCCGGCCTTTTACTTACCAACCATCTGTCTAGCCTCATAGGCAGAGGTAGCTCATAAATAATTTCTATAAGCTCACCTTCTCCAATGCCAAAAGAATTTTGATTATTTAATTCCATAGTGGGACTTCTAAAGCAATTTTACCCAGCATTTGATTTCTATAATCTTCCAATAACTTATGAGACATTCTCCTTTTATCACCTGAGGTATGTTTTGAAGCTGCTTCGTTGATCCAAGCAGAAGGACTCTTAAAGCCTTTGGTAATATCAACTCCATATCTATTAGATATTTGTTTAACTGAGATATTCGCATTCTTATCTTTGTTGAGAGTGGATATAATATTGATAAACCCAATTGCGACACTCTCTATTTCATAAGCAGCTTCACCAATATCGTCACAAAGTGCAAGATTAAGTGCTGATTTTTGATCTTCTAAATTTGGAGGTATAACACCAGGAGCATCTAGCAGATCTATACCACTTTCTAATTTTATCCATCTTAAATTACGAGTCACGCCTGCTTTCCTTGCGCTATCTACAACTCTTTTTTTTGCAATTCTATTAATTAATGCTGACTTTCCTACGTTTGGAAAACCAAGTGTAAGGGCTCTAATTGGCCTAATTCGCATTCCTCTAGAGAGTCTTCTATCGTCGATTGACGACCTAGAATCTTTGGCTGACTTACAAATTTCTTTAATCCCTATTCCTCTTTTAGCATCACACCAAAGAGGATATTGATCTTTAGCATTAAACCATTTGTTCCAACTATTGATTGTATGAGGGGAGATCATGTCTGATCTGTTAATAACAAGAATATGTTTTTTATTATTTATCCATTTATTTAAGTGTGGATGTCCTGTTGACAAAGGAATTCGTGCATCTCTAACTTCTATGACTAAATCTACTTTATTGATAACTTCAGATAATTTCTTTTCTGCTTTTGCGATATGGCCTGGGTACCATTGGATTTTGGGTATGTCCACTTCAATAAATCAAATAAAATTTTGTATTCCTTTTAGTTTTATAAGTTTCAAAAGTATTTACTTTTAAATTTTAGTATAAATTTAATGACTAAAAAATTTTTATAATAGTTAATTTTTAAAATTTATTAAGGCATAGGTAACAGTAACTACTTTTTAACCCAATAAGCCCAAATTAACGTTAGGGTCTTGAGATTATAAATATAGCTTGTTTAATGTCAAAATTATCTCTTTCCAGTCTTGATAAGACACATTTAGAAGGAAAAAAAGTTCTTGTAAGAGTAGATTTTAATGTTCCATTAAATGAAGATGGTCAAATAACTGACGATACGCGTATTCGTGCAGCGATCCCAACTATTGAATATCTTATTAATAATTCCGCAAAAGTAATTTTAGCTGCTCATTTTGGTAGACCAAAGGGTCAGGTTAATGAAAAAATGAGATTAACTCCAGTAGCAGCAAGATTAAGTCAATTGTTGGGGCAAAATGTTGCTCTTACTAACAGTTGTATTGGTGATGAAGCAGTTGCACAATCAAATAGCTTATCTAATGGAGATGTTCTTTTACTTGAAAATGTTCGTTTTTTTGGTGAAGAGGAAAAGAACGACCTGGAGTTTGCTAAAAAATTAGCATCACATGCAGATATGTATGTAAATGATGCTTTCGGTGCTGCTCATAGAGCGCATGCTTCAACTCAGGGTGTTACAAATTATTTAAGTCCCTCAGTAGCTGGATTCCTTTTAGAAAAAGAATTGAAATACCTACAAGGAGCTGTAGATTCCCCAAATCGTCCATTGGCAGCAATAGTTGGAGGATCAAAGGTTAGTAGCAAAATAGGAGTACTTGATTCTTTACTAGATAAGTGTGACAAAATCATGATTGGTGGAGGTATGATTTTCACTTTTTATAAAGCTAGAGGTTTAGATGTCGGAAAGAGCCTTGTAGAAGAAGATAAACTCGAGCTTGCTAAAGATTTAGAAGCAAAAGCAAAAGCAAAAGGAGTAGAATTGCTATTACCCACTGATGTTGTTTTGGCTGATGAATTTTCTCCTGAAGCCAATAGTAAAATATCTCAAATTGATGCAATTAGTGGGAATTGGATGGGTCTAGATATTGGTCCAGATTCCATTAAAGTTTTTCAGAATGCTCTTGCAGAATGTAAGACAATTATTTGGAATGGTCCAATGGGAGTTTTTGAATTTGATAAATTTGCAGACGGTACAAATGCAATAGCTACGACTCTTGCGGACTTAAGTGCTTTTTCTGAAGTTTGTACAATAATTGGTGGTGGAGATTCAGTTGCAGCAGTTGAAAAAGCAGGATTAGCTGAGAAAATGTCTCATATATCTACTGGAGGTGGTGCTAGTTTGGAACTTTTAGAAGGTAAAACTTTACCAGGTGTGGCTGCGTTAAACGACGCTTAGGCTATATCTTATCAACAATATCAATGCTCTTTGTGAAAGTAATAATTCCCTCAGGGTGAGCTATTATTCCTGACCAAATTTGTATCCCTGGTTTTGAAGGGGCTCTTGTTATTTTAAAAATCCCTCCAGTCACCAATGGCTCCAATAATATTTCTTGTTCAAAAAATGAATTAACTTGATGAGGTTTTATAGCTCCAGCAATAATCACTTCTTCAAGAGGCTTATTTAGAATTATATCGATATCATATTTTGAACCAGTAATAACTCTATCAGGAATTTTAAAACTAATATCTATCTTTTTATTATCGTTTCTTATAGTTGTGAATAAATTTTTGATAATCCCTTCATCTATTTTCCCGTTTACGATTGAAAATAAATAATCAAAATTGGATTCGAGTATATATTTATCTCCATTAACTATTTTTTCTCCAGAAACTTTTATTCGCAAAATATCTTCATTTGGAATATTAGATTTTAATCTTTTGATCTTCCATTTGCTGTTAGGGAAATCATTAATAATCTTTGAAAATTGTTTTGGTATATTTTGGCTTTCTTCATTTCTAAAATTTTTTCTAATGAATTCTAAATCTCTTGCATTTAAAGAGTTTTCTAGATTTCTTATGAAATCAACTTTTAAAGTTTCCGTTATTGCTGAATAGGGAATAATAAGATAAACAAATAAGTAGAGAAGAAATCCTATATTTTTGAATAATTTTAAATTAAACATATTAGTCATTGGTTATTTTTATTCTACTAATTTAAGTTTTTATGTCTAAAAAAAATAATTTATTAGTCGCAGCCAGTGGTACAGGGGGGCATATTTTCCCTGCCTTAGCAGTTTCTAAAGAAGTGGAAGATGAATGGAATATTCATTGGTTGGGTGTTCGTCAAAGACTTGATGCGAACTATATTCCCAAAAAATATAATTTGAGGACTTTGAATATAAAGACACCAAGAAAAAATATTTTTTTGTTTTATCAATATATAGAAATTTTAATGTCAACTTTCCAAATAATTAGAATCTTAAAAGAAAAAAAAATTAACTTAGTTTTTACGACTGGCGGTTACATATCAGCACCTACTATTGTTGCTTCAAAACTTCTCAGGATACCTATAATTATTCATGAATCAAATGCAATTCCAGGAATGGTCACGAAATATTTTGGTTTTTTGTGTAACTATGTTCTATTAGGATTTAAGAAAACAAATTCTTATTTAAAAAATTGTAAAACTATTTTCACTGGAACACCTTTAAGAGAGCAATTCTATAAATTTAATTTTTTGCCAGAATGGGTTCCAAAAGGAAATGGACCTCTTTTGATTGTTATGGGAGGTAGTCAAGGTGCAAAAGCTATAAATCAAATTCTTTATGAATCTCTAGAATTTTTAATAAAAAAACAGTTTCGGATAGTTCATATTATTGGCGAATCTAATCAACAACCTTTTCATGTACAAAACTCCAAAAATTATATTCAAAAGAAATTTACTAATGAAATAGCGGCTTTAATTCAAAACTGTGATCTTGTAATATCGAGATCTGGTGCAGGAACAATCAATGAACTAATAGAGGCTGAAAAACCTTCAATTTTAATTCCATATCCAGATTCTAAAAATAATCATCAGGAGAAAAATGCAATGATTCTTGCTGAAAGTGGAGGCTCAGTTTTAATCAATCAGAATAAAATTTCTAAAGAAGTTTTTGAAGAAACTCTAGAAAGAATTTTTAAAATAAAATCAAAAAAGGGAAAAAATCATTATGAAATATTAGAACTCATGAAGAAGAACATGGAAAATAATAATAAAATTAAATCTAAAAATGAGATTAAAAAATTTATTAATTATTTTTTAAAGGAATTCTGAATTTCTTTACATAAAACATTGTTATTTTTTCTATTTTGCAAACTTATTCTTGCCCACTTTTCGTCAAGAAATCTAAATGAAGAGCATTCTCTAAGCAATATTCCCCTATTTTCCAAGTATTTTATATTTGGCGACAAGGATGTTTTACTTTCTATTAAAAAAAAGTTGGTTGAAGAGTTATGAACTTTAAGGTTCTCTATCTTTGATAATTTTTCAAATACTCTCTTTTTTTCAATATTTATCCAGCTGTGAATCTGTTTTGTCCACTGTTCATAGAATTTCTTATTACTTAGTAGATCAATTCCGGCTTTAATAGCAAATGAATTTAAAGGCCAAGGATCTCTATTTATTTCCCATTGTTTAAGTTTTTTTGATGAGCCAATAACGTAACCTAATCTAAGACCAGGAATATTGAAGATTTTGGTCAAGCTTCTAAAGACTAATAAATTATCAAATCTTTGGGTTAAAGGTATTAAAGATTCTTTGTCTCCATTAGGTGTTATCGATAAGAAAGCTTCATCACAGACAACTAATTTATATTTTTTCAAAACTTCCTCCAATGAATTCTTTTCCCATAATTGGCCGGTAGGGTTATGTGGATTTGTTATCCAAATAACATCACCTTTTGGATGAAGCGGAAATGATTGAGGAAAAGTATCATTCCAGTTTTTTGGTAATTCGCAATGTATAAAATTGCTATTCCAACAATTTAAAGATCTTTCATAATCAACAAATGATGGAGAAGGAATACAACTTATTCCAAATTTGGATGCTTCATAACCTGCCCAGGTTATTAGTTCAGAAGCTCCATTCCCAGGCAATATATTATCTGGATTTATCCCATGAAATTTGCCGATTATTTCTTTCAGATCACTCAAGTTTCTCTCTGGGTAATATCTAAAGCCAAGATTCTTAATTTCCGCATTTATTGAATCTATGAGTATTTGAGGGGGATCAAAGGGTACTAATGATGCACTTGCATCAATGATTTCGGATGGTAATAAATTTAATTTTTTCGCAGTTGCATATACATTTCCACCGTGCTTAAAGTTTGATCCTTGCATGGCTAACGTTGAGTAATCATGAGGTTCAGATTTGTTCATTATTCATTCTCTAATTTTATTCAACCCATTTTAAATCTGATCCAATTGCATCTTTTATATTAGATAATTGATGTTTATTGAGTTGCTTTATAATTCCCTCAAGTATATCTGGTACTAATTGTGGACCCTTATATATCCATCCTGTATAAAGTTGAATTAATGATGCTCCAGAACAAATTCTTTCCCAAGCTGACTCAGGGCTATCTATTCCACCAACGCCAATTAAAATAATCTTTTTATCAATATTATGTATATGTTTTATTATTTGATTTGCTTTTTTTTGTAGAGGCCTTCCACTTAATCCTCCATTCTCTTGAGAGAGTAATAATCCGGTTTGCCTGATCTTTCTATTTTCAAGACCTAATCTATCAATGCTGGTGTTTGTAGCAATTATTCCATCGATGTTTTCCTCGATTATTAATTGGCAAATATCTTCAATATCTTTAAGGCCTAAATCTGGCGCAATTTTTACAAATAATGGCGGACAATTAGGTAAGTTTTTAATTTCTCTAAGAAGTTCTTTTAGAAGAATTGGATCTTGTAACTTTCTTAGTCCTTCAGTATTTGGAGAACTAACGTTTATTGCTGCGTAATCACAATAAGGAATTAATAATTTTAGAGAAGTTAAATAATCATCTTTTGCTTGAGATAAACCTGTAATTTTTGACTTCCCGAAATTTATCCCTAAACAAATATTCTCCCTGTTTTTTTTAAACTCAATACCTTGTTCAAGAAAGTTTTTAACTAGATTTTCAGCACCATTATTATTAAAACCCATTCTATTTAATGCCGCCTCTTCTTCTGCTAATCTAAACAACCTTGGTTTGGGATTACCTTCTTGAGCAAACTTAGTTACTGTACCAAGTTCAGCAAATCCAAAACCAAAATTTTTCCATATGTTTGCAGCATTTCCATTTTTGTCAAAACCCGCAGCTAAACCAATTGGATTACAAAAATTTATGCCACATATGTTCTGAGTTAACCTTTGGTCAGTTATAGAAAATTCTTCATTTAGATTTTTTAGGATATGTGAAACTAATGGCCAATAATATTTTCTTGAACTGAATGATAGAAGGTTAAGAGATAAATTAGTTAAATATTCTGCATCTATTCCGGAATCTTTTTTGAGTATAGGGGCCATCAAGTTTTTATAAAGATTTTTAAATAGGCCCTTCTGTTCGTTCATAAAAATTAGGATTCTTTTTTTTCTATTATCCAATATTTTTTATCTTTAGGAATCAATCTCCAATTACGCCATTCAAAAAGTAAATATTGTTTTATCTTTACGTGGTTTTCTTCACCTAATAAATTACTTAGTTCTAGTGAACTTAATAAGTACTTTTTGGTTGCAAATTTTTGAATTAATTCATTTCTTGAAAATAATTCCTGAATTTCTGATGGTGCATTTTTCTCGAAAAAGCCTACTATAGATTCAGGCTCTTTTAAGTTACTTATTAAAGATATACCTTTGCTATAGTTAGTTGCGATTTTATCAACCCTATCATTTTGTTGATCCCCGCTATGACCTTTAACATATTCCATTATTAGGCCATTAATTCTTAATTGATCAATTTTTTGCCATAGATCAAGATTTTGGACTGATTTCCCCGAGCTTGTTTTCCATCCATTTCTCTTCCAATTGATAATCCACTTTGTATAACCCTCTATGACATATTTACTATCAGTTCTTAATTTAAAGTTTTCTTTTAATTTGTAGGTTTTTAATTTCTCAAGAGTTTTTATAGCCGCAGTTAGTTCCATTCTATTATTAGTAGTATTTTGCTCGGAACCACCTATTTCTAATTCGCTGTTATCATCAAAAATTATTAAACCGCCCCAACCACCTGGACCTGGATTACCACTGCAGGCTCCATCTGTTGCGGCTTCAATCGCAATACTATCATTATTCATAATTTTTGAAGCCGATATTGAGGGTATCGGCTTGAAAAAATGTATTCTTACTTAAGTGTAACTTTACCGCCAGCTTCTTCAATCTCTTTCTTTAAAGATTCAGCATCTGCTTTGGCTATCCCTTCTTTTACTGTTTTTGGTGCTGATTCAACAAGTGCTTTCGCATCGCCAAGACCAAGACCAGTCGCATTTCTTACAACCTTAAGGACTTTGATCTTTGCCGCTGCATCAAAGCTTTCAAGAACTACATCAAATTCAGTTTTTTCTTCAGCAGCGCCACCATCTCCATCAGCGCCAGCTGCTCCAGGAGCTGCCATTACTACACCTGCAGAAGCTGCAGCAGATACACCAAAAGCCTCTTCAATTTGTTTTACAAGCTCAGATGCTTCTAAAAGTGATAGAGATTTTAATGATTCAAGAATTTCTTCAGTTTTTGCGGACATTTTCTTAAAAGTTAATTAGGGTTTCAATTTAGGATTCTGATTTTTCAGAATGTTGTTTTAGTGATCTAGCAAGCCCAGAAGGTACTTCATTAATAGAGATCGCAATTTTTGTTGCAACGCCATTAAGAGCGCCAGCAATTTTTGCCATCAATACTTCTTTAGATGGAAGACTTGCAATTTCTTTTATTTCAGAATCGCTTAGAAGTCTGCCTTCAAATAAAGCTCCTTTGGTTTCGGATTTTTTGGTGTCTTTTTGAAAAGATTGGATTGCTTTTACAGCACCACCAACATCTTCTTTGATTAAGACAAAAGCATTTGTTCCGGAAAGTAAAGATTCAAGATCGTTCCAATTACTATCTCCATCAATAGCTTTACGCATTAATGAATTTTTAGTAACTTTGCAAATGCCGTTAGTTGTTTGCAATCTAGATCGCAAATCTGACATCTCTTTGATAGTTAAACCTTTATAGTCAAGAACTACAGCCATTTCCGAGTCGTTTAATAGAGATTTAATCTCAGTAACGATTTGTTGCTTATTCTCTAGTGTTCGGCCCATTGTTGTTTTTTGGATCGTAATTTAGGGAGAGCAGGAAATGCGGCAAAGTCCTTTTAAAGAGGCCGCTTTTATTAGATCCAAAAAGAAATAATTTAAGACGAGTCCTCGGTAGGAATTAAAAATTTAGAATAACTAAATAAACCTACTTTCTTTGGCCGTATTATTGCACTTTAAATTATACTACAAAGAGTTAACCTTCAGGTTGGTAATCTTGTACTGCATTTATGTCTAATTGAACTGAAGGCCCCATTGTTGAAGTTACATAAAAAGTTTTCCAATACTTTCCCTTAGCTCCACTTGGTTTATTTTTATCAATTGATTCTTGTAAGGTTTTTAAGTTGTCAAATAGAGCCTCTTTAGTGAAACTTGCTTTTCCAAAGCGGACATGAACGATTCCAGCCTTATCTGCTCTAAATTCGAGCTTACCAGCTTTGAATTCTTTTATTGCATTAGCAATGTCATTAGTTACTGTTCCAGCTTTAGGATTAGGCATTAAACCTCTAGGTCCTAAAACTCTTCCTAATTTTGCAACCTTTGGCATCATATCTGGAGTTGCAATAAGTAGATCAAACCCCATATTCCCTTTGTTGATGCTTTCCACAAGATCTTCTTCGCCAAATAAATCTGCACCAGCAACCTTAGCTTTCGATACATTCTCACCGCTTGTAATTACTGCAATTTTGATGCTTTGGCCAGTACCATGTGGTAATGCAACAGTGGTCCTTAATTGTTGATCAGTATATTTTGGATCAATACCTAAACGTATATGTGCTTCAATTGTTTCATCAAATTTTGCATTAGCATTTTCCTTGATAATACTAAGAGCTTCAAGTGGTGCGTAAATGCGATCTTCTATCTTTGTTGATAGAGCCGCCATTCTTTTGGATAGTTTTTTCATAATGATATTGGGTGCAAACGGTTATTAACTAACCTCCCCTAAATAGTGAGAAATTTTGTATTGAACTCAATCAGTGATAGAGACGCCCATATTACGAGCAGTACCCTCAATTACTCTCATTGCGGATTCAACACTAGAACAGTTTAGATCAGGAAGCTTAGTTTTGGCTATTTCTTCTAATTGAGCTTTACTTATATTCCCAACAGAGCCTTTTGCGGATTCACCTGATCCTTTCTCTATGCCAGCTGCTTTTGTTATTAAAACCGAAGCAGGAGGTGTTTTTGTGATAAAAGTAAAGCTTCTATCTTCAAAAACAGAAATCTCTACTGGAATTACAAAACCTGCTTTATCTTGTGTCCTTGCGTTGTATTCTTTACAAAATGCCATAATATTGACACCATGTTGTCCTAAAGCTGGCCCTACAGGAGGAGCAGGATTCGCTTTGCCTGCTTGTAGAGCAAGCTTGATAACTGCAACAATTTTTTTTGCCATTAGATTAGAGAATTTAAGCTGAAGTAGAAAATCATAATTTTACTCGATAAACAAGAACAATTATAAATTAATTTTGTTTATTGATTTGGGAGAATTCTAATTCTACAGGAGTCTCGCGCCCAAATATTGAAAGTAATGCTTTTAATTTATTTCTTTCTCCGGAAACTTCTATAACTTCTCCCTGGAAATCCTTAAATGGACCACTAGTTACGATGATTCTATCTTTTTCTTCAATATCTAACTTGATTACAGCTTTTTTCTCTGATGCGCGCTTAAAAATCCTATTAACTTCTTGTCTGGATAAGGGTCGAGGTTTGATATGACCTCTCGATCTTCCGCTGCCTCTACCGTCTTCAGCACCGACAAAGTTAATTACATTTGGAGTACTTTTTACGGCCATCATTGTATCTTCATCCAAAATCATTCTTACGAGAACATAACCTGGGAAAACTTTTTCTTCAGTAGTTTGTCTGCTTCCATCTTTTTTTAATTTAATTCCAGGAGTTTGGGGAATTTCAATTTCAATGATTCGATTATTAACACCTAAAGTAACTGATCTCTGCTCAAGAGTCGCTTTTACTTTTTTCTCACAACTTGATGCTACTTGAACTGCATACCATCTTGCGATGCTTGTATTTGCTTGTGAAGAAGCAAGGCTTGAAGTCAATTCATTACTCATTTTTTTTCTGGAAGCTTAATTAAGATTTTTATTAATGGGGTCAGGGATAATTCAACCAAAAATTTGCGAGGCTACCCATCCATAGAATCTGCTGACAGATGCAATGGCTGCAGCAGAAAACGTTACCATAATTATAACCGCTACTGATTCGCTAAAAAGTTGTTGTTTGTTTGGCCACACGACAAGTTTAAGCTCATCATAGGTAGATCTAAAAAAATTATTCTTTTTTTTAGGCTCTTCAATTTCAGGAGAATCCTTTTTTTGAGGTTCTTTATTAGTAGTAGGACTTGTCACAAAAAATTTTTTGAAATTAAGCTTTAAGCTTTAATTTTATTTTAGCTTATTGATTTACTCCTCAGCTAGGTTTGAAGACGATCTCATCTTTTTTAGAGGGGTTAAGTTTAATTATGATATTTTTTTTGTGTTTAAAGTTATCCTCTAAAAGTTTTGTAGCTAAGGGATTTTCTATTTGTCTTCTAAGTTCCCTGCTAAGTGGTCTTGCACCATATTCAGGTTCGTAAGAATCATTTGCAATTTTATTTATAACTTTTTTGTCTATAGTAATATTTATTTTCTGTTCAAGTAGCAGGTTTTTCAAATCTTCTGTTTGTAAAATTATTATTTTTTGAAGATCATCAATAGATAATGGATCAAACTTTACTACTTCGTCAATTCTATTTAAAAATTCAGGTCTAAAAATTGAAGACAATGTATTACTTATAGAATCATCTAGAGTTTTTTGATCTTTATCTAAATTTCCCTCACTTTTAGAAATCTTTTGTGAATACTCCAGTATAGATTTACCAGCTAGGTTACTTGTCATAATGATTACTGTATTTTTGAAATCTACGGTCCTTCCCTGAGAGTCCGTTAATCTACCTTCATCTAAGACTTGTAAAAGGATATTAAATACTTCTGTATGTGCTTTTTCTATCTCATCAAGAAGTATTACTGAATAGGGTTTACGTCTTACAGCTTCAGTTAATTGGCCTCCCTCTTCATAACCAACATAACCTGGAGGAGCTCCCAAAAGTCTTGCTACGGCATTTTTCTCCATATATTCACTCATGTCTAATCTTAAAAGTGCGTCTTCTTCATCAAATAAAGCTGTTGCAAGAGATTTTGCTAATTCTGTTTTACCAACTCCCGTAGGACCCATAAATAAAAAAGATCCAATAGGTCTTTTAGGACTTTTCATACCAACGCGAGCTCTCCTAATTGCAGCAGAGACAGCTTCTATAGCTTGTTCTTGTCCAATAACTTTTTTCACTTAGTTCTGTTTCTAGATTGACTAATTTCTTACGTTCATTTGAAACTACTTTAGAAATTGGAATACCTGTAATTTTTGAGATAACATCAGCGATATCATCAGGTTCAACTTGATATTTAAAAGGGAAATTTCTATTTTTCTTTATTTTATTAAAGTTATCTTCAACTTTTTGTATTTCATTCTCTATTTCACTTAAATCTTCTTCAAGCTTTTCAAAATAATCTAGATCATTTTCAATTTCGTGATTTGATTTATCTTTAATTTGTTTAGTTAGCTTATCTTCTTCTTGCATTAAAATAGATAATTGCTCCATTTCTTCCAGCAAATTGTTCCAATTTTCCAAAAGAACGTTCAATTTTGCCTCTGATTGTTGTCTCATATTCAATAGTTTTTCATGAGCTTCGATATTTTCTCCTTGCAAATTATTCAGTTTTTCATTAATAGTATGAAGTTTGTTTTCTTGTTGGAGAATTATTTGAGGCTTTTTATTAGACTCGATTTTTAATTGTGCAGCTGCTTCATCGATTAAATCTATTGCTTTATCAGGAAGACATTTATCGCTGATGTATCTGTCGGCCAATTTTGCAGAATAATTTACAGCCTCTTCAGAAATTTTTATACCATGATGTGATTCATATTTCTTTTTGATACCTTGCAGTATTTTTGCGCTTAATTCTACTGAAGGTTCATTAACAGCTATCTTTTGAAAGCAATTATTCAATGCCTGATCTTTTTCAATAGTTTCACGAAATTTCTCAGGAGTTGTTGTACCGATGCATCTAAGTTCTCCTTCAGCTAGTAAAGGTTTTAAGATATTACTGATGTCGGTAGAAGATCTGTCAGAACTTAATATTGAGTGAATTTCATCAATAAATAGAATCATTCCTTGGCTTGGATTGTTTAGTTCCTGCATTATTAAGCTTAGTCGTTCCTCTAGTTGGCCTCTAAATTTTGTTCCAGAAACTAAAGCACCTAAGTCAAGTGAAATAATTTTTAAGTCTTTTAAAGAATCCGGAACTTTTTTTTCTACAATTAATTGCGCAAGTAATTTTGCAATTGAGGTTTTACCAACTCCAGGATTGCCGATAAGTATAGGATTATTTTTGTTTCTTCTGCAGAGCACCCTCATTAAATTATTGATCTCTTTTTCTCTTCCTAAAACGGGATCCAGTAAACCTTTTTGAGCTGATTCTGTTAAATCTTTTCCATATATTGAAAGAGCATTTTGTTCTTTTGCAACTTGTTTTTTGGTTTCAATTTGAAGTTCACTTTTGGGTAATGGAACAATAGCTTTTTTTGATTTTTCTTCTTTTACAAAAGTCTCATTGTTTGATTCAAAATTAGATTGATTATTTATCTCAATTACGTTCTCATAATTAAAAATATCTTTTGCTTGATTAATATTTGGGAAAGACTTTAATTCTTCCTCTAATTTTTCCATTGAAAGATTGCCTTCTTCAAAAACATAATTTCCAATTCTTAAATCCCTTCCAAGAGCAATTAGTAAATGAGGGATTTCTATTAATCTTGATCCCCATTGGATTTTTATCTGATTCGCATTATCTAATAAAATTTCTAAATCTTCTCCGATAGTAAAAATATCTGACTCATTTGTTGGTGTCTCTTCTAAAAAATCTTCTGTTATATCTAAAACTGTATTTTGGTCGATTGATAATTTTTCAATGAAAGAAAAGAATTCACTTGATGAGAACAATGTATGAATTATGTGTTCAATATTAAATTCGCTATGATCCCATTTTTTTGCTGTTTCTTCTCCTAATAAAAGAAGATTCCAACTGATATCGCTAAAAAGTTCAGGATTTGATGTAAGTGTTTCTCTCATAAAACTATAAAAACTATAGTTGATTATTAATTAATATTCTAAATAGGATCTGCATTAATAATCATCCAATGATTTTCAAATTGTAAGATGAATTTGAGAAATATGTTTTCGAGAGGGGTTGCGAGTAATTTGGAATTAATAAAAGCGTTAATTAATATCTAAGTCGTGTTGGAATTAAAAAATTATAATTGGTTAAAATATATATTTCAGATATTAGCCAAATAGTTCAGCTATTAATAGGATTTAAATAGTAATAATTAAATTGTGAAAGAAACTATTGATTTCCTTATTGATACTATTGAAGCAAGGCAAGTCCTTGATTCAAGAGGTAATCCAACTGTAGAGGCAGAAGTATTTTTGGAATGTGGTGCAAGTGGTAGAGCAATTGTTCCCAGCGGAGCTAGCACTGGTGCTCATGAGGCACATGAATTAAGAGATGGTGGTTCAAAATATATGGGAAAAGGTGTTTTGAATGCTGTTAATAAAATTCATGAAACAATATCTCCGGCTTTATGTGGTTTGTCAGCGTTAGATCAAACTGCAGTAGATAAATTAATGATCGAAATTGATGGAACTCCTAATAAGTCTAATCTTGGAGCAAATTCAATCCTTGCAGTAAGTCTTGCGACTGCCAGAGCATCATCAAATGCTTTAGACATTCCCTTATATAGATATCTTGGAGATCCATTATCCAATCTTCTTCCAGTCCCATTGATGAATGTAATAAATGGTGGTGCTCATGCACCAAATAGTCTTGATTTTCAGGAATTTATGCTTGTCCCTCATGGAGTTAATAATTTCAGTGAATCATTAAGAATGGGTACTGAAATTTTTCACTCATTAAAATCATTACTTGATCAAAAAGGTCTATCTACTGCTGTAGGCGATGAGGGTGGATTTGCCCCGAATTTGTCATCAAGCGAAGAAGCAGGGGACTTATTATTAGTAGCAATTCAAAAAGCCGGATTTAAGCCTGGTGAGCAGGTATCTTTAGCTTTAGATGCTGCTAGTACTGAATTTTATCGTGATGGTACTTATAAATATGAAGGGAAAAGTTTAAATAGTTCTGAAATGATTTCATATCTTTCAAGACTAGTTTCTAATTATCCAATAGTTTCAATAGAGGACGGTTTAGCTGAGGATGATTGGGAGGGTTGGTCAGAATTAAACAAAGAATTAGGAAATAAAGTTCAGCTTGTAGGAGATGATTTATTCGTTACTAATACAGAAAGGTTAAGGAAAGGTATTATGGAAAAATCTGCCAATTCAATCCTAATAAAGGTAAATCAAATTGGAACATTAACTGAAACTTTGGAAGCTATTGAATTGGCTAAAATGTCTGGTTTCACAAGTGTTATTAGTCATAGAAGTGGTGAGACTGAAGATACAACAATTGCAGATTTATCTGTCGCCACAAGATCAGGTCAGATCAAGACCGGCTCTTTGAGTAGAAGTGAAAGGATTGCAAAATACAATAGGCTTTTAAAAATTGAGGAGGAGTTGGGAAATCAAGCAAGATTCGCTGGAGCTTTAGGTTTAGGACCCAAAAATATATAGTTTTTTTAGCGCTTAAGTTTTTCTAAACGTGAGCCTTTTCTCATACTTAATTGGCATTTTATCCAATCAATACTTATTGGTAGTGCAAAAAAAAGTGGCAACAATGCAAAATTATTTTGTTTATTAGTTACAAGTAATGCAGATGCAATTGATAAGCTTCCTATAAGAATTGAATGGCCTAAAGTTTTTTGAGCAGTAAACATTTTTTTGAATTGCCTATCAGACTCTCCCATTCTTATTTGCAATTGCAAATCGCCCTGCTCTAATCTTTCTAAACTTTCATCTATTCTTTTGGGAATACCAACAGCTTTCGATCCTAGTTCACCTACTTGCCTTCCAAATTGGTTAATTAAATCGTTAGGAGTTTGATTATTTGAAGTCATAAGTTCTATTAAATAAGGCTTGGTAACTGATACAAGGTTAAACCCTGGATCAAGCATTCTGCCAACTCCTTCAAAAGTTGATAAAGCTCTCATCACAAAGATTAAATCTACTGGCAGTTGAAAAGGTGTTTCATAAACAAGTTCGTATAAATCTCCAGATAATTTTTCAATAATATTCGGACTAAATGGTGGAGTTAAGGCTTCTTTAAGCATTAATCTGACTAATCTTCTAACTGGTCCTACATCAATATCTTTTGAAATTAATCCAGCTTGTTGTAATTGACTAACAAGTGATGAGGCGTCTCTTAAAGCAGCAGCCTTAACCATTCCCCCTAATCTTGTTTGAAGATTATTTGAGATATTGCCCATCATTCCAAAATCATAAAAAATCAATTTACCTTTATTTGAAACTGCTAGATTCCCTGGATGAGGGTCTGCATGAAAAAAACCGTAATTTACTAATTGTTTTAAATAGCTGATGGCACCTATTTCAGCAATTTTAGGTAAATCAATTTCTTCTGATTGTAATTTTTCTAAATCGCTTATTTTTGTTCCTTCTACATAACTTAAACAAAGCACTTTTTCACTGCTCATATTCCAAATAACTTCAGGAACTGCAACATTTTCATCATCAAGAAATTGCTGTCTAAATCTTGCTGCATATTGAGCTTCACAATTAAAATCAAGCTCCTTCATGAGAACTTTCCTACATTCTTTAGCAATCTCAACCCAGTTTCTACCTCGACTCCAATTCTTATTTTTCTGCAACAATCCTGCTATTTGCTGCATTATGCCCAAATCGATGATAAACAATTCTTTTAAATTTGGTCTTTGAACTTTAAATACTACTTTCTTACCATCTTTTAAAGTCGCCCTATGAACCTGCGCTAGTGATGCTGATCCAACAGGATCACATGTTATTTGATCTATTTCATTAAACTTAGACCCTAGTTCTTCTTTTATAGTTACTTCAACTTGCGCAAATGAGAAATTGGGAACTTGATCCTGCAATTTAGACAATTCCTGTATCCAGGTATTAGGAATTAAATCAGGTCTCGCTGATAATAATTGTCCAATTTTTATAAATGCTGAACCAAGTTTTATTAATTGATTAGTAAACCACCTGGCTCTTTTAATTTGGATCCTACTTTTTTCATTACTTTTAGTTTGGAAAATTGTAAATCTAATATTATCTATCCACAATTTTATTAAAAGCGAAATCAGAGTTATCCAGATAAGAAAGGCTCTATTCAATTTTTTTAAACGATAATTCAGAATGTGATGACTCATTTAATTTGATTATTGATGTTTTTATTAAAGAGATCAATTTGCTTATTGATACCTTCAATTTCACTTAAAGCTTTTTTAAATTTGGAATCTTGATAAGAATTTGTGGACTCATTTTCTTGAATATTTTCGGCTTTCTCCATTCTTGAGGCTTCTTCGATTATGGATTCTTTCAAACTATCAAATTCTTTTTTGAGAATTTCTGGGGCATCCTGAGCGATATTTGTTGCTTCTTCAATTTTTTCAACCACTATCTCGTTTAATTTTTCGGTTACTTTTTTAATGGCAGCTTTTAAAAGGTAGTCAGAGTTGGTCATGAAAAATATAATGTTTCTACTGCAATTGATTTTTCGATCTGTTTTAATAATAGATCAATACAGAACATTTCACGTAACTGTTCATTTTGATAATTAATTTTTTATTTTTTCCTATGTAAGTTTGTTTCTATATTATGCTTTTTTCTTTTTTTTCTTTTAACTTATATCTATATACAAGGTTAGGTATTTACATTAAAAATATCTTCTAACCAAGAGCTCATCTAATTAACTACTAAAAAGGAGTTTTATTAAATTGGAAATCATTGAGTCAGATGTAGTTATTATCGGAGGAGGCCCGGCCGGATGTACCTGCGCACTTTATACATCTCGTTCAAACTTAAAGACAGTTATTTTAGATAAAAATCCATCTGTTGGCGCCTTAGCAATAACTCATCAAATAGCTAATTATCCAGGTGTTCCGGTGGATATAAGTGGGGATAAATTACTTACTCTAATGAGAGAACAGGCTGTGCAATACGGCACAGACTATAGGAGAGCACAAGTATTTGGAATAGACTCTAGTGGAGAATGCAAAATGGTTTATACACCCGAAGGTACTTTCAAAGCTAAAGCACTTGTACTTGCCAGTGGAGCTATGGGTAGGCCTGCATCATTCAAGGGCGAAGCAGATTTCCTTGGCAAAGGAGTAAGTTATTGTGCTACATGTGATGGGGCTTTTTATAAAAATAGAGAAGTTGCCGTTGTTGGAGTGAACAAGGAGGCAATTGAAGAGGCAACTGTTTTAACTAAGTTTGCATCAACTGTGCATTGGATTACATCAAGTGATCCTAAATCAGATAATGAAGAAGCTATGGAATTGATGGATAATTCAAATATAAAACATTGGAGTAGAACAAGATTATTGGAAATATTGGGTGATGATATGGGTGTTAATGGGGTTGTTGTAAAAAATAAGCAAGAAGAAAATCCTATCAATTTAAATTTAGATGGAGTCTTTGTCTATATGAGTGGTTCAAAGCCTATTACTGATTTTTTAGGGGATCAAATTGCTTTAAAAGAAGACGGAGGAGTTATTGTGGATGACTTTATGTCTACAAATTCAGATGGAGTATGGGCTATTGGAGATATAAGAAATACACCATTTAAGCAAGCAGTCGTTGCGGCTTCTGATGGATGTATTGCCGCGATGTCAATTGATAGATATTTAAATAGTAGAAAAAATATAAGAGTTGATTGGATTCATTCTTGAAAATAAATATTTCTTCTTTACTTTAAAGGGGTGTTGCTTCAGAAATATAAGCGACTCCTCCGTAGTAACTTAAATCTTCCCTGATATTATCTCTCATTTTATCTATTAATTCTTGCTCACAAAAAACAATTACATGAGCATTTGATCCATATCCAGTAAATTCCATATCTTCAGTAACAACTCTTTCAGGCCCTCTGCCTGTAGCGTGTTTCATAACTGTATATCCAGGAACATTAGCTTTTTCTAATGTTTTAATGATTGCATCTAGTTCTCTTTCACTAAATATCAAGTCTAATCTTTTCATTTTTATAGAGGGGAAAGTGGGATAATAGTATTTACTAAACTCATATATATGGGAATGCCGAGAACTATATTGAATGGGAAAGTTAGACCCAGTGTAGTTGAAATATAATAACTAGATTTAGCCTCTGGAACTGTCATCCTCATCGCTGCAGGAACTGCTAAATAAGAGGCGCTTGCACATAGAACCACAAATAAAAGGGCGTTGCCAGGTCCTAAAGATAAAAATCTTGCAACGAAAACACCAATAAATGCATTAAATAAAGGCATAAAAATAGCAAAGCCAATCAAGAATGAACCCGCATTCTTCAGTCTTGGCAATCTTTGAGCAGCGACTATTCCCATATCTAACAAGAAGAAGCATTCTGCTCCATAGAATAATTGTCCAGTAAAAGGCTCCATTTTTGCAATCCCTGAGGGATTACTGAAAGCTGTAAGAAATCCTACAATCAAGCTTGAAAGCAATAAATAAACTGATCCATTCAAAAGGGATTCATGAAATATTGCGCTTAAATGCATTTTTCTTGATTTTGGTCTATTTTTTGGGGCTGCAAATTTTACAAGTAATAAACCAACAATGATGGCAGGAGACTCCATTAAAGCTAACGCGCCTACCATAAACCCATCAAAAGCTATTTTTTGACTTTCCAAAAAACTTTCTGCAGAAATAAATGTAACAGCACTAATTGAGCCGTATGCTGCTGCTATTGCGGCTGAATTAAAGACATCAAACTTAAATCTTAAAATTAAGAATCCAATCAGCGGGATTACTAGTGACATAAGTATTGCAGCACTTAAAGTCGGCAATACTTGGTCAGTAAACCCACTTTTCTGTATCTCTATACCTCCTTTAAACCCAATAGCTAGGAGAAGATATAAGGAGAAGAGTTTAGGTAATGGAGCTGGTATTTCTAAATCAGATTTAAAGAGTACTGATATTGCTCCAATTAAAAAGAAAAGAACTGGCGGGGCTAATACATTTTGCAGAATTGGACTTATTTCCATAAGTTTTTAGGCTATTTCATTTAAAGCGGTTTCTAAAGCTTCTTTTCTTGTCTCAATGATGCCTTCAACTCCAAACTTAGTTAATCTATCCTTTACTTTTTCATTCGCCCCAGCAACAAATGCTTTTCTGGAATTATTTTTTGCTTCTTGCATCATATCCTCAATTGCGAGAGTCGCAGTCACTCCAAGTCTTGGTACATCAGTGATATCTAATATCAAAACCTTGTAGTTTCTTACTAGCATCATTCTCTCAGATATACCTTTAGCTGCTCCAAAACTTAGTGGTCCTTTAAGTCTAAATAACATTACTTCTCCTGAACATCTATCTAGGAGTGCTTTTTCATCAGCAGGTAATGCATTTTTAGATTGATCATCTTTTGATAAAGGATTATCCTCATCCATACCTTCTAGTTGAGTTGCGGTTATTGAATCAATAGTGAGCATATTGGCTATGAATACACCAACTAAAACTGCCCAAATTAAATCCCAAAAAACAGTCATTAGAAGTACTCCGTACATTACAACTGCAGTTTTTAAAGATAATTTGTGCGCCCTCCTCAAGAAACCCCAATCAATAATATCTAGACCAACTTTTATAAGAATTCCTGCTAGCAAGGCAGTTGGAATTTGCTCAGCTAAAGGACCTGCGCCAACTAAAACTATCAACAAGACAACTGAATGAACCATACCAGAAATGGGAGTGGACCCTCCAGATTTAACATTAATAACTGTTCTCATTGTCGCTCCAGCTCCGGGTAAGCCTGAAAATAGACCTGCGACAGCATTTCCTATTCCTTGACCAATAAGTTCTCTATCAGAATTATGTTTTGTTTGAGAAATATTGTCTGCTACTAGAGATGTCAGTAAGGAGTCAATTGCACCAAGTACTGCGAGGACTAATCCTGCCTTAAAAATAATTGGAAAATATTGGTTAAAACTTGGGAAATTTAAAGATGGAACTCCCCTAGGAATTTCTCCAATTCTATCAATGGCTCCATCTCCAAAAATAAATATTGATATAGGAGTTACTATCAATAGTGCTAAGAGGGGAGAAGGAACCCACTGACTTATTTTTCTAGGAGTTAGAAATACAATACCTAGCGTCATTATTGCTACTCCAATAGCAGCACCGTTTGGCTGGAAATTTGAAAATACAGTAGATAATGATTCGACTACTCCACCACGAGTGCTAATTCCTAATAATGGACCAATCTGAAGTGCAATGATTATTACTCCAATACCAGACATAAATCCTGAAACAACAGAATATGGAACTAAAGTGATATATTTACCTAGTTTTAAAATTCCAAACAATATTTGCAGTAACCCCCCAATTACTACCGCTGCCATCACTAAAGGTAAAATTTGTCCTGCAGTCAGATCTCTTGGAACTCCCACTGCTGCTAAGCCTGCTACTACGCCAGCAACAGTTACACTCATAGGACCGGTAGGCCCACTAACTTGAGCAGGTGTTCCTCCGAATAATGCTGCCAAAAAACCAACTACTACTGCCCCATATAGTCCATAAATAGCTCCGCCAGGTCCTAACGCAGCATTACCAAAAGCAAGAGCGAGAGGCAAAGCCACCACTGCGGCTGTGATCCCTCCGAGAATATCCCCTCTTACATTCTTTAGATGAAATCCATTAATTATTTTCAAAGATACTCTCCTTAAAATGAACACTTAACTAAAAGATATTATCTCTTTATGACGTAAATTTGTGAAAAATGAAGTTTGTGCAAAATATTTTTGTAACTTTTTTTCTCTTATTAGATAAATTTTAGTTAATTTTCCTGAACAAAAGTAGTCTCTGATTGGTTTATGTGCGAGGCAAGAGATTAATGTATTAGATAAATATTTTTCAATTTAAATAATATTCAAATGAATTCGATTATTCGTCCTAGAAGATTAAGAAGAACTGAGGCAATTAGAGATATGGTTAGAGAAAACCATCTAAAGGCATCGGACTTTATATATCCATTATTTATTCATGAAAAAGATTTTAAAGAGGAAATTGCAGCAATGCCCGGAACTTATAGATGGGATATTAATGGCTTAATAAAGGAGGTTACTAGGGCATGGGAATTGGGAATAAGGTGTGTGGTTCTTTTCCCAAAAATTAACGATAGTTTAAAGACTGAAGATGGAGCAGAATGTTTTAATGAAGACGGTTTAATACCTAAAGCTATTCGAATATTAAAAAAAGAGATTCCAGAAATGGCAATAATGACAGATGTTGCCTTGGACCCATATTCTTGTGATGGTCATGATGGATTAGTTGATGAAACTGGAAAAATATTGAATGACGAAACAATCGAAATTTTAAAAAAACAAGCTTTAACACAAGCAAGAGCTGGAGCAGATTTTATTGGCCCTAGTGACATGATGGATGGGAGAGTTGGAGCAATCAGAGCTGCTCTTGATAGTCAAGGATTTAGTGATGTCGGAATTATTAGTTACACAGCAAAATATTCATCTGCTTATTATGGTCCATTTAGAACTGCTTTAGATTCGGCTCCTAGAGAAAATAGTAAAAAAATAATTCCAGACAATAAATCTACATATCAAATGGACCCTGCCAATTCAAAAGAGGCGTTAATTGAATCTGCATTAGATCAGTATGAAGGAGCTGATATTTTGATGGTAAAACCAGGAATTTCATATTTGGATATTGTTTATAGATTAAGCACTTTTTCAAATAAACCTATAGCTGCATACAACGTTAGTGGGGAGTATTCCATGGTAAAGTCTGCTGCTATGAAGAACTGGATTAACGAAAAAGATATTGTTTTAGAAACATTGCTTAGTTTTAAAAGAGCAGGAGCAAAATTAATACTCACTTATCATGCTTGTGATGCATCTCAATGGTTGCAGGATACTTAAAAACTCATTATTAACAAAAATTTGGTTTATTCTTAGATAAGTAATAAATTAACTGCTTTGTTTTGGAGTTTTCACAAGGAGTAAATAGGATTGGTCATATTGCACTTAGAGTAGAGAATCTCGAAAGGGCGAAATCTTTTTATATGAAGCTTGGTATGAATTTAGTTTGGGACGATAAAGATTGGTCTTATTTAGAAGCTGGTAAAGGGAAAGATGGGCTAGCGTTGTTAGGCCCTAGCTACAAAGCTGCGGGACCTCACTTTGCTTTTCATTTTGAAAATAAAAAAGAAGTGGAAAATATTCAAAATGATTTAAAAAATTCTGGAGTAAAAGTTGGTCCTTTACATGAGCATAGAGATGGAACAGCATCTTTTTATATGAAGGATACTGAAGGAAACTGGCTTGAGATGCTTTATGTTCCTCCTGAAGGGATTCAATCCAATGTTTGATTCTTTTTTTTATGCAAGAGAAAAGTTATTCTAAAAAATCATATTCAGATAACACCTTAGAAGAAGAATCTATAAGTCTTTTAGAGTGGGATTCATTAAAAACGCATTTATCTTCATTCGCATCAACGGAAATGGGTAAACGAGCAATTTTAAGTTTTGGTATTCCTTTAGAATATGAAGCATCTAAAAGACTTTTGAATGAAACTGTTGAAATAAATGAGCTAGAAAATAATTTAGATAAATCAATTACTTTTTCTGGTGTTTTTGATATTAGTAGAAATATTGAAATTTGTTCCAAGGGAGGTGTAATTTCATCTTCTGAATTGTTAGAAATAGCGAAAACAATTGCTTCAGCACGAAATTTAAAAAAAATCTTATTAGATTTTGAACAAAGGCCATATATTTCATCATTTACAAAAAATTTAATTGACCATCAGAATATCGAAACAATTTTTAAAAAAGGCATTGAATCTAATGGAAGGATTTCAGACAATGCTAGTAATGAAATATCTATTCTTAGAAAAGAATTATTATCTAAGAAACTTGAAAGAAAAATATTAGTTGAGAAATTTATTCAGAAGCATTTAGCTTATTTGCAAGATACTACTATTGGAGATCGATATGGTAGGCCTGTTTTAGCAGTGAAAGTTAATTATGTAGATAAATTTAAAGGCATAATACATGACTCTTCATCTTCAGGAAATACAGTATATTTTGAGCCTGAAAGTGTAGTAACTAAAGGTAATAAGATTGCTTCTTTAGATGCTAGGATCACAGCAGAAGAATTTAAACTACTTAAGAAATGGTCCCAAATTGTTAGTGATAATTCAAAAAATCTTATTGAAATGGCATCCATTTTATTGAGATTAGAAAATGCTCTAACTCGTTCAAGATATTCGAAATGGATTGGAGGCAAAAATCCTACGTTTGAGAAAAATCCTATTATTTCTTTAATTGGTTTTTCTCATCCGTTATTGATTTGGGAACATAAGAAAAAAGGAGCCTCTCCCCCAGTGGCTGTAGATTTTCATATAAATAGAAATATTAAGGTTGTAGCTATTACAGGTCCAAATACTGGAGGTAAAACGGCAGCTTTAAAAGGTTTGGGTTTGTCTTTAGTTATGGCTAGAGCAGGATTATTGATACCCTCAACTAATAAACCTATCATCCCTTTTTGTCCAAATATATATGTGGATATAGGAGATAAGCAATCTTTAGAAGAAAATTTATCTACGTTCAGTGGGCATATATCCCGCATAAAAGAGATTTTAGATTCACTTGATCATAGGAAAGGATTATCAGTTGTTTTGTTAGATGAGATTGGATCTGGTACAGATCCTCTTGAAGGAAGTGCTCTTGCGATGGCTTTATTGAAAGAATTTGCAAATAAATCTGATATCACTTTAGCAACTACACATTATGGAGATATTAAGGCTTTAAAATATAATGACTCCAGATTTGAAAACGTATCAGTTGCCTTTGATGAGGATTCATTGAAGCCAAAATATATACTCAACTGGGGCATTCCTGGGAGAAGTAATGCCTTGTCAATTTCAAAGAGAATTGGTCTAGATGAAAACATACTAAATGAAGCTGCAAATTATCTAAAGCCAAAAGAAGTTGATAATATTAACAGTATTATTAAAGGACTTGAGGAAGAGAGGATTAAACAACAAAAATCTGCAGAAGCCGCTGCAGAACTGATTGCAAGAACTGAAATATTACATGATGAACTGAAGAGAAATTATGAATATCAAAGAATAAATGCTGAAAAAATCCAGGAAATTGAAAGGTCTAAATTATCAAAACATATCTTATCCGCTAAAAAAGAGGTAATAGATTTGATTAAAAAATTAAGAGATAAAAATGTTAATGGTGAGGATACGAGAATTATTGGAAAAAGATTAAAGGAAATTGAGACGGAACATTTAACCCAAAAACAATTTGAAAAGTCAATATCATGGAATCCTCAGATAGGCGATTTTGTAAAAATTAAAAGTTTAAATAGTACTGGACAAATTGTAGATTTAGATAAAAAAGGTGGTTTTTACGAAGTTAAATGTGGTTCATTCAGAAGTACATTATCTGTAAATGACTTTGAAGGTATTAACGGAGAAAAGCCTAATTTCAAAAGGTCAAAAATTGAGATTAAGTCTACAAGAGAAGATTTTTCTTTTTCTAAAATTAGAACGAGTAAAAATACAATTGACGTAAGAGGGCTAAGAGTTCATGAAGCCGAAATAATTATTGAGGAGAAAATTAGAAAATTTCATGGACCGCTATGGATTGTTCATGGAATTGGAACAGGGAAATTAAAAAAAGGACTAAGAAATTGGTTATCAGGTTTAAATTATGTTGATAAGATTGAAGATGCAGCCAACAACGAGGGCGGACCTGGTTGCAGTATTGCGTGGATAAAATAAAATTTAAAATACCAAGAAAACAATTTAATAAGCGTATTAAGTGCAATTTATTGATCAAGCAAACATTATTCTTAAAGCTGGAAAAGGTGGAAATGGAATAGTTTCATTTAGAAGAGAAAAATTCGTTCCTGCTGGAGGACCTTCGGGGGGGAATGGTGGCAGAGGGGGTTCAGTTATTTTGATGGCTGATAATAATCTGCAAACATTATTAGATTTCAAATTCAAACGTGAAATAATTGCTGAAGATGGATGCAAAGGAGGTCCTAATAAGAGATCAGGTGCTTCAGGTGAGGATAGAATCCTTAAAGTTCCCTGCGGTACAGAAATAAGGGATATTAAAACCGGCATTATTTTAGGAGATTTAACTAATGATAAACAGAGCTTAACTATTGCCATTGGAGGAAGAGGTGGACATGGTAATGCTTACTATTTAAGTAATAAAAATAGAGCTCCAGAATCATTCACTGAAGGAAAAGATGGTGAGATATGGGAGGTTCAATTAGAACTCAAACTTCTTGCAGAGGTTGGAATTATAGGCCTTCCAAATGCTGGGAAAAGTACTTTGATTTCTGTTGTATCATCTGCCCGTCCAAAAATCGCAAATTATCCTTTCACAACCCTAATACCTAACTTAGGTGTAGTAAGAAAAATTGATGGGAATGGTTGCCTTTTTGCGGATATTCCTGGATTAATATCAGGGGCAGCTGATGGGGTAGGTTTAGGGCATGATTTTTTAAGGCACATCCAAAGAACGAAGATACTTGTTCACTTAATTGATGCAATTGCAGACAATCCTTTAGATGATTTTGAGATAATTGAGCAGGAATTAAAAAAATATGGGAAAGGTCTTTTAGATAAAGAGAGGATAATAGTATTGAATAAAATGGAGCTGGTAGATGATGATTATTTGAAAAATATTACAAAAAAGTTAGAAGATTTATCTAAAAAGAAAGTTTTAGTTATTTCTTCATCTTTAAAAAAAGGTTTATCTTCACTGCTTTCTGAAGTATGGAAAAGGATCTAACTTCAATTAAAATTTTTTTTAAAAAAAATATACTTGATTTAATAATTAAAATTAGTCATAAATAAGATACTTCTTTAAACATAATATGAATTTCTATAGTTGCTTTGATCAACAAGGAAAAATAATAGCTAGATGTCAAACTATTCAAGATATTGAGGTTTTGAAGAAAATGGGAAGACCAATTGTTGAAGTCAAGGAAATGAAAAGTGAGGAGTCGGTCGTATGTTCTCTGACAGGAAGTCCATCCGACTTTAATAGAGATTACTAATAGAATTTAACAAATAAAAAAAAGGGCTTTAAGAGCCCTTTTTTTATAAATTATCTATGAATAGAAAACTTAATCATCATAAACAAGACATTCTGGTTCATCCGGATTGGCATCGCAGAATAGTTCCAAAGCATTAGGGTCATGTTTGTCATCTGGATGATGATCTTTATATTCTTCGAGTTCTTTTAGCTCTTCAGTTAAATGTCTGACCTTTGGAAGATTGCCCTCTGCTTTTGCAGATGCGATTTCCGATTGATCTTTTTGAATGTGTTCGTCAATGGATTTCATTGTAAGCTTTTCGTACTTTAGTAGACATACACAACATAG
Source organism: Prochlorococcus sp. AG-418-D13 (assembly GCA_003214315.1). GTDB lineage: Bacteria > Cyanobacteriota > Cyanobacteriia > PCC-6307 > Cyanobiaceae > Prochlorococcus_A. The sequence goes on from QCLU01000003.1 coordinate 90,597, forward strand.
TTAATTTCTAATGAAATTGCATTATCTGTGAACTAAATAAGTGTTCATAACAACATTATTTTTTTTGGGAAATTGATTTATGTATTTTTTTATGACTCTAATCTCATTATTTCCTTTAGTGATGGTAAAACTGGGATTAGTTGATTTGGGTTTAAAGGGAATAAAGCTTTGTAGTAATCTTTTTTCCATTCATTGTCGAAGCATGTCCTATTTACATTAGATAATTTAAAGAATTTTAATCTCCATTCAATAATATTTTCGAAACTTGATAGTTCTTTTTCAGTACATTTGAAAAGTTTGCTATATATCAATTCCCATCTTATAAACGTTGGAAAAAGGTAAATATCTGCGTAGGTTAACTCTTCTCCAAATATCCAGTCACCTTTGTTTTTCTTTAGTAAATTTTCAATTTCATTAATAGCTGCAAAAAGATTTTGACTTGCTTTTTCGTAAGCTGCCTGGTTTCTGGCGAAACCGCATCTATAGACCCCATCATTAATACTATTATTAATTAAATCTAAAAATTTTTGATTACAGTCTTTAATAGTTAATGTCAGATATTCCGATTCACTTTTTATTGAATTGAGTAGTTTTATTATCTGGGAACTTTCATTAGACAAAATATTTACTTCATCTTTTACAAAACTAATTAAAAGAGGTAATGTCGCTCTAAAAATCTTCTTTTTATTAGCTTTTTTGTAGAGGTCAGAAAGTCTCATACATCCCTTAATCTTGGAATTGAAAATCCATTCGCCATGCTCTACATCTGCTTTTAAAAAAATAACTTTAACTTTTTTGAATAAATGTTTTATGTCGTGGACGAGTAAAGTTCTTTGACACCATGGACAAGAATGCCCTACCAATAAATAAATTTGTCCATTTTCATTATTAATATCGTATTCACTATCAATTGTTATGCCTTTAGGCCTTTTATAATTACCATATAAATCTGATGGTGCGAACCCATTCATTAATTGGTTCCAAAACCAAAACCAAAATTTTTTTGAGGCCTTAATTAGGTATTTATTTTGCATGAAATTTTATTTTTAAAGAAAAAATGACTGTTCAAAGGATACTTATCGTTTCAGGCACTCATGGGAATGAAATTAATCCTATTTGGGCTGTTAAGCAATTTAATAGGGAGGCAAATACTTTAAATTATGGTATTGAGTATGAGTACATCATAGGCAATCCTGTTGCCTATGAAAAAGGGTGCAGATATATAGATGATGATTTAAATAGATCTTTTAAAGAAATTAAAAGTCATAATCAACAAAAGAACAGTGTTTATGAGATTAATAGAGCTAATTTTTTAGTCAATCAATTTGGAATTAACGGATCTAACCCCTGTCAAATTGCCATTGATTTGCATACTACTACAGCAAATATGGGTACAAGTATTGTAATTTATGGGAGGAGATTCAAAGATTTTTGTTTGGCTGCATTACTGCAGAACAAATTTGGATTGCCTATTTATTTACATGAAAAAGATAAAGCTCAAACAGGCTTTCTTGTAGAAGCTTGGCCATGTGGTTTAGTTATTGAAATAGGTGCTGTAGCACAAAATTTTTATGATCCAAAAATCATAGATAGATTTTTGATAATAATTAGCTCCCTAAGGGAAGAGATAGATAAATTAAAAAACAACCTTATAGAACTACCAAAGGAATTAGTTGTTCACGTTCATCAAGGGAGTATAGATTATCCAAGAGATGAAAAAGGAGATATTGATGGCCTAATTCATCCTGAGAGAATGAACCAAGATTGGAAAATTATTAAAAAAGGAGATCCATTATTTTTTGATAGTCAAGGAATAATTCACAGATATGATAGAGACCAATTAATTTGGCCTGTTTTTATTGGCGAAGTTGCTTATAAGGAAAAAAAAATTGCCATGAGCTACACAAAAAAAGAAGTGATTTGTTCCGAAAAACAATGGGTTCAAGAGTTTGAAAGCCTTTAAATTAATAAACCAGAACAATAAATTACTGAAAACTAATAAGAATTTTTTATTTAATAGATAAGTTTATTTAATATTCAATACTTTTATTTTTTTTACTAACTCTTAAAACCTTAAAAACCTAAATTCTTTCGCTCCAATAAATAATAGCTCCAAAAGCCTCTAATTGCAGTCTTCTATGCTTAGCATTTTTTAAGGAAACTACTTCTCTCGATCTTTTTCCGTTAAGAAGCCATTCGATTATTACCAATTTTAACCCCCAATAACAAAGAAAATATTAAGACATGGAAGTTCTTTTCTTATATCTACCAAAAAATAAGTTTACTTAAAGAAAAAATATTTACACATTTTTAGCGATTTTGGTCTAAAATCTTCGAAGCGGAATATTTTTTCCGTTTTTATTTACACGTCTCAATTTAGAGACATATTTTACGAACTCATGACAACTATTCAGCAGCAGCGCTCTTCGCTGTTAAAAGGTTGGCCACAGTTTTGTGAGTGGGTAACATCAACTAACAACAGAATCTATGTTGGTTGGTTCGGCGTCTTAATGATCCCATGCCTACTTACAGCAGCGGCTTGCTTCATCGTTGCATTCATCGCAGCACCACCAGTAGACATCGACGGAATTAGAGAGCCAGTTGCTGGTTCTTTCCTATATGGAAACAACATCATCTCAGGTGCAGTTGTTCCTTCATCTAACGCTATTGGTCTACACTTCTACCCAATTTGGGAAGCAGCTACTGTAGATGAGTGGTTATACAACGGTGGTCCTTACCAGCTTGTAATTTTCCACTTCCTAATTGGTATTTCAGCATACATGGGAAGACAGTGGGAGCTTTCATACCGTTTAGGTATGCGTCCTTGGATCTGTGTTGCATATTCTGCACCAGTTTCAGCAGCTTTCGCAGTATTTCTTGTATACCCATTCGGTCAAGGTTCATTCTCTGACGGAATGCCTCTAGGTATCTCTGGAACATTCAACTTCATGTTTGTTTTCCAGGCAGAGCACAACATTCTTATGCACCCATTCCATATGGCTGGTGTTGCTGGTATGTTCGGAGGATCTTTATTCTCAGCTATGCATGGTTCACTTGTTACTTCATCTCTAATCAGAGAAACTACTGAGACAGAGTCTCAGAACTATGGTTACAAGTTCGGACAAGAAGAAGAAACATACAACATCGTTGCAGCTCATGGCTACTTCGGTCGTTTGATCTTCCAATATGCAAGTTTCAACAACAGCAGAAGTCTTCACTTCTTCCTAGCTGTATTCCCAGTTGTTTGTGTATGGTTAACTTCAATGGGTATCTGCACAATGGCATTCAACCTTAACGGATTCAACTTCAACCAGTCAGTTGTTGATGCAAACGGTAAGATTGTTCCTACATGGGGTGACGTTCTTAACAGAGCAAACCTAGGTATGGAAGTAATGCACGAGCGTAACGCTCACAACTTCCCACTTGATCTAGCAGCAGCTGAGTCTACAACAGTAGCTCTTTCAGCTCCAGCTATCGGTTAAGCTTAAAGTTCTTAAATTTACAAGCCCCCTTTTTGGGGGCTTTTTTTTGTTTAATTTTCAATTGGTTTCATATAATGTTTATATATAGATAAAACATTTGATATTTCTATGAGTAGTAGCTTTGGAAAAATTTTTCGTGTAAGTACTTTTGGAGAATCACATGGTGGGGCAGTAGGAGTTATCCTTGATGGATGTCCCCCAAAGTTAAAAATAGATGTAAAGCTTATACAAAATGAATTAGATAGGCGTAAACCTGGACAAAGTGAAATTACAACACCACGAAATGAGGAAGATAAAATTGAAATATTAAGTGGGATAAAGGAAGGGTTAACACTTGGAACTCCAATAGCGATGTTGGTAAGAAACAAGGATCAAAGACCAGGAGATTATAATAATTTGGAGCAAGTATTTAGACCGTCTCATGCAGATGGTACATATCATTTGAAATATGGAATTCAGGCAAGTTCTGGTGGTGGTAGAGCATCTGCAAGAGAAACAATTGGGAGAGTAGCCGCTGGTGCTGTAGCAAAACAATTATTAAAAAACTTCTGTAACACTGAAATACTATCTTGGGTAAAGCGTATACATGATATTGATTCTGATATCAATAAAGAGAAGATTTCTCTCAATAAAATAGATTCTAATATTGTTAGATGTCCTGATGAAAAAGTATCAGCGAAAATGATAGCGAGGATTAATGAATTAAAGCGTCAAGGAGATTCTTGTGGCGGGGTTATTGAATGTCTTGTCAGAAATGTTCCGTCTGGTCTTGGTATGCCGGTTTTTGATAAATTAGAAGCTGATTTAGCAAAGGCTTTGATGTCTTTGCCTGCTACGAAAGGCTTTGAAATAGGTTCAGGTTTCTCTGGAACTTATTTAAAAGGAAGCGAACATAATGATGCCTTCATCAAGTCTGATGATATTAGTAAGTTAAGAACAACATCTAACAACTCAGGAGGCATACAGGGAGGAATAAGTAATGGGGAAAATATTCAGATGAAGATAGCTTTTAAACCTACAGCAACCATCGGGAAAGAACAGAAAACAGTAAATGCTGAAGGAAAAGAAGTATTGATGAAAGCAAAAGGGAGACACGATCCCTGTGTTCTCCCGAGAGCAGTCCCCATGGTTGATGCTATGGTCGCTTTAGTACTTGCTGACCATTTGCTTCTGAATCATGCTCAATGTGGCTTAATGAATAATTATTAGTTTTGTTAGATAAATTATATTTGTCCTTTATTTAATTATTTTTCTTATTTTTCAGCCATTCATATATTTTTGATACCTTTATCTCCAATTACGATTGCTTTATATCCTAAAGATTTATAAGTTTTTACATCATTGATTGATAGGCCTCCAGAAGCTATGAAATCAATATTTTTGAAGTTGATTATATCTGTCGAAGTATCTTTACTTTTTATTGGATAAGTTTTGATAATGTTGCAATTTAAATTTATCGCTTTATCAAGATCTTTTAAGTTTTTAATTCCGGGAATTAATAAATAATTTTTTAACTTCGCATAATTTAAAAAGATCTTTATCCAAAAATTTCATCATAGAAAAATTTAATCCTATTTTTAATGAATCTTCTATTGATTGCTTATTAACTATGGAGGCAGAGCCTAAATTAATTTTTGGATATTTGAGTTTGATTTCAGATACAAAACTCAACCAATTTTTTTGTTTGACCAACTGATTTGAATATTCTTTAATTTTATTAAGCCTTCTAATTCTTCAAAAAATGAATTTCTTATAGAGTTATTTGAGTAAATATTATCTTCAGGTTTTATAAGTAAAAAAAGAACTTGTTTTCAGTACCCCAAAAAAGAATCTTCTTTATTATTCATTAAAATTTAAATTTTAGAGGTTAAATATAGTTTGCTACTTTCACATCTGAGCGATTAAGCAAATCTTGGATATCTTCAGTGTCTATAGTTTCTCTTTCAATTAGCATTTGAGCCATTTCGTCTAGAACTGTTCTATTATCTGATAAAACTTTTGTAGCTCTCTTATAAGCAACATCAACAAGTTCTGAAACTTCTACATCAATTGTTGCGGCTGTGTCTTCAGAGAAGTCTCTTGTAGAACTCATATCTCTTCCTAGAAACATTCCACCTTGAGATTGACCTAGAGCGACTGGACCTATTTTGTCACTCATGCCAAATTTAGTGATCATTTGTCTTGCTACATTGGCAACCTGTTGTAAATCATTTGAAGCTCCGGTTGTTACCTCTTCTTCACCATAAACAATTTCTTCAGCAACTCTTCCACCAAGAGCTACAGCCATTTGATTTTGAAGGTAAGAACGTGAGTAAAGACCAGATTCCATTCTTTCTTCACTTGGAGTAAAGAAGGTTAAACCTCCTGCTTGGCCTCTTGGAATTATTGAAACTTTTGCTACGGGATCATAATCAGGCATTAATGCTCCAACGAGTGCATGACCAGCTTCGTGATAGGCAACTAATTCTTTTTTCTTATCACTGATGACTCTATCTTTCTTTTCTGGACCAGCCATAACTCTTTCAATTGCATCTCCGACTTCATCATTACTTACTTTATCTAAATCTTTTCTAGCTGCTAAAATTGCTGCTTCATTTAAAAGATTAGCTAAATCTGCACCAGTAAATCCTGGTGTTCTTCTAGCAACTTTATCTAAATCAACGTCTTTTGATAGAGTTTTATCTTTTGCATGAACATTTAATATCTGTAATCTTCCAGCGTAATCTGGTCTATCTACTGTTACCTGTCTATCGAATCTTCCAGGACGCATTAAAGCCGAATCTAAGACATCAGGTCTGTTGGTGGCAGCTACTATTATTATTCCTGAATTACCTTCGAAACCGTCCATTTCGGTTAGGAGTTGATTTAATGTTTGTTCTCTTTCATCATTTCCTCCGCCCATACCAGCACCCCTTTGTCTTCCAACTGCATCTATTTCGTCAATGAATACAATGCAAGGAGCATTCTTTTTAGCTTGTTCAAAAAGATCTCTAACTCTGCTAGCTCCAACTCCTACAAACATCTCTACAAATTCTGAACCTGATATTGAGAAAAAAGGTACACCTGCTTCTCCAGCTACTGCTTTTGCTAGTAATGTTTTTCCTGTACCAGGAGGTCCAACAAGAAGAACTCCTTTTGGTATTTTTGCTCCGACGGCAGTAAATCTATCTGGACTCTTAAGAAAATCTACAACTTCAGTGAGTTCTAATTTTGCACCTTCAACACCAGCAACATCTGAAAAGGTTACTTGTGTAGATGGCTCCATTTGCAGTCTGGCTTTGCTCTTTCCAAAACTCATGGCTGGGTTACCACCTCCAGCATTACCGCTTTGGGATCTTCTGAAAAGAAAAAATAGGCCTCCAATCAAAAGTACTGGGAAAATCAAGCTGCTTAAAGCTTGTTGCCATGGATTAGCTAATTTTGTGGGAGTTACAGCTATGTCTACATTATTTTCAGTTAGGATTTTTAATAAATCTTTGTCTGGGGCTAAATTAACCTCAGATCTGCTTCCATCATTTTCGACAACTTGAGCTGTCGCATTGTCTGGAGATATTAGTACTCTACTGATTTCTTTGTCTTGAACTGCCTCTATAAAATCACTATATCTTAAAGTCTTTGTAGCAATTTCTGTACTAGGTTTTTCAAATACAGAAGTACCAATGAAAATTACAGTAATTACAGCTAGAACATAAAGTCCTACGTTTCTCCAACGTTTGTTCACGATAAATAATCTTTAATATTTATATGATACTAATAATAAAACATTATTAAGAGCGTCTTAGAACATCTACTACACTTTTGAATGCAAACCATTCAGGAATTGGTTCGCCATTCCTCAATTTCTTTCTAAATTCTGTGCCACTAAGTTTCATGATTTCATAATTAAATTCTTTAGCTTCTTCAGCTGTAATATATCCTTTTTCCTTTGTATAAACTAAATTTTTTGAAGGAACAGTCTTCATCATCAATTCGTCTGCACATTTATTCGCAAAATTCTGGGCGTCATATGGGCCATAAAAATCTTCACCAGTTGCTGATGACTTACAGCCAGCCATATCTCTACCGATAATAAAATGGGTGCAGCCATAATTTCTCCTGATTATCATATGTTGAAGAGCCTCTCTTGGCCCTGCCATATGCATTGAATAAGGTAAAAAAGCCCATTTTATTCTTTCATCTGATATTTCCTCTTCTAATTCTTTATACGTTAAATATCTAACTTTCCCGGGGATATCATCTTGTTGAGTTGGGCCACAAGTTGGATGAACTAAAACAACTGAGTTAGAGGAGACATTATCTGAGAGTAAGGCATTAGTAAATAATTCATAATGTGCTCTATGAATTGGATTTCTGCATTGAAATGCAACTACATCATGATTTGATGGCAGTGCAGATCTAACTTCTTCTGGGGTTTTGCAGGGGAATTCTCTAATTGGTAGTTCGAAACCATAAACTCTTCCTCCTATATAAAATCTACCTCTCTCATTAAAAATCATCTTAACAGCAGGATGATCTAAAGAATTAGTACCATAACAAAGTTCAGCTTCTAATGATTTATCAGGCTCCCATTTAGAGCTAACTTCTAAAACTGCTAGTTTTTGTTTTTTATAAGTAAGCAATATTGTCTCTCCAGCTTTTACTTTTTCATTATTTGAATCAAATACAATAGGCAAGCCAAAAAGCAACCCATTTGTATCTCTATTATTTTTAATTACCGAATTGTAGTTATTTTCATCCATAAAACCTTCCAACGGAGAAAAAGCTCCAACCATCAAAAGTTCCACATCGCATGCATTTCTCTCGCTGCATTCAAACTCATAAGTAGCTTTAGAGATAAGATCATTTTTAAGGTTTTTATCTTTGATAATTAAATTTTTTAGTTCACCTCCATAAGGCGGTATTAATCCATGAGTATCTGTTTTAGTTTTTTGTTGTAATTCCATTTTTTAAATTGATAAAGAAAAATTTTGAAAAAAAAAAAGGGGTTGAACCCCCTTTTCTTCTTAAGTAGGATTTATGCCTTTCTTCCGTAAAGCTCCCCAATTATTTTTACATCAAGTGGATCCTTTGAACCCATATCTGTATCTGAAGGTTGGATAGCTTCAAAAGTACCAGCAAATTCGTCTGTGTCAGAATCTACATTGTTGATTGAAAGAGTAATAACGCCACTACCGTTTACATCAACTTTAATATTTTCTTTTGCAAGTTCTTCATCATCTCCTCCTAATGCAACTAAACCTTGAGCATATTCAACACCAGTATTTTTAGCTCTTGCCTTAGGATCTAGAAAATCACCAGTTCTGTAGTTAGGTGTAAATGTTGAACCACTAACCTCAGTGCCAGGCTCAATAGATGAAGGTAAATCAGCTGTAAGATCTTTTGCTGAGAATGCAAATGGAACCTCTAAACCACCAGGAGTTAATACAGTAATAAGTTGAAAATCAATACCACCTTTTTCAGTAAAAGTTCCTGAATCTATATCTCCATAAACTTCTGTCACTGTGGTGTTATTTCTAGGACTAATAATTTTTGTAGAAACAAATTCTGCAGCTTTTCGTTTTGTCCCTGGCACTTTTACATAAACTTCTGTTGGATGCATGCATATTCCTTTAAGGCTATCTCCATTCCCTAAAGATATTGATCCGACAAGAGATGATTCTAATGTTGGGCAATCATTAGCTTTTCCTGTGTTAACAACATCTGTGAATTGTGCATTTCCTCTTTCAGAAAAAGCAAATGTTTTAACAGGTACGAAAGCAAAAGTTATACAAATTGAAATAACAAAAGCTAAGAAAGAACGAATTCTCATAATTAAAGTTGCAGTAAAGTTCTGTGACGATAGATTAAAGGTCATCTAAATAGTTCAGTACGGATATTACAAGGGAAAGGACCATAAAAGATAGAACTTTTAAATCCTCGAAACAACCCGTAGCTTTTTAGATTTTAAAAAACTGGAATTATTTTAAGCTATCTCATTATTTTTAATGATTAAGATTACAAAAAAATACAAATTAAAAAATTTTTTTTTATGAAATAATTTGGGTTATTAATTTATTTGCTAAATCAATTTTTGATGTTTTGTTAATGTAGTGTTCCATATTGTTCGTATCGAACAGCCAACCTTCATTTTGTGCCAAAAAGCCAAATCCTCGGCCTTCAAGATCAATTGGATTTGCGAATAGATAATCACAACCCTTTTGGATAATCTTTTCTTTAATTGTAGTTCGTGCTTCTTCGATAGATCCTGTAAAAGCACAAAAGCCTACAAAAACTTGGTTATCTTTTTTTGAGTTACTAATTGTTTTTAAAATATCTGGGACTAGCTCAAAGTTTTTATTCAAATGATCATTAATTTTATTTTTTGGAATTTTAGTTGAAGTATCAGAGGTTATCTTGAAATCAGATACTGCTGCATTCATGAAAAAATAATCACAATTTGATATTTCATTATTAATTGCTCTAATTAAATCAACACTAGTTTCAATTTCATATCTTTTTATTCCATCAGTAAGATTCTTATCGATTTTCAGAGGCCCATGAACATATTTTACTTGCGCTCCTCTGAACCTCGCTACTTGAGAAAGAAGTAGGCCCATAGCTCCTGAACTTTTGTTCGTAATGTGTCTTGCCGCGTCAATTTTCTCTGAGGTGCACCCTCCAGTTATTAAAATTTCTTTATTAAGTAAATCTTTGCGATATTCATTTTGTTTGTGTGAAGCTATAAATTCAAGAGCTAATTGAATTAAATCATTTGGAGGTATCTTACCGATGCCAATAGCATCACACGCTAAGAGGCCTTCACTTGGTTGCAAAGATAAAACATTTTCATAATTCTGTAAATTCTCGTAATTTTTTTGGACAGCTATATTTAGCCACATTTGTGTATTCATTGCTGGCGCAACAATAATTGGCTTTATATTTGCTATTAAGATGCTTGGGATCAATCCCTCTGCATTTCCAGTTACCCATTTTGCTAATGTTGTCGCTGTTAAAGGCGCAATGATTAAAATATCAGCCCAATTACTTAGTTCTATGTGAAGAGGTGTTGATTGGCTATTTGACCATTGATCATTTTCTAAAATGCAAGGGTTTCTACTTAAGATAGATAGAGAAAGTGGCTTTATTAATTTTTCTGCATTTTTAGATAAAACGCATCTTATTTCATAATTTTCTTTCGCTAATTGGCTAACTAATAATGGAATTCTCACAGCTGCGATACTCCCCGTTATTAATAACAGAACCTTTTTTTTGGAGTCCTTACTTTTAGTTTTCATCGAAAGGTTCCTGATCGAGAAGATGGATATAATTAGTAGTTAATTCAGGTCTATTAATTGCAAGAGCCCTTAGTAAGTGCCAGTCTTTTAAACCCTCAAATGGAGTATTATAGTTATCTTCCTCTAGCCTTTTAGCGAGCTCAAGGGTCATTGCTTCATCAAAAGAATTCACTAGTTCCTCACTTATTTGATTTTCAGAAATGAATTTCATATTGAGTAAAGCCAATATATTCTAATAATAAAGCCTCAAGTAATTATTTAAAATTGATATGGGTATTAAGTAAATATTTTCAAGGATATGAAAATTTTCAATATTCATAATCTTTTCAAATTGTTGTTAGGTAATTTATCTTCATTCTCAATCATAAATATGCAATCTCTCCTTTTCAAAAATATTCTCTCTTAAGATGTTAGTGTCATAATTTATCTCATGTCTCAAACCAAAAGAGAGCAAGTCATTAGTCACATTCGCTATTTAAGACAAGAGCTCAGAGTAATGCATTTAGGAATAAAAGAAGATGATCTTTTCCCTGAACCAGGCGAGTTGAGAGGATTAATGGCTCAGTTTGAAGCATTGCTTGAATTAATAGAAGGAAATACTAAAATTCAATCAAACTCTGAAGCGGCTTAGTTTAATAAAAAATGGTTGTTAAACCTCAAAAGACAAAATTTCAGCTAAAAATTGTGGAAAATATTCAGACATTAAGTATTTGGGCTAATAATCCATGGCGAAGATATTCAATTTCATTGATTACACTTTTAATTGGCTACTTCATTGGAAGTTCTCTTGGTATGGTAAGTGCCGTTGTGGAACTAATGGATCCTGTAGCTGCTTTATTATCAGTAGTTTTTATCGAAATTTTAATAGTTCTAAGAAGAAATTTTAGATCTGAAAGGAAAAAGAAATTTTTAGTACTTTTTTTAGATTCTTTAAGATTAGGATTATTTTATGGTTTCTTTACAGAAAGTCTTAAGTTGCTATAAATTTATTTGTTGTATTTATTTAATAGATAAAGCAAAGCCATTCTTATAGGGATACCATTGGAAACTTGATTATTAATTAAGCAATTAGGATATCGATCTACTACTTTACTACTTATTTCAATATCTCTGTTAATGGGACCAGGATGAAGAATTGGAATTTCTTTATTATTTAAAGATAATTTCTCAGGGGTTAAGCCATAATCCAAACTATATGAATCAATGCTACTAAGTAAATTCTCTATCATTCTTTCTTTCTGAAGTCTTAAAACAATAATCGCATCTGCAATTTTTATTGATTCTTCCAATGATCTAGAAATTGTTATGGAACCCCTTGATTTAACAGGATCTTCTATTTGATATGGCGCGGGAGTTTTTAAAAAATTGATAAATTCATCAGGTATTAATGTCGTAGGACCACATAAGATTATGTCTGCACCGAATGCACTCAAAGCCCAAATATTAGATCTGGCAACTCTTGAATGATTAACGTCTCCAATTATTAAAATCTTTTTGGAATTTAAAACCTCTGGATTCAGTGTTTTTTTGGAAAAGAATTTTATTAATGTATAGATGTCAAGTAATCCTTGGCTAGGGTGACTATGTAATCCATCTCCAGCATTAAGAACCGAAGTCTTGGAATTTATTGCATCAAGTTTTTTAGCGATCTCAAAGGTTATGTAACTTGACGAATGTCTGATAACTAATGTATCAGCCCCCATAGCAGAATAAGTTATAGCTGTATCAATTATTGTTTCTCCTTTTGTTAAAGAACTAGAGGATGGAGCAAACGTTTGGACATCAGCAGAAAGCCTTTTTGCTGCAAGCTCAAAACTATTTTTTGTTCTTGTACTAGGTTCAAAAAATAAAGACGTCACCAAAGTCCCTTGTAAGGCCGGTATCTTTTTCGTTGCGGCATTCTTTAGTGCATCAAATCTATTAGCTAATTCAAATACTGACTCATAATCTTTAATTGAAAAATTAGCTAGTGTGTGGATATGTTTATGAGGCCAAATTTGCATTACGTTTAAAAGATAAATGATTATTGAAATTTAGGTGTTCTGTCACCTTTTAATCTTTTACTGACACTCCTACTATTTTTGAGATACCAACGCCATTTTATATTTTTTGCCTTTGATATGCCAATTCTCGTAGTTTGAATAAGATCTTTTTCTTCTAGAGTAGATTCTCTTGGGGAAATCCATAAAGATTTGTTATTCAGAACTTCAAGTGAGTTAAATGAAATGTCTACGCTGAATGTCTTAGTAACTAGGCCAGGTCCAGAAGCTAATCTTTCATTTTTTTTAGAGATAAAAACTGATCTTATTAATACACCACTCGCAAAATTTTCTTTACCAGTAACTATGTTTAAACAATGATGAATGCCGTAAGATTTGTAAATATAAAATGTGCCAGGCTTGCCAAATAATGATTTGTTTGATTCAGTCATTTTGCGGTAGCCATGACAGGCCTCTTCTTCCTGTGAATAAGCTTCGGTTTCAACAATAACCCCCTTAACTTGATCTTTCTCATTATTTTTTTTTATGAGGTGACAGCCTATTAAGTCAGGGGCAACAAGTTTAGAGTGCCGATAAAAAAAATTTTTTGGAAATAATTTTTCTTCTATTTTTCAATATTTATCTAATAACATATTTAGCTGAGAAAAATAATTAACGCTATTAATTGATATTGATTTTCAAAAAGATGTGATTATTTTTTTAAATTATTTGAAATTCAAAGGATATGTAAATGAGATATTCTAAATAAACTATTATATTTATATGAAAGATATTAAAGGTATGACAAAAATAACTAAAGAGCAAGTAAAAAAAGTTGCTCATTTAGCGAGATTAGAACTTAACGAGAATGAAATTAATAATCATGCAGAACAATTACAAAAGATATTGGACTATATAATACAACTTGAAAAAATTGATACAGATGATGTCCCTTGTACAACGAGAGCTATAGAGGTTGTGAATGTATTTAGAAAAGACGAAAAGAAAAAATCTGATTGTAATGAAGAGCTTTTAGAATTGGGTCCATCGAGAGAAGATAAATATTTTAAAGTACCAAAAATTATTAATGATTGAGTTATTTAGTTGCTTCCAATAAATGTTTTGTTGACTATCTTTAATAAAAATTTTTTTATTTTAAAGTCTGGATATAAATTTATGATTTTTCTTATTTTCCCCCTCTTTTTGCTATGACTCCTTACACCTATTAATAAATCATAAATAAAGTTAAAAATGTCTTCTTTACTTTCAAAAATCCCAACCCTTTGAGGTGAGCCTTTTTTATCCAATAATGGCTTAGTTTTTTCATAAGCTATTTTGTATTCAAACCAAGGAATCGAGGGCCAAAGATGATGAATGAGATGATAATTTTGTCCCATTATTAATAAATTCATAAATCTGCTTGGATAAACTCGAGAATTTATCCATTTATTTCTTGATCGAAATGGTCTATGGGGTAAATAATCAAAGAATATTCCTAAAGTGACTCCTACCATTAATGCTGGGCCGAACCATAAATTATAAATTAAATTCATAAAGTCAAATTTTAAACCTGCCAAGATTATTGTTATGAATATGGATCTTTCAATTCCCCATTGTAGTAATTCATATTTTCGCCAAAGTTTTCTTTGAAAGAAAAACACCTCATGATAAAAAAATCTTGGAGCAATTAGCCAAATTGGACCAAAAGTACTGACAATATGATCTGGATCATTTTTGGGGTGATTTACGTGAATATGATGTTGTAAATGAACTCTCGTAAAAACTGGGAAGCTAAACCCTAATAGAATTGCTGAGCCATGACCCATTGCTTGATTTATCCAAGGAACTGGATGAGCAGCTTTATGACAGGCATCATGAATAACGGTACCTTCAATATGTAAAGCTAAAAACGCAGTGGCTACGAGTAAAGGTAAAGGCCAAACACCCCTATACCATTGCCATATGCTAAGAAATGCAAGAAAATAACCGCCAAAAAATAAACCTAATGTTGGATTCCAAAAATTTGGCGGATCTACGTAATTTTTAATCTCTTTTTGCCAATTAAATGTTTTTGAAGAATTAGTATTTTTCGTTGTATCTTTACTGGTTAAGTTTGAAATCGTTTCTTTTATTCTTTAAATAATATAACTAATATTTTGTGATGATTGCATGCTCAAACATAAAAAATTTCTTTTAAGAAATTTTTAATTTAATTTAATGTGTCAAATTAATCATCTTAAGAAAAAAAATTTTTAAAATAAACCTCTTTCAATTATTATTTTATTTGAGCGGTCGTGGCGGAATTGGTAGACGCGCGAGTTTTAGGTACTCGTATCTTCGGGTGTGGGAGTTCAAGTCTCCCCGACCGCACTTAAGGGAATTCTGATAGATAGTTTGCTTATCCAAATCAACTCTTATAATTTAATTAAGTTGTAAATTTAATGAATAGTTTGATATTTTATTTGGGAACTTTTTATATTGTAATTGGGACCATTTTTCTAACTGTACCGATAATTTATCTTGAGCTCGGCAAACCAAAAGACTTAATAAAAGCTTTTTTAAATTTATTAATAGGTTTGATTTTAATAATTAAAAATAAAACATTAGATGTATCATTTTTTGTAATTTTCCTTTTTCTAACAGTACTAGTTATTTTTTATCTAGTAGAGCTTTTTTTATCTAGATGGTACCAATTGACAGATAATGAAAAGAAAAAATTAACTACATTTTTGGAGTTTAAAAATAACTTTTTGAAAATATTAGAATCTATTAATCTGGTATTTGGTGATTTCAAGAAACCTTTAAATTTTTTTAATTTTGGTAGCAATAATAAAAATATAACCCAAAAAAAGTGGGTAAGAAATGATAAAAATGATAATATAAAAGTCTGAAATCAAATAAATTGGTCATTTGAAACTTCCCCAAAAAACTACAGTTCAATTAAGAAAGAATATAATGAATTAGATTGATTTAAGTAATTCTTTTGATCACCAATATTTCTTATATCGACGTATGAAATCTCAAAATAGCAAAGAACAAAAATCAGACTTTTCTTATAAAGAAACTTTAAATTTACTAAAAACTGACTTCTCGATGCGAGCTAACTCAGTTGTAAGAGAACCCGAGATTCAGAATTTTTGGGCTAACAACGATATTGATTTCCAATTAGGTTCAAGCAATTCAGGCGAAATATTTACATTACATGATGGCCCTCCTTATGCAAATGGAGCGCTTCATATGGGTCATGCCCTTAATAAAGTTTTAAAAGACATAATTAATAAGTACAAAACCTTAAGAGGGTTTAGGGTTCGTTTCGTACCTGGTTGGGACTGCCATGGATTACCTATTGAATTAAAAGTTCTTCAAAATTTAAAATCTGCTGAAAGAAAGAATCTTGATACTCTAAATCTCAGAAAAAAAGCAACAGATTATGCCCATATCCAAATTAATAATCAAAAGGAGGGTTTCAAAAGGTGGGGCATATGGGGAGATTGGAATAACCCTTACTTAACACTTAAGAAAAGTTATGAATCTGCTCAGATTGGAGTATTTGGGAAAATGTTTTTAAATGGCTACATATATCGAGGTCTTAAACCTGTGCATTGGAGTCCAAGTTCAAGGACTGCACTTGCAGAAGCAGAATTAGAATATCCTGATGAACATTATTCAAAAAGTATTTATGTTTCATTAAAAATCTCTAAAATACCTGAGGAAATTCTATTAAATTTTATCCAAGAAAATATTAATATCAAAAAAGATTTTTTTCAAAATAATTCTTTCATAACTATTTGGACCACTACTCCTTGGACCATACCTGCAAATGAAGCTGTTGCAGTAAATCCAAAAATAAAGTACGTTTTTGCTAACGATGAAGAGAAACGAATTTACCTTTTTGCAAAGGATTTATCTTCTGAAATAAGTAAGAAATTAAATAAAGATTTCAAGGTGCTTTTAGAGGTTAAAGGCTCTAAATTGGAAAATATTGAATATCAACATCCCTCTAAGAATAAAAATTGCAGAATTTTAATTGGAGGAGACTACATTACTACAGAATCAGGTACTGGAATTGTTCATACTGCGCCTGGTCATGGGATAGATGATTTTAATGTAGGTCAAAAATATGATTTACCAATAACATGTGTTGTTGATGAAAAAGGTAATTTAAATAAAAATTCTGGACAATTCAAAGGGTCAAATGTCTTGAAAGACGCAAATGATTTGATTATTGAATATTTAAAGGCAAATAATTTGCTTCTATTGCAAGAAAATTATAAGCATAGATATCCATATGATTGGAGAACAAAAAAACCAACTATTTTTAGGGCAACAGAACAATGGTTTGCATCTGTAAATGGCTTTAGATCATCTGCATTAAAGGCAATAGAAGATGTTGAATGGATGCCAGCAACTGGAAAGAAAAGAATTTATTCTATGGTTGTTGGTAGAGGAGATTGGTGTATTTCTAGACAAAGGTCTTGGGGAGTTCCAATTCCAGTTTTTTATAAAAAAAATGGTAATGACATTCTCCTTAACAGCGAGATAATTAATCATATTCAAGAACTTTTTAGTGAACATGGAACAGATATTTGGTGGGATTGGGATGTTAAGAATCTCTTGCCACAAAATTATGCAAAAGAATCCGATTTATGGAAAAAAGGGACAGATACAATGGATGTTTGGTTCGATTCAGGATCTAGCTGGGCCGCAGTATGTGAACTAAGAAGTGAATTAAAGTATCCAGCCGATCTTTATTTGGAGGGCTCAGATCAACATCGAGGATGGTTCCAGTCTTCTTTGCTAACATCTGTTGCAGTCAATAATAAACCTCCATATAAGAAGGTTTTGACTCACGGTTTTGCACTTGATGAAAACGGAAGAAAAATGAGCAAATCTTTAGGCAATGTTGTTGATCCAAATATAATTATTAATGGAGGCAACAATAAAAAAACTGAACCTGCCTATGGTGCTGATGTTTTAAGGCTCTGGGTAAGCTCTGTAGATTATTCGGTAGATGTTCCAATTGGTTCAAATATACTCAAGCAACTTTCAGACGTTTACAGAAAAGTTCGTAATACTGCTAGATATCTTCTAGGTAATATTCATGATTATGATCCTAAAATTGATAGTTTTGCAATTGATCAATTACCTCTCTTAGATCAATGGATGTTAGGCAGATTAGTTGAGGTTACAGATCAAATTGCAAATGCTTATGAAAATTATGAATTTTCAAAATTTTTCCAAATCTTGCAAAGTTTTTGCGTTGTAGATCTATCAAATTTTTATTTGGATATTGCAAAGGATAGGTTATATGTAAGTTCTAAATCGCAATTCAGGAGAAGATCATGTCAATTTGTTATGTCAAAAGTTGTTGAAAATTTAGCTGTACTTATTTCTCCAGTGCTTTGTCATATGGCTGAAGATATTTGGCAAAATATTCCATATTCAACTAAAGAAAAATCAGTATTTCAAAGAGGATGGCCAATATTTCCGAAGTCATGGAAAAATCAGATGCTGGATGAGCATATTGCAAATTTAAGAAATTTGAGAGTTGAAATTAACAAAGCTATAGAGGGATGTAGGAACAAACAAATAATTGGAGCAGCTTTAGAAACTGAAGTTAATTATTTACCTGAAGATAAAGTTGTAAAAGATTCACTGACTTGGCTAAAAGAATTTGGCAATCAAGATGTAGATTTGTTTAGGGATTGGCTGATAGTGTCAAACTTCCAAGTAGTATCCGATTTGGTGGATAATTCTCTGAGTATCGATAAAAATGCACTTGGAAAAATTCAAATAATAAAAGCTCATGGTCAAAAATGTGATAGATGTTGGCACTATCAAAAAGAAACTTTTAATGGAATCCAAAATACAAAATTATGCAAAAGATGTTCCAATATTATTAAGCTTGAATTTACTTAAATCCAGTTTTTTTGATTCAAAAAAAAACTGAGGTTTTGATTTTCTCTTATAAAATTGTCTTCGGTTTCTGTTAAGGGTGCCTTATAAAGTTTAAAATTGGTCATTTTATAACGAAATTCTATAACTTTCTTTTCTAAATCTATTTCAATTGGATGAGTTGTTGAGCTACTGAAACCTTTGAAAATAAGTATTTCTAATTGTTCTTTGTGATTTTGTTTTAGAATGAAACCTTCTAATTTAAGTATCCTATTAGGTATCTCGGAACTTATTTTTTCAAGATTATTTATTAAATCAATTTCTGCCATTTTTGGAGAAGTATGAGTTTCTTCCATTTTTAGGTAATTTGATTATTGACCATTGAATAAGCCCTAAAATATAAATTAATAATGAAAATAATCCTAAATATTTTGCTATCGGCTGAGTAAAGTTAGCTCCGAAGAAAAAATTAAATAAATTTTTTATAAAAATATATAAATTTGAAGAAGGCTGAAGCCATATTGCACACGTATCCGAATTAATAAAGGAAAAGCAGTTAAAGTTTAGTAAACTCTGAATTAAGAAATTGAGAGATATAAAAGTTATCGTCCATCTCCAGATTTTTGTCGCTGTGGTCAGGTAGTAAGAAAAATCATATTCTCTTAATTCATCATTAATATCATTCCAAAACCAAACTGAAACTGTCATTAATAATGTTGAAATATTTGTTATGGCAAGAGCATAATTATACTTACCTATTAAAAGTAGAAGGCTTATAAAAAATAAAAGGGATATTTTCCAATAAATTGATAGAAGTTTATTTACTGCCTTATTTCTTTTTTTAATTGACCAGAAGGTTAGAGTAATAGGTATACCAATAAGGAAAATTATTGAAAGTTGAAAGGATAGCCAAATAGAAAGTTGATTAAAAACGTTCAAAACTTTTTCTTTTTAAACACATAATAATTAAACATCAAACTATTACTTTTGAACTTACTATTGTCATAGTTAGGAATATTATGCAGCCTTATAATATTTCCTAGGTATATATAATCATATGAGACAACATGTTAATCCGCTTAGTAGTAATTTCATACAAACTGAGAGAATACCTTCTTTGAGCGAAATGTTTGGTGATTCTAAATTGAATCTTCATTTGGATATAGGTTGTGCTTCTGGTGAGTTTCTATTCGATTTGGCTTTAGTTAATACCAGTTGGAATTATTTGGGAATTGAAATCCGTGAAAAATTAGTTAATAATGCCAGGCTAAAAATGCTTGAAAGAGAAATTAAAAATCTATATTTTGTATTTGGTAATGCTAATAATATTTTGAATAATGTTCAAAGTGAATTTATTATCAAAAATTTAAAAAGTATTTCTTTTAATTTTCCTGATCCATGGTTTAAAAAGAGACATCATAAAAGGCGCGTTGTCCAGCCAGAATTTATTAATATTCTCTCTAATTCATTGCAAAAAGGGACCCTAATTTTTATAAAAACAGATGTAAAGGATTTATTCGATTATATGGATTGCACTTTATCAAGTAATTTTTATTTTAAAACAATAGATAAAAAAAATTTTAATTTTTCAGAAAGTTTTAATCCAAATAATGTGAAAACTAATCGGGAAAAGTATGTGATTTTTAACCAACTCGATATTTTTGAAAAGATTTATATAAAAATTTGATTCATCATTAATTTATTAATTTCTAAAAAGAGTTTGTTTGTTATTTCCCTTGATAAAAAATCAACTTTCTTCTGATTTTTGGCCTCTACTAGAACTCTAATTACGGGTTCTGTGCCGCTAGGCCTTATATAAACTCTACAATTATCTGAATATATTTCCTTAAAATTTTTTATAACTTGATCAATTAAGATTTTGTTTTTTGAATTTAATTTATGAATATTAAAACCTAAATTGATATTGGTTAGTTTTTGAGGAAAAGGTTCGAAACTACTTTTAAGCCAATCATTTAAATTAATATTTTTTCTTTTGCAATATTTAGAAATTTGAAGTGCAGTCAATATCCCATCTCCAGAAAAGTTATTAATTTGTGAAAGTATATGACCTGACTGCTCACCTCCTAAAACAGCTCTTTTTTCCTTGATTGCGTCATGCACATATTTATCTCCTACATCAGTTCTATATAAAGTTCCTCCAATTTTCTTCCAGGCCTTCTCAAAACCTAAGTTTGCCATTTGCGTTGATATTAGTAAATTATTTGTGAGAATTTTTTGTTCCATAAGTTCTCTCCCCCAAAGAAAAAGAATGTGATCTCCATCTAAGACATTACCTTTTGAATCTATTCCAATTACCCTATCGGCATCCCCATCGAAGCTAAAACCCATATCTGCAGGACTTTCTCTTAATGCTTTTTTTAATGGTGCGAGGTTAGTCGAACCACAATTCATATTAATTTTCAACCCATTTTTAGAGTTATTGATAACTCTTACATCAGCTCCAAGAGATTGAAAAATTTTTTTTGCACATGTTGTTGCTGATCCATAGCATGTATCTAATATTATTTTCAACCCGCTTAGATTTTCACCATCCATTGTTTGGATTAGGCTTTTAATATAAAGATCCATAAGATCTCTATTTGTATTTAGGGGGATCACTTTTTTAGGAAATGATATATTTTGATTGGTTTCTTCAATTAATTTTTGAATTTTATTTTCAAAATCTTTGGTAATTTTTTGGCCATTATGATCAAAAATTTTTATTCCATTGTATTCTGGCGGATTATGACTTGCAGATATCATGATCCCACTACTCAGGTCCTCTTGGTTGATTAAAAAAGGAATAGCTGGGGTAGGGCATATTCCAAGATTTATAAATTTTTTTCCACTTTCATTTAAACCTTTTGTTATGGCTTGAAGCAGAATATCGCCACTAATTCTTGTATCTCTTCCAATTAATATTGGCCTTTTCTTCTCTAAAGTCGAACCTAGAGCATATCCTACCTTGTAGGCTAGAGAATAAGTTATCTCTTCATTAAATCTTCCTCTTATTCCATCAGTTCCAAAGATTGATTGCATAATTAGATTACAGGAATCAAAGAAATTTTGATAATTACTCATTTCTTATTTTATCAGTTGATTAAAAGCTTATAGATTTTAATTCTCTTTATTTGTTTAACTTATTTAAGATGTTTTTAGTTATTAATACTTAAATAGTGCAATCTGAGAGTCGAGAGCAAATTTTAAAGACAAATTTAAAAACAATATTTATTTTGTTTATATCTATTGTTATGGTGTCACTGATTTTGTTTAGAAATTTCTTTTTTAAATCAACTTATCTTCTAAAGAGTTTTGGAGAATTATCTGTTGACCCTGAAATAGCTTTTACAAATAATAAGCCTACATTTCTAGAATTTTATGCTGAGTGGTGTGAAGTTTGCAAAGAAATGGCTCCACAAGTTTCTGATTTTAAAGATGAATACGAAAAAGATATAAATTTTGTTTTTTTAAATGTTGATAATCAAAAATGGGGTGAGTATATCCAAAAGTTTGACGTCAACGGAATTCCTCAAGTTAATCTTCTTGATAAAAAGGGTAATCTAATATCTACTTTTATTGGAAAACAAGATGAAATAAAAATAAGAGAATCTATTAATAATTTAGAAAAAAAAGAGAAACTCCAAGAAGAAGTTATTAGTACTGAATTTTCAAAAATTCAAGAAAATAAAAATAATGAGGTTAGCCCTCGTAATCATGGTTAATTTTACCATTCCAAAGATTTTGATACAATGGGAAAACTTTTTTTAAAAATAGACTTGCAATTTTGGGCGATAGACTTGTGTTCTTTTTGGGTACCGTTAGCTGATCTTAAATGAATGTAATGGATCCACGATCTGCATGATCCAGACATATAGATTCTTGTTGGAGTTGCTAGTGGTAGAACAAATCTTGCACATTCTTTTGCTACGCCTTCAGCAAGTAAATCTTCATATAATTCTGAAGCAGCCTGAAAATGTAAACCAATTTTTTTATTGAATCTTTTTTTTAACTCATTAGGGAGGTCAGGGATTGAATTTTGCCTATTTTTAAAATCTTGACGCCTCAACTCTGGTAAGGGAATATTACCCAATTGAGAACTATCTGCATATCTCTGTGAAAATTCCTGGAAAGTAAAAGATCTATGTCTTAAAATTTGGGCAGCGATTCCTCTGTTAGTTTCTATTTGTAAGGTCATAAATGACTGCTCAAAAACACTCCAATGTTCATTTTTAATGCAATAACTCAATAATTTAGAATAGTCCTCATTTTCCTGATTTTTTGGGTTACTAACTCTTGCAATATAAGCCATTGTTTTTTCTGCATCAGGAGTTAGCGAAATTAGTTCAACTTTACCCATTTTAGATCTTTGCTAGAGTTACTTTTTCTGGTTGGTTTTGATATTTACCTTTTCTATCTTCATAGGTTGTAGAGCATGGATCACCTTCAAAAAAGAGTAGTTGGCAAATACCTTCTTCAGCATAAATTCTGCAATCTGCACCTGAACTATTACTAAACTCTAAAGTTAGATGACCTTCCCATCCTGCCTCTGCGGGGGTTGTATTAACAATGATCCCTAGTCGTGCATAAGTACTTTTGCCAATGCAGATTACAGTTATGTTTTCTGGTACTTTCATCTTTTCTAAAGCCACTCCTAAGCCATAGGAGTGAGCAGGAAGAATAAAAAAGTCTCCATCATTATCATGATGAAGAACAGTTGTTTCTAAATTATTAGGATTAAACTTTTTGGGATTCATCACAGTACCAGGGACATGTCTGAAAATTAGGAATTCTTTTGATGAAAGTCTTAAATCATAGCCATAAGATGAACATCCGTAACTCAAAACTGGTTTTTGTTTATTTTCAGGCTCAAGATGCCTTACTAAATTTGCTTGAAAGGGCTTTATCATTCCTTCAGAGGCTTTTTGATTTATCCAGAGATCATTTTTTAGCATTGTTTTATGAGCGAAGTTCGGTAATTTGATTGGCCATTAATAATAGATCTTTAGGAATATCTGTACCAGTAAGGATTACATCTCCTGATATAAATCGGTTTTCAAGTGTTGAAATCAAATCATCTTTATCGATAATTTTCATGTCAATAGCTAAAAAAATTTCATCAAGTATGATTTGGTCATTCTCGCCAGACTGAAGTTCTTTTTTACAAAAATTCCATAATTCAAAAGTAGATTCATGAATAGATTTTTTTAAATTCTTATTATTTTCAATTGCTTCAGAATCATATTGATCAAAAGAATGTGATGGTCTTACCCAGGTTAAATTGCCGCATAGCTTTACTGCATTATTAACACCTTGTTTGACCCCTCCTTTCATAAATTGTATTAAGAGCACTTTCCTGCCAAGAGCAGCATTTCTTAGAGAGTCTCTAATGATAGATGGGTAGCTTCCTCGATATGAAGATTGATAGATTTGAATTTGTCCATTTTGTGCAAATCTTTTTACATTAATTTTATTAGCAGTATTTATGTCTACAACATCAAGATTTCTTTTGGAATAAATATGGGATGAACTAATTACCATTATTTAGATTCTTTCTACATGCAGTATAATTAGAATTTATTGACGCTGCATATAGTGTAATTTTACTTAAAAAAGGTTTAAGCAAGTGGAAACTCTATGAAAAAGGCTTAATGATTAATTAATAAGAATTGAAAATTGTTACTGTTGATACAAGATATTTTAGAGTGTCTCCTTAAATTTTTTAATAGTCAAGATATTTATGATACCTGCTTCACGAGGATTCAACCGCTTTAGTTCGCAACAGTCAGGACAAAGTAAAATTAACTCTGTTGGGGAACGTTTTCCAATCAATAGAACTTTAATGGAAGTTATTAAAGGTCTTGATGGTGCAAGCACAGAAATGGTTGAGAGATCTAAAACAATATTTTTCCCAGGGGACCCTGCAGAAAGGGTTTACCTTATCAGAAGAGGAGCAGTACGACTTTCAAGAGTTTATGAGTCAGGTGAAGAAATAACTGTTGCTCTTTTAAGAGAAAATAGTCTTTTTGGTGTTTTATCTCTTCTAACAGGTCATAGATCTGATCGTTTTTATCATGCCATAGCATTCACAAGAGTTGAAATGATAACAGCACCTGCAAATTCTGTTTTAAAAGCTATACAGGAAGATGCCTCAGTCGGGCTATTACTCTTACAGGGGCTTTCAAGTAGGATCCTGCAAACTGAGACAATGATAGAAACTCTTACGCATAGAGATATGTCTTCACGTTTAGTAAGTTTTTTAATGGTTCTTTGCAGAGACTTTGGAGTTGCAGGTGAAAAAGGTATCACAATAGACCTAAGGCTTTCACATCAGGCAATTGCTGAGGCTATTGGTTCTACAAGAGTAACCATTACAAGATTGTTGGGAGATTTAAAGGATTCGGGTCTTCTAAATATTGAAAGAAAAAAGATCACAGTGTTCGATCCAATTGCTCTTGCAAAAAGATTTAATTGATTCACCATAAATTATGATGTAGTCAGTGTACTCAAAAGTGTGGCTTGGATTTTAATTGTTTTTTTAATATTACTAGGGGGATTAATTGCACCATTTGGAGATATTCTTGGAACAAAGATTGGTAAATCAAGATTTAGTATATTAAAATTAAGACCAAAAAAAACAGCAACTATAGTAACTATAATTACTGGTGGTTTTATTAGTTCAATATCAATAGGGTTATTGATTTTAGTCAGTGAAGAATTTAGACAAAGGCTTTTTGTTGATATTCCTTTATTGCAAAAAACTTTAGATGAAAGTAAAAAGGCTTTAATCCCTTTACAGGAAGAACGAAAGGAACTTGAAAATAAAATTATTTATAAAGAAAAGGAGTTAAATCAATTAAAAAATAATATTAAAGTATTTAGAAGAGGCAATATTGTTTTTAAAAGAGGACAAACTTTATTTATTGCTGAGGTTAATCCCAGCTCAAATATAAAACTAGACTTAACAAGAATCTACAATGAAGCTGATAAGTTTGTTAGGAAAATTGTTATCCCAATTAATAAAGAAGCAAAAAATATTCTTTTATGGTTACCTAGTGACATTATAAAAATTGAGACAACAGTTGCTAAAGGTGGTAAATGGGTTTTATTAATTAAATCAGCAACAAATGTTTTAAAAGGGGATAACTATGTTTTTGTATCTCCTGACTTATTAGAGAATAAATTCATAGTCAAAAAAGGGGATGTTATTACAAGTTCAATTCTGGCAGAAAGTGATTTAAATCTTAAATCAATAAATTCAAAAATTAAATCATTGCTTAGAGAAACAAGGGATGAAATTAAGTCAAAAGGATCACAAGTTAGTGAAATTAATACAAATGGAAATTTTGTAAAAAAAATTAGAGACTTTCTTCAAGAAAATCGAAATATCAAATTTAAGTTAGAAGTAGTATCTTTGAGAGATAGTAAAACTGTAGAACCCATAGTCGTTGAAATAAATATTTTAAAAATTGCATCTTAAATGCCTAGAGTAATAACTATTGATCCTGGAAAAAGTAAATGTGGCTTAGTCTTGGCTGATATAAGTGAAAAAAAAGTTTATAAAGCGATCATTGTTAAAAGTGAATTACTTGAGAATTATGTCAGAAATTTAATTACCGCTGAGGATATATCACAAATTATTATTGGAAATGGTACCACCAGTAGAGAAATAAGAGGAAAACTAAATTTTTTTAAAAAAGAATTTATAACTTTTGAGGAAAAAAATACTACCTTTAGAGCAAAAGCAAGATATTTTGAGCTTTTCCCAATTAGTGGTCTGAAGTTTTTAATGCCTAGAGAGGTCTTTATTCTTAATAAAAACCTAGATGCGATATCAGCTTTGATAATTTTAGAGGATTATTGCAAAATGAAGTTTACTTTGAATCAAAATGTAGATTTTAAAACTTGGCTGAAATAGTGAATTTATATTCATTCCCTGCTTCAAGTTCATAATCCTTTTTTAATAAAAATCTCAATAAGGCATCTTCAATTAATGCTCTTCCCAAAGGTGGATTTACCGTTAATAAACCTTTATGAAAATACCATATAAAAGTCCACTTAAATTGACTAGCTTCCACAACACCCTGAATTTGCTTTTTTGAGAAGCAATATTCCTTAACACTTACATTGGCAATCGTTTCAGGTTTTGAACGCATTTCTTAAGATTGGACTTTGTTAAAGGAATTTAATTCATTAATAATGTATTCCTCTTTTTTAGTATTTAATTGTTCGAGGGATTCTATTACTCTCTTATAAACTTTATTCAATATTGATTTTTCTCCTGGTGAAATATTTCCTAGTACATGTGAAATGGTATTGAAATTATTTTTTCCTTTTATTAGAGGAGGTGAGCCAATACCAATTCTTATTCTCTTAAAGTTTTCAGTCTGCAATCTTTCAATGATACTTTTAAGCCCGTTATGTCCACCTGAACTTCCTTTTTTTCTAAATCTTATTTTTCCAAGGGGAAGATCTTTATCATCGACGATTATGAAAATCTGATCTAAATTAATTTTGTACCACTCTACTATTGCTCGCACAGCATCACCACTATTATTCATAAATGTATTTGGTAAAAATAACCTATATATTGAATCGTTGATTTTGAATTCTGAACAGGAACTTTTAAGTTTATCTTTTAATAAAAAATTAGAGTTATGTTTTTTTGAGAGTTTTTCAAGCAGTAAGAAACCAATATTATGCCGACTTTTTGAATATTTTTTCCCAGGATTACCTAGCCCAATTAAATATATTTCATTCATGAGGTATTTCTAAATCTCTTTCATTGACTTTCATTGAGAAGTATAAATATACAACCAAACTATAACCGAAAAAAAAATCCCTAAAACCTTTATTAGGGATTTTAAGATTAAAAATAAATTTTAGAGTTTTACAGAAATTTAATTTCCATTCCAATCTACTGAGAAACCTTGTAGTAGTAGTGATTGGTTGTAAATTTGAAGAAGAATAACTAAAAAGACTAAAAGTAGTAATCCTATCACTGTCATCACAGGAACTGCTCCCCATCCAGGTACTACTTTCCCTTGACCTGAATTGCCAATCGCTTTTAAAAGACTTCCTAATGCTGTTTTTTGGCCCATGTTGAATTCACAAAATCGAATATTATTTCGCTATTGTATAAGAACTTATACATAAATTGTTTACAAACTTAGCAAAATTGATGCAAACTTTATCATCCGCTCCAGATCCTGCAGTTTCTATAGCAGTATCAATCTTAGCATTATTATTAGCTCTAACGGGCTTCGGTCTTTGGACTGCATTTGGACCAAAAGCTGCAAAGCTTACAGATCCATGGGATGATCATGATGATTAATTACTTTTAAAGTATTTCAAAATTTTCCAAAAATACAAAAAGTAAACCTTTTACCATGATTTAAATATAAATTTAATAGGATATAAATCTGTCAGCACTAGTAATTCCATGCTTGCCCTTAAAATTTCTGTATACACAATTGTCTTTTTCTTTGTTGGAATCTTTCTCTTCGGATTTTTAGCTAGTGATCCAACTAGGACACCTAATAGAAAAGATTTAGAAAGTCCTCAAGATTAATTGTCTTAGAATCAAACCAAATTCTGTAAAAAAAAGTTTTTTTACAAATTAGCTTTTAAATTTTTTTTAAAGTTTTTATCAATTTTCCTAACTAAATTTTAGATAAGGTAATTCTTTAAACTTTCTTTCTACTAAAGAAGATTTCTCAAGTAGTGTTCCTGTAGCATCCCACTCTCCCGATAAAAACATATTTTTTGTGCTCTCTTTAATCTCAAGATTAAAATTTAAATCTATTGATTTGGCTGAAGAGTTTTTAAGATCAATTTCTAGCAATAAACTCTTACTAATATTATATTTTTGAATATTTTGTATTGATTTTTTAGGAAGAGTAAAACATGGAATTCCAATTGCAATACAATTGCTATAAAAAATTTCAGCAAAACTCTCACCTATTATTGCTCTTATACCCCATCGAATTAGGGCTTGAGGTGCGTGTTCTCTACTAGAACCACAACCAAAATTACTATTAACGATAAGAATAGAAGAATCTTGATTTTCTTCAAGATCAAAGGGATGACGGCCTTTCAAGGTTTTTCTATCGTCCTCAAAAACAGATTTGCCCAATAAATCAAAATTAACACATTTTAAGAAACGAGCAGGAATAATTCGATCAGTATCAATGTCGTTACCAATCAATGAGATGCATTTCCCAGTTATTTGTGAAATTTTTCCAATTGGTGGGGTAAACTCGGATTTCATTAGCTGATAAATTCTCGAACGTCACTGACTTTCCCAGTAATTGCAGCAGCAGCAACCATTGCTGGACTCATGAGTAGTGTTCTCCCGGTAGGAGATCCCTGTCTGCCCTTGAAATTTCTATTACTAGAACTAGCACTAACTTGATTACCTATTAGCTTATCTGAATTCATTGCTAAACACATTGAGCAGCCTGGTTCTCTCCATTGAAATCCAGCATCCTTAAATATCTGATCTAGACCTTCTTGTTTTGCTTCATTGGCTACTTTTTCTGAGCCTGGCACTACAAATGCTTTTACATTCTTAGATACTTTTTTGTCTTTTAATATTTTAGCTGCAATTCTCAAGTCACTTATTCGACCATTTGTGCAGCTGCCTATGAAACAAACTTCTACCGGAATATCTTTTATTGATTGTCCTGGAATGAAACTCATATATTCATAAGCCTCTTCGGCAACTAATTTGTCATTTGGGGACAATTCATCTAAAAGAGGGATTTGTTGATTAATACCTATACTTTGGCCTGGAGTAATCCCCCAGGTTACGGTTGGTTCTATCTTAGAAGTATCTATTTTAATTACATCATCATAAATTGAATCTTCATCGCTTTTTAATGATTTCCACCATGTGAGCGCTTTTTCCCAATGCTCGTTTTTTGGTGCGTATAGTTTATTTTTAATGTAACTAAAGGTCTTTTCATCAGGGTTTATATAGCCGCATCTTGCTCCTCCTTCAATAGACATATTGCATATAGTCATTCTTTCTTCCATTGATAATGCATTGATTGCAGGACCTGAGAACTCATACGCAAAACCTACCCCAGCCTTTACACCGAGTTTATTAATGATATGAAGTACTAAATCCTTAGCATAAACCCCATTGGATAATTGATTTTCACACCAAATTTGCCTTACCTTTAATTTATTCATTGCTATGGTTTGAGTAGCAAGAACATCTCTTACTTGGCTTGTACCTATCCCAAAAGCAATTGACCCAAAAGCTCCATGAGTTGAAGTATGCGAATCTCCACAAGCGATTGTCATACCTGGCTGAGTTAGTCCTAATTCCGGGGCTACCACATGAACTATTCCTTGATTACCACTACCAATATTAAAAAATCTGATTTTATGTTCTAAGCAATTCTTCTCGAGTGTTTCAATCATTTGTTCAGCAAGATTATCTTTGAAAGGCCTGCTCTGATTGTCTGTTGGCACAATATGATCAACAGTGGCAACAGTTCTATCAGGGAATTTTACTTTTAAGTTTTTGTCCTTTAAAGCGCCAAATGCTTGAGGACTTGTGACTTCATGGATAAGGTGAAGACCAATCAATATTTGATCAGATCCACCTGGAAGACTAGAAACTTTGTGTAAATCCCAAACTTTATCAAATAAGGTATCTTGACTCAATTTGTAAAAATAGTTACTTACTATTCGATAATAGGATTAATCTGAGGCTGTTCAAACAGACATTTACACTTAGTGTTTGAATTTCAATCCTATTTCGGGTTGAGTTAAATAGTTTTTTTATATTAGTTATGCGATTATTCGGACCTGAAATTGAGATATAGACAAGTCCAATTGGTTTATCTTGACTACCTCCGTCGGGACCAGCTATTCCACTGATTGATATTGCCCAATCAGCTCTTAATTTCTCTTTTACATTAATTGCCATGGCCTCACAAACTTCTTCAGAAACGGCGCCATATTTTGTTAGCTTTTCTTCGGAAATATTTAATAATGATTTTTTTAGCTCATTACTATAAGAAATAATACTACCTTGAAAAACTTGAGATGAGCCTGATATTGATGTTAGTGATGAAGATAGAAGGCCTCCTGTACAGGATTCAGCAAAAACAATAGTTTGGTTCCTTTTGGTTAATTCTTTTATTAGAACGCTAGGAAGAGTATCATTATCCTCTCCAAAAATAAAATTTGAAAACTCTTTTTTTAATTTTTCTTTTACGGGTTTAATAATATTCTTTGCTTCCGCTTCATTTTTAGCTCTGGCTGTGATTCTGAGTTTAACCTCTCCTAAGTTTGCATATGGAGCAACAGTCGGGTTTTTAAGATTTAATATATCGTTAATTTTTTCTGCGACACTAGATTCTCCAATGCCTGCAAATTTGATTGTATTTGAAAAAAATGAATAATTATCTGAGAATTTGGTTTTAATGAAATCATATGCCGTTTCTTCCCACATTTTTTTCATTTCACTGGGGACTCCAGGGAAAGTAAGAATAGTAAATCCTTTTATTGGTTCCCAGATCATTCCTGGGGCAGTGCCCCTAGTGTTTTTAATTATTTGAGCATTTTTTGGGAAGAGACATTGTTTCCTTAAGCTGGATGAATCGTCCTGGAGTTTTGAGTTTGACAGTTTTTGTTTAATTTCATCCCATAAGTGCGGTCTTTCAAAAAGAGTTACATTAAAAGATTTAGCTATTGCTTCAGTAGTTAAGTCATCTGGGGTGGGTCCCAAGCCACCAGTTGTAATTAGAATATTACTTCTTTTCGATATTTCTTGAATTACTTTTATAATTCGATCACAATTATCACCGACAGTTGATTGCCTAAAGTGATTTAAGCCTAATTGAGATAACTGTTCAGAAATCCATTGAGCATTTGTATTTATAATATTTCCTAAGAGTAGCTCTGTTCCAATAGAAAGAATTTCAACTCCCTTGGAGTTATGACTCATTTAATTGATGCTTCAAGTTTGCCTTCATAAAGGGGAAAACGATTACATAAGGTTAATACTCTTTCTTTACATTGAGTTTCAATCAGTGAATCGTCTGGGTTAAGTAATCTATTAGCAATAATTTCGCCAACTTCAGCAAAAGCATTCTCATTAAAGCCTCTAGTAGTTAAAGCAGCAGTTCCCAACCTTAGTCCGCTGGTTACAAAAGGTGATTCAGGGTCAAATGGAACAGTATTTTTATTTGCAGTGATATTCACTTCACTTACAAGCAAGTCAGCAATTTTACCAGTCATATTTATACTTCTTAAATCGAGTAAGACAATATGATTATCAGTACCTCCACTAACGATATTGATACCTCTATTTATTAAAGTTGAAGCTAGAACTTTTGCATTTTTTATTACTTGTTGGGAATAATTAACGAAATCTGGCTGTAAGGCTTCTCCAAATGCAACTGCTTTAGCTGCAATTATATGTTCGAGGGGCCCACCTTGAGTTCCAGGGAAAACAGATTTATCAAATTTCTTTCCAAATTCTGCATCTTTACATAAGATAAGTCCCCCTCTAGGCCCTCTTAATGTTTTATGAGTAGTTGTAGTTACTACATCGCAATAAGGTATTGGATTTGGGTGAAGTTTACTTGCTACAAGACCGGCGATGTGAGCAATATCAGCCATTAAGAAAGCACCAACTTCATCTGCAATATTTCTAAATGATTGAAAATCGATTGTTCTTGGATAAGCAGAATATCCGCATATGATCAATTTTGGTTTTGTTTCAAGTGCTATCTCTCTTATTTCATCAAAATTTAATTCACTAGTTTCTTTATTTACACCATAGTGAACTGCATTGAACCATTTACCACTCATATTTACTGGAGACCCATGAGTTAGGTGTCCACCATGAGATAAATCCATCCCCATGATTGTATCGCCAGGTTTAAGTAGACTTAGGAAAACAGCAGCATTTGCCTGGGCTCCACTATGGGGTTGAACATTAGCCCAATTTGCATTAAATAATTTTTTTGCTCTCTGAATAGCTAATTCTTCGATTTCATCAACAAATTCACATCCCCCGTAATATCTTTTCTGAGGTAATCCTTCGGCGTATTTATTTGTAAGGACGGAACCTTGAGCCTGCATAACGGCAATTGATGCGAAATTTTCGCTTGCGATTAACTCAAGATGAGTTTCCTGCCTATTTTTTTCAGAGTTGATAAAATTTGATATTACTGGATCACTTTCTTTAAGACTTTGAAGGATATTCATTGAATTTGATAAGTAATACCCATAATATAGACGATATTTTTTAGAAAAATATAAAAAAAATATTTCAGAATTTTAAACGCGCCTGGAGAGATTCGAACTCCCGACACCCTGATCCGTAGTCAGGTGCTCTAATCCACTGAGCTACAGGCGCATAATTATGTAATATCTCTGTTTCAGGGTCTCTTAGTCAACTAGATTTCGGGTAAAATGTCTATTATTAACAATATAATTATTAATATGCCTATAAAGTGGTACGGAAATGGTGATTCAGAAGATCCTATCTATAAACATTTTTCTCGAATAGTAAATTTTGTTATTCACTGCATGATCTTTACTGCGATTGTAAGTGGCACGTGGCTTTTAAAAGAGATTAAATATGAAATCGGCTATTTCAATAATTTTGCAATTGTCTGGTCAGTTCTTTTGGCCTCCCATTTACTTTTCGTAATTATAAAAAAACCTAAAGATACTTCAAAACAATCAACTTAAATCAATTTATATTTATGGACTCACAGATACGTATAAGTGATCTAGAAAATGTTATTTCCGAAAAGATTTTTATTAAAATAGAAAAGTGGAATTTGTATCTTGGAGACGCTGGCCTAGCTCGACATCTTGCTATTGAATGTATAAGCAATAAAGATCAAGGCCCATTGGAGGCTGCAAAATTAAGTTTGAAAGCAATAAATGTAAAAGTAGGGGATGGTGTTAATAGTATTCCATTGATTAATTTAATCACTAACGCACAAATTCTAGAATTAGAGGAGATTTTGGAAAGTTTTTTTAAAAACTAAATCTCTTTTTTTGAAACTTTAAATTTATTTACTTTCAAGCATTTTGTAAGTAAAAAATAAATCACAAAAAAAGTTAGAGTTCCAAATATTAATAATAAAAATTCCACGAGATTTGAATTGAAGTTATTCGTAGTCTGGAGAATAGTAAAACAAAGTGTGCTGTCTATAAATGCTGCTAATGACATAAGGCTAATTTTCCTCAATAATTCCAAGTTAGGCAAAATGATATTTTCATTGCGCAGATTGAAAGAAAGAAAAATACAAACTATAAAGTTGACTATTACTGAAGATAAAATTATTCCCACGACTCCAAAATTATAAGGAGAAAGATTCCCAAAATTCTTAATTGGGGCACCAATTAAAAACCAATCAAAAAAAATATTAAATATTATCCCTGCAAATGAAGACTTAAAAGGGAAGTTTGTTTTTTCTATTGAATAGTAAGTTCTTACTAATAAATCTCTATAAAGATAAAAGGGTATGCCAACTGCATAAGCAATTAATATATTCTTTACTTTTAAAGTTGCTGAATAATCAAAAGATCCTCTTTGAAAAACTAATTGTACGATTTGATTATTGAATGTTATGAAAAATCCTGTTAAAAAAATAGCTGTCAAGAAACAGTACTCTATCCCAGATATCAATTTTTTTTGGAGACCCCTTTCGTCTTTTTTACTTCTCAATTTAGAGAATTTTGGAAGTAATGGCAGAATCAAGGAGTTAGATAATATGCCTAAGGGGGCTTGTATAAGAAAGTTTCCATAAGCTAGTCCAGATGCTGCGCCTTGAAAACTTGAGGCGAAAAACATATCGATAAAAACATTAATTTGACTTAGACCTGATGAGATAGATGCTGGAATAATTAGTTTGAAAATCCTTCTCTCTTCATCTTTAAATAAATTGAAGGTTGAATCTAATCTCAATAGACCAATTTTATTTATTTCCCAAATTTGAACAGCAAACTGAATTAAAGTTCCTGTCAAAGTTGCAAATGCCAGTAATCCCGAGTAACTAAAGAAATTAGAAGATGTATTTTCTTGGTTGAAAATCCAACTAAATAAAATAAAAAAAATAATAGTTAAGCTTGTTATTGCTGGACTTATACTTGACAAAAAGAATTTTCTTTGGGAATTTAAGGCGCCAAAGCTTAAACCTATGAAGCCTGATAAAGGGATGCAAGGTGTAAGTATTTGTAATTGGTAGGTGGCAATAGATTTAGCTTCATAACTTAAATTCGGGGCCAATAAATCAATCAATGAACTGGAATTCGAGTAAATCAATATGGCTAAAATTAATAATAATATTGAAAGTCTTATGCTTACTTGAGTTAAAACAATCCCTCCATTTTTTTTGTTAAGCGGAGTTAAAACTGCAACGACTGCATTATGCAATGGGCCATTAATCCCTCCAATGATTATCAGCAAAAAACCAGGAATTATATATGCATAATTAAACGCGTCATATGTTACACCAACCCCAAAAAAAGCAGCTATAAAGATTTGTCTTATACATCCAGCTAATTTACTTAGACTAGTACCAAACGAAATTGAAAAAACATTATTTTTTAAAAATGAATGCATTTGGATTCGTCTAAATTTTTCAATAAGATTAAGTTTCAATTATATTTGATTTCTAACTATCGACATATTTATGAATGATCGCATAATTGATTTTGATCCATTAATTGAAGGGGTTTTAATTAAGAGGTATAAAAGGTTTCTTGCAGATATTGAATTAGAGAGTGGAGAGGTAGTAACTGCTCATTGTGCTAACACTGGCCCAATGAAGGGACTTTTGAGTGAGGGAGCAAAAGTAAGAATAAGCGTTTCCCCTTCTCTAAAAAGAAAATTACCTTTTACTTGGGAACAGATATGTGTTTTTAATGCAAAAAATGAGGAGGTTTGGGTAGGTATTAATACTCTATTTGCAAACAAGTTAATCAAAAAGGTTATTGAGAATAATCTGCTTATAAAAATAATAGGCGAAATAGAGACAATTAAATCTGAAGTTCCTTATGGAAAAGATAAAAAAAGCAGAATTGACTTTTTTTTAACCCCAAAATCTTCAAATCCTGATAAACGTAACATTTACATAGAGGTTAAAAATACGACTTGGATTAAAGAAAATGTAGCTCTATTCCCAGATACAGTCACGAAAAGAGGCCAAAAACATCTCATGGAATTAAAGGAATTAATTCCTGAAAGTAAAAGTGTTTTAGTACTTTGTATTACAAGAAAAGACGCTTGTTTTTTTGCTCCTGGAGATGATGCAGATCCCTTATACGGCAGTCTTTTTAGAGAATCTCTAAGTGCAGGAATGATAACGATTCCATGTTCCTTTGAATTTCATAAAGACCACGTATCATGGAAAGGAATTAAACCTTTGAAATAAATAAAATCTTGATAATTTGAAACTCTTAAAAAAAAATTTTTTAAATTTAACAGATATATTTTTAAGGTGCAACTATAAAATTGGTAACAACGACTACTAGACACTAATAAGTTTTTTGAGCAAAATTAAATATGAAAGGAAACAGCACAAACTGTTTTTTTGCAGATCTAATTTTTTTTTATGACCACTGCTTTGCAAACGCCTCAAAGGCGCTCTAGGTCCAGATTACAAGATGCAAGTCTTGTTAATGGACCTATGCTCCTTTTGAGGAGTATTCGAGGATTTAGTTCAAACCGCTCAATGTTGTGGCTTGCGACTGTTCCTTTAGCTTTGTTTGGTTTAGGTATTTTTAATCTTTCAGCTCACGCGGCTGATTTACCTGAGTTGAATGCAGCTTTTCTTGCTAACAATTTATGGCTTTTGATCGCTACTATTTTAGTGATCTTTATGAACGCTGGTTTCGCTATGGTTGAGGCAGGTATGTGTCGTTCTAAGAACGCAGTAAACATCCTTGCTAAAAACCTATTCGTATTTGCTTTAGCTGTAACCTCTTATTGGTTTATTGGCTATTCATTAATGTACGGAGGTAGTGTTGCTGACGGATGGCTTTATTTTGGCGGCTTATTTTTTGATCCAACAGTTACTGCAGATATGGTAACTGATGCTGGATTAGTCCCAACAGTTGATTTCTTGTTCCAGTCTGCATTCGCAGGAACTGCGGCAACTATCGTATCCGGTCTTGTTGCTGAAAGAGTTAAATTTGGAGAATTTGTTGTTTTTGCTGTCGTATTAACTGCATTTATATATCCAATTGCTGGTAGCTGGAAATGGAACGGTGGTTGGCTTGATTCTTTAGGTTTTGTAGACTTTGCTGGTTCTTCAATTGTTCACTCAGTTGGAGCATGGGCGGGTCTTGTAGGAGCTATGCTTCTTGGACCAAGAATTGGCAAATACTCTGATGGGAAACCACAGGCTATGCCAGGACACAACATGGCTATAGCTACTCTAGGTGCATTAGTTCTATGGATAGGTTGGTATGGTTTTAACCCCGGTTCTCAACTTGCTATGGATCAATGGGTTCCATATGTTGCTGTAACAACTACTTTGGCAGCAGCAGCTGGTGCTATTGGTGCAACTATTGTTTCAACATTAACTTCTGGTAAGCCTGATCTTACAATGATAATTAACGGAATCCTTGCTGGTTTGGTTAGTATCACTGCTGGTTGTGGTGATATGACTCTTGCTGGAGCCTGGTTCGCAGGACTAGTGGGAGGAATAATCGTTGTATTTTCTGTTGCAGCACTTGATGCCGCTGAGATCGATGATCCTGTAGGTGCATTCTCTGTTCACGGGGTATGTGGTGTATGGGGTACTGTTGTTATCGGTCTTTGGGGTACAGCTGTACAAGGTGATGGAGCAGGTATGGGATTGTTCAATGGCGGAGGTATTACCCTTCTTCTAGTTCAAGCTCTTGGTGCCGCAGCTTATGCTATTTGGACACTAGTTACTTGCTGGATTGCCTGGTCTGTAATTGGAGGATTATTCGGTGGAATCCGAGTATCTGAAGAGGAAGAGACTCAAGGCTTAGATATAGGGGAGCATGGAATGGAAGCATATCCAGACTTTGCATCTGCTAAATAATCTAACTAAAAATTGATTTTAGAAACCTGACTTATGTCAGGTTTCTTTTTTTTTACAAAAAATTATTTAAAACGTTGTAATATAAAAAGATGGATACTCAAGCTTTTAGAAGATCCCTTCATCATTCTGATAGATACAATAGAAGGGGTTTCGATTCTCCAACTAAAAGAGCTCAAGCGTTAGAAGAAGCTTACCAAAGTGATTTGATAAGTTCTATTAGGGATAATGGTTTTACTTACACTCAAGGCAGACTAAATATTAAGTTGGCCCAAGCCTTTGGTTTCTGTTGGGGAGTTGAAAGAGCTGTAGCAATGGCTTATGAAACTAGAAGACATTACCCTAACGAGAATATTTGGATAACAAACGAAATAATTCATAATCCCTCGGTTAATGATCATTTAAGAAAAATGAATGTAAAATTCATTTCAGCTAAAAATGGAATTAAAGATTTTTCTTTAGTTTCTAATGGGGATGTTGTTATACTCCCTGCTTTCGGAGCTACTGTTCAAGAAATGAAACTCTTGCATGAGAAAGGTTGTCATATTATTGATACAACTTGTCCATGGGTTTCTAAGGTTTGGCATACAGTTGAAAAACATAAAAAACATGTTTTCACATCTATTATTCATGGTAAATTTAAGCATGAGGAGACTCTCGCTACAAGTTCATTCGCAGGTAAATATTTAGTTGTACTTGATCTGGAGGAAGCAAACTATGTTTCTGAATATATTCTGGGGAGAGGTAATAGAAATGAGTTTATGAATAAATTTGCTAAAGCTTGTTCTAATGGGTTCGATCCTGATAAGGATTTAGATAGAGTGGGAGTTGCAAATCAAACAACTATGCTTAAGAGCGAGACCGAGGAAATTGGAAAGGTTTTTGAAAGGACGATGTTAAAAAAATTTGGACCAGAAAACTTAAATAGTCACTTTTTAGCTTTTAATACTATTTGTGATGCAACTGAAGAAAGACAAGATGCAATGTTTTCTTTGGTTGATGAAGATCTTGATATTCTAGTAGTTATTGGAGGCTTCAATTCTTCTAATACCACTCACTTGCAAGAAATAGCAATTACTAAAAATATTTCTTCTTTTCACATTGATACGCCAGAAAGGATATCAGTGAAAGAAAACTCAATATTTCATAAACCACTTGGATCAGATTTAGAACTTAAAAATAATTTTCTACCTAGTGGAAAAATTAATGTTGGAATTACCTCAGGAGCATCCACCCCTGATAAGGTCGTTGCAGATGTTATTGAAAAGTTAATTGATATTGCTTCTTGAAATTATTATTTCATCTATAATATTGCTTAGTTTTTTTAATTTATTAGTCAGATAATTCCAAAAGATCTACTTTATTAACTAGAATAATGAAAAATATATGAAGCATGGAAGACAAAGCACAAACTAATCAAGTTCAAACTCCAAGTATGAATAGAACAAAAGCTCCTCAAAAAGTTGAAGTTGTAGTTGCTAATTCATCATCAGGGTCAGAAGTTAATATTCTTGGAGAATTATCAATTTTTGTTTTAAGAATTGGTTTTTGTGCTTTGATGATTCATCATGGCTTAGAAAAACTTCAGGATCCTCAAGGTTTCGCGGAGTTTGTGGTTGGTAAGTATTTCCCATTTTTGCCAGGTGATCCTGTCATTTGGACTTTTGGAGCAGCGATTACTCAATTGGTATGCCCAGTAGGATTGGCTCTAGGCATTTTTGCGAGGCTCTCTTCTCTTGGTTTATTTTCCACAATGGCATTTGCTGTATATTTTCATCTCCTTGACACTGGACTAGAAGGTTTTCCTCTCGCAGTGGTTGAAGGTCATAATTATGCTTACGAATTGTCTTTTATATATGCGGCTATTTCTCTCTACTTTCTATGTGCAGGACCAGGCAGGCTATCTTTATTCAGAAAAACTAACAAAATTACATATTATCCAAAATCAACATAATTAATGTAAAAAGTGCCTTTTTTGCGTAAATATCATTGAGATTCCTTTCAAATCACACATATCAATGCTTTCTTGGTCTCTTAGACTGCCTCCAGGTTGAATAATAGCTTTAATTCCATATTCATTTGCTAATTCTATAGTATCTGCAAATGGGAAAAAACCATCGCTGGCTAAGACAGCATTAGAACATAACCTTCCAGCTGCTTTTAATGCAATTTTTGCTGCTCCAACTCTGTTCATTTGTCCAGCTCCAATTCCAATAGTTTTTTGGTCTTTTGCAATAACAATGGCGTTAGATTTTATGTGTTTACAAATTTTCCATGCAAAATTTAGATCTAATTTAATTTGACTACTAGGATTTTTTTTAGTTACTGAAATCCAATTTTCAGTTTTTTCTTCGCTATTGTCTGTATCTTGAACTAGCAATCCTCCCATTATTGATTTAGTAGAAGCTTGATTCTTTTTTGGAAGTTTATCTTTTGAAAACTTTAAAATTCTTAAATTCTTTTTAACTTTTAAAATTTCTAAAGCTTCCTCATCAAAAGATGGAGCTACGACACACTCTAAGAAAATATCTTTGAGGTGAATTGCGGTCTCAGTATCAACATTTGAATTAAAAGCAACTATTCCTCCAAATGCACTAACAGAGTCGCATTCTAAAGCATTCAAAAATGCTTTAGAAGCTGAATTACTTATAGACGCACCACAAGGATTATTGTGTTTTAGAATAACAGAGGCAAACATGTCGGTTGTAAGTTCATCTTTTTCCGTGTAGCCAAATTCTAAAACTGTTGAAAGTGCCGACTCTAGATCCAATAGATTGTTATAACTTAGGTCTTTACCTTGTAATTGTTCGGCTGAGTTCCATCCAATGTTATTTAAACCATACCAAAAAGCTTTTTGATGTGGATTCTCCCCGTATCTTAAGGTTTTAATTAGTGGATAAGATTCAATATATTTTGAAGAGTGTAAACCTCTTTCTTTTCCTATCCAATTAGATATTGCAGTGTCATAGTCTGCTGTATGTTGAAAAGCTTCAAGGGCTAATTTTGCTTTATATGAGTCCTTTAATTCACCTTTTTTACTTTCTTCAAGAAAACTTTGATACTGACTAGGATCCACTAAGACCGATACGTCTTTGTGATTTTTTGCTGCAGAACGAATCATTGATGGCCCTCCGATATCAATATTTTCAATAGCATCTTCCCATTTGGCCCCCTGATCTACAGTTTTTTTAAAAGGATATAAATTGACAACTACTAAGTCAATTAACTGAAGATCGTTAACTTCGATATCTCTTTTATGTTCCTCATCAGTTCTTTTAGCTAATATTCCTCCGTGTATTTTTGGATGTAAAGTTTTAACTCTTCCTCCAAGAATTTCTGGAGAATTTGTAAAATCTGCAACTTTAATAACTGGAATTTTTGCCTCTATTAAATGCTTGGCAGTTCCGCCACTTGATAAAATTTTATAATTATAATGCTCTACCAATTCCTTACAAAAAGGTATTATATTTTTTTTATCAGAGACACTTACTAAAGCTAATGGTGACATTATGGGAAAGTTTACTTACTTAAGAATATAAACATGAAATATGCTATCAATCATGAATTTGTCTCGATTAGCTCTCAAAGTGCAACTCATCGAATTATTTTAATGCATGGTTGGGGAGCTGATTCAGATGACCTTTTAACATTTGGAAAGGAAATGACTGAAAAAATAAATCTTGATTTTGAGGTAATTTCTTTGAGGGCTCCTGGATTACATCCAAGTGGACAGGGAAGACAGTGGTATGGATTATACCCACATGATTGGAATGCAGCTGAGGTTGAAGTAAATAAACTTTTAGTTACATTCAAAAAATTTGATACTAATCAGATTCCGCTAAGGAAAACAATTTTGTTGGGTTTCTCTCAGGGGGCGGCAATGGCAATTGATGCAGGATTTAAATTAAATTTTGGATTGATTGTTGCTTGTAGTGGTTATCCTCACCCCAACTGGGTTCCCGGAGAAGATTGCTCGCCAATTATTATTAGTCATGGTTTATTTGATGACGTAGTTCCCATAGATGCTTCTAGGACAATTTATGAAAAGGTAAAGAGTAAGTCTTCTAAATTTTGTGAATTATTAGAATTTGATGGATTTCATCAAATTGATTCAAATTTAATTAATTTTATAAGTTCAAATATAAGTAATATTTTTTAAACAAAAGCATATTCGTATTCTTCAATCTCTTCCCAATCATCTGCAGTAAGTTCTAGACCCTCAAATATTTTTTCTTCACCAATACCTTCAACTACAACTTTTAATGATGGAAAAAGAAAATGATTTTCTTCAGCATATTGGGCGCTAAATAACCCTTTTTCACCCCAAAAAAACCTATCGGTGGTATGTTCATTTCTTCTGACATTGAAAACTGAAGGCGCAGAAAGGCCAT
Source organism: Prochlorococcus sp. AG-418-D13 (assembly GCA_003214315.1). Lineage (GTDB taxonomy): Bacteria > Cyanobacteriota > Cyanobacteriia > PCC-6307 > Cyanobiaceae > Prochlorococcus_A. The sequence goes on from QCLU01000003.1 coordinate 132,670, forward strand.
TTTCAGCTATGAATCTTCTTGCTGCTGTAACTGGTTTATGTTTGCCAGTTTCGATATGATAAATAGGTACATGTGCCATTACTCTTTGGCCAGCCAATCTTCTTCTGCTGATTCTTTTTCTTTTTTTTGACATTGATTGGTACTCCTGAAATTATTAATGAGATTAGTCTTATTTATTTTCACTAATCTTATATATGTGATTTTAAGTTCACTTCAAATTACATAGAGGACCCATCAACCCCTGATGTAGCTTAAAATATGATTAATTATTCATATTTAAGGCTGGCTAAAGTCAGACCTCTTTATATATCTTAATACTTTTTTCATATTTTACAAGCCCTTTTTTAATTTTTTTTTAAAAAATTTCTCTAATTATTATTAATTATGAATCTTTCAAAAAAATTTGAAGAACTAATCATAAAACAGCTAGAGAGTTTTGGTTGCTCAATGGGCGTGACTAATTTAGTTATGTATCTTGCTTCAGCTAAGCAAGGATCTAAAGCATCTTTTGAAATGATTGGTCAATGGCCACAAATTGATAGGCTACTTACATCAATAGAAGAAGATCCTTCACTAAAAGTTTCATCGCCTAATAGAAGATGGTATCCGCTTCAAGAAAACGATATTCTACTTGGTGTCCTTAGGGTAGAAACTGATTTGAAAGGGGGGAATTGGCCAGCATCTCTTGATTCTAGATTAAAAGCGCTTTCAATATCTTTAGCTAAATGCGTCTCTATCGAGTTAGAACGTCAAAATAAAAATGAAGAAATCAATTATTTAAAAAATCAGGTCAATTTCATAATACATCAATTAAGGAATCCATTGGCTGCTATAAGGACATATGCAAAATTACTAATAAAAAGACTTGGTTCAGATGATGATTCTATTGAAATAGTAGAACGCATGATAATAGAGCAAAAACAAATTAATCAATATATGGATTCTTTTGCGCAATTAAATTCCCCTATTCAACTGCCTCTAGAAATTGGAGAGGAAAGATTATTATTACCGCCAAATTTAGATAATAAAAAGGTAATAACTGTTCAGAGTTTATTGAGGCCAATATTAGAAAGGGGTAAAGCTAATGCGGACTTAGAGAATAGAGATTGGATAGAACCTTCTCTTTGGCCAGATTGGACTATATCGCCATTAAAGGCAAAATATGCTGTAATTGCCGAAATTGTGGCCAATTTATTAGAAAATGCCTTTAAATATGCCCAAAAAGATACTGAAATTGGACTCGAAATTACGAGTAATGGACTTTGTATATTTGATGATGGTAAAAAAATAACCAAAAATGAAAATGAGAAGATTTTCGAAAAAGGTTTTAGAGGATCTGCCGCTAAGAAGAAGGACGGCAGTGGTGTGGGACTTTTTTTGGCGAGGAAATTAGCAAAACAAATTGGAGGAGATTTGAGATTGCTGGAAAATAACTCGATTGATAATACTGAGAAATTAAAAAATCTTAAGAAGAAAAATATTTTCTATTTAGAACTACCTATAAAAGAATTGCATGCATAAACAACATTGCAGTTTCAACTAGTACAACACTTGCACCGCAGGTATCTCCATTAAAGCCTCCAATTTTATTACCCAGTATGTTTGGGATAGAATAGCTTAGAAAAATACCAATCAAAATAAGAATTAAAAATTTAATTAATATTGCTTGGGATGTAATTGAAATTAATTGGTATGCAATAAAAATTAAAAGAAAAATAATGGAGATCAAAGATTCTTTTTTTAATCCTTTCCAAAACTTTTTGTGACTAATAGATTTTTTCTTATAACTCATATATTTAAACTTTTCTATAAAAAATAAATTTGAAAATCTTCCCCAAAATAAGCATATAGGTAAAACAAAAATTATTAGGTTTTGAATTTTCAGTATGCAAGAAATTTGAATTAAAGTTATAAAAACTAAAGCTTGAACGCCAAAGGATCCAACTTTACTGTCTTTCATGGCTTTTAAACGTTTCTTTTTACCCGCAAAAATACCATCGAAAGTATCCATTAAACCATCAATGTGTAGACCACCAGTAATCAAATATCCTGAAGCTAAACAAATTAATGTAGATGCATAAATTGACCAAGAGTTTGTTCTTAGAAAAAGAAAAATACAACTCTGTATTGTTCCAATAAAAAATCCTAAAGGCGGTGCAAATTGTGCAATATTTTTAAATTCGGGATTGATTAAAGGTATCTTTGGAAATGTCGTATAGAAAATCCAAGATCCTGCCAAATTTTTTATTAAATATTTTTTGATGAGATAAAAATAGATTCAATATTAAATAATAGGGTAGATTAATGAAAAAGGATCAAAAAATTTTCTAAATTATCGTGTTTGAATTTGAAATTACATCGAATTGCAGTAATACAGGGGCAAGAACTGGAATTTTTCATACACCAAATGGTCAGGTAAATACACCGAAATTTATGCCTGTGGGTACTTTGGCAACGGTTAAAGGACTGTCATCTAAGCAGTTAACCTCTACAGGGTCTGAAATGGTTCTCTCAAATACCTTTCATCTTCATTTACAACCTGGAGAAAAACTAATTAAAGAATCTGGCGGAATACATAAGTTCATGAATTGGCCTAATCCTATTCTTACTGATTCAGGAGGATATCAAGTTTTTAGTTTGGCCAAATTAAATAATATTTCTGATAAAGGTGTGGAATTTAAAAATCCAAGAGATGGTAGTCATGTATTTTTATCCCCTGAAAAAGTAATACAAATTCAAATGGATCTTGGATCGGATGTTGCGATGGCTTTTGATCATTGTCCTCCGCATACAGCTAACGAAAATGATATTGAGGACTCTTTACTAAGAACTAATTCATGGTTGCAAAAATGTGTTGAGACTCATGAGAAATCCAATCAAGCATTATTCGGCATAGTTCAAGGTGGTAAGTATCCGAGATTGAGAGAATATAGCGCAAAATATACAAGTTCTTTTGATCTGCCTGGAATAGCAGTGGGAGGTGTGAGTGTTGGCGAGGCAGTCGAAGAAATACATAGTGTAATTAATTACGTCCCGAAATTCTTACCAATAAATAAACCAAGATATTTAATGGGAATTGGCTCTTTAAGAGAAATTTCTTTAGCTGTTGCTAATGGATTCGATATATTTGACTGTGTTTTACCTACAAGACTAGGGAGACATGGAACTGCATTTTTTAATGATCAAAGATTGAATTTGCGAAATGCTCGATTTAAAAATGAATTTTCTCCAATTGACAAAACTTGTAAATGCGAGACCTGTAAATCCTATTCTCGAGCATATTTGCATCATCTAATTAGAAATGACGAAATATTAGGCCTAACCCTTATAAGTTTGCATAATATTGCTCACTTAATAAGATTTACTAATGCAATTTCTTCTGCAATTAGAGATAATTGTTTTACAAATGATTTCGCTCCTTGGAAAACATCCTCTATTGCTCACCATACGTGGTAACGTCTTATCATAATTAATTAAATTATTAAAAAAGGTGCTCATTCTATTTAATACATTCGCTGAATTACCCGAGGCTTACAAGGCCTTTGCTCCAACTGTTGATGTTCTTCCACTTATTCCCTTGTTTTTCTTTTTATTGGTATTTGTTTGGCAAGCTGCAGTTGGATTTAAATAAAATTCTTTTAGTTTAGATTGTTAGAATTAGAAGGGATTTTCAAGTAAAATCGCATCTCCAGAATTATCTACAGCACTCTCTATAAAATCAGCAATTTTTAATGCTCTTGAGGCTTGCTCACCATCTACCTCAGGCGTTTCTTTGCCCTGAACGCATTTAAGAAAATGCTCTAGCTCTGCATAAAGAGGTTCAATGGAGGTTGTGCTAACTTCTTCGACATATCCATCATTTCTATAAACTAATTCTCCATGCTCTGCTGTATATGATTCATGAGACTTTCGATGGATTTGTAAAGAGTGATTTAAGAAATCAGTTTCTACTAGGCCATTTTGGCAGTGAGCACTTAAATTTCTAATTTTTTTATGACTCATTTTGCTGGCAGTTAAGCTTGCAATAACATTATTTTTAAAAACTAAAGTTGCATTAACATAATCTATTAATCCTTCGCTATTTCTACCTCCAACAGCGGCTAATTTTTGTATTTTTGAGTTTACAAGCTCTAAAATAAGATCAATGTCATGAATCATTAAATCCATTACTACAGATACATCATTTGCTCTTTCTGCATGAGGACTGTGCCTCCTTGCTTCTAAAACAACAATTTCTTCATTATTTACTATTTTATTTAATTCTCTAAAAGCAGGATTAAATCTTTCAATATGCCCAACTTGTAATAGACATTTACTTGCATTAGCGGCCTCTATTAAGGATTTTGCCTCCAACTCATTAGCTGCAATGGGTTTTTCAATGAGAACGTTAGTACCTCCATTTAGACAATCTAGTCCTACCTTATGATGAAGTAGTGTCGGGACAGCGATACAAATAGCATCAACTTTTGGAATTAAGTCCTTATAGTTTTTGAACCATTCACATTGAAATTGTTCAATAGCTAATTTACCTCTCTCTTCATTTGGATCTGCCACTCCAATGAGATTCGCATCTTTTAGTAAACTTAGTACTCGAGCATGATGCCAGCCCATATTTCCAATACCTATGACTCCAACCTTTACGGGCGATGAGGTTGGTTGCATAATTTCAAATCCATTTATTTATTATCATTATCCTCCATAGGGAGCCACATTTAGCTTTTGGGAAGAATTATTTTAACACGATCAATTTTTGGACCTGACATAGAAATAACTTCAAATTTTATGTTATTAAAATCTAAAACGTCACCAATTTTTGGAACCATTTGAAATTTTTCTAGCAGAAATCCAGCAAGAGTATGATAATCTGCGCCTTCTGGAATGGAACATCCTAACTTCTTATTGATATCAATAATTTCTAATTTTCCAGCTATTGACCATTTTTCAGAGAAATTATCTAACATTCTCATGTCTGAATAAATTCTATTGTTGAGCATTTCCTCTCCAACTATTTCGCCATTTAGATCAGCTGCAGTTATGAGCCCCTCTGTTCCACCGTGTTCATCAACTACTAGTAAGAAAGGATTGTAGTCTCTTACTATTGGAAATATTTCTGCTAATGAACATGTTTCTATAATTTTTGTCACTGGTAAAAGAAATGGCTCTAATAATGTATTGGCTTCCATTTCACCTCTTGAAATTGGCTTAGCTAGATAACGCAAATCTAATACACCTAATACATCATCTAAAGACTCACCAATCACAAAGAAGCGAGCATGACGAGTTTTATCAACTTGTTTCATAAGTTCTGAAAAGGTTATATTTTTTGGCAAAGTTACCATTTCAGATCTTGGAATCATTACTTCTTTAACTTGTGTATCTTTTAAAGCAAAAACTCCTTCAAGAATATTTTTCTCATCTGGTTTTAAACCTGTTACATTATCTGTTTCTATAAGAGTTTCTAATTCTCCTGCAGATAAACCCGAGTTTAAAGAATCCCATTTGTTATTTAAATTAAACAAGCCTAAACAGGCGCTAGCAAAGAATTCTATTGTTTTCACTATAGGATTCATAGCTTTTCTAACGGCATCAAATATTGTGGTTAACCTTAATGCAGCAGATTCTGGATTGTTAATTACTAAAGCTTTTGGAATTAGTCCAGAAACAAGAGTAACAACTAAAACCACAAATAAAAATAATAGAAGATCATAAAATCTATTTGATAAAATATTGCTTTTCCAATAATCATTAGCCAGGTTATTGCTGAGCCATCCAATTGCAATTAATGAAATTGTTACTCCAAATTGAGAAGCAATTAATGAAGATCTAAAGCGTTTTTGAATTTTTAAAATGGAAAATGCTCCTTTCTTCTTTTCTTCTATTAACCTTAAAACTTTACTTGGCCTTATTAATAAAAAAGATAATTCACTCGCTGCGAAAAAAGCTGGTAAAAATAAAAGAAATAAAAGTAGAGTTATTTTCATTCAATAACAAATTAATAATGGGGGTGGCGAGGATCGAACTCGCCTTAGCCAAATTATGAGTTTGGTGCATTCACCAGATTGCTACACCCCCAATGGAATTTATGTAATTTTAATTACATTGAATTTCAATATACAATATAAAAATAATATTTCAAAAAACACCTCATTAGGAAGTTTTTGTGAGATTTCTTTTTTTTCTTCTAATCTTTAAATATAAATTTAACTTTTACTAATGAGCAAATTTTCGGATAAGTATGATTTAAATAAAGCAAAATTGTTAAAACAGTTAATCGAAAAATCTTACAAGAAAGGAAACTTCACTTTATCTTCAGGAAAAAAAAGCAGTCATTACTTGAACTGTAAACCAGTGTCATTAAATGGCGAAGGATTAAACTTAATAAGTGATTTATTTTTAGAGTTAAAGGACTCAAGGTCAAAAGCTGTAGCAGGATTGACATTAGGTGCAGACCCTATAGTAAGTGGATTAATTGTCAAAGCAGCTTTGCATGGCTTAGACCTTAATGGTTTAATAATTCGGAAAGAAATCAAAAAATACGGTACCAAAGCTGGAATAGAGGGCCCTACATTAGAAGAAGGAACTTTGGTAACTGTTTTAGAGGATGTCGTTACAACTGCAGGTTCAGTGATAAAAGCTATAAAAAAGTTACGCGAAAATAATTATGTTGTTGAGGAAGTTTTGTCTATAGTTGATAGGCAAGAAGGGGGATTAGAAGCCCTTGAAGATGAAAATGTTAAATTAAAGAGTCTTTTTACAATAAAAGACTTTTTATAATTATTTCAAAATGCAAGATATAAAAAAAAAGTTTTGGCTTGAAAAATTTGATTGTTTTTCAATTACTGGAAAAGATACCAGAAAATTTTTGAATGGAATAACAACTAGTAATATTCTTAATTCAGAAAATAAAGTTATCAAAACTTGTTGGTTGACTCCAAATGGAGTTTTAAGGTCATTAATTGAAATTATTTTTTTAGAAAGAAACTTAGAAGTAATTATCTTGGCGGGAAACACTAATGAAATAATTGATTACTTTAATCAAATTATTTTTCCAGCGGACGATGTACTTCTAAGTGAACCTTTCTTGATCAATAGAATTCAGGAAATTGATGAATCTAGTTCATGGAGAACTTACCAGCCTATTTTCTTCAAAACAGAAGATAAAGAATTTGAAATATATAAAAATAAAATCAATTTACTAAATCCCAATGATTTAAAACTTTGGAAGATTAATCAGGCAATACCCTCTTGCGAAATGGAAATAAATGGAAAAAATAATCCTCTTGAGCTCGGATTAAAAGATCTTATAGATTTTAATAAAGGTTGTTATTTAGGACAAGAAACAATGTCAAAAATAAAAAATGTTTCGTCTTTAAAACAGGAAATAAGAATTTGGAAATCATTGGAATCTAATTTTAATTTAGACGCTGAAGATAAAAATTTATATATAAATTCTGCTAAAGATGTTTCTGTAGGCAAAATCACTAGTATTTTTAAATCAGATTCTCAAATAGAAGGATTAGCAATGATAAAAAGAAAATATTTAGAAGAAGGAAGTTATTTTTTTTCAGAAATTTTTGGAGAAATCATTATAAATAAATCTGTAGGTTCAATTTTTCTTTAATTGATTTTTGATTAAATATTCTGCAACTTGTAGGGTAGCCAAACAATCATCTTTGTTATATTGGATAATTTTTTTTAAAAATATTTCGTTTTTTGTTATTTGATATTGAATCCACCAATAAAGGGCTTTCGATCCACTTACATTTTTCTGCGCCCATTCAAATCCAAGCCAATTAGAAACAGTTTTTAAGCCATAGTTTTTTAGTGGTAATATCCAAGACTTTCTTATTAAGGTATGTAAGTCAATAAATCTGTAGGAAAGTGAATCAATTTCTTCAAAACTAAAATTTAGTTCTTTAGCAATATTAATTATTGATATTTTTTCAGTTTCTCCGTAATGCAAAACTGGCCATTCCTTGTGTGAAAAAAGTCTTTCAATAATTAGCCTATAAGATTCTCCTTTATTGTTGTTAAGATTTAAGATTGGATCATAAATAAGATCTTCTTTTTTTATAGACAAATTATTTACTTTTAAAAATCCATATAAAAAATCATGCTTTTCATCTGGATTTGACTCAATATCAAATATATAAAATCCCGAACTTATTTTTTCTAATAGATCTTCCTTATTATTTTTATTAGAAATGAAATATGGTTCTCCAGAAATATATGCTTGTGCTTGCTTTACAAATATGGATGCTTTTTGATACTTTTGATTTTTGAATTTAGATAATTTATCGCCAAGTTTTTTTTCGCTATACGAAGCTAATGTTTGGGTATTAGTTATTCCGTTTTCTTTGAGTAACGAGGCCGTTTTGGACCCTATTCCATCTATATCTGTTAGATATCCATTTTCTTTTGCTTCTTTGTCACAAAATTTTTGCCAGGAACAAATAGTACATTTTTTTCTATCTTGAGTTATTTCTGGTATAGATCCCTCCAAGCATTCATTCAAGTTTAATAAAACATTCAAAACTTTTTTTCTTAATTTTTTACTTAAATAAATTTCTTCAACTTTAACTTTTTTATTAAAAGTTGAAATTACTAATCCTTTCTCAATTTTAGATTCTTGAAAAGATTCCAAAAGCATAGAACAAAAAGCTAAGTCGAATAAATGTTCTTTAGTTGTTTTGTGGCCTAACTTATAAACAGCAGGTAAATATTTATATTGTCCCCATTTACTTTTACCTTTAGTCTTTACAAGTAATTGTGGAAGTATCTCTGTGTTTATATTTTGGAAAAGATTCCCTTTGATTTTTAATCCAATTACCCCTTGATAACCATTTTCAAAGGCTTTTAATCCTGTATATATTTCACCATTACAAAATTCAGAGAAAATTTGAAACTGATTAATTTTATCTATAGCTTTATGGGGAGACCAAACTTCATAAGATTTTTTACCCTTAAAATCGAGCCATGCTTTTCTTTTGCATCTTGTAAAACTTTTTAAATGAAGAGAATTCAAATTATTTTTTAAGGGCGGTTTTAAAATTTACTCATATAAATTAGTATAGATAATTAAAAGACATCAAGGAAATTTGAAATTTGAGAGCTGATAAATTAGATAAGATAAAATTTGGAACTGATGGTTGGAGAGGAATTATTGGTTTTGACTTTAACCTGTCCAATCTTTCCAGAGTTGTTGTCGCTGCATGTCAGGAGTTGCATTATCAATACTATAAAGAAGTTAATTCAAAGAAAATTATTATTGGATATGATCGTAGATTTATGGCTTGTGAATTTGCCAAGCAAATAGTGCCTTTTGTAAGAGGATGTGGTTTCGAACCGATCTTATCTGATAGCTTTGTTACAACACCCTCTTGTAGTTTCTATGCCAAAGAAGTCGGTTGTCTTGGAGCATTAGTAATTACAGCAAGTCATAATCCATATAATTGGCTAGGTCTGAAAATAAAGAGCTTTAATGGATGTTCTGTTGACGAATCTTTTACAAGTGAAGTTGAAAAAAGATTAGTGCTTGGAAATTCAATTGAAAAAATAGATGGTGTTAATCAATTGGTAGATATTAAGAAATTTCATTTAGATAGAATTAAATCCCTTTTTGATATTGACAATATTTCCAAGAGATTAAAAAAAATGAAATTGAGAATTTTTGTAGATTCTATGCATGGTTCAGCTTCAAATTGTATGGCTGAGATTTTTGCTTCTAATGATTTAGAAGTTATTTCAGAAATCAGGAAAGATGCTGATCCTTTTTTTGGAGGAAAACCTCCTGAACCTCTTTTGAATTATGCAGATGATCTAAAACAAACACTAATGAAAAATTCAACAAATGAAGTGAAAACTTTAGGAATTATATTTGATGGTGATGGTGATAGAATTGCGGCAATTGACGAAAAAGGAAGATACTCTAGTACTCAAGATTTACTCCCATACTTTATTAGCTATTTGGGCGTAATTAAAAATAATTCTTATCCAGTTTTAAAGACTGTTAGTGGTTCAGATATTATTAAAAATATATCAGAGAGTCAAAATAGAGATGTTTTTGAACTTCCAGTTGGCTTTAAATATATTGCTGAAAAAATGATTAAAGAAAAAATATTTATTGGAGGAGAGGAATCTGGGGGAGTTGGTTTTGGTGACTTTATGCCTGAAAGAGATGCTCTATATGCAGCGATGGTTTTATTAAATGGAATTGCTGAAAAATCTCAATATTTATATGAAACCTTAGATGAAATTCAAGAAGATTTTGGGCCAAGTTTTTATAAAAGAATCGATATTAAATTTCCAAATCAGTCAGAAAAAAATAACGTAAAAGAATTCATCACAGATAATATTCCTGAGAATATTAATAATCACAAGTTAAAAAGTATCTCAATGATTGATGGAATAAAGTTGAGAATTGATAAAAATTTTTGGCTTCTTTTTAGGTTTTCAGGAACGGAACCTCTTTTAAGGTTATATTGTGAAGCACCAAAAGAATCTTATTTAGATGAATTATTAGAATGGGGTCAAGAATTTATAAATTTGGCAGGAAAATAAGGATGAAAAATTTATATTTAGCGAGTAAGAATAAAGGTAAAATTGAAGAATATAAGAAATTGCTTGCTGGAGTTAATTGTAAATTGTTACTCCAGCCAGAATCATTAGAAGTTGAAGAGGATGGGCTGACATTTAGAGATAATGCAATTAAAAAAGCGAGTGAAGTTTCGAGAAAAACGAATAATTTTTCAATAGCAGATGATTCAGGAATTTGTATTGAAGCACTAGGTGGTAAGCCTGGCATTTACTCATCTAGATATGCAGAAAATGATCAGAAGAGAATTGAACGAGTTTTAAGTGAACTTGATGGAGTTCAAAATAGAAGTGCTTTCTTTATTGCCAATATTTGTGTTAGTTCCCCAAATGGTGAAGTGATTATTGAATCTGAGGCCAAATGTCATGGCAATATTATTTTAAATCCCAGAGGAAAAAGTGGTTTTGGGTATGACCCAATTTTTGAGGAGAGTTCTACCAGATTAACTTTTGCAGAAATGAATAATGATATTAAAGACTCTTGTAGTCATAGAGGTAAAGCATTAAAAAAAATTATTCCAGATTTAATTGAAATTTTTTCTTAAATTCAATTAACCCAAGATCCATGAAGGCCATGAGGAATTGAAATGGGTAATTCATAAACAGCTAATTCTTTTAAGTCTTTTGCCTCTAATATCACTAAATCGCTTCCTCTTCTTTCTCCGTTCCATAGAAGTATAAATAAAAATCCCTCATCTTCTTTGGAAGAGTTTTCTGATGGAACCATAATTGGTTCACTAACAAATCCACTTGGACCTGCTGACCAAGAAATCTCTTCCTTAGAAGTTAAATTTATTTTTTTTATTGCTTGAAGTGGAGCGTTCCCCAGCTTCTGAGATGTGCTTGCCATCCAACTAAAAGTTGCTTTTAATCCTAAGTTTTTAGGATTAACAACAGCAAATTCACAACATTGTTCACTGAAAGTTTCAAGTTCACAAGTTTTTGTCTTTAGATCGATAATTGATCTTTTAAGTTTTCCTTCTGGATATTTATCAAAATCAATATCCCTAAAATTCTCGTCTGGACCAACTGATGGGAAATCATCATAAAAAATACTATCTAATACGATTTTGGAATCTTTTTCAAATGCATTTACATGATGAAAAACGAATCCTTCTGGAGCATCTATTGTTAAAGGAGGCTGTCCTCTAAATAATCCACTTTCTCTTGGGATGATAAAAAACTTTGCTTTTTTATTTGGGTTTGACTTTAGACATTGTGCTGCTCCTCTTTGACCCATTACAAATGGAAGAGGATTGAAATCAATAGCATTCTGTAAAAATATTGCCCAATTAGTTGTAATTGCGAAATCATGAAGGAATGCAAAGCCATTAAATGTATCTTTTCTGTCAAAAATGAGCTCTCCAGAATTTGTACCGGCATTATCAAATTCCATTAATCTAATGGTACTTTTTGGCCCGGTTTGTACTCCAAAAGTGACTAAAAGTTGTGAAGATGCATTTGAGTTTAAGTCTGTTTTGGGATGAGCACTGAATGCTTCGTTAGGCTTGAGTACCCCTTTTAATGTTGTTAAACCAATAGTGTCAAGACTATCAGGATTCATTGCATGTGGACCTGCTGCTTCCCATAATGCGAGAATTTCATCTCCTAATTTAATGACATGTGTATTAGCGATATTCTTGAATTTTAGGTCTAATGCATTATTTAAAATTCCTCCATTTTTTTGTGTTCCAAAAACACCTCTATAAATAAATTTATCTATTTTTTCTTCTTCCAAATAGCCTTTAGTTTTAACAAATCTATTTGTTAAGAATGGCTGACCATTTTCGAATTTTATGGATGTTATCATCCCATCACCATCAAATGGATGATGAACCCATTGTCCACCTCTCTCTAATATTCCTGGTCCATTTCTTAATAATGTTCCATTTAAATTTTTAATATTATTACCTTTGCTAATTTTTAGAGGCTCTTTAGTTAGCTCCTTTTCTACATTTTGATAAGCACTTGACCAATCTTCTTTTTTAAAAATATTAAATTTATCAATTTTTTTATCTTGTAAATTAGTCACAACAAAATAATCACTTTATCTATTTTCGCCAAAAATCAACTGATTTGTGGCTGATTCGAAAAAATTCCTATTTTATTGTTTTTCTAACATTCCTTTACTGCTTGGAATTGAATCAGATCTTCTTGGATCTATCTCGGTAGCCATTCTCATTGCTCTTGAAAAAGCTTTAAAGCACGCCTCAACTATGTGATGTGAATTACTTCCTCGTATTTGATTAATATGCAGAGTAATACCGCTGTTATTTACAAAGGCAATAAAAAACTCTCTTACTAGTTCAGTATCATAATTTCCTATTCTAGGGGCTTTTAATTGAAGATCATAAGATAGATGCGGTCTACCAGAGCAGTCTAAAGTGACTTGAACTAAAGCTTCATCTAATGGGGCAAAGAAATGTCCAAATCTGCTTATTCCTTTTCTTTCTCCTAAGGCTTTTGAAAATGCTTTGCCTAATGCGATTCCCACATCTTCATTTGTATGATGATCATCAATATGGGTATCTCCAATTGCTTTTATTTTTAAATCGAACAAACCATGACTGGATATTTGATGAAGCATATGATCTAAGAATGGTATCCCGGTATCAATCTCAGAAATTCCATTTCCATCTAAGTTTATAAATACCGAAATATCTGTTTCATTCGTTTTTCTTTTTATTTCAGATTGCCTTGTAGATGACATTTTTATGCAAAAAACTTAGTTTACATTCCATTAATGCAGTAACCCGCATCAACATAAATTGTTTGGCCTGAAATGCCGCTAGAGAGATCACTTAATAAAAAAGCAGCAGTATTACCTACTTCTGTTTGAGTGACTGTTCTGCGTAAAGGAGCCTTTTCTTCAACATTGTGAATCATATCTAAAATGCCACCTATAGCAGAACTCGCAAGTGTTCTTATAGGCCCAGCACTTATTGCGTTAACTCTGACTTGTTTTTCGGGGCCAAGTTCTGCAGAAAGATATCTTACTGAAGCTTCTAAAGCTGCTTTTGCAACTCCCATCACGTTGTAGTTAGGAATCGCCCTCTCTGATCCTAAATAAGTTAATGAGACAACTCCAGCACCATCACTAAAAAGTGGTTTTGCTGCTTTACATAAAGGTGCTAAAGAATACGCACTTATATTGAGAGCCCTATCAAAACCCTCTGAAGTTGTAGCACTATAATCTCCAATCAATTCATCGCGTCCTGCAAATGCTAGGCAGTGAACTAATCCGTCAATTTGCCCCCAATTATCATTTATATTTTTAAAGATTTCTTCAATTTGAGCTGGATTTTGAACATCAAGAGGCAAAAATAACGATGGATTTAAAGGTTCAGTTAGTTCTCTAACTTTAGATTCGAATCTTCCCTTATCATCAGGCAAATATGTGATTCCAAGTTCTGCGCCAGCTTTTGAAAGTTGTTGAGCGATACCCCATGCTATTGAACGATTGTTGGCAATTCCTGTAACAAGAATTTTTTTGCCAGTTAGATTTAGAAGCATTTTGTTTATTATTTCTATTATTCTCCTATATAAAAGTACCTATCTTTACGGATTACTGCAAAATATACAATAATTTTCAAATATCAAAGAATATTTAACTTGAACATGGTCAGAACAAATTCTATGGTTTTGGAATTAGGTTTTCAATTACCTAATTTCCAAATGTTAAATGCTAATTCTCCAAATAATCAATATTTTAATTCTCATAATCTAGATAATCGGCATTTACTTTTAATGTTTATTTGTGCCCATTGCCCATTTGTTAAATATATTAAGAATCAAATTTCTACCTTGAGTAAAGAAATTGAAAATACAGTTCAAACGGTTGCAATCTCTAGTAATGATATTGTCACTCATCCTTCAGATTCTCCTAAAAATTTGAGATTACAAGCACAATCACAGGGATGGAGTTTTCCTTATCTATATGATGAAAATCAAAATTTTGCTAAGGCACTAAAAGCGGCTTGCACCCCAGATTTTTATCTTTTTTAAAATAAAGGAGATGGTGATTTTTTATTGTTTTATCATGGCCAATTAGACGATAGTAGACCAGGTAATAATAGTCCTCTGTCTGGAAAAGATTTGCGCGCTGCTGTAAGAGATTTGAATCAAGATAATTCTTATCCTTCAAATCAGATGCCCTCTTTAGGTTGCAATATTAAATGGACTCCTGGTAAAGAACCGAGTTGGTTTAAATGAATTAAAATGTTTTTTTACCCATAGAAATATGGTTTAGGGTTAATATATTCACTATGCAGATACCTCCATTTACTTTAAATAGGCAGTACCAAGAAATTGGCTCTGAAATTGAAAGTGAGATTTCTAAAGTTTTAAAAGGAGGCCAGTATATTGGAGGACAAGAAATTGCAAAATTTGAAGAGAGTTTTTCTAATCTGATTGGTGTTGAAAATACTATTGGATGTAACAGTGGAACTGACGCTTTAGTATTAGCTTTACGCGCATTAGATATTGGCGTGGGTGACGAAGTTATTACCTCATCTTTTAGCTTTTTTGCGACTGCAGAGGCTATTAGTTCAGTTGGTGCTAATCCTATTTTGGTAGATATAGATCCTGAAACTTATCTTATGAATACTGAACTAATAGAACAAGAAATAAATTCTAATACCAAGGCAATTATGCCAGTTCATCTATTTGGGAATGCAGTGAATATGACTTTAATAAAATCATTGGCCAACAAATATGACTTAAAAGTAATCGAAGATTGTGCTCAGGCAACATGCACAATGTGGGAAAATTCCAAAGTTGGTAGTATCGGTGATATGGGTTGTTTTAGCTTTTTCCCTACAAAAAATTTAGGAGCTGCTGGAGATGGTGGAGCAGTAACAACTTCAGATCAGAAGATTGCTAAAAAAATTAGAGAACTGGCTGTTCATGGCAGCCCAATAAGATATCACCATACCCAAATTGGATATAACAGCAGACTTGATACCATTCAAGCTGCCATATTAAATATTAAAATTAAATATATTTCTATGTGGATTAATAATCGCCAAAAAATTGCTAAAAATTACTTTGATTTATTAGAAAAAAATCCATTTATTAGTTTTCCAAAAATTAGCTCTGATTCAATTTCCCATTCTTGGAATCAATTTGTCATCAAATTAAGAAACGATAAATATTTTTTAAATGAAGATTTTTCAAATTTATTTGATACTGATTGCAAAAAATATTATTCCTTAAGGAATTTGGTAAAACAACAACTTTTTGAAAAAGGTATTAATTCAATTATTTACTATCCAATTCCAATACACGCACAAATAGCTTATAAAAATAAAAATTTTTCTAGAACAAAACTCATAAATACAGAGAGAATTTGTACAGAAGTTCTTAGTCTTCCAATGTTTCCTGAAATTTCTTACGAAGAGCAAGTTTATGTAGCAGAAAATTTAAATAAAGTTTTAAAGAATTGTATAGAGGAAATTCAAATTTCAGCATAAAGTGATTTAAATAATCTTTGTTGTATGTTGTGATTGACAATAGGGCTTGAATAATTATTTTTTTCTAAATTAGATATGTCCCCATTTAATAATTCTGAATTTGACACTTTAGATAATTCAGGAATCCAATATTTTATATATTCGCAAATAGGATCAAATTTTTTTGCTTGGGTATATGGATTAAAAATCCTAAGTGGTTTTGGATCCATACCGCTACTGGAGCTCCACTGCCATCCCCCATTATTTGCAGCTAAGTCTCCATCAACCAATGTCTCCATAAATTTTTTCTCGCCCATTTGCCAACTGCATATAAGATCTTTTACCAGAAATGAAGCGACTATCATCCTACATCTGTTATGCATCCAGCCAGTACTATTTAGTTGACGCATTGCAGCATCAACTATAGGTACTCCGGTCTCTCCGTTGCTCCAATGTTCAAACAATTCATTATTGTTTTGCCATCGAAAGTGATCCCATTTTTTTCTATATGGACCTTTCTCTAGCTCTGGGAAATGGAATAAGCAATGTTGATAAAATTCACGCCAAACAAGTTCTTTTTGCCAAGTTTCAATTGATAGGTAATTTTCTTGATTTGCAAAATCTGAATTTAAATTTAATGTGGCGTTCCAAACTTTTCTAATGCTGATGGTGCCGAATCTGAGAGATGCACTTAGAAATGATGTCCCATTATGGGAAGGAAAATCTCTTGCAGAATTATAGGAATATATTTTTTTTTCTTTAATGAAGTTTTCTAATAATGTTTCTGCAGCATTCTCTCCAGGTCTACATGGACAAATATTCGAACCAGTAAATTTAATATTTTTGATAAATTTCTCTAGAACAGAATCAGATGAATTTATTGTCTTATTTTCTTTGAGTTTATTATCTATATCTTTAAACTTGAAAACAACTTTATCTTGGTCATATGAACCTAATAAATTCATTTTTGATTTAAGGTTTTTATAAAAAGGTCCATAAACTGAATAAGGATTGTTATTCCCTGAAAATATTTTTAAAGGTTCTACTAATAAGTGATCCCAAGTTTCAATAACTTGAATATTTTGTTCTTTTAAGTTTTTTTTTATTTGTAAATCGCGATTAATCTCATAAGGTTCAATAGATCTATTCCAAAAAACAAATTTAGCATCTATTTTCTTTGCTAATTGAGGAATTATTAATACCGGATCTCCTTCTTCCATAACTAATCTACTACCAATTTTTTTCCAATTATTTCCTAATTCTTGAAGCGAATTTCCTAGAAACCAAGCTCTTGAACTTGCATTGAAATCGTGTGAGTAATTTTTATCAAATATATAAGTTGAAGTAATAGCATTTGATAATGAAAATGCTTTGATTAAAGCCTGATTATCAAATATTCTTAAATCCTTTCTATGCCAAAAAAGTATTCTAGGTTTATTCATAATTTATCTAAAAATTGTTTAGCTCTAAACCAAGCAGTCACGGTTTTTGCGTCAAGAATTTCATCCCCGCTAGAAATAAGATTATCTAGTTCGTCGGGATCTAAAATTAATACTTCTATGTCTTCATCTAAATCTCCTTTAACCTCGGAATTGAGTTTATTTAAATCACGAGCTAAAAATAAATAAATTTCTTCATCTGCATAACCTGGGGCAGGGACAAGAGTTCCTAGTTCATCCCATTTGTTTGCATTGAATCCAGTCTCTTCTTGTATTTCTCTTTGAATTGAATCAATAGGTGTTTCACCTATTTCTAATGTACCTGCTGGAAATTCTAATAAATATCTTGAAACAGCAAATCTATATTGCCGAAGAATTATAACTTTATTGTCTATTGTAATAGGTACGGCTAATGCTGCCCCAGGATGCTTAATGTATCCATATTCACCTTCATGACCATTTGGAAGCTCAATTCTATTTATTTCAAAACTAAATTTTTTTGACTTTAACTCAGATATTTTTTCTTTAAAAATGGATCTTTTTATAAGGTTTTTGTTGCCCATAATTTTTTAAATAAAAATAGCCTAACAGTTATTTTTTGGTTTTGTAAATCATTTATATAGACCATTTTGGGACATCAAACTTTGTGATTTTTTGGCTTCTACTTAAGATTTCAGATAGTGGTGTAATAACGAAATTCCGATTCATGAATCTAGGGTGAGGTAATGTTAATTCCTCGTCAACCGTATAAAAATCTTCCCACCAAAGAATATCTAAATCGAGGCATCTTGATAGCCATTTCTTACCCTTTGGCGTCTCTTCTCGTCCGAAAAATTTCTCTAACTTTTTTAGCTCTTTTAAAAGTAATTTAGCGTTTTTATTTGATGGTTTAGGAAAAGAATTACTTTTTATAAGTAAGAGAGTATTTAAATAATTTGGCTGCTCATTTTCAACACCATGAGGTAATGTCTCATAAATTGAAGACCAAAAAAAGTTTGCATGAAATTTGCTTTTCTCTTCTTTTTTTTTGTTGAAACTATCTCCCCACTCATTTATTATTTCCTCTATTTTTGGTTTGCAAATTAATAGTGACTCAAGAGGGCTTCCGAATTTACTATCAATATTTGCTCCGAGGGATATACATAGTCCATTTTTGATATTAAGATTTGATAATTCCACTACAAAAAACAAAGTTATTGGATAAATTCTATATCAGGCATTTTTAAAGTGATTTTGAACCCCGAGTTAAAAGAAAAAAGAGAAATAAAAGATTTAATGAACTCAAAGGATTCTTTTAGAGCTTTTCCTTTGGCGGCAATTACGGGTCATAGTTTATTGAAATTATCTTTGCTTTTGGCAGCAGTTGATCCGAGTTTAGGAGGAGTGATTATCGCTGGCGGAAGAGGTACTGGTAAGTCAGTATTAGCAAGGGGTTTGCATACTTTGCTTCCTCCTATAGAAGTATTAGATAATGAATCAATACTGGAAACACTATCTAAGACAAATAGTAATACTTCATTAAGACCTATTGGTAGAAACCTAGATCCACATAAACCAGAGGAATGGGATATTAGTACTAATAAATTGTTAGAGGAGACAATTGGAAGTGATTATTTGAATCAAATTGATGAAATTCCAAAAAAAGTAAAAGAGGCACCATTTGTTCAAGTTCCCATTGGTATAACTGAAGATAGACTTGTTGGGTCAATTGATGTCGCTGCCTCATTAAGTACGGGAGAACAAGTGTTTCAGCCTGGAATTTTAGCAGAAGCTCATAGAGGTGTTCTGTATGTAGACGATATAAATTTATTGGATGATGGAATTGTAAATTTAATTCTTGAAGCTATAGGAAGAGAGCAAAATAATATTGAAAGAGATGGTTTAAGCCTTTCTCATCCTTGTAAGTCACTTTTAATAGCAACTTATAATCCTGAAGAAGGTGTTTTAAGAGATCATGTTTTAGATCGTTTTGCCATTGTGCTTTCCGCAGATCAATCTATTGATAATGTTCAAAGAGTTGAGATTACAAAATCTGTTTTATCGCACGCAGAAAATAATATTAAATTTTCAGAAAAATGGTCTGAAGAATCTGATAATTTATCCACTCAATTAATTTTGGCAAGGCAATGGTTAAAGGATGTCAAGATAACAAAAGAGCAAATAACCTATTTAGTGAATGAAGCTCTTAGAGGAGGCGTAGAAGGGCATAGGTCAGAATTATTTGCAGTAAAAGTAGCAAAGGCTAATGCAGCACTTCGAGGCGATGAGAATGTAAATTCTGAAGACCTAAAAGTCGCAGTTAGGTTAGTTATTCTCCCACGAGCAATGCAAATTCCTCCTGAAGATGATGATATTCAACCCCCCCCCTCCGGAGGATCAGAGTCCCCCTCCTCCGCCTCAATCAAACAATGAAGAGTCTGAACCTGAGACTAATGAAAATGATAATGAGCAAGACCTAGAACAAGAAGAAGATAATTCTGATGGAGAAGAAGAATCTACTCCCGAAATACCTGAAGAATTCATATTAGATCCTGAGGCATGTATGGTTGATCCTGATTTATTGCTTTTTTCATCAGCTAAATCAAAAGCCGGAAATAGTGGAAGTAGATCAGTGATATTCAGTGATAGTAGAGGAAGGTATGTGAAACCTATAATTCCAAGAGGTAAAGTAAAAAGAATTGCAGTAGATGCGACTTTGCGAGCTGCAGCTCCTTATCAAAAATCACGAAGATTAAGGAATCCTAATAAATCAATAATCATAGAAGAAAATGATTTTAGGGCTAAGCTTCTTCAAAAAAAAGCGGGTGCTTTAGTCATTTTTCTTGTTGATGCTAGTGGTTCTATGGCTCTTAATAGAATGCAAAGCGCTAAAGGGGCAGTTATCAGACTTTTGACAGAGGCATATGAGAATAGAGATGAAGTTGCCCTAATTCCCTTTAGAGGTAATCAGGCAGAAGTTCTTTTACCTCCAACAAGATCAATAACTGCAGCGAAAAGAAGGCTAGAAACAATGCCCTGCGGAGGTGGATCGCCTTTAGCTCATGGACTAACGCAATCAGCAAAAGTAGCAAAAAATGCTCTTTCTACTGGAGATATAGGTCAAGTTATTGTTGTTGGAATTACCGATGGAAGAGGAAATGTTCCATTAGGATTATCTCTAGGACAAAATGATGTTGAAGAAAACGAAAATACAAATGCAAATTTAAAGCAGGAGGTTCTTGATATTGCAGCAAAATATCCCATGCTTGGGATAAAACTTTTGATAATTGATACAGAAAGAAAATTTATTGCAAGTGGATTTGGTAAAGAATTAGCAGAGGCAGCTCAAGGTAAATATGTTCAACTGCCAAAAGCTACAGATAAAGCAATCGCAACTATGGCTTTAAATGCTATAAATGAATTTTAAATATTTCTCATGGATAAATTTCGTTAAGGAATTTTGAAAGTCCAATCGTTAAATCTCTTATAGATTTGGTTAATTCTTTATCTTGAGTTAATTTTTTAAAATCATCACTCATATCATCTATTTTGGTTGAAATAGACCTAGCAGAATTTATTGTCAATTTAATATCATTAAGGGTTTCTTTGTCATCGATAGTAGACAAAATGTTATTCAAATGATTAGCAGCAATTGTAATTTCTTTTATTAGAGGTTCAACTCTTTCTATTTCTTTTTTCGATAAATAAATTAATTCATCAAGATTTTCTTGTGTTTTGTCAAATTGATCAATTGAGTTGAGGACGTTTTCAATTAAGTTTTCTTGATTTGTTTCTTTTAAAAGTTGGCTTATTCTATTAGTTATATTTGAAAGACTTGATAGTTGCTTACCTGTGATAGTGTCTCCCTGACAAATAATTAATTTGGTATCGCATTTTTCGGATATAGGTTGTGCGATGTTTTTAGGAATTGTCTTGTCACTAGTTTCTAGAGCAACTTGCACATCTCCTCCAAGGAATGAATTTGTCACTACCCTTGCGAATGCAGGCCTTGGAAGAATAATTTCAGGATTATTTAAAACTATTTTTGCTTTAATTGATTCATTCGTGAACAAGATATCTTCTATCGATCCAACTAAGATTCCTCGGTAAGTAACTGGAGATTTTTTTGATAAACCGCTTGCGTTATTGAATTCAGCAAAGAGGTACCAATTTTTTGAAGATAATCTTACTCCTCTTAGCCAAAAAGAAAAAAAAGTGAATATTAAAATGCCCCCTAATAAGGAAAAACCAACTATTGAATCTCGTAAGCTTCTACGCATAATTTCTAAATGTCTTTTGGTTGCATTGGACCATCAAGTTTCCCATGTCTAAATTGAAATACATAGGGATCTTTACTCTCTTTAAATTCATTAATCGAGCCTGCCCATCTAAATTTGCCTCCATAAAGCATTAAAACTTTATCTGAAGTTCTCTCTATAGTACTAAGAACATGGCTAACCACAATAGATGATCCGCTAGCTTTATCATTTGTCTTATTAATTAAATCTTCAATTCTTGATGAGGCAATGGGATCAAGGCCGGCAGTTGGTTCATCAAAAAGTAATAAAGGTTTTGACTTTGCATTAAGAGTTTGATCAGTAATTAATGCCCTAGCAAAACTTACTCTTTTTTGCATGCCTCCACTTAATTCATTTGGAAGTTTATTCTCAATATTAAATAATCCTACCTCAGCTAAGCATTCAAGTACTATTTCATGAATTGACTTTTTCGATAGGTTTTTATTTCTCTTGAGTAGAAAACCTACATTTTCTTCAATAGTTAGAGATCCTAATAAAGCCGGGTTCTGGAAAACTAGTCTTACATCAGGAGGATTATTTTGATCTAATCTCAAATATGTTTGCTTCTCCCCAAATATTCTTAATTCTCCTTTGGTAGGTAAAATGAGTCCTGCTAATATTTTTAATATGGTTGATTTACCAGAACCTGAGGGGCCAACAATAGCTAATTTCTCTCCATCATTAAGTTCAAAATTTATTTGATTAAGCACATTAACTTCCCCCCAGCTTATTGAGAGGTTTTTTGTTTCAACTGCATGCTTTGATTTTTTCAAAACCTAGATAGAGAAATATTCATCTTCATATATATATTGCCTATTTTTATAAATAAAAAAAGGATGATTGAATTTGATTTATAATCAATTTAAATGATTTTTTTATTTGAAGATAATAATTAAAGAGGTTTTTAATGAATAAACAAAAAAAAAGAGTTAGAAGATTTTATAACTACCATAAAAAGTATAACTTTCATCTATTGAACAAAATTTCAAGAATTTTGAGTTGGTTTTTGCCAGGACTGGTAATAAAAAGATGGATGCTTACATCTGCAATAGGATTTCTTACTTCATTACTAGGCCTTTCAATTTGGACAAATTTAAGCCCCCTTTATTGGTTTTCTGAGATATTTTTTGGTTTATTGACAGGTTTAACTAAAATCTTACCCATTTCATTACTAGGGCCATTAATTTTTGCTATTGGACTTATTTTGATAGGGATTGGACAAAATAGAAGTATTAATTCTATTCAAAAAGCGCTTGTTCCAGAAAAAGATACATTTTTAGTTGATGCATTAAGAGTTAAGAGCAAATTAAACAGAGGTCCTAATATTGTTGCGATTGGGGGAGGTACAGGCTTATCTACTTTATTAAAAGGCCTAAAAAACTATAGCAGTAATATAACAGCAATTGTAACTGTCTCAGATGATGGCGGAAGTAGTGGAATTCTTAGAAAACAATTAGGCGTGCAACCTCCAGGAGATATTAGAAATTGTCTAGCAGCCTTATCAAACGAAGAGCCTATTTTAACTAGATTATTCCAGTATAGATTTTCAGAGGGAAGTGGTCTCGAGGGACATAGTTTTGGAAATCTATTTTTATCAGCTTTAACAACAATCACGGGCAGTTTAGAAAAAGCAGTTCAAGCATCTAGTAAGGTTTTGGCCGTACAAGGTCAAGTTTTGCCGGCCACAAATATTAATGTTATGTTATGGGCTGAATTAGAAGATGGTGAAAAAATTTTTGGTGAAAGCAAGATCAGCAAATCTAAAAAATTAATTTCGAGGATTGGTTACATACCAGAAAATCCTTCAGCTCTTAAGAGTGCTCTTGAATCTATAAAAGAAGCTGATTTAATTGTTCTTGGTCCAGGGAGTCTATACACTTCTTTATTGCCTAATCTTTTAGTACCAGAGATAGTAGATGCCTTATTACAAAATAATGCTCCCAAAATTTATATAAGTAATTTGATGACTCAGCCAGGAGAAACAGATGGACTTGATGTTTATCAACATATTAAAGCAATAGAAAAGCAACTATCAAATTTTGGAATTAATACTAGAATTTTTAATTCAATATTATCTCAGATTCAATTTGAAAAGTCTCCATTAGTTGATTATTACGAAAGTAGAGGGGCAGAGCCTGTCCAATGTAATAAAGAAAAATTATTATCCGAAGGTTATTATGTTTTACAAGCTCCATTATATTCAAAAAGAATAACTCCAACTCTTAGGCATGATCCAAGAAAACTCGCAAGAGCAGTTATGTTTATGTACCGTAAGTTGAAAAAAATCAACTAATAAGCATCTTGAAGTTCATAGAAATCTGGCTGAATATAATCTTTTCGCAATGGCCATCCTCTCCAGTCTTCAGGCATTAATAGTCTTTTGGGATTAGGATGATCAATAAAATTTATTCCATACATATCAAAAGTTTCTCTTTCTTGCCAATCACTTCCTTTAAAAATCTTATACAAACTAGGGATTGATAAATCAGAATCTCTTTTTAAGAAAACTTTTAATCTAACTTCTTTAATTTTTTCGATTTTTTGTAAATCATCAACAGTTATAAAATGGTAGAAACTAACAAGATTTTTGCCTGGTCCCTCATCATATCCTCCTTGACATTGGAGATAGTTGAAACCGTAATTTCTCAAGGCAGATACTGCTTCATATAATTTGTTAGGTTCCACAGAAATGTTCTCTATTCCTATGTGATCATCAAATAAAGATTGATTTGGGATTCCATCTTTAGACAAAGATTGGCTTATAAACCCTTCTTTTTCTATTGAAGTATCTGAGGATTTGGCTAAACCGTCTTTTTCCATTAATCTTCTACAGTATTAATAATTTCAGTTTTTTCGGCTTTTTCAGGTAATTCAGTTATTTTTTCTTTTTTGGAGGAGGGAATTACGTTGGCTGGAGTTTTGTTTAGATATTCACCTGTATTTTCTGAGAAAACAAGATTCATTTCGTGATCAGATGTTATGTATCTGTGAGTTTGCTCTGTTTTTGTGCGCTCTAAAATTGATTCATTACCAACTTTTTTTCTTAATTTAATTACAGCATCAAAAATTGCTTCAGGTCTTGGTGGGCATCCTGGAAGGTATAAATCAACTGGTATCAATTTATCAACGCCTCTTACAGCAGTTGTAGAATCTGCGCTGAACATTCCCCCTGTGATTGTGCAAGCACCCATGGCAATCACATATTTTGGTTCAGGCATTTGTTCATAAAGTCTTACTAGGGCTGGAGCCATCTTCATCGTTACTGTTCCTGCAACTATTAGCAAATCTGCTTGCCTTGGGGAGCTTCTAGGCACTAAACCAAATCTATCAAAATCAAATCTAGATCCGATTAAGGCAGCAAATTCTATAAAACAACAAGCTGTTCCGTACAAAAGAGGCCATAGACTACTTAATCTAGCCCAATTGTGAAGATCGTCTAAACTTGTCATTATAATATTTTCGCTTAAATCTGTAGTAACTTGTGGTGCACCAAGAGGATTACAAGTTCCTTCTCGGATTTCTCTTATTGCTTTTGGGGATAATTGTGGATTCAATTTTTTAACTCCATTCTAAAGCACCTTTTCTCCATGCGTATGCCAGAGCGATAACAAGTATTGCAATGAAAATTAAAGCCTCAATAAAAGCTAATAAGCCTAATCTATTGAAGGCAACAGCCCAAGGATAAAGGAATACTGTCTCAACATCAAATATAACGAAAACTAAGGCAAACATGTAATAACGAATATTAAATTGAATCCATGCTCCTCCTATAGGCTCCATTCCAGATTCATATGTAAGTTTTCTTTCCCCTGTTCTGCCTTTTGGAGCAACTATGAGATTAGTAACTAGAGCTAATACTGGTACAGCTGCGGCAATTATAAGGAAACCTAAAAAATATTCATAGCCAGTTAATAAAAACATCTTAAAAAATTAATTTTGAATAAAGGTCGCTTAATTAAGGAAAATCTTTTAAAGTTCTTAAAGAACAATAATAAACCGTGAGTGAAAACATTCAACCAGCCTCTGAGGAAAACAAAATAGTTGAAGACTTTGAGAAAGAAAAACTTTCTGAAAACTCCTCTGGAGTAAATGTTGAACAACCTGTCCTTAATTTAGAACAAAATAGATTCGAATGTAGAAGTTGTGGATACATTTATGATCCGTCTGAAGGAAATAAAAAATTAAACATACCTAAAAATACGCCTTTTTCAGAGTTGGATGGCAACACCTTCGCTTGCCCTGTTTGTCGAGCTGGTAAAAATTTTTATAAGGATATTGGATCCAGAGCAAAACCTAGTGGATTTGAAGAGAATTTAGTTTATGGATTTGGATTTAATAGCTTACCTCCGGGACAAAAAAATATATTGATTTTTGGGGGTTTGGCGTTTGCTGCTGCTATGTTCCTTTCTTTGTACTCTTTGCATTAATATAATTAAATGAAAAAATTTTTTACCAGTATTCCTAATCTTCTTTTATCTGTAGCTCTCTGTTTCGTTTTAAGCAGTTGTTCATCTACAGGTGTCAAGATGAATGAAAGCAGCCCTTGGAAAACAATTCAGTTTGAAGATCAGGCTAATGCTTTAGATGTTGATTTTATAGATGATAATCATGGTTTTTTAGTAGGTTCAAACAGATTGATTATGGAATCAATTGATGGTGGTGAAACATGGGAAAAAAGATCATTAGATATTTCTGCTGAAGAGAACTTTCGCCTTCTTGATATTGATTTCAAGGGTTCTGAAGGTTGGTTAATAGGACAACCCTCTCTCGTAATGCATACTCTCGATGAAGGTAAAAATTGGACTAGGCTTTCACTTGGTAAGTTACCAGGCCAGCCTTTCTTAGTTACTACTATTGATGAAGGAGTTGCTCAATTAGCGACAACCTCAGCAGCTATTTATGAAACTTCCAATAGCGGTGAAACATGGGAGGCAAAAGTATCAGACCCTTCGGAACAAGGAGGTATAAGAGATTTAAGAAGAACCTCTAGCGGTGATTATGTGAGCGTAAGCAGTCTTGGAAATTTCTTCTCTACTCTTGATAGGGATAGCAATACTTGGATTGCTCACCAAAGAGCAAGTAGTAAGAGAGTGCAAAGCATTGGTTTCAATCCAGAAGGAAGTTTATGGATGATTTCAAGAGGTGCGGAAATTAGATTTAATGAAGATTCTAATAATCTAGAAAGTTGGTCAAAGCCTATAATTCCTATTCTTAATGGTTACAATTATCTAGACATGGGATGGGATCCAAATGGTGACATATGGGCTGGCGGTGGTAATGGTACTTTAATAGTAAGTAAAGATCAAGGTGAAACTTGGAATTCAGATCCTCTTGCTTCTGGGTTGCCTACTAACTATATAAAAATAGTTTTTCTTGATAAGGAGTCTTTAGATAATCAAAAAGGATTCATACTTGGGGAACGTGGTTACATCCTTAAATGGAATAGCTAGATCTGTAAAAAATTAAGAAAATAATAAAAAAAATCTTAATTTTGGATGAATTTAACAACTGTCTGTAACCAAGCTGTTAATTTCTTCGCGAACTTATGATTTTACACTGTAAGATCATATGGTAAACATTTGTGATTATGGCCGCAGGTTCAACGGGTGAACGCCCATTCTTTGAAATAATCACCAGTATTAGGTACTGGATTATTCATGCAGTAACATTACCAGCTATTTTTATAGCAGGCTTCTTATTCGTATACACAGGTTTAGCTTACGACGCTTTCGGTACTCCTCGCCCGGATAGTTATTTTCAGGCATCTGAAGCAAAAGCTCCTGTTGTAACACAAAGATTTGATGCCAAGTCTCAACTTGATTTAAGAACAAAATAACTATGTCTAATTCTCAAGCTCCAATGCAGGCTGCGGAAGTCCGCGTTTATCCTATATTTACTGTTCGTTGGCTAGCAGTTCACGCTTTAGCTATACCATCAGTATTCTTTTTGGGTTCTATTGCTGCTATGCAATTCGTAGCCCGATAAATTTATTAATCATGCAAGTAAACGAAAATCCTAACAAAGTTCCAGTTGAACTTAATCGTACAAGCCTTTATTTAGGCTTACTATCAGTCTTTGTATTGGGAATTTTATTTTCCAGTTACTTTTTCAATTAAATTAAAACTATGAGTAAATTAAAAGGACCTGATGGAAGAATTCCAGATAGACTTCCCGACGGTAGACCAGCAGTTGCATGGGAAAGAAGATGGACTGAAGGAACTCTTCCTCTATGGCTTGTTGCTACAGCAGGTGGAATCGCAGTTATCTTCGTTTTAGGAATATTCTTCTATGGCTCATACCAAGGAGTTGGAGCTGGAGGTTAACATATTCTTTCCCTTTAGCTTTTAATCACTTGTATCTAATAAGCCTAATAAGAATCAGTAAATATCCTTAGTTTCTCTTTAGTAGAGCTTGGGATATTTTCTTTTTGGGTTATCAATCCATCTTTTAATGAAAAATGAGACTTACTTTTTGGTCTTTCTTTTTCAATTAATTTCGCTACTTCAAATATTATTTTATTAGCTACTTCAGTATTTGATCTTAGATTATCCAAAACCATCTCTACAGAAACTTCTTGATGAGTTTGATGCCAGCAATCATAATCAGTAACCATAGATAATGAGGAGTAAGCTATTTCAGCTTCTCTAGCTAATCTTGCCTCTGTGTGATTTGTCATTCCAATTATTGAACATCCCCAACTTCTATATAAATTAGATTCTGCTCTAGTTGAGAAAGCGGGACCTTCCATTGCTAAATAGGTACCCCCTCTATGCAATTGTCTACCGCCAGGAATATTTTTTTCTCCGATTTCACTTAGTATACGTGACAAATTTGTGCAGAAGGGATCTCCCATAGTTACGTGTGCCACAGCTCCCTCGTTAAAGAAGGTTGCAGGTCTATTTTTTGTCCGGTCTATAAATTGATCTGGAACAACTATATCAAGTGGTCTTATCTGTTCTTGTAATGAACCAACTGCTGATGGGGCTATAATCCATCTTACTCCTATTGATCTTAGAGCCCAAATATTAGCTTTGTAAGGGATTTCAGAAGGATTTAAACTATGTGTTCTGCCATGTCTAGGAATAAATGCTATCTCTAGGTTTCCAAGATTATATACTTTTATTGAATCAGAAGGTTTACCATAGGGAGTATTAATTTCTAGTTCTCTTAAGTACTCTATTTGATCCATTGAATAAAATCCACTTCCACCAATCACTCCTAATCTTGATGTTTCAATTGGTAATAAATGTTCTTTATTCATAGTGATGTAAATGGCTTTTAATCATCTGGTACTAATTGGAGGAGGACACTCAAATGTTTCTTTATTGAAGAAATGGTTAATGTTTCCGAAATTAATGCCAGAAATTCCTGTTTCAATTATATCTAGAGATTCTCATTTGGTTTATTCGGCTATATTCCCATCGGTGATTTCAAAATCAATCACTTTAGAAGAGAGTTTAATTGATATAAAATCTTTAGCAAAAAATGCAAAAGTATCTTTTATAGAAGAAGAAGTAAAGGATATTGATTTCAATTTAAAGAAAATTGTTTTAAGTAATAGACCTTCAGTTAATTATTCGAAGTTGGTGCTTAATTATGGAAGTCAAACAATAATTCCAAAAGAATTTGAATCACTAGTTAAAAATCGAAATGCTTTTTCAATTAAACCTTTTTTAAGGGCTTATGAATCAATACTAAAAGAGGACATTTTTGATTCAGTTAATGAACTTCCATTTGTAATTGTTGGGAGTGGCCTTGCTGCAATTGAAGTATCTTATGCTTTGAGAAAAAGATGGGGAGATAGACCTTTAAAACTATTATGTGATTCAAGAAAAATTAATAATACAATTCTAAAAAGTTTACGGAATTCCAATATTGATTTAGTTGAAAAACTTAATTTTGATTATGGCAAGATTCTTTTATGTACTGGAAATAAATCTCCGTTATGGGCACAAAAAAAATTATTAGATTCGGATTCTTATGGCAGAATAATTACAAATCAGAATTTACAGATAAAAAGTTTCTCTGGAATCTTTGCTGTCGGTGATTGCGGAGTTGTAGGTTCAGCAAAAAGGCCAGCATCGGGAGTTTTTGCAGTAAAAGTTGTAAATACATTAGTAAAAAATCTAAAAAACGATATAGAAGGGAGATCATTAAAAAAGTGGTTTCCTCAAAAGATCGGATTGCAAATAGTAAATATATTTCCAAGCCACCATCCAAAGGCTTTTGCTATTTATCGCAATTTTGTTTTCGGCCCTTCTTTTATTTTTTGGATTTTAAAGCATAAAATTGATCTCAACTTTATTAAAAAGTTCAGATCAAAAAGGCTAATTATGAAAAGTAGTGAAAAAAATATTTCATTGAATGATTGCAGAGGATGTGCAGCAAAAATTCCTCAATTTGTTTTGAATAAATCATTAATAAATTCTAATTTAAATTCTTTTGCCTCATCACCTGAAGATTCAGTTGAGATATATCAAAATGGTCAAGATATTATCTTGCAAAGTGTAGATGGATTTCCTGCTTTGGTAAGTGATCCTTGGCTTAATGCAAAAATTACTACTTTGCATGCTTGCTCAGATTTATGGGCATGCGGAGCAAAACTTTCATCCGCGCAGGCTTTAATTTCATTACCAAAAGTTGAAAGGGAATTTCAGAGTTACCTCTTTTCTCAATCACTTCAAGGTATTAAATCAACAGTTGAGGATCATGGAGGTGAATTACTTGGAGGCCATACTTTCGAGGCAAGAAGTTTAGTAAATAAACCTTATTCATTAGGAATAGATATTTCTTTAACAGTTCAAGGTATTTTAAAAAATGGAGCAAAACCATGGCTTAAATCTGGAATGAATATTGGAGATATTCTTATGATGTCTAGACCTCTGGGCGTTGGGATTTACTTTGCCGGTCAAATGCAAAATATTAATATGCTGGGTAGTTCTTCTGAAGTAATTAATAATTTAGTAAAGAGTCAGCAATATTTGATTGATGAAATTTATCTTTTTCAAAATCAATTTAAAGAATCATTAGTCAAAGCTGCGACTGACATTACTGGATATGGATTTATTGGACATCTTAAAGAAATGGTTGAATCATCTAATTTATATAGGCAAAGCCATAATCTTGAGCCACTAAAAGTTTTATTAGATTTATTTGCATTTAAAGCTTATCCTGGAGTATTTGATTTAATAAGAAAAGATGTTAAAAGTACTTTCTTTGAATCTAATAAAGAAATTTTTGAAAAAATTTATAAAGTAAATAAGCAAAAAAGAATAATTAATTTTTTAAACGAAAATTCATTAGATCAAGAGACTTTTAACGAGAGAATATCATTACTATTAGATCCTCAAACATGTGGACCCTTGTTGATTAGTTGCAATCGTAAATATGAAAATGTTCTAAAGGATAAATGGTACAAGGTTGGAGAGGTTGTAAAAATGTAATTAATTTCTATATTAATTTGTCAATTTCCAAATATCTTAATCTTTTGATTTCCTTTCCCATCTCCTTCCCTGAGTCCCATCCTTCTTTTTTTAATGTTTCTCCATCTTTTTTTGATTTTATGAATTTGTAAATAAATAACCACTTAAACAATTTACGCCAGTATGGTCCTCCATCACAAATTAATAATTTGACTGTCTCATCATTAAGGTTTCTATCCTCAATAAATTCTGTCCAACTTGATGGAGAAAAATTATTGAAATTTTTTTGGTTTGTATTTAATATCTTTTTGATATTTATATAATCTTCTAATATTTTTATCTCACTATTATTTACCAAAAATCTTTGACATGCTTTTTCCAAATCTTCTGAATCTTTTAATAAGTAAAGCATATGATTTCCCTTTAACTTCTTAATCCAATTTAGTCCTCTTAAAAATCTTTTATTGACTTGAATATTTTCATTTAAGATTGAGATAATTTCCCATTTATGAATTATCGAAATAACATTAGTCAAATTATCGTGTTTGCATATTTCAGCTAGTTCCATCCTTATTCGTATGCCTAGTGCAGGAGGGTAAATCATTTTCTGATGAGTTTCTGAACTTTTCCATGGCCATTGTCTAACTGTTTCTTGAGATTGTTTGAGGGAATTATTTGAAATATTGAAATCTAACCTTGAAGCATATTTTGCACATCTAATTAATCTACTTGGATCATCTGAAATACTATTACTGTGAAGTAACTTCAATCTTTTACTTTTTATATCAGAAATTCCTCCATAAAGATCATAGATTTTTCTTGTCGAGACCTCGAAGGCTATTGAATTTATTGTGAAATCTCTCCTCTTAAGATCCTCCTCAATAGTACTTTTATTTACTGTGGGATTTAGGCCTGGAGCAGAATAAATTTCTTTTCTTGCAGAAGCAATATCAATTTTATAGTCATTAATATTTATTTCTACAGTGTTGTATAAATTAAATTCCTTGATTAAACATAAATCTACATTTACAATATTTTTTTTTATAAATTTTGCAAGAGAAATAGAGGATCCTTCAATAACAAGATCAATATCTACAGGTTTAGAAAACGATTTTTTGTGGAATTTGCTTATTAATAAATCTCTTAAATAACCGCCAACAAAAGCTACTTTAGTATTGTCATTAGATTCTATGTATTTAGCAATTAGGTTATATAAATTAAATGGAGTTTTGATTAATTCCCTTTGGATGTACTCAGAGATATAGTTCATGAGTTTTAACTTACATAACGAATTGGAGCTAATCTGGGATCTAAAATTTTACTTCCTTTATCACCAAATTTTACTGCTAAAGATATTTTTTCCCCACTCCCAAAAATATGTATGATTTCACCTTTCCCAAACTTTGAGTGAATTAGCATATCTCCAACTATCCAGCTTTTCCCTTTACTGGGTCCTGAATATAATTTTCTTACTGCATTTATTGGTTTGTTAACAAATTCATTTGGATTGTTTCGATCAACTCTAGTTAAACGATCAAGATGCCAATCTCTTCTAATTGAAGCACCACCAGTTTGTGGTAATTCGCCATCCATTAAATCTTCAGGTATTTCCGAAAGAAATATTGAAGGAATTGTTGCTTCACGCATACCACCCCATAATCTTCTTTCTCTGGCATGACTTAAGAAAACTCTTTCTTTAGCTCTTGTAATACCTACGTAGCATAATCTTCTTTCCTCTTCAAGAAGTGAGGGAGTATCTATTGATCTATGGCTAGGGAAGAGACCTTGTTCTAGCCCAGTGATAAAAACATTTTGAAATTCTAAACCTTTACTATTATGCAGAGTCATGAGAGTTACAGAGTTAGTATTATTTTTCTTCGTATCATTATCAGTTGTTAAAGCTGCTGTAGAAAGAAATCCCTCTACATCTCCACTTTCTGTTTCTTCTTCATATTGAGTAGCTGCATTAATTAGTTCTTGTAAATTATTTCTTCTATCTTCAGATTCTTCAGTGCCACTAGAGAGCAAGTCACTTAAATAACCACTTTTTTCTAATATAAGCTGTAGTAGTTGAGCGGGACCTGAATTCTCTAGGTAACACAGTAGATCATTCATAATTGTTGTAAATTTATTAATTCCTTTTGATGATCGGCCTATTGTTTCTTCAAGACTTTGCTTATCATTAAGAACCTCCCATAATGGGATATTTAACCTATTAGATAGTTCATTTAGTTTGTGAATAGTAGTCTTACCAATCCCTCTTCTAGGAACATTTATGATTCGTAAAAGACTAACATTATCTGAAGAATTAACCAGAACTTTCAAATATGCTATTGCATCTTTAATTTCTCTTCTATCATAAAAACGCAATCCTCCAAAAATTGTATAAGGAATGCGCCACCTCACAAGAGATTCTTCTAATACTCTCGATTGAGCTCTAGTTCGATATAAAATTGCAAAATTTTTCCAAATTGGGTTTTGATTATAGTTATTGAGTGATTTTATTTTATTGGTAATTGCTTCTGCCTCGGAAATTTCATCATCACAGCTGAGTAATGTTAAAAGTTCCCCTTTTTCTTTAGTAGCCTTTAAAACTTTGTCAATTCTTTCAGAGTTGTTTTCAATTAGTGAGTTTGCAGCATCAAGGATATTGGAAGATGACCTATAATTTTCTTCTAATTTAATTAAAGATGATTTTGTATCGTCATTGATTGAAGTTTTAAAATCTTCTTGAAAACCAATTAAAATTCTGAAGTCAGCTGCTCTGAAACTATAAATACTTTGATCAGCATCCCCAACTACAAAAATTGACCGATCTTCCCAATTGAAGAATTTTTTTGGTTCAGTATTTCCTGCCGTAATTAATTTTATAAGTTCATATTGTGTTCTATTTGTATCTTGATATTCGTCAACTAAAATATGTTTAAATCTTTTGTGCCAGTAATCTCTGACAATATCATTTTGCCTCAATAAGAAAACAGGCAAAAGTAGAAGATCATCAAAGTCTAAAGAATTATTTTTTGAAAGCGAAATCCTGTATCTCTTGTAGGCTTCTGCAACTGTTTTATCAAAATTATTATCTGCTTTTTCTAAAAGATCATTAGAAGTTAAGCATTGATTTTTAGCATTACTTATTAATCTTTTAATCTTTTTGGGATCATATCTTTTTGGGTCAAGATTCATATCTTGACTGATAATTTCTTTTACTAATGTTTGAGAATCTGTTTCATCATAAATTGAAAATTGTCTAGTCCATTTTAGGCCTTCTGGATCAGTATATTTTTCAATATCGTATCTCAGAAGTCTTGAAAATAAGGAATGGAAAGTACCGATCCAAAGGTTCTGAAGCCTCTCTTGGTGAATGTTTGTTCTTAATTGATTTTGATCAATTTCTTTGAGAGTTGTCCAAGGCTGACCAAATTGATTAAAAGCTAATTCTTGGGCTAGAAGAACCTCTAATCTTGCTTTCATTTCTTTAGCAGCTTTGTTAGTGAAAGTGACTGCGAGAATGTTATAGGGATCTATAGAGTTACCCTCAATAAGGTTTGCAATTCTGTGAGTAAGAGCCTTAGTTTTTCCGCTACCTGCACCTGCTACAACTAATAGTGGTCCATAAACATGTTTTACTGCTTGAAGTTGTTGATTGTTTAGGGACTTAAAAAGGAAATTGTTGGTTTGAGGCACTTTTGGAAGGGTTTTTCAAAAATCAGACTTTACTATGAGATTGAGATTCCGTTTCTAGATCTTCTAACGCTTTTTTTAAATTTATGAGTTCATTATTGTTATTAATTATTTCTTCAAATTTATTTTGAGGCATCTTTAATTTCATACTTCTTTCTAGAATTTCTTTTTCCAATCTCTTTTTATATGAGGAAATAAGTTTCTTTGATAATTTTAAATCCTGTTTATCCAAAACTTTATTAAAAAATGTAGTTTTATATTAGCGGAAAAAAAAATTTTTATTTGAATTATTTCAACTATCACTTTGGAATGAAGTTATTAATTAAGAAGCGTTGCGTTAAGTTTGAAATTGTATTGTTTTTACTAGGTTTGTACTATTCTAAGGTTCGAACTTTAATTTTTTTAATTTTATAATGTCAGTTTTAAAGCATAACCCACTATTTTCCGCTGATAAGAAATTAAATGATTTAAGCAATATAAAAAAATTTATTAATAGTTCCAACTCAAGATTAGATGCAATAAGCTCAATTACCAATAATTCACATGCAATTGCAGCAGACGCTGTAACAGCAATGATTTGCGAAAATCAAGATTCAGTTAATTCAAAAATATCTTTAAATACAACTAATAAGATGTCCGTCTGTTTAAGAGATGGAGAAATAATCCTAAGGATTGTTGCTTATCTTTTAATTTCTAATGACGAATCAGTTTTAGAAAAAAATTGTTTAAAGGATCTTAAAAATACTTATCTTGCTCTTGGGGTACCTTTAAGAAATGCAAGAAGGGTTTTTGAATTAATGCGAGATGCAACAATCTCTGATTTAAATTCTACAGTTAATTGTATGCACGGAAACAAAGGCTTCCTTCCTGATTTAATTTCTGAAACAGAGTTTCAATTTGAAAGGATAATTAATCTTTTAAACTAGCTAAATTTCGTATTTCAGAAGTATGAGAAGTCTGTATTACTGAATTATTTTCCAGATTTCTAATAATAGAAAATCTGGATCTTATGTGAGTTGATAAAAAAGAAATTTTTTCTTCAGAAACTGTTGATTTGTAAAAAGTTTTGATGTGTAAATTATTTTGTTCATCAAAGAAATAATTGGATGATGAAATAAGAGGTTCAGTATAACCTTTATTTCGTAAAACAATTCCTGAATTTTCATACTTGGGTAAAAATATCAAAATTGTTTCATCTCCCTTACTAATATCATAATCATCCCAATCACTAATAGCTTGCCATTTTATAGAAATGGCTATGCTTTCTAGGTTTAAACTTAATTTGTAATTTTTAAAAATTTCAATAACTTTTTTATTGTTAGAGTTGATATGTTTTATATATATTTTACTAGTTGAGTTTTCAAATTCCTGAAAAGCTAAAGTATGAGTGCTTCTTATGGATTTCCACTCTCCTATACTTTTATCGATAAATTTATTAATTGTTGTTAGATTCTTCGTCAAGTTTATCTTCTGCGGAATGATTTTCTGCTTTTTGGATCATTCTTACCATTGAATCCACCATTAATCTCTTTGCAGAAGTTACTTTTAATCCAGAAGGAGTGGTTGATATTTGTTCTCCAGGGCGATCATATGAAGTTGGTCTAAATGGAGTCATCTAATAACTTTAAAAAATTAATCGATTTCTATTTTTGCATGAATTCTTATTCATTTGGTTCTTGTTTTCAAAAATGTCACATCTCTATTCTTTTGATACAGAATCTTTAACTGTTTTGTTATTTAGGCATTTTATTTTTTGCTAATCCTGAAAGAGTCGCTAAAGCAAACATTCCTAATAGAGCAATTCCTAGCAATAATCCTGCTCCCTGGCTAACTCCAGCTCCCACTGCTACAAGTATAGAGTCACTGATTAGAAGACTTATTAATAATGCTGGAGTAAATATTTTCCAGCGAGTACCTCCAATACCAATTGCGTAGCTTAGAAAATCAAAAAGGCCAGTCATTAGCAAACCAGTCATAAGAAAGAAATTTTCTTCTAGTTGGTTCTGATTAAAACTTTCAATTTTTTTCATTGCTTTCGGTCCTACTAAATTACGTACAGGAACCCGACCATAATTTCTTGCAATAAAGAAAGCAGCTTGGCAAAAAACGATATCAGAAAAGATTATTGTTATGTAACCTTTTTGAAATCCTAGTAATGATCCTGCTAGCAGAGAATAAGCTGAACTTGGAAGGGCAGGTAAAATAATACTTACTCCTCTAAGTATGAATATTCCAAAGGGCGCCCAAATCCCCATACTTTCTATTTTGTTCCTTAGAGGTTCAATCCCATAATTTTGGATTAAATAAAGCAATACAATAAATATTCCAATAAAAAAAACAACTGAGAGAAATTTCTGTATTTTATTCATTATTTTTATAATAAATTTATTGGAAGTAAATTATTAATTTTAATATTTGATTCTATCTATAATAGAAATACTAATCAACAAAAATTTTTACAAATTTTTAATCTTATATTTCCTCCCAATAAAAGATTTTCGTATTCCATAAATAGTCATGATTGATTCTAAGAATAAAGTCAATACAAAATTTTTTAAAAATATCATTTATTTAGTCTTTTCGATTATTGTTTCTTTTTGTATTTCAATAAAAAAATCAGATGCTTTGCCTCATGAATGGGTTGGAGTACCTAAAAGTGAATATGGAGAACAGTTATGGGATAGGCAAAGTATAAAAAGGAATGAAGACGGTTCTGTGAGAGTATTTAGTAAATTTATTCCAAAAACAAAAAGTGAAATTACAAAGGATATTCTTTATACAATGGATATAAATTGTTTTGAAAAATCATTCAGAGACGTTGATGTTTCTATAGATGAAGTCAATAGTAATTTCAATGATTTGGCTGATTGGCAAGATCCAAATGGAGATGAACTAATTCTGGGTGTGATTGGTCAAGTCTGCAGAGTGGAAAATTAAAAATTTCAAATTCTAGAAATAAAATAAAAATTAAGTTTCTACATTTCTTGAAAATATAAAACCCCTTCATAGAAGAGGTTTTAAAGGTGCCAGGACCCAGATTTGAAAGGGACAGGTGGGATAAAAAGACCTTAAAATCAGTTATTTTAGTAACATTAAGATACCAAAATAGGCATATTTTTACCTCAAAACAGAAAGTTCCATACTGGTTCCATACTTATTCCGAGTGTGAAGTCAATTAATTAATCTGACTTTTTTAATTGCATAGTATGGAATTTTTATTTCAAAAATATTTTAAATTTTAAGAATTAAATCGATAACCTCTCATATTAATTACTATAAAAAAAATATAATTTTATAAATGCCAAACTACTGCTTTTTAATTAATAAAAATGTATTTATTTCTTGAAAAATTAGATAAAAGAAAAATTTAAAACGTATGTATGAAGGTTGATTATGTTGTTTATACAATTTTTATTATTCATTATTGGGGTTGTCATAATTTTATTAATTATTGAATTTTTTCCAGATCATTTTAATGGAAATCTAGGTTGGCACTGGTTTTTTCCTAAAAAAGGTAAAGGGGTTTTAAGACGTAAAAGAAGAGAAAGGGAAAAAGAAAAAAAGCGGTTAAAAAGAGAATTTGAGAAGAAAATAGGTCAGCAAGATTTACATAAAAAAAACGGAATGCAACTTTTTCATGCGGATCAATATAAAGAAGCAATTAAAGAATTTGACAAGGCAATAGAACTTACGCCTGATGATCCTGAAAGATGGGTGTTTAGAGGTAAATCTAAATTTTCTTTAGACCAATATGAAGAAGCAATTAAAGACTTTGATAAGGTGTTAGAACTTACTCCTGACTATTCTGAAATTTGGTATTTAAGAGGTGTATCTAAACTTTGTTTAGAACAACTTGAAGAAGGATCTATAGACATTGATAAAGCAATAGAAATGAATCCTGAGGTATCTAATTGGTGGCGAAGAAGAGGCGAATTAATATTTTTTTATGAGCAATATGAAGAAGCAATTAAAGACTTTGATAAAGCAATAGAAATTGATTCTCGGGATTATAGTAGTTGGTATCTGAAAGGTTTATCTAAATTTGAACTGAAGAAATATGAAGAAGCAATTAAAGACTTTACTATAGCGATAAGGATTTGTTCTGATCATTATAAATCTTTGTTTTCAAGAGGTTTTTCTAAATTTTATTTAGAACAATATGAAGAGGCAATTAAAGACTTTGATAAAGCAATAGAGATTGATCCTCAGGAATGGGGTTCGTGGAAGTTAAGAGGCGAATCTAATTTTTGTTTAGCACAATATGAAGAAGCAATTAAAGACTTTGATAAAGCAATAGAGCATGGTCCTGAGGATTATGCTTCTTGGAAGATAAGAGGTTCATCTAAATATTTATTAAAGGAATATGAAGAAGCAATTAAAGACTTTGATAAAGCAATAGAAATTGATCCTCAGCAATCTGATAGTTGGCGTATGAGAGGATTAACTTATCTCAGCACAAAAAGGTATGAACTTGCAGGAAAAGATTTTAAGAAAAGGTATGAAATTGATGACGACGAAGTCGCTTTTAATTTCAACATAGGGAGAATTTTTTATGGTAAAAAAAATAATTACCTTGCAATAAAGCATTACTTAAAGGCACTTACCATAGATCCTAAGAATTTCGAAATTTATGCGTATATCAGTCTCGCTAAACTTGAATTAGGTGACCATGTAAATTCTTTAAATGACTTAAAAAAATCTGAAGAATTATTTTATTATGAATACGATGGAGAATTCTTTTCAGATTTTGAAAATGAAGAATTAAATAAATTCTTAAAAATATATGAATTAAACGCGGACCTAGAACGATTTAAAAAATTAAGAAACTTTTTAAATAAGAATCAAGAAGATAATAGATATTTATTTTCACAAGGCATCCTGAATTTTAAAAATGGTAATTTTTATGATGCAGTATCTAACTTTCTTGAAGTTTATGAAAACGATAATCAAAATAAAGAATGTATTCTGTATCTTGGCAAAGCAAAACTAGCATTGAAAGACTATGAGAATGCATTAATAGATTTCAAGAAATATCGAGAAATAGATATCAATGATGAAGTTGAGAAATTGATTAAGACTTGTGAGGAGAATTTGAAAGAAACTTAGAGAAGTATGGAACTTTTGTTGTTTTTTGCAGATGCAAAATCGCACAGTGTTCCATACCAGTTCCATACCAATCAAATACCTCTCAGAGACACTCAGAATGACCTGTTTGTGTATTATATGAACCATACTTAAGCACTGCTACAACTGCATACAGGCATTAAAAAAGCACCTATAGAAGGTGCTAATTTAACTTCGTATTGAAGGTGCCAGGACCCAGATT
Organism: Prochlorococcus sp. AG-418-D13; assembly: GCA_003214315.1. Classification (GTDB taxonomy): domain Bacteria; phylum Cyanobacteriota; class Cyanobacteriia; order PCC-6307; family Cyanobiaceae; genus Prochlorococcus_A. Next base: position 172,858 of record QCLU01000003.1, read on the forward strand.
TGAACTGGGGACACGGCGATTTTCAGTCGCCTGCTCTACCAACTGAGCTATCCCGGCTCTAACCTATATACTCTAAATTAAGATGTGTAGTTTGTGAAACCCTTTTAATTAAAAATTTTATATCTTCATCAAATATCAAAAAATTTTTTTATTTTGAGTTAATCGCTAACAAGGCAGTACCAAATGAAGTAGTTTTTTTACATGAAACTATTGGTATATTGATGATTTTTTCTCTTATTTTTCTCCACTGAGGGTTTTTTGAACCTCCACCAATAGTAATAACTTTTTTTGGAAGTGAACCTGTTAGTTCCCCTAGCTTTTCCCATCCTTTTAATTCGATCTTAGCTAGCCCCTCGAATAATGCATGTAAATAAAGTGAGTCGCTGACTGGCCTTGGACCAAGTATCGGCTCTAAATTAGAATTATTAACAGGAAATCTTTCTCCTTTACTATTAAGAGGCAAAAGATTTAAAGAAGTGTTTTTCGATGGATTTATTTGTCGACTGAGCTCCTTTATTTCTAAATCAGAGAAGAACTGAGACAAGACACCACATCCGGCGTTTGATGCTCCTCCACATATCCAATCTTCGTTTACTCTATGATTTGTAATTCCTTGTTTTTTTATAGGGTTATCAATAATTTTCTTAACTACAATAGTTGTTCCTAAAACTGTGAGACCATCTTCTTTACCTAAACCTGCAGCTATTACACTAGCATTAGAGTCAGTGGTGCCTGAGATTAATATTAATTTCTTATTTAAATTAAATCTCTCTGCTAGATTAGAATTCACTTGTCCAATGATTTTCCCACTTTTTATTATTTGAGGTAGGCATTTTTGCCATGAAGTATTGAGATAGCTTTTTGGCCATGATTCTTTTTTTAGATCCCAACCAAGTTTTAGATTATTACCTTCTTCTCCATGAGTCCAATCTTTTAAAAACCAACCAGTGATCCAATCAGATTGATGACGTAAAAGTATATTTGTCCCATATTTATTTATTAGTTTTAATGCCTTAGCAAGACTACTGTATGGTGTTCGCAGATGCTCTTCTCCAGAAGTTAGTGATTTAAGAAGGATCTCATGTTCATTACACGCTTGGTTATAAGGTATTGCTTCTCCTATCGGCTCTCCTTGCAAATTTGATGCTGTTAAAGTACCTGAGGTGCCGGAGATAGCTAATTTATTAAGGTTAATTTTTACCTCAATAGGTAAATTAACTAAGAGGTTTTCACAAGAATTGATCCAAGAATTTGGATTTTTAAAGCTGTATGAATAAGATACTGAATTTGAATATACTAATTTCCTATGAAGATTAATTATTGATATTCTTGCCCCACTGGTTCCAAAATCTAACCCTCCATAAAAATTACCAGGCATAGAAAAAAATATTTTATAAAAAGATTTTGGAAGCCTCAGCTAATTGGGCTGCTTTTTCTTCTACATTTTCCCAAGGTAGCTCAAGATCTCTTCTGCCAAAATGTCCATAGGAGGCAGTCTTTCTAAAAAATTTACCCCCCATTTTTTTTGGTAGATTTCTTAAGTTAAATTCTTTTATTATTGCTGCGGGTCTTAAGTCAAAGTGCTCTTTAATTAGCTCAGTCAAATTAGCTTGTGAAATAACACCTGTATCAAAAGTTTCCACGAGAATTGAAATTGGTTTTGCTACTCCAATTGCATAACTTAATTGTACTTCTGCTTTTTTTGCCAATTTTGCCTTAACTATGCTTTTAGCTACATAACGTGCTGCATAAGCGGCTGATCTATCTACTTTTGTGGGATCTTTGCCAGAAAATGCCCCACCTCCGTGTCTTGCATATCCACCATAAGTATCTACAATAATTTTTCTGCCAGTTAGCCCCGCATCTCCTTGAGGCCCTCCCACAACAAATTTTCCGGTGGGGTTTACTAGAAATCTTGTTTTGCTAATGTTTGGTTTGATTTCTAAATCTTCAGTAGCAGGAATTACAACATGGGTCCATAAATCTTCTTTTATTCTTTGACGAATTTCTTCTTCATTTGTTATTCCATCAATCTCAGGATTATGTTGAGTTGAAATTAAAATCGTATTTATAGAGACTGGTAACCCTTTTTCGTAATCAATGCTTACTTGAGTTTTACCATCAGGGAGTAGATAATTAAGGACTTCTTCATGCCTCACTTTGGCAAGTTGAATGGCTAATCTATGAGCTAAGCTAATCGGTAAGGGCATTAATTCTGGCGTCTCATCGCATGCATAGCCGAACATTATCCCTTGGTCACCAGCTCCGGTATTATCTTCCAAATCATCGTTGACATCATCTGCGTCGTTCACTCCTTGTGAAATATCCGGTGATTGTTCGTCAAGTGCTACTAAAACAGCACAACTATTTGCGTCAAAACCACCTGCTCTATAGCCTTCATATCCAATTTCTTTAATTACATTTCTAACAAGTTTTATATAATCTACTTTTGCTTTTGAAGTTATTTCTCCAGTAAGTAAACAAAGACCCGTATTAACAACAGTTTCGCATGCAACTCTGCTTTCTGGATCTTCTGTCAATAAGGCATCTAAAACAGCGTCACTAATTTGATCACATATTTTGTCAGGATGGCCTTCAGTAACGGATTCCGAAGTGAAAATGAAATCACTCATTTACAAATAAATTTTAAATAATACTTTATCCTAAATTAGATTATCGTTACAAATCAATTATTGTAAATTAAATAATTCTTGTACAAGAACAATGAGACTTAAGTTCTGATATTCGTACACAAAATAGATGAGTGAATTTATACTGTTTCAGCTGAACCTGTGGGGATCTCTTCGTTATCATCAGTTTGTTCAAATAACATTTGTTTGTATTTCGCAGCCATTTCTTCGGCTTTACTAAAAACTTTTTGAGGATCAGTTAACATATCCCCTGGTTCAGGTTCAAGTGCTTTAGTAGATAATGAAATTCGTCCTCTTTCTGAATCAAGGTCAATTATCATAACTTTCATTTGGTCATTCACATTTAAAACATTATGAGGAGTCTCAATATGTTCATGACTAATTTCAGAAATGTGCAATAGACCACTTACTCCACCAATATCAATAAAGGCTCCATAAGGTTTAATTCCTTTTACAGAACCAACAACAACTTCCCCTACCTCAAGTCTGTTCATTTTTTTCTCAACCAAAGCCCTTCTATGACTTAGTACTAATCTATTTCTCTCTTCATCAACTTCAAGAAATTTTAAAGGTAAATATTCACCTTCTAAGTCATCTTTAATTTTTCGAGCACTTATATGAGAGCCTGGGATAAAACCTCTTAAGCCTTCTACCCTAACAAGAGCTCCACCTCTGTTTGTTGCAAAAACTTCAGAATATATAGTTGCATCTTCTTTTTGGAGTTGTCTAACTCTTTCCCATGCTCTTTGATATTCAATTCTTCTAATGGAGAGGGCTAATTGGCCATCTTCATTTTCTTCGCTCATTATGAAAAATTCTCTACTTTCTGAAGGTTGTAAAACTTCATTAAGTCCTTCAACTCTATTTATTGAAACCTCCTGAACAGGCATAAAAGCAGCTGTTTTTGCCCCTATATCTATCATTGCCCCTTTGGGCTCTAGAGCAAAAACGGTACCTTTAACTAGATCGCCAGGCTTAAAGTTATAGTCATATTTACCCAAAAGTGATGCAAATTCTTCTTGTGTGAATCCTGCGTTTTCAAAATCCTTATTTGTTCTGCTAGAGGAAGAATCTGCTGAAGGGATATCGCTGTTCTTTAATGATAATTCTTCCTCATTTAGGGATGGTGAATCATTATCTAACTCAGACGAATTTTTAATTTCTTGATCTTCAGAAAGTTCTTTAATGGTTTGGGAAGAATTTTCGTTCATTTGTTGTATCGCAGACTACCTAAGGTAGTTAGAAAGGAATGCTACTAGCCTGCAAACCAATAGCAAAAACATTTGTGATATGTATTCTACACTTAAAGATGCTGTATTTTATGAAATTGAAGCTAATTGGTTTTTAGAACTTCCTTTTAGAGATTCAAGAGTAGAAATAAAATCTTTTACCCCATTAAATTTTCTATAAACTGAGGCGTATCTTATATAAGCGACTTCGTTTTCTTTCCTGAGATTTTTAAGTATTAATTCTCCGATATGTGAAGACTTAATATCTTTATTAGAATCTTGAACTATTTGTGATTCAATTCCATCTACGAAATTAATAATTGCTTCACTACTGAAGTTGGTCTTTTCACATGCTCTAGATATACCAGTAAATAATTTTTGTTTATCAAATAATTCTCTGCCACCGTCTTTCTTTATAACTGAAACTGGCATTGATTCCACTCTTTCATAAGTTGTAAATCTAAAGCTGCAATTTAAACACTCTCTCCTTCTCCGAACACTTTTACCACTATCAGCAGATCTTGATTCCAAAACTCTGCTATCTGTGTTTTGACAGGTTGGACACTGCATGTGGTGAAATAAGCTGCACTTCAACTCTAATACTAGAGTAATATTCTAATTATGAAAAGTAAAAAAAAAACCTCTTTAACAAGAGGTTTCTTTTCTTAGTTCATTTTTTATCAAATTTAGGAGGGTCTCTAAATGCGACAGCAAAGAATAAGGTAACAACTGCGAGAGTTAAAATAAGAACGTAAGCAAAAGCTTCCATAAGATTAAGTAATAAAGTTTAGGTTAAACCCTTCCTGGGATTCTTCTAGTGGATTCGTCACCAAGCTTCTTGAATAAACCAAATTCAACTTGGTCACCAATCTCAGCGTCAATTCCAGCGAATGAATTTCTGTAAAGAGTTCTTGAAGCATGCCACCAGTGGCCAAACAAGAATAGCAATCCGAAACATAGATGCGCATATGTAAACCATGCTCTTGGGGAGCTTCGGAATACACCATCAGATTTATATGTCTCTCTGTCAAACTTGAATGCTTCTCCAAGCTGCGCTTTTCTAGCTAATCTTTTTACTACTGCAGGATCAGTAAATGTTTGACCATTTAAGTCTCCTCCATAAATAGTTGCTGTAATGCCAGTTTGCTCAAATGAATACTTCGCTTCGGCTCTTCTAAATGGAATATCTGCTCTTACATTACCTTCTTTATCTTCAAGTATAACTGGGAAGTTTTCAAAGAAATTAGGTATTCTTCTAACCTCTAATTCATTTCCTTCCTTGTCTTGGAATGCAATGTGACCTTGCCAACCTGTTGGTAAACCATCACCATTAACAAGAGCTCCAACTCTGAATAATCCTCCTTTAGCAGGGCTATTCCCCACATAATCGTAGAAGGCTAATTTCTCAGGAATAGATGCATATGCTTCTTCTTTAGAGGCGCCATCATCTATAGCAGCTTGAACCCTTCTATTAATTTCAGTTTTGAAATAGCCAGAGTCCCATTGATATCTAGTAGGACCGAATAACTCGACTGGAGTTGTGGCTGAACCGTACCACATTGTTCCTGCAACAACGAAAGAAACAAATAAAACAGCTGCTAGAGCACTAGCCAGAACTCCTTCAAGACTTCCAAGTTTTAATGCTCTATAAAGTCTTTCTCCTGGTCTATTAGTGATGTGAAAAATACCACCAATAATACCCATTAGTCCTGCTGCGATATGATTTGCAACTATTCCTCCTGGATTAAAGGGGTTGAAACCATCTACACCCCAGGAAGGTGCTACAGGTTCTACATGACCAGTTAAACCATAAGGATCAGAAACCCAAATTCCTACATTAGCGCAATGAAAAGCTCCAAAGCCAAAGCATGTGAGTCCAGCTAGAAGAAGATGAATTCCAAATATTCTTGGTAGATCAAGAGCAGGCTCACCAGTTCTTGAATCTTCCCATAAATCTAAGTCCCAATATGTCCAGTGCCAAATTGAGGCCAACATTAATAATCCGCTAAATACTATGTGTGCTGCTGCAACCCCTTCAAAACTCCAGAATCCTGGGTCAACTCCTGTAGCACCTGTAATATCCCATCCGTTCCAACTACTTGTAATACCAAGCCTTGCCATGAATGGCATAACGTACATTCCCTGTCTCCACATTGGATTGAGAACAGCATCAGAAGGATCAAAAATGGCTAATTCATAAAGAGCCATAGAACCGGCCCAGCCGGCTAATAATGCAGTATGCATAAGATGCACAGCAAGTAGTCGACCTGGGTCATTAATAACTACTGTGTGAACTCGATACCAAGGCAATCCCATCGGTTAATTTCTAGTAACTATGCTGAATAAACAGCTAAACATCACGATAGTAAGGGTTTTTTAGCCTTTCAGGGATTTTTGTAAATAAATTTATTTTCTTGCAAAAATTGGGTAAATCAATTTGCATTACTGAGTTTTCAAGGAATTTTTGACAAAAAATTGTTAATATTTTGGTCACAATTCTCAAAGTAAAACGCCAAAATAAGAAAAATAACTAAAAAAATGGCAACTATTAGATTCATCCGTGAGGATTTAGAGGTTCAATGTAATCCTGGTGAAAATTTAAGGGAATTAGTAATGAAAGAGAACTTACAACTGTATGGATTAAAAGGGATTTTAGGAAATTGTGGGGGAGCAGGGCAATGCAGTACTTGTTTTGTTTCAGTTGAGGGAGGTAGCAAAAATTCTTTAAGCCCTCTTACATCAGTTGAAGAAGAAAAACTTAAAAATAGACCTGAAAATTGGCGACTTGCATGCCAAACATTAGTAAAATCCTCTACTGTCATTTTAACAAAACCACAATCTCCACCTTCAAATTTAGAAGAACTTAAAAAAAATAGCGAAAATAAAAAATTACCTCGCTAATTGTTTAAGACTGTTAATTAGTTGATAAAAATTTGTTTATTTTTCCACTTTATTTCAAGTTATATGTCTATAGTCTTAATACCTAATAGAACTGTCCACTAAATGGAAACAACTAATTTCGGATTCGTAGCTAGCCTTTTATTTGTAGGGGTGCCAACAATTTTCCTTATAGGTTTATTTATTTCTACTCAAGATGGTGAAAAATCAAGCTTCTACTCAGAATCTGGTAAAGGAAAGCTTGGCCCAAAACGCTAAACCTTTTATAAATGCTTAGCATTTCTGTAAAAGAATTTTTATTTTGGAAAAAAACACAACTTTCTAAGGGGGGAGATCATCAATCTCTTGCTCTTTTACTTGATTCTGTAGGCGGTATATCAACTAGTGATCTAAATTTGAAAAGTATAAATCCTGAGGGAAACTTACATATAAAAAGAAACTTAGAATTTTTAGAATCTGTTTGGGACAATCATTTACTAAAATCTTGCCCAATTCAATACCTTTGTGGAATAACTTTTTGGAGAGACTTAAAATTAAAAGTTACAAATAAAGTACTCATTCCCAGACCAGAAACAGAGATCATAGTTGATATTGTCTTCAATATATTTCGAAAGAAGTCAGAAAAATTATTTTTTGCTGAATTAGGAACTGGATCAGGTGCTATTAGTATTGCTTTGGCATTGGCTTATCCATTGAGTCACGGAGTAGCAACTGATATAGATCAAGATGCTTTAGAAGTAGCCACTAAAAATTATATAAATTCTTCTAAAAAATCAAATTTGAAATTTTATTGTGGAAATTGGTGGTCACCTCTTGAAAGTTTTAAAGGAAAACTAGACCTCGCTATTTCAAACCCGCCATATATTCCTAAAGATACTTATGAAAAATTACCCAAAGAAGTTAAAAATTTCGAACCTAAAGTTGCTTTATTAGGCGGCGAAGATGGTTTAAAACACATTAGGGAAATAATACAAAAAGCACCATTATTCTTAAAAGAAAATGGTTGGCTAATTTTAGAGAATCATTTTGATCAAAGTGAAAAAGTAAAACAACTACTTATTAAAGATAAATTTACATCAGTAGAAATTGTCAAAGATCTTTCAGGTATTGGTAGATTTACCATTGGAAGATATAAATAAATTATTATAGGTTCTTAATCTAAATGAATTTAGTAGACTGTAAAACTGCCTTAAAGAATCTTAAAAGTGGTTTGCCTATAATCTTCCCAACAGACACTTTACCTGCAATTGGATGCTTACCAATATTCTCAAGTATTATTTATGAGTTTAAAAAAAGAGATAGAAACAAACCTTTAATTCTTATGGGATCAGAACATAAACATTTAATTGATTATGTTCACGAATCAGCTAAAGAAGATTACGAAAATATAGCTTCAAAATATTGGCCTGGAGCTCTGACAATTGTTATTCCTGCTTCAGAAAAGCAGACTGTAAACCTCACCAGCAATGATCTTACCATTGGGTTGAGAATTCCAAATTCATATATGGCACAATCTCTTTTGAGAGAAACAGGCCCATTGTTAACTTCAAGTGCAAATATTTCAGGTTTTAAAGGATCAATTACAGCTGAAGGTATTGCTCTAGATTTCCCTTCTGTAAAAATTTTGGGCCCTGTCCCCTGGAGGGAAAGTAGTGGAAAAGCTAGTACTATTATATTTTGGAAGAAAAGTGGAGATTGGAGGTTGATCAGAAAAGGAGAAGTATTAGTGAGGGAATTGTAGTAGTGTTCTTTTTATTATTTTTTGTTTTATTAATTCAATTATTTACTTATTGGATATTTGAACCTCTTGCATCTTTTTTAGAGTACTTTCTCGAAATAAGATTTTTCCCTATTATTCCTCTGATAGGTTTGATCTTATTATTTTCAGCAAAGAATATTGAACAGAATTAAATAAATTAAAATGCCGGCTAACAGATTTGAACTGATGACCTTCGCTTTACAAAAGCGCTGCTCTACCGCTGAGCTAAGCCGGCAATCTCTTTATCTTACAATTAGGGAGGGTAAATTATCAGTATTTTTTTTGCTTTTTTTTAAATTTATTACTTTTTGATATCTTTATTAGCTTTATCAGTTTTTTTGAATTTTATTTCTCCTGAAATAGTTCTTTTGATTGGTAAATTGGCAACTAATGCAGTCATTCTATCCTCAGTCTCTAAACTTACTGCTACCTCATCAAAATCAATTTCAACATATTTAGCGACAACATCAAGAATCTCTTTCCTCATTTTGTCTAAAAGATCAGTTGTTAAGGAACTCATATCGACTCTGTCATGAGCAAGTACAAGTTGTAACCTTTCTCTAGCTGTATTTGCACTAGACGTTTCTCTGCCTAGTAATTTATTTATAAGATCTCTGAGAGTCATCATTTTAAAAAACCTTTGTTTGCATTAATCTCATGAATTTATCTTTTAGACTTTTGCCTTCTTTTTTTGGATCGATAATTGGTACATCTTTATTTGTAAGTCTTTGAGAAACATTCAAATAACATTTTTTTGCAGGAGATCTACCATCTGAAAGTGTCAGTGGCTCTCCTCTATTTGTACTTATTATTACTTGTTCATCTTCTAAAACAATACCTAACAAAGGCAAAGAAAGGATCCCTTGAACATCTTCGATAGATAACATTTCTTGACTAGCCATCATGTTAGGACGAACTCTGTTGATTACAAGTTGGATAGGGTCAATATCTGAAGTATTAAGAATCCCTATTACTCTATCCGCATCACGCACTGCGGATAATTCTGGGTTGGTAACAACAATAGCTTCTTTACAGGCTGCAAGAGCATTTTTAAAACCGTCTTCTACTCCAGCAGGACAATCTACTAAGACAAATTCAAAGTTCTCACTAAGTAGCTCACTAATTTTTTTCATATCTTCGGGCTTCATCCAATCCAACATCCTTGGATCTCCAGCGGGTAGAAGAGCAAGATTAGGTTCCTTTTTATGTCTAACCAATGCTTGGTCAAGACGACAATTTTTGTCTAGAACATCTTGAGCTGTATAAATGATGCGATTTTCTAATCCTAGAAGAAGATCTAAATTCCTTAACCCAAAATCAGCATCTAATACAGCAGTTGTAGCTCCACTATTAGCAAGTGCTATGCCTAGGTTTGCAGTTAAAGTTGTTTTACCAACCCCTCCTTTGCCTGAACAAATTAATATTGTGCGAGTATTTTTCCCCAAGATTTTAAAGATTTTCCAAATAATAAAGCCACTTGAAGAAAGTTAAATATTTTAAAGATTAAGTAATTCTTAAATTTATCTAGTTTGAATTAATTTATTGCAAATTATTGATTAATTTTTATTTTCAATTAAGTGTGGCTTGATAATTATCGTTTCCTTATCTATTACCG
>QCLU01000004.1 GCA_003214315.1 Prochlorococcus sp. AG-418-D13
AAAAAAAGAAAAATCGAGCTTCAGTCATACAAAATAATATTCATTTTAAAAGATGTAGATCCAAAAGATCCAACGGAAGAGTTAAGTTCCATATTGAGTAATTCTGAGGTAAATTTTGAAATAGAAAAGATTGAACGTATCTTAGATTCAAAAAATAAAATTATGAATAAAAATTAATTAAAAATATTCAACAAAAAATGAAAATAACAACAAAAACTGAAGCATTAAATATTGTCGAGACCTCTTATTTAGCATCTCTTTCGTCTTTATTATGGGTTGCATTATATTATCTACCAATTGGGGGAGCTTTATTAAGGTTGATTTTACCCCTCCCGATGATCTTGTTGCACTTGAGAAGAGGAACTAAAATTGCATTGGAAGGAATTTTAATACAATTTCTACTTTTATTTATAATTATGGGTCCTGTTAGAGGAACTTTATTTTTATTTCCTTATGGGATCTTGGCTTTTTGGTTAGGTTGGTGTTGGTTTAAAGAAAAGAGTTGGAAACTTAGTTTAACTGGGGGGGTTGTTATTGGAACCCTTGGCTTCTTACTAAGAGTAATAGCATTATCTACGTTGGTTGGAGATAATCTTTGGGTGTTAATTACTAGAGCGAGTTATGGTCTAATAGAAAAGTTCATTGGATTATTTAATTTACCTTTATATCCCTCAATTTTGAGTATACAATTAGGTGCAATTTTATTAATAATTTTTCAAGAAATAGTTTATGTTTTAACAGTACATGTAGTTGCCTATTCTCTGTTTCCTAGATTTAAATTAACCATCCCAGATCCTCCAAGATTATTAAATAGCTTAGTTGATTTTAATAATTAAAATAAAGTAAGAATGTACAGTACAGAATTAGGGATAAATTTTTTTGGTAATGAATCCAATAAAAAAAGACAACTTAATAAGATAGAAATACTGAAAAAAAATATTAAAAATTTAAAAATATTTCTTATAATTGCTGGTACTAATACATCACAAATTCCAGGAATTTCCGCAGCAGGTATTAATGCAAAATCAAGGAGAAAAACTGCGCTCGCAGATGCCGAATTTTTGCTTGAGGGTGCTTCAAAAGATCATAAATATAAATTGCCTCTTCTCAATGCAGGAGTGACTCCAGCCCTAATCAGTCATGTTTGTTCAAAGCTTATAAATATTTATCCAGTTATTGTTCCTCTAGGAATAGGAGCAAAGCCTTATTTTAATCATTTGGTTGTAGAAGATAGAAATTTGGGTCCATCAAATTGTCTTACTACTGGTAAATCGATGAATAAAGAGAGAGTTTTAAATCTCTATGAAAAAGGTCTTGCAATAGGAAAATCCTTAAAACAACCAGTTTTAATTTCTGAATCTGTACCTGGTGGCACCACAACTGCTCAGGCAGTAATGGAAGCTTTTGGTTTGCAGGTATCTAATTTAGTAGGGAGTAGTTTATTTAAAGTTCCAAGAGAACTAAGAAGACAAGTAGTTAAGAGAGGACTTTTCAATGCAAATTTCAAGGCTGATTTCGACTCTTTTGATGTTGTCGCGGCGGTAGGTGATCCTTTCCAAGCTTTCTCAATGGGTCTATTAATTGGTGCTAGGTTAGCAAAACAACCTGTAATATTGTCTGGAGGAAGTCAGATGGTTGCAGTCATTTTGCTTGTATTAGAATTTTTAGATAAAAAAAATAAAGATGAATTTATTGAAGATGTTTTTATTGCGACAACTGGGTGGCTTGTGAAAGATAATTCTCTAAATGATTTAGTAAATCTAATTAATGAAAAATATGATGTCAAATTATTAGGTTTAGCCAGTCCTTTAAATTTCAAATCTTCAAAATACAAAGAATTGAGGGATTATGAATTAGGTCATGTAAAAGAAGGTGTAGGTGCTGGTGGAATATCATTGCTTGCTTTCTTAGATGGATTTAAAAATGAAGAAATAGTTTCATTGTGTCAACTAAATCTGGAAATGATGAAGGGCCTAGGTCAAATTTCTTTAGAGAAGGATTGCTGAATGTTTTCAAAATTTGCAACCAGAAGAGAATTTTTAAATTGCGGTAAGCTTTCGCTTTTATTTTTCTTAAACTCTTGCAGTAATCTACCTAATCAAGTAAAAATTGCATTACAAAATTCTTTTTATCCAGAATCTTTTAAAGATACGATTCCAAAAGATTGGAAGCAGGAAAAAATTAATTTTGAAAATATTCGACTACAAAAAAATAGAAACACAAATTTCAATTCTGATTTTACTTTAATAAATGATGGATGGATTTCTAGTATAGATTTTTCAGAATTTGAAAAAATAAATGAATATGCACTTTTCAAAAATTTGGATAAGAGATCGATAGATTTTTTGGGAAGCTTAAATCAAATTCAGAGGAGTAAATTATTTCCTATTGGCGTAGTACCCTATACAATTATCATTAAAAATAATAAAGAATTAATAAATTCAGCTAGAACATCTTGGGATTTTCTTCTTTCTAAAAAATTAACTGGGAAAATTATTTTTCCACAAAGTCCCAGAATAATATTGTCAATTGCTCAAAAAATTAATTCATCTAATTCTTTAAAAAAACTTAAAAGCCAAGCAATGTTATTTGATGATAAAAATATGCTCAATTGGTTGATCAATTCTGATGCAATTGTCGCAATAGTTCCTTATAGTCTTTGTTCAAAATATTTAAAAATAGATCCGAGGCTTTCTTTAGTTTTCCCAAGCCAAGGCGTACCTTTGATGTGGCATTTTCTACTTAGTCGATCAAATCTAAATAATGCAATATTAATTAAATGGATTAAATCTTTAGAAAATAAATCAATAGTAGATAAATTAGTAAGCCAGGGTTGGTATCTTCCATTCAATAGTGATTATTTGCAAAGTAAATATAAATCTGAAATGCTCCCCATCTCAGGACCCTCTGAGAAATGTTGGGAAAATAGTTGGTCTTTCCCTGCCTTAACAGATCAACAAAAAATTAATCTTAAAAATATCTGGAATGAGTCCTTATCCCCATAATCTTTTTGTAGGATTTTCAATTAATAAGTTATGAGTTTCCTTTAATAAATTTGGTATATCTAATTTACTAGGACATTTAGGAACACATTCATTACATTCTTGACAAAATGAGGAATTTTTTTCTTCCCACCAGTGACCAGCTTTTCCTATTAAATTGTATCTTTCTTTTGAAAATTCTAATTGGCCATAACCAATAGATATATTTCTTAAACGAAGTATTTCTGGAATAGGCACTTCATTTGGACATGGAAGACAAGATCTACATTGTTCACATTTGGTTGAGTTTAATCTTTCATTAGAAACTTCCTCAATTTTATTCAGTGCGCTTTTTTCAAGTTTTGTAAGCTTCTCAAATGAGTTTCTAAGTTTATGCGCAAATTCAAAATCTTTTTTGTTTGTCGCCCCCAAAGATAAAGTTGTAATACCTTTTGCTAGCAGAAATCGATACGCTAACTCTAATGGATGAAAAGGCTTAGAGGCCTCTATCAAAATATCACTTGGAGAATACAATCTTCCGCCTTTATCTGCAGGTGATATTGCTAAAACTCCCATACCTTTTTTTATGGCTTCCTCTGCTAAAGCAATTTTAGATTGATCTAAATAATGTAAATGAAGACTACAAAAAGTAAAAACTTCACAGTTAATTGCATCTTTAATTAGTGAATAACTTCCGTGAGAACTAAAACCAACTTGATCAACTAGTTCCTTCTCAAGTATCCAAGATATGAATTTCTTACCCTCTCCAGCAAGAACCCAATCTAGATGTTGTTTTAAATTGAGTCCGTGAATTGCAAGATTATTAATTTTCTCGCGATTTAAATTTTTAAGAGACTTTTTAAAATTATTTTTTAAAAAGTTAAAATCACCCTTTGGTAAAACTTTGGAAGTAATCACCCAATTTTTTTCTTTTATGTTCTCTTCTATTGCTAATTTTTTTATTGAATTTCCAATAAGTGATTCAGCATCACCATAAGAGGGTGCTGTTTCTATATGGTTAATTCCTACATAATATGCATTTTTTATTATGCTATACATTTTTTCGAGACTTTCAGTTGCTCGCATTGTCCCTAAAGTGAATAAGCTCACTTCTGCCCCTCTACCAAATGATCTTTTTTGTGAATTAATAATCATCTAAATATGATCAATTTCTTTTTATTTACTCTTTAATTTATTTATAGTTGAAAATCATTTAAAGTAAATTAAAGTAAATACAAAATTTTGCAAAAATATTTTTCTTAAACCTATGTTTACAGGAATAATTCAATCAGTTGGAAAACTAAGACAAGAAAAAAATATTTTAGAAATTGAAATTCTAGATAATTTATTTGATATGGCAATCGGTGACAGCATAGCTGTTGATGGAATTTGTTTGACAGTTAAAGAGATTTTTCAAAATAAATTTACTGTTGATGTTAGTGAGGAGACATTAAAAAAAACAACTTTAGGAGTAAAGTCGAACCTTAATCAGATTGTTAATTTGGAGCCCGCTCTTAGAGTGTCTGACCGTCTGGGAGGGCATATAGTCAGCGGACATGTAGATGGACTTGGAACAGTTGAGAATATAGAAAAATTAGAGAAATCTTGGCTCTTATCAATAAAGTGGAAAAATAATAATTTTTCAAAATATGTAGTTAATAAAGGGAGTATTTGTGTAAATGGTATAAGTCTTACGATTGCAAAATATGAGCAGGAAGGAGAAATATTTACTATTGCGATAATTCCTCATACTTGGCATAACACAAATCTGAATAAATTAAATATCGGTGACTTCGTAAATCTTGAGGCAGATACACTAATTAAATATGTAGAGAAATTACTTTTATTTAATAAAAATAGTAATCAAGATTTATCTTCAAATAATATTTCTTCCGAGTGGCTTAAAGAAAACGGTTGGTAAAATATTTTTTTTAATTTAATGGAATCAGATAAATTGTTTTTGATTCTTTTTTAAGATCGATTTTAAATTCCTGACCAGGTTCTAGACCTAATTTTTTGGTGTAGGCATGACCAATTAATAGGTTCCCATTGCCATGAACTTTAGTTTTGAATTCTGTCTGTCTGCCTCTTGAAGCTCTATTACCATTTTTCCCCTGACGACCATTTCCTATTTTGTAACCCTTAGCTTCAATAAGGGCCCTATAAAAACTTTTTCTTAAGATTCTTCCACTAGGACCTACGTACCCACAACCTCTTGCTATCTCATCTTCAGATTTTTTACTTAATAATTTTGCTTTTTCAAGAAGTTCTTTTCCTTCTAGCATTATCTGACAAATTTCTAATTATATATTCTTACTAAAAAGGAGAACTGTGGCAATATAAATTAATAAAAAATATATTTAATTTTTAAAATTTAGTTTTTTATAAAAGATACAAAATAATAAATAAAATAACCCATATTCCATCTACAAAATGCCAGTACAATTCAACAGCTTCCAAAGGGAACATATTTTGACTAGTTAATCTTCCTCCCTTGATTCTCGCTTGCCAAGCAATAATTAAAATCATTAAAGTGCCTAAAGTGACATGTAATCCATGAAAACCAGTAAGAGCATAGAAAGTACTTGCAAATAAATTATCGGTTAATCCAAAAGGTAAATGAAAATATTCAAATAATTGACATATTAAAAATATAATTCCAAGAAAAGCAGTAAAAGATAACCATTTTTGGGATTCAGAGTTTTTATTTTTTAAA
This sequence comes from Prochlorococcus sp. AG-418-D13, assembly GCA_003214315.1. Classification (GTDB taxonomy): domain Bacteria; phylum Cyanobacteriota; class Cyanobacteriia; order PCC-6307; family Cyanobiaceae; genus Prochlorococcus_A. Next base: position 5,698 of record QCLU01000004.1, read on the forward strand.
AGTGCTTTGCCTGCTTTATGGAAAGTTGCACTACTAACGAGTAACAAAATTGTATTGAGTGTAGGTATTGGTAGTTCTAATTCATAAATAGCACCATCAGGTAATGGATTTACTGCTTTATAAGTTAAATAAGCAGCAAAGAATCCAGCAAAAGTCATTCCGTCTGCAATTAGGAAAGTTATAAGACCAAACATTCTGAAGTCTTCATGTGTTTCTTTAACTTCAGAGTTATTTTTTTGAATTTCTTTTGAGCTATCTAGAGTTGTCATATGTTTTTATTTTCGTTAGGAGATTTCTTTACCATAACCATAAGGTTCTTCAACTAATGGAGCTTCTCCTTCCCAATTTTCAACTGGAGGTGGAGAAGATGTTAACCATTCAGGTGTAAGAGCATTCCAAGGGTTATCTCCAGCATCTTTTCCATTTCTCGCACTAAGGAATACATTAATTAAAAAAGGAATTGTACTGATAGCCATCAAAAGAGCTCCAAGGCTACTAATTTGATTAACGAACTGGAATTGAGGATCATATTCTGCAACTCTTCTTGGCATTCCATTTAAACCAAGCCAATGTTGAGGAGCAAAGCACAAGTTAAATCCAATAAAGGTAATGATAAAATGTAAAATTCCTAATTTTTCATTGAGCATTTTTCCAGTTACTTTTGGGAACCAATGATAAATTGAAGAGAAAATAATAAAAACAGTCCCTCCATAAACTATGTAATGAAAATGGGCTACAACGAAATAGGTATCATGTACGTGAATATCGAAAGGTACCTGTGCCAAAGCAACTCCTGTAATTCCTCCAAAAACAAAATTTATAATAAATCCGCAAGAGAATAACATTGCACTATTGATGGAAATTTTACCTCCCCATAATGTTGCAACCCAATTGAAAAATTTTATACCTGTTGGAACAGCAATAAATGCTGTTGCAATAGTAAAGAACAATCTCATCCAAGGGGGGGTCCCACTCGTAAACATATGATGTGCCCAAACAACTAAACCTAAAACTACTATCCCCATTATTGAAAAAACCATTGTTGTATATCCAAAAAGTGGTTTTCTAGCATGTACAGGAAGTATTTCACTAACTAAACCAAAGGCAGGAAGGACCATAATGTATACAGCAGGATGAGAATAAAACCAAAATAAATGCTGATAAACTACGACATTGCCACCTAAAACAGGATTGAAAAAACCTGTATTAGCGATGATATCGAAACTAAGTAGAATTAAAGTGCCTGCTAAAACAGGAGTTGACAAAACAACTAATAGACTTGTCCCTAGCATTGCCCAACAATACATTGGCAATTGCATAAGTTTTAATCCTGGCCTTCTTAATTTGATAATGGTCGCGATAAAGTTTATTCCACCAAATATAGAACTGCCTCCAAGTAATAGAACGCTCAGAATCCAAATAATTTGTCCTGATTGAGGAGTAGTTATGCTCAAAGGAGGATAAGCCGTCCATCCAGCCTGAGCAGCACCCTCAACAAAATAGCTTGCTACCAGCATCAAACCTGAAGGAGGAATTAACCAAAAAGCTACAGCATTCAATCTTGGGAATGCCATATCTCTAGCACCTACATAAAATGGAATTAAATAATTTCCAAAAGCACCGTTAACTACAGGCACTATCCATAGAAAAATCATTATTGTTCCATGAAGGGTTAAAACTTGGTTATATACATCTCTCGGCATAAAGTCAGACATCGGACTAGCTAGTTCAATTCTTATAGCGCTAGCTAAGGTACCGCCTATTAAATAGAAAAGAAAACCGCAGACTAAGTATTGTATCCCAATTACTTTATGATCAAGGCTAAAACTAAAGTATCTAAGCCAGCCTTTAGGTTGAAGACTTTCATTATTAGTTTTTTGTGGATCAATTGATATTGTCATAAATTTACCTCTGGTTTTTTATTTTTGTTAAACCATTCGTTGTAATCAGATTCTTCTTCAACAATTATGGAGGCTCTCATTCCTCCATGATATGGACCACATAATTCTGCGCAAATAATCGGATATTTTCCTACTTTTGTTGGAGTGAAATTTAGAATAGTCGGTTGTCCAGGAATAATATCCTGTTTAATTCTGAACTCTGGTACCCAAAAAGCATGAATCACATCTTTGGATTCCATTTTCATTGATACTTTTTGATCAACAGGAACGTGTAGTTCTCCTGATATGAAATTGCCCTTGGGATAATTAAATAGAAATGCAAATTGCATAGCTGAAACTTCAATTGATAAATTATTTATTGCTATTTCATTATCAGAGGTTTGACTTATTCCAGCCCAAATTTTTTCAGTATTAGAACTCATCATTTCGTGGTTATGATTTAGTTCTTTCATCCCTCCCATTCGATCGTAGATGTTGTAGCTATATAAACCTATTAATAAAACAATTATTGAAGGGATAATTGTCCATACAATTTCTAAGCTTAAATTTCCCTCTAAGGCTATGCCATCGCCTATCTGATCATTTCTTTTCCTAAACTTAAATAAGCTATATATAACAGCTATTGTCATTCCTATAAAAATGATTAATCCAATGATGAAAAGAATTTTAAAAAGTTCATCGTAAATTGGTGCGTTAATACTTGCTTCAGCTGGGAGCAAATTTACATTAAAACCAATCCAAAAAGATATAGCAAAAACGAGGGAAATAATTAGAATTAAATAAAAGTTTTTATTTAACAATTGAGCTCTAAAAATTTGTATTTATATCCTCAAGATATTCAATTTTTTTAATCCTGCATCCTTTGTTAAAAGAAAAACATTTAAATTCACAACTTCTTAAGATTTATGAAATAAAAGGCGTATTATTAATAACTTTTTAGAGTTAATTGTCAGGGAAAAAAGATTAAATTAGTAAATTATTTTTTAAATTAAACATATTAATTTTTAATTAATGTTTGGTTTTTAAATCTAATTTATTATGCAAAATAATAGGTTTTAACCATTTGATTAATAATCAATTATATAAATCAAAATATCTGACAATTTTTAAAAGGTTGGGAAGTCATAGTGTATTGGCACTTATCGCACTAATCGTAATTGGAGGTGCTACTAGAGTCATGGAGGCTGGACTTGCCTGTCCAGATTGGCCATTATGTTATGGATCTTTTTTGCCTTTTAATCATATGAACCTAAGAGTATTTCTAGAGTGGTTTCATCGTTTAGATGCTTTTCTGGTTGGCATATTAATTCTTTTTAAATTTTCCCTTTCAATTATATGGAAAAATGAAATTCCAAATTGGTTACCTAAAACTTATTCACTATTACTTTTTCTCGTTATTGTCCAAGGATCTTTTGGAGCTTTAACAGTAATAAACTTGCTTGATTCATATACTGTTACTGGCCATCTTTTAATAGCTTTTCTACTTCTGATCACAACAATTTCAATAAATCAAAATTTAGAAAATGACGATATACAAGAGCCATTAATTTGGTGGAGATTTTTATTGTTTTTTCCTCTTTTACTTACTCTTATTCAATCTTTTATTGGAGTAAGGCTTTCTTCAACCTGGTCAGCACATATTTGTTTATCTTTTAATAAACAATGTCTAATTCTAAATACTCATAAATTATTTGCTTTTCCAATTGCTTTTTCAATTCTATTGATTATTGCTACTGCATTTTATAAGAGAAGTTTGCTAAATGAAAATTGGAAATATCTCTCAGCACTTATTTTTCTATTGTTTTCCCAAATTGCTTTGGGTGTTTTAAGTCTTATAACAAATTTGAATGAACCTATTTTTATTATCGGTCATCAACTTAACGCCTCTTTATTTATTGCGATATTAACAACATTAATTTTTAGAAATCCTCTTACCAAAAAAGGTCTAAACCACTCCCTAAATTCTCAAATGGTTGGTATCAATTCATGAACAGTAGTAACTTAGAAAACTTGAACTATAAATCTTCAATTAGGGATGAAGTTGTACCTTCAAGAAAAAAAATAACTTTGCCGCCTTGGCTTGAAGTAGCAAAACCCAGATTAATCCCACTTTTACTGGCAACAACTTTGGGAGGAATGGCTTTAACTGAAGAATGGCCTTTGTCTTCACCGAAACTTATCTGTACTTTAGGAGGCGGAGCTTTGGCAGCAGCAGCAGCTGGAGCTCTTAATTGCTTGTGGGAAATGGAATTAGATAAGAGGATGACAAGAACTAGCAAAAGAGCCTTGCCAGCTGGAAAGTTGTCATCTCAGACTGTATTTTTAGCTGCCGTATCATGTACTTTGGCAGCCTCGATGCTTTTAGTAAGTGGTGTAAATTATTTGGCTGCGGGATTAACTCTTCTTGGTTTATTTAGCTACGTAATTTTATATACAGTTATTTTGAAACCTCGTACAACAAAAAATATTGTTTTCGGAGGAGTTGCTGGTGCGATACCACCTTTAGTTGGAGCATCTGCTGCTACAGGGCATGTAGGTCTTAGTGGTTGGTGGTTGTTTGGTTTAGTAATGTTATGGACCCCAGCTCATTTTTGGGCACTTGCAATTTTGTTGAAGGATGATTACGCATCTGTTGGTATTCCTATGCTCCCTTCTGTTAAAGGATCTGTTTTTACTGCTAAAGCGATTTCTCGTTATGGATGGGCAACAATTTTAATGAGTCTTATGGGAGTTTTTGCCTTGCCTGAAGGGGGTCTTTTATACGGAATTATGTTATTGCCATTTAATGGAAGACTTTTGCAATTAATAAATGAATTAAAGAAATCTCCTGATGATCTTTCAAGAGCAAAGTCTCTCTTTAGGTGGTCTATTCTATATATGTTTGGTATTTGTCTTTTGTTATTAATTTCCAGAACCCAACTATCTGTAGAATTTGAGCAGCAATCTATGCAGATATTTTTATCTATAGTTTCCCTGCTTAGTAATTAAATTAGATGTAAAATGTTTTTTAAGTAAATTGTAAGTTTGATGGATTATATAAAAGTAAAAGGGCTTTCAAAATCTTATTCAGATATCAAGGCATTAAAAAATTTAGCGATAGAAATTGAAGCTGGCACATTATTCGGAATACTAGGCCCAAATGGTGCTGGCAAATCAACACTAATAAAAATACTTGCTACTTTAATAGAGCCTGATAGTGGAGAAGTTTTTATAAATAATATTAATCTGATAAAAAATTCAAGGAAAATTAGAGAATTAATTGGTTATGTTGCCCAAGACATTGCACTTGATAAAATATTAACTGGACGAGAGCTTTTGGATTTTCAATCAGATTTATATCACATCAACAAAAATAAAAAATTTGAAAGGATAAATAAATTAATAGATCAATTAGAAATGAATGATTGGATTGATCGTAAGTGCGGAACTTATTCAGGGGGAATGAAAAGAAGAATAGATCTAGCAGCTGGACTTTTACATTTGCCCCAAGTATTAATTTTGGATGAACCTACAGTTGGTTTAGACATTGAAAGTAGAAATATTATATGGCAACTTTTGAAAGATTTGAGAAATAATGGAATGACTATTATTTTAAGCAGTCACTATCTTGATGAAATAGATAAATTGGCAGACAGATTAGTGATAATTGATGATGGAAGAGTTATAGCAAAAGGGACTCCTGCAGAGCTCAAAAATAAATTAGGAGGAGATAGAGTAACTTTGAAAGTAAGAGAATTTAGTAATCAGGAAGAAGCAAATAATATATCTAAAATTTTATCTTCAATAGATGGAATTAGTCAGATTATCATAAATGAAGCTCAAGGGTTCTCGATAAATTTCGTAGCAGATAAGCAAAAAGATTTACTTACGAAGCTAAAAGTGGAATTGGCTTTCTCAAAGTTTGAAATTTTTTCTCTTACCCAAAGTCAGCCAAGCTTGGATGATGTATATCTTCAGGCAACTGGGAAAACATTATTGGATGCTGAAATTTCTATGGCAGGGAAAAGAGACCTAAAAAAAGAATCAAAGCAATCCATGCGATAAAAAAAATTTTGGTTAACTAACTATAATGAATACTAATTACGGCTAATTATGGAATTACAACAGTATAATTTATTTTTTTTATATCAAGAAACATTTGCCTTAACAAAGAGATTATTTATTCAATTAAAAAGAAGACCATCAACTCTTTTAGCAGGAATATTACAACCAATAATTTGGCTTTTTTTATTTGGGGCATTATTCTCTAAAGCTCCTGAAGGTTTTTTACCAGGTGTTGATTCTTATGGTAATTTTTTAGGAGCAGGACTTATTGTTTTTACTGCTTTTAGCGGAGCCCTAAATTCTGGTCTTCCTTTAATGTTTGATAGAGAGTTTGGATTTCTTAATAGATTACTTGTTGCTCCTTTAACCAGTAGATTATCCATAGTTTTATCTTCTTTTTTTTACATAACAATCTTGAGCTTTGTTCAGAGTATTGTAATAATGATTGTTTCATACATTTTGGGTTATGGATGGCCCAACTTATATGGTTTAGGAATTGTATTTACAACACTAATTTTATTAGTTCTTTTTGTGACATCAATAAGTTTATGTTTAGCGTTTGTTTTGCCGGGACATATTGAATTAATCGCTCTTATATTCGTAATAAATTTACCCCTTCTATTTGCGAGTACTGCTTTAGCTCCAATCTCTTTTATGCCAAATTGGCTGGGCTGGTTAGCTTCATTAAATCCATTAACTTTTGCTATTGAACCTATTAGGACTGCCTATACACAAACTATGGATTTAGAATTAGTGGCTTTACATGCCCCATATGGTGATTTAACTTGTAAGAGTTGTATCTCAATTTTATTTTCTTTAACAGTTTTTTCCTTGATTATTATAAGGCCTCTGTTAAATAGAAAGTTAAATTAGAAATTTTATGCTTTTAAAAAATCATTTAATAGAAGTTTTTAAAAAAGCCTCTTTAGAAAATAATTTTTTGCTTAAAGAAAATGTTGTTCTTAAGTGGGTCCATAGATTTGGGATTGATTCATTAAATGATTTATTAATCCATAGTTCACTACAAAAAGAAAATCAGTGTGAAGAAGAAAATCAAGAACATATATCTTTAATTGATGAAGTGCATGAAGAAAATCAAGAACATATATCTTTAATTGATGAAGTACATGAAGAAAATCAAGAACAAATTAAGCTTGAATTATCAAAAACTTTTGAAAATATTGAAGAAACAAAGATGGAATCAAATGGCCTGGAAACTCCTAGAGACAATGAAGTATCTAGCAAAAATCAAAATTCTAATAAAATAAATCAATTTACTGAAACCCCAAAATTACCCCTACCTTATATTAAAAATTTAAGAAAGTGGATTAACAACGATAAAAAAGCTAGTTAGCTTTTACATCATACCCGGCATTCCCATGCCACCCATTCCTGGCATTCCCATGCCACCCATTCCCGGCATTCCCATGCCACCCATTCCTGGCATTCCCATGCCACCCATTCCTGGCATTCCCATGCCACCCATTCCTCCCATTGGATCTCCACCTGGTCCTCCAGGGGCTGCGGCTTCAGGCTCTGGAATGTCTGCCATCGCAACTTCTGTTGTGAGGAGCATAGCTGCAATAGACACTGAATCTTGAAGAGCTAATCTTATTACTTTGGTTGGATCTAAGATTCCTGAATCTTTTAAATCCTCATATTTTCCTGAATTAGCATTAAAGCCTTTGTTAAGTCTTTTAATTTCAGCGACAACTACATCTCCATTAAAACCAGCATTTTTTGCTATCTGTTTGGTGGGTTCCAAAAGGGCTTCTTTGACTATATTTATCCCTGTTCTTAAATCATCTGAAGATATTTCACTTAAATTTAAAAGGTCATCTGATATTTCAATTAAAGTTTGTCCTCCTCCAGAAACAACACCCTCTTCAATAGCAGCTTTCGTAGCATTAAGGGAATCTTCGATTCTCAACTTTTTATGCTTCATCTCTGTTTCTGTAGCAGCTCCTACTTTAATAAGAGCGACTCCTCCGGCTAGTTTGGCTATCCTTTCATTTATTTTATCCTGATCATACTCAGATTCAGTTATTTTAACTTCTCTCTTTAATTTCTCTACTCTCGCTTTAACTAAATCTTTAGTGTCTTCGAAGGCAACAATTGTAGTTTTATCCTTTGTGATAGTTATTTTTTTTGCTTTTCCTAAATCATTAATCGATACTTTATCAAGTGTCATCGATTTATCTTCGCTAATCAACTTAGCCCCTGTAAGAATTGCAATATCTTCGAGGGCAGCTTTTCTTCTCTCACCAAATAACGGAGCTCTTACGGAAGCAACATTTAAAACCCCACTATTCTTATTTAAAACCATAGTAGTTAAAGCCTCTCCTTCGATATCTTCAGCAAGAATTAGAAAAGGTGAGCCTGACTTCTGAATTTCTTCAAGTATTGGAACTAGATCAACTAAAGTTGAGACTTTTTGATCAGTTATTAATATTTTAGGATTTTCAAGTTCACAAACTTGTCTTTCTTGGTCTGTTACGAAATATGGAGAACTATAACCTCTATCAAAAGACATACCTTCAGTTATATCTAATTCTGTTTCTAGTGATTGAGATTCTTCGACAGTTATTACACCATCTGAAGTAACAATATCCATTGCTTTCGAAATTATAGATCCAATTTCTTCATCACCTCCAGCACTAACTGTTGCAACTTTTTGGATATCAGAACCATTTAATGAAATACTTTTGGAACTTAATTTTTCTAAGACAAAAGCTAGGCCTGCCTCCATACCTTTTTTTAACTCCATAGGGTTGGCGCCAGAAGCAATATTTTTTAATCCCTCCTGAACCATTTTCTGAGCCAAAATGGTTGCTGTTGTTGTTCCATCACCAGCACTCTCTTTTGTCTTGGATGCAACTTGTTCTATTAATTTCGCACCTAAATTAGAAATAGGGTTTTCAATCTCGATCTCTTTAGCAACTGTAGATCCATCTCTTACTATATCTGGCGAACCAAATTTCTTTTCTATTACAACGTTTTTTGCCTTCGGCCCAATAGTAACCTTTACCGCATTAGCTACGAAATTAACACCTTTTTCTAGCGCTTCTCTTGATTCATTAGAAAAACTTAACTGTTTAGCCATGTTTACTCAATCTTTTGTCTTATTCTAATCTCCCATAGAATCATTTTTAAGGGATATTTAATTAAGTGGGGAAAGCCGAATTTCTTTGAATACGACATACAAATTAACTCAAATAAGAGTATCTTTAAGTTATGGAAGAAACAAATAATCTTATTTTTACTCTTACCGCAATCCTAGCGATTGCTATGACACTAATATACTTTCCTTTAAGATTTTTCTTAACATTAACTGCTAGAAGTCGAAGACTAAAACTTTTACAAAAAATTAGAAGGTTGAGAGATGAATTAGGCCAGCCTTATGAAAGTACATAACTAAATACTCATACCCCCGTCTATACTGATTGTTTGCCCTGTAATGTAACTTCCTGCATCACTTGAAACTAAGAATGACACTAAGTTTGCAATTTGAGTACAACTTCCTAATTTTCCTAAAGGGATAACTTTAAGTATCTCTTCAGTATTAAGTTTTTCAGTCATTTCTGTTTCTATAAAGCCTGGAGCTATTGCATTTACGTTTATACCTCTTGAAGCAAATTCTTTAGCACAAGTTTTGGTGAATCCAATAACTCCAGCTTTAGCTGCAGAATAATTTGCTTGACCGGGATTACCAATTATTCCAACAACAGATGAAATATTAACGATACTACCACTTCTTTTTTTCATCATAAATTTTGAAGCATATTTTGTACAAAGAAAAACCCCTTTTAAGTTTGTATTTAATACATCATCCCATTGTTCCGATTTCATTCTCATCAATAGTCCATCTCTAGTAATACCAGCATTGTTAATAAGAATATCAATGGAACCATTAATTTTTATGATTTCTTCAAAAGCAGAACTGACAGAATCCTCTCTTGATACATCAAATTTTAATTTATGAGCTTTACCTCCCGAATTTTTTATTGAATTTACAACTTCTTCAGCTTTTTCATCAGAAGAAGAGTAATTAATAAAAACTTCTGCTCCTGAGCGGCTTAGTTCTAAAGCAATTTCTTTACCAATTCCTCTGCTTGCTCCAGTGATTAAAGCAACTTTGCCTGATAATGAATCTGTATTGGACATTATGAAATTTAATAATTTTCAATCGTAGTACTATTTGTGTAAAGATATTGCTTTTATTTATAATTGTCTAGAAAGTATTAAGTCCTTCTATTGTGCACTTTTTAATACCAGCTGCAGGTAGTGGTAGCAGAATGAAAGCTGGAAAAAATAAATTACTTATTGATTTAGAGGGAGAGTCTTTGATTTATTGGACACTTAAATCTGTATTTTCTGCAAACTCAACAAACTGGGTTGGAATAATTGGGCAACCGAAAGATAAAAACTTATTATTAAATTCAGCTAAGGATTTTGCCCATAAAGTTCATTGGATTAATGGTGGTGACACCAGACAACATTCAGTTTTTAATGGTTTAAAAGCGTTACCAAAAGATGCTGAAAAAGTTTTAATACATGATGGCGCTAGATGTCTAATTAATCCTGAATTGATAGACCTTTGTGCCAAGCAATTAGATGAATATGAAGCTGTAATTTTAGCTACTAAAGTAACAGACACTATAAAGATTGTTGATAATGAAGGTTTTATTAAAGAAACACCAGATAGAAATTATTTATGGGCAGCGCAAACTCCTCAGGGCTTTTTAGTAGATAGATTAAAAAAAGCTCATAAGATGGCAATTGATAAAAACTGGAAAGTCACAGATGATGCTTCTCTATTCGAAATGCTTAATTGGAAAGTGAAGATTATTGAAGGAACTTATTCAAATATGAAAATTACATCCCCCATAGATTTGAAAATAGCAAAACTTTTTGTGAAGAACTCCTAGTTAAAAAGGTTTATCGATACTAAGAATGCCGTTGTCACCATTTAAGGTTGCTTCATACCCTAACGGTATGGATGCATTCCCTGATATGTGGCCTATTGGGAGATCAAAAAGAATAGGAAAATTGAACTCTTGAAGTCTTTCAATAATGCAGTTTTTTAGTAAATCTTTCCATTCAAGGTCGCAGGAATCATTTGAAAAACTTCCGAATCCAATACCAGCAATTTCAGTAAGTGTCTTAGTCATTCTGAGGTAAGTCAACATGCGATCAATTTTATAAATATCTTCATTAATATCTTCAAAAATTATTATTTTTCCTTTGCAATCTGGAAAGTGATTAGTACCAATTAAAAAAGTAGCAATAGTTAAGTTAGAAACTATTATCTCTCCTTTGGCTTTCCCACCTCTTAAAGGGATTCCTCTTATGTCCTCAACATATCCCTCAAAAAGTAAATTTCTTAATCTCTCAAGACTCCACTCTGGTTCTTTGAAAAGGCTAGTAACCATAGGCCCATGGATAGAACCTATAAATCCTTGAGAATATTTAGATAGTAATAAAGAACATGTATCTGAGAATCCAAGAATTAAACCATCTTGCCAAGAAGGTTCTTTTTCTAATATTCTCGCTGAACCCCAGCCTCCTTTTGCAAAAATGATTAGCTTACTATTTTGTGCTTTTTCAAGTTCTTCAAATCTAGTTAGATCATCACCTGCAAAATAACCAAATTTTTTTGATAGAGAATTATTTTCATTAATTTCCAAACCCCAGTTTTTTAAGATTTCTATGCCTTTTTGAAAATTTTCGTCTTCATCAATAAAGGAGCCTGGAGCTAAAATATCTATTAAATCCCCTTTTTTTAATCTAAAAACCATATTTAGAATTTATGAGGCAATAATAATTCCTAATAAAATGACTCCTCCATAAATTGATTGATTTTTGAAGTGATTGCCAATATTTTTTATTGATTGCTTTTCCTCAGGAAATACTTTTAGTATATCTCTCTGCATTAAGATTGACGTAGCAAGCCAAATTGGCCAAAAAATAAAATCCATTTGATTAATAAATCCGCATATTGCGAGAAAAAAAGAAGTAAAAAAATAACAAATTTGAATAGTTATTCTTGTATTGTTCTGGAGGTTAACAGCGGAACTATTAATTCCAATTTTGATATCATATTTTTTATCTGCTAAAGCATAAATCGTGTCAAAGCCAAAAGTCCAAAAAATGGTAGCTAGCCAGCAAAATAATAAAACAATACTATTTAAATTGCCTTCATTTGCGGCCCAGGGAATTAAGACAGCAAAACCCCAGCATATGGATAAGATTAATTGAGGATATTTAAACCATCTTTTGGCAGAAGGATAAATTAAAATGATAGGTAAAGCTAAAAAAGCAAGTGAAATTGAAAGGATTCTTCCAGGCTGAGGTAGTGACAAAGTTAGAAAGAAGCTACATAAAATTAAAAACAAAAGAATTGAATAAGCTGTTTTAAGACTGATTTTATTTGCAGCTAGAGGTCTATTTTTTGTCCTAACAACTCTTTGATCAATTTTTTTGTCCCAAATATCATTAACCACGCAGCCTAATCCACTTACTAGTAGTCCTCCAAGTATTATTCTTAGCAACATTAAAAATGTTGGATTAGCATCTGGGGTTAAATATAAACTCCATCCAGCAGGAATAAGTAAGATCATTCTTCCAGTCGGCTTATTCCACCTTAATAATTCAAAAAAAGTACTTAATTTAATTTGTAGATTTTTATTTTGCATATGACCTATTGTATATTTCATAACTTTAAATAATCTTACTAGGATTAAATGATTTCTATTATTTAATATTCAATGTTGGGTATATTTATTAATGGATTAAAGATATCTTCGTCTTATAAAAAGAAATGATACTGAAACAAGATTTAAGATATTTTCAAGAAAAGCAAATTTTAGTAGCCTCTATAGATATTGGAACTAACTCTACACATCTCTTGGTAGCAGAAATTAATCTAGAATTAAAATCATTTTCAATAAAATTTACTGATAAATCAACAACTCGTCTTGGAGAAAGAGATGAGGAGGGAAATCTTACTGAAGAATCAATCCAAAGGGCATTAGTTACTCTTAAGCGATTTAAGGAATATTGTAAAAGTAATGGAGTAAAACAAATAGTAACAGCAGCAACAAGTGCAGTTAGGGAAGCTCCAAACGGTCAAGATTTTATTAGAAGAGTTCTTGATGAAACTGATATTCAAATAGAAATGATAAGTGGTTCTGAGGAAGCCAGGTTAATTTACCTTGGTGTTCTTTCTGGTATGTCTTTTGAAGATCAGTCTTTTGTAATCATAGATATTGGAGGAGGATCTACAGAATTAATACTTGCAGATAAAAAAGATGCTATAGCTCTAACCAGTTCGAGAATTGGTGCGGTAAGACTTAAAAATGATTTTTTAAATAAAGGGTCTATAACTTTAGAAAGATCGAGTTTTTTAACAACTTTTATTAAAGGATCTTTAGAACCATCTGTTCGAAAAATAAAGAGTAGATCTAAGGGAGATAAGCCTTTATCTATGATTGCAACCAGTGGCACTGCAACCTCATTAGGAAATTTGATTTCAGATGATTTGGGAGAATCTAAACAAAAGTTGCATGGTTATAAATTCAAAAGGGAAAATTTACAAAATGTATTGGAAAAACTAATTAAATTGCCAGTTTCGGAAATCAAGAAAATACCTTCATTAAGTGAGAGAAGAGCAGAAATAATTATTCCAGGAGCATTGATATTAAACACCGCAATGGAGATGTTGAACTTTGATGAATTAATAATAAGTGAGAGGGCGCTTCGAGAGGGTTTGGTTGTGGATTGGATGCTTCGTAAAGGGATAATTAAAAATGAGTTAAATATCCAAGGCAATATTAGAAAAACAACTATAGTTCATCAGGCCAGAAAGTTTGGAGTAGATAATAAAAGAGCTGAGAAAGTTATTGATATTGCCTTTCAAATCTATGATCAGACTAAAAATATCTTTCATAGCGATAATGACCCTAAAGCTAAAGAACTTCTTTGGGCAGCTTCTAATCTTTATAATTGTGGGAAATATGTGAATGTTGGTTCATATCACAAACACTCTTGGTACTTAATAAAAAATTGTGAGTTGTTGGGATATTCTGAAGCAGAAACAAATATTATTGCTTCAATTGCTAGGTACCATAGAAAGACTCTACCCAAGAAAAGACATGAGTCTTGGCAAAATTTAATATCCAAAGAAGATAAAACATTAGTTCTTGAAATGTCATTAATCCTGAGACTAGCAGCTGCTCTTGATCAAAGACCTGACAAGGTGATCTCCTCAGTTCAAATAAAATTGCAGGAAAATAATCTTACATTTCAACTTTTACCTTTAGATAGAAACCATGATCTTCTTCTTGAAAAATGGAACTTAGGATTATGCCGTAATGTAATAAAAGAACTAAAGAATTTGGAATTAAAAGTTATTTAGTTTTTTTAATAAGTTCTTGTTTTGGAGTTTGATTCTGAGAAGAATCTGAAAATAAATTGAAAATTAAGGACGAGGCGATTAGTCCGAGAAAGCCTGAAATAAAAATAAATATTAGGAATCCTAGTGGATTAAAATTCTTAGATTGCCTAGTTTTATAGTTTTTTTTGGAAACTTCTTCAACTATTTCTTCAATTTTCACTTCTTTCCTCTCTGTCTTGAATTCATCCATTAAAAATTCTGTATCAAGTTTTAGCTTCTGTGAAATCCTTCTAATCATTGCTTTGATAAATACTTTTTCAGGTAGTTTTTCTTCATTACCTTCCTCTATGGCTTCAAGTTGATGAGCTCCAATTTTTAAATCAGAAGCCAATTCTTCAATTGATTGATTTTTACTTAACCTAGCCTCTTTAATGAAATTTCCAATTCTTTTTAAAGAGGAATCTCCTCCTTTATTGTTGATTCCCGAAACAGATTTTATTTCTTTCAAAGCAAATAAATTTTTACTAATTATAGTAATTAATATTTTTCTATCAACTTTAAGATTACTTATTCCTAAAGAGATGCTTATAAGATGGATTATAAAGGTTAGATCTTTTTTGAGAATTACTAATTGCTGGGCTAATTATGTAAATGGTTGTTCTAATTAGTTTTTTCTCAATAGAAAATTTTTCCATATCTTTCAATTCTATTAATGATGTCCAACCATCATCCCAAGATACTCTAAATCCAACAATCACTTTAGTCTCTGGAGGGTAAAACTCTAGTAAAGTTTCTTGAGACCTTTTCACATGCCTAGCACTTAGATATAGACATATAGAGGAATTGTGTTTCGCAAGATCTTTCAGAGATTCTTTTTCGGGCATCCCTGTTCGACCTCCTGCTCTAGTTAAAATTATTGTTTGCGTTACGTCAGGGATGGTTAACTCAGCTTCATGATATGCTGCAGCAACTTGAAAAGCACTTACTCCAGGAACAACCTCGATTTCAATTTTTTCGTTTTTTAAAATTTCGATTTGCTCTCTAATTGCTCCAAAAAGGCAAGGGTCTCCATCATGCAACCTTACAACAGTTTTCCCTTCCTGAAATTTTTCTATCATAATTGAGGTGATCTGCTCTAAGTTGAGTGAACTCGTTTTTATTTTTTCAGAACCTTCTTTAGCAAAATCTAAAATCTTTTCAGGAATTAGAGAATCAGTCCAAATAATGACATCTGCAATTTTTATCTTTTTTAATGCTTTTAAAGTTAATAATTCTGGATCGCCTGGACCAACACCAATAAAGGATATTTTGTTATCCATTCTTTCTATTTTTCCCACTATATGTTCTCAATCTTAAAAAAAATATTCCAATTAATCCAGAAGAAAATAGAAAAATACTTATAAATTGAGCCATTCTTATACCGCCATCACAGAAAGGTGGAAGTCCACCAATGCATAGTGGGTCAGTTCTTAAACCTTCAATCCAGAATCTTCCTACGCTATAACTTATTAAATAAAGACAGCTAATAAATCCAGGCCTGAAAAAATTTGTTTTAGTTTGTTTATTAAAGGTAATAATAAGGACGATGAAAATTAAAAAATTCCACAATGACTCATAGAGAAATGTAGGATGAAAAAATTCATAATTAATAAATTCTAAAGGCCTATTTTGGATAGGTATAAATAATTTCCAAGGCAAATTTGTAGGAACCCCAAAGGCTTCATTATTGAAAAAATTTCCCCACCTTCCTATTGATTGACCAAGAATAATCGAGGGTATTAATATATCTATAAAAGTTTTTAAATTAATTTTTTTCGACTTACAGAAATAGATAATAGATATTAATCCTCCAATTAGACCTCCATGGATTGCTATGCCTCCTTCCCAAACTGCAAGAAAAGAAGGTATTTGAATGATGTTATTGAATAGTTCAAAAGAAGTAAAGAAGTTCTCTCCGCTATATTGCCTCCACTCAAAAATTACGTAATAAGTTCTAGCTCCAATTATTGAAGAGATTATTAATGATGGAAGTATTTCACTAATGTACTCTGGGTTAATATTTCGTGCCTTTGCTAGCTTTTTAGAGATAAATAGGCCTATTAAAACTGAAACCGAAATAAGAAGTCCGTACCATCTAATAGTTATAAATCCTAAATTTAAAAAAGTTTCTCCTGGAGATTGTATAAAAGCTTGAAGTATAAGCAGCATTTAGAGAAAGTTAGATACCCTCTGCTGCTTGCACTTTTTCTACTTGTTTTTTCTTTAATACTAAAAGTATTTGTGTTAAGCCTACACCAATGAAGAATGCAATTAATCCAATAACTCTATAAGGGCTCTGAAGTACAACCTCAGCATCTAATTGCCCAAAGCCACCAACGTTGGGATCATTAGTAAGAGGGTCACCTACATTAATTTTGTCTTGGGCTTTTACGATAAGTTGAGGACCAACAGGCACTGCTTCAGTAGTTATTTTACCATTATCATTTTCTATATTGACCTGATAGCTACCATCTTCAATTGTTTCTATTGAATTTATAGTTCCTGCGGTGGAAGAAGTGAATACTACATTATTGCTCTTGTCTCCGGTTGGGTATACCTGTCCTCTACCTCTATTACCTCCAATATGTAACGAGTATTTTCCATAGTGATATTCCTTGTTAGTGGATGGGTCAGGGGAAAGTACAGGGAAAACGATTTCTTTATTGGTATCGCCAGGTAAAGGTCCGACAATAATGATATTATCTTTCTCTTCACTGTAATTTGTGAAATAAACCCCTTCTGTATCCTCTTTTATTTCTTCGGTCCATCTTTCTTGTGGAGCAAGTTTAAAGCCATCAGGCAGCATTACAACAGCACCAACTTGTAATGGGACTTCCGAACCATCAGCCCCTATCTCTTTTAAATCATTTTTGTAGGGTATTTTGACTATAGCTTTGAAAACACTGTCTGCTCCAACAGATTGTGGAACTTCTGCAATTGTAGGCATCTGAGCTAGATGACAATTTGCACAGACTATCTTACCTGTGGCTTCTCTTGGGGATTCGTAGTTTTGCTGAGCCCAAAATGGATAAGCAAAACTGATCTTTGGATAAAATACAATGCTTGAAATGAAAAGCAGAGTACAGATAAATAAACTTGTTTTTTTCATGATTTGATTTTTAAGACCTTTCATTTTTTTTATGCCCACCATGGATTTTCATTAGTTCTAAAGTCAGTTTCTGACCATTGTTTGACGAGTACAGCATCATCTTCAATATCGACGTGAGCTAAAGCTAAAGATAAAGGCGCAGGCCCTCTTACTACCTTCCCGTTAGTATCGTACTGACTGCCATGACAAGGACATATGAATTTATTAGCACCACTATCCCATGGGACAACGCAACCTAAATGAGTACAAATTGCATTTAAACCAAATTCTCCTATTTCCCCACCCTCATTAACTATTAAATAAGTTGGATCTCCCTTTAGACCCTGAACTAGACTTCTGTCTCCTGCTTGATGGGTAGCTAACCAACCTGTCTTAGTTACTGGATTCCCTAATTCATCTTTAGCAGAAGTTCCACCTCCACCACCGCCTGCTCTTAAAGGCATGAAATAATTCGCTATCGGGTAAAGAGCTCCTAAAGCTACACCAGTTGCAGTACCAAATGTAAGAAGATTCATAAATTGCCTTCGACCCATTGAAGGGACATCATTGGAACTTAATTGAGTCATTCGCTACTTGGTTCTGTTATTTATTAGTTATTATGAAGCAAATTGTTCAATTTCTGTTGCAAATAGATAGGACTTTTAATAATTTAAAGTAAAAGTTTAGGAAGTCTTAATTAATTGATTTAAATGAACCCATTGCTAGTAGATGAAGTTATACATTATTTGATTCATCGCTGGGGAAAAAAATATGATTTTAGACTCTTTAGAAGAGGAAAATTTGTTTATTTTCAAATGATGTGGGGATTTCTTGGACAGGAATCATTTCCTTTAAGTGAAGATGAATATAAAAAATCGATAGCTGATAAAATCGAGATTTTAAATAGAGGTGGATATTCAGAAGAAGTAAGGGAATGGCTAAAGAAAGTCAATGCTAAGCCAAGGTTAGGTAGAGCTGTCAGCTTGCAATTAGATCTTAATGAGAAGATGAAAGAGTTTTTGACTTAAGATTTTCTGATAAGTAAGTTAATCCAGTACCCACAAAAAATAAAAACACAATCGATATAGATAGCAATGACATAGTTAATGGGTCTGTTGAAGGGGTAATCACTGCAGATAATATTGCGGAGGAAATTACAACTATCTTCCAATTCGAAATCATTTTTTCTGTTGTTATTATTCCAAGAGATCCAAGAATAAATTGTAATACTGGCAATTGAAAAGCTATTGCAGTACTGGACATTAATAAGAGAACAAAATCAAAATATCTTTCTATAGACCAGGTTGGTTCAACAATATCAGCACCGAAACTAATGAAGAAATTTATTGCTGCAGGGACTAATATCCACCATGAAAAAATTAATCCTAAAAAAAACAGAAGACCTGAACCAAAAACTGCGGGTAGGATAAGGCTTTTTTCTTGTTTTGTTAAACCAGGAGAAATGAATAATATTATTTGATAAAAAATATAAGGCATAGAAACTATTAATCCGCTGTAACCTGCAACTTTAATAGCGACAAATAAAAACTCTCCTGGAGCAAGTTGTAGTAAATGAATATCACCAGCTGGAATTTCTAAAAAAGATATTAATGGCTTTATGATGAGAAAACTAAAGAATATTGAAATAAGTATTGAGTAAATTGAGTTTAGTATCCTTTGACGAAGCTCCTCTAAGTGATCACTAAAAGTCATCGAATCTGATAATTTATTTTCACTTTGACCTGTACCTTTCATCATTATTTGATAAAGATTACGTAAGAAAAAGGTTTAAAACTACTATTGTCAAAGTCCAATATTTTTTCGATAAACTTAGTTATTTACTTAATTTAGGATTAGTTGGATCTGGTAATAAGAAAGGAGGGGCATCATTTAGAGATGATTCACCATAAGTTTCATATTCTCTATATCCAGCCATTTTCCCATTTGTTTTCATTAAAGCGCTTACGAAGGCAAGTAGTAAGAAAACAGTAGGAGCTCCAATTATTAATGCAGCACCAAATAGATATCCAACAATAAATTCTGGAAAACTATGATTTCCTAAAAATTCATGAGTGCCCAAAAGAAAATCAAACATTTAGATTTAAAAATTTTCTCTATTATAAACTAAATTACTATTTTAAGATTTTTTTTAATGTAATCTTCTCCTCTTGTAGGATTTCCCCAAATAATCTCTCCATTTTTAAAGGAAACGCAACCCGGTCCTCCTTTTTTGATTTTTTGCAAATCTTTAATCTTTACTAAATTAATTGGAACTTGAATGTTTCTTTTTGCCTTACTAAATAAAGCAGCTAAATCTGCAGCTATTTGAAGATCTTGTTCAGATGCTACTTGAGATGAAGACTTCAAAACTACATGACTGCCTGGTGATTCCTGAGCATGAAACCATAAATCACCTTTTTTTGAGAACTTAAAGCTTATTAAGTCATTTTGCCTCATATTTCGGCCTACCTGAAGCTTCAATCCTGTGGGAGTGTCAACTTGAATTGGTGAAGATTCTATCTCATATGTACTTTTCTGATCTTCTCTTTGCCTTTTGATATTGATATTAAACTCGTTACAAATTTCTTCCATAATTTCTTCTAGTAGTTTGATTCTCATAAAAAGTTTTTCATGATTTAAAGAATTTAAATTTTCTAGAAGCGTATTGAATTCATCTAATCTCTCTATATTTGTTTTGTAAATAATTAATCTTTCTTTTATTATTTCTCTAGATCTCTTTAGTTTTTTTGACTTTTTATAAAGTTTTTGTCCTTTAATAATATCTTGTTTTTTAATTTCATTTGAAGTGAATATATTATCAGCTTTCTCTTTATATATCTCGTAGTTTTCTGATTTTGTCAGAAGATCATATTGAATATTTAAATTCTTTTTCTCAGTATTGGTCTGTTTAAAAATTATCCCTTCAATTTTCTTTTCCAATAATTCAAGTTTTTTTTGTTTCAGATGATAATCATAATAATTCTCTAAACTGGTGCATAAATCTATTTTATTTTTGCAATTAATTTCCTTATCAAAAAACCAAACGCAATAAAAATCTTTGTTAAATGCAGAAAAGTTAAAGTTATTGTTTTTAAAACTATTTATCCAAATCTTCCAATTTTTAAATATCTCCTTTAAGTCCGAATCGCTAATGAAATCAATATTTTTCCCCATTATTTCTGAATTAACAGTTTTGCTAACAACCTCTAATTGTTTTGTGAGGATAGGGCTAACTCCTTGATAGGTATTAATTAAACAGTATTTCAAAGACTCAGGTACTATTGAAATGGAGTCTTTCCATGATTGAAAAGACTCATCTTCGCTAGGTTTTTTTTTGAGATTGACTGGAGGGCTAGAATAAATTGATCCTGTTGAAATTGTTCTAAAACTAGATTGACTTGATTTAATTTGTTTACCAACGGCAATTATTTTATGTTTATTATCCAAATAAAAAATATTACTATGTTTTCCCATCAATTCAAAAATTAAATACTTATTAATTTCATCTCCAGGTTTTTTTGCAAAACTAAATTTTATAACTCTCTCGAAATCATCTTGATCAATCGAAATTAAAGCCATATACTTTAATCCATATCTTATTTGTTTAGAAAGTGTGCTTTCTCCCCCAACCTTTTCTGGCTTATTTATCTTTAGTATTCTAGGAGAGTCTCCATTCCATGAAACTTCTAACCATGTTTGAGAATCAACTCCTCTGAAACATAATTGAATTGTATTAGGCTCTGGTTGTTGGGCAGTCTCAAACTTTGTAGGTAAGATGTTCTTTTTCAAATAATGCAAGACAGATCTAATAGATGTAATATCCATTATCTGTGGGACACCTTTTTGCATTATTCCTTTTTAATTCACGAGAGGTTTATTTTACTGTAAAAAATTTAATATGAAAAATCAAAAAAAACTTATTATCCTTACTGGACCCAGCGGGGTAGGTAAAGGAACAGTTGTTAAAGAAATATTGGGTAAAGAAAAAAATTTTTGGCTTTCAATATCTGCAACTACTAGAGAACCTAGAGAGGGAGAGAAGGACGGAGAAAATTACTACTTCTTAAATCAAGAAAAGTTTAAAGAAATGATTGAACAAAAACTTTTCCTTGAATGGGCTCAATTCGCTGGAAACTACTATGGAACGCCTTTATATTCTGTTAATGAGAAAATAAAAAAGGGATTTACTGTTCTACTTGAAATTGAAGTAGAGGGTGCAAGGCAAATAAAAAATAAGTTTCCTAATTCACTGTCAATATTTTTACTTCCTCCGGATAAAGAGGAGTTAGAGAGAAGAATAAGAAATAGAGGTACAGAAAAAGAAGAGGCAATTAAAAAAAGACTCTCAAGGGCTAATTATGAGATTTCAGTATCAAATCAATTTGATTTTGCATTAACAAATCAAAATGTTAATGAAACAGCAAAAAAAATAATCAAGTTAATAAAAACTTGATTATTTTCTCTTTATCAACTCATTGGATGGAATAATAAATCTGGGAAAAACCTATTAAATTCAATAATTATTCCAGCTGTAAGGCTAAGCCAAATTGCTGCTACCACTGGCGCAGATCTAACAAATTTTGTGTTTAAAATTTTGAACATTTGTTTTATGAAAGTTTTTTAAGGATGTTTAGCGAGGACCATTAAGAGTAATATTGTTATCTTTCTCTCTTAAATCTCCATTTCTACCTTGTTTATTAGCAAGAAGAGGCCATTGCGCTCCTTTTACAAGACATTTTCTGGCCAAGTCTAGGTCAATAATGATCTCAAGATCAGCTGGATTCTTCGTCTTTTTTGATTCAATGAGATACTCTCTTCCTGACCATCCTATAATTCCAGCAATGTATATGAACAATACTCCGGGAATAAGTAAATCTCCTTCATGACCTCTATTTAAAAGAGCTCCCCATGGCTCAAGAGGAGGTCCAATTATTAAATGTGGAAGACCATCATCTCCGCATGATGCTTTTCCATATCTTTCAAATCTTGCGATGTCTTTTTGAGTAGTTGCAGAATTTGCTCTCTCAATGAATTTAGGATTTTCAGAGCATTTTGTGAGAGCTGAAGCAGTATATTCTGTGCTAGCTCTATCTGCGTTTAAGGCAGGCCCATTTGCAGCTAGAGCAATTGGAGTAATTCCGAGGAACAGAAAAACTGAGGTTATGATTGAAAAAAAGAATTTCATAAGTTGCAATCTTTAATTCCTTATAATGTGTTTAAGTAAGAAATTAATATTAAAATAGAACAAGTTGAATCAAAAATGCATAAAGTTTTAGCTATTGAAACAAGTTGTGATGAGACATCTGTCTCAATAGTTTCTAATATTGGAGATACTTTCAGAATACATTCAAATATAATTGCCTCTCAAATTGAAGATCATTCAAAATGGGGAGGAGTTGTGCCTGAACTTGCAGCTAGAAAGCATTTAGAGTCATTACCTTTTGTTTTAGATAAGGCGTTAGAAGAATCAAAAATTAAAATTGAGGAAGTCGATTATATTGCTTCAACTGTAGCTCCTGGATTAGTTGGTTGTTTACGAGTTGGCTCTATAACTGCAAGATCACTTTGCATTTTACATTCAAAACCATTTTTGGGAATTCATCATTTGGAGGGGCATTTATCTTCAATTCTATTTTCAGAAAACTATCCAAAGAAATCTTTTCTTACATTACTTGTTAGCGGCGGGCATACTGAATTGATAAAGGTTGATGATAGAAGGGGGATGCAAAGACTTGGGAAAAGTTTTGATGATGCTGCTGGAGAAGCCTTTGATAAAGTTGGCAGACTATTAGGTCTTAGTTATCCAGGAGGGCCGGCAATTGAAAAGATTGCTAGAAATGGGGACCCAATGAAATTTAATTTACCAAAATGTAAGATCTCCGATAAAAAAGGTGGATTTCTTAAATATGATTTCTCTTTTAGTGGTCTAAAAACTGCCGTATTAAGATTAGTTGAGAGAATAAATTTAGATGGGAAGACCGTTCCTATTCCAGATATTGCTGCAAGTTTTGAGAGAGTAGTGGCAGAGGTCTTGGTGGAGAGAACAATAAAATGCGCAGAAGATCATAGCTTGGATAATGTTGTTGTGGTTGGGGGAGTGGCTGCTAACAATACATTAAGAAAAATGATGATTAGTGAAGCTAGTAAAAAATCTATTAAAGTTCATTTAGCTCCCCTTAATCTTTGTACAGATAATGCTGCAATGATTGGAGCGGCGGCGTTGTTCAGGATCAAATTTAAGGATCATTCAAGCTCCCTTAAATTAGGTGTCGCAGGAAGACTATCAATTGAACAAGCAAATACCCTTTATGAAGAAAATCCTCCTTTCTAACTTCAATGAACAAACAACCTAAAATCGAGATTGAAGAGACAAAAAACTTCGTTGATAAAAAGGAACTGAATTTGTGGAAAAGAGGTTTTACCCCTCAAGCTGAAATATGGAATGGAAGGATGGCAACTATTGGTATAGGAATTATTTTTATAATTATTGCTTTAATAAGCCAGTTTTCTTAATAGAAATAAAATTCATTTTCTTAAAATTAGTTTTAAAAGATTTTTTAAAAAATTACTCTTTCTCAGCTAATGAATTAAATTAAAAAGTATTCTATTTATTGGACTTGAGATAAGATTATTGATTTAATCAAAATAGGTAATATTTTTATTATTTATAATTTTATATGACGCCTGAAAGGCTTGGATTACTTTGGGGGATAACTGTATTTGCAGGTGCTTGCGCTCGATTATTTTCTTCTTTTACAGGATTCCCAAGTGTTGTTATTTTATTGCTTTCTGGATTATTCATTGGAAGATCAGGATTAGGACTTGTTGAGCCTTTAGATCTTGGGCAAGGGCTTGAAACTATTGTGGGGCTTTTGGTCTGTTTGGTTCTTTTTGAAGGAGGACTAAATTTAAAACTGCCTGAGGGGAATATAAGAAATACTGTTTTGAAAATTTCATTGGTAAGACTTTTTATTTCATTATCAGCTGGAATTTTTATTGCTCATTGGCTGGCAGGCCTGTCATGGCAAGTTGCAGGAATATATAGTGCAATAGTTCTAGCTACTGGACCAACAGTTGTCTCTCCATTAGTGGAACAAATAAAATTAGCTTCCCCTCTCTCGGAAGTTTTAAAAGCTGAGGGGTTGTTGCTTGAACCAATTGGTGCAGTACTGGCATTACTGCTTTTAGAACTGGCTTTAGGGGACCTACGTGGGATTAAAGATGTATTTTTAGCATTGATGCAAAGATTAGGGGGAGGGGTGTTAATCGGATTAAGTGCAGGATGGTTACTATCAGAAATTTTAAAAAAAATAAAAAATGAAGCCTCATTTGGTATAGAGCTTCAAGTTACCCTTGGATTTATTTTCCTTGTGTATGGAATTTGCGAATATTTTTTACCAGAATCAGGCTTGCCTGCTTCTGTCGCGGCAGGTTTTATTGTAGGCAAAAGAGAAGTTATAGATAAGGAGAGATTGGATAATTTAATAGGTGAATTAGCTCAATTAGCAATAACAGTTCTTTTCCCTCTTTTGGCCGCTGACGTTTCTTGGGGTGAATTAAGTCCGCTTGGTTGGGGAGGGGTTGTTTGCGTTTTTATGTTGATGGTAATTGTCCGCCCCATTTCTATTTTGATAGCAACAATAGGAAGAGAATTGAACTTAAAAGAAAAAATATTTTTAGCCTGGTTAGCCCCAAGAGGTATTGTTACTGCAGCGGTAGCTTCTCTTTTTTCTATCAGATTAGAGCAGGCTGGCATACTTGGGGCTGGCCGTCTCCAAGGTTTAGTTTTTCTTACTATATTAATGACAGTAGGAATACAAGGCCTCTCAGCCAAGCCTTTGGCGAATAAGCTTGAATTAGGCCAAAAAAATAATTTAGGTTGATTTAAGACATCTTTCAATTCGAGATTTATCAGTTTTACACTCCGAGAAAAGCTCCCAACTTTGAATTAAATCTGGCCCACTTAGAGATCCAAAAAAGGCTACTCTTAATGATTTCATTAATATCCCTTTTTTGACATTATGCATTTTTGAGATTTCGTTTATTATTTCTTTAGCTTTATCTTTATCTAATTTTATAGTATTTTGCTCAATTAAATAATTAAAGATTAGTTTTAGAGATGCTTTACTATCCTTGTTTTCCAGAAAATCTTTACCTTCTTTTTGAATTGGAGGTATTAAGAAAAATGGTTTTGATTGATCAATGGCATCTTTTAAAAGAGTCATAGAGTCTCTAAGCAAGATTGCTAATTTACAAGACCATTCTTGAGATGGAGCTACCCACCCATTATTATCCCAGTATTTCCTCATGATCTCACTTAACTTTATTGATTCCATATTTTTTATATATTGAGAGTTAATCCAGTTGAGTTTTTCCCAACTGAATTTAGCTCCAGCTTTATTTATATCTGATAAGTCAAAAATTTCAGATATCTCATCAAGTGAAAGTATTTCTCTGTCGGCAGATTTTGGAGACCAACCTAAAAATGCCATATAGTTCGATAAGGCCTCGGGTAAATATCCCATATCTCTAAATTCGTCGATTGACGTAACGCAATCTCTCTTAGATAATTTTTTCCCTTCACTATTTAGTATTAGGGGCGTATGTGAAAAAGTTGGCAAATTAAAATTTAATGCTTTATAAATCAATATTTGTTTTGCAGTGTTCGAGATATGGTCTTCACCCCTTACAACATGAGTAATATTCATGAAATTATCATCAATTACAACTGCAAGATTATACAAAGGATCTCCAATTTCATATCCCTTTGCCCTTCTTGACAAAACTAAATCACCACCCAAGTCCTTCCCTTGCCATTTGATTTCACCTCTTATCTGATCTACCCATTTAATTTCAATTTTTTCATCAATCTTAAACCTTATTACTGAAGTCCTCCCTTGAGATATGAATGTTTCTATTTCTTCTTTTGATAGACTTCTGTGTCTATTATCATGCTTTGGAGGTAATCCTTTCTTTTTTTGTTCTTCTCTTAATTCAGAAATTTCATCTTCTGCTGTAAAGCACCTATATGCAGCTCCACACTCCAATAGCCTTTTGATGTAACTTTTGTGAATTGAAATTCGGTCACTTTGCTTTATAGGTTCTTCATCCCATTTAAGTCCAAGCCATTTCAAACCATCTAATATATTTTTTGTATATTCAGATTTAGATCGAAGAAAATCTGTATCTTCTATTCTGATGAGAAATTTCCCGCCTATTTTTTGTGCATACAACCAGTTGAATAATGCTGTTCGCGCTGTCCCAATATGAAATAAACCCGTTGGACTCGGGGCTAGTCTTAAACGTTTTTCCAAATTTCTTTTAGAAAAAACGGGACCGACGGGATTCGAACCCGCAACTTCCGCCGTGACAGGGCGGTGCTCTAACCAGTTGAACTACGGTCCCAGAGTTTTGTTCTAAGTTTATTAGAACTTCATTCTTAAAATTATCAGATCATAATACTTAATTTATGGTGTTGTAATAAAAAAAATTTATTAATTTGAGGATTTAGAGAAATAGTTAGTTTTACAGCTTAATTAGTATAAACAACTATTTATTTTTGTGGTCTAAATCCAGCAGGTTCTATCAACCTAACTTGGTTGCCTCTAGCGGTAAATTCTCTGCCTTGGTCACTTTGCACGACAACTCTCCCACCAGACTTAACTCTGATGACTCTCGCACGAACCCATCCTAAAGCTGCTGATTCGAGGACTTTAACTACGTCCCCAGGTTGAAGATCTAACTCCATCTTATGAATAAATGATTTACATAATGTTGATCAAACGCGTCGTGGAGGACTTGAACCCCCGACATCAGGTTTTGGAGACCTGCGTTCTACCAACTGAACTAACGACGCATTTAAATGATTATAAGCGCCTTTGTGACCAATAAGTTGATTAATTTACAACCTTTATCGATCAAAGCGTTGTTTTACGCGAGTAGCTTTCCCTACCCTATCTCTCAGATAGAATAACTTAGCTCTTCTTACTTTACCTCTACGTTCAACTTTTAGAGAGGCAACCTGTGGACTATGTAGCATAAATACTCTTTCAACACCTATACCCTGAAAAATTCTTCTAACTGTAATAGTCTGGTTTATACCTCCATGCCTTTTTGCTATGACAACACCTTCATAAGGTTGGATTCTTTCTTTATTACCTTCTGTAATTTTTACTCCAACTTTAACAGTGTCCCCAACATAAATTTCAGGTAATTCTTTTTTTAATTGTTCATTCTCAAATTCCTTAATTAGATCGGATGCTTTTAAGATCTGAGAAGTTTCAGAAACCATTTTTTTTACATTTTGTTCAACTGCTACATCAACTGATGCTTCAGCTTTAATAACGGTTTCTAATTCCTTCTCTTGTTTCTCTTTGGCCATTTTTGTCTTTTTATCCTACAAGTTATATATTCTAACCTTTAGACTCGCCTTTAGTAACCTTTTTGGTAAATGCAATTGTTTTTGAAAACATTTGGAATCCCGTTATGAGCATCCATAAAACTCCAAGGGAATTCAATATTACGTATATAAGTTCTCCATTATCTCCAAGCCATTCGCCCTCATGGAGAGACATTAACCAATGAACTTGTTCTCTAGAGTAACCTAATAAATCTTTTGAAACCCTATAAAGAAGTCCGGTAATTGAAGATATAAATAATGGAAGAAAAACCCATGGCGCCAAAGCCTTATGAAATTGCCTAGAATTAGTTATAATTTTCATCTTGGTTCTTTCCCATTGTTATTGATAGATTTAAGATAGCCAAGACTATAATGGCTATCTTGAAGATATTTACCTATTACTATTATTTATTCCAATGAGACATTTTGCAGATCTTTTGTTAAAAAAAAATAATTCCACGACAAATGATCAAGTTCCTTTTATTCAGAGGAGAAGAGGAATTGAAATAAAGTCTTCACGTGAAATAAATTTGATGAAAAAATCTAGCAGAATTGTAGCAACTGTTTTGAGGGAAATTAATGACTTTATTAAACCTGGATTGAGCACAAAAGATCTAGATGATTATGCAGAAAAGAGGATAAAAAGTTTTGGAGCTGTGCCGAGTTTTAAGGGCTACCATGGTTTCCCTTCTAGTATTTGTTCTAGTATTAATAATGAGGTTGTTCATGGAATACCAAATAAAAATAAAATAATTAAAAATGGTGACCTAGTTAAAATTGACACAGGGGCTTATTTAGATGGCTTTCATGGGGATAGTTGCATTTCAATTTGTGTAGGAGAAGTCAGTCCAAAGGCTCAAAATCTTAGTGATGTAGCTTATAAAGCATTGTATGCGGGGCTTTCGAAAATCAAAGCAGGTAATACACTTCTAGATGTGGCTGGGGAAATCGAAGATATTGTTTTAAAAAATGGATTTAGTGTTGTGGAAGACTATACAGGCCATGGAGTTGGAAGAAATCTTCATGAAGAACCATCGGTATTTAATTTTCGAACCAAAGAATTGCCCAATGTCGTCCTTCGTGAAGGCATGACATTAGCTGTGGAACCTATTGTTAATGAAGGGACAAAATTTTGCAAAACATTAAATGATAGATGGACCGTAATAACTAAAGATGGAAAATTATCGGCCCAATGGGAGCATACAATAGTTGTTTTAAAAGATGGTATTGAAATATTGACAGATAGAGATTTCTAAATACTAAGATTTGTAGTTAAAGATAATTTGGCAATACAAAAAATTAAAAAATTCTTTCAATGGGAAAAGTAAGTAGGTCAGTGGATTTGGACTAATTATTATTAAATAATTATTTGAATTAGCTAAATCATAAATTTTTTTTGAAACAAATTTGGGACTCATTATTCCAAGAGGATTTAGTTCTGATTTAAAAGGCCCTAAGATGATTTTTTTTATTATTAAATTTTTTTTTGTATTTTTGTCCAGAAGATTCTTTTTGAAAGACACTAATTGACCAATAAGGGATTTACTTATCTCATAAGACGGATTTAAGGCTGGTAATATTTCTGCTTCAGATGTATTTATCCAAATCTCTTTTTTTGTTGACGAATCATTGGTTAGAGCAATATCTTCAAATAAATTTAAAAATTTGAATTTGCTTAATGCATTTATTTCGATTGATTTTTCGTAATTGGAATTTTCTCTACTCAAATCATAAATACCATGGTTTAAAATTAAAATATCTATCTTTTCTAATTGTCTTTTTAATAACAACTCATTCCCACATTCCCATTTAACCCATTCATTTGGAGATTCAAGATTTGTCTTATAATTAGTTTTACTATGGGTAAATCCAATCACTTTATATCCTTTTTCACGAAACAACTTTGTTAATTCTTTCCCTAGGGCTCCTGAGGCGCCAGTAATCCCTATAGTTTTCCCCTTTTTGGTTGAAGTTATCATTTTGCTTGATTTTTATGAGATACCAAAGAATTATTATAAATTTACCAAAAAAAAATTATTTATTTTCTTTATTAGATTAAAACTCATAAATAAATATTTGTTTAGTTCAGAAAAAAATATTATCTTTAACCTATTGATAAATAATTTTACTAATTATGAGCGATATATTATTAATTGGTTCATGTGAGCCATTTAGTGGTAAGTCTGCAATGGTTCTTGGGATAGCAAAAAGACTTTTACAGGAGAAAAAAAAAGTACGCATAGGAAAACCGCTAGCAACATGTATTGAACTTACTAATCTTCCTTCAATTTCTTATGAAGGATTAATAGATGATGATGTTAAGTTTATTGGATCTACATTAAATATTGAAGAGGAGAATTTAATTTCTTCAGTAGGATTGTTGGATAACATATCAGCTGAAAAAAGAATCTTCAATAAAGACTTACTCCCAGGAAAAGGTTTTGATCAGATTGAAGGATTAATAGATGATGATTTTGAAGGCCTGAATATTTTAGAGGCAGCTGGAAATCTTCATGAAGGTATGATTTATGGCTTAAGTCTCCCACAACTAGCTAAGGATTTAGATGCGAAAGTTTTAGTTGTGAATTTATGGGAAGATTGTAAAAGCGTGGATGCATTACTTGATGCGAAAAAACAATTAGGTGAGAGATTGACTGGAGTTGTATTGAACGGAGTTTTGCCGCAAGAAGTCGAAAAAGTTAAAAATGAAATAATACCTTCTCTTAAAGATCTGGATATTGAAGTGTTTGGGGTGATGCCTAAATCCCCACTTCTTAGGAGCGTCACTGTCGGTGAGCTTGTCAGAAGACTAGATGCCCAAGTAATTTGTTGCCCTGAAAAAGATCAATTACTTGTTGAAACATTAAGTATTGGTGCAATGGGGGTAAATTCTGCAATGGAATTTTTCAGGAGAAGACGAAATATGGCTGTAGTGACTGGAGCGGATAGAACTGATATCCAACTTGCTGCTTTGGAGGCTTCGACCCAATGCCTAATTTTAACTGGTTTAGGCGACCCTTTGTCACAATTGATTCATAGAGCGGAAGAATTGGAGGTGCCAATTTTAAAGGTAGAATTAGATACTCTTTCCTCAGTAGAAATTATTGAACAAGCTTTTGGTCATGTCAGAATACATGAATCAATTAAAGCTTCTTATGCTATTCAATTAGTTCAAGAGAATGTAAATCTAAAAAGAATTCTCGAAAAGATAGATTTTCCCTGCAATTTTTCAGATAAATGCTAATTTCAAATATAGGAACTATATTATTTTGAGTCGCTCTTTAGATCTACCAACAACTGAAGGCGTTGATGCCTTAGCTCAAGAACTCGCAAAACTGCAAGATAATGGAAAAAGGAGAATTGCTTTTTTGGGTAGTAGACACGTACCAGTTGTAGATATCCACTTAATTGAGTTGATAGCCAGGTCGTTAGCAGAGGAAGGACATAATATCCTTACTTCTGGATCTCAAGGAGTCAATGCAGCTGTTATTCGAGCTGTCTTAGAGATTAATCCATCATTATTAACTGTCTTATTACCACAAAGTCTTGATAGACAAATACCCGAAATAAAGGATCAACTTGAGAGGGTCATGCATTTGGTTGAAAAAAGTGAAAATGATGAATTACCTTTGCCACTTGCAAGCAGTCTTTGTAATCAAGAAATTATTACTAGGTGCGATCAATTAATTTGTTTTGCCTTTCACGATAGTGAAACTTTGCTAAATAGTTGTAGATGTGCAGAAGAAATGGGGAAAATGGTTAGTTTGTTATTTTTTGATTAAATTAATTAATCCATTCCCCTTATTAAAAGATTATTTATGCTAATAATATTTAGCCTTTAATAATTTAATATGGCAGAAAGTTTTTCATTCGATGTGGTTTCTGATTTTGATAGACAGGAATTAGTCAACACTTTGGATCAAGTAAAAAGGGAAATTTCTCAGCGTTACGATCTTAAGGGCACAGACACTTCAGTTGATTTAGATAAAGAGAATATCTTTATAATCACCAATAGCGAGTTAACATTAAATGCTGTCAATGACATAATTAGACAAAAAGCAATAAAAAGAAACTTATCTTTAAAAATATTTGACTACGGTGAAATTGAAATGGTTAGTGGTAATAGAGTAAAACAGACAATTTTATTAAAGCAAGGAATTAAACAAGAAATTGCAAAAAAAATCAGTAAAAATATTAGAGATCAAATAAAAAAAATTAATGTCAGCATCAATGGAGAAACACTCAGAGTTGCTAGTAAGAGTAAAAATGATCTTCAAATAGCAATTAAGCTTGTTAGTGAGTTGGAAGAGTCTTTGAACATTCCTCTAAAAGCTAATAACTTTAGATAAGATCTTAAATAAGATTATTTTTAAGTTATGGCAGATTATTCAGAATCTCTCATTAAAAAATTGATTAAGAAAATAAAAGAATATCCTCGTTTTTCAAAAGGAGAAATAGAGAAATTTTGTTGGATGGCGGCACATGAGTATAAGCACGGTGTTTTACCCTCTGAATATGATATTAGGGAGATAGATGAGGAGCTTTATTTAGAACTTTTGAAAGAATTTAAATCAAATATCTACTAAAAAATATCTATATCTAAATTTACAATTATTAAAAAAATATTTTAATTAAATACCTTAGTAATGCACTAATCAGTCTGTTTAAATATGATTGATTAAAAGAATAAATTTAATGTCAACATCCTTTAAAAATGTAACACCAACAGGTCCTGGTGGAACAACAACATTATTGATTGTACTTTCTTTTACAGGATTTCTTTTGCTTACCCAATCTCTATTTGTTGTCCCTTCTGGGCAAGTTGCAGTTGTTACAACATTAGGGAAAGTAAGTGGCCCTTCTAGAAGAGCTGGTTTAAACTTAAAAATTCCATTTGTGCAGTCTGTATACCCATTTGATATAAAAACTCAAGTGCAACCCGAAAAATTTGAAACTTTAACCAAAGATCTTCAAGTTATAAGGGCTACAGCTACTGTTAAGTATTCTGTAAAACCTAACGAAGCAGGAAGAATTTTCGCAACAATTGCAAGCAGAAATAGCGATGTTTATCAAAAAATTGTTCAGCCATCTTTGCTAAAAGCTCTCAAATCAGTCTTTTCTCAATATGAGTTGGAAACAATTGCTACTGAATTCGCAGTAATTTCTGAAAAAGTAGGTGACACCGTCGCACAAGAACTAAATTCATTCGACTATGTAGATGTTAAAAGTTTAGATCTTACTGGATTAGAGATTGCTGAAGAATATAGAGCGGCTATTGAACAAAAGCAAATAGCCGGACAGCAATTACTAAGAGCAAAAACAGAAGTTGAAATTGCTGAACAAGAAGCACTTAGATATGAAACATTAAATAGAAGTCTTGATGATCAAGTACTTTTCAAATTATTTCTCGACAAATGGGATGGAAGTACACAAGTTGTTCCTGGCCTACCAGGTTCAGAAGGTGGTAGTCCTCCAGTAATAGTTGGTGGTAAAAGATAATTATTTAAAAATAATATTTCTAAAATTTTTAATAATTTACTTATTTATTTTAGAAAAAGATAAGTAAATTACTATTTTTTTATTGCATTAAAAGATTCTTCAAAAGCCTCAATAGTTTTATCAATTTCTTCTTCGCTGTGAGCTAGTGATGTGAAACCAGCTTCGAAAGGACTTGGAGCTAAGTAAATTCCTCGTTGAAGCATTTCTCTATGCAACTTACCAAAAAGTTCGGCATCATTTGTTTTTGCTTCATCAAAGTTCCTAACTGGCCCATCACATAAGAAGAATCCAAACATAGCGCTTACATTTCCACCGTTAATAGCGATACCATTATTTTCTGCAGACTGAATTATCCCCTCAATTAATCTAGAAGTTATTGAATCAAGTTTGTCGTATGTACCATCTTGTTTGAGCAGTTCAAGAGTTTTTATACCAGCAGTCATTGCGAGTGGATTTCCGCTCAAAGTACCTGCTTGGTAAACCGGTCCTGAAGGAGCTACCATTGACATTATTTCTTTCTTGCCTCCATAAGCCCCTACAGGCAGGCCTCCACCAATTACTTTCCCAAGGGTGGTCAAATCAGGAGTAACCCCAAACTTTTCTTGAGCGCCTCCATAACTTATTCTGAATCCAGTCATTACTTCGTCAAAAACTAACAAGGATCCGTTTTCAGTGGTTAATTCTCTTAATCCTTCTAAGAATCCAGGTTCTGGAGTAATAAATCCGGCATTACCAACAATTGGCTCAAGTATAACCCCCGAAATGGCATCAGGATTTTCAGAAAATAATTTTTTTACTGCTTCAAGGTCATTGTATGGAGCAGTTAGTGTGTTGGCAGTTGTTGTCCTTGGAACACCTGGAGAATCTGGTAAACCTAGAGTGGCTACACCTGATCCTGCTTTTACTAAAAACATATCTGCATGACCGTGGTAGCAACCGTCAAATTTAATAACTTTATCTCTTCCAGTAAAAGCTCGCATAAGTCTCAAAACAGCCATGCATGCTTCTGTTCCACTATTAACAAATCTAACCATTTCTACAGATGGGACTGCATCTATTACCATTTCAGCAAGTTTGTTCTCTAGAACGCATGGAGCCCCAAAGCTCGTGCCTTTCTCAATTGCTTCTTGTAATGCCGTGGTAACTTCAGGGTGGGCATGTCCACATATAGCCGGACCCCAACTTCCTATATAGTCAACATATCTATTCCCATCAATATCCCAAGCAAAGGGACCTTTGACTCTATCAAAAACAATTGGCTGGCCTCCTACAGACTTAAAAGCTCTTACTGGAGAGCTAACTCCTCCTGGCATGAGTTGTTGGGCGGCAGAGAAAATTTCTTCTGATTTGGTGTAATTTAATATGTCAGTCACAATTTAGCTAAATGATGTTTTGAGAAAAATCTTGTCATGTTCTAAATTAGAAATAAGTAAAAATTTTGTCAATCAGATTGAAATTCTACATTATGATATTTTTATTGCGATAGTTTGGATTGTAAATTTTTTAATTTTAAAGAAATCATGATAAAAACAACACAATCTTAGATAACTCTTTGTTAATAGGCGTTTTCAAGCATTTAAGGAATTCAATATATCTTATCTATATTTCGAAGAAATTATCTTCATCCTCAAAAAAACCTACATTTATGTCGTTTAAGTTAAGATCTACCATTACTGGAGCATGATCACTTGGACGTGAATTACCTCTAGGTGAGCAGTCTATGACACAACTTTTAAGTTTTGATGAAAGTTCTTTGCTGATATATATATGGTCTATTCTCCAACCTTTATTTAATTCAAATGCGTTATTACGGTAATCCCACCAACTCCAATGACCTGTGTTTTGTTCGAAAATCCTGAAAGAATCTATTAATCTTTTTTTTAGCACATTATTTAGTGCAGTTCTCTCCATCTCAGATGCCATTATTCCTCCATCATATTTCTTTGGATCATGGATATCCAAGTTAGATGGAGCAATATTAAAATCACCCATAAGACAAATTAATTCTCCTTTTTTTTCTTGCTCATCCAAAAATGAAGCTAAGCATTTTAACCAATTAATTTTGTATTCGAACTTATTAGATTCTAGAGAAGATCCGTTTGGCACATAGACATTTATGATTTTAATACCATTAATATCAGCAGAAATTAATCTTTTTTGATCTTGGAATATTTCGATATTATGATTAGAGTCGTTACAACCGTAGAATCCTTTTTTAACATTTTCTGGCTTTATTTTAGAAATAATAGCTACACCATTGTATGATTTTTGTCCGCAGACCTCTATTGAGTATCCCAATTTTTTAAAAGGTTCAACAGGAAAAATATCATCCATCACTTTTGTTTCCTGCAAACATAGAATATCTGGATTGACTTGATTAATCCAATCAATAATTTGTGAAAGTCTTGTTCTTATTGAGTTAACATTCCAAGTCGCTAATAACAAATTTCTACCAAATTATGTAAGATTAAAATAGCAAAAAATCTTGATGTTAAAGAATTTTGAAATTAAATAAAATGAAAAATTATTTTTGCAAAATCATACCTAAATCAAGACCTTTTGTAGTTTTTTTTATTTTGTTAATTTCCTTAAAAGGTGATTACTTAAATGCTGAATACTTATTTCAAGAATTAGAAATCGATACCACAACTAAAACAGAAGAGGATAGTTCAGTTTTACCAACCAATCCTTTTGAACTTGTGGAAATGATTCGGAGACAAAATAGTATGAGTGATGCAACTAATCCTTCTGATGCTATTGACGATGCGTTAAAATCTTTTAATAGTTTGGAGGAAAAATAAGAAATTTAATACTATAAATTGTTATTTTCAAATTTTTAATATGTTAAAAAACCCTATCCCAAAAGTAACAAACCAATTGCAACAAAGAGCAATCGGTATTATTAATGGTAAATTTAATCCTCATGGTAGTGAGCAATTAAATAGAGGCTTTTTAATTGACAATAAAGGAGAAAAAATTGAAACAGTAGTATTAGGTAAAGCATTATCACTTTTAAAGAAGCATATTGATTTAAATAAAAGTTATTATTGGATTGTTTATCCAAAGAATAAAAATACTCAAAACTTGCACTTACAGGTTGCAGGCATTTGGGATCCTTATCAACTAAATGATTTCCCAAATGACTCTTCAAAAACTAACTTTTCAAAATTGTTAGAAAAATTAGATCTAAAAGATAATTATTTTTCTGTTAGAGGAGAATTAGTTTTTGTCAATACTCAAAAGAAAGAAATTGTTATTAAAATCTGCCCTGCTATTAAGTCAAAAAAATTAAAAAATAAAAATTTCAAATTAGTAATAAAAGGAGAGCTCTCTCTTGAACTTCTTCATAGTTTTGTAAGTTTAGATATCAACAGAGATGGAAATTCTTTGAAATTAATAAAGTACGAAGTCATTGAAAAAAATCTTTCTGGAAATAACTAGAATGAAAAGTTGATTTTCACCCCAATTTTACTAATCAAGAAATCTTTGATTTATGGAAGATGTTTTAATTGAATGTTCTCCTGGTATCTCTGGAGATATGTTGTTAGGAGCTTTTTATGATTTAGGAGTGCCTAAAAAAGTTATCGAACAACCACTTATTGATCTTGGATTAAAGGATCTATATCAAATAGAGTTTAAAGAATCAAAAAGTTGTTCGATCCGAGGTATTAAGGCAAAGGTTAAGAATATTGATTCTAGTTCTATCAAAAGAACTTGGAGAAATATTAAAGAACTCATCTTAAATAGTCATTTAGAAGATAAATTAAAAAAAATAATTTATGAAGTATTTGAATCTTTAGCAATTGCGGAAGGGAAAGTTCATGGCATCAAATCTGAGGATGTTCATTTTCATGAAATTGGAGCTATAGATTCATTGGTGGATATTATTGGAGTATGCGCTGCATTGAATTACTTAAATCCAAAGGAGGTTTTTTGTAATGAACCAACGTTGGGGAAAGGTTTTGTTCAAACTGAACATGGAAAATTATCTGTGCCACCTCCTGCTGTAATAGAGCTAATAAGACAAAAAAATATAAGAGTTTTATCAAAACGTGACTCAATAGAGGGTGAACTCTCAACTCCAACTGGAATTGCTTTACTTGCTAATTTAGTCGACTATCTAGAACCTCCTTCAAAATATACTATTAACTCTTATGGAGTAGGCATTGGTAACTTAAAATTTCCATTCCCTAATTTGGTAAGAGTTTATAAAATTACTTCATTTAAGGATTCATCTATTAATGAACAAATTAATCCAAAGTGTGAAGAGATATCTGTTCAAGAAGCATGGATTGATGACCAAACGCCTGAAGATATTTCTAGTTTTGTAGAGAAACTTAGAATTGAGGGGGCTTATGATGTTTCCTATCAAGCTATCAATATGAAGAAAAACAGAATTGGATTTTCTATTCAAGTAATCTTACCCTTAGAGAAAAAAGAATTTTTTAGGCGATTATGGTTTGATTATTCCAATACTATAGGGGTTCGTGAAAGGACCCAATCTAGGTGGGTATTACTTAGACGCAGAGGAGAATGTTCAACAGCTTTTGGAAATATAAAAGTTAAACAAACTTTGAAACCAGATGGATCAATAAATATGAAACCAGAAAACGATGAGGTTTTGAGATTAAAATTAAAGCATGAAATATCTACTGACGAAATAAGAAAAATAATAAAAGAGTCAAGTAAAAAATTTAAAGCATTTGAAAACTGGAAATGAGATTTAATACAACTAATCAACCATATTTGAAATTCCTTAAAAAAATTAATATTGGCGGTTTAAAGAGCATTTTCTTTATTATAAGCTTGTCATATTTTTGCATCTATTTTTTTGATAATATTGATCAAATTTCTTTTGATATCAATTTAGAAAGAAATGGAATTTATCTATCTTTATCATTTTTATTTTGTGTTTTAAGTATTTTCCTGAACGCTTATGCATGGAAATATATTGTTAAATGGTTCGGGAAAGAATTTAAAAGTAATAATCTAGTCTCTTTTTATGTTTTAACCAATATTCTTAAATACGTTCCAGGTGGGATTTGGCATTTTGTTGAAAGATTTAATTTTATAAAAAAAATAAGTAATCCTCAGATTGCTTTGTATTCGACTCTTATAGAACCTTATTTTATGTTGAGTGGATCTTTTATATTGGCATCGCTGGGATTAATTTTTTCACCAATTTATTTTTTTTTAATTTTTCCTTTAGTATTTTTAAACAGGAAATTAATTTATCTTGTATTAAAAAGAATAGCCTCTATTAAAGGAAAAGTATTTGAGGTTTTGAGGCTTCCAAATTCAAAAGACCAATTTGAAGAGAGAATAAATATAATTTCTTTTTTCCCTACTAGAGCTTTAATACTTGAAATTGGGTTTGTTTTATCTAAATTTATTGGTTTTTATATTTGCTTAAACTCTTTTTATACAAGTAATACTTTGAATAGCATATTTTTATTAGTAATCTTTTCTTTGTCATGGACTTTAGGATTGTTAGTCCCAACAGCTCCTGGAGGAGTAGGCGTTTTTGAGGCCTGCTTCCTTTTTTTTGTTGGCAAAAGTATTCCACAAAATATAATTCTCATTTGCTTAATTTATTTTAGGGTTATATCAACCTCGGCAGATTTGTTGTTAAGCTTACCTTTTTTAATAAGAAAACTATCTAAAAGAATTTAGTTTTTTTTCTCTAAACTTGGTATCAATGTCATTGATGCGATAAGGCCTAAAGTCATAATAAGAATGGCTGGTAATATTGCTTCTACCATTCTTTCATCTCCAGCATATTGATATATTCTCACAGATAATGTATCAAAATCGAATGGTCTTAAAATAAAGGTTATGGGTAATTCCTTAATCGTGTCGACAAAAACTAAAAGTGAGCCTACGAATATTGGCCCCTGGAGAAGAGGTAGATGAATTCTTTTGATAATACCCAGCCAAT
This sequence comes from Prochlorococcus sp. AG-418-D13, assembly GCA_003214315.1. GTDB lineage: Bacteria > Cyanobacteriota > Cyanobacteriia > PCC-6307 > Cyanobiaceae > Prochlorococcus_A. The sequence continues at coordinate 45,001 of QCLU01000004.1, forward strand.
CCTCTCCTAGTCCAAGTGCTGCTTCATCAAGACTAGGAGAGATTCTCTCAAGACTTGAATCGATAGAGCCCTTAGAAATTGTTAGAAATCTGACAAGATAACCCCAAATTAGTAAGCAAATAGCGATGAAATTAAATCTTGAAGAAGAAATGCTTATTAAAGATAAAGCTAATACAGTGCCTGGAATTGCATAACCTATTCCCGCAAGGTTTGTGATTATTCCTAGTAATAAGCTTTTATTTGGGCGTCTGGCTAAGGAAATTATTAGAGAGAATAGCATCGTTATTAATGCAGTAAAAAATCCTAGACTTATGGTTCTAAATGATAGGGTAAGCAATTCTATAGATAACCCTTTTTGAATTTGATCGATATTGAGCAGAACCCAAAAACATGGAATTCCAAAAGAGAAAATTGGAGGAAATGAAGATATGGTTATCGCTAAAAGAGCTCTGGTTTTTTTTAATTCCCAACCTTGAGAATCTTTTGATGCAGGATTTTCACTCCACCTCTTTGATTTCCTTCTCGAGAATTTTTCAAAAATAATTAAAGTGAAAATTATTAATAAGGCTACTAAAGATAGTCCAATAGTACTTTTTGGATCACCCTCAATTATCCAATTTTCGGCTATACCTGTAGAAATACTTGGAATATTTAATAATGCAAATGTACCTAACTCATTCATTACTTCCATACACATTAAACTTATTCCTGTTATTAGTGCTGGTAACGCCATTGGAAAAGCAATTTTAAAGAAGCTCCTCCATGGCCCAACTCCTAATCCTCTACTAGCATTGATTTGATTGACTCCAAATTTATTAAAACTTTCGTTAGCAAGAATGAATACATATGGATAAGTAGAAATTGAAAGTATTAATACTCCCCACCATAAACCTGTTACTTGATACCCAAAAATACTTCCCAAATCCTGTAAAACAGCTGTCATTAGATATGCTGGGGCAGCTAATGGAACTAGCTGACAAATTCGGAGAACTTTTCTGAACTTAAAATCACAATTTGAAAGTAACCAACCATTCAAAGTGCCTAACCCTCCTCCAAAAAAACTAGTCAGTACTAAAACTTTTAAAGTCTCTAATACCTCTTCTCCTCCAGCAATACCTAATGAAAAATTCCCACTTACAACATATTGAACTCCTTCAAGAAGAAAATTAGAAATTGGAATGATAACTAGGAGTGCAACAATAAACGAAGTAAAATAAAAAAGTTTTAATTCGGTAACTGCTTTTTTAAATCCTTTAATAAGTATTTTCAAAAATTAATTAAACCCTAATATGCATAATCTAATCTGTACTAAATCTACATGATGAAAGTTGATTCTTAATAGTTTGATGATCTAAGTTTTTCCCAATTAATACTATCTTGTTAGATTTTTCTTTTGTCCATTCGTCATCATCTAGAGAAAATCGTTTTCCAGATAGGTGAAAAATGTGTTTTCTTTCACTTTCCATAAACCATAATATTCCTTTCGCCCTAAATACATTTTGTGAGATTTGATTATCTAAGAAATATTGAAACTTCCTTAAGGAAAATGGTTCAAATGTCTCATAAGAAACTGATGTAAAACCCTCTATATTATTGTTCAAATCGTGTGAATGTGAAGAATGATCGTGTGAATGTGAAGAATGATCGTGTGAATGTGAAGAATGATAGTGTGAATTGTCTTCTACATCTTCTTTATCCTTATCGTATTTAAAAGTATCTGTTTCAAATAGACCTACACTCATTATTGTTTGTAATCCAACTTCACTATTGGTTGATCTCAATATCCTTGGTTCTTTTTTTATTTTATTAATGAATTTCTCGACTTTCTTTAATTGCTCTTCGTTGACTAAATCACATTTGTTTAGAAGAAGGATATCTCCGTATAAAATCTGAGAATAGGCGACACTTGTATTATTAATTTTAAAATCAAAATTTTCTAAATCAATAACAGTGATGATTGAATCTAATCTTACTTTTTCTCGAAGATCTCCAGCTGCAAAAGTCATCGCTACTGGTAATGGATCTGCTAGCCCAGTAGTCTCGACAATTAAATAGTCTATTTTCTCAGATTTTTCTAAAACTTTGGATACTGTATTTAATAATTCACCATTAATAGAGCAACATATACATCCATTATTTAATTCGATCATATCTTCTGAGCCTTCTATTATTAAGTCATTATCTATTCCTATCTCTCCAAATTCATTAACCAAAACAGCTGTTCTAAGGCCAATTTGATTTTTTAGAATATGATTTAAAAGTGTAGTTTTGCCAGAACCTAAAAATCCACTAATAATCGTAACAGGTAATAACTTTTTAGACATTTTCATGAATTTTATAAATGAATTAATTTGAATTTGTAATTTTATTGATCGAAAACTTTATTTATTTCTGAAGCTAGTGTTTGATCCAGATTTGTTATACCCCCCAAATCATGTGTACTTAACCTAATTATCACTTTTGAATAAACGTTTTCCCAGTTAGGATGATGGTTATATTTTTCGCAGATTAAAGCAATTTTAGTCATAAATGAGAAGGCTTCAATAAAATTATAAAATTTAAATTCTCTCTGAATTTGTTCATTGTTAATTTCCCAGCCGGGTATTTTGACAACTAATTCCTTCAATTCTTCATCTTGCAAAAGGTAAGGTTCCATTAAATGATAAATATTAGTTTTTATTAACTACATTATAAATATTTTGCCTTTTCTCACCAATTATATGTACATTTAAAACCCTTTCTTTTTGATCAAATCGATGTTCCCATAAATACACTGCTTGCCATGTGCCAAGCATAATATTCCTGTCCTGAAAGCTCAAAGATAAACAAGTGTTAGTTAAGGATGTTTTAATATGTGCTGGCATATCGTCAGCTCCTTCTTGATAATGTTTATAAGAAATTTCTTCTCTATTTTTTGATAAAGTTAAGTAGGAATTATATGGGACTATAGACTGGATATATTTTTTTAAGTCTCTTAGTACGTTTGGATCAGCATTTTCATTTATTGTTAAGCTGCAACTGGTATGAAGTGAAGTTAAATTTAAAATTCCTGAGTCAAAATTATTTTTTTCAATAAATAAATTTAAATCATTTGTTATGTCAATAAAACCCTCACCATTAGTTTTAAATTCTAATTTTGAAAATATTTGTTCCATATAAGTAAAAACTTAATTAATTAATATCCTATTATGGATAAACAATGTATTTTTATGCAAACATCAAAATTTTCATCTTAAAATAAATTTAATTTAAATGTAAATTTTGGCTGAAATTCAATGGAATAAGCTGGGGGCTTATCTTAAAGAAACTCAAATATTAGGTTCAATCCAAAATACACTTTATTGGGATCAGAATACAGGGATGCCCAAGAAAGGAGCTTCTTGGAGGTCTGAACAACTTACATATATTGCAAAAATCTTGCATAGAAGAAATTCTTCTAAAGAATTATCTGATTTAATACAATCTGCTAAAAATGAATTATTAAATACTGAACAAAACTCCAATAATCAACTTTTTATTCAAGGTAAAGAAAAAAACATTAATCTTTTAATCAAGGAATTTAATCGAGCGCAAAATTTAGATCCTAAATTAGTTGAGTCTTTAGCAAAGGCAAAATCTAAAGGATATGAAAGTTGGCAAGAAGCTAAGAAAAAATCAGATTTTAAAGTTTTTCTCCCATTCTTTGAAGAACTAGTCAAATTACGCATTGAAGAGGCAAAACAAATATCAGATCAATATTCACCCTGGGAGACTTTAGCCCAGCCCTTTGAGCCTGAATTAACTTTAAAGTGGTTGAATAAAATGTTTCAGCCTTTGAAAGACGCTATCCCAGAGTTGATTAGAGGAATTAACAAGTCAAAGAAATATCACTGGGATTTAAGTCCAGAATCTCAACAGAATTTATGTTCTAAATTACTTGATGAGTTTGGGAGAGATAAAGATCTAGTTGTTGTTGGTAAATCTCCTCATCCTTTTTCGATTACATTAGGGCCTAATGATTATAGGATTACCACAAGAATCATTGAAGGTGAACCATTATCAAGTTTTTTAGCAACTGCACATGAGTGGGGACATTCAATTTATGAGCAAGGTCTGCCATCACAAAGTCATCAATGGTTTGCTTGGCCTTTAGGTCAAGCAACTTCTATGGGCATACATGAAAGTCAATCATTATTTTGGGAAAATAGAGTAGTTAAATCCAAATCTTTTTCGAAAAGATTTTTTAAAAAATTTGTTTCAGCGGGATGTACATTAAATAATTATTTTGAACTATGGAAATCTATTAATCATTTGGAAGCAGGATTAAATAGGGTTGAGGCAGATGAATTGACCTATGGTTTACACATTCTGGTTAGAACCGAACTTGAAATAGATTTAATTGAGGGAGGGTTACCTGCTGAAGATATTCCAGAGGAATGGAATAAAAGATATGGTGAACTTTTAGGAATAAAACCATCTAATGATTCTGAAGGTTGTCTTCAAGATGTTCATTGGAGTGAAGGAGCGTTTGGATATTTCCCTTCATATTTGTTAGGTCATCTTATAAGTGCGCAAATATCTTCTCAAATGGAAAGAGACATTGGTTTGATAGATGATTTAATCCAAAATGGTGATTATCAAAAAATCATATTTTGGTTAAGAAATAATGTTCATAAATTTGGCAGATCAGTTAATTCTATGGAATTGATAAGAATGGTCACTAACGAAGAACTATCACCAAACTATTTTATTAATCATTTAAAGTCTAAAATAAATGATTTTTGCTGAAACATTACTTTTAAAGAATTTGGTTGAGTGTGAGGATGTAAGATAAATAAAAATTATTTCTTGATGGCAAACCTTAATCAACCCCCAAGCAGGGTTACACTAAATTTATTACATATACTAAACGCTTTCACTGATAGCTCAAATACAATAATAAACACTATTGTTGAATTGAACTCTAATACCATAAATAAATATGAATTAATTACAGAAACAGGCCACCTTAAACTTGATAGGGTAGGCTATTCTTCACTTGCTTATCCTTTTGCTTATGGATGTATACCAAGGACATGGGATGAAGATGGAGATCCACTGGATGTCGAAATTGTAAGTGTAACTGAGCCATTGATCCCTGGTTCTATTGTGGAGGCAAGGATTATTGGGGTGATGAAATTTGATGATGGTGGAGAGGTCGATGATAAGGTAATAGCGGTTCTCGCAGATGATAAAAGAATGGATCATATCTCAAGTTATGAAGACCTTGGAGAGCATTGGTTAAAAGAAACAAAGTATTATTGGGAGCACTACAAAGATCTAAAAAAGCCTGGAACATGTACAGTAAATGGTTTTTTTGGAATAGAAGAAGCTGTTAAAGTAATTAAAGATTGTGAAGATAGATACAAAAAAGAAATTGATCCTAAATTAGTAAATTAACTAATTTTTGTTTTCTCTAAATTCTTCAAATATTTCGCTGAGTATTTTGTCGGCACCTTGTATCTTTAGTCTCTTTGCTAGTTCTATGCCTACCAGTTCAGGGTCATTAATATTGCCAATAACTTGATCTTTTATAAGCCTTTCTCCATCAAGAGAGGCTACCATACCAGTAAGGTAAAGTTGTCCATTATCAATATTACTATTAACACCTATTGGGACTTGACATCCACCTTCAAGTTCTCTTAAAAAAGCCCTCTCTGCCAGACATCTTTGACTGGTGGGCTTATCTTCTAAGACATTTATAATTTCTAAAACTTTCTTATCATCAGATTTACATTCAATTCCTAGAGCTCCTTGGCCAACGGCATGAAGGGAAATTTCACTCGGTATAATCTGGTGAATTCTTGATTCAAAGCCTAATCTCTTTAAACCAGCGGCTGCAAGAATTATACAATCAAATTCTCCAGCATCTAATTTTTCAATTCTTGTAATAACATTTCCCCTGATATCTTTGAAAACAAGATATGGGTACTTATTTCTTAATTGTGCAAGTCTTCTTAGAGAGCTTGTTCCCACAATAGAACCTTCAGGTAAGGTTTCTAGTTTATAACAGTCATTTTTTTTGCTTACTACTAAAGCATCTGCAGGATCCTCCCTTTTTGTGATGCATCCTAATTTAAGGCCATTAGGCAAATTGGTTGGTAAATCTTTCAGAGAATGTACTGCTATATCTGCATGACCTACGAGCATTTGTGCTTCAAGTTCTTTTGTAAATAAGCCTTTGTCGCCTATTTTTGCTAAGGCTACATCAAGGATTTTGTCACCCTGAGTTGCCATAGCTTCTATAGATACCTCTAAATTGGGAATATTACTTTCTAGTTGATCTTTAACCCATAAAGTTTGAACCATTGCTAGTTTGCTTCTTCTACTAGCTATTTTCAGCTTAAAATTAGTCATTAAATATTATTTTGAGTTTGAATTAAAATAAAGTCGAATCTATTTTAAGCTATTCTTTTGCAAGTTTCTAAAGCTGAAAATTATACTTAACTTTTTTTATTTTATATATTCTTTTAAAACCCCATTTCGATTTGGATGTCTAAGTTTTCTTAGGGCTTTTGCCTCTATTTGTCTAATTCTTTCTCTCGTCACATCAAAAATCTGGCCAATTTCTTCAAGAGTTTTCATTCTTCCATCATCAATCCCATATCTCAATCTGAGAACATCCCTTTCTCTTGGACTTAGAGTGGCTAATACTCCTTCCAAATCTTCTCTTAATAAAGTTTTGGAAACATCTTGCTCTGGATTTTCTATATCAGCCTCTATAAAGTCTCCTAGTCTTGAGTCTTCTTCTTTCCCTATTGGAGTTTCTAAAGAAATAGGAAGTTGCGCACTTTTAGCTATAAATCTTAATTTTTCAATTGTCATTTCCATACTTTCAGCGATTTCTTCTTCACTAGGTTTCCTGCCAAATTCTTGGCTAAGAACTTTTGTGGTTTTTTTAATTCTGGATATTGTCTCGTATAAGTGAACTGGCAATCTAATAGTTCTACTTTGATCCGCAATTGCTCTTGTAATGGCTTGGCGAATCCACCAAGTTGCGTATGTAGAAAACTTATAACCTTTTTCATGGTCAAATTTTTCCGCGGCCCTGATTAGACCCAAACTCCCTTCTTGGATTAAATCTTGAAATGATAAACCTCTATTCATATATTTTTTTGCAATGGAAACAACTAATCTTAAATTTGATTGAACCATTTTTTCTTTAGCTCGCCTCCCTAAAAGAAGTCTTCTTCTAAATTTGGAAAGAGGCATATCTATTAACTCGGCCCATTCTCTAACTGATGGGAAATGCCCTTTTTCTGACTCATATTGAGTTGCCAGCTCTTCTAATTGGAGTAAGTCAGCAATTTTTCTTGCAAGTTCAATTTCTTCATCTGGTCTTAAAAGTCTAATTCTTCCAATTTCTTGGAGATAAACTCTTATTGAATCTTCAGTATAGATACCTTTTGGGCCAAGCTTTATATTTCCAAGCCCTTTATCTTCTTCTTCAGAATCACTAAATTCATTATTTTTTTCAATACTGCTTTCGTTTAACTCGGAAGATGTCTGTAAATTTTGACTATTTTTAATACCATCTTCTTCAACTACTGTTTCTAAATTTGTATTAATTTTTTTATTGATCTTTTTTTTTGAACTAGGCTTGGAATTCTTTGATTCTGCTGCGACTGGACACATAATTTACTCCTTTCTACGGTGAATTTAACTAGATAAAATTTTATTTAGGGCTAATTTGAACATTTAGTAGTAAAGTCCCCTTAATGTTAAAAAAACTTTTTTACAAAATGAGAATAAGAAAAGTTTTCTAAATTGTTGAAAAATTTAAATAGTGCTATAGATTACCTAAAGTAAAAAGTCTTGGGATTTCTCAGACAGGCAGATCAGTTTTGAATTTTCAGTCAATGATCAGAGCTTCATGTCTCCCTTAAGAGCAGGATACTTACAATGTGCAAAAAACACTTTGTGGAATGTTCAACAATCCAATACTAAGAAAAAGTTTTGAAGCCGGCAAGTAATCAGTTATTAAATATCTCCTATAAATTGGAAATTTTGCTTGATATAGGTAGTAGTAATGAAAGCTTTTACTATTTAGATGGAAATAATCTTGGAGCAGAAGTTGGAGATATTGTAAGTGTGAGACTAAGGGGGAGATTATTGAATGGGTTGGTGATCTCCAAAAAAGACTTTTCGACAATCAATAATGATGAATCAAACATTACTGGAGGAAAAAGCATAAGATATTTGTTTGTTGAAAGTATTTTGCAGAAAAAAATAATTGATGAATCTTGGAGAGAATTGATAGACTCCCTAGCCTCTTTTTATATGGTTAGTAATTTAAAAATGTTTAAAACTGCATTTCCTCCTGGCTGGATTGGTAAATATAAAAATTTCTCTAAAGGTTTAAAAGATCAAATATGGATTGAAACTAAAAAAGAATTTGATATTAAGAAAAATGGATTAAGCAAAAAAGAATTTTTTTTAATGGATACTTTATCTAAAAAAGGTAATTGGCAAAGTGAATTAATAAAGTCTGGTTTTAATTACACTCTAATCAACTCAATGGTCAGTAAAAATTATCTTGCTAAATCTAAAAGAAAAAAAAATATAAATAGTAAATTAAATTCCGTTGTAAAAGATCATATCGCAACGAAAAAACCAAATCTTACAAATGAGCAAAAAATTGCATTTCAAAAATTTCAAACAATGAAACCAGGAGATGCATTACTTCTTTGGGGCGAAACAGGTTCAGGTAAAACAGAAGTGTATATGAGAATTGCTGAAGATCAATTTCTTAAGAAAAAAAGTTGTTTGATACTAGCCCCAGAAATTGGATTAATTCCTCAACTTATTGATAGGTTTAGTAGGCGATTTAATAATGTCGTTTATGAATATCATAGTAATTGTTCTCCCGATCATAGAACTTTAGTTTGGAAGAAAATTATTAATGCTAATGAACCTTTAATAGTAATAGGTACAAGGTCGGCAGTTTTTCTTCCAATCAGAAATCTGGGATTAATAATAATGGATGAAGAACATGATGTTTCTTATAAGCAAGATAGTCCTATGCCCTGCTATGACGCGAGAGAGATTGCTATTGAAATAGTAAAAAGGAATTCTGCAAAGTTAATTTTTGGGAGTGCAACCCCATCAATGAAGACTTGGAAAAAGTGTATTTTTGAAAGGAATTTTAAATTGGTAAGAATGATTCAAAGGATATCAAGTAATGAGACTCCTGAAATAAAAATTATTGATATGCGGGAAGAGTTCAAGAAGGGAAATATGAAAATTTTTTCTAATGAATTATTACAATTGCTTCCTCAACTACGCTTAAAAAAAGAGCAAGCAATAATTTTGATCCCTAGGAGGGGGCATAGTGGATTTTTAAGTTGTAGAAATTGCGGATATTTAATAAATTGCCCCAACTGTGACGTTCCTTTATCAGTTCATCTCGGATCACAAGGGAAAAAATGGTTAAGGTGTCATTGGTGTGATCATAAATCAAGATTGATCAATCGTTGCCCAGATTGTCATTCAACTGCTTTCAAACCTTTTGGAATTGGTACGCAAAGGGTAATAGAGTTTTTAAATGAAGAATTTCCTGACTTAAGAGTACTTCGCTTTGATAGAGATACAACTTCAGGAAAGGATGGTCATAGAGATATTCTTTCAAAGTTTTCTAAAGGTGATGCTGATATTCTTGTCGGTACTCAGATGTTGGCAAAAGGTATTGACATCCCCAATATTACTCTTTCAGTAGTTATTGCAGCAGATGGGTTGCTTCATCGCCCAGATATTTCAGCAGAAGAAAAATCATTACAATTATTTTTGCAAGTAGCAGGAAGGGCCGGCAGGGCACAAAAAAAAGGGAAAGTAATTTTTCAAACATATAAACCTAACCACCCGGTGATTTCGTATCTTCAAAAAAGAGATTATGAAAGATTCTTAATTGAAAACTCGAGATTGAGAAAGGATGCTAATTTATTTCCATTTTGCACAATTTGCCTACTTAAATTATCAGGTGAAAATTATGAATTAACTGAGTCAATTGCAATAAAATTAGCAAAATATCTACTCAGTTTTTGTAAGAAAAAGAACTGGAAATTAATTGGTCCTGCCCCTAGTTTAATAGCTAAAGTCGGTAAAAAATTTAGATGGCAGATATTAATACATGGCCCTGAAGGAACAAAGATACCTTTACCTGATAGATTAATATTATGGAAACTTATTCCAAAAAATGTTTTTTTAACAATAGATGTTAATCCAGCAGAGTTGTAATTACTTTGATGGAAGTTGAGGTAAATCTGAACCTAATTTAAATCTATAGAATCTTAATAAATAAGCCAATATTATAATTATTAAAATAATAGATATCCCAACCAAGAGTTTGTTGAGGCTCCAGAAAGAAAATTCAAGACTATTTATCTGCCCTTGATTTAAATCCCAAATTATTAGATTTTTTGTGATTTCTAAATTTGAATTATTTTTATCGGTAAGGATAGCTTTATTAGGGTGAATAATTTTGAAAATGAGTTCTAAATTATCAATGCCTTTAATAGAATTTAGATCCAAATCTAACCTGTAAAAGTATTTTTTTAAAAAAATGAAGTTTTTTTGAGTAGTATTAATTTCTATATTTGTTGATTCTCCCGCTAACTCTCCAGCTATATTTTGGGTGATTTTAAGAACTTGCTTTGTATCCTCTAAATTGAGATTTTTATGTTTCAAAGAAAAGGTTGATTCGTCTTGTTCAATTTCTGCGTCTGGAAAAATATCTTTCATCTTCTCTTCAAATTTTAATTGCCAAGGAAATTTCTTCATGTATTTACTCTCTATCACTAAATTATTAGTTATTGAATCAAGTTCACTAAGATCAAGGGTATCCTCAATTTTTACGCAGCCACTTAAAAGTGGAATTAATAATAATAGTATTAAAAAAATGATCAGTGAAAAGCCTTTCTGAAAGGGTTTTGTTTCACCAGTCGGTGTCTCAGTTACATTAATAAATTTTTTTTTCTTCAATACTTCTCTTTTTTTTCGCAGTGAGTTAAGAGATTTTTTATTGAGTGATGGGTCGCTTTCAAACTGTAAGTTCCAATTTTCTGGCTTTTTAATGTCAGGAGAGTCTATAACTTCCATCAAATATTTTGCATTTTCTCTCGTCTTATTATCGTAAGATTTTAGAAGTTCTTTACAAAACCTTTTAGCCTCCTCCCTTTTATTGATACCACATAGAGCAGTAATTAAGATTGTTCTTAAATTTACTCCCTCTTTGCTTGATAAAGGAAATGATTCGATTATGGGCAAAAGAAATTCAATGCAATAATGATACTCACCTTTGGCTAAAGCAAGTTCTACTTTTTCTAAAACTTGCTCATAAGTTTTCATGGGTTAGGCGACTATCATTGTACCTATTCCGGAATTTGTAAAAATCTCAAGAAGTAATGAATGTTCTATTCTTCCATCAATTATGTGAGCTGCTTTGACTCCTTGGGCTAAAGCTCTTATACAGCATTCTGTCTTTGGAATCATACCTTCAGTCACGATTTTTTTATCAATAAAATCCCTTGCCTCTTTGAGATTAGTTTTTTCAACAAGACTATTTTTGTTATCTTTTTCTTTTAAAATCCCTTGAGTATCAGTAAGAAGAATAAGTTTTTCTGCATTTATTGCAGCAGCAATTTCTCCAGCAACAAAATCTGCATTAATGTTATGGGAAATACCCTCCAAGGTTGATCCAATGCTAGAAATAATTGGGATGTATCCTTTAGAAATAAGAGGATCTAATATTTCAGGATTGATTTTTGTAACCTCTCCCACTAACCCATGGCTACCATCTCCTAGTTCTCTAGATTGAATTAAGTTGCCATCAAGACCTGATATTCCCACAGCTAAGGATCCAGTTTTATTAATGCCTTTTACAATTTGTTTGTTAACTCTACCCATTAGAACCATCTCGACAATTTCCATTGTTTTTTGATCAGTAATTCTTAATCCATTTTCGAATTTAGGAGATATTTCTAATTTCTTTAACCAATTATTAATCTCTGGTCCACCTCCATGAATTACTATCGGACAAACCCCAACGGTCGATAAAAGTGCAATGTCTCTAAAAAAAGCATTTTTTAAATTATCATTCTCCATAACAGAACCACCATACTTGATAACAATTTTTCTACCTGAGAAACTTTGTATATATGGAAGTGCTTCGCTTAATATTGATACTCTTTGAGAATCTTTCATTATTAGAATTCTTTAAAACTTGATTGAATTGAGAAATTAGGTTTTTACAAATATATCCCTATATTCAATAAAAGAGAATAAAATCAAATTCTTTTTTATTATCGTCGATAATAAATTCTGATTCAAGACCTTTGACGAAAAACCTATTTAATCTTTCTTGTTTTTCAATCCATTTTTCTAGAGGGACAGCGTTTAATTCGAAACGCATTCTGAGACCATTTTTTTCTTCCTTTGTAATTTCTTCTATTTCTTTTAGTTGAGGGGGATTATCCTCGTCCCACAAATTTAAAGATTCTAATGAAGATTCAAGATGAGCTTTTATCCCATACCTCCATCTTGTTACATCTTTAACTAGTGCGGTTAATTCTTTTGGTCTATTGAATTTATTTGTCGCAAAATTTGCCTTATTAAATAACTCTACAGGAGGTATTTCGGAAGTCTTTAAACCTAATCCAATTAGAAAAATAGGTACTCCATAAAAAAAAGTAGGTACACTTAAATTTACTGAGTCTGTAAAATAAGCAGTCATTCCAACAAAAGCTAATATACCCCCAGCGGTTACGATTAAGTTTCCAGGTGATAAGTATTTATTCATTTTGATTTAGTAGAATGAGTTTTAAATAGGCTAACAAGTATTATGCAAGATCCTTATACTGCAAATCAAGGATATTTAATTTTTAAACTTGATCAGGATAGAGCGTGGCTATTAGAAAATCTTGATAAGGGTAAATGGCCAGAAATCAGAAGCGAACTTGCCGCGCTTGAAAGAAAAATAAGCAAATTAATTATAAGTGTTCAAGAAAATAATGTTGATATTTGATTTAAAAAGGTATTTCGTCAACTTCGGGTACTAAAGGTGAACTATCCCAACTAGATTTTTTGGTGCTTTCTTTATTTTCAAATGACTCATTATTTTCCTTTTGATCAGACTTAATAACTTCAACTGGCGATATTTGATGAATCTTTGAAGCTGTTAGTTCTGGTTGCTTTTCTTTCGTTCCGTCTTTTCTAGTGACAGAATTTATCTTTAGACGTCCCTCCACAACAATATTTTGCCCTTCCTTTAGTTCATCTACCATTTCTTGGGCAATATTTCCCCATCCTATGATCTTGAGATCTCTGGTTGGATCTTCACTACGTAATCCTTTAAAATTAACAATCATTTCTGCAATTGGAGTTTGGTTTTCTTTGGTATACCTCATTTGGGGAGCGCCATTAATAACCGCCTGAATTAAACAATGATTCATTATTTACTATTTAATTAAAATCATACTGATGCAGAATCCAGAAAATTGCTATAAAAATGTTTGGATCCTATCAGGAACTTCTGATGGACCTTTAATAGCTAATAGGCTTCTTGAACTAAATTATTCAGTTTTTGCAAGTGTTTTAACTTATAAAGCAGGGCAAGCTTATATTGAAAATCCAAAGTTACATATCATTACGGGGAAATTAAATAATAAAGATCAAATAATTAATTTCATTAATAAAAATAAAATCACATGCATTGTCGATGCTACTCATCCGTTTGCCGTAATAATTTCTAAAAATCTTAATAATGCATGTAAAGAAATTAATGCACCTCTTTTGCTATTTGAGAGGAAATCTCTAATAAATGAGACTAATAATTTTTTTTATATTGATCATTTAAAGGATATAAATAATGTTGATATAGAAAATAAGAATATTCTTCTTGCAATAGGATCAAGATTCCTTAACGATACAGCTAGTTATTATATGAATTGTAAAGCAAATGTATTTACTAGGGTACTTCCAACTTATGAGAGTATAACTAAAGCTTTTGGATCATGTATTAAAAATGCAAATATAGCGATACTTGAACCGAGTAAAAATAATAAAAGCATTTTAGAAAAAAAACTTTGTGATTTTTGGGAGATAGATTATGTTCTATGCAGAGAATCTGGAAGTTATTCTCAGAAAAACTGGGAGAGTATAGTTTCTGGAAGTAAGATGAAGTTATTTTTGGTTAAAAGGCCGAAAGTTAAAAATGATTACTCTTACTCTTTTGATCAATATCACAATTTGATAAATCACATAATTAAAAAATATTGATGTTTAATTCATTATGGAAGTATTAGTTATGATCACAACTGAATCAAGTAACGCAAATGCTTTGCGAATGGCTAAATTACTAATACAAAATAAACTTGCAGCTTGTGTTTCGATAAAGCAAATTTTTTCAACTTATAAGTGGGATGATGATATTGAAGAAACTAAAGAGTTTGAAATCACAATAAAAAGTAAACTAGAATTTAAAGATTGTTTAATTGATTTCGTAAATAAAAATTCCACATATGATATCCCTCAGATTATTTACCAAAAATACCATGCTGAGATGAAATATTATGATTGGTTGAATAAGATTATTTGATTAAATCTATTTTATTAACTCTTTAAGATCAATATCCGATCTAGATCCTAATTGCGTAATTATTTGACCCGCACAAATTGAAGCTATCTCTCCGCATTTTTTGAGGGAACAATTGTTTATTAATCCATGGATAAATCCTCCCGCATAGATATCTCCCGCTCCTGTAGTATCAATAATCTTGCCTTTCTTTATTGACTCAATTATTTCAACATCATTTTTGTTAACTATGAGAGAACCATTGCTTCCAAGAGTTACTATGACTAATTCACATAAGGAAGATAGGTCTTCTTGGCAGCTTGATAATTTATCATTTTTAAATAGACTTAACACCTCGGATTCATTACAAAAAAACAATATCTACATATTCATAAATTAATTCCAAGAAACTCTCACGATGTCTATCTACACAAAATGAATCAGACAAAGAAAGAATTATTTTTGTATTAGATTGTTTTGCAATTTGGGCGGCTTTAATAAAAGCTTTTTTAGCTAATAGGCTGTCCCATAAATATCCTTCTAAATATAAGTATTTACTCTCCTTAATTAAAGTAAAGTCAATGTCTTTTGGTTCAAACTCTACAGATGCTCCTAGGTAAGTGCACATAGTTCTTTGTGCATCAGGTGTAACCAAAATGATTGAATGAGCTGTTGGAGCACCTTCAATAGTTGGTGGAGTATTAAATATTGTTTTACTTTTTTTTATATCGTCAGAAAAGAAATTCCCAAATTGATCATTTTTTACTCTTCCTATAAACTGCACATGATTGCCTAATTCTGATAAAGAAACAACGGTATTTGCTGAGGACCCACCTGAAATTTGTTTGATCACTTTGCAATTTTCTAACAATCTCTGAGATTCATCAGAATTAATTAGATTCATTGATCCTTTATCCAGATTATTTATCTCAAGAAACTCATCTTCAATATTTACAATAATATCTACTATTGCGTTGCCCAGACCAATGAGATCAACTTTTTTATGTTCAAAATGTCTAAAGGATTCCTTCATTAATTTGGAACTAAATTACCTTAGCAGTGCTCTTTTAGGACCATGTATTGGGTCTTCAATTACTATAGTTTGATCTCTATTCGCCCCCAACGAGACAATGGCAATTGGAACCTCCATTAATTCAGCTAAAAATCTTAGATAATTCATAGCATTCTCTGGGAGATCAGATAGTTTTCTGCAATCTGCAGTTGAACATTGCCAACCTTTTAATTTTTTGAAGATTGGCTTACATTTTTTTAAGTCATCTGAATTTGTAGGAAAGTAATCTATTTCCTCTCCATCGAGATCATATGCAATGCAAACTTGAATCTCATCTAATTCATCTAATACATCTAGTTTCGTAACGGCTAAACAATCAAGACCATTTACAGATACAGCATATTTACCAATAACTCCATCAAACCACCCACATCTTCTCCTTCTCCCAGTAGTGGTTCCAAATTCACTGCCTCTATCACAGAGTTGATCATTAATACTCCCTTGCAATTCCGTTGGGAATGGCCCCTCACCTACTCTTGTGGTATAAGCTTTTGCGACACCTATGACTCTATCAATTAAAGTGGGCCCCACTCCAGCCCCAATACATGCTCCTCCTGATATAGGGTTTGATGAGGTAACAAAAGGATAAGTCCCATGATCTAAGTCAAGTAGAGTACCTTGAGCACCTTCGAAAAGGATATTCTTCTTGTTTTTTGACGCTGCATGGATAGTCCTCGTACAGTCAACTACATGCTTGGATAATCTTTCCCCATAGTCAAGATATTCTTCAACAATATCTTCTAATTTAAGTGGTTTAATGCCATAGATTTTTTCTAGTAGACCGTTTTTTTCTCTTAATGGAATTTCGATCACATCACTTAGTCTTTCCTTATTGAGCAAGTCTCTTATTCTAATGCCATTTCTTTGTGACTTATCCGCATAAGTTGGGCCAATCCCACGACCAGTTGTCCCTATTTTGTTTGAACCTCTATCCGCCTCCATCACTTCATCTAATATTCGATGGTAGGGCATTGTTACATGCGATGTTGATGAAATTTTTAATCCTGATATATCAATTCCATTATCAATTAACATGTCAATTTCTTTTAGCAAGATTTTTGGATCTACAACAGTTCCAGAACCAATTAGACAAGAAGTATTTTTATAAAGTATCCCTGAGGGAATTAAATGTAATTTTAAGACTTTATCATCCACAACTATAGTATGACCTGCATTTACTCCCCCTTGGTAGCGTACGACAACATCAGCCGAGCGACTAAGTAAATCCGTAATTTTACCTTTTCCTTCGTCACCCCATTGGGCTCCGATTACAACAACATTGGCCAATTTTAGAAGAGCATTATTTTTGTGAGAATATTTAATATATTCAAAAATCTTGGTTTACTTTTAAAAAGTAAATGAATTGTATTAACTTTCTCTTAGAACCATTTTTTCAGCAAGAGAAAATTCTTTGGTTAAACGCTCCTTAAGTTTATCTGGTAAAGGTCTACTTGCAAAGTTTTTGTAATGACCTGCCATAGCATTTAATGCTGTTTGCATGGTGGTAAATGATTGGGTTTTATTAACCATCCCTCTATTTCTATATCTGGAAATATAGTCAGTTATGAGTGTAAGAGCCTCACTTCTTACTTCATCTTTATTTGGATATTCTTTTGGAGTATCAACAGCTGTTTGCAATAATTTAACAACTGAAATTGTATCTTTTGTATAGTCACCTGTCATAGAGGTTTTTGCAGCTATGGAAGGGTAACTAAATATTGTGAAAACAACAATTAAGGATATTGAAAAAGATATAGCTTTGGTGAGAGTTTTAAAAAATAATTTTGATGTCCATTTCATTAACATAACTTAGCTCCCAAAAAAATTAGTCTTAAGATTTTTCATTGTACATTATTTCTGATTCGGAAATAAATGTTTCCAACAATTTATTAGTACTAATTTTAAACTTATTATTATTTGTTCTGCATAAAAGTTCTACTTCTTTGTTAACAGAATCTCTGCCAATAATTATCTGAAAAGGAATACCAATTAATTCGGCATCTTTAAATTTAACTCCAGCTCTATCGTTTCTATCATCAAGAAGGACATCAATTTTATTAATTAAAAAGTTGTTATATATTTGCTCAGTAAGTTCACTTTGAATAGGATCTTTTAGGTTCGTTGGAATAATAATAACTTCAAAAGGAGAAATCTGGATAGGCCAACAAATTCCCTTTTGATCATGATTCTGTTCAATAGCAGCTTGAGCTATTCTTGTCACTCCTATTCCATAACAACCCATCCATAAATTTTTTAACTGACCATCCTTATCGGAGAACTTTGCATTTAATTTTTCGCTATATTTTTGACCTAGTTGGAAAATATGTCCAATCTCGATACCTTTTTTTTCTTTAAGTTCCTCATCATTATCAATACTTATTTTATCTCCTTTTTTGGCATTCCTGATATCCCCAATTAGATAGTCTTTCGAAGCAAAAGAAAATTCTTGAAAAACTTTATGGAAATTAACTTTATTCCCACCACTTATAAACTTTGAAAGGCCACTTGCAGAATGATCAATGATTCTTGTCCATTTTTTATCCCAATTAGAACTAACTTTAATAGTTTTATTATCTAAATCTGGTCCGATAAAACCTAAGGGAAAATCAACTAGATTTTTTTCGATAGTATTTTTGTCTTCAATCTTTTTAAGATGAAGGAGATTGAAATTATGAAGTTTATTGATTAAGTTAAAAAGCTTTACTTCATTAATGTGTTGATCGCCTCTTATGCATGCAAGAATTGGAACCTCAAATTCACCTTCGAACTGTGCAAGGAATATTACTACTTTAATAATCTGACTAGGGTCTAAGTTATTATTATCGCAAAGTTCCATGATTGTTTTTTGTTGAGGTGTTTCCAACCACTCTGCAATATTATCTTTTAGTGGAATAGGTTGTGATGGTAGAGAAACAGCTTTTTCAATATTTGCAGCATAAGAACCACTTTGAGTAAACAAAATGGAATCTTCCCCAGCATCGGCAGTGACCATAAATTCTTTAGAGGAGGCACCGCCAATCGCTCCACTATCAGCTTCAACCCCTACGGTCTGAAGTCCACAAGATTTAAAAATGTTTTCATAAGCATTGCCCACCTTTTCATAGAAAGAAGCCAGATCGTTTTCTGAAGAATGAAAAGAGTAACCATCTTTCATTATAAATTCTCTACTTCTCATCAATCCAAACCTTGGCCTTATTTCATCTCTAAATTTTGTCTGAATTTGATAAAAACATTGAGGTAATTGCTTATAAGAGTTGATGGTCTCTGATGCAATACTCGTGATCACCTCTTCGTGAGTTGGAGCTAAACCAAATTCTTTACCTTGTCTATCTTTGAGATTAAACATTATTCCTTCCCCTGCAGTATATCCTTCCCACCTTTCACTTTTTCTCCATAATTCTGCAGGATGAAGTTGGGGTAAAAGTAATTTTGTACAACCAATACTATTAAGTTCCCTCTCTATTATTGCGGATATTTTTTCAATAACTCGAAGCATTATTGGCATGTATGCATAAATACCGCTGTTAACTCTGCGTATATACCCAGCTTTTAAAAGTAATTGATGTGAAATAATCTCAGCTTCAGAAGGTGTGTCACGAAGTGTCCCCAGAGGAAATGAGGTTGTCACGCGCATACAAAAAAATCCTTAATAATATTTAATTTTATCAATTAAGATGAAAAAATAATTCAAAGTGTCTTGAGTCCCTCAACGCGGCTAGTCTAAAAATATTGTTTCTGCTAACTTCTTCAGTAATGAAGTTCAAAATCTTTTAAAAGTTCATTATTACTAAAACATTCTCTTAAGTTTATGGAAAATATAAATTCCAATATTTCTAGCGAAGAGGAATTAGTAGGTATTGATGAAGTTCAAAAATTTTTAAACAGATCAAGAGCCTCTGTCTATAGGTATACAAATACAGATTTAAGAAATCTAAACCCTAGCTTTAACCCAAGAAAATTAAATCCTGAATTTCGAACTGATCAAAAAGATCCTTTAAAATTTCATCCTAATGAAGTAGCAAGATTCGCAAAAGATATTTTAAGAATTAAGGAAGTTACTGTAGAGGTCTTTAATACACCTTCCTCCGCGGCTCAAAATATACTAGTGCAAATATTAGACGAACTAAAATCTATTAGGACTTTGCTAGAAAAAGAGTAATTAAAAAGTTACTAATCAATGTTTTGATTTATTGACATTTTGAATGTAGGATAATGATGTTTAATTATCTCCTTAATCTCTACCAATTAAGAGTTCTTGAGTTACACGAAATCAAAGCAGTTTATTCAAAGTAAATCAAGCCAAGAATCTATTCATGGTTCTGCTCGAAGTGATTTTGAAAGAGATGATGATGACCCCTTAAGTATAAGGAGTTTATCAGTAACATCTTTAGGTATTATTTTTGCCTTTTTGACACTATTTTTACCTTCAATAAGCATTTTAATTGGAAGACCTTTATCTCAAGGAAACGAGATAATTCATAATCACGATTTTAAAAAAGATGGACCTTAGTTCAATACCTCCATCTCCAATGAAGGGCATAGTAAATATTGTTGTTGAAATACCTGCAGGGAGTAGGAATAAATATGAATATTGCTCTGATGCAGGAATAATGGCCTTAGACAGAGTATTGCATTCTTCAGTGAGATACCCTTTTGATTATGGTTTTATCCCAAATACCCTCGCTGATGATGGTGCTCCTCTTGATGCAATGGTGATAATGGATGAGCCTACTTTTGCTGGTTGTTTAATAAAAGCCAGACCTATTGGAGTTTTGGATATGCATGATTGTGGTGCATATGATGGGAAACTTTTATGTGTGCCTATGGCTAATCCAAGACAGGCTAATATATTGAGTATTAATCAGATTGCTCCTAATCAGCTTGAGGATGTTGCTGAATTTTTTAGGACAAGTAAAGGACTTGATGGAAGAACAGTTCAAATTGACGGTTGGAGAGATTTTGATGTGGTTGAAAATTTATTAAAAAGTTGTATACCCCTAAAAAAGAAAAAGATTAAAGTAGTTAAGAAATCAAAAATTAGTAAATTAAATTGAAAAAAATAATTTTTTATAGTTATTTAAAATGCTCTACTTGCAGAAAAGCTGCAAAATGGCTTAAAAGTAAAGATTTCGAATTCCAATTAATTGATATTGTAAAAGAACCACCATTTGTTAATTATTTAAATCTAGCTTTAGAACAATACTCTGATGATAAGAAAAGGATTTTTAATACAAGAGGTAAATCTTTTAAAACGCTTAATCTTGATATTTATGGTTTATCAAGGGGGGAAATTATTAAACTTCTTTTAAGTGATGGCAAATTAATAAAAAGACCATTTTTGATTTACGAAGGAAAAAAAGTAATATTAGGTTTTAACGAAATTGAATATGCCAAACAATTTATATAAGGTTAAAAAATCAAAACTTTATTAATTTTATGCATGCTTCTATTAAAAGTTTTTTAAAAGAGTGGGGTTTACTAATTCTATTAACTTTTTTTGTTTCTTCTTGTAGATCTTTTTTCGCAGAACCACGTTATATCCCTTCTGGTTCAATGCTCCCAGAATTGCAAATAAACGATAGGCTAATTATTGAAAAATATTCGCTAAGAAACTCTTTACCAAAAAGAGGAGATATTGTTGTGTTTAACTCACCTTACTCCTTTGACGAAAAATTAATTTCATCAAGATCTAAGCCTCTACCAAAAAAAAGATATTGTTTTTTTATGAGTTTTCCTCCGATGTCGTTTATTCCTGGTTTGAGGGATCAAGCTTGCGATGCATATATTAAAAGAGTGGTGGCACTTCCAGGAGAAATTGTCAGTGTAAACATGAAGGGTGAATTAATAATAAATAATAAATTAATTCCTGAACCTTATGTTTCTTATAAGTGCTCATTATCCCTGTTTAATAAATGTGGTAAATTTGAGAATATAAAAGTTCCTGAAGATCATTTTTTAGTTTTAGGTGATAATAGGTCAAATAGCTGGGATGGTAGATATTGGCCTGGAAGTAAATTTCTTCATAAAAAGGAGATAATTGGTAAAGCATATTTCAGATTTTGGCCTCTTAGTCAAGTTGGCTTTTTCAATAAATAATCCGCTTTTTTTGCCTCTGACTTCATCAAAATAAATTTTAAAAAGGGTTTTAATTTAAAGTGCTCCGGAAGCAGTTGAATCAATTATTCCTCCAAGGTGAGTTGTAATGTTTAGAGCGCTAATCACAGGGGGCTTATTGGGATCATTAAAAAGGTCAATTATAGTTATGCCACCATTGCCTTGTTTTATCATCCAAATATTTGAATAATTAATCTCAAGGATATTGCAAATTAGAGTTTTATTTACTGCATCATGAGCAACAAGAAGGCTTAAATCATTATCCTTTTGAGATAAACAAATTTTGTCAAAAGCTTCTACTGACCTTTCTGATACATCTTTTATAGATTCACCCTCGGGCATTATTACTTCTTCAGGTTTATTATGCCAATTTTTTAGTAAAACGGGCCACTGTTCTCTGATTTCTGCTTCCAGTTTACCCTCCCATAATCCGTGACTAATTTCTACGAGTGAATCTATTCTTTCAATTTTTAAATCTTTGCTATTTTGAAGGATTATTTGTGCAGTCTCATAAGGCCTATGCATTGAACTTGAAAATGCCTTATTGAAAGAAATATTTCTCAAATATTCAAAAGTCTTTCTAGCTTGATCTTTTCCGTTTTCATTTAAAGGGATATCAATTTGGCCTTGAAATCTACCTTCTTTGTTCCAGTTAGTTTCACCATGCCTTATTAGAAATATCCTGGAATCTCCAATTTGATTTGGAATTTTTTTATTAAGATGGGAAGTTTGATTTAAGCATTCAATTTGGGTCTTAAAAGAGTTATCTTTTCTTGAAATATTAAGTATTGAGAAAGAAGCATTTTCTAATCTTATTTTCCTAAAACCTTGCTTAGGCTTTCCCAATAACAAGAGGATTAAACATCTGAGAATCGCATTATGTCCCACAACTAAAATATTTATATCATCTTTGTTTAGATAAATTTTTAAAATATCTTCTACAAAATTTTTTGCTTGAAAAAATAACTCTTGAATTGGTTTATAAGTTTTATTGTCATTTCTTTTTAAGATTAGATTTTCTGGGTCCTTTTTCCATATAGGGTAAATTTCTGGAAATCTCTTTTTTATTTCATCAATTTTTAGACCAGACCATTCACTAAGATCTACCTCCAGCAAATTATCATCGAATACAATATTTTGTTCTTTATTGAAGTTCTTTTTAATTGTTTTTGCAGTTTCTGCCGCTCTCACAAGTGGGGAGGAATAGATTTTATCGAAGTTTATTTTTGATAATGCTTTTCCTGCTTTTCGGGCTTGTTCGTATCCTTCATCAGTTAATAATGAATCATCTGTTCTTCCTTGAATTAATCCTTTTGCATTGAAGCTGCTTAGTCCATGCCTAACTAAAACTAATCGTATAGCCATTATATAAATTTGAAAATTAAGATATTTTAATCATCTCATGGCGTGATTAAAATAGATATATAAATATAAGGAAATTCAATGATAACTAATTACAGTTTTCAACAATATAATAAATTATGAATTTTAAAAATATTTCTAAGTCAAAACTCACTTTGGCTTTTATTTCTATAGTCATAACTTTTTTTGTATGGCAGCAAGGCTTAAGAGATAGTTTAAACAGACCATCTGTTTCATTTGATATAAGTCAAAAAGAGCAAGAAATTGCTGAATTATCGGTCCAATCAATACCCGTAAATCTTAAAAAATTTTTTATCATTAATGATCCTGTTGATCAAATAAATAGATCACTCTCTGAGGTCTCATTTGAAGAACTAACAGAAAGAAATAAATTAATTCGAATAATTTCTTCAGAATCAAATGACCCTACAATATATAAAAATATATCTAAAGATTTTGAAAATAAAAACTTTAAATTTCTGATTGATGAGATAGAAAAAAAATCTAATAATAATTCATATAAACCAAATTCTGATAGATTTGATTTATTTAAAGGCGATAGATTTTTATATCACCTTTTAAGCCTGAAATTTGATTTTGACGATAGTTCATTAATAACGAAATCATTTTCAAGCAAAATGTTTTTAAAACTATTAGCCATCAGACTTATACCACTTTTAACAATACTCATAGGCTCTATTCTGGCTTTAAAAATATTATGGACCACCATATCTTTGAAAAAGTTTGGTTGGCAAGAAATTAAACCCTTAGATTTAGAATTAATTGATATGGTTTTGTTAATTGCAGGTGGATTTGTTTTTTTAGGAGAAGTGGTATCACCATTGTTTTCTATCAGTTTGGTTGAACTTTTTTCTAAAAATATCTCTAATGAATTGTCTCAATCTTTAAAAATATTCTTTGGATATCTTTTTATGGCTATTCCGCCATTAGGGATAGTTTATTATCAAATTAAATCTTTGAATGGTAAATTTACTTTCAAAAAGGATTATTTGCAGTTCAATTTCTTGCCAATAAAATATGCAATTATTCAGGGAATTAAAGGTTGGTTAACAATTGTACCTTTTGTTTTATTGATTTCTCTAATTATGAATAGTCTGATCGATAATCAGAATGGTAGTAACCCTTTGCTGGAAATTGTTCTTAATAACAATAATTACTTATCATTTTTTCTATTATTTGTAACAACAACTCTATTGGCTCCTCTATTTGAGGAGATTATATTTCGTGGTATTTTACTGCCAACTCTTTCAAGAGATTTTGGAGTAATTTCGGGCATCATAGTTTCAGCTTTTATCTTTGCATTAGCTCATTTAAGTTTGGGAGAAATGCTACCATTATTTGTTTTAGGGATTGGATTAGGAATTACAAGAATTGCTTCAGGGAGGTTGTTCTCTTCAGTGATTATGCATTCTTTATGGAATGGATTGACCTTCTTAAATTTGTTCTTATTGAGGACATAAAGAATTTAATTTTTACTTGCGAATCAAACAAAAAGATGTTTATTTAATTAATAATGCCTCTTTATTTAAAAAATAAATCATAGATGAAACCTTATGGGAATCAACTTAATTTAAAAAAAAAATTTTTAAATGAAAGTAAAAAAAATTCCGAAAAAATATCCATAATCAATATCAAATTAATACATCAAATTTTCGATACCATTAATATTTCTCTATCGGTATTAATTTTTACATTATTTTTCTTATCTTTTGATAGCCAAAGGAAATGGTCAAATACATATAAAACCTTATCCAAAACAAGAGCTATCAATAATAATCTAATTGATAATATTTCTAAAATTGAGGAATTTTATATTAGCGAACTTGAGTCTCTCAATATTTATAGAAAAACTAAACCTGAAGATTTAATCTATCTAGATAAAATTACAGAAAAAAAAGAAAGTTTATTTAGGAAAAATTTAAGTAGTTTCTTTGAAGGTTTTAGTGATAGCAAATATCAAAGGGGATATTGATGAAAAACTACAAAAAAATTGTTCGTCTAATCCCCCTTGATCAAAAAAGATTTAAATTTCTCTATTTTTTTAGTTTGATATTAATATTTTGTTTGTTTGGTAGGTTAGTTAAATTGCAAGTCTTTAATTCCTCTGATTTGCAAAGGAAAGCTAGATTAATACAGTCTTCTAAAACTAACTCCTTAAAAAAAAGGAGATCAATTGTTGATAGAAATAATAGACTAATTGCTTACGATAAACCGCTCTATAAATTATGGGCCCATCCAAAATATTTTAATTTCCCTGGTGATTCAATAAATAAAGTTCGCAGTATTGAAGAAGTTACAAAAAAATTGTCACCTATCTTGAATATTAATGATGAAATACTCTTGGGTAAATTTAATAAAAAAATGAGTGGTATTAAGCTTTTGGATAAAATTTCTGAAGAAAAGGCAGAAAAGATTAAGAACCTTCGAATAAGCGGACTTGATTTATTTAAATATTCGCAGAGATATTATCCACAAGGGGAGCTTTACTCTAATCTTGTCGGTTTTGTTAATGATGAGAATAAGGCTTCAGCAGGTTTAGAGCTTTATTTAGATAATCAAATTAAAGTTTTTAATAAAAGTAATTTAATAAAAAGAGGAGGAGACGGAACTCCTCTACCGGATAATTCCGCCCCAGGTGATTTTATTTCTGATTACAAAAGTTTAGGCCTAACTATAGATTCAAAATTACAGAAAGCGTCATTCAATGCATTATCAAAGCAAGTAAGCAAATGGAAAGCAAAGAAGGGATTTGCCATAGTTATGGATGTTAATAATGGTCGGATTCTTTCCTTAGTTACATTCCCCTCATATGATCCAAATAAATTTTGGCAGTATGATTCTGAACTCTTTAGAGGTTGGTATTCTCAAGATTTATTTGAGCCTGGTTCAACTTTTAAACCTATCAATCTTGCCTTAGCTTTAGAAGAAAAAATTATCCAGAAAGATGGATTCGTTGAAGATACTGGAGAGATTAATGTTGGAGGATGGACACTTTCTAATTGGGATAAAAAAGGTAACGGATACATTGACTATCCAAAAGTATTGCAAGTTTCAAGTAATGTTGGAATGGTAAAAATAATGCAGAATTTAGACCCTACAATTTATTGGGATTGGCTTAAAAATTTAGGTATAAATAAAAATTTAGAGACTGACTTATTTGAATCAACTGCTGGTCAACTAAAGAAAAAAGATTTATTTGTAAATCAATCAATTGAGCCTGCAGTAACTTCTTTTGGTAAAGGGTTCTCAATCTCGCCACTTAAATTGGTTCAACTTCATGCGGCTATAGCAAATGGAGGTTTTGAAGTAACTCCTCATGTAACCTCCACTTTCAAAGAAAAAGTTTATAAAAATCCAAAAAAACAATTTTTTTCATACGAAGTTTCTAAAACTGTTCTTGAATGGATGGAGAGCGTAGTTGATAAAGGTAGTGGATCTGGAGTGAAAATCGAGGGTTATAGGATAGCAGGGAAAACGGGCACTTCCCAAAAAGCCTTAAATGGTTCCTATACAAGTAGAAAAGTTTGCAGTTTTATTGCCACCTTACCAGTTAATGATCCGAAATATGCTGTCCTAGTAGTCGTTGATGAGCCATCTAATTCCTATGCATATGGTTCAACTGTTGCTGTACCAGTTGCTAAAGAAATTATCGAGAGTTTGATAGTTATTGAAAAAATACCTCCTAAGATTAAAGATCATGGAATGATTGTTAAAAAACCCTAAAATTTTCCAATTTTATAAATATTTAGTTCATTATCTGATGATTTCATCACGAATAAAAGCTAGTTTATATATATGTATGATTTTCTAGATATGAAATCAATTTTAGAACAATTGTCCGCAATGACCGTTGTTGTTGCTGATACTGGAGATTTAGATTCGATAAAAAAATTTCAACCAAGGGACGCCACCACCAATCCATCGTTAATACTTGCTGCTGCTAAGAACCCTGATTATGTGAAATTAATTGATAAAGCTTTAGAAAGTTCAGAAAATGCATTGCCACAAGGATTCTCCGAAATTGAATTAATCAAAGAAACTGTTGACCAGGTTTCAGTATTTTTTGGAAAAGAAATATTGAAAATTATTTCAGGGCGTGTATCTACAGAAGTTGATGCAAGACTGAGCTTTGACACAGAAGCTACGGTAGAAAAAGCTAGAAAATTGATCAATCTTTATAAAAATTTTGGAATTGAAAAGGAAAGAATTTTGATTAAGATTGCTGCAACTTGGGAGGGAATTAAGGCAGCTGAAATTTTGGAAAAAGAGGGTATTAAGTGCAACTTAACTTTACTTTTTAACTTCTGCCAAGCGGTAACTTGTGCCAATGCTAAGATAACTCTAATTTCTCCGTTCGTTGGCCGTATATTGGATTGGCATAAAGCAAAAACTGGTAAAACTAGTTTTGTTGGTGCTGAAGACCCTGGTGTGATTTCGGTTACACAAATATACAAGTACTTTAAAGAAAAGGGATTCAAGACAGAAGTAATGGGAGCGAGTTTTAGAAATCTTGATGAAATAAAAGAATTAGCAGGTTGCGATCTTTTAACAATCGCACCAAAATTTCTTGAGGAACTTAAAAAAGAAAAAGGAGAGTTAGTTAGGAAATTAGATGTAAGTACCCAAATAAATAATTCTATTGATTACGAATTTGAAGAAAAAGATTTCAGATTAAGTATGTTAGACGATCAAATGGCAAGTGAAAAGCTTAGTGAAGGTATCACTGGATTCAGTAAGGCTATAGAAGAATTGGAAGAGCTGCTACTAAAGAGATATTCAGAGATTAAAAATCATAAATTGATTTCTGCTAACTAAATTTAAGTTCGAATTTAAAAAGAATTAAGTCTCACTTTTTGTTAAAAGTCTTCTGATAACTCTTTTTGCAATATCTTCATAACTCATTTCTCCTGATAATATTTGAGCAATACGTTTGGGTGCTGTTTTTCTTTTGACACCTAGTTGATATCCAGTTCTTGGAAATCTGTAAAATACTTGGGCTATTCTCCTTCCCCAAGCCATTGATTTCCCCCAAATGTTGTTAATTTTTTTCGTATAAAGATTTAAATTGGTTACTTTTCCTGATAGGCACTGATCTATGTATTCTGCAGCATAAAAACTGCTAATTAATGATGGTCTAATTCCTTCAGCTAAAAAAGGATCACATAGAGATGCTGCATCTCCAACCGCTAAAACTTTGTCACCATTAATTGAGTGGAAGCCATTCCATATTCTCAGTTTCTTACTAATTGTTTTATGAGGAAAATCGTCAAAACCAAAGCTTCTGATAACTTGTTTATTTATAGCCTGATTTTCTAAGAGACCATTATTTATAAAAGTACCTAAACCAATATTTAAGCTTTCTTGTAGGGGAAATGCCCATGCAAAACCATATTTTATAAATCCAAACTCAAATCTAACTGCATCTCCAGGTATTTCACCCAACCCTTTTAATCTTAATGAGATTGTGTTAGCAAATTTCGGTTTTCTTGGGCCTAAATTGAAATAACTCGCCCATTTCGATTGGGACCCATCTGCAATTACAAGAAATTCTGTAGTATATTTTATTTCGTTATTGCAAGTAATTTCCCATTTATCATTTTTTTTTATGATTTTTTCTATCAATAATGGTCTCATTATCTGAGCTCCATTACTCAAGGATTCATCAAGTAATAATTGATCTAGTTTTTCTCTTTTAACAATCCAAAATGGGGATTCACCAGTCAGATCAGCAGTTACATTATCTGCAGCCTTCCATCTGAATTCAACATTCTTAATTTTTGATTCTATGCAATCTTCTATATTTAAAGGAAGAAATCTTTGCATTGAAGATGCCATCCCACCTGCACATGGTTTGTAATCTTGGAATTTTTCTTTTTCAATAATTAAAACTGAATATCCTTTCTTTGATAGGTTAAGAGCGGTGGAAGATCCTGATAAACCTCCACCAATTATTACAACGTCAAATCCTATCAAACTTTTAGAATTTCCTTCTCTTTCTCAGACAATTTAGTTTCTATTAAAGCAATATATTTATCAGTAATTTTCTGAATTTCAGATTGATTATCTCTCGATTCGTCAATAGAAATAAGGCCATCTTTTTCGTCTTTTTTTTCTTTATCAACAGCATCTCTTCTGATATTTCTCAAAGCTACTTTTCCTTCCTCTGCATATTTAGAGGCTAATTTACAAAATTCTTTTCTTCTTTCTTCTGTTAAAGGAGGAACATTTATTCTTATTACTTTCCCATCATTATTTGGAGTAATACCTAAATCACTCATAGAAATAGATTTTTCTATCGCTTGTAAACATGAAATATCGAAAGGTTGTATTGAAATTGTTTGCGAATCAACAGTGCTTATAGTGGCAAGCGATTTGATTGGTGTTTCTGCTCCGTAGTACTCAACACTTACTCTGTCTAACAAGGAAGCATTAGCTCTGCCTGTCCTAATTGTATTAAAGTTTCTTTGTATGGCTTCAATACTTTTATTCATATTTTCTTGAATTTCTTTTTCTTTCATAATTAAAAAAATTAAATGATCTTTAACTAATTAAAGAGCCAATTGGCTCACCAGCAACAGCTTTAGAAATGTTCCCTTTTTTGAATATATCAAAAACCATAATTGGGATATTATTATCTTTGCAAAGTGCAATCGCAGTACTGTCCATTACTGCAATTTCATCACTAAGAACTTGTTGATAACTGAGAGAGGAATATTTTTTTGCATCTTTAAATTGATTGGGATCACGATCGTATACTCCATCAACTTTAGTAGCCTTCATAACAACTTCAGCGTTTATCTCTGCTGCCCGCAAAGCTGCCGTAGTATCAGTTGTGAAAAATGGATTTCCGCATCCACCTCCGAAGACTACAACTCTACCTTTTTCTAGGTGCCTCATGGCTCTTCTTCTAATGTAGGGTTCCGCAATTTCCTGCATTTCGATTGCTGTTTGCACTCTGGTTGCAACACCTACTCTCTCAAGACCATCTTGAAGTGAAATTGCATTCATTACTGTTGCTAGCATCCCTACATAATCAGCGGTCGCCCTGTCCATTCCATCTGCAGATCCTTTAAGCCCCCTAAAAATGTTTCCACCACCAACAACTATTGCAAGTTGTACATTATTTTCGACTACTTTTGAAACATCCTCTGCAATTGACTGAACTATAGCAGGATCAATACCATAAGGTTTTTCACCCATTAGTGCTTCACCACTAAGTTTTAAGAGAACTCTTTTGTAAGTCATTCAATAATTGTACTTTTAAGACCTTAGCAAGTAATTGCACCAAATTTATTTTTTGTTCAGATATTGCTTGCGTCTTTAAACATTTCTAAACCTGCCTAAAGAAATTATAAATAATAATTTACTCCAACTAAAATTCAACACACTTTTGTGCTTTTATTCCTTGTTCTTTAAATGGATGTCTTATTAGTTTCATTTCTGTAACAAGATCAGCGAAATTGATAATTGAATCAGAGGCTCCCCTTCCCGTTAAAACAATATGATTTTTTCTATTATTTAAACTTTTTAAAAAAGTGATTATTTCTTCCGGTGCAAGATAACCAAGTTTTGTCGCAATATTAATTTCATCTAGAATGATTAGTTTATAAGATTCGTTTTGTATGTATTTTTTGGCTAATTGCCAAGCCTCTTGAACTAATTTTTCATCTCTTATTCTGTCTTGTGTTTCCCAAGTAAATCCCTCTCCTAATGAGTGCCAAGATATGTTTGAAGAAAAGTTTTTAAGTGCTTTTTCTTCTCCAGTAGTCCAGCCTCCTTTGATAAATTGAATTATTGCTACTTTATAGCCATGCCCTATTGTCCTTAAAGCCATACCTAAAGATGCAGTTGTCTTTCCCTTACCATTTCCTGTAAAAACAATCAATAATCCTTTTTTTGTTTTTCTAATTTGTAGTCTTTCGGCTTGAATATCTTTTCTTTGCTGCATTCTTTTTTTATATGCGCTCTCATCGCTATCCGGTGATAATTTACCTCCCATTCCAAGTTTATTTGCTTGATTATCGAGGTTAAATATTTTCTCGGAAGATGAAGGTTTTTCTTTCATATGACCCTTATTTTTATTTAATAATTATAAATCTTTAAATGTTTTTAACTCTTTTAACTTTTAAAAGTGCGTTATTTACTGCCTGTTGTTGATCTCTTTTAGTAATCCAGTGGTGATAAGTTTGAGTATGTAAACTAACCGAATGTCCCATCATTCTGGCAGCCACAGTATCAGGTAAATCATAAAAAATCGTTCTAACTGCCCAAGCATGTCTTAGATCATAAGGTTTTATTTGTAAAGAGTAGCGCTTAAACTGGTCTGTAATTTTTTTTCCAATATTCTGTAAGGTTGTAATTTTAAGGTCTCTATTAATATTTGGAAGAAGTTCTGGATTCTCACCAAGTTTTGATAATTCGAACTTTTCCACCCATTCAGGATGAAATGGCCAAACTTGATGTTCCCCAGTTTTAGTCGTAGGTAAAACTCTAATAATTTTGTCCCCAAAATTAGTAAGAGAACTTAAATCACAAAAAAATACTTCATGATTCCTTAATCCATATGTAGCCATCAGACCAAAAACAAATTTCCAAGACTTGTTTGGTATGGTCTCCCAAAGTTTCTCTATTAATTCGTCTTCAGGTAGATCCCTAAATCCTGCTTTGTTCAGACCATATCCTCTAGAATTTAATTTCCAATCTTCTGGTAGTTTAATGTCCAAAAACTTAGCCAAAACACTTAAAGAAGTAGCGCATTGTTTCCTACTTCTGGTACCTTCATTGTAACTTTCAAGTGTTTTTTGAAATATTTTTTCTAAAGCTTCATTCTCATACTCATTGTAAATATTTAGGATTCTTTTCATATATGGTTTGTAAGAACTTCTCCAAGTAGTTTTTCTAGTGCTGGTTCGAAAATCACTTTTATTTTCTTTAAAAAAAAATTCCTCAAATTGATTTAATCTTTTTGGGAATTCAAAACCATCTTTTATTTCCTTTTTATAAGGTTTGCCTATCCAATTAATCCAATCAAATTGATTCAATTCCAATTGCAAATTGATTAATTGTAATTTTTTTTTGGCCTCCTCTAATCCAGAAATATCAGCCTTTAAACCAAGAGATATTCTTTGAACTTTAAAGTTATTGTTATCTTCTTTGGATGGTAGTGAACCACGAATATTTAATTTCTCTCCTCTTTTCTCAATTTTAAGCTTGCTGCCTCGAGTAGCAAATTTATCATTGACATTATTAATTTCCTGAATTACGTTCATTTACTTATATAATTGACCATATAATGACGTTTTTAATGTTGATTTTCAATCTCCATAAATTTTAAATGGACAAAATAGGCGTCTTACTAATGAATTTAGGAGGGCCTGAACGCATTACTGATGTAGGCCCGTTCTTATACAATCTTTTTTCTGATCCGGAAATTATCAGGACGCCTTTCCCTGTTTTTCAAAAGCCCCTAGCTTGGTTAATTAGCACGCTTAGGAGTACTACTTCACAACAGGCCTACCTTTCTATAGGTGGAGGTTCACCTATCAGAAGGATAACTGAACAACAAGCAAGAGAATTACAATCTAAATTAAGGGACAAGGGGTTTAATGCTACTACCTATATCGCTATGAGGTATTGGCATCCTTTTACCGAATCAGCAATTGCGGATATGAAAGCAGATGGTATAGATCAAGTTGTAGTAATACCCTTGTATCCACATTTTTCTATAAGTACCAGTGGTTCGAGCTTTAGGGAATTAAAAAAATTGCGAGATTCTGATGATGAATTTAAGAAGGTTCCAATGAGATGTGTAAGGAATTGGTTTAGTCAATCAGGTTATTTAAAGTCTATGGTTGAATTAATATCTGAACAAATTTCACTTTGTGAATTACCTTCAAAAGCTCATATATTTTTCACTGCTCATGGAGTTCCTAAGAGTTACGTAGAGGAAGCTGGAGATCCTTACAAACAACAAATTGAAGATTGTTCTTTATTAATTATAAATGAGCTGGAAAAATGTTTAGGGCATAGTAACCCTCATACACTTTCTTATCAAAGTAGAGTCGGTCCCGTTGAATGGTTAAAGCCTTATACAGAAGAAGTGTTAGCTGATCTTGGAAGGTCAAATGTTAATGATCTGATTGTGGTCCCAATAAGTTTCGTTGGAGAGCATATCGAAACATTGCAAGAAATTGATATTGAATATAAAGAAATTGCTGAAAAGGCTGGTATTAAAAACTTTCGGAGAGTTAAGGCTTTAAATACTCATCCTACTTTTATTGAAGGCCTTAGTGATCTAGTGATTTCCTGCTTGGAAGGACCTCTTGTTAATATAGAGGAGGCTTCACAGTTGCCTGAAAAAGTTAAACTTTATCCCCAAGAGAAGTGGCAATGGGGTTGGAATAATAGTTCAGAAGTTTGGAACGGAAGGGTTGCAATGATTATTTTTCTTGTGCTTTTTATTGAACTTATTTCAGGCTCTGGTCCTTTACATAAATTAGGCATTTTATAAAGAACAATTGAAATTTATTTGATAATTTTTAATTTATTGAAAGATTATTTTGACTACATTTCTGACATTACATTTCTAAATTAGGCAAAAGTATTTAATTAAGTTTAAAATTTATAGTAAATGTTGAATTTCTTTAGTGACCCTTACTTCGAGATCCTTTTTAAAGGGTAGTTCAAAACATAAAAATCCAGTTTGGATAACTGGAGCGGATGCACTAATGGATTCTTTAAAAATTCATGGAGTAAAAGTTATATTTGGATATCCTGGGGGCGCCATACTTCCAATATATGACGCCGTTCATAAGGCAGAACAAGAAGGTTGGTTAACGCACTATATGGTTAGGCATGAACAAGGTGGTTCACATGCTGCTGATGGATATGCAAGATCTACAGGTGAAGTAGGAGTATGTTTTGGGACCTCAGGCCCAGGTGCAACAAATTTGGTAACAGGAATTGCCACTGCGCAAATGGATTCAGTCCCCCTAGTTGTAGTTACAGGTCAAGTCCCAAGACCTGCTATAGGTACAGACGCTTTTCAAGAAACTGATATTTTTGGCATAACTCTTCCAATAGTGAAACATTCATGGGTAATAAGAGATCCTTCAGATATCGCGAAAGTAGTTTCTGAAGCTTTTTTTATAGCTTCATCTGGAAGGCCTGGCCCTGTTTTAATTGATATACCCAAAGATGTAGGTCAGGAGTTCTTTAATTACCAAAGAGTTTTGCCTGGTGAGATTATTCCTAAAGGATTTAAAAGGAATGGAGAAATTAACGATTGCGATATCAATAAAGCAATTAAGTTAATAGAAGATTCTGAAAGACCTCTTCTATACGTAGGAGGTGGGGCAATATCTTCAGGGGCTCATGATGAAATAAAAACTTTGGCAAAGAATTATCAAATACCAGTTACCACAACCTTAATGGGAAAGGGCGCTTTTGATGAAAAAGATAATTTATCAGTAGGGATGTTAGGAATGCATGGAACTGCTTACGCAAATTTCGCTGTTACAGAATGCGATCTTTTAATTGCTATTGGAGCTAGATTCGATGATAGGGTGACAGGAAAATTAGATACTTTTGCACCTAATGCAAAGGTAATTCATATAGATATCGACCCAGCAGAAGTTAATAAAAATAGACGTGTAGATGTTGCAATTGTTTCTGATGTTTCAAAAGCTGTTCTCAAAATTAATGAACAATCTCTAAAAAACAAATTTACTTTTCAGACGAAAAACTGGTTAGAAAAAATTGAATTTTGGAAAAATAAGCACCCTTTATATGACCCGCCCAAAGAAGGAGAAATTTATCCTCAGGAGGTTCTTTTAAAAGTGAGGGAGCTTTCACCAGAAGCTTATGTAACTACAGATGTAGGACAACATCAGATGTGGGCTGCTCAATACCTTAGGAATTCTCCAAGAAAATGGATTAGTAGTGCAGGCTTGGGAACTATGGGTTTTGGATTGCCAGCGGCAATTGGAGTAAAAGCAGCCTTACCTAATTCAGATGTAATTTGTATTGCAGGAGATGCAAGTGTTTTAATGAATATTCAAGAATTAGGGACTTTATCTCAATATGGTCTAAAGGTGAAATTGATTATTATCAATAATCGCTGGCAAGGGATGGTAAGACAATGGCAAGAAAGTTTCTACGATGAAAGATATTCCTCCTCTGACATGAGTTTTGGTGAACCTGATTTTGTAAAACTTGCTGAGTCTTTTGGAGTTAAAGGATACTTAATTTCTGATAGAAAACAATTACAGAATGAATTAAAAAATGCGCTTGATCATGATGGCCCTGCCTTGATTAATATCCTTGTCAGAAGAGGTGAAAATTGTTATCCAATGGTTCCTCCTGGTAAAAGTAATGCTCAAATGGTTGGATATGTTAATTGTGAAGACTAATTTTTTTAATTCTTCATTTTAAAAAATTAACTTTAAGATAATTTAAAAACTTAGATATTTCTGATTTGAAAAAATTATCAAAAATTTTAATTATAGTCTGCTTGATTGTTCTTAATCCTGTAATAGTTAACTCGGCCGAAATTCTTCAAATTAAAAGTTCAAATACTATTTTGGTGGGGGATCAAAATAGGAATTTAACGATTGGACTATTTTGTGTAGATGTAAATAAAAATGATGAGCTTGAAGCAACTAATTTACTTAAGAGTGAATTCCCAAGAGGAAGCAAAGTGAAAATAAAACCTTTTGGTTTCAAAGAGAATGTTTTGTTAGCCAAAGTTTTTAATATTAAAGGTACTTTGGAGATGACCGAATTATTAATCGCCAAAGACTTAACTAGTGAAATTTGTCCAAGTTAACTATCTCTATGAGCAGATTAAATTCCATTGTCTCGAGAATGTTTTGCTCCTTCTCCAGGAATTAAATTCATTTTTTAATTTGTATGTGCATAAATTTGAGATGTCTATATTTGTATTAGGAATGTTCTCATTTAAAAGTTGTCTATAAGCAGATCTTTTAAGATCAAGATGATTTAAGTTTTTCTCTTTGAAGTGATTTGAATTACTAAAACAAAGATCTTTTTCAGCTTTAGTTAAATTGACCGTTATATTTTTGTTTTCCGCCTTTCTATAAAATTCTTTGAGTGTCATTTTATCAACTAGATAATGTTCCTTCGAAATCGCTGGTCCTATTGCAACAAGTAAGTTATCTCTAGATGTCCCTAAATTATCGAAAATTTTAACCAAATTTTTTATTATTTTTTTTTCTAAACCTTTTCTTCCACAATGCAAGGTTGCTACATTTCTTGTCCTTTTATCTGCAAAAAATATTGGCATACAATCAGCTGTGTAAACCCATAAGTTTTGATTGCATTTATTACCAACGAGACCATCTGCATCAGTCTTAATTACTTCTCCCGAATGAGATCCAAACACTATCTTATTACTGTGAATTTGATTGGAAACACAATTTATGTAATTTTCATTAAAGTGATTCCCTAATAATCGAAGAAATTTCTCAGAGCTTGACTTCGTAAAGTATGCATGTATGAAATTATTTTGACTAAGGATAGGTGATTTATAATACTCAAATTTTTTGTTTTGAATAAAAATTTCAGCTTTTGAGAAATATATTTCTTTGTATGGAATAGTTCCTGCTCCTAAACTGAATTTATGAAATTAATTCAATATCTCTCAAGATCCAGAATCCTGCAAATTTTTCGATGTATGGCGTCGACTGTATGGAAATAAATTGATAACCAAAAGAATTTTTTTTATTCTCTAAAAACTTTGTACTCAAAATGTTTGCATCTTTTTCTGGTAAATCAGTTACCAGCCACTTATCGTCTTCTGAAGCTTCAAGTATGAGTTGGTTCTTATTGATGACTAATTTAATAGGTTCTAAACAACTGAACCATGCAGAAAGTGCTAAAGATCTATCTTTGCTAAAAAGTCTTAAACCAGGAACTAAGCAATTATCATCTAAATCTTGCTGAATTGGGAAAATATTTCCAAATTCTATAGGCCAATTTCTTGATAATTTTAATTCTCCAATTGATATTTCAGAGATAGTTAAAGCATCGCCCCTTACTGCTTCTGGCAGAGGTTGAGGAGAATTTTCCATTTTAGAAGTAAAAGTAGGGGCTAATACGCCTCTTACATAACCTTTTTCCTTTGGATAAATTTCTTTTTCAAAAAATTGGATCCTATCTAATAAATCGTAAGTTCTCCTACTCACAATTGCCTCAATACTTAGAGCCTCCAGAGATTTCTTAATGATCGATTTCATTGACGACCTCCAGAATCGAACTGTTGAAGGTTTCTCCCACCCTTGTTTTTTTGCTTCACTTATTGCTTCATTTATTGCTTTTGTAAGCCATACTGAGTTAACTTCATTGGCAGGGCATTTTTTATTCCAAAGAAAAATATCTTTTGTCTTATAACTTCTTGTAGAGCAAATAATTAACTCCCACCTTTTTTTACCATTTGATTCAATAATTGGTCTTGAGTAAAAGTCTAATTCCCAATCTGAAATGTTTAATTTAAGACTCGACTCTATTTTTTTATTGATGTTCATTTTTCTTGTTCTTTTTTATCGAAGAGAGCTTTAGTTTTTAGTGCTCTCTCTGTGGCTTCTTGCATAACTTTTTGCTTATCAATAATTAATTCTCCCGCAGAGTTTTCTAAGAGTGCAGTATTGAGACCAATGCGCCCTTTTTCGAGGTCAATTTCAGATATTAAAGCTTTTATAATTTCCCCTTCTCTAAAAACTTCTCTTAAAGAACGAATCGATCCATTTGTTAGTGAGGATTGATGAAGAAGCCCACTAGCTCCACCTAAATCGATAAAGAAGCCATATGGTTTTACAGCTAAAACTTCTCCTTCAATTAATTGACCTAATTCTAGACTTGTAAGTTTAGAGACTATAGATGCTTTCTTTTCAGAGAGGACTAATTTTCTGGATTCTGGGTTCACCTCAAGAAACGCTACTTTTAGAGTTTTACTAACAAAAGATTGATAATCTTGCCCATCTTCAAGTTGGGATCTTGGGATGAATCCTCTCAATCCTTCTACATCGCATGTAAGCCCTCCTCTGTTAAATCCATTAATTAAAACGTCAATTAATTCTCCGTTTTTTGCGGAATTTGATACTTTCTCCCAACTTTGCCTGAGAATTAATGCCCGAGCGCTCACTGTTACCATCCCATCAGCATTTTGTTCTTTGATAACCAAAACTTCCATTTCAAGGCCTACAGAA
The DNA here is from genome assembly GCA_003214315.1 of Prochlorococcus sp. AG-418-D13. GTDB lineage: Bacteria > Cyanobacteriota > Cyanobacteriia > PCC-6307 > Cyanobiaceae > Prochlorococcus_A. The sequence goes on from QCLU01000004.1 coordinate 83,378, forward strand.
AACTTTTCTTTAAAGTTAGTTATGACACCCAACCCACATTCTTTTTTAGGCATGTAACCAGGTGCTTTCCCACCAATGTCAACATATAGTCCATCACTTTCGATTGCTATAACCTTCCCTGAAATTATTTCTCCAGTAGCCCCAATTGGCTCATTTGCGTTTAAAGCCTCCAAAAAAGCACTTTCATCAAAATCGAATTCATCGACTGTTCTTTCAAATTGAAAATCTGTATTTTGCTCAGAAAAATTAATGGGTCTATTTAAGTTTTGTTGAGATATATCAAAAGGTTTGATGCTTTCAATACTATCCTCAATTTCTTTTCCTGAATCATCTTTAATGACTTGAGGTTTGATTGCAATATTTTCTTTTTTAATATCTTCTTGCGAATTAGTTTGCTCATTATGTATTTCTTGAGATTTTTTTTGAGAATCTTTCTTGCTTATGTGAAGTACCTGAAGAGGTTTTTTATTGCCCTTTGGTTGGATATTATCTTGGGCATTTTTATTACTGACTCCCATCGTAGGTAAAATAAGAATAATTTATTATTAACATACTCTAAATCTTAGTACTCAAAATTAAAATTAATGAACTTTAAACCAATACCTAATAAATTTGAATATTTAAATTGGCAAGAAATTGAAAGTATTGCAAAAGAAAAAAGATCAACAGTGATTTGGCCATTCGGGGCTGTTGAGCAACATGGACCACATTTACCTCTTGCTACAGATAGTATTTTTGTTGATGAAATCATTAATGAAGTTTTAAAATTGTTATCTGCCGATATTCCATTAAAAAAACTCCCAACTCAATATATTGGTTTTTCTCCAGAACATAAGGGCTTTGCCGGGACAATTTCACTTTCCTCAAATTTAATAACTTCAATTATTAAGGAAGTCGGAGGTCAATTATCTGAAATGGGTTTTAAAAGATTGATATTGATTAATGGACATGGAGGTCAAATCTCACTACTTAATACAGCGGCAAGAGAGCTAAGAAGTTCCTCACCAGGGATGGCAGTTTTCCCTTGTTTTTTATGGAGTGGTGTTAATGGATTAAGTGATTTGTTAACAAAAACTGAGATCGAGGATGGGCTTCATGCTTCTTTAGCTGAAACAAGTTTGATGCTCGCTTTAAAACCAGAATTAGTAGGCGATGAACGCCCAAATGAGGGCATTAAAGGAAAGATCCCAGAAGGCTGGAGTCTAGAGGGAAATGCTCCTACTGCTTGGCTTACTGACGACTTCAGTAAATCAGGTGTTATAGGGGACAGCAGAGGAGCAAATGAGTCTTTAGGAAAAAATTTAAAGGAATTATTGATTAATCATTGGTTCAAATTGATTATTAATCTGATGCAATCAGATTGGCCAAACAATTCTTAAAAGGTTTACGTAAAAAATGTGACTTAACAATTGAAACTATTTTCATGATATTTAAATAAACTCACTATAATATTGTAATATTCATGCATAATGAACAAAAGATTACTGACATGCAAACTCTAGAATCAAATAAAAAAAATATTGAAGAATCGACTAATCCGATTTCTTTAGATTTACCCGACTTCACTACAGATTCTTATAAGGATGCATACAGCAGAATAAATGCAATTGTCATAGAGGGAGAGCAAGAAGCTCATGATAATTACATTTCAATAGCAACTTTAATACCAAATGAGTTAGAGGAGTTAACTAAATTGGCGAGAATGGAAATGAAACATAAAAAAGGCTTTACAGCCTGTGGAAGAAATTTAGGCGTGGAAGCTGATATGGAATTTGCAAAAAAATTCTTTTCTAAATTACATGGTAATTTTCAAATTGCTCTTGAAAAAGGAAACCTAACAACATGTCTTTTAATACAAGCTATCTTAATCGAAGCATTTGCAATCTCTGCTTATAACGTCTACATACGAGTCGCTGATCCTTTTGCAAAAAAAATAACAGAGGGAGTGGTTAAAGATGAATATCTTCATTTAAATTACGGTCAAGAATGGCTTAAAGAGAATTTATCTACTTGTAAAGAGGAATTAATGGAAGCTAATAAGGTAAACCTTCCCCTAATTAAAAAGATGTTAGATGAAGTAGCAGAAGACGCATCAGTTTTGGCTATGGACAGAGAAGAATTAATGGAAGAATTTATGATTGCTTATCAAGATACACTGATGGAAATAGGGTTAGATAATAGAGAAATTGCAAGAATGGCTATGGCAGCTATCGTCTAATCACAGTTTTACTTATTAAGCCTTTTAATAATTAATCTTTCTTTTTAAGTAGTAACCTCTGTGCTATTCTTCATAACATTGTATAGAAATCATTAATAAATTTTTAAATGTTTGGGTTAATAGGCCACTCAACTAGTTTTGAAGATGCAAAAAGAAAAGCTTCTTTACTAGGTTTTGATCATATAGCAGATGGCGACCTGGATGTTTGGTGTACAGCTCCTCCTCAATTGGTTGAGAATGTAGAAGTTAAGAGTGCTACTGGAATATCCATTGAAGGTTCCTACATAGATTCTTGCTTTGTTCCTGAAATGCTTTCTAGGTTTAAAACCGCTAGAAGAAAAGTTCTAAATGCTATGGAACTAGCTCAGAAAAAAGGGATTAACATTACCGCTTTAGGAGGATTTACTTCTATTATTTTCGAGAATTTTAATCTTCTACAGCATAAACAAATTAGAAATACAGCATTAGAGTGGGAAAGGTTTACTACTGGCAATACTCATACCGCATGGGTTATTTGTAAGCAACTAGAGATAAATGCGCCTCGCATTGGGATAGACCTTAAAAAAGCAACTGTTGCTGTAATTGGTGCTACAGGTGATATTGGTAGTGCTGTTTGTAGGTGGCTTATCAATAAAACTGGGATTTCAGAACTTCTTATGGTAGCAAGACAACAAGAACCACTAGCGCTGTTACAAAAAGAATTAGATGGTGGCACGATAACGAGTTTAGATGAGGCATTGCCTCAGGCGGATATTGTTGTGTGGGTTGCAAGTATGCCTAAAACTATTGAAATTGATACTGATAACTTAAAAAAACCATGCTTAATGATTGATGGTGGATACCCCAAAAATCTTGATGAGAAATTTCAGGGTGAAAATATTTATATTTTAAAAGGAGGTATAGTAGAGTTTTTCAATGATATTGGTTGGAATATGATGGAACTTGCGGAAATGCAAAACCCTCAACGAGAGATGTTTGCTTGCTTTGCAGAAGCTATGATTTTAGAATTTGAAAATTGTCATACAAACTTTAGTTGGGGAAGAAATAACATTTCCCTTGAAAAGATGGAATTTATTGGGGCAGCTTCTTTAAAACATGGTTTTTCCGCCATTGGACTTGATAAGCAGCCTAAAGTATTAACTGTCTAAATTATGGCTAAACGTTACCTCCTTGATTTTGAAAAGCCTCTTGTTGAACTTGAGAAGCAGATAGAGCAAATTAAAGAATTAGCTCGAGATTCAGAGGTAGATGTTAGTCAACAGCTTCTACAACTTGAAACCTTAGCTGCTAGGAGAAGAGAAGAAATATTTAAATCTCTAACCCCTGCTCAAAAGATTCAGGTAGCTAGACATCCTCAGAGACCAAGTACTTTGGACTTTGTCCAAATGTTTTGTGATGACTGGATCGAATTACATGGAGACAGAAATGGTGGCGATGATATGGCACTAATTGGGGGGATAGGTTCGATAAATAATAGACCAGTGTTGATGTTAGGGCATCAGAAAGGAAGGGACACAAAAGAAAATGTAGTAAGAAACTTTGGGATGGCAAAACCAGGAGGTTACAGAAAAGCTCTTAGATTAATGCAGCATGCAAATAGATTCTCTTTGCCAATTCTTACATTTATTGATACTCCTGGAGCTTATGCTGGTTTAAAAGCTGAAGAACAAGGTCAAGGGGAAGCGATTGCAAGAAACCTTCGAGAGATGTTTGGATTGAAAGTTCCAATTGTGGCTACTGTCATTGGAGAAGGAGGTTCAGGCGGTGCACTTGGAATAGGTGTTGCTGATAGGTTGCTAATGTTTGAACACAGTGTTTACACAGTTGCGAGTCCTGAAGCATGTGCATCCATTTTATGGAGAGATGCTGCTAAAGCCTCAGACGCTGCATCAGCACTTAAAATTACAGGTAAAGATTTACTTAAATTAGGAATAATAGATGAGGTATTACCTGAACCCTCTGGTGGGAATAATTGGGCTCCTTTAGATGCTGGCAACACACTAAAAGAGGCTATTGAGAAACACCTTAATGCTTTACTGCAAATGCCTGAAGACGAATTAATTGAGGAAAGATACAAAAAGTTTAGGGTTTTAGGTAAATTTATCGAAGCAAATAATATTGAAGAGATTTATAGTGAAATCCCCCAAAAAACTGAATAAATTGAAACTAGCTTTTATAACGGGTGCTACGAAAGGTATTGGTAGATCTACCGCAATTACTTTTGCCAATGCTGGCTGGGATTTAATTTTACTCTCCAGGAATATGGATTTAATGGAGAAACTAAAGAGCGAACTGTTGACCACTAAATCAAAAATTAACCTAGTAAAATGTGATTTATCTAATCCTCTAGAAATAGAGCATTGTGTTAAAGAAGCAATTGAGAAGTATGGGTGCCCTTCAGTATTGATAAATAATGCTGGTTGTGCATTTAATGGCCCCTTAGTTGAAATGGATTTAGGTCAATGGGAACAAATTATGCAAATAAACCTTACTAGTGTTTTCCAAATTTGCAGTTCAATAATTCCTGAAATGAGAAAAAATGGGGGAATAGTCATTAACGTTAGTAGTCATGCTTCTTATAATGCATTTCCCCAATGGGGAGCATATTGTATTTCAAAGTCTGCACTAGCTATGTTTACTAAATGCTTGAGGGAAGAGGAGAGATCTAATTCAATCAGAGCCTGCACAATAACTTTAGGTTCAGTAAATACTCCTCTTTGGGACTCAGAATCTATCAATGCTGATTTTGATAGAACTTCTATGCTCTCCTCAAGCAAAGTATCAGATACTATTCTCTATATGGCTCAACAATCCGAATCACAACTGATTGAAGACTTAACTTTAATGCCCTCTGGAGGAGCTTTTTAAACATTCTTTTTCTTTTCTTAATCCTTAAAAAGTGATTTTTTTTAGGGCTCCGAGAACCCGATTAAACAAGAGAATGTGATATAGTGTATAAGCAATTAAGCTTTTAGAATATACAGTTAATTAAGTTGCATACAATTTTCTGTCAAGAATTTTATGACCTCTACTTTACCCAACGATAATATTAGAAACTTTGACGACCAGATTACTAACAAATTAATCTCTGAAATTATAAGAGACAGAATCAAGAATTCTGGAACCAGATTTAGCGCCAACGATAACATTGCAGATTTTATAAATCCTGGAGAATTTGAGATTTTAGAAAGAGAAGTTGCCTCAAGAGTTAAGGACTTACTAAAGTCCCTCATAATAGATGTTGAGAATGATCATAATACTCAAGAAACAGCTGAAAGAGTTTCAAAAATGTATTTAAATGAAGTTTTTAAAGGCAGATATCATCCACAACCTAAAGTTACAAGTTTCCCAAATGATAAGAATCTTGATGAGATTTATACAGTCGGCCCAATTTCTGTTAGATCTGCATGTTCGCATCACTTAGTTCCAATTCTAGGAGAGTGTTGGATAGGTATTAAACCTGGGAATAAAGTCATAGGACTTTCAAAATTTGCAAGAGTTGCTGATTGGGTTTTTTCAAGACCTCATATTCAGGAAGAAGCTGTAATGATACTTGCAGATGAAATCGAAAAACTATGTGAACCTAAAGGTTTAGGCATTATTGTAAAGGCCCAACATTATTGTATGAAGTGGAGGGGAGTCAAAGAACCAAATACAAGTATGATTAATTCTGTGGTGAGAGGCGATTTTAGACACGATTTAAGTTTAAAACAAGAATTTTTTGAGCTTGTAAAACAGCAGTCCGCTACTAATAATTACTAATCCCTTTTTAAAAACTTAAAAAGTTCTTCTGTTTTTTTGATATCTTTTAAACCCGGAGAAATCTCAATACTACTAGAAATATCTAGCCCATCAGGTTTGATATCTGTAAGGATTTCATCAATCCATTCAATTGATATCCCACCGGCTAACCACCAAGGCTTGCTGAATTGCAGATTTTTTAAGTTAGTAGATTTTATTTTTTTTCCTGAACCTCCATAAGTTTCTTTATTCCAAGAATCAAGCAGTATCGCATCTACAAAGTCCTCAAAAGGTTTTATTTTATCTATGTCCTTTTCCGTTTTTATTCTAAAAGCCTTCCATAGCCCAATATTGGGAATTTTTTCTCTTATTTTTTTGCAATAATCAATATCTTCATCTCCATGTAATTGAATGATAGTTTCACTTGGGTTTCCTAAGAAATTTTTAATAATTAAGTCAATAGGACAATTTTTTACAACTGATACCCTCTCGATTTTTGGATACAACCTTTCTAAGGTTGTAAAAATATTTTTCTTAATTTCAGCTGATGTATATCTTGGGGAATCTTCCACTGAAATAATGCCGATAGCATGCGCTCCTAATTTTGCGACTTGAAGAGCTTGTACTTCTGACGTTAGGCCACAAATTTTAATTAAAGTATTACTCTTGGGCATATAATTAGCCTGTATGTAAAATTAATATTATTGCTAAATATAGCGGAGATTATTTTTGAGAAGTTGGCAAATTTTTAAAATATGGGGAATTCCCTTTAAAGTTCATCCTTATTGGTTTGCTATTCTCTTTTTATTCTCATGGAGTATAAGTAATCAGGTTAATTTAACTTCAGGTGATATTTATAATATTAAAGAATCTTGGATAATAGGATTTTTAACTTCTTTTTTCTTATTATCCTCAATTATTTTTCATGAGGTTTTTCATACTTTTGTTTCACTTAATCAGGGTGTAAAAATAAAAAAAATAACTTTTTATTTTCTAGGAGCAATTTTACAAATAGACAAGTATTGTCAAACTGCTTTAGGTAATATAAAAATTGCAATTGTTAGACCTCTTTTATGTTTCGCTACAGCATCTATCCTACTTTTAATTAGTAATAACAGTGCATCTCAAGAACAAATAGCAGTTAATATAATTTCTAGAGTAGGTATATTTAATTTATTCTTAGGCTTCTTAAATTTGATTCCAATTGGTTCTTTAGATGGGGGAAATTTATTAAAAAGTATTATTTGGCATTTCTCAGGGAGTAAAAATAAAGGAAGAAATTTCCTCAATAAAGTAAATTTATTATTATCTTTATTTGTTTTATTTTTTGGGATAATTTGTTTATTTAGATTTAACTTTTACTTTGGTTTTATTCTTTCTTTTTTGGGATTGTTTGGAGTTAATTCTTCAAAAGCTGAAAGTCAATTTTTTAAAATTGAAAACATAATTAAATTTAGTAAAGTTTCTGAGATCAAATTAAAGCCTTTGAGGAAAATTGAATACGATGCAAATTTCTCAGAATTTAATACATTAATAAGAAATAAAAAGGATGCATCGGATAAATATTTTTTTGTTACGAATAATGGTAGATGGATTGGTTTTGTTGATGAGAATATTTTAAAAACTATTTCCTTAAAAAAATGGGAGCGGTACTTTGTTGGAGATTTTAAGAAACCAATCGATAGTTTTGAAAGTGTACCTCACAACGATAAATTATGGAGAACTATAGAAAGACTTGAAGAAACAAATGAAGGTTTTTTATTGGTTCTCAATTCTGCAAATATCCCTTTGGGTATAATTGATAGGTCAAAAATTGGAAACTTTGTATTGAATAAATTAGGTTTTAATTTGCCTTCAGAGATTGTTAACAAATTAAATTTTAAAAATCATTATCCCTTAGGAATTGAATTGCCAAGAATAATAAATTCAATGAAGCAGAAAGGAGATCTTTAATAATTCTTGTCATTAAAATTTTCTATTTTTTATTATCTATGGCAATATTTTTGAAATTTATATTTGATTTATTTTTTAGGAATGAATTTCTCAAATGTTGAACTATTTCATCATTTGTTAGTTTTAAATTGACTTTTGGTGGAGCTTCTTCTTTGAATAATTTGAACCACAAATCTCTTGAAGGATTTGTTTGAATCTCTCCATGTTGAAGGAATGCACCTTTTTTACGAAATTGGGCACTACCTATTCTCTTAAACCCATCCTGATCAACTAAATCAGAAATTAATGAAGTCCCAAAACAATTTGTTTTAATGCTTGATTTTCGCAAATTACCATATCGTAAGTTTAGACCTAATTCTCTAAAACTTTTAATTAACCAATTATTTACCATTTTATAACTTAAGACTTTATAGTAAGTTTTTTTAAATGTTAATGCATATGTTATGCCTCCTGAATGAAGAACAGCGCCCCCTCCAGAGGGACGTCTAACAATATTAATTTCCCCATTTGATAATAAGTTTTCCCAATGAAGAGGAATTTCCTTTTGGTGATGGCCAATTGAAAGCCAATCCCCAGTCCAATAGTAGAACCTCAATGTGAGAATTATTTCAGGATTCGAAATTGTCTGATCTAAAGAATTTAAATCTAAAGCCATTTGATCAAATCCAGGTAAATTATTTGTCGAAAAAATTAAAGCCTGATTTTCTATTCCCAAAATTAATTTTGTAGGTTTATTTATGATAATTTTCAATAAATTTTTTCTTTCAATTTGTTAATTACGTAACATCATTTTGTAATAGTGTTTCAAATCTCCTCTTTTCGGTGGAGAATATAGAAAATAATTTTTTAACATGGAGCCAACTCAAACAATTAATCTTATTGCATTAAGCCTCATAGTTGTTATGCATGCTGGAGTTTTAGCATTAAGACTAGGAATTAGTTTAGGTAGGAACTAAAGTCTATTAGAAAAATTAAAATTTATAAGGTAATAATGTAGTATGACTGAATTGATTTATTCAGTAATAATATCAAGTACTTAATTTGTCAAAATCTTTTTATAAAAATAGTATTTTCCAAAAAAAATATTTACGGTCTGTATTTGCAAGCAGACAACAGAAACAGGAAAATTTTGTATCGTTGATTTTTTTAATTATAAAAATTAGCTTTTCTCTTTTAGCAATAATAAGTCTGATTAAACTTGGCTATAGTTCCAAAGTAAGGTTGACCAGATTAAGGGAAATTGAAGACTCATTTTTATACGAAAAATATAGATTTAATGTTTTAACAAATAAGTTTGATGATTTATTCTCTACTGAAGGTGAGCAAAGATTTATGAAGGATCAGGATCAAATAATTTCTAAGGACATTATAAGAGTAATATGGCGTTGATAAGGATGATCTTGAATCATTCTAATTTTCATTTTTCTATTAACTTTTTTGCTAGTGAGTAAGAACATCAAGGGTTTAGTCCTAATAACAGGAACAACTTCAGGAGTTGGATTAAATACTCTAAAACCTCTATTAAGATTTGGATGGGAAGTTATAGCCGTTAATCGATCAAATAAAAGAGCTATAAAAATAGCTGAGGAATCCTTAACAAAAGAGGAAGTTAAAAATGTTCACTTTATAGAAATAGATCTTTCTAACTTGGATGATGTGAGAAAAGGTTGTGATGAAATATTAGAAAGATTTGAAAAGCCAATAAATTCTCTTATTTGTAATGCAGCAGTTTATAAACCGAGACTAAAGAGACCTGAAAGGTCTCCTCAGGGGTTTGAAAACTCTATGGCAGTAAATCATTTTGGGCATTTTCTTATGATAAATCTTCTTATAGAAAATATTTTATCTTCTGAAAGAGAAATTGTTTTAAATGGCAAATCAACATTATTCAAGCCAAGAATTACAGTATTAGGGTCTGTTACGGCTAATTATTCAGAACTTGGAGGAAGGATCCCCATCCCTGCCCCAGCTGATTTGGGAGATTTATCTGGATTCAAAAATGGTTTTTTATCCCCAATAAGTATGGCGAATGGAAAGAAATTTAAACCTGGTAAGGCTTATAAGGATAGTAAACTTTGTAATATGGTGACCGTTCAGGAATTATCAAAAAGATATCCTGCAGAGAAGATTATTGTAAATTCTCTATATCCTGGATGTGTTGCTGATACAAAACTTTTTAGAGATACACCTTGGTTATTTAGATTCCTTTTCCCGATATTTCAAAAATTTATAACAAAAGGATATGTTTCACAAAGGCTGGCAGGAGAGAGGGTCGCTCAAGTCGCAACTTATAAAGAATTTGCTAAACCATCAGTCCATTGGAGCTGGGGAAATCGTCAGAAAACTGGCAGAAAAGCTTTTCCTCAAAAGTTGTCAAAAAGAATAATTGATACGAAGACCTCGCAACAAACTTATGATTTAACAAGCCAATTGGTTGGGTTGGATTAATTTAGACTAATCAAATCCTAATAAATCAAAAATTTCTCTATCTTTAAGTGGATTACCTTCTAAAGGTTCTACGTTTTCAAGCATATTTTTGGCAAGAGATAAATATTCATTTTGAACTTCAATAACATCTTCAGTTGGTTCCATTTCAAAAATGGTGCATTTTTTTAGTCTTGATCTTCTAATGGCGTCGACATCTTTAAAGTGGGCCATAGTTTTTAAACCTGTTCTTTCATTGAATTTATCAATTTGATCTGTGTCTTTTGATCTATTTGCGACTACCCCACCTAATCTGACTTTATAATTTTTTGCTTTTGCTTTAATTGCAGAGACAATTCTATTCATAGCGAATATTGAATCGAAGTCATTAGCGGTAACAATTAGACAATAATTTGCATGTTGCAATGGAGCTGCAAATCCTCCGCAAACGACGTCTCCTAGTACATCAAAAATAACAACGTCAGTATCTTCTAATAAATGATGTTCTTTTAATAGTTTAACTGTCTGACCGGTTACGTACCCCCCGCACCCTGTCCCGGCAGGAGGACCTCCACTCTCAACGCACATTACGCCATTAAAACCTTCAAACATGAAATCGGTTGGCCTCAATTCTTCGCTATGAAAATCTACCTCTTCGAGAATATCGATAACTGTAGGAACCATTTTGTGCGTCAAAGTGAAAGTGCTATCGTGTTTCGGATCACATCCAATTTGTAGAACCTTCTTACCTAATTTTGAGAATGCCGCAGAAAGGTTTGATGATGTAGTTGATTTTCCGATGCCGCCCTTTCCGTATACGGCAATAACTAAAGCCCCTTCTTCAATATTTATTTTTGGATCTTGCTTTACTTGAACACTTCCTTCTCCATCAAGAGGTCTATTTATAGTACTTGTCATTTAAAGCTTAAAATTCATTATTATTTATATTCTTGCAGCGTAAATACACATGGAATATGTTTCTAAACAAATATGTATTTAATTGTATTAAAAGTAGGAAATATGTTCTTATAACTGAATTTTTAGGATTATATCTATTGGATTATGGGTGAAAATACTCATGCCATAATTATAGTTTATAAGTAAAAATTAACTAAAATATGCTTTGGCGTCGTAAAGGGTTTCATCGCTTATTTCTGGAATTCCTCTCAAGATTGCATATTTTTCGGTATTTGTTTTAACTTTACCTCTTACAAAAAATGGAATTTTTGTTAATTCAGCTCTACCTGATTCAGTCCAGATAATTCCCACTTTAGGATTATTATCTTTTGTATCGTCAGAATTTATTAAATCCTTTGTTTCCGTAGCTGTATGTCCTAAATGGCTTTGATGACCGTCGACAAACTCAAAGTCATGTTTAAACATATCTATAAGATGCTCTTCTAATCCCATCATTAAGGGATGTACCCAATCATCAAAAATTACATTTGCTCCTTCCCATCCCATTTGTGGGCTATATCTTGCAGGAACATCTTGAACATGCATTGGTGTACTTATTACCGAACATGGAATGCCAAGTCTCTTGGCACTATGCCTTTCCATTTGAGTCCCTAAAACTAGTTCAGGCGCGGCTTTTTTCATTGCATCTTCTACTTCTAAATAATTATTAGTAATTAAAGCTTCTACATTTAGTTCTTTTGCAGTTGCTCTTACTTGTCTCGCCATTTCCCTGCTATATGTCCCAAGACCAACTACTTCAAAACCTAATTCATCTTTGGCAATTTTTGCAGCCGCGATAGCATGTGTTCCATCACCAAAAATAAAAACTCTTTTGCCAGTTAAGTAATTTGAGTCAACTGATTTTGAATACCAAGGAAGTTTTGACTTGTGTTCTAATTCTTCTTTATTAGTCAAAGGGAGATCCAACTTATTATGAACTTCATTTATAAATTCAATTGTATTTTTTATTCCAATTGGAATAGTATTTGTATATTCCATTCCAAAGTTCCGTTTAAGCCATTCGCATGATGCTTCAGCAATTTCTTGATAAAGACAAATATTTATTTCAGCATCAATTAGTCTTTCAATATCATCTGGACTAGCACCTAATGGAGCAACAACGTTTGTATCTATTCCTTGTTCTGAGAGTATACGTTGGATTTCGATAACATCATCCCTACATCTAAATCCAAGCAATGAAGGACCAAGTATATTAACTTTAGGTCTGCGACCTAATTCCTTCCACCTTAGAGGACTTATTTTTTCTGAGGAACTTACTTTCTCTTTTAAAAGAGTTCTTGTTAATTGATAAAAAGTTTCTGAAGCCCCCCAATTTTCTTTCTTGCTATAGGCAGGTAATTCAAGATTAACAATTGGCATATCAAACCCCATCCCTTTTGCAAGAGCCCCTGGTTGGTCTTGGATTAGTTCTGCCGTACAACTTTCTCCAACTAAAAGAGTTTTGGGTTTAAAACGTTCTACAGCTTCCTTAATATTTTTCTTCACTAATTCAGCTGTATCACCTCCAAGGTCTCTAGCCTGGAAAGTTGTATAAGTTACTGGAGGCCTTTGCCCCCTCCTCTCAATCATTGTAAATAGAAGATCTGCATATGTATCTCCTTGAGGGGCATGAAGCACATAATGTATATCTTTCATTGAAGAGGCGATTCTCATAGCCCCAACATGTGGAGGCCCTTCATATGTCCATAAAGTTAATTCCATAGTCTTTTAATGAGTTACTAAAGTTTTTGAAGTTAGTATTTGATTCCTTTTTAAAGGTTTAGAGAAGAGACCTGCCAAATCTGCGGCTTGATCAATACCATGAATTGGACTGAATACCATTTCTATCGACCACTTAGTACTAATTCCTTCTGCCTCAAGTGGGTTAGCTAAACCCATCCCACAAACTACTAAGTCTGGATTAGATTCCCTTACTCGATCTAATTGTTTTTCTACATGTTGTCCTTCGACAATTTTTGTATTATCGGGTAATAAATTAATCTCCTCTTTCATTAATTCCTTATTTAGGTAAGGAGTTCCTACCTCTATAAGATCCATTTCGCATTCATTATGCAAAAATCTTGCCAAAGATATTTCCAGTTGCGATTCAGGAAGAAGAAATAATCTTTTCCCCTTAAGTATTTCCTTGTGAGATTCAAGAGCAAGTTTTGCTCTATTGATTAAAGGCGAAATAATTTCATGAACTTTAAGTTCACTAATTTTGAAAGCTTTGGCTGCAGCTAAAAACCATTCAGTACTTCCTTCGATACCTAGAGGAAATGGAGCCGAAATTATTTCACAACCGCGATGTTTAAGATCTCGAACTGTTTCACTTAAATAAGGCTGAGTTAGTAATACTTTTGTGTTTTTGCCAATCTTTGGTAATTCTGTTGATTGTCTTGGTGGAAAGCTCTCAATATTTGAAATCCCTAAATTTCCAAAAATCTTTTTAAACCTATCCTCTACATTATTTGCAAGAGTCCCAACTAATAATAATTTCTCCTCATTTGAAGACTCCATTAATGGAATTAAAGCTTTTAAGGCACCATCCTCTCCTTGGGTAAATGTTGTTTCTATCCCGCTGCCAGAATAATTTACGAATCTTACTTGACCTAAAAATCTATTATTTAATTTCTCTGCGACAGTTGCAAGATCTAGTTTTATTACTTCACTTGGACATGATCCAACCAGAAAAAGAGTTTTAATTTCTGGTCTTCTCGCAATAAGATCATTAACTACTCGATCTAATTCTTCATGAGCGTCAGCAAGACCGGCAAGATCTTTTTCTTCAAGAATAGCTGTCCCAAATCTTGGTTCAGCAAAAATCATTACTCCAGCAGCGCTTTGAATTAAGTGAGCACATGTCCTCGAGCCTACAACCAGAAAAAATGCATCCGGCATTCTTCTATGAAGCCAAACTATTGAAGTTAAACCACAAAAAACTTCTCTGGGCCCAGATTCCTTATTAAATTCAACTTTACTCATTAATAATTTTCAAGAGCTTGTATTTCAAGCTTGCATAAACTTTTTAATTTAAGAAAGTAATTAATAAGTTCTCTTACAAAAATATACACATTTAAAAAACTTATATGAATGTTTAAATACTTAAATGAGAATTATGAAAATTATTTTTAGGGCGTATTTTAATTTCTATAAAAAGAATTTCCTTGACTAGTTTTTGATATCTTCCATACATTTCTGGCTATTTTCGTAGCTAATAATCCTGCTCTTTCTAACTTAGATTTCCCGGGCTTAGCTCCAATTAAAGTTGTCACTTCTGAAGTAGTTAAAGGGGCTCCCGTATCTATGGCTAATTGTGTTAACTCCAATCTATCTCTAAGGTTTTTAAGATTTACTTTCTCTATTTTATCTTCTTCTAACCAACTAAAAGATGGGTCTTTCTGAGATAGTTTTTGCATCAAACTTAGGCTAACTAATCCAAGAGTTTGATCAGGAGTTAATTCTTTTTCAGTACCAGAAACATTTGGTTCTTTTTTTTGAGAAGTTCCCATAAAAATGCATATCTTTTACTTGAAGTTATCGTTTTGTGGGAAGCATGCAAGTAAATTTAATAGAAAAAATGAACCATTATCCGTTATAGTCGCGTGAATGGAACCAACTTCTAGTTTAAATAGAGGGAACCGAAAAAAAGGGAGTTCTCTTGTCACAGGATCTGAGGTGCAATCTCAGGCCAGTGGTGCGAGCTGTTTTATTACAACTGATTCAGAAAAGTCTTTGGTATCCAGACAAGCCAGTCAAGTTGAGCAAATTGAGTTGAGAACATATGTTTTTTTAGATTCTCTTCAACCTCAATTAGCTGCATATATGGGTACGGTTAGTAGAGGTTTTTTACCTATTCCTGGTGACTCATGTCTTTGGATGGAAGTTTCGCCTGGGATGGCCGTTCATAGAGTCACTGATATTGCCTTAAAAGCAAGTAATGTAAGACTTGGTCAGATGATTGTTGAAAGAGCATTTGGTTCACTTGCTCTTTACCACAAAGATCAAAGCACTGTTTTACATTCTGGAGATGTTGTTCTAGATGCTATTGGAAGTGAAGTTAGAAAAAGAACAAAACCTTCAACAAGTTGGACTGAAGTCATTCGCGCGATTACTCCTGATCATGCTGTTTTAATAAATAGACAAAACAGAAGTGGATCAATGATTCAATCTGGAATGAGTATGTTTATATTAGAAACTGAACCTGCTGGTTATGTTTTAAAAGCAGCAAATGAAGCTGAAAAAGCATCTAACATAACTGTTGTTGATGTGAAGGCAGTTGGCGCTTTTGGTAGATTAACTCTCGCTGGGAAAGAAGGCGATGTAGAAGAAGCCGCAGCTGCTGCTATTAGAGCAATTGAAGAAATCTCAAATTATTGAGAATTTTTTAATTTAAACCAATTTCTTTTTTTAAAAAAGGTGACATAATTTTCGCGGCTTTACCCCTACTGCCCAATTTACTTAGTTGTGATTGTGAAAGCTCTCCGTATACACAGTTAGCTTCTTTAACCCAAAAAATAGATTCGAATTCACCATTTGGGTATTTCGGGTTCTTAAGAATTTCCCCCCAGCATATTCCAGTTGTATCCTTCACTAAGTTTCCAGAGGGATCACATAAAACCATACAACTTATAAATCTTGCGCTCCTGTAGGGACAATCAGAAAGTTCATTAATTAATTTTTTAATTTTTTCAGCATTGTTTTTGGCATATCGAGCAGAATATATGCCTGGTCGACCATCTAAAATATCTACTTCAAGACCCGAGTCATCAGCTAATGTCCAAGTTTTTGTCTCTAACGCTGCTGCCTTTGCTTTTAGAAGTGCATTCTCAAAATAGGTGTTTCCAGTCTCTTCGACATTTAAATAATCTGGTTGCTTCTCTACTCTTAAAGACAAAACATCGAGCATTTCTGAAATTTCAGATACCTTTTTTTGGTTGCCACTCGCAATTGTTAGAACAGGAAGGTTCAAAATAACAAAAATTTATTGTGAATATTATCCTACTTCAAAGCTTGATACAGAGACAGGAAAGGTTGAACATTCCACACCTGTGTAGACAGGGCCTGTCTCGTACGAAAATAACATAATGTAAATTTTTTATTAACACAACAGTATGTTTTGATGCACTGACTAATTTCTATAAGTAATGACATATCAATAGTACCAATGGTGATAAGTTTTTCTTATGAATAATAGAAAAAACATTAATGGTGATTTTGGTGAAAACGCTTGACTTATAAGTACCTAATGGAGCATTCTTCGAATTGAACATTCCACATTTAGTAATTAGTAGACAATGGCTACAGAAACAATGGGTATCGCTCTCGGCATGATCGAGACACGCGGACTTGTACCTGCAATCGAAGCAGCAGATGCAATGACAAAGGCTGCAGAAGTTCGCCTTATTGGTCGTGAATTCGTAGGTGGCGGTTATGTCACAGTATTAGTTAGAGGCGAAACAGGCGCAGTTAACGCAGCTGTAAGAGCTGGAGCTGATGCTTGTGAAAGAGTTGGTGACGGTTTAGTTGCAGCTCACATTATTGCTCGTCCTCATAGAGAAGTTGAACCTGCTCTTGGTAACGGTGAATTTCTTGGTCAAAAGGACTAATTAAGTAAAGCAAAATTTATAAATTTTGCACAATAATTATTTTCCCTACACAGACCTAAATTTATCCTTATGAGTAAGAAGTATGATGCAGGGGTAAAGGAGTACAGAGATACCTACTGGACTCCTGAATATGTACCCCTAGACACCGATTTATTAGCCTGTTTTAAATGTACAGGTCAAGAAGGTGTTCCCAGAGAAGAAGTTGCAGCAGCTGTTGCCGCTGAATCTTCAACAGGTACTTGGTCAACAGTTTGGTCCGAGTTACTTACAGATTTAGAATTTTACAAAGGACGTTGTTATCGAATCGAAGACGTTCCTGGAGATCCTGAAGCTTTTTATGCTTTCATTGCATATCCTTTAGATCTTTTTGAAGAAGGTTCAATTACAAACGTATTAACATCTCTAGTAGGAAACGTTTTTGGATTTAAAGCTCTAAGACACTTACGTCTAGAAGATATTAGATTCCCAATAGCTTTCATCAAAACTTGCGGTGGTCCACCAAATGGAATCGTAGTTGAAAGAGATCGTTTAAACAAATATGGAAGACCTCTTCTTGGTTGTACCATTAAACCTAAATTAGGCTTATCTGGTAAAAACTATGGTCGAGTTGTTTATGAGTGCCTCAGAGGCGGTCTTGATTTAACAAAGGATGATGAGAATATTAATTCTCAACCATTCCAGCGTTGGAGAGAAAGATTTGAATTTGTTGCAGAGGCAGTTAAGCTTGCTCAGCAAGAAACTGGAGAAGTTAAAGGGCACTACCTAAACTGTACTGCTAATACTCCTGAAGAGCTTTACGAACGAGCTGAATTTGCAAAAGAGCTAGATATGCCAATCATCATGCATGATTATATAACTGGTGGTTTCACTGCAAATACTGGATTAGCAAACTGGTGTCGTAAAAATGGCATGCTTCTGCATATACACAGAGCTATGCATGCTGTTATTGATAGACATCCAAAGCATGGTATTCATTTCAGAGTTCTAGCAAAATGTTTGAGACTCTCCGGGGGAGATCAATTACATACTGGAACTGTTGTTGGAAAACTAGAAGGTGATCGTCAAACAACTCTTGGTTACATTGATAACTTAAGAGAGTCATTTGTTCCTGAAGATAGATCAAGAGGTAACTTCTTTGATCAAGATTGGGGATCAATGCCAGGAGTATTTGCTGTCGCATCAGGCGGTATTCACGTTTGGCATATGCCTGCACTCTTAGCGATTTTTGGAGATGATTCTTGCCTTCAGTTCGGTGGAGGAACACATGGTCATCCATGGGGTTCAGCTGCTGGAGCTGCAGCTAATAGAGTTGCTTTAGAAGCTTGTGTAAAAGCACGTAATGCTGGTCGCGAAATCGAAAAAGAGAGTAGAGACATTCTTATGGAAGCTGCTAAGCATAGTCCTGAATTAGCTATTGCTCTTGAAACTTGGAAGGAAATTAAGTTTGAATTTGATACCGTCGACAAGCTTGACGTTCAAGGTTAAACCAGATTTCAAAATTGAGGAGATTCTTCTCCTCAAACTTCTAAAAATCTCGTTCTATTACGAGTAATTCCATTCACATTTAAATTAATTATGCCTTTCCAGAGCACAGTAGGCGACTATCAAACAGTTGCAACCCTGGAAACATTCGGTTTTTTACCACCGATGACCCAGGAAGAAATATACGATCAAATTGCATACATAATTGCTCAAGGCTGGAGTCCTGTTATTGAGCACGTTCATCCTAGTGGAAGTATGCAAACTTATTGGTCTTATTGGAAGCTCCCATTCTTTGGGGAAAAAGATCTTAACTTGATTGTAAGTGAATTAGAGGCATGTCATAGAGCATACCCTGATCACCATGTAAGAATCATCGGATACGATGCTTACACTCAAAGCCAAGGAACAGCTTTTGTAGTTTTCCAAGGACGTTAAATCTACTTTATGTAGTAAATATCTTTCTCCAAAAAAAATTTTTGGAGAAAGTTTTTCAAAAGAGTTTCACATTTGAAGATTATGTCAAAAAAAACCAGTAGAGAGATTGCACTAGAAAGAAGAAAGGCGATGAGTGATGGCGGTAAAAAAGCTGCTGCTTATTCTTCAACTACTAAAGATAGAGTTCGATCTTCCCAAGATATACAGATTTCTGGTACTCAGTCTTCCAATATTCAAAATATTAGTAAACCAGTTTCAAAACATATTCCAAAAACTAATGTAAATAATAAGTTTTCTTCAACAACTTTATCTAGTAAAGAGTTAGTTATAGAGAGAAGAAAAGCAATGTCTACCCATGGAAAATCAGCTATAACTTCAGCCGATAGAACCCGTACCGAAGTTAAAAAAGAAATTCCTCTAAACACAGTTGAATCAACTATAAGCAAAAATCAAGAAAGTCAAGATTCAATTAGTAAACAATCTAAGTCCCTAAAACCCAACGTTAAAAGAAGAATTAATCAGAAGAGAAAGCCTATTACTAATACAAGTAGAGATATTGTTTTAGCGAGAAGAGAAGCTCAATCTAAGCATGGTAAATCAGCAACTAAACAAAATACCAGTGCAGCTTCTTTAGCTAGAAGGGGAGACCCAGATTTAAGTAGTAGAGAGATTTCTCAGAGAGTGAGAGAGCTAAGAAGTAAAACTGGTGCCACAGGTAAAAAAGGTAATGGTAAATGTAGACCATGTGGTCCAAATAAAAATGGCGCCAAACAAAATATTGCTGATGCTAGCTGGAAAGTTGGTAATAGTGAAACTGATTCAGGTCAAATAGTTACTGGAACACAAGCTAATAGATCTGTAAAAACTACAGGCAATGAAGCAAGTACATGTAGATCTGTCACTGGTACTCAATATATGGGAGCAGAAGTAGTTGATCAATTTTGTAAAGATAGACCAAGTTATAAACAACCACTTAGATCTACTGTTACCTCTACATCTTCAGGTAATAAAGTAACTGGAAATGAAGTTGGTAGATCTGAGAGGGTCACAGGCGATGAGCCTGGGACTTGTAAAAACCTTACAGGTACTGAATATGTATCTGCTAATCAATCACAGAAGTATTGTGGTGATGTTCCAAAGAATCCTTCAAAGGTTAAACACAGCACAACAACTGATGGATTAAAAGTTTCTGGATCACTTCCTGGTAGATCAACCCTAGTTACTGGAGATGAATCAGGTTCTGGACATCAGTTAACTGGAGATCAATATCTTGGCTCAGAGCCAAATCCAAAAGGCAAGGCATTTGAAAAAGTAGGCAGTTACAACACTCTTAGTGGTAACAATGTAACTGGTACAGGGGTAGGAAGATCAGAACATATGACAGGCAATGAACATGGGAGTTGCAAGAATGTAACTGGTGATGAGTACATAGGATCTCAACAATATGAGACCTTTTGCGGTTCAAAACCAAAACCAGAAGCTAGAAAAGTAGGTTTAAGCCTTTCTTCAAAGTCAAATTTAATAAGCGGCACTATGACAGGAAGATCAAAAATAGTAACTGGAGATGAACCAGGTTCATGCAAAGTGTTAACAGGAACACCATACGCAGGCTTAGATCAGATTAATGAGAATTGTAATTCTGAAACTTCTGAAGATATGAAATCACGAGCAACAGTTAATTCTGGAAATAATTCAAATGCAAGACTTACAGGACAGCAACCAGGAATTGGCGGAGTAATGACAGGTGCTAAGAGTGGTGCTTGTAAAAACCTAACAGGGACTCCCTATGTTGGTGGAGATCAGTTCTCACAAGCTTGTGAGAATCCTCCACATGATGCTGCTTATGCGAATCCAGAAAAGTCAGCAGGTAATTCTTGGAAAGAATTCTCTGTTAAATCACCATCAAGAGACAAATATTCTGAAAAAAATACGCAAGGAGTTACTGGTAATGAATATGAAAATGGTTCAAAGGTAACTGGACCTTTTGATATGGCAGTTGATAAGGTCACTGGTACTGAAAAATTTAGATTTGAACCGAATAAAAATATTACTTATAAACAAAAAATGGAAATTGAAGAGACAGACCGTGCAGCAAAGACACCAGAAAAAAGAATCGCATCAAGGATTACTGGTGAAGGACAGTCAGTTGGAAACGTAACTGGTGATGATTGGGATCGCGGTGATAAGGTAACAGGCACAGAGGGAGCTTCTTCTAGAAAGAGAAATCCATCAAGAGCAGGATTCATGAGCGCAATGCCCCCTATGGAAGTTAAAAGAAATGAGGAAACAGAAAAACCAGATTTCTTGATAACTGGATCTAGTGGTAATACTCGTGAAGGACAACTTGTTACCTTTTCAGGTGGTGCAAGAGGTTAAGTAAATAATGCCTTTAAGAGGACTGGCTAAAGCCAAGAACTTTACATTGGGGCCAACAGCTCCAATGAAAACTTTTACTGAAAATATCCATATACAAACTAAAGAATCAAATAATTTCCGAAATTCTGGAAAGTCTCATAAATTAACCAATAATATTCAAAATGAGAATCTATTTAGGTATGAAAGCAAAATAAAGAGCGATTTTGACGAAATTGTTCCAACTCTTAAGGAAATTGCTCGAATACAACATCATGAAGATTTTATAAATAAAGCTCAGACAATATCAAGAAAAAATTTAGGAATAGATTTACCCCTTCATGTATTAGATAAATCTTGGGTTAAACCTCTTGATATGAGAGCTTTATATGCATGGTGTGCTTTTAAACAGCATGAGAAACTTAGTGACAATTTTTTTAAAAATGATCCACTTGAGGGTGCTGCTGGAAGTAGAGGTGCGGAAGACTTTGAAAAATTTCTTTTAGATTGTGGAATACATTTACTTGATATAACTCCTTGTTCAGATGGAAGATTGGCTCATTCAGTAGCATATGTAATGAGAATACCCTTTAGTTCAGTAAGAAGAAGATCCCACGCTGGTGCACTTTTTGATATAGAAAATACTGTAAATAGATGGGTAAAAACTGAACATAAAAGATATAGAGAGAATGTTCCTAATGAAGCTCATCAAGATACCAGGTACTTAAAAGTTGTAACTTATCATTTTAGTTCGGTAGATCCTTTGCATCAGGGGTGCGCAGCTCATGGGAGTAACGACGAGTTAGCTGCAGCAGAAGGTAGAAATAAATTATATGCTTTCAAAGAAGCTGTAGAAAACAGCTTTTGCTGCGGAGCTTCTGTAGATTTAATGTTAATTGGACTTGATACAGACACTGATTCATTAAAAATACATTTGTCAACAAGCGATGGCGGTATAGATTTAGAAAAAACTATTTCTACTTTAGAAATTTATAATTCAACAATAAACTTTTCAAAAGACGATGCAGAAAGAGAAATTTGCCAGATAATTTCTAAGCAATCTTCAAAAGATAAACTCTATGGAATAGAGAAATTTATCTATAAACTAATTGTTAATAATATTTCTCAAATTGATTATGTAAAGAATTTTTATAATGGTTCTTATGATGATATTGGGCATGCAGAGAGGTTTATTGGAGTTGGCATAGGTTTTAAAGAAGTACATCTCAGGAATTTAACTTATTTTTCTCATTTAGATACCGTCGAAGAAGGGGCTCCGGATTTAGATGTAGGAGTAAAGATTTTTGCTGGATTAAATGTTTCTCAAGATCTACCTATTCCAGTAGTTATAAGATTTGATTACTCTGGTAAAGTACCCGGTGCAAAAGAGAGGGCAATTAAAGATTGTGAAAGAGTTAATAATGCGATATCAATTAGATATAAAAATTTAGTTGATCAAGGTTTGTTACATACTTGCTCTACTATTAGAGATAGGGACAAAATTCATTCCGCCCAAATTATTGGAATGTCTTTAGATAAAAAAACAGAGGAGGCTCACTAATTATGTTGATTTGCAAGGTTGTAAAACCACTTGTATCTACCAATAGGATTCCTGGTTTTGAACATAAACATCTACAGGTTGTTTTAGATGGCTCTTCAAGTAAGGTTGCTGTAGATGCTGTTGGCTGTAAGCCAGGAGATTGGGTTATTTGTGTTGGAAGTTCTGCGGCTAGGGAAGCAGCGGGAAGCAAATCTTATCCTAGCGATTTAACGATTGTTGGAATAATTGATCATTGGGATCCTGACAATTCTTAAAAAAGGAGGATATAAATTGTGGAAATTATGAAGGTATTAGGAAGAATGGTTTGTACTCAAAGAGTCCCTGGATTAGGTCATATGAATTTGCGAATTTTGGAAAATAATAAGGGAAAGAAATTAGTTGCTGTTGATCCTGTAGGAGCTAGAGAAGGTAATTGGGTTTTTACCGCTAGTGGCTCAGCAGCTAGATTTGCTTGCCCTAATCCAGAAGTCCAAACTGATTTAACTATTGGCGGGATTATTGATTATTGGGAGAGTGATTGAATGTTTAACCTAAAGTAGTTTATTCAGAAACTTTGCTCAATGTATAGTGTAATTAGTCCTGAATCAAGAATTTAATGTGGAATGAGAGAGAATCACCTTTGAGGATTGAAAAAAGATTTGAATTTGAGGAGTATTCAAAAATTAGTAAATTCATGGGGCAAATTGAGAAATTATGTAAAGAAAGGGATATCTATCCAAATATCAGCTTCGGTAAGAATTTTGTAAGTCTTTCAATATTTTTAGATAACAAAGATATATCAGAGAAGGAAAAAGACTTTTCAATGGATATTGATAAATTTTATTTAGAAGATTAGTGCCTTATTAATAATTATTTGGCTTCGCAATATCTCTTTTGATTAAAGCCATTAAATATGTTGGGGCTTTATATCTACCAGGTAGACATCTATTTAAAGTTTCAAGATGACTCCAGCACACTGTCTTTTCTATATCTTTAACTGAGTTTCCTTTTAAGATTAATAGTCTAAGAGCTTTGCAAAATAAAGGATAACCAGCTTCTAGTTCATCTATATTAAGCTTTGCTGCTGACATAGATCAAAGATGAATGATCAACTAATAATCTATACAACTATGGTGCACAATAAGGTTCATATTTCAAATTTCTCAATAATTAGAAATTAATCTAGAAATGCGACGCAATCTATTTCAACTAAAACTCCTTTTGGTAGAGATGAAACTTCCACACAGGCCCTTGCTGGAGGATTCTCTATATTAAAAAAATCATTATATATTTTATTGACAATTTGAAAATTACTTAAGTCTGTTAAGTAAATAGTTGTTTTTATTACATCCTCTATTTTGGCTCCACCAGCTTTAAGAACTTCTGCGAGATTTTTTAAAACTTGAGTAGTTTCCTTCTCTATATCACCTAAACATGTTATTTCATTTAAAGCTGGGTCTATAGCAATTTGACCAGAACAATAGATAAAATCCCCAGCTTTTATTGCTTGATTATAAGGTCCTACTGGATCTGGAGCATTTGATGTTTTAATTACTTGTTTGGGGGACATTTGTTTAAGGAGATACCTATCTATTTAAACCCATAAATCTTTATTTGCTCTTAAAAAAGTAAATTCTTCTAAATTTTTTGCTCTTAAGAAAAGGTTTATTTTCATCTCTTCATCAAGTGAAAATGGAATTGTCAATTCATTAAGAGAAAGTTTTTTGTCAACTTCCGAAAGTTTATTTTTTATATCTTGATCTTTTGGCTTGAGATTCAATGCCCACAATATATTTGCCTTTGTATATTCATGTGCACAATATATGAGAGTATTTTTTGGTAAAGATTTGATTCTTTTTAGTGAAGAATACATTTGTTGATAAGTTCCCTCAAAAATTCTTCCACAGCCTCCAGAAAATAATGTGTCACCAATAAAAAGGACAGGATTTTCCCCATTCAAAAAGAAGGCAATATGTGAGCTTGTATGTCCTAATACTTCAATTATTTTTACTTCTTCACCTAAGATATTCAAAGTTTCTCCATCTTCTACAGATACATTTTGAAAAGGTATTCGCTTTTTTTCTTTGGAGGAAGCAATCACCTTTACATTTGGCCATCTATCAATAAGAGACTTCGTCCCTCCAATATGGTCTGAATGATGATGAGTTTGCAAAATAGCTTCCAAGTGAAAATTGTTTTCATTTATATAATTAATAACTGGTTCGTGAACAGATGGATCTACAACCACAACGGATTTATCTTTTACCAAAAACCAGATGACGTTATCACTTAAAACTCTAAGTCCAATTATATTTCGAGCTTTATTAAATTCCATTGTTAAATTAGAATGAAGAATTCTGGGAAGATATTGATCTATGTTTACTATAGCTTTACCAAAAGGAGCTCTGTTAAAAGATTCAATTTCAACTTTTAAAAGAGCTGGGTTAGATTTCTCTGATGCGTTGGACGAAAATAATAGATCATTAACCTTTGAATCAAATTGCAAACGCGCAAAAGCTTTATTAGTAAGAAATGGAGATGTGCCTGTTTATGTAAGTTATGGTCAGGCTGATTTAGGTATTGTTGGGTATGACGTTTTACTAGAATCCGAATTAAAAGTAGCAAAGTTATTAGATTTAGGATTTGGTGGTTGTCATATGTCTTTGGCGGTTAAGAAAAACAGCAATTATTCAAAACCAACTGATCTTCCAGCCAATTGTAAAGTAGCAAGTAAATTTATAAAAACAGCAAGATCTTATTTTGAAGAATTAAATATTCCTGTAGAAATAGTTCATTTGACAGGATCAGTCGAGCTTGGTCCTATTACAGGTATGGCAGAGGCAATAGTTGATTTGGTGGCAACTGGAAAGACTCTTAAAGAGAACGGTTTAATTAAAATAGATGATCTTTATTACTCGACTGCAAGACTTATTGGAAATCCTTTATCTATGAGGTTAGATGATAATCATCTCAGGGATACTATTTTATCAATAGAATCAACTAATGCTTTATAGAAGATTAGCTAAATGTTTTTTAAAGATTTTAGAAGGATTAAAAAGTTAGGTAAATATTTAACTAAAGATAAAAAAACAATCTATCTAATCTTGATAGTTTTGTTACCTGTTTCTTTCTCTGGAGCGATTCAACCATTATTAGTTGGTCAAGCAATTACTATTCTAAAGAACGAAACTACAGATGTTTGGCTAAGTAAAACTTTCTTTGGGCAGTCAATAAATGCCATAATCTTAACTTTATTTATAACTGTATTATTCAGATTAGTTCTGCAGGGATACCAAACTTACAATATCCAAGCAGTGGGACAACGTTTGACAGCAAGAATAAGGAGGGAACTTTTTGATCATTCAATATCTTTATCTCTTAAGTATCACGATAAAATGCCTGTAGGGAAATTATTAACCAGATTAACAAATGATGTTGATGCTTTAGCCGAGGTTTTTGGTAGTGGGGCAGTTGGCGTCATTGCTGACTTCGTCAGTCTGATAGTAATTTCTTTGACAATGCTGTCAATTGATCGAGGGCTTGCCATTTTATTACTTTTGACTCAAATCCCAGTTTCATATTTTATTATTTGGCTTCAAAAACGTTATAGAAGAGCCAATTATCAAGTAAGGGAAGAATTGTCTCAACTCAACTCTGATTTTCAAGAGAATCTTCAAGGTTTGGAAGTCGTTCAGATGTTCAGAAGAGAGGCTTTTAATAGCAAGAAATTTTCCAAAACTGGAGTTGCCTATAAAAAAGCAGTCAATGGAACAATATTTTATGACAGTAGTATTTCGGCATTTATAGAATGGATTTCTCTTGCCGCAGTTTCTTTGGTTTTGGCAGTTGGAGGATATCTTGTTACTTCTGGAAATATTGGTTTGGGAACATTAACAACTTTTATATTATATTCCCAAAGACTTTTTGAACCTTTAAGGCAGCTTGCAGAAAGATTTACTCAAATACAAGGAGGTTTAACAGCTGTAGAAAGAATAAACGAATTATTGGATGAAGAAATACAGATTAAGGACTCTACTTCCGCAAAACATTTTTTAGAAAATGCTAAAAATATAAATAAAAAATTTAAGGGCAAAATTGAGTTCAAGAATGTTAATTTTTTCTATAACGAAGGAGAACATATTATAAAGAATTTATCTTTCAAGATTAATCCCGGAGAGCATGTAGCTTTTGTAGGGCCAACTGGTTCAGGTAAGACGACCATAATAAGACTTTTATGTAGATTGTATGAACCTCAATCAGGCCAAATTTTAATCGACGATATAGATATCAAAGATATACCTATTGCAACTCTTAGAAATATGTTGGGAGTAGTTTTGCAAGATACCTTTATCTTTAGTGGAAATGTAGCAGATAATTTAAAGCTAAATTCGAATGTAGACAATCTTCAATTAGAAAATCTTTGTAACGAATTAGGGTTAGATAATTTGTTAAAAAAATTACCAGAAGGTTTGAAAACCTTACTAAGAGAAAGAGGGGGAAATCTCTCTTCTGGAGAGAGACAACTTCTTTCAGTAGCTCGAGTAGCGATTAGAAATCCTGTTGTTTTAATAATGGACGAAGCAACAGCGTTTATGGATCCCTCTACAGAAGCTACTTTGCAGAAAGATCTTGAGAGAATTCTGTCAAAAAGAACAGCATTAGTTATAGCTCACAGATTAGCAACTATTGAAAGATCTGATAAGATTTTAGTCTTAAAAGGGGGATCATTAGTTGAAGAGGGAACACATAGTGAATTGAGAATGAAAAAGGGTTTATATTTTCAGCTCTCTGAGCTTCAACAAAAAGGATTCGTGAATTTTTAATGATTTTTAGAAACCAAGGATCGTTAATAAAAATATCAAACAGTATGTCAAGGGATGAGCTGATAGATCTCTATGGTTTAAATTCTTATGAGTTCACTCAAATAAATAAAGAAGAAATATTTGTATGTAGTAAAAATAAAGATTTAGATCTAATAGAACTAGATCAACTTTTGCAAACTGTTGGTTGGAGCAGAAGACCTATAAGGAGGGTAAAAAGAGCTTTAGATTTCAGTATATTGGTGGTTGGGTTATGGCGTCATGATGATAAATTCCCCAGACTAGTAGGATTTGCAAGATGCACTGGCGATGGAATTCTAGAAGCAACAGTTTGGGATGTGGCTATTAACCCTGTCTATCAAGGACTTGGATTGGGGAAAGAGTTAATGAAATATGTCCTAAAAGAATTGAAAAATATTGGAATTTCTAAAGTAACCCTTTTTGCTGATGCTGAAGTTGTTTCATTTTACAAAAGACAAGGTTGGATATTAGAACCTAGAGGCTCTAAATGTGCTTTTTGGTATGCAAATTAATCAATTTTTGTAGTAGTCAGAATATATAGATTTTAACGATTCGCCTTTTTGCCATCTTCTTCTAAAGCGCCAGTTCTTAATTGCTTGGAGAAAAATATTAGTTCTTTCCCATTTCCTTGAACTTATGAAAATAGGTAAATTTAATTGTTTTAAATCTTTTTTTTTGTTTAATCTCCTTAAAAAATCTACATCTTCCATCAAAGGTATCTTTCTAAAACCATTATTTTTAAAGTAGGTAGCTCTATGAATTATTAAACCTTGATCTCCATACGGTTGTTTAAAAAAATTACTCCTAAGATTTACGAGAATTTCGAGGACTCTATAAATTATCTTTTTGTGATTAATTTTGAATTCAAAATAGTAAACACTATTCTTGTTTCCCTTTAAAAATGAATTTATTTTTTTAAACCAATCATGAGTTAATCTTGTGTCTGCATGTAAAAATATGAGCCACTCTCCTTTTGAATTTTTAGCTCCAATATCTAATTGTAATCCTCGATTCCTTTCTTTGGATATAAATACTTTTGCTCCATAAATATTTGCTATATCAATAGTTTTATCTTTACTTCCACAATCAACAATTATGATTTCGCCCTCTTTGTGAATACTTGACAAGTCTGAAAGCAATAATGGCAAATTATTAGCTTCATTAATAGTTGGAATGATAATTGAGATTTTTGACAAGTCGATTACTTTCTATTTTCAATATCAATAATTGTATCTATATCTATTTTTTTATCTAAAAACTTATATTTTAATTTTGTAGAAGCAAAATTATCAATTGTATTTTGAAGAACATTTTCTCCCCCCCACTTTATGTTGATAAAAGGTAAATATATATGCGATGACATTATTTTTTCTGATAAACCAATAAGCCAATATCCTCCATCATTAGATGGTCCTAAAATAAGATCATTTTGCTGAAGCTCTTTTAGAGTATTCAATAAATCTTGATGGCATAAATCTGGAAGGTCCGTACCAATAAAAATAATATTTTTGATCTTATGTCTTGAACAAAATTTTTTGTTGATAATTATTTGCCGTTTCATTTTTTCTCCCAAGCAGCCTTTTCCCTGTAAATTAAATTTTTTGATCCCTAATTCTCTAGACCATCTTCTACAATTACCTACCCCCAAACCAGATATAGCAATAGAAATATCAATTAGTTTATTTTCTTTGAGAAATTTTGCTACTGAAATAGTGTGTTTTGTCATTACACTTTGAACTTTTGCAGAATTACTTTTACCTATATCTTTTGATAATCTTGTTTTGCATCTTCCAAAACCATGCCATTTTGCCATGATAACAAGTAATGCTTTATCCAATTCTTTAATGAGATTTTAAAATAATTATATGCCTATTAAAAAATATAAAATTTATCTTTATAAATTTAGTAGATGCTTTGTTAAATAATTTTAAATTTATCGTGATCTTGTGATTTGATAATGGCCAATTATTAAATTCCAACTAGATTAATAATCTAGAGAATAAAACTTTGCAAGCAATTAATCCTATTTGGGCGGAAGTTCAACAATTACTCCAAAAAACTTTAAGTAAGCCTTCATTTGAGACATGGATAAGGCCTGCTAAATTTAACTGTTTTGAGAATGGCCTATTGACCTTAATAGCTCCAAATACATTTTCCAGTGATTGGTTAAGAAAGAATTATTGTGAAACTATTGAAAAAGCTGCAAAAGAAATCTGCGGCCATGATGTAAAAGTTGTTTTTAAATCTGAAACAAATACCAGCAGCGATTTAAAAAATGTAGATAAACCTAACGAACAGAACGTTAGTCATAAAAAAAGATCTTTTTCTAGTAATAACCAAAATAATTCTTCAAAAAATCAATTCAAAAATCCCAACGGTCTAAATTTGCGCTACGTCTTTAAAAGATTTGTTGTAGGTCCAAATAGTAGGTTGGCTCATGCCGCGGCTTTGGCAGTTGCCGAATCACCTGGGAGAGAATTTAATCCATTATTTATTTGTGGTGGAGTAGGTCTCGGTAAAACTCATTTAATGCAAGCAATAGGCCATTATCGAGTAGAAATAGATCCAGAAGCAAAAGTTAAATATGTATCTACAGAGACTTTTACTAATGATGTTATTAGCGGTATTCGAAGAGATGGAATGACAGCTATTCGAGATAAATATAGAAATGTAGATTTGATTTTAATAGACGATATACAGTTCTTAGAAGGCAAAGAGTATACACAGGAAGAATTTTTTCATACTTTTAACGCTCTTCACGAATCAGGCAGTCAAATAGTTATTGCAAGTGATAGACCTCCAAATCAATTGTCGGGAATTCAAGAGAGATTAATTTCTAGGTTCTCAATGGGTATGACCGCAGATATTCAACCACCTGATCTTGAGACGAGGACGGCCATCCTTCAAAAAAAGGCAGAACAAGAGAGGATGAGTCTTCCAAGAGATTTAATTCAATTTATAGCAGGAAGATTCACTTCGAATATTCGAGAATTGGAAGGAGCATTTACTAGAGCTGTTGCATTTGCATCAATAACAGGCTTGCCAATGACAGTCCAATCAATTGCTCCAATGCTTGATCCGAATAGTGTTGGAGTAGTTGTTACTCCAAAACAAGTTATTAGTAAAGTGTCAGATTTCTTTAAAGTTTCTATCGATGAATTGATTAGTTCAAGTAGGAGAAAACCAGTAAGTCAAGCTAGGCAAATAGGCATGTATCTTATGCGACATGGAACGGATCTAAGCCTACCAAGAATTGGAGATGAGTTTGGGGGCAAAGACCATACAACAGTTATGTATGCTATTGAACAAGTTGAAAAAAAATTGTCTATTGATCCTAATATTGCAAGTCAAGTTCAAAAAATAAGGGATTTACTTCAAATAGATTCAAGAAAAAATTTGTAGTTTTACTGTTAACTAGAAATAAAATTTCTAGGATCTTGATCATATCTATGACTGAAAGGTATCTTATCTATTTCATTGATATCACTAAGCGATTCAATTTTATTTAATGATTGCCTTAATAACCTTGCAGAAATAATTGGCATATCTCTTGGAACTGAGATTCTATTTTTTAAGTATCTTAGAGATATTCCTGAAATTTTTTTAGGGATTAATACTTCACCTGTGATCATATGGGTCAAAGCTGATCTCAATGATTCCTCAAAGGATTCTTTATTGTATGGGTTTACTTTTAGTAAATTGTCTTTATGCTTTATCACTCTTTTAAGAGCAATTTTTGCGAAATATTTTGATTCATAATTTTTATTTAATTCATAATTACCTAAACCCTCCCCAGTATCTATTAGCTTAGAGAAAGTAATCTGTTGTTCATTGCTTTCTTTATAGCATCCTCCCATTTGTGGGGGTAAATCATGAGAATGAGTATGAAAATCTCCTTGAGTTCCTCTATAAGTACTTGTCCCTTCAAAAAGGGTAAGCCAGTTATCTACATGACGGTAATTAGATCTTAAATTAAACCCTTTATAATAAATTAGTGATGCGTTCATTCTCTCCATATAGGGAATAAAAATTATATCTCCAACACCAGGATCTATATCACCCGTATTAGATACTGATGGATCAACAAAACCTGATTTTGATCTGCTTAAGATTTCATCGAGTTTAGAAATGGATTCTTTAAATCTTTTTTTTCTAAAAGAGTTATCTATAAAATTAAAACTTTCTCGACAGAGCCAATTACACCAGGATCTGAAAATTTCTCTTTCTAATTCTCGAATTTTGATAAGGTGACTAGATGTTATAAAAGATCCAAGTGCTCCAAATTCATTTTCTAAAAAAGCTATGATATCGTCGCTTTCAGTTCTAACTTGCCCTTTAAATTCAATTGCAGGTAATTTCCCCGATCTTACTTTTTCAAGGAACCAACTTTCTTTTTGACCGTAGCAAAACATATTTATTTTTTTGACTTTGTATGGAATTCTCTTAAATTCAAGCCATAACCATATCTTTTGACAGTAAGGACACCAAGAATGCCTATCCCTATAGAGGGTAACTAATACATCATTTTCACTATGCCCAAATAATCTTAAATTTGCGTAGGAATTATTTATACCATTGACTCTATCAAGATCTTCAACTTCAAATTTATTTAAATCATCCCATGTCAAAATCCCATTCATTATTTGATTTAAAGTTATAAACTAACGTTATAATACTAGATTAAAAAGTCTTGGAATTTGAATTTGATTTAATAGTTATTGGCGCTGGATCTGGTGGACTCGCAGCGGCTAAACGTGCGGCTAGTTATGGAGCAAAAGTCGCAATCATAGAAGTAAATCAAATAGGAGGAACTTGTGTGATAAGGGGATGTGTTCCTAAGAAATTGATGGTTTATGCAGCTAAAAGTAAAAAAAATATCGATTCTTCTGAAGGATATGGAATAAAGAATGAAGGTATTAATTTTGAATCAAATATTTTATTGAAGAATGTAAGAGAGGAGGTTTCTAGATTAAGTAATTTACATAGAAATTCTTTAAAAAAATTGAATGTAACTGTTTTTGAGGGCTTAGGAAGATTTACTACTCAAAATGAATTAGAAATTATTTGTCCAAAAACTAAGAAAATTAAAAATAAAATAAGTTCTAAAAAAATTCTTATTTCAGTTGGAGGTAAACCAAAGAAATTAAATATTCCTGGGGTAGATTTGGCATGGACTAGTAATGATATTTTTGAATTAGAAAAGTTACCCAAATCAATATTAATAGTAGGAGGGGGATATATTGCTTGTGAATTCGCTTCTATTTTCAGAAATTTAGGTACTGAAGTAACTCAATTAATTAGAGGTCAACATTTACTTAATGGTTTTGATGAGGATCTTTCTTCATGCCTAGAGGAATCACCTACTTTTACCGAAATCAATATAATCTCCAATACTCAATTAAAGTCTATCAACAGAGTAAATGGAAAGCTGGAATCTACCCTAGACTCGGGGGATAAACTCCTAACTAATAATATCCTTATTGCTACAGGAAGAGAACCAAATCTTTTGCCTTTAAATTTAGATTTTTTAAATCTAAAGATGGATGGCCAATATTTGGATGTTGATGAACTTAATCAAACAAGCAACGCAAATATTTTTGCAGTTGGCGATATCATAAATAAACCAAACTTAACTCCAGTAGCAATAGAACAAGGGAGAGTTTTTTCGGATAATTTTTTTAATGACCAAAAAAGAAAAGTAAATTATGAATATATCCCTAAGGCCGTTTTTACTATTCCAGAAATTTCAACAGTTGGCTTAAGTGAGAAAAGAGCTAAAGAGATTTACTCTGAAAAAAATATAAAAATTTTCAAATGCAAATTTACCCCTATGTCTAATACCTTTAAAAAGAATAAATCAAAATGTATGTTAAAGATTGTAGTTCTTAAGCCAACTGACAAAGTCATTGGATGTCATATGTTTGGAGAAACATCATCTGAGATTATTCAAATGGTATCAATTTCATTAAATGCAGGGATAACAAAAAAAGACTTTGATATTACTATGGCTTTACACCCAACTATCTCAGAAGAATTTGTGACTATGTATGGATAAAATTATGAATTAGAAAATTTCAATTTTTCTTGAACAATCAGAAACACTATAAGTAACGCAAAGTAAATAAATAAACCTATCCTTAATTCATAAAGGAAGTTAAATCCATTCAGGAAAAGTATCTTATCGATAATGTAGAAAATATAAAGATTAAGCAAAATAAATCCTTCAATTCTGGTAATTTTCCCTTTGCTCCAGAAAATTGGTAAGCATGCAAAGGTAGTTAAAACCATAAAAGGTAAGTCAACTTTTATTAGACTTTGTGCAATTACTAAACCTTTAAATCCTGAAAAAATACTGCAACTTCCAAGGATTAGAAGTTGATTGAGCAAATTGCTTCCTATTACATTCCCAATCGCAAGATCTGTTTTGCCTTTAAATGCAGCAATAATTGAAGTTACTAATTCTGGTAAAGATGTCCCAGTTGCGACGATAGTTAAACCAATAACAATTTCATTTACACCCAAAAGAGTAGCAAGAGTTTGAGAACCATTTACTAAAATATTTGAACCAAAGCTTAAAAGAAATATTCCCAATATTAACTTTAGTAAAATATTAAACTTCCCTTTATAGTTATCTTTTAATTCTTCTATCTCTGGTTCAGCATCTTTTGTCTCCTCTCCTTTCTCATTGATGGTATTGATTTCCCATATTGTATTTAAGATTAAACAAAATATTAGAAATACCCCTGCTTGTAATGTTAATAAGCCTGTTGATGACATAGCCCAAACTGCACAAGAAATTGCCATTAAAAGAGGCACATCTCTTCTGACTATTCTGCTTTTTACCTTAAGAGGTGTTATCAATGAGCTTATACCCAAAACAACGAGAACATTGAAAATATTGCTTCCAATTACATTGCTTGCCGCAAGTGAATCACTGCCTTTTAAAATTGAACTTAAACTTACCAGCAACTCAGGAGAGCTTGTCCCAAGAGAAACAACTGTTAATCCAATTACTATTTGAGGTATTCCTAAAATTAAAGATAAAAATATGGCTCCTTGAATAAAGAACTCTCCTCCAGCAAAAAGTAAAACTACTCCTAAAACTATTTCTATTATTGGAAATAAAAAATCACTCATATTTAGGATTTTATTTAGATAATAAAAAATTTCATAATTGGTTAATAACTATCCTCGAATATCTACAAATTATTGTCAATTTTAATTTGCTGTTAAAATTGATTAAATAGAAAAAATTTTGAAGACTTTAACAATAATAAAACCTGATGATTGGCATTTACATTTAAGAGAAGGTCTTGTATTAAAAAATATAATTCATTTTACTTCCGAATTTTTTGGAAGAGCCATTGTCATGCCAAATACTAAAAGTCCCATAACATCAATTAATAGCGCTATTTCTTATAAGAAATCTATTGTTGAAGCGTTACCAGAAAGTTCCAAGTTTGAACCACTAATGACAATTTATCTTACAGATGAGACTGATAAAGAAGAACTGATAAATGGTTTCAAAAATAATGTCTTTTTCGCAGCAAAATTATATCCTGCTAATGCCACAACAAATTCCAGTCATGGAGTTCGGAAAATAGAAAATCTATATAAGATCTTTGAATTAATGCAAGATTCTGGAATGCCTCTTTTAATTCATGGGGAAGTGACTGATTCTGAAGTAGATGTATTTGATAGAGAAGAAGTATTTATAGATAAAGAACTATCTGAAATAACAAAAAGATTTCCAAAATTAAAAATCGTTTTAGAACATATAACTACCTCTCATGCAGTGAATTTTGTTCAAGAAAATAATATTGGTGCTACTATCACTCCGCATCATTTGCACATAAATAGAAATGCAATGTTTTTTGGAGGCCTAAATAGTGATTTTTACTGCTTACCAGTTGCAAAGAGGGAAAATAATAGACTCGCTTTAAGAAAAGCCGCAACAAGTGGGGATAAATGTTTTTTCTTGGGAACTGACTCTGCTCCACATCTTAGGAAGTGGAAGGCTTTTTGCGGATGTGCAGGTATTTTTAATTCACCAGTAGCAATAGAAAGCTATTTAACGGTATTCGAAGAAGAGAATGCTTTAGATAATTTTGAAAAGTTTGCAAGTTTGAATGGCCCTAATTTTTATAATTTGCCCCCAAATAAAGAAAAATTACAATTAGTGTATAGGCCTAATAAAATTAAGGAATTTATTGATGTTGTTGAAGGAAAAAATATTGTCGGACAAATAAAACCATTTCATGCAGGTGAAACTTTACAATGGCAAGTAGAAGAGATGGTAAATTAAAAAATTAGATTTAATCTGACAATTAAAAGTGTAAATATTCCAATTTTTCTTGGTTATATGGGTGGCTTTCGGCTACGATTAAATAGCGCAAATTCCTTATGGGAGTGTGGCGGAATTGGTAGACGCGCCGGACTTAAAATCCGTCGAGCGATTTAGCTCGTGGGGGTTCAAGTCCCCCCACTCCCATTATTAATTACGTATTTTTAGTTCTGACGATAACTTCTAATAGTTGTTATGTTTTAACTAAGCAACCATAAATCAAAATGGAAAGTTTTTTCAATAATTCATTCGCTACTTTAATTGCTTATATTGGAATCATTTCTACCTATTTATTAGTTGTTCCATTATTACTATTTTACTGGATGAATAATAGGTGGAATATTATGGGCAAATTTGAAAGATTAGGTATTTATGGCCTTGTATTTCTTTTCTTTCCAGGCTTAATTTTATTTTCTCCATTTTTAAATCTCAGACTAAAAGGAAGTGGTAAAGGGTAAATAATTGACTAAAGGTAAAGTTATACAAATAGGTATATTTATTTCATTAATAGGATTAATTAGTTATAAATTTTCACCGCATATTGGTATCGACAATTTTACAGCCACTACTCTCTCAAGTTGTATATTGATCTTCATTGTTATTACTTGGGTAACATCTTATGTTTATAGAGTTGTAAATGGAAAAATGACTTTTATAGAACAAAGGAAACGTTATAGAAAAGAGTATGAAAAAGTTGTTAATGATAAACTAGAAACCAAATTCAACTCATTGTCAAAGGAAGAGCAGCAAAAACTAATGGAAGATTTAGATAAAAATCCATAAATTTTTCATAGAAAAATATCTTAAAAATCATGAAAGATAACAAAATGCAAATTACTAAAAATGAATCTTTATCTAAGGTAGATGAGATGTTTTGTGAGTTAAAAAATAATAAAAAATTAGCTTTGATGCCTTTTATAATGGCTGGGGATCCCAACATTGAAATAACGTCTAAGATCTTATTAAAGTTACAAGAAAATGGAGCTGATCTTATTGAATTAGGTATCCCTTACAGTGACCCTCTTGCAGACGGACCTGTTATCCAAGTAGCGGCCTCTCGCGCCTTAAAGTCAGGAACTAGTCTAAGAAAAGTAATTAAACTTTTAGATTCTTTAAAAGGTAAATTAAATATTCCCATCATCCTTTTTTCTTACTTAAATCCATTACTATGTTTTGGCTTTGAACATTTTTGTGAGATGGCATCTAATGCTGGAGTTTCTGGCCTAATAGTTCCAGATCTCCCTTTAGAGGAGGCTTATAAATTTTCTAAAATAGTAAGTAACCATTCTATGGACTTAATTTTGTTGGTAGCTCCAACTACTCCTTTTGAAAGAATGAAACAAATATCAGATCATACAAAAGGCTTTACTTATTTAGTAAGTGTTACAGGAGTCACTGGTGAGAGAAACAAAATGGAAAATAGAGTAGAAAATCTTATAGCTAAATTAAAAGATGTAAATACCAATCCAATCGCTGTTGGTTTTGGAATATCCACTCCAGAACATGTTAATAAAGTTCGTGAGTGGGGAGCAGATGGAGTAATTATTGGGAGTGCATTTGTAAAACGAATTTCTAGTTCAAGTGAAAAAGATGTTGTCGATCATGTTGGTGAATTTTGTAAAGAAATGCGTTTAGCTGCTGATCAAAAAAAATAAATACAAAGATAATTTATTAATTAAAAGAATTAATTATTGAAAAATAATTAAAAATGATATAGCCAATTTTTTTGTTGTTTTTAAGATTCTTCTGTAGGCAATAATCTGATTTGTTTTCTTCCGAGCTTAATTTCGAATTCATCACCTGCTTTTAAATCAAGAAGTGCTGTATATGCTTTCCCAATCAGAAGATTTCCATTGCCTTGAACTGTAGCTATATAACTAAGTTTTCTTCCACCTTTTCCAATACCGGCACCTCCAGAATCACCAAGATTCAACCCTTTTGCTTCTAAAAGTGCTTCATAAAATGCGGTAAAGTTTAAGCGTTCACCTCCGTTTTTCTTAGTGGAAACATATCCACAGGCGCGAACTAGGTCAGATTTGCTAACATCACCAAGTTCTTTAACTTTTGTAAGGAGATCGCTACCAGTTAGCATAATTAATTAAAAGAAAGTTGTATTAAATAACATAGCAATTTGCATGTAATATATGCAATTATTTAGTATATATTTATTCTATTATTTATATTTAAAAATGGAAAAGTTTGTAGTTTTTGGAAGGTACTGTGAAGATGCAATTTTTAAAAGGGAACCATTTCGTGAACAACATCTTAATAGACTTAAAAACTTAAAAGATCGCGATATTCTAGTTACATTAGGGCCAACAAAATGTACCAAATATTTGTTTGGAATTTTTAATGCTAATGATGTAAACGAGTTGAAAGATCTTATTGAGGAGGATATATATTGGGAAAAAGGTATATGGATTAATTATGATATTTATCCCTGGATTCAGGCATTTTAAATATGATTTACGAAAAAATTTAGTAATTATTAACTATTAATTGAAAAAGAATTAATTTAAATGAAAATACATAATTGTTTTGCTTTAATAATTTAATTATTTATCATATTTAGGAGTTAAAACGATATTTATTTAAAGGTTAGTTTTAAGAGGTTATATTATTTTTAACTAAAAATATAATAATTTAAATAATATTTATTTACTAGTATCTTGATTTATCTGGTTTACTAATGAGTCGATATCTAATTGATTATATGGTGGTATTTGTTCCGTTTCTCGATAATCGTTCTTGATATTGTTTAACCATTTTTGCTCAATCTTTATAAGATTTTTTGCAATATTGAACACGCCGCCCTTTTTATATAATTCTTTGATTTTGAGAATAATCTCGGAGGTTCTGCTCGATTTAATATTTAATTCATTTGCTAAATCTTTCTGGGTAAATCCATGCGATTTTAACCAATCTTTAATGAAGGAGACGAGTTCTTTTTCTTCCTGTATAGATAATTTACTCATTCAATAAAAAGGAAATAACTTATTAAGCTTATTCTCTGCTCTTGCTCTTATTGAAGGAGTCATGTATTTGCTCCATATACTGAGTACTGCTGTAAGGGCTACAAAGTCATCACTAAAACCAACTAAAGGCATAAAGTCAGGGAAAAGATCAAATGGCATAATTAAATAGGCTAGCGCAGCCATTAATGAAACTCTTACTTGTGCTGGAGTAAAAGGATCTAAAGCCATCTCCAGAACTTCTAAGGCAGGCTTGGCAATTGTTCTTCCTGCTTTAATAAGAATCTTGATAATGATATTTTCATCAAATGTTGAACTTTCTAAAACTTCAGCATCATAAATTTTTTCTTGGTTTTTGTAATTCTCTTTCATCCTTATAAATGAAATTTAAATATTTTTAATAGAATTTTTAGCTAATACTATCAACTAATCCATTCTGTATTCCTGCTTTTCTAAGTTTTCTTAAAGCACGTTGAACAACTTGTCGGCAATATTCCCTGCTACAACTCATATGTCTTGCCACTTCAGCTAAAGTTCTCCATTCATTTGAGCCGTCTAAACCAAATCTTAGGCTTACTATCTTTCTTTCTTTCTCAGTTAAATTTGCTTTATCTAATAACTTCCAAGCCGAGGCTGTTCTTTCGGCTAATTCGGCTAGTTCCATTGGGGGAGCTTGGTCACTTGGAAGAATGTCAACTAACTCGGAAGGATCTGATTTTGATTTAACAGTACCTTGGAGACTAACAGTGATGCTTCTCAATTCACAAGAAAGGAGTTCATCAATTTCCTCTTTGGTTATTTTCATTTCTTCAGCTAGCTCATTACTATTGGGTGGAATACCCTTAAGTTGCATAAGCTTTGATTTTGCTGATCTTAGTTTTGTAAGTTTTTCATTAATGTTAACAGGAATCCTTATCGTTCTACTTTGAGTTGACAATGCTCTATTTAAACCTTGCCTAATCCACCAATAAGCATAGGTAGAAAATCTATGTCCTCTAGACGGATCATATTTTTCTACGGCTCTTGTAAGACCTAATGTCCCCTCCTGAATTAAGTCCAATAATTCTAATCCTTTCCCTTGATATCTCTTGGCAAGGTTGACAACTAGTCTTAGGTTGGCTGTTATCATCTCGTTTTTAGCTTTTTCACCTATTTTGATCTTTTTTCTTTCAGCTTCGGAATATTCACAAGCAGGACCTTTCCCTCCTGCCTCTTGGCATCTATTAATAAGCACAACCATTTCTTGGACTTTTCTACCCATTGTGAGTTCTCTTTCGGGAGTCAAAAGTTGATGACGACCTATTTCACCAAGAAAATCGCTTAATGAACTCACGATTTACCTCATTGTTGATATATTCAACTTATAGTCAATTCAGTAATAAGCCATACATGTAATAATTAATTAATAATTAGTTAATAATTATTAATTAATTAATTAACATTTTTTTTAAAATTTTCAGTTTAAAAAAATTATAAATTTGTAATTTTAATTATCTAATTTTTTCTTCTTGATTCTAGAACAGCAAGTACATCTCTCCACTCTACGCCTGTATGCATAAGGGCTACTTGCAGATGATAAATTAAATCAGCAGCTTCATTTGAGATTGAATTTTTATCATTATCTTTGCAAGCCATTATAAATTCTGCAGATTCCTCTCCTATTTTTTTCAAAATAGTATTACTGCCTTTTGTTAATAAATGATTTGTGTAACTTTTTTCTGATGGATTTATTGATCTTACATTAATTGTATTGAATAATTCAGAACAAATATTTGAGAAGGGAATTGTTTTTTTCTCTTTTTTATCACTTTGATTAATTTGTATTTCGTTGAAAAAACAACTTTTTTCCCCAGTGTGACATGCTCCTGAACCTTTTTGTTCAATCAAAAGGATTAATGCATCATTATCGCAGTCGAATCTTATCTCCTTAAGTATTTGGGTACTTCCACTTGTAGCTCCTTTTCTCCAGATTTCGGATCTTGATCTACTCCAATAATGAACGTTTTTGGTTTCAAGTGTCATTGTCAAAGATTCTATGTTCATCCAAGCAAGCATAAGAATTGATCCGTCAAGCCAATCTTGTGCTATTGCAGGGATTAATCCATAATTATCAAAGCGTAGATCTTCTATCGAAAAATTAGTTGAATAAGTCATTATGTTCGTTATGTTAAATCCTACTCAATGTGTTCTATTAAGAATTATCTTAACAGTTAATTGATGTATATTCATTCTCTGAAATTTTCATGCAGTAAAAGTTACGAGGATTTTCCTTGTTCTCATAGGCAATGGCGCCATGAAGGCCACTGCAGATTTGTGCATGGATATTCAAGATCATTCACCTTTTGGTTCACTGCGAAAAAATTAGACATAAATGGTTTTGTTGTCGATTTTTCAAGTCTAAAGCCCCTAGAAAATAGACTAAAGGAGCAATTTGACCATACTTTTTTAATAAATAAAGATGACCCTTTGTTGAATTACTGGGAAAAATTACATGACTTAGATGCTTT
The DNA here is from genome assembly GCA_003214315.1 of Prochlorococcus sp. AG-418-D13. Lineage (GTDB taxonomy): Bacteria > Cyanobacteriota > Cyanobacteriia > PCC-6307 > Cyanobiaceae > Prochlorococcus_A. The sequence goes on from QCLU01000004.1 coordinate 124,753, forward strand.
AGATCTGAGAATTATGGATAATGTGGGAATGGAGTTCACTTCTGAATTAATTTGGAGATGGGCTAATGAATACTTACAGGATAAGGATAAGGGCAGAACATGTTGTTGGAAAACGGAATCAAAAGAAAATAAATCTAATAAAGCAAGTTATGAGGGAATTCCTGATTGGTTCAAATCTTAGATTAAAGTTGGTATATTTCAAGTCATATAGGATTCTTCAATTTAGATCTTTAATCAACAATTATCTCTCCATTAACCAGATAAATATTAATCTCGTCTTTATTAAGGTAATGATTATTCAATATGTTGTTTGAAATTTTTGTCTCAATTTGTTTTTGGATAATTCTTTTTAAAGGCCTTGCACCAAAGGCATGATCAAAACAATTTTCTACCAGTTGGTTAATTGCCTCATCCGTAATTTTGAATTTTAAGTTTTTATTGTTAAGTCTTTTTTCTAAATTTTGAAGCTGGATTTTTGCAATTTCTTTCATGTCATTTAATTCTAAATTATTAAAAATAACTATTTCATCAAGTCGATTTAAAAACTCAGGCTTGAAAAATTTTTTAATTTCATTATCTACAACTTTTTTAATTTCATTTGTATCTTCTTTTCTAACTGATAAATCATTTATTGATTGACTTCCTATATTACTTGTGAGAACAATGATTGAATTTTTGAAATTGATTGTACGACCTTGACCATCAGTAATGATTCCATCATCAAGAACCTGTAAGAGAATATCTAAAATATCTTTGTGAGCTTTCTCTATTTCATCAAGAAGTATCAATGAATAAGGATTTTTGCGCACAGCTTCAGTTAGTTGACCGCCTGATTCGAAACCTAAATATCCAGGAGGCGCACCTATGATTTTGCTCACAGAATGCTTTTCCATATATTCAGACATATCCAGTCTTGTAATTGAAGAATTTAAATCGAATATAATTTTAGCTATTACTTTACTTAGCTCTGTTTTTCCAACACCAGTTGGACCTAAAAAGATAAAACTGGCTAATGGCTTGCTTGGATCATTTAGACCAGTCCTTGATCTCTTAATGGAATCTGCAACAGCCCTAATTGCACTATCTTGACCAATAATTTTTTCTTTAAGGATTGACTCGAGGCTCAAAAGTTTATCTTTTTCTGACTGGTTTAAGTTCTGTACTGGAATAGAGGTCCACTTTGAGACAACTTCTGCAATATCATCAAAAGTTACCTCTTGTCTTAAAAGACTTGTATCTCCATTTTTTTGGGAATTTACTAGGGACTCACTTTTTTCTTTCAATTTCTTTTGCAAAGAATTTAAAGTTCCAAATTCTAACTCTGCTGCTTTGTTGAGGTCAAAACTCCTTTTGGCTTGATCTATTTGCAATTGAACAGATTCAATTTCTTCTTTTATGGTGCTAATCTCATCAATTTCATCTTTTTCTTTTTTCCATTGAGCGCCTAATTCTTCCTGTTTATTTTTAAGGGATATAAGTTCATTATTGATTTTTTTTAATCTTTCTATAGAAAAATCATCTGTTTCTCTTTTTAAAGATAATTTTTCCATCTCAAACTGTAGAACTTTTCGATCAATTTCATCAATTTCTTCAGGTTTGGAAGTTATTACCATATTTAATCTTGAGGCTGCTTCATCGATTAGATCTATTGCTTTGTCAGGAAGAAATCTATCATTAATATATCTTTCGCTAAGGGTTGCAGCAGCAACTAAAGCATTATCAGAAATTCTCACACTATGATGAACTTCGTATCTTTCTCTCAATCCTCTTAAAATTGATACTGTATCATCTATTGAAGGAGCATCAACTTTTATTTTTTGAAATCTTCGTTCTAAAGCAGGATCTTTTTCTATATTTTGTTTATGTTCATTAATAGTTGTAGCACCAATACATCTAAGTTCTCCTCTTGCAAGCATTGGTTTTAATAGGTTGCTTGCATCTAAAGAACCTCCACTAGCGCCTGCACCAACTACCGTATGAATTTCATCAATAAAAAGAATAATCTTACCGTCTGATTCTTTCACTTTCTTTAGAATATTTTTTATTCTTTCTTCAAATTCTCCACGATATTTTGCTCCAGCTAAAAGTGAACCCATATCTAATGAAATTAGTTTCCTATCTTGTAGCGCAGAAGGGACATCGCTATTAATAATTCTTTGAGCTAACCCTTCTACAATGGCTGTTTTGCCAACCCCAGGTTCTCCAATAAGAACTGGATTATTTTTTGTTCTTCTACTCAATATTTGAATTGTTCTTCTAATCTCTTCATCCCTGCCAATAACTGGGTCTAAAATCCCATCTCGTGCAGATTGAGTTAGATCAATACCATATTTTTCCAAAGACTCATTAGAACTATTAAATTCATTTTTTACTGCCGGATCTGACTTCATTTTCTTTATTATTTCAAGAAATTCTGGAATACCTTTTTGATTTAAAATTTGAAACCCATATTTATCATCATAAGTGAAACCGTAAATTAAGTGTTCTGTTGATATCACTACATCATTTAGAGTATTTTTAATATCATTCGACTTCAAAAATATTTTGTGAAGAGTATCACCAATATATAAATTATTTTGTTTATTTTTCATTTTTGCTTTCGCATTTAATGAAGAAATTATTTCCCTCTCAAGATCTTTTATATTTACATTATTTTTTTTAAAAATCTTTTTTGTAAAAATGTCCTCTTTTATAAGGGCTAATAATAAATTATCAGAGTCTACGTTTTGTTGATGATTTTTATAAGCAATTTCTTTGGCAAAAATAAAACAGTTCCAAGCAGAATTTGAAAATTCGCTTGGAACTGTTTTCATCAATCAGAATTTAGATATGACTGTAATAAATATTAAGTAAAAAAGAGTGTTTAACTCTTTAGAAGATTTATTCAACAATAACTTTACCTACCATTCCAGCGCCTCTATGTGGCTCGCAATAGTAATCAAAAGTTCCAGCAGTATCAAATGTTTCTTCCCAAGACTCTCCTGGAGCAAAAGCTAGGTCTGCATGACTTAATTCCTCATGCCCATCAAAAACAGCATTGTGAGGAGCAAGTTTGTTATTGACGAATTTAACTGTATCACCAGCACTAATGGTTACTGTGCTTGGTTCAAATGCAAGCATTCCAGCATCCGTTCCGAGTTTTACTTCAACAGTCTTAGCTGAAACTGACGAAATACCTAGTCCTAGAGTTAAAACTATTGCAAATAACCCTGCAAAGATTGAACGTAACATAATTAAAATTTGCTTATTTATATATATTACAAGGCTATCGTAACCTAACTGCGAGAATTTTAATTGTTATTACAGCTTGGTAACTTTGATAACCTTAAGATATCATTCAGTGACTTGGCATAACTTTTAAGTTTGAAAGTCTCAGGATTAGTTATGGGGACATGATTAAAGTCATATTTTTTGATACTGAAGCTATCCCAAGGAGTAGTTTGGATGGGGAGAATTCTTAATAATATTTTTAGAATTTTTTTTGTAAGCGGTATCGCAAAAAATCTCCTCATATTATGTCTTTTTAAAAGTGTAATTATGGCATCATCAATTGAAATGAATTTCTGACCTAGAACAAATTTTCTAAAGCCTTTGTATTGCTCTTCTTTATGATTTTTAATTAGAAACCCGCAAATCTGGGCGATATCATTTGCGTGTATAAAGTGAAATTTAGAATCGAGTTTTAAAAATCTTGCTAACCAAAGCCATTTCCCAATTTCTTTCAATCCACTAGTTAAAAAACTCACAGGATATTTACTTTTTTTTCCAATATTTCCTCCAAAAACCAAGGTAGGGAAAACAGCGAATGTTTTTTCTGCAAATGAGCTTTCTCTAAGTCTCTGGAAACATTCATATTTTGTTTGAATGTATTCTGTTCCATAAATCAATGATTCCCTCATTAATTCTGTTTGACTATCAAGAATACTAGCTGTTGAAAAATAAATAATCTTTTCTAATTTTTTAATATCAAGCATTTCAAGTAATTCTTCAAAAGCTTTAATATTTACTTCATAGGCTCTTCTTGGATCTCCCCAAGCTGTAGCAGTATGTATTAGGTAATTAATTTGACTAATTTCCTTTTTATACCTATTTGATTCCCTGATATCACAAACCATTAACTTGACTTTTTTATTTTCTTGAACAGAAATTGGCAACTTACTTTTGTCTCTTACCATGAGATAAAGCCTGAATTTTGTATTTTTTAAAAACCAATCAACTAAATATTGGCCAACACATCCATTAGCACCTGTGATTAATAAGTTTTTATATGCCAAAACTTTGACTAGTAAGTGAGTTTTTTTCCATGTTCAAAAAATGTTTGAGCATTTTCTTCTGGAGTCCCAGGTAAAATCCCATGACCCAAATTAAGAATATATTTTCTGTCTTTAATTTTATTAAAAGTATTGTCTATTCTTTCTTTTATTGATTCTTTGTTTCCGAATAAAATGCCAGGGTCAACATTACCTTGAATTCCAATCTCTCTGGGGATTCTTTTACAAGCCTCTTCAATATCTACTGTCCAGTCTAATGAGATTATATCTACTCCAGTTTTTGCCATTCTTTCCAATAGTCCTGCACTTCCTGAAATGTAAAGAATTATTGGTGTTTCAGGGTATTCCGCTTTTACAATTTCAACAACTTTTTTTTGATACGGCCCAGCAAAGATATCGTAATCTTGTGGGCTTAGTTGGCCTGCCCATGAATCAAAAATTTGTACTACTTGCGCTCCAGATTTTATTTGATATTTAAGATATTCACCAATAGATTTTGCAAAATGATCAAGAAGTTTATGAAGTAAATCTGGTTCATTAAAAGCCATTGATTTTATTAAAGAATAATTTTTGCTGCTTTTACCTTCAACTACATATGCAGCAAGAGTCCAAGGTGCGCCAACAAAACCTAAAACTGTTGCCTCATTATTCACATCTTTTTTTAGAGAAGAAAGAACTTGCCCAACAAAACTTAAACTCTCACTTGGATTTAATTCTTTTAAATCTTCTACCTGATTAAGAGTTCTTATTGGGTCCTCAATAATTGGACCTTTACTTTCTATTATTTCAAAATTTATGCCCATACCTGGAAGAGGAGTGAGAATATCAGAAAAAAGGATCACACCATCCGGTTTAAAAGCATGAAAAGGCTGCATTGAAATCTCATATGATAGTTCTGGATTTTCAGACCTCTCTCTAAAGCTTGGGTAACGCTCCCTTAAATCTCTATAGATTTTCATATATCTTCCTGCTTGCCTCATCATCCATACTGGAGGCCTATTTACTTTTTTACCTAATGCGGCAGAAAGTAGTAGTGGTAAATCTTGACCCATTTTTCAATTCGATATTTTTTAAAAAAAATTTAAATCCAACTTAAAAATCTTACAATGCAAAGCAGGGTAAAAGCGTTATATGAACATTTATATGAAGCACTAAGTTAAATGAGCCTTCTTATTTTTTTGATTGATGTTTGAAGATACTCACGCTTAATGGGGGCAAAGCAAGTTCTAGAGTATTTTGATAATTATGAATATTGTAATTTATAGTTTCTTTACCCCCCATATTTCCTTTGTTACTGCCACCATATCTAGATCCATCTGAATTAAATATTTCTTTATAGAATCCTTCCAAAGGAACACCTACTTTGTATGACCCATGAGTATTAGGTGTAAAGTTAGCAACAACAACAAGCCACTCATTGGTATGATTTTCTCTTCTCATGAAACTTATAACCGAATTAGATTTGTCATTACAATCAATCCATTGGAATCCATAAGGATCAAAGTCATTTTTCCATAATGCAGGTTCATTTTTATAAAGAACGTTTAGGTCATCAATCAAGTTTCTGATACCTTTATGAGACTCAAATTCTAGTAACTCCCATTGCAGATCATCCCAAACATTCCATTCTTGTCTTTGCCCAAATTCCATTCCCATAAATATCGTTTTTTTACCAGGGTGGGTCCACATATAAGTTAGTAATGCTCGAGTATTTGCATATTTCTTCCAGTCATCGCCAGGCATTTTATGCAAAAGATGACTTTTCCCATGGACAACCTCATCATGACTAAGTGCAAGCATAAAGTTCTCTGTATAGTTATATGTAATTGAGAAAGTTACACTATTTTGATGGAATTGCCTAAACCAAGGATCTATTTCAAAATAATCAAGCATATCGTGCATCCATCCCATATTCCATTTCAAGTTAAACCCTAACCCTCCCATGTCAGTTGGTTTGGTTACCATTGGCCAAGTTGTTGATTCTTCAGCGATAGAGAGTGCACCTGGGAAATGTTGGAAGAGTACATGATTAGCCTGTTGAAGAAATATAACGGCTTCTATATTTTCATTTCCACCATTTTCGTTGGGTATCCATTCTCCATCTGGACGTAGATAATCTCTGTAAAGCATTGAAGCTACAGCATCTACTCTTATACCATCAATATGAAACTCTTCAAACCAATAAATGAGGTTGGCTACTAAGAAATTTCTTACTTCGTTTCTGCTGTAATTAAATATTAGGGTTCCCCATTCTTTGTGTTCACCTATGCGTGAATCTCCATGTTCATAAAGATGACAACCATCAAAAAATGCTAAACCATGCTTATCTTTTGGGAAATGACCAGGCACCCAATCAAGAATTACGCCTATGCCCTCTTCATGACATTTATTTACAAACTCTCTAAATTCATTTGGGGTGCCAAATCTACTTGTTGGTGCATACCATCCTGTAACTTGGTATCCCCATGAACCATCGAAAGGATGTTCAGATATTGGCATTAGTTCAATATGAGTGAATCCTCTCTCTTTTACGTAAGGGATGAGTTTCTCGGTTAATTCTGGATAAGTTAATAATCTTGTTCCAGGTTTTAAATCGGCTGCGGGCACTGGGTCTCTTGGTTCACCATTGTCCTCTAGATATTTATTATCTGTTGATTCATGGAGCCAACTTCCTAAATGCATTTCATAAACTGAAATTGGCTTGTTAATTTGACTAGAAGAATCTCTATTTGAAATCCAAGAACTATCATTCCAATTAAAGTTTTTCAATTTTGAAACTATTGAACCATTTTGAGGTCTGATTTCATGAAGGAAACCATATGGATCGGCTTTCTCATAAATATGACCTTGTTGTGTTCTTATTTCATATTTATATGTGTCGCCCTCTTGCATTGTTGGCATGAACAGTTCCCAAATTCCCCCTAATCTTTTTTGCATTGGATGATGTCTTCCATCCCAAGAATTTATATCTCCAATTATCGAGATTGATTTTGCATTTGGAGCCCAAATGCAAAACATGACACCTTTTTGATTCCTTTCTTCAATGAGATGTGCTCCCATTTTTTCCCAAATATGATGATGATTACCTTCTGCAAAAAGATGTCTATCAACTTCTCCCATCCACTCTTCTCTATATGACCAAGGGTCATGTTGTGTATGTGTGATCCCTCCTCGTGAAATATTTATTTCGTAATTATAATTTGGATTTTCAGGCAGTATAGCTTCAAAAAGCCATTTATGGTTTATGCTTTCCGCCTTATAGTTATTGTTTTTAAAATTTATTTTTACTTCGTCGGCTTCAGGCATCCATACCCTTATAACCCATTGTTCTTCATAAAAATGAGGACCTAATATTTTTAATGGATTATCATTGCAACAATTTTCTAGGTTGATAGCTTCTGATTTAATCCAGTCTGCTTGAATTGTTTCGATCATGACTGGTAGATATTAAGGATTAATAATATCAAATGATTAACCAAAAAAATAATTATTTATAAAAAAAGGGGGTCATTTTCATAAATGTTCTATTAAGGCTAAAACTTAGAGTAATAACTCTATGATTTGCTGAAGGGGCTCCAACATTTCCCTCCCCAAATCCAGGATTAACTCCAATAGCGGGATAAGCTGCTGCAGATATAGATAAGCGAAGCTTGCTATCTTTAATCAAACAAATATTTGTTGGCTGCATTGTTATTTGATAAATGCATTCTTCACTTATTTTGGAGTTTTTAACCCTTAAGAATCCGGTTGAAAATTGATTCACCTTTTCATTCCCTTGTTCAACTAGAGATAAAGCAAGGCAGATATCGAAATTGGGCTGATCACTTTTTACTTGTATTTCTAATGTGGGAACTCCTCTTAAATATTGATCTTCTTCAAAAGAATTGGTTTGAAAAACACCTACATCCAGGCGTTTATCAATAATACTTCTATTAAACTTTCCTGGATTTGGACCTAAATGACCACCGTCAGATGGAGTAGGTCTCCATGGATCATTAACAATTGTGAACCATCCTGATCCTTTTGAATTTATGGTCAGGCTTCCATCTTCAATCTCTAAATTTGCTGTGCCATTGCTTTTGAGCCCAAAAATAAATTCAGGGTGAAATTTATTATCTATTTCTTCCCATTTATTTAATGAAATATTCCATATTTTTTTCTCGTCTTTAAAATTCTTAGAATTAAATTTTTCATCTGATTTTAAATGTTTACAAAAAAATTTTAATAAAGATTCTTGTGATCCCTCCCACCAATTTAGATGTGTCGCATTCCCAATAATAATCTCTGGGCTTCCACCAGCTTCTTTAGATTTTTTATAAAGATCAAAGGCACCTTTTAAATGTGGATCCCAAAGTCCTCCAATAATTAACATAGGTTGTTTAATCCATGTTGAAATTGGTTTAAATTCTTCAAATGGGCGAGCATTATTTAAATTTTTAAGCCATTCCAAAACAAAGCTATTAGGATCATATTTTTTTAAAGTATCAATCCCTTCCCTTAAATAACTTTTATTTTCTAAGGCCAATCTTATCTTTTCCCACTCAAGCAATTTATTTTCTCTTTTCATTTTTAGTGCTGCGATTTGAAGTCCCCATGCAATATTGTTATGCCACCAATATGCTCCTCCATCTGAGCACCAATGATCCTTAATATTCATCCCAGTCATTGCTGGAGATAAACAATCGGGCGGCTTTGAATTTGATTCACCAGTTAGTTGAGTAAATCCTTGATATGAAAAACCATATAAGCCAAGTTTTCCATTACATTCTTTTAGTGACCTTACCCATTCATGTGTTTCTGAAGTATCGCTAGCTTCTTGAGAAAAACCATTAAAAACTCCTTCAGATGAACCCATACCTCTAACATCTTGAATTATTACCATAAACCCTTTGGAAGCCCACCATTCAGGGTGAGAATAGGTAATAGTTGAAGCTATGTCCCTGCCATATGGTTGTCTCATTAACAATGCAGGCCATGGCCCATTACCATTAGGCAACCAAATCCTTGATATAAGTCTCACTCCATCTCTAAGTACTAGAGACTTGTCACACCATCTTGAACCAGACATTTAGGATTTAGATAATGTCTGGACAGTGCAGCCCAATGACGTAAATAGAAAAGATCTCTGCGTTAACGGGAGTTAACTTTTTTTTGTTTGATACAAACTCTATAACTTTATCTGAACTAGCTGAAATACCTTTTGAATTAAACTCTCTAAACTTATTACATAAATTCCTAGCTTCGTTTGGATTCTTTTTTACAGTTTCCAATAAGTTAGATTGACTTAAAACAGGGTATAAAGAGTTGGAAAACAAAAATAAAAAGAATAACAAAGGTTTCATTATCACTAACTTTTTCTAAATTCTACATTAAAAATTTTTTTTATCCAAGATTTTAAATGGAATTGTAGATTTGACTAGCTTTTTTAATCCATTCTTTTAAGAGAGTAAAAGTTGTATCTGTCTCAGTTTTTACTCTAAGAATTCTTTCTAATCTACCAATTTTGCGTTCTAATTCGTAAGGAGTAGATAGTGACAATGATTTAAGAGAAGATATACCGCAATGTAAAAGAAGATATGCTTGCGGTGGAGAAATTCCAATTTCTTTTTTAAAAATAGCTATAGCTCTAATTTTCTTTAGATTATTCAATGAACATAGTGAAGATTTTCTTTGAATCTCATTTATATCTAAGTCTGAAAGATTACTTAATTTTTCAAAGTCAGTTAGATTATTTTGAATAAAAAAAGATTTCTCATGTCTAAAGTTAGTTGGCAAAAAGTCTAAAAATTTTTTAATTTTCATTTTTTAGAGACAAATTCATTTTGACATTTTTTTGAACTTCTCCTATTACGACTGGCTTACTTACATTATCCGAAATTTTTTCAAGTTTCCTTATCTTTATTTTTACGTTTGCACCCGATCGGCTACCTTTCAATAAGTTTTCCGATAATTGTTCTAAAGTTGGTTGAATAGATTCTTCTGGAAAGTCATCACCTGCTTTGGCAATAATCAAATCGAACCCATTGTCATAAACAATTGGAAGATATTTTGCATCTTCTATTACAACTTTTTCGTTGTAACTTTGTATAAATGCCCAACTACTCAAAGAAAGCAATAATGAAAAGATAGTTGCTCCAATTATTCGAAATTTAAAGCCAAAATTAAATAAAAAAGCTGTAATGGTGCAAATAAAAAGAAATATTCCAAAGAATCCAAAAATTTTGGGTGTGCTCTCTAATAGTTCAAAAAAAGACATTTAGTGGCTTTGACCTGATTAATTTCTTATATTTTGTAAGCCTACTCTATTTTTGGGCTCTAACTTGAAAAAAATTAGATCTCTAAATTTAAATACTAAGATTCTTTTAGTAGGGATGCTTTTCCCATTAGGTTTTTTAGGCACTTTTTTATTAAATTATTTTTTAAAAGAAACATATAGTTCTAGGAAATTAGAACTAGAAGAAAGTATTGAGAATCTTTTAGATAAAAATGTTGATTTAGGTGATTATGTCGGGATTAGATTCCTAGGTATATCTTTGGCTAATTCAAAAATTTATGATAAGAAAAATATAGATTCTGAAATTAAAGCTAAAAATGTATACGTGGGCATTATGCCTTTTAGATCTTTTTTAAAACAAAAATGGATAGTAAAAATAAGTCCTGAGCAAGCTGCAATTAATATTGATAGAGATTTTTTTAAAAGGGATAAACCTTATGAAAAGGATAGAAGTACAAAAAAATCAAAATTAAAATATGACTTGAATTTTAACTTTAATAAATATTCAATTCTAAATCTTAAAAAATCAGGATTAGAAACAAAAGTAAAAGGTAACGTTATTTATCAGTCCAGTAATAGAGAAATTATTGCAAATATAAAATCAAAGTTTGATGAAAAGGGTTTTTTAAAATTTAGATTTAATACAAAATTAAATCAAGACTATTTAAAACTGGATTTATTTTCAAACGGTTTAGATCTTGAGAATTCTGAATATATTATTGGGAATAGAAAAATTAGCTTTAAAAAAGGTACCTTTAAATCTAACTTTAAATTTAATAAATCATCAAAGCGTACATTTTGTGAAGGAAGATTTTCTTTTACTAATTTAAAAATAAAACCAGGAGATTTTGCAGAGAATATAAATTCAGATTCAACTAGGTTTTTTTGTAAAGAAAATAATTTAATTGTTAATTCAGAAAAATTAAATTATGGAACTTTGACTTCGAATTTTAATCTCAATGTACCATTCAATAAAAGTTCCAATAATATTGATCTAATAGGAAGTATTGGATACATTAATAGCCTGAATCCAGATATCAAATTATCGGGTAATATGCCCTATTGGTTTGATAGAAGAGGCATTAATTTTGGAGATATAGATACTAGTTTCAAAATAAATAGAACTCAATTATCTAATTTAAATATTTTCCGAAAAAATGATATAAGGGGTTTCATAACTGCTAAAGGAGAATTAAAAGGAAAAATTACTGATCCCAATATTTCTATAAACTTTAATGTTGATTATCCGCACTTTAAAGGTATCCGCATTAGAGAAACATGGGAGGGAGATATTAAAAATGAAAATAATGGATTTCTGCTTAATATGAAAAATAGATATTCTCCAATCCCTTCATTTATTTCAATTAAGTTTGATTCTGATCTTAAACTAGATAATGCGAATTTTATAAGAGTTTTTAACTCAAATAAAGGGACTGTAGATATATTCAAAGATGACGATATTTATAACTGGAGAGCAGATAATTTTCCTCTTGATGAACTTGAATTATCTTTAAACAAAAATCAATTCGATAGAATTGATGGAATTATTAATGGTGAGGGATCAATTTCGTCAGACCAGTCATCCATTGTTGGACGAATTGCTTGGAGTTTAGGTAAATATAGAAACATTAATCTAGCCAATTCATTATTTGATTTCAGTGTCAACAATAATTCTCTTTACATTAACTCTTCATTATATCCAATTGATGGAGGAGTAATTGAAGTCGAATATGATTCAAATAAAAATAATTTTATTAATTCAGAATTCACAAATGTAAGCACTAGTTGGACTATCCTTACCACGGTTGATATTTTTAACTTTGATAATAAAAAAGTTATTCCCATAAGTAAATCGAATATTTTGGATGATTTGGAAATAAATAATAAAAATAAATCATTTAAAGAGAGGATCGATTTTATAAATAACTTTATTGAAAATAGTAATGTGCTAGAGGACAAATTTAATTTGCAAAAATATTTAAATAAATTTATAAGTAGATACAATGGAAAAATTACTATTCAGGGTGATAGACCAGACAATTACAAATTGAATGCAAAATTAAATGGCTATCTTGATGTACCTAAAGATGAATACAACAATAATAAAGAGGAATTTTCTATTGATTTGGAAGGAGGATTATTAACAGGCAAAGGTTCTTTAATAATTAATAAATTACCATTAAGTACTGCAAATATCTTTTTAAATAAACCAATAGATTTTATTGGAGGGATAGATATGAATTTATTTTATGATCTTGATACAAAAATTTTCTCTGGTGAAATTTCTTCCAATAATTCATCAATTAAAGATAAAACAATAATATTTGATAAAGGACTAGTTGAATTTGATAATTCTGTTTTTGATATTGATTTTTCTCTTCTAATTAATGATTCTGAAATTCCAATTAATATCGAAGGCTCAATACCTATAAATAAATCAGATAACTTAGATTTAAGATTGATTGGGAATGGAAAATTTATTGAGTTAATAGATATTTTTGCTGATGAATACTTTACCTTTAAAGAAGGTGATGTGAATCTTAGAATTATTCTAAAAGGTACCTTAAATAAACCTCTATTAAATGGATTTGTCGCAATTAATGATTCTGAAATTGATTTTTTCAACAATATAATAAAAGATATTAATAGTATAATAATTTTTGATTTTGATTCTTTAGAGATCAATAATCTAAAAGCAAAGGCTGAAGATTCTGGAGAAATTTTTATAAAAGGCTCTTTGCCTTTTTATAGTAAGAATGATTCCGAGAAGGCAAAAATTAATTTGATAACAAAAAGATTTACTTTAGAGAAAGATAATTTTAATTTTTTAATAGATTCAGATATCGATTTAAGTGGATCATTTGAAAGTCCTGTCTTGGGAGGTTCTCTATCTTTTAATAATGGATTTATTAATTTAAATAGTACAAATCAAAATAATAATAAAAGAAAAAATCCTATTCGAAAAGAGGATGAAAAAGATTGGCCAGAACTCTATTGGAATAATGAAAAGAATATTGAAATAATTTCAAATGAAACAATTTTGAATTCAGTTCTTATGGGAGAAACTTTGCCTAATTATTTGGATAATTTAAGTTTTAATAATCTTAAATTAAAACTTGGTCCAGATTTTAAACTTCAATATTCAGAATTAATTCAAGCTTATTTAGATACCAAATTAGACCTTAATATCAACGGAAAGGTAGGCAAAGATTTAAATGCTAGAGGTCTAATTTATCTTGAAAAAGGTAGAGCTAATCTATATACCACTCCATTTAAACTTGATAAAAATAAAGATAACTATATTTTATTTGCATCAAGAAGTGGCGTCGTTCCATTTATTAATTTTTCTCTGGTTAGTAAAGTTCCAGATTCTATAATACCTATAAGTGAAAATAATCAGGATTTAAATATCTCAAGTGATGTTGCTGTGGATGCTACCTCAAGTGGTTATGGTGCATTTGGAATTGGTAATTCAAGGCTTATCAAAATTGAAGCATCTTATGAAGGATTTTTAGATCAATTATCTTTTGCTGATGAAAATAGAAGAATTCAATTAAGGAGCACGCCAAGTTATAACAGATCACAAATAATTGGTTTGATTGGAGGTAACTCTGCAAATTTAATAAATAGAGCATTTATTTCTCAACTTAATGATGCTGATGCATTTAGTGAAAGATTTCAGTTATCTCTATATCCAGCGTTAATAGAAAATAATGATTCATTTAATAATATTTTTTCCAATGAAAATTTAGATATAGAAAATGATGGTCAATCTTCTAATGAGGAATTTTCTTCTCAAGCTTGGGTGGCCGAAATAGGGCTTGATATTACTGATGCGATAAATTTTGCTTTTCAAACGGTTCCAGGTAGAGATGACATTTCACCTTTAGGAATTTTGACTTTTCAGGCAAATCCAAACTTAGAATTATTAGGTTCTTATGATTCCAATGGGGATTGGAAAAGTCAAGTTCAATTATTTTTTAGATATTAACTTAGAAAGAAATTTAGTTTAAAGAATCGCTAATTTGAATTATTATTAAATTATCTAAAAAATATTATGGCTAATATCTTTGAAGTCCCTCAGCCAGGGAACAATCTTTTAGAAAAAGCTGATCAAGTTCGCTTGGCATCAATAAAAATAAGTCAGACTGAAAATCAAAATCGAATTAAAGCCTTAAATTTTATGGCTGATTATCTAGAAAAAAATTCTAAAGAAATATTAGAGGCTAATAATGAGGATTATTTAAATGCAGAAAAAAAGGGTATTTCTAGGGCTTTACTTTCTAGATTAAAGTTATCAAAATCAAAATTAAATTCAGGAATTGAAGGGGTAAGAAAAGTTGGAGAATTGGCGGATCCTGTAAATCAAGTTCAAATAAAAAGAGAGCTTTCAAAGGGGTTGATCTTAGAGAGAAAAACTGTACCAATTGGAGTTTTAGGGGTTATTTTTGAATCAAGGCCAGATGCTGTGATGCAGATTAGTTCTTTAGCAATAAGATCAGGTAATGGAGTAATACTAAAAGGTGGTAGTGAAGCCAATTTAACAAATACTTCAATAGTGAAAGCATTGCAAGAAGGTTTAAATGAATCAGGCCTTGATAAAAATGCAATATGTTTATTAACAAGCAGAAAAGATAGCATGGCGATGTTAAATCTTGAGAAATATATTAATTTAATAATTCCAAGAGGAAGTAATGAATTAGTTAAATTTATTCAGGAGAATACAAGAATTCCTGTGCTAGGCCATGCTGATGGAATTTGTCACTTGTTTATAGATATTGAGGCAAATCTAGAGATGGCTTTATCAGTTGCTTTGGACAGCAAAATTCAATATCCTGCAGCATGTAATGCTATCGAAACTTTATTAGTCCATAAAGATATCGCACCAGCTTTTTTAGAAAAGGCCATCCCTCTTTTTAATTCTAATGATGTTAAATTAATCGGAGATAAGAGATCAGTAGAATTAGGGTTAAAGTATGAGGCTAGCCTAGAAGATTGGAAAACTGAATATTTGGATTTAATTCTATCGATAAAAATTGTTGATGATCTTGAGGAAGCAATCACACATATTCAAAAATATAGTTCAAAACATACAGATGGAATAATTACTGAAAATTCAGATACTGCCAATACATTTATGAATGTAGTTGATAGTGGAGGTGTTTTTCATAATTGCTCTACTAGGTTTGCAGATGGGTTTAGATATGGATTCGGCGCTGAAGTTGGCATATCTACTCAAACTCTTCCACCAAGGGGACCTGTAGGTCTAGAAGGTTTGGTAACTTATAAATATTTCCTAAAAGGTGATGGGAATATAGTTGATGATTTTTCATCAGGAAAGGCTATCTATACACATAAAGATCTTTAAAACTTTTAAAGATGGAAACTTTTTTAAAAATTGAGAATATTAAACTTTGGGCTAGGGTTGGTGTTCTTGATGAAGAAAGGGAATTAGGACAACTATTTATTTTAGATATATTTTTGTGGACTGATTTTCAAAAATGCACAGTAAATGATGATATAGAAAAAACAATTGACTATTCAAAATTAGTTCAAATTTTAAAAGATCAATCAAAGAAAATATATTGTTTCACAATAGAAAAATATTCAAACGAAATTTTAGAAATCATTGATCAGGAATTTAAGCTTTCTAAAGTTAAAATTATTTTGACAAAATGTAATCCTCCAATCACAGGTTTCGATGGGAAGGTGTCAATAGTAAGAATTCTTGAAAATAGTTAAAGTATTGGAAAAAAGAAATCCTATTATATTGATTCATGGTCTTTGGAATACTTCAAGTATTTTTTCTTCTATTACTTCTAAACTTGATGATATTGGCATTGAATATTTTGCCCCAACTCTTAAGCATTCATATGGAATGACTTCAATTCTGGATTTGACTCATAAATTAAACGAATTAATTTTAGAGAAATATGGTTTAGAAAAAGAAATAGATATTTTGGGATTTTCTATGGGAGGAATAATTGGTAGATACTGGCTTCAAAAATTTGATGGGCATAAAAGAACAAGAAGATTAATATCTATAGGTTCCCCTCACAAAGGAACTTTGATGGCTCAATTAATACCTAAATACCCCTTTATAGGAATATCAGAAATGAAAATAAATAGTAAGTTTTTAAGAGAACTAGCAAATAATGATTTTTTTCTTGATGAAATTGAGTGTATAAATTTCTTTACTTATTGGGATATGATGGTTTTCCCTGGATGGTGGACAAATTTAAATTTTGGAAAAAAGATATCAGTAAAAGTATATAAACATAGAAACCTTGTAAGAAATAAATCTGTGGTTGACAAAATAATCGATGAAATTATTAAGTAGCTCCAGATAGACCTAAGTGTCTTATTAAGGAATCTGTTTCTGGTTCTCTCCCCCTAAATAGTTTAAATATGTCTAATGGAGGTAGGCTTCCTCCTAAGCTAAGTATTGTATCTTTGAATTTCTTTCCTATTAACTTTAAATCTTCAAAGTTTTCTAGATCAGCTTCTTCAAACATTGAAAATGCATCAGCACTTAGAACTTCAGCCCATTTATATGAGTAATATCCTGCAGAATATCCGCCTGCAAATATATGACTAAAACAACAAAGAAATTTGTCTTCCTGAATTGGAGCAATAACAGTAGTTTGTTTTGCAATTTCTCTTCTTATTTCATCTGCTGTTTTACCATCGTTATTATCAATACTACTGTGCAATCTGAGGTCTGTTATTGCAAAATGTAGTTGTCTAAGAGTAGTCATACCACAATTAAAAGTTCTATTCTTCAGGAGCTTCCCAAAATTCTCATCGGATAATTTTTCTCCTGTTTTGTAGTGCTTAGCAATATTCATAAGTGTATTTTTATGAAAACACCAGTTTTCCATAAATTGACTTGGAAGTTCGACTGCATCCCACTCAACGTTGTTGATGCCAGCTGCTTGAGGAAGATTTACAGTAGTAAGCATGTGTTGAAGACCATGACCAAATTCATGGAAAAGTGTCTGAACTTCTTCAAAACTCATCAAACTAGGTTTATCTTTTGATGGTGGAGTCTGATTACAAACGAGATAAGCTACCGGGAGGGTCTTTTTACCAACATTATTTTTATTCAAACATTCATCCATCCAAGCCCCTCCCCTCTTTGATTTAGGCCTCGAATATGGATCTAGGTAAAATGATGCTATTTTGTCATTTTCTTTATTGAGGATATTAAAAAATAAAACGTCATCATTCCAAAGAGGTGCCTCATCAGTTGCCTCGACTACTTTAATTTCAAAAAGCTTTTCACTTAATTTAAATAAACCTTTTAAAACATCATTTAGTGGGAACCAAGGTCTCAAAGACTCTTGATCCAAATTGAGCTTTTCCTTTCTAAGAAGTTCAGACCAATAACTAATATCCCATGGCTCAATATTCTGTGATTTTGGAAATCCATTAACTTTAGAAAACTTATCAAGAGTTTCTAATTCAATTTTTGCCGTTTTGAATGCTGGTTCTCTCAATTCTTCCAATAGGTTTTCAACATTTTTAATTTCTTTTGCCATTTTCGTTGACAAACTTAGTTCCGCCCAACTTTTGTAACCGAGAAGATTAGCCTGTTTGGTTCTAAGAGATAATATCTCTTCAATGATTTGACAATTATTTGTTTCTCCTTGAGACGCCCTACCAACGAATGCCTTATATAGTTTCTCTCTAAGGTTACGGTCGGTGGCATATGTCATAAATGAAGTATAAGTTGGTATATCTAGACTTAATTTCCAAGGACCATTTTTAATATCAACTTCTTTATTTTTTTTTAAATGATTGTGTGCAGCAATTGCCATCAATTCAAGTACTCGTTCAGGAAGACCATCTACTTCAGATTTTTTATTTAATATTAAAAACCATTTATTCGTGGCATCAAGAACATTGTTGCTGAAGTCTGTTGATAGCTTTCCAAGCTTTTCTGAAATATTGTTGAATTCTTTTTGATCATTTTTTTGGAGTGAGATTCCTCGATGTTGCATCTCAAGAATTTCTTTATCTAAAATTCTATTCTTGATTTGATCAAAGTTATTTATTTCTTTAAGCTCGACTAAAGAATCGTAAATTATTTTACTTTGTCCGAATTTATTACTCAAGCTAATAATCTCGGGAAGAAATTTTGAATAAATATCTCTAATACTTTCAGAATTATTTACAGCATTTAGATGACTTATTACACCCCAACTCCATCTAAGAATTTCATTGACTTCATTTAATGGATTTATTACATTATTCCAATTTAAATCATTTTGCATCGAATAGTTAGATAAATTTTTCTCTATGTTTTTAAAGTCCTCAGCTATCTTTTCAAGTACTACTGGAAATTGTTTATTTATGTTTTCGGGAGTAAATTTTTTAAATTCTGGTAATTCTGCATATTTAAAAATTGAAGTATCCATTTATTAAAATAATTTAATTGATTAAAGTTGTAATTAATCCTACTAACTTAGCTAAAGTAAGCTGCTGACTGAGAGCATTGGTTGAGGATTCGTATAGATTTATGGCGATTTTTGGCCAAAAACCTATCACCAAAGTAGGCAATAATAAACTGAAACCAATCGTCAATTCTCTACCATTCATCTCTTTAACAGTTGCTAGTGCAGGAATTCTAGGGCCAAAGAATACTCTTCTACACATTGATAATAAATATATTGGTGTTAGAACTAAACCTATAGCTGCAATAAGAATCGTTATCGATCTAAAGATAGAGCTGAAACCTTCTTGACTAGTGATACCTAAAAATACAGTGATTTCACTTATAAAACCGCTCATCCCAGGTAGTGCCAAAGAGGCCAAAGAGCTTGCTAAGAAAAAAGCAAAAGTTATTGGCAAGACCTTTGCTAAACCGCCCATATTAGGGATTGAAAGAGTATTCGTTCTTTCATAGAATGAGCCTGTAACAAAAAACATGGCTGCAGCGATAAGTCCGTGACTGATCATTTGTAGCATTGCTCCGCTTATCCCAAGAGCATCTACGGCTCCTATCCCTAATAGAACAAAACCCATATGACTGACTGAGCTACATGCAATTCTCCTCTTAACATTATCTTGTGCAAATGCATTTAGTGCTCCGTAAATTATATTAATGATTCCAAGAATAATTAATGCGGGTGCAATTTGAAGATGTACTTCAGGTAGTATTTGAACATTGAATCTTAAGAGAGCGTAGCCTCCCATTTTTAAAAGTATTCCTGCGAGTAACATTGAAACTGGTGCATTAGCCTCGCCATGTGCATCTGGTAACCAGGTATGTAATGGAAAAATAGGGAGTTTTACTCCAAAACCAATTAAAAATCCTAAATAAGATAACAACGCTAGGCTGCCTGTTACATGTTTATTGGTTAAATCGGTAATATTTAAAGTAAAAGTATCACCACTCAAAGCAAGTGCTAACCCACTTATGAGTATTAATAAAGAAGCTAAAGCTGTATAAAGAATAAATTTTGTGGCCGCATATAATTTCTTTTTCCCTCCCCAAATAGCAATAAGAAGATATACAGGAACCAATTCAAGTTCCCATGCTAAGAAAAATAAAAGGAAATCTTGAGAAAGGAAAACTAATGCTTGTGCTGATGCTTGGACTAATAAAAGAGCAAAATATAGATTAGATTTTTTCTTGATTTTCCAACTTGCGGCAGCTGATAAAAATGTAATTAACCCACTCAAAGCTACTAAAGGAGCAGATAATCCATCTACTCCAAGAGACCACTCTAAGCCTATTGAGGGTAACCAGGAAGTTCTTTCTACCAGTTGCAAAGAGCTATCTGATGTATTGAATTTTTGAAAAAGGACGCCGATTATTAGTAAAAAATCTATAAATAAAAAACTTAATGAGATATTTCTAGGGCGTGTATTATCTTCTCCTTCCTTAGAACTCAAGAAAGGCATTATTAATGCCCCAAGTAAAGGCAGCAAAACAATGGATGATAGCCAAGGAAAAGATTCTAAATTCATTTATGGAATGAATAATTTTTTTATTCTAGTTGAAGATGTACTAGCTTGAGACTATAACATTAAAAATGCCTAAGTAAAACTACTTACCAGAGATAGTGCTAAATTGACTGCCTGTTGTTTGAACGTTTAAGAATGGTGCTCTGCTAGCTACACCTGACTTTTCCCATGCTTTTACCATAGCTTGACTAACGTTTTTACCATTTTCTTTTTTACACAAAGCTAAGATACTTGGTCCAGCCCCACTAATTGCGCATCCTAGAGCACCTGCATCTAGTGCGGCATCTTTAACTTCAAGTCCACCTTTAATAAGTTTCCATCTGTAGGGTTCATGTAACTTATCAAACATTCCCTCTTTTATTAGTTCTTCATTCCCTGCTTTTAAGCCATTTAGTAACAAAGTAAGTGCCCCCATATTTGTCACTGCATCAGATATAGGAATATTCTTAGGCATAACCTTTCTTGCTTCACTTGTGCTTAGACGAATTGCAGGTATTGCTACGACAACTTTAATTGAATCATGCCAATCACATCTAATGATTCTCCACCTTTGTGAAGAAGACCTAGCTGTCAAACAAAGCCCACCTAGTAGAGAGGGGACTACATTATCAGGATGACCTTCTATATCAATGGCAAGTTCAAGGAGTTTTTCTTTAGACAATGGAGAATCCATTATTGCATTTGCTCCTATCAGTCCTGCAACTATTGCTGTAGCACTGCTTCCAAGCCCGCGAGCAGGAGGCACTGCCAACTTAACTCTTGCTTCAAGTGCAAAAGGATCCATATTTGCGCTTCCCCATACTTTCTGAGCTGCTCTAAAAACTAAGTTTTCAGGTCCTCCTCTTAAATGATTGCCATCTGTACTTTCCATTATTAAATCAAATCTATCTCCACCACCTTCAATTCTTGTAAAAATAAACTCGTTATACAAATCTAATGCTGCTCCAAGACAATCGAATCCAGGCCCTAAATTGGCAGTTGTGGAAGGTACCGTTACCCTTATTTTTTTACCTACTTCAGGCATAGACATTTTTTTAATTATGTTTTAAAAGCATTTTTGCTCTGCAGGCTGCACTAAAAAGTCCAAACTCTTCATCTAAAATTATATTCATAGGTATTGTTTTAAGAATATCTTTTAATCTTCCCTTGTCGAAAAATTGTTTTAAAAATAAATCTGATTTAAAGTTTTTAGAATGTTTTGATGCTGTTCCTCCAGAAATCCATAACCCGCCAAAACACAATTCTTGAAGAGCAACATCTCCCAATAAAGAAGCATAAGCGCCTAACCAAATCCTCTCAACTTCTATCATTAGTTGATCCCCTTCTTTAGAGAGATTACAAATTTTTTCAGGAAGTTCTTTTCTCGCAGCATTAAAAATTTCAATTTTTTTTAAATATTTTTGTAGAGGATGGTTTTGGGCATCGGGTTTGCTTAGTCTCCATTCGGCAATTCTAGATAAACCGGTGCCGCTTATGATTCTTTCACAAGATATCCTTTCAACTTTAAGGTAATTCTTAAGCCAAATTTTTAATTCCCATTCTAATTTTGACTTTGGGGAGTACTCAACATGACCACCTTCACTAGCTAAAACTTTTACTTTCCCTCCTGATATTATTCCTCTTGCAATACCTAAACCAGTCCCTGCTCCAACAATGGCATGCAAATCTTCGTTAGCACCTTGAGTGTTTGTTCCATTTTGGATCGTAGAATATTGATTTTTTTTTAAATAAGGTATTCCATAAATTTGCACTGCGAAATCATTTATTAGCTCGCAGTTTTTAAAATTAAATTTGTTTTTTAATGCATTTCCAGATAGATACCACGATAGGTTTATTATTTTTGCGTTGTTGTTAGATAAAGGACCAGCGACTGCGAAACAAGCAGAATAAGGATGAGAAATATTTTTGCATTGATTTTCTAGAAAATCTTCTAGGATTAGTTCAAAAGAATCCCATTCAGAAGATAAATATTTCTTTTTGAATATTAATTTGGGTGAATCATCATTTAAATCTGTTTTAAATATTCCTAATAGAACCTTGGTACCTCCTAAATCACAAGCCAGAAAATTCATATATTTAAAATTATTCAGTTCTACCTTTTTTTTCTATTAATTCATCCATTAATTTGTATAGATTTGGTAAATCGAAAATTCCTAAATTTGTTCCATCTAAAGCTCTTAAGGCGACCGAATCAATTTCCTCTTCTTTATCCCCAATAACTGCAATTAAGGGAATTCTCCCAAGAGTTGCCTCTCTAATTTTATATCCTATTTTCTCATTCCTAATATCAACTTTTGAACGGTAACCATTAATGTTTATAAATTCATTAAACTTCAAACACTTTTCATTATTTCTATCGGTAATGCTCAATAAAATTATTTGATAAGGAGCGAGCCAAATTGGGAATTTTGCCTCATATTGTTCAATTAAGATTCCGATAAATCTTTCAAAGGATCCTAAAATTGCTCTATGAAGCATTACTGGATTTCTTTTTTCATTATCAATATCTACATAAGTTGCATCTAATCTAATAGGCATTGAGAAATCAACCTGAATAGTTCCGCATTGCCAGACTCTATTAAGACAATCTTTTAATGAGAATTCTATTTTTGGACCATAAAAAGCACCCTCTCCAGGCTGTAGCTCCCATTTAAGATTCTTATTATCGAGAGCTTTTGTAAGAGCTTCTTCTGATTTATCCCAAATCTCTTCACTTCCTACCCTTTTTTCAGGACGAGTTGATAATTTGATAATGATTTCATTAAAACCAAAAGTTTTATAAACCTCGAAAACAAGATCGATAAAAGTAGATACCTCTTCTTGGATTTGCTCTTCTGTGCAAAATATGTGTGCATCATCTTGAGTAAAGTTTCTTACTCTCATCAATCCGTGTAATGCTCCAGAGGGCTCATTTCTATGACAAGAACCGAATTCAGCAAGACGAATTGGTAAATCCTTATAACTTTTTAATCCTTGATTAAATACTTGAATATGGCATGGACAGTTCATTGGTTTAATTGCATAAGTTCTATTTTCTGATGCGGTAGTGAACATGTCGTCTCTAAATTTTTCCCAATGACCGGATTTTTCCCAAAGAGATTTATCAACAGCTTGTGGGGTTTTAATTTCTAAATAATCATTTTTTTTAAGTATTCCTCTTATGTATTTTTCCAGTACTTGGTAGATTGACCATCCATTTGGATGCCAAAAAATCATGCCAGGAGATTCTTCTTGAATATGAAATAGTGAATGTTTTTTTCCAAGTTTTCTATGATCTCTTTTTTCCGCCTCTTCAATTCTTGTTAGATAATCTTTGAGTTCTTTTTCTTTAGCCCATGCAGTTCCATATATTCTCTGTAATGATTCATTCTCGCTATTACCTCTCCAGTATGAACCTGATAATTTAAGTAACTTAAAGTGTCTCAAATGTCTTGTGTTAGGTACGTGAGGCCCTCTACACATGTCGATATATTCTTCGTGCTTATATAAATTGATGAGACCTTCTTCATGAATTTCTTCAATTATTCGTAATTTAAAAGTCTCATCTCTTTGTTTAAAAGTTTTCATTGCCTCTTCTTTGGAAACTTGTAAAATTTCAACGTCATAGTTTGTTTTTATTAATTTATTAATTCTATTTTCGATTTTTGTTAAATCTTCAGGAGTAAATCTGTATTCAGAAAAGATATCGTAATAAAAACCATCTTCAATTACAGGACCTATCGCCATTTTTATATTAGGGTAAATTTGTTTTACTGCATGACCAATAAGGTGAGCGAAGGAATGTCTTATTATTTCAATTCCTTCTTTATCTTTTGATGTGATGATTACAACTTTGGAATCTCTATTTATAGGAATAGTTGCATCAAGAAGAACATCATTTACTTTCCCAGCAATTGTTGCTTTAGCTAATCCAGCGCCAATACTTTGAGCAATTTCTAAAATAGTTACAGATTTTTCATAAACCTTTTTTGAACCATCAGGCAAGGTAATTATTGGCATGATTTATCTCTCCATTTCAAAGAATCCCAATTTTGATTTAACTCTTTTTAAAGTTTGATTTGCTAAATCTTCAGCTTTTTCCTTACCGTCATCAAGGATTTTATTTAATTGATAGGGATCATTAATTAATAATTTATATTTTTTCTGAATAGGTTCGAGCGATTCAATAAGTTGTTCAGTAATTAATTTTTTAAATGTACCCCATCCAGTCTCTGAAAATTCATTTTCGCATTGAGAAATTTCTTTGCCAGATAATATTGAATAAATCATCAAAAGATTTTTAGATTCTGGTCTCTCAGGGTTGTTAAATTCTATTCCAATAGAACTGTCACTTTTTGCTCTTTTTATTTTTTTTGTAATTATTTCAGGAGGATCTAATAAATTAATGCGACTGCCCTCATTTTGATCACTTTTGCTCATCTTTTTTGAACCATCAATTAAACTCATTATTTTTGACCCATTTTTCATGATTATTGGTTGAGGGATTTTTAAAATATTTTTATCCTTACTAAATCTGGCATTAATTCTTTGTTGTGCAATATCTCTGGCAAGTTCAAGATGTTGTTTTTGATCCTCCCCTACTGGTACAAAGTCAGCGTCATATAGAAGAATGTCTGCAGCCATTAGGATCGGATAGTCAAATAATCCAATGGATACATTATTACCCTGTTGTATGGATTTTTCTTTGAATTGAATCATTCTTTCCATCCAATTTATAGGAGTCATGCAATTTAATATCCAACAAAGTTCTGAATGTGCAGAAATGTGACTTTGGACAAAAATTGAGCATATTTTAGGATCTATCCCACAAGCCACATACAAAGCCGCAGTAGAGATAGTGTTCTTGGATAATTCTTTAGGATTATATGAAGCTGTGATTGCGTGTAAATCAACTACGCACAGAAATGTTTCATATTGCTCTTGAAGCGTAACCCAATTATTTATGGCCCCAAGCCAATTCCCAATATGTAAATCACCAGTTGGCTGAACTCCTGAAAGAATTCTTTTTTTATTTGCCATCCTCTTCTACTTTGCTGGATTGGATCTCTTCAGTTGATGTACCTTTTACTGGTCTTGCGAAGGGGTCAGGAGCTGTTTTTGTCTTTTCTTCATAAGGATTTTGTGATTGTCTATTAGGAGAAGAGTTTTTATTATTTTTTGCATATTCTGTGATTGATTCAAGCAATTTTTCATCTTTGATCATTTCGCTAAGTGTTCTAACAGAGAAACCCAGAACTGCAACGGTAGACCTTAATTGAAAGGTCTCTTGTATTGATTTCACAGCTTTCATTTCGTTATCACTCAATCTTATGCGGAATCCTCCTCCATCTCTTCTGCCGCCCGATCTATCTCGGAAATTAGATCTTTCATTATTAGTATGACCTCTGTAATTTTCTTGTCCAGGATTATTGCTGAAGTTTGAATTAGACATCTTGATGTTTCTAAAGTTATTTAAATAGTCTATTAATTTAGCATCTAGTTATGCAATAAGTCTTTTTAAAAGCCTTAAAAATTTATCTTTTGATTAACGACTTATGTGATTTCGCTTTTCTCATTCACAACTTGCATTAAAATAAAATTAGAGAAATAAAGTATTGTGTTTGATATTAGTAAAGACAACCTTTTAAAGGATTTCATAAAGTTTCCAAAAAAAAATCTTCTTATTATTTTATTGTTATTAGGTTTTGGGGAATGGTTTGTAAGTGACTTAATTCATTTTGCAGGCGGCTCAATGGGATTTTTTGTGTTGTGTTTGGGGGGATATTTTTACTTGAAGAATGATAAGCCTAAATTTAATGAGCCAAATAATTTAGATGGTTGGATAAATCTATGTAATGAAGATTTAAATTTTTTTGAAGAACTTGAAGCAACAAATGAATTAGAGAAACAGAATTCAAAAAGGCAAAAAATTCTTGAATCGATTCTTAATAGATGTGAAAAAGAAAAAATAAGTTGCATTGGACAAAAAGATTATCAAAGTTGTCAGTCTGTTATGAAAAGTTTTTTTAAAGCAGATAAGTTTGACTTAGATTTATACGAAAAACTTCCTAAATACAATTCTTCTGAAATTATTCCAGAAGAAGCAATGAATAGTGATGCAATCTTGTATTTTATAAACTTGCCTATGTCAGCAAATGATTTTTTGTGGTTGGAAAAGTTTCCTAAAAATATGCCAATCTGGTTGGTGGCTTTAACTTTTAACAAAATAGAAGCTAAAAATCAAATTGAAGACCTAAAGTCTCAAATTTCAAGTGAATTTATAAATAAAATAATTACGTTTGATGTGAATAAAAATGAAATAACAAATATACCTTTTTCTTTAAGGAAATTTTTCATAAGTTCATCTAAAAATATTGAAAATACAAAAAAAAGGCTCTTGAAAGAACTTCATACTGCCTGGCAAACTGAAATTGAAGGTATAAGAAGAATGCAGTTAAAAGGTATACAAAGAAAAAATCAAATTCTTGTAGCAACAACTGTTTTCTTATCTCCTATCCCATCAATTGATGTTATGGCAATGACAGTATTAAATTCTTTAATGATTAAAGAAATTAAGTCTATATGGGGATGTAATTGGTCTCCTGAAATTTTAGATAAAGTATCCAAAGAGATTTTAAAGACTGCAATTGCTCAGGGAGTTATTGAATGGAGTGGACAGACTCTAATTGGTATAACAAAATTACATGGCCCAAATTGGCTTGTCTCTGGAATATTTCAGGCTGTCAGTGCTGCTTATTTAACAAGAGTAGTATCAAGTTCTTTGGCTGATTTTATGGCAATAACAAAAGGAGTAGAAGAACCTGATTTAGATTTTATAAAGAAAAATTCTGAGAAAATTGTTGAAGAAGCTTTTGAAAAAGAAAAAATAAATTGGAAAGGATTTATTTCTGATCTTAGAAAACCACTTGTGAAACTAGCTTTTAATTCATAATCTTGGGATGGATGTTAAAAATGAAAAAAAATATTTTTTTTTTAAGTTTGATAATTCTGCTTTCTATTGCTTCAGGCTCATGTAAGAGAATATCAAATAAAAATGAAACTAAAGAAGTAATACTGGCAAGTTTCACTGTTTTGGCGGATATAATTAGTAATGTCGCTAAAGATGATTTTATTGTTAGATCAATAACGAAACCTGGAGTTGAAGTTCATGGCTACCAACCAACTCCAAGCGATTTGGTAAATGCCTCTAATGCTTTTGTTTTTATTGATAATGGATTTGGATTTGAATTATGGGCTGAAAAATTTGTCTCTAATTTAAAAGTTAAAAGAATTACTGTCGCGGAAGATTTGGATCCTATTTTTATCAGTGAAGATTTTTATAAAGGGAAACCCAATCCTCATGCCTGGATTTCTCCAAAAAGAGGGATCCTATACGTAGATATTCTCGTGGATTCTTTATCAGAATTGAGGCCATCCAAACGGACATTATTTGAAGAAAATGGAAAAATTTATAAAGATAAACTATCTAAAATAGATAAAGAATTCTCACTTTTTATTAATAACTTAAATAAAGATAGGAGGTATCTAGTAAGTTGTGAAGGTGCTTTTTCGTATCTAACAAATGATTATGGATTAGAGGAAGTTTATTTGTGGCCAGTTAATGCTGAGAGTCAAATTACTCCCAAAAGAATGGCAAGAACAATCTCACTAGTTAAAGAAAAAAATGTTCCATCTGTATTTTGCGAAAGTACTGTAAGTAACGAATCTCAAATGGTTGTTGCAAACGAAACTGGGGCTAATTTTGGAGGAAATCTTTTTGTTGATTCATTATCTGATGATAGTGGGCCTGCTAGTTCCTATATAAAAATGCTTGAGCATAATTTGGATTTGATTAAAAAAGGACTTTTTTGAATTATGGAAACAATCAATTATCAAAACTTTAGGATTGAGGCAGAGAATATTTGCGTAGATTACAACGGTAAGGTGGCTTTGTATGATGCCAATTTAAGATTGAAACCTGGCCAGATTTGTGGGTTAGTAGGGATGAACGGGGCTGGTAAAACAACTTTCTTTAATGCTTTAACTGGCTTTGTAAATATTTCAAAGGGAAAAATTAGAATCAATGGAGAGTCTGTAAGATCTGCTCAAAAAGATCAGACAATTGCTTATGTTCCTCAAAATGAGGGAATTGATAGTCAATTTCCAATAAGTGTTTGGGATGTAGTGATGATGGGTAGATATGGTTCGATGAATATTTTTAGGTCTCCTAGAGAGTCTGATGTTCAGGCGGTTAAAGATGCTATTGAGAGAGTTGATCTTACTGATCATTTATCTACACCTATTGGAAACTTATCTGGAGGCCAGAGAAAACGAACTTTTTTAGCTAGAGCAATTGCGCAAAGAGCATCAATACTTCTTCTTGATGAGCCTTTTTCAGGTGTTGATATAAGAACTGAAAAACTTATCTCGGAATTATTTATTCAATTTAAAAATGAGGGGAAAACCATATTATTATCAACGCACGATATGATTCATGTCCGTGAATTTTGTGATTTGGTTCTTTTAATAAATAAAACTGTTGTAGCTTATGGTGAAACCTCTGAAGTGTTTACCCCTGAAAATATTACAACCACTTTTGGAGGGATCTCACCTGATTTCTTGTTTGGACCTGAATCCTAAATTTTAATTTATATGGAGCTCTGTTCTTTTTTAACTTTAGATTCATTCATCACAGATCCTTTAACTCATGACTTTATGAGAAAAGCACTTCTTATGAGTTCATTAGTTGCAGCTGTTTGTGGTTTTCTATCAAGTTATTTGACTCTTAAAGGATGGGCTTTAATGGGAGATGCTGTGTCACATTCGGTAATGCCTGGTGTTGTGGTTGCTTATGCATTAGGTCTTCCTTTCTCATTAGGGGCATTTATTTTCGGAGTTGGTTCTGTCGCCTTGATAGGGTTTATTAAGCAGAAATCTAGAGTTAAGGAAGATACTGTTATTGGGTTGGTATTTACTGGATTTTTCGCTCTTGGAATAGTATTGGTTTCTAAGATTAAAAGTAATATTGATCTGCACTCTATTCTTTTTGGTAGTCCATTAGGAATATCACTTTCAGATGTAAAACAAACTATATTCATTTCTTTATTAGTAGTAATACTTTTATCAATTTTCAGAAAAGATTTAATGCTTTATTGTTTTGACCCTAGACATGCAAAAACAGTTGGGATTAATGTATTTTTTCTTCATTATTTACTCCTCACATGCTTATCTTTGGCAGCTGTTGTGGGGTTGCAGTCTGTTGGAATCATTTTGGTAGTTGCAATGTTGATTACACCAGGAGCTACAGCATATTTACTTACGGATAAGTTTGATAATATGACAGTAATTTCAGTATTAAGTGCAATTATCTCAAGCCTTATAGGAATCTATGTTAGTTTTTGGTTTGATCTTGAAACAGGTGGATCAATTGTCTTGGCACAAACTTTTATATTTTTATTTGCTTTTTTATTCGCTCCAAGATACGGAATATTTAAGTTAAAGAAATTATTTGCTGGGTATAAATGATTGTGGTGGATCAAACTTTAAATAAAAAGTGGAATTGGTGGCCATTATTCCCCTTATATCCTTATGGAAAAAAGAAAACAATTTTAAAAGAATTAATTCCTGATCAAATATGGTCCTTGGAACAAATACAGGGACTTTATTATGTTGCGGTTCCAATAAGAATGACGGTAATAAAGGTTGATAATGGATTGATGCTAATAAATCCACTGCCTTCAACAAAAGAATTAATAAATGAGTTAGATAAATTAATTGCGATTCATGGCAAAGTAAAAACAATAATTCTACCGAGTGCCTCTGGACTAGAACATAAAATCGGACTGCCAGCTCTTTCAAGAACTTTTAAAGATGCAGAAATTTGGCTTTGTCCTGGACAATGGAGTTTCCCCATAAATCTACCACTAGATTTCTTAGGAATTCCATCAAAAAGATCAAGAATACTCTTTGAGGAAGGTACTCCACATACAAACTACTTTAAATGGTCGTCATTAGGCCCTCTGAATTTAGGGCTTGGAAGATATCAGGAGAT
Organism: Prochlorococcus sp. AG-418-D13; assembly: GCA_003214315.1. Classification (GTDB taxonomy): domain Bacteria; phylum Cyanobacteriota; class Cyanobacteriia; order PCC-6307; family Cyanobiaceae; genus Prochlorococcus_A. The sequence continues at coordinate 155,300 of QCLU01000004.1, forward strand.
AAGCTGTTTCCATTATCCTACGAAAACACTTCATGTGACAGACGCAATAGTTGGAATAGAATCCACTCCCCCTGAGATATTTGATTTTGATCCAACTCCACTTCTTTTTCATTCTAGAGATAGAGGAGATGAACCTTTGATTGACTCCATTGAACATAGAAAAAAAGGATGGAAAAGGTTAGTCTTGTTTTCATCTTTTTTAAAACCAGGTAAATTAAATATTCCACCTTTAAAAAAAATATTTAAGCATTCATTCAAAAAAGATCTGAGGAATTGGAGATCTCATTTTGGTATTTATCCCTTTTTATGGGACGAAGATTGGGAATCTTCTCTTGTTGAAATAATGGGTAAAGATACTCCTAAGATTCAAATTGCACCAGTTTTACAGAAATTAATTTTTCCGCGTTCAAAAGAAGTTTTACTCAAATGGTTAGAAAATATCAGGTGTTTTGAAGATATGGAATATTTAATTCCAGCTCATTTTACGGCCCCTATAAAATTTACAATAGAAGATTGTCAAAAATTAATTAATGAAATTAATTCCCAAAAGTGGGACAAACTTCCTGAGGATAATAAATTTTTGATGGGTTTATATAAAAAGTTGTTTGAACTAGGAATAATTCCTGAAGAAGTAAATCTTTAAAAACAATTATTCTTCAATGGACATGTTCTCATCATTTTTAAGAGTTTGTTCCAGCTCTTTTCTTTGCTCCATTTGTCTTAAGAAATATCCTGTCATCATTGCAGAAGATAATAAATTAGCAATGTTGTCTTTTGAAGATGTTATTTTTACATCAAATTGATCTGAAGGAAGCATTCCAAGAAGACCTTGAACATTATGTCTAATAATTTCTTGAATATCTTCACTAGCTGATTTTGCTACTCTTTGCAAAACTTCTGGAGATTGTTTTTGTAAATATTGAATTAAATCATTCTCATCGTTTGGATCATTATTTTCAGTAGCAAGAAATTCTGGATTAAACATTTCTACAACTTCAAGATATAAAAACCCTACAACATCACGTACCCATTAATCTAAATTATTAAGGGCAGGGAACCGAATAGGTCCAATTTTATTAAACGGCCAATATCTAAAAATAGCTTTACCAATAACCTTTTCATAGGGTAAAAATCCCCAAATATGTGAGTCCATACTGTTATTTCTATTATCTCCCATCACCCATAATGACTCTTCTGGGACAATAAAAGGCCCTATAGAATAATTAATATTTTTGTCAAAGACGTAATTTTTTTGAGCGATATCATTTAAGTAAAGGTTACCGTCTCTTACTTCTACTTTGTCTCCAGGTATTCCAATTACTCTTTTTATTAGTGCAGTATCTGCTTCATAACCAGCATTAATTAATTGCTCCGGAACGTTAAAAACAACTATTTTATTTTTTAACTTTGAAAGATTTGATTTGGAAGTGATTTTGGGGGTTACTTTCTCAACAAGAATTTTATCTTGTATTTGAAGAGTTGGAAGCATTGAACCGGAGGGGATCCATCTTGGCTCTATAACCTGCCATCGTATAATTAAAGCTATAGATATCCAGATTAAAAGATTTTTTAAATCCTTTATTATTGAATTTCTTTTTTCTTGAGTTGTAGACATGTTTTATTTAATTCAGTTATAAGGAAAATCCCAAAGCATTTATATAAATTATGACATCATCTATTGAATGCAAAAATTTTCTTAGAAGTTTACAACTTTTGAATCTCTTAATAAAAATAGGAGTTCAAAATTTAATACTATGTCCAGGTAGTAGATCAGCACCCCTAGCGATAGCTGCTGGAGAATTAAATAAATTAGGTCTGGTAAATATTTTTAATTCAATAGATGAGAGGTCTGCGGGATTCCACTCTCTTGGGATTTCTGCTGCATCAGGTAATCTTTCTTTAGTTATTACCACTTCTGGGACTGCAGTAAGTAACTTATTGCCAGCAGGAGTTGAGGCAGACCGATCTTGTAAAGGTATTATATTTCTTACTGCTGATAGACCCTTAAGATTAAAAGATTGTGGCGCTAATCAAACAGTAAATCAAGAAGATTTTTTGAATTCAGTCTGCAGAAGGGTTTTAAGTACAAATCTAAATGGACTTCATGAAACACAAGAAAACGAAATCCTGAATTTAGTTCGAATTACTGAGAAACAAATATCAACTTTTCCTGGGCCTATTCATTTAAATATTCCTATTGATAAGCCTTTAGGTATTTCACTTTTAAATAAAAAAAATGTTTTAGAGGTTTTTGAAAGAATTTATTTAAAGAAAAAATATATATTTCAGGAAGTTGAAATAAAATCTGATAAAAATAAATTCTTAGAAATTTCAAAAAATTTAAATTTAGATGAATCCGGCATTATTTTGGTAGGTCCCTATCAAGGTTCCATAAATGATTTAATTTCTTTCAATAAATCTTTAGAAAGATTGCAAGAAATTACTGGTTGGCCAGTATTTGCTGATCCTGTTTCAGGAGTTAATTCTGATTTGAGAGGATTAGTTGTGAATTGGGAATTAGTCCTAAGAAAAAATAAAAATTCAATAAATTGTCATCAACTTTTGAGGCTTGGCCCCATGTCATCTTCAATTGATTTGGAGAAATTTTTAACAACTTTCGAAGGTATACAAATTCTTATAAAAGAAAAAAACTTTAGAAAATTGGACCCAATAAAAAAATCATTTGAATATGATTTTGGGCTTTCAAATTTTACTACTCTATTGCTAGAAGAATTATCAATTAACGAAAAAAACAAAAAATCTCTTACTCCAATGGCTTTAGATCTAATAGAGGAAGGCGAGAAGATTAGGGGGGTTTTAAATGAGAAAATTACTCAAGATAATCAAATTACTGAGTATATGCTTGCAAACCTTGTCCCAAAACTTTGGCCAGCTGAAAATCCTATAATGCTCTCCGCAAGTAGCCCAATTAGAGATTGGCTCACATTTTCTGAGAATGGTACTTTAACAAGAAACTGTTTCAGCTTTAGGGGTGCTTCTGGTATAGACGGTACTTTATCTCTTGCATTAGGTATTTCTAGAATTAAAAATCCTCTACTTCTTGTGACTGGAGATTTGGCTTTTATTCATGATATAAACGGTTGGCTGATTGAAAATTCAATCGATATGAATTTAACAATTCTTCTAATAAATAATAATGGCGGAAATATATTTAATCGTATTTATAAAAAAAATTTAAAAGAAGATGATTTAAAAAAACTGTTTCTTATGCCAAAAGAAATAAACTGGCAAAAACTCGCAGAGGGCTATCAGGTAAACTTTAAAAGTGTGGCAAATTTAAAAAAATTACGAGAGGCATTCGATTGGAGCATTTCTATCCAGAAATCTGTAATAATTAAAGTTGATGTTGATCCAGAAAATGAAATTTGTGAAAAAAATGCCCTGCTAGAAAAAATAATTGGCAGTTAAATTTATCATTTTCTATTTTTGAATAATTAGATTTCATGAAAGTATTACCTGGTAAAACAACTTTAAATTGGTCAGAGTGCAAATCTTATGAGGATATATTGTTTCACAAATCAGATGAGGGAATTGCGAGAATTGCAATTAATCGGCCTGAAAAAAGAAATGCATTTAGGCCACAAACTGTAGATGAACTCATTGACGCATTTGATATCGTAAGAAATGATGAAACTATTGGCGTAGTTCTCTTTACAGGTGCGGGACCTGACAAGAAAGGCATTTATTCTTTTTGCTCTGGAGGTGATCAGAGTATAAGGGGTAAAAATGGGTATAAAAATGATGAAGGGAAGCAGAGATTAAATGTACTTGAACTTCAAAGATTAATCAGAAGTTTGCCTAAAGTGGTTATTGCCTTAGTCCCCGGTTTTGCAATTGGAGGAGGACAGGTACTTCATTTAATTTGTGATCTCAGTATCGCCTCTGAAAATGCAATATTTGGTCAAACAGGCCCAAGAGTTGGTAGTTTTGATGCCGGTTTTGGATCTAGTTATTTAGCAAGGCTTGTTGGTCAAAGAAAAGCAAAAGAAATTTGGTTTTTATGTAGAAAATATAATTCCAAGGAAGCTCTTGAGATGGGCTTGATAAATGCAATTACAAAGATTGAAGAATTAGAAGCTGAGGGTGTAATCTGGGCAAGAGAGATTTTACGAAATAGTCCAACTGCTATTCGTATTCTTAAAGCTTCATTCAATGCGGAGAATGATGGGATTGCCGGTATTCAGGAATTATCTGGATATGCAACTCAATTATTCTATTCGACTGAAGAAGCCCAAGAAGGTAGAGATGCCTTTCTTGAAAAGCGTCCACCAGACTTCTCTGACTATAAGTGGACCCCCTAGTTTGTTTTTTAAAAGAACTTTTTAAATAATTATCAATGAGAATTCTTCTTGCCGCTGCCGAATGTGCTCCAATGATCAAAGTTGGAGGTATGGGAGATGTGGTTGGTTCGTTGCCTCCATCTTTGATAAAACTTGGTCACGATGTAAGGGTAATAATTCCAGGATATGGAAAATTGTGGAGTCTTTTAGAGGTATCGAATGAACCAGTCTTTAGATCAAATACAATGGGCACTGATTTTGCAGTATATGAAGCAAAACATCCCATTCATAATTATGTGATTTACCTAGTGGGTCATCCAACATTTGATTCTGAACAAATATACGGAGGCGAAAATGAGGATTGGCGCTTTACATTTTTTGCTAGTGCTACTGCAGAATTTGCCTGGAATTGTTGGAAACCTCAAGTTCTCCATTGCCATGATTGGCACACTGGAATGATTCCTGTATGGATGCATCAGGACCCCGAGATTAGTACTGTCTTCACAATTCATAATTTAAAATACCAAGGCCCATGGAGGTGGAAACTTGAAAAAATGACTTGGTGTCCTTGGTATATGCATGGAGACCACACAATGGCTGCGGCAATGTTATTTGCAGATAGGGTCAATGCTGTTTCTCCGACTTATGCAGATGAGATTAAAACCCATGAATACGGGGAAAGCCTCGAAGGATTACTTAATTACATTTCAGGTAAATTAAGGGGGATTCTTAATGGCATAGATCTTGATGCATGGAATCCAGCCAAAGATCCAGTTTTACCTGCAAAATTCAGTGTTAGGAATTTAGAAAATAGGCTAGAAAATAAAAAAATTCTGCAGAGAGAAATGGGTCTCGAAGTAAATTCTAAAAAATATCTTTTAGGTATGGTCAGTAGGTTAGTTGATCAGAAAGGTGTTGACTTACTTTTACAAGTTTCAAGAAGACTATTAGCCTATACAGATTCTCAAATTGCTGTTTTAGGTACTGGAGATAGATATTTAGAGTCTGGATTATGGCAACTGGCATTAGATTACCCAGGAAGATTCTCAGTATTTCTTACCTATGATGATTCTTTATCAAGGCTTATCTATGGTGGCTCAGATGCATTCTTAATGCCAAGTAGATTTGAACCTTGTGGCATTAGTCAACTACTTGCTATGAGATATGGTTCTATCCCAATAGTAAGGCGAGTAGGAGGTTTAGTTGATACAGTTTTACCTCATGATCCAGAAAAAAATGTTGGTACGGGTTTTTGCTTTGATCGCTTTGAACCTATAGATTTCTATACATCTTTAGTAAGGTCTTGGGAAGCCTTTAGGCATAAAGATAGTTGGCAATTATTGCAAAAAAGAGCAATGAGTCAAGAGTTTAGTTGGCAAAGATCTGCACTCGAATACGAAATTATGTATAAAGATGTTTGTGGAATAAAAGAACCATCACCTGATGTTGCTGAGGTTGAAAAATTTTCTTACGGACAATCGGCTGATCCATCTTTAAAAAAAGTATGACTTAATATTTTAATGGAATTCTCTTTATCAGAATTAAACAATGTTTTGGGGGATATTAAAAATCTGAGCAAGGGGAAAAGAGATTTTTTAAATTTTAAAAATATAAGTATTGATAGTAGAACTTTATCTAAAAATGATCTTTTTATAGCTATAAAAGGTAAAACTTTTGACGGACATAATTTTCTTCCAGATGTTTTAGATAAAGGAGTTAAATCAGTAGTAATTAAAAAAGGGATGCAGAGATTACTTCCTAGAAATTTTCCTTATTGGGTTGTAAATGACACATTAGAGGCATTTCAAAAATTAGCATTGCTAAAAAGAAAAAAATTAAATATCCCTGTTGTCGCAATAACTGGTTCTGTTGGTAAAACAACAACAAAAGAAATGATTGGTGGAGTTTTAAATAAACTTGGAAGAATTAAATTATCTCATGCAAATTTCAATAATGAGATTGGAGTTGGACTTACTATTCTTGCTACAGATGAAGAGGATAAAGCTTTAGTTCTTGAAATGGGAATGAGAGGTCTTGGACAGATTGAGAATTTATCTAAATATAGTGAACCCGATGTTGCAGTTATTACTAACATTGGCACAGCTCATATTGGATTGTTAGGCTCAAAAAAAAATATTACTTATGCAAAGTGTGAAATTAGTAAGTTCTTAAATCCAGAAGGAGTTGTAATAATTCCAGCAAATGATCCATTCCTAGAAAAAACTTTAAAAGAATTTTGGAAAGGTAAAGTGATAAAAGTAAAACTATTAAATATAGAAAATCAAAAGGAGAGTTTTAAGAAAGATGATAATTTGCGAGGATTTTATAATCCTTCGAATAAAACAATTTTAATTGAAGAAAATACCTTTGAAATTTCATTTGAGGGATTTCACAATGCTTCGAATTTCTTATTTGCTTATGTAGTTGCGAAAGAGCTAGGCATTGATTTTGCAAGTTTCAATAAATTTGATTTTGTAAGTTTAGGTGGAAGGAATAAAATTCTCAAATCAGTAAAAACAACAATATATGATGAATCATATAATGCTTCGCCAGAGTCAGTAAAAGCATGTATTAAAAACCTGCTTGATAAACCGAGAAATAAATTTTTCATATTTGGAAGTATGCAAGAATTGGGAAAAGAATCCGAAAAATATCACAAAGAAATATTCAACTTAATTAATAATTCAGATATAGAAAAGTGTTTATTTATTTGCGATAAAAAAAATGAAAAAATTTACACCAATTATCTAAAAGATAAGAAAAAGTTCTTGGTTTTAAATAACATTAAAGATGTACCTCAAGAGATAAACAAATCTACAAAAAAAGGTGATTCTATTCTTATAAAAGGGAGCAGATGTTGGCAACTTGAAAAAATTATTGAATTAATTAACTAAATCAGGATTTTTTTCTTTCCCAATTTTCTATATTTACTTGCTTAGTTCTTGAGATTGCTAATGAATTATCTTTGGAGTCTTTTGTGATAACTGAACCAGCTCCTGTAGTAACTGATTCCCCTAGATTTATTGGTGCTACAAAAACTGTATTTGCACCAATACTGGAATTTTTACCAATTTTTGTTTGATGTTTTTTCTGACCATCAAAATTTGCAGTAATAGTACCTGCTCCAATATTTGTAGATCTTCCAATAATAGAATCGCCAATATAACTTAAATGGTTTACTTTAGATTCTTCCTCTAATTGACTATTTTTGATTTCAACAAAATTACCTATTTTGCAAAAGGAAGATATTGTGGAATTAGGTCTTATATGACTATAAGGGCCAATTGTTATATTATCCATTATCTGAGAAGCATAAACAGTAGAGTTTGAAATTTCACAATTTAATCCGACATTAGAGTTCTCAATAAAAGTATTTGGTCCAATAATGCAATTACTATTTATTTTTGTATTTCCTCTTATATGTGTATTAGCCTCTATGATTACATCCTTATCAATTTCAGCTTCTTCACTAATTGAACAACTTGCTTTATTTATAAAAGTTACACCATTAAGCATATGTGTTTCTTTAATTGAATTCTGCATATATTCCTCGCACTCTGATAGTTGAATTCTGTTATTAATTCCTTGAAGCTCTCCATTATCCTCTACCTCGAGACTTAAGGAATTTTTTAGCAAAGAGATTGTATCTGTTAAGTAAATCTCTTTTTGATTATTATTGCTTTGCAAGGTATTAATTATTTCTGACAAGTTACCCCAGTTAAAACAGTAAACACCTGCATTTATTAATGGATTTTCTCTTTCTAGATCATTGCAATCTTTTTCTTCAACAATTCTCTCTATAAAATCCCCCTTCAAAAAAACTCTGCCATATCCATGAGGATTTGTTTTCTTTGTGGAAATTAAAGAAACATCAGCATTTTTTGAATCGTGAAGATACAAAAGTCTTTTTAGAGTACTAGGCCTAATGAGTGGCACATCGCCGTTAAGTACTAAAAGTTTCCCTTCATGTTTTTTTACTTCTTTACAAATTACCTGGATAGCATGACCGGTTCCTGATTGAGGTTCTTGAACAACAAAATGGATTTTTTTATCGTTTGGGATTGACTTTTGTACTTCTTTTGATTTGTGTCCAGTAATTACGAAGATTTTATCAGGTTTTAATTCGACACATGAATCAATTACTCTTTGTAGTAGGCTTTTGCCAGAAATTTTATGTAAAACTTTTGGCAATGAGCTTTCCATCCTGGTACCCTTGCCTGCCGCTAATATCGCAACACTTAACATGTTTATTTAAAATCCTAATTTAAATCTAACTCTTAACGGATAACTTCGTCATTCCCCACTTCTCTCTCCATTTATTTGTAGGTAATAGATTTGATAATAGTTGCTCATCTAATCTTCCCCTGATTATATCGTCTTTACTTGAGTTCAAATCTTGATCTCTATAGGGAATACTAGCTTTAGTTAAGAGATGTTCTTCTTCCATTAAAGATAACTTTTCAAAATTGAAATTAGGTTTCAATTTATTCTTATCAAATTTTGATATTGCGACAGTTCCCTGACTCCAAAAAGTTCTGTTTTTAAAACTTGGCTTAATAGTAAAAATTTCTAATCCAAGATTTCTTAAGGTTTTTCTCACTGCCGCTGATGAAGAATAAGTTATTAAATAACCCTGAGGATTAAGATTTTCTGTGACTTTGGATAAAAATTCAATCGTCCATACTTGTGGGCATTTTTGAGGAGAAAAACCATCTAAATAAATCAGATCGAATTTAATAGAGGAAGGAATAATATTGATTTTTTCTCTAGCATCACCCCACAAAATACTGCATTTAAAAAGTTGATCCTTAAAGTAATCTTTTTGATAAAGTGATTCAAATATTTTTTTGACTTTTGGATCCCATAATTTAAGGAAGGATTTATTTCTAAGCGAATATTCAAGAGGCTTTTTATCAATCTCCAATGCATACAAATTTAAATTTGATTTTTGTTTAATTAATTCATCTAATAAAGAAGCTGAATTGTATCCTAAACCAAAACATATATCCAAAACATTGAGAGATTCGCCCTTAAATCTTTGCAAATTAGAAGTAGCTGTAAACTTTGACCTTGTTTCCTCCAATGCGCCCAATAAACTATGGAAGTTCTCTTGAAAAAACAAACTTCTTAAAGAGTAACTACCATCTTTAGTTAAAACTTCTATTAATTCAGACAAAAACTTTTTAGGCTAGATAGTTAGTTTGGCCAGCTCTTCCCAAAAAGTTGGATACGAGACGCTGGCAGCATCAGATCTCATGATTTTTGAGGTACCTTTAGCAAGAAGTGAAGCAATAGCAAGACTCATTGCTACTCGATGATCTGTCTCACTATCTACCTCAGCAGAATGAAATTTTGATTGCCCATTAATAATTAACCCATCCTCTTTTTCTGTTATTTCAGCACCGAATTTTTGTAACTGTCGTGCCATGACTTTTAATCGATCTGTCTCCTTGACTCTTAATTCTTGTGCATCCTTAATTTCAGAAACTCCATTACAAAAACAGGCAGCCACAGTAAGGATAGGAATTTCATCTATAAGTTTTGGGAGAATATCTCCTTCAATAGTGAATGATCTTAAATTATTTGAAGTCTTTACTTTAATAGATCCAATAGGTTCACCTGCAATAGTCGATTTATCTAAAATCTCATAATCACACCCCATTGAATCCATAACATTTAAAATCCCTGTTCTAGTGGGATTTAGTCCTACATTCTGTATTAAAACCTCTGAATTTGGAACAATAGATGCAGCAATCATCCAAAAAGAAGCAGAGCTTATGTCTCCAGGAATCAATATTCTCTGGCCAATTAAGTTACCCCCTGACTTGATAACTACATTCCTTCCTAATTCTCCTCTGATACTGATGTCTGCTCCAAATGCTTTTAACATTCTTTCAGTATGATCTCTTGAAGATGCTGGTTCAATAACAGAAGTGGTTCCAGAAGCTTTGAGTCCTGCCAATAAGATTGCAGATTTTACTTGAGCACTCGCTACAGGCGTTCCTATAACACACCCTTTTAATTTATTCCCATCAATTGAGATCGGAGCTTTGTTTCCTTTTTCTCTACCAAAAATTTTGCCACCCATCAAAGATAATGGTTTGCCCACTCTCCCCATTGGCCTTTCGTTAAGAGAAATGTCACCAGTTAAGATGAAATTCTTACCTTCTTGACCGGCAAGTAACCCCATTAATAATCTCATGGTGGTTCCCGAATTTCCACAATTTAAAATTTCTTTGGGCTCTTTAAATCCATCAAGACCCAATCCTGAAATCGTAAAAGGCTCATTTTTTTTTATTTCTGGTATGTTAACACCTAATTTTCTTAGACAATCAGCAGTTGAAAGTGGATCTTCAGAATGTAAGAACCCCTCAATAGTAGTCTCACCCTTAGCAATACTTCCTATTATCAGAGCTCTATGAGAAATAGATTTATCTCCAGGTACTTTTACTTTTCCTTTTAAATTAACTCCACCTTTTATTGTGCGGATATTATTCATTTTCAAATTAAATACTTGATAAGATTTCTGTAAAAACAAATTAGTTATATATTATCAATAAGTTTGTTTTAAAAAAAAAATAATCAAATTAAGTAACTGTTTTCTATAATATTAAAAGAAAAAAGGACTTGATTATTAATCTAACTTATTATCACGTAGCAAAGGATGTTCCAGAAATAAGTCCAGACATTGCTGTGGTCATTGATGTTTTAAGAGCTACAACCACAATTTCTTGGGCTTTAAAAAATGGAGCTGATTCAATACAAGTTTTTGCAGATTTAGATTTATTAAAAGAATCTGCAATTAATTGGCAAGCTAAAAAAAGACTAATGCTCGGAGAGAGAGGCGGAAAGAAGATTGAGGGCTTTGATTTAGGAAATTCTCCTTTATCAGTTTCAAAAAAAGTTGTTAATGGTAAAAGACTATTTATGAGTACGACTAATGGGACTAAATCATTGCAAAAAGTTCAAAATGCTAAGCATTTATTTGCTATGGGTCTCCCAAATAGGAAAGCAGTTGCCGAAAAAATCATTTCATTAAAAAGTGAAAATGTTTTAATACTTGGCAGTGGCTGGGAAGGCTCTTATTCTCTTGAGGATTCTTTAGCTGCTGGTGCTTTGGCCTCATACCTAAAACAGAACTGTGATTTCGAAATTAATATTCTGAATGACGAATTACAAGCTGCTTTGGTACTTTGGGATTTTTGGAAAAATGATATTTTGAAATGTCTAAAAACAGCAACCCATGGCAAAAGATTGACAAGTCTTGGAGATTATGAGGATGATTTTAAATGTTGCGCTGAACTTGATTGCTTAGATATTGTTCCAGCTCAAGTTGAAAGAGGTGTGATTCGTGCCTCATGATTTACGAATTGGTTCACTAGGAGTAAAGTCTTGACTGATTTTTTGGTAGCGGCATTGCAAATTACGAGTACTTCAAATGTTGAAGCAAATTTTATTGAAGCAGAAGAACAGATTGAATTAGCTGCTAGAAGAGGTGCTGAGTTAATAGGATTGCCTGAGAATTTTGCTTTTTTAGGAGGAGATGATGAAAAACTTAGATTAGCTTCTGAATTGTCAGAGAAGTGTGCAAATTTTCTAAAAACCATGTCACAAAGATATCAAGTATTTCTCTTGGGAGGAGGTTATCCCGTTCCTGCGGGAGATGAAAGTCATACTTTTAATAGATCAGCACTATTTGGGAAGGACGGACAGATTTTGGCAAAATACGACAAGATCCACTTATTTGATGTTGATTTGCCAGATGGAAATTTATATAAGGAATCATCCACTATTTTATCTGGGGAGGAGTATCCACCTGTTGTAGATGTCCCAGGTTTATGCAAAATAGGATTATCGATTTGTTACGACGTTAGGTTTCCTGAACTCTATAGATATTTGTCTTCGAATGGTGCAGAGCTAATTATGATTCCCGCAGCTTTTACAGCATTTACTGGAAAAGATCATTGGCAAATCCTATTACAGGCAAGGGCAATTGAGAATACAGCATATGTAGTGGCTCCAGCTCAAACTGGGATTCATTATGGAAGAAGGCAAAGTCATGGCCATGCAATGGTAATTGACCCTTGGGGTACAGTTTTATCTGATGCCGGAAAAACTCAGGGCGCTGCAATAGCACCTGCCGATAAAGAAAGAGTAAAGAAAATTAGGGAGCAGATGCCAAGCCTTAAACATAGAAAAAACAAATTGTTTTCTAACTAATGATAAAGTTTTTAGATAATAAACTTTTTCGTTTTTTATCAGTTTTTTTATTTTTAAATTCTTCAATCCTTCCAATTAAATCTTCAAGTGCTCTTGCGGCATGGGCGATAAACACTAATGGGGTTTTAGAATTAAGAACTAAATCAAATACAAATTTAAAAGCATACTTTCAGAAGGCTAACCAAATATCTGGAGATAGATTCTGGGTAGATTTCCCAGGAGAATTAAAAAATCCTAGAATAATAAAAGGTAATGGGCCAATAAAAGAAATTAGATTAGGTAAACCAATTAAGGGTAAAACAAGACTAGTAATTGAATTTAAGGAAGAGACTTATTTGAAACCTTTGACTTGGCGATTGGTTGGCTTAGATCAAAACAGGTGGAGAATTAAACTATTTGACCCAAAATATACTTTTAAAGAGATTAGTGAAGGTCAAGTTTTTAAGAGAATAGGGAATATTAAAAAAAATCAAAAATCAATTAATAAGAAGAAAAGTGATTATCATTACTTGAAATTACCAGACGTAAAAGAAAACAAATTTTTGATTGTTATAGATCCTGGGCACGGAGGTCCTGATCCGGGAGCAATAGGTATTGGTGGTATTAGGGAAACAGATGTTGTACTAGAGGTTTCCAAAATAGTTAAAAATTTACTGTCTGAGAAAGGTGTCAAAGTAAGGTTAACTAGAAAAAATGAAGTTGATTTAGATTTACCTCAGAGAGTTTCCTTTGCTAACAATACCGATGCAGATATCTTTGTAAGTATTCATGCAAATGCTGCAAGAGGCAAAAGAAGGGATATTAATGGGTTGGAAACCTTTTACTATAGAGGTTGGAGGGGTAGATTACTAGCTAAAAATATTCAAAAACAAATTTTAAAAGTTTCTCCCGGAAGTCCTGATCGAGGCGTTAAACAAGGTAGATTTTATGTGATTAAAAAAACGTGGATGCCTGCAGTTCTTGTAGAAATTGGATTTTTAACAGGAAGATTAGATGCAAGAAGATTAGAAAAAACAACTCATCGTAGAAGAGTAGCTTATGCCATTGCAAAAGGCATTCTTGAATATTTGTATAAAATAGGATGAAGCTTAGAATAGGTATATTTGACAGTGGTATAGGCGGTTTTACTATCCTTAATCCTTTACTAAAAAAACGCAATGATGTAGAAGTTTTTTATTTGGCGGATACAAAAAGAATCCCTTTTGGTAATAAAAATTTTAAAGAGATAAGATTAATTGCGAAAGAGATTTGCAATTTTTTTGAAGATAAGAATTTAGATGCACTTTTAATAGCTTGTAATACTACAAATGCATGTGCCCTTGATATTCTAGAAAAAAACTTAAGAGTTCCTTGTTTTGATCTTATAAACTCAGTATCGGAAATAGTTGAAAAACAAATAATTGGTGTTTTGGCTACACAAACAACAGTTAGATCTTCATATTACAAAAAAGCTATAAGCTCTAAAAAGGAGAATTTCAAAATATTTCAAAAAGAATGTCCAGAATTTGTATCAGAAATTGAAAAAGAAAAACTTGATTTTTTTAAGTTAAATATTCTTTCGGATTTGTATTTAAAACCGCTATTAAATAAAAATATTGAAGAATTAATACTCGGATGCAGCCATTATCCTCTGATTTATGACTTTTTAAGAAAAAAAATAAACTCAAATATAAAAATCATTGATCCATCGGAAGCATTAATAAAAAAATTTAATGAATCTTTTACTATTCCAAAAACTGACCGCTATGAGAGTATTTCTTTCGAAAATGTAAAATTTTTTGTTACTTCAGAAAGAGATGAGTTTTCTAACAAAGTAAAATTTTGGCTTGGAATTAATAAAGAAATTAGGTTGGTTAACCTCCGAAGTAATGTTTGATTCCTTAAGATATAAAAGAGGTTAAACATGAATACAGTAACAGAGCTACTACAACCAGTTGAAAATGATCTTGATGATCTTATTTTAGAACTGAAAAATCTAATAGGAGCTGGCCACCCAATTCTTCAAGCCGCAGCAGAACACCTTTTTAGTGCTGGGGGAAAAAGGTTGAGACCTGGTATAGTTTTATTGATTTCAAAAGCTATATCTCCTGAATTTTGCTTGACAAATAAACATAAGAGACTTGCTGAAATAACTGAGATGATTCATACAGCCTCATTAGTCCATGATGATGTTGTTGATGAGGCGTCTACAAGAAGAGGAGTAGATACAGTTCATAGCAGATTTAATACCAGAGTAGCTGTTTTGGCGGGTGACTTTTTATTCGCTCAAGCAAGTTGGCACCTTGCAAATCTTGACAATGTAAATGTAGTTAAATTACTGAGTAGAGTAATAATGGATTTAGCGGAGGGTGAAATCAAACAAAATTTAAATAGATTTGATTCGGCTCAATCTTTTTCCAAATACATCAACAAAAGCTATTGTAAAACAGCATCATTAATAGCCAATAGTTGTAAAGCAGCGGGAGTTTTGAGTGGGATTAATGACGAAAAATTAAACTCGTTGTACGATTTTGGCAAAAATATTGGTTTAGCATTCCAAGTTGTAGATGACATTCTTGACTTTACTGGAAATGATAAACAACTTGGAAAACCTGCTGTAAGTGATCTTGCTAGTGGTTATCTTACAGCCCCGGTTTTATACGCCTTAGAAGAAAATAAAAAATTGTCAGTTCTTATAAACAGAGAACTTGCTGAAAAAGATGATCTAGATGATGCTCTTAGTATTATCATGAATTCTAAAGCTATTGAAAGTTCCAGAAAACTAGCTGAGGATTTTGCAATGCTTTCTAAAGAAGCTATAGTTTGGCTTCCTGATTCAGAATACAAGAGAGCGTTATTGGCTCTTCCAGAATTTGTTCTCAGCCGTATATATTAGATCTTTAAAAATATAATATTCCAGCTAAAAAAATATTAAAATTTTTGAAAACCATAGTTTTTTCGACTAAATTTATTAAGCATAGATTTATTTAATGTCATTAGATAAAAAAAATTCAATAAATAACATACTTGAAGAAAAGAGAATTTTCCCTCCATCAAAAAATTTTGCAGAAAACTCAAATATTAGTACTCAAGAAGAATTACTAAGTCTAAAAAAACAAGCATCCGATAATCCTATTCAATTTTGGGAATCTTTTGCAAAATCTGAATTAGATTGGTTTGAACCATTTCAAACTGTATTAGATAACGAAAATGCGCCCTTTTTTAAATGGTTCAAAGAAGGGAAACTCAATATTACATATAACTGCTTAGATAGACACATTAAGAGGGGGATTGGAGGAAAGACTGCACTTATATGGGAAGGTGAACCCGGAGATAGCAAAAAATATACTTACGAAGAACTTCTAAAAGAGGTATGTAAAGCAGCTAATGCATTAAAAGCAATTGGTGTAAAAAAAGGAGATTTGGTATGTATTTATATGCCGATGATTCCTGAAGCGATGTTTGCGATGTTAGCTTGTGCAAGAATTGGCGCGCCTCATTCAGTTGTCTTTGGAGGATTTTCTTCAGAAGCTTTAAAAGATAGGTTAATTGATGGAAACGCCAGATTTGTTGTTACTGCTGATGGTGGCTTTAGAAAAGATAAAGTGATTGAACTTAAGAAAGCAGTTGATGCGGCCATTGAAAGTGGGGCAGATAAAGTTGTTGAAAAAGTAGTTGTTGTTCAACGATCCCAAAAAAATATTTCGATGGTTGATGATAGAGATTTTTGGTGGCACGAATTATTAAAAGATCAAAAAGATCATTGTGAACCAGAAATAATGAATAGCGAAGATAGACTTTTTATTCTTTATACTTCAGGCTCCACTGGAAAGCCCAAAGGTGTAGTTCACACTACAGGCGGTTACAATCTTTGGTCCCATTTGACATTTAAATGGATTTTTGACTTAAAAAATAACGATATTTACTGGTGTACTGCTGATGTTGGTTGGATTACAGGTCATAGTTACATTGTTTATGGGCCTTTATCTAATGGTGCTACAACCTTAATGTATGAGGGAGTGCCAAGACCCTCCAATTTAGGGGCTTTTTGGGAAATTGTTCAAAAATATAAGGTTTCTATTTTTTATACCGCACCAACTGCAATAAGAGCATTTATGAAGTCTGGGCGTGAAATACCTGATAAATATAATTTGGAGAGTCTTAGACTTTTGGGCACAGTTGGAGAACCAATTAATCCTGAAGCATGGATGTGGTACAAAGATGTTATTGGTAAAGATAAATGCCCTATTGTTGATACTTGGTGGCAAACTGAGACTGGTGGTGTGATGATAAGTCCCTTGCCTGGAGTCGTTGCTACAAAGCCAGGTTCAGCTACTTTCCCTCTGCCAGGAATCGAAGTTGAAATCGTCGATAAGAATGGAGATAAGGTTAAGGAGAACGACGGTGGCTATTTAATTATTAAGAAACCATGGCCAGGTATGATGAGAACAATTCATGGAAACTCAGAGAGATATTTGGAGAGTTATTGGGAATATATTTCCTTTAAAAGAGAAAAAAATGTTTATTTTGCTGGAGATGGAGCACGCATTGATGAAGATGGATATATATGGATTATGGGAAGAGTTGATGATGTCATAAGTGTCTCAGGTCATCGGTTAGGAACAATGGAAATAGAATCTGCTTTGGTAAGTCATAAATCAGTTGCAGAGTCTGCAGTCGTTGGCAAAAAAGATGATTTAAAAGGTGAAGTTATAGTTGCTTTTGTATCTCTAGAGAAAGACGTGAACGGTTCTTCAGAATTAGTAGAGAATTTAAAGAAACATGTTGTTAATGAAATTGGAATTATCGCAAAGCCTGAAAAAATTATAATTTCTGACTCTCTTCCGAAAACACGTAGTGGAAAAATTATGAGGCGAATTTTAAGATCTTTGGCTGCTGGAGAAAAAATTAGTGGTGATATAAGCACTCTTGAAGATAGTTCTGTTTTGGAAAAGCTTAAAGAATTATCCTAACCAGATTCATCAATTAAATTGGAAATTTTTTTTATAGTATTTCTTTTGAATTCATCATCGGCCCAGTCTCCCAAAAAATTTTCTCTTAGTCCTGCGCTTGCAATTATAGTGTGTGTACCTTTTAACATTACCCCCTTAGAATTATCCTCTTTTCTTGCTTTCAGACAAGAAAATAATTTATCTGTTTGATCTAATTCGTCTGAGTTGAATTTTATTAGGAAGTTATTTTTTTGATTATATGTTTTTTCAATTAATCGCAAAGTTCTTTCAGGGCTTGGACTGAATTCACTGTTGAATTCTAATTTTTGAGCAATTTGTTTCAATAATGGAATTGATTTGTTAGCACTGAAGTTATTAAAACTAATTGATATGAATTTTTCGCAATTTCTTCCACCATCAGGGGAAATTAGATGAAGTTTGCAGCCTAGGCTATGACCAATTCTTATTGAAGGAATTGATGCTCCTATTCTCTTGGATAAAGATATTCGGCAATTCTTGAAATCCCTCCATGCTTTAATAGCAAGTTGTTGATGATCGAATTGTGGAGTGTATTTATAAGCATGTACTGCATAGTTTTTATTAATTAAACTCTCTATGAATCTTTTATAAGTTAAATCTGGTTTAGTAGCTAGATAACTTCCACCAATAAATTCCACAATTTTTTTAGGATTTGAAGGCCAATAACAAAAATTATTAAATTGATATTTTGTAAAAGTCATCTTCCTTAAACTAAAAATTTTTCAAAATTATTTTCTAATCATGTTTCTTAATTTATATTAATTTAAGAGAAATTTTTATTAAATGCGTCAAGATAAATGAAAGTATTTTCACCTAATTGGAACTATCTAACAAAAAAGAATTAAATCAATTGGATATTCTTCAGGATCAAGTTATCAGTTATCCCTCTGAAGAGAGTGTTGCTAATCAAAATAAAAAAATTGAAAAAATTTTAATTCTTGATACTGAAACAACAGGTTTAGATGAAAATAAAGATGAAGTGATAGAGATAGGTTGTATTTTGTTTGATGTATCTTCTAAGTGCGTGCTTTCACAAGTTTCATTTTTATTACCAGTGAATAATAATGAAGCCGAACATGTGAATGGTATATCTGCTGAAGTAACTAATATCTCTCAACCATGGGAAGATGGATTGAATTTCTTTCTGAAACTTGTTGATTGTTCGGATTTCATTGTCGCGCATAATGTAGAGTTTGATAAGAAATGGTTTGGGAAAGGAAGATTACCTAAACTTAATAAAAAATGGATATGCAGTTTAGAAGATATTAATTGGTCTTTTCAAAAATCATTAAAAAATAGACCCTCAGTAACTGATCTAGCTTTATCTTTTTCAATACCAGTTTGGAATTTACATAGAGCTTTATCTGATTGCTTTTACATATCTGAGGTCTTCAAAAAATGTGATAATTTAGAAGAACTTTTACTTAAAGCTACTGAACCGAGGTTTTTATACAAGGCACTGATTAGTTACGAAGATAGGTCTTTAGCTAAAAATGCTGGGTTCAGATGGAATAGTCCTGTGCAAGGAGCTTGGTCAAGAAAATTAACTACTGATGAGGCAAAAAATCTTGATTTTAGAGTTGAGATTTTGAACTAATATTTAAAAAATTTTTGACTAAGAAAATATTTAGTGCATCCTACAAGGCATCCATATATTGCCCATTTTATGTGCTCCAACACATCCGTATTTTGAGGCAGCTTCTTCAGCCTCTTGTTTAGTGTTAAATAGATCTGACATCATATTTTCCTTATTTGAATTTGAAATTTGTTTGGAATGCTTATGATGATTGTTATGAGAATTAGGTGAATACTCCCATATTCCCATAGTAGTAACACCGGCAGAGATAATTCCCATACCAACTACTGATAAATTGACTATTCCCATTGCTACTGCACCAAAAGAAAATACACCCATTGGGACTACCCCAATACTTATTACTCCCATTGGCACTATGCCTATTGAAACTATACCAAGAGGTGCTATTCCAAAAGCAATTTTTTTTGGTTTTGTACCGCAATGCTGATTCTCTTTACTTTTATTAATTCCCAATGGTTTTTCTAAATGTTAAATTAAAATTGTCTCACAGAATAACTAATCAAAGATTAATTTCTAGATGAATTAAAAATTTTGAATTATTTTTTAGAACTTTGAATAACTTAAAAAATCTAAGAGGAACAGTAGACTTATTGCCTGATCAATTAATAAAGTGGCAAAATGTTGAGAAAGTTGTATTGGAACAGCTTTCAAGAGCATCTATCAAAGAAATAAGAACACCAATACTGGAAATGACCGAGTTATTTATAAGAGGAATTGGTGAAGGAACAGATGTTGTCAGTAAGGAAATGTATACATTTCTAGACAGGGGGGAGAGATCCTGTACTCTCAGGCCTGAAGGAACAGCCTCAGTCGCACGAGCGTTAATACAAAATGGAATATCGTCTAATCCTCTTCAAAAACTTTGGTACATGGGTCCTATGTTTCGATACGAAAGACCTCAAGCAGGCAGACAAAGACAGTTTCATCAGTTAGGCGTTGAGTTTATAGGGCATGATTCAGTTAGAAGTGATATTGAAATTATTGCTTTAGCTTGGGATATCTTAGGAAAATTAGGAATAAAAGAACTCAATCTTGAAATAAATACTTTAGGTGATACAAATGACAGATCAAATTTTCAAAAATCCTTTTTAAAATGGCTAGAAATAAATAAAGATTCTCTAGATTTAGATTCTCAGAATAGGATTACTAAAAACCCTTTGAGGATTTTGGACTCAAAGAATATTCAAACAAAAAAAGCTCTTGAAAATGCACCAAGATTATTTGATTTTTTGTCTGAAAAAAGTCATAACAGATATTCAGACTTGAAAAAACAATTAGAGGTTTTAAAAATACCTTACGTAGAAAATTTTAATTTAGTAAGAGGTTTAGATTATTACACCCATACTGCTTTTGAAATTACAAGTGGTGCTTTAGGTTCCCAAGCTACAGTTTGCGGTGGAGGAAGATACGATAATTTAATAAAACAAATGGGAGGGCCAAATACCCCGGCAATTGGATTTGCTATTGGTCTAGAAAGATTAATTCTGCTAGCAGGCAAAGATCTTGAAGTTCCAAGAAATACTGATATTTATATTATTAATCAAGGCTTAATTGCTGAATCCTTAGCTTTGGATTTATCTAGAAAATTAAGAAATTATGATCTGATAGTTGAGTTGGATTTAAGTGGAGCATCATTTTCTAAACAATTTAAAAAGGCAAATAAACTAAAATCTAAAAGTATTATTGTAATTGGTGATGATGAGGCAGTTAAAGGTGAATTCATTATAAGGCTCTTTGATCAATCAGGTGATGGGAATGAAGAAGAGGTTATATCTTTTGAGAACGATATTGAATTGGAAAAATGGATAAATAACAATTTACTTGCGAAGTGATGCTCTTAAAGTTTGTGATAATTTTTCTCTTTATATTTATTTTTTTTTATTTAAAGAATTTTCTTAAATTAAATAGAAAACAAAAAGTTTTGAATGCTAAAAAATTAACAACTTTCAATAAAAAGAATTTTAATAACTGGATGAATTTAACTAAAAAAGAAAGATATAACTTATTTAAACAAGATTCTGTTAACTATATGGATAGAAGAAAACTTTTATTAGACGAAATTAGAAATGAATATAAGAAAATATCTGGAAAAAATCCTGAGGGGAATATCAAAAAAAAATAATTATGGAAAATTACTGGACTTCTAATAAAACCATAAATGGATTGAGACATTTTGTTTTAGTTAATGAGATTAAAGAAAAAGGAAATATTAGTTTTTTAATGGTTTCTGTCCTTGATGCTGAAATTAACTTAACAACTACATACGAAGAATTAATAAATAGTGGAGATTGGCACAAGGGTTGGATCAATCTTTCAAAGCATCAATCTATTACAGAAGAATACGTTAACTTTAAATCCATCAATAAAGGAGAGGGTATTGATGAGATATTCATTAATAAAGATTCTTTATTTAATATTTCTTAATTTGATATAGATCTTTCAAATCTCTTTCTCTTCGCAAATACTAGGTTTTTTTGTTACTTAATAATTATTTAAAAGTTTTACCCCTTTCATAAAAATAAAATTAACGTTATCAAGGATTAATAATATTTACTTAATTCAATGTTAGGGGATATGTGGAGCTCATCTCAGTTGACCGCGGAAAAACTAGGAATAACTGAAATTAAACTTTCTTTTTTACGTGAAAATGGAATACTCAAGCCTGGAATTCATTGGAAAAGCTCTCCACTCGGTCAGAAAAAACCTTGGAAACCTAGAGCCCTTTACAATATAAAAATGTGCAAACAAATAATTAATAATTTTTATTCTGAAGAAAACAACAATATCGCAGCCTAAAAACTAAATATATTTTTTTGTTTAATTTGAAAAAAAATATTTAAAATTTTTATTCAATTAGGTTCTCATCTTTACACTCAATTAGAGTGTTTTGCAAAGTTGGATATAAGTTAATCATATTAATGTATTGTTTTGATTTTCTGTAAGATTTTGCAGCCTTTTTATAATGAACTTCAGATTTCATTTCTAGTGAAATTTTTCTAGAAGACTCTTGAGAAGTAGTCATAATATTAGATGTCTTATTTCATATTTAATAAGTGTTTGAGAATGAGGCAATAAATAAGACGGTTTAATGAAACAAAATATCGTTTAATGTCAGCAAAATGAAATTTATTAAAATTATTTGATTTGGAAAATAATGGTTTATTTTATGAAACTTATATCTCTGAGAATAATTTTTCTTCATTAAATCTACCTTCTTTGCTAATGGATTTTCTTATGAAGATTTTTTGTTTAGTAATTACTAGGATTACTAACCTTTACAATTTTGTTATTAATTCAACTGTTTGGTGAAATATAAAGTATTCTCAAAACGTTTAAGCTAATCAATTCCTAAATGCAAACCTATGGAAATCCAGATACTACCTATGGATGGTGGGCTGGTAATTCAGGTGTAGCGAATCGCTCAGGAAAATTCATTGCTGCTCATGTGGCTCATGCAGGATTAATTGTTTTCTGGGCGGGTGCATTCACCCTTTTTGAACTTTCACGATTTGACCCAAGCGTCCCAATGGGGCATCAACCTCTAATCGTTCTTCCTCATTTAGCAACTCTTGGAATAGGGTTTGATGCTAATGGTGTTGCTATGGGAGATACTAAACCTGTTCTAGCGATAGCAATAGTTCACTTAGTTTCTTCTATGGTTTTAGCAGCCGGGGGACTTTTACATTCTTTACTTCTTCCTGGAAATCTAGAAGATTCTGATGTAGCAAGAGCCAGAAAATTCAATATTGAATGGGATAATCCAGACAAATTGACATTTATTCTTGGTCACCATCTAATTATTCTTGGTTTCGCAGTTATTGCTTTTGTCGAATGGGCAAGAGTTCATGGAATTTATGATCCAGCTATTGGTTCAGTAAGACAGGTTGAGTATGAATTAAATTTAGCCAAAATTTGGAATCATCAGACAGACTTTTTGACTATTGATAGTCTTGAAGAAGTAATGGGAGGTCATGCTTTCCTTGCTTTCGTTGAGATTACTGGTGGTGCTTGGCATATTGCTACTAAGCAAGTTGGTGAATATACCAAATTCAAAGGTAAAGGTCTTCTCTCCGCAGAAGCTGTTCTTTCATGGTCATTAGCTGGAATAGGCTGGATGGCTATTATTGCAGCCTTCTGGAGTGCAGCTAACACAACAGTTTATCCAACTGAATTCTTTGGTGAACCACTTGAATTGAAGTTTAGTATTTCTCCTTATTGGGTAGATACTGTTGATCTTCCTGACGGTGAGTACACTTCAAGGGCGTGGTTGGCTAATGTTCATTACTATTTCGGATTCTTCTTTATTCAAGGTCATTTATGGCATGCTTTAAGAGCACTAGGCTTTGACTTCAAGAGAGTTACAAATGCTATCAGTAATATTGATAGTGCTACAGTTACTCTTAAAGATTAATTCTCAAACTTTCTTACCAATATCAAAAGGCTCCTATTACAGGGGCCTTTTTTATTTGAAAAATTTTGTTTATTAATTTAGATTTAGAATTATATGTTTTTGAAATCATTGAATATTTTTTCGATACAGAATGAAGAAATTTTTTCAAATTCTCTATTGATAAGTTTTTTGGGATTATTAATTATATTTTTTTTTGTTGATTTTTGGGAGAAAATTTAAATTAGCTGTTCAACTCGAGAGATTTGGATTGCCGATAGCTGTCATATCAGGAATTTTAGGTATATCTATAGGCCCATTTGGAGCGATACACTTTTTGCCAAAAGAAATAATCAATGTTTGGAGTAATTTTCCTACTCCTCTTTTATCATTAGTCTTCGCAACTTTAATGATGGGAAGACCTATTCCAAATATAAATGGTTTAGTTAAACCAATTTTTAATCAATTTCTATTAGCTCTTTCTCTAGGTTTCGGACAATTTTTTGTTGGCGGTCTAGTTGTTAAATATTTTCTACCTCCATCTATAGAAGCAAACCCTCTAATGGGATGTTTAATAGAGGTCGGTTTTGAGGGTGGTCATGGAGCTGCATCAATAATCGGTGAAAGTTTTAATAAACTAGGTTTCCCAAATGGTTTAGATCTTGGTTTGGCTATGGCAACAATGGGTCTTTTATCCTCTTCAATATTGGGGAGCATATTTATTTTTCTTGGTAGAACTTTAGGTCTTTCAGATACTGAGGAA
>QCLU01000005.1 GCA_003214315.1 Prochlorococcus sp. AG-418-D13
ATATTCTTTTTCATGATTGTTTCTGGCTCTAAGTATCTTATTTACGATATCTCCATCGTTAGTTAAAAAAATTAATCCCTCACTTAGCTTATCTAATCTTCCTATAGGGAAAATTCTTTTTGGATATTTAATGAAATCTATGACATTATTTGGTTCTACTTTTCTATCTGTTGTGCAAACAATTCCAACAGGTTTATTAAAGGCTAAGTATATGTTTTTTTGTCTCGATGATTTTTCTATTTTTTGACCTTTAACTTCTACTTGATCATTCTCTTTTACTTTGGCACCAATTTCAGGAATTTCGCCATTAATGGTTACCTTTCCCTCTAAAATTAATCTATCTGCATCTCTTCTAGAACAATAACCTACTTCGCTTAAATATTTATTTATTCTGGTAGCCATTTTGGATGTTTCTTTTTTATTTGCACTAAATAAAAAAATTAACTAATTCCTCATATTTTAAATCGTCTGTCAATTTTAGTTAAAATTATCAATTGGATTTCAAATTATTTTCATAAGTAATTTATGCCGCACAGATCTAACTCTCTTTATAAATCCAAACTTCATCAGTTTTCCTCCATCCCTGAGAAAGTAATCTTTGATAAATTTCTCTGGCTAAATCGATTTCAACTGAAACAATATTTGTCATTACTGGTGCTTTGTTTTCTAATCCTCCAACTATCTTTCCAGTATCTATAAACATATACTCAAAAACTCCATTAATACTTTTATCATTTTTCATAAATCTTTTAACTTCTGATCTATTTGAATTAATCAACCAATACGATTTACCCATGAATCTAACCTTGAAATTAGTAAGCGCTCGATTTAAAACAAACTCATTTGATCAGTTTCTTTTTTCTTTAAATCTTCTACTAGCCAACCATCAGGTGACCAACCCATTATGATTGGGAATAATCTTTTTAGTTCATCTGCATCTTTAACTTCCTCTGTCCATTGTTCTTCGTATCCATGCGGTACGATCACAGGCATGCGGTGATGTAAAGGTTTAATTAAATCATTTGGTTCGGTTGTTAAAACGCAGCAACTCTCAAGTTCTGCTCCATCTAGTGAAGTCCACTTACTCCAAATTCCTCCCAACCAAAAAGTCTCATAATTCGCTAATCTAACAAGATATTTTTTTTCAAAAAAACCACTCGCAGGTATTAGGCACCTTTTATGTTTCCAACTTCCACTAAATAATTTTTTTTCTTCTATGGTTTCTGATCTTGCATTAAATGGTCTTGGTCTATCTTTATCAAATGGGTCTTTCGCCCAAGGGGAAATAAATCCCCATGTCATGAAAGTAGTTTTAATTCTTCCTTCGTTTTTAATTACAAGAACAGGATCATAAGGTCTTATTAGATTTTGAGTCTCGTATTTAGAATCAAGTCCACTTGGATAGTCTTGTTTCAAAACCTTTGGCAACTTTTCAAATTTAGTTTTCAGCTCAAATCTTCCGCACATTGATTTTTAAAATCTTTTTAAAACTCACCTAAAAAAGCAGCAAATTTTCCTCATTTTAGATCTAATTTCAGTTTTTCTCAAATAAAAAAAATTTTTTTGATCTTAGAAATTTTTTCATTTAAATAATTAAAAGAAAATATAGATATTGAAAAGCTTCCTCAAATTTAATTTGAATGTTTCAAAATTTAAATATGACAGATCCAATTATCTATTTATCTATGTTGCTTGGACTTGGAGGAGTCTATGTATTAATCTCTTCCTTCCATGATGATGATGATGGTGATGATGATGGAGAAAGATATATTTATAATCTTGAATACACTAATTTGGCAAGATAATTGATGTGTTTATAATGCAGTAGCGTTTAAGTGAAAGTTACAGGCTAAAAAAAGACCTACTTCCGATTTGGAATTTTATTGAAGTAAGGGAAGTATTCCTTCTTTATCATAATTAACTAAATCATTATATTCATTTTTAAATTTAGTTGTTGGTCCTCTATCCGTATATGTTTGTGCCTTAAACCGTACATTTTTATTAGTCGGTTTATGTGTATGCCTAGTTAGAAATAAGTGGTCGCAGAAATAAATTAAATGCCTTCAACACCGATCAAATCTTGTAATAAATATGTGTTGAGTTACAAAGATTCCTCAAATAATACACATGAAGTCGGCTTCTACGCACGCGATGCATACGATTGCCTAATTCTTGCGAGAGAATTCAACTCTTACGTACATGACAATCCAGGATCTGTAATCAGAATCCAACAAAAATTTTGAAGGAATTAATTATGAATTTAAAAAGATCACCATTCGCAATTCAAGATAAAAATGTAAGAGATCTTGATAATGCAAAAGATTATCCAACAATTGCAGATTTAATGAGAGAACAGAGAGTTCTGCAAGATGAAGGGAATACAGTTCACCATCGTAGAGATTTAGACTCTCTCGGTTAGTTTAAGAGAATGGTTATTTACTAATTTTTAAAAATTAACGATCATTATGAATGCAATTTACGATTCATTCATAAGATAATATTTTCTTCCTCAAGTTTTTTTTTAAGCTCTATAGGCATATATTCAATATCCTTCTTTATTGCAATAATTGCATCTCTGTACTTTTCAGGTTCAGCTAAAAGCATTTTTATTAAATTGTATTGACTTTCAATTTCTTCAGAAGAAAATTTACGCATAAAAAATAGGTCCTACCCTTTTATTTTA
Source organism: Prochlorococcus sp. AG-418-D13 (assembly GCA_003214315.1). GTDB lineage: Bacteria > Cyanobacteriota > Cyanobacteriia > PCC-6307 > Cyanobiaceae > Prochlorococcus_A. The sequence continues at coordinate 2,684 of QCLU01000005.1, forward strand.
GATCAACAGTCAAACACTCAAAAGATTAATTATTAGTTAGAGGCTGCTGCAATTTCTTTATGGACGGAAAGAAATTCTTTATCCGTTAGAACTGGTGTAACTTCAATTTCTACGCCAAAATTGTCGACCCAGATACTACTCCATTTCCAAATGTTCTGATGGTTTGAAGATTCAACTATTGCCCAACCATTAGCCCCCTCAGGATTTACTACTCGATTAAGAACTTTAAACCCATCAAATTCATCACCTTCGCATCCTCCTTCAACAAAACCTGCAAAAGCTTCGGCCCCTTGCATATGACTTTCTTGATCTGGAAATTGCCAGTGTACGATGTAAGTTTGCATGAATAAAATTATTTTTTTAATTATTAATTATCGAATTTAAAAATTAAATAAAAAGTCTTTAAACACTAATTTAAAAGGGCTTAATCCTAGGAGGAAAAATTAGCAAACAACAAAAAAAAGACTCTTACGAGCCTAGGTGATGGGGATTCCTATAATGACAAATTAAACAGAAACAAACAACACCATCAATAGGTAATTTTAAATACTTACAAACACCATATGTAGTGCTAAGATCTTAGAAAGGTTGGGTGATGGAGATAATCCCGCTTTTTGATTGGGGCGAAGCTAACGCCCTTTTTTTGTGGAAAAATTTACTTTAATCAATAAAGCCAGATCGAGGATTAAAGTTTTTGAAGCTTTTGAAGATAGTTCTAAGAACTCTTATATGATTAATGTAATTTTAATCTCTTATGGTTGTGTTTTTACGCGATCAAGTAAGCCAGTTTTGAAAGGCTCTAGGGTTGAATCTATCGAAGAAGCGAGAAACGAATATAAAAAACTATTAGGGGGAGGTTGGGACAAAACTTATAGATTCAATAGTTTTTTTTAATGGTGAATATGTTCTTTACCTAAAATTTGACATTATTAAAAATTAATTGCTAAATAAGCTTCAGAGGGAAGGTTGAACATGAAAAAAGACATTATTCAAATATTAAAGATTCAGATGCTTTGGAAAGTTTTTTTGAATGTATAAGCTCTTGTAGCATCAATATTGAGGGAGTAGATTGCACAACAGCATTTTATGTAAAACATTTAGAACCAAATAATATCGAATACCCTTTAAAATTTTCATAATCAAAGCTTATTGATAATTGTTATATTTTATTGATGTTATTTCCACCTCCTCAAGTTATTTTTGGTCTATTGCTTTTATCTATAGCAGTAGTTCTTATCTGGGATATTAGATACAATCCTTTTGGAGAAGATGAAGACGGAATTTAATCTTCAACTAGGAAGCTGGTTTGTAGGTGGTGCGTGAAATCGCCTTTTCTTTCTTTTGAGTCTTTTATAAGCGACTAAAGAGCCTAATAATAACAATGTAATAGCTATTGAGTTAATCATATAAATTAGTTTTATATATATAAAAACAAATATGTTCTAAATATCAATGCTTAAATTTATATTTTTCAAAAAGTGACTAATTATTGACTAATTTTTAATATTTGGTGTTGGTATTAGATAAGCAAAAAGCAACCAAGAGGAAATGCTTATCTAACCAAAAGTTATTGCTATGCAATATTAATAATTCACTTTTTCTTATTTCTCATTTGATACTGCAGAATAGCTTTTAGATGTTGCACTTCTTTTTCTAAAGTCTCAATTCTTTTTTCTAGTTCTTCATTAGTGGCCATATTTTGGGAGATAAATTCCTTGATATTTATACTATTAAAAAATGAACTTGTTATCCCTATCAAATAACAAATAAGTATTAGAGCCTATTGATGGGCATAATTTATCTAGATAAATTATGCAGAGTATAAATTTAGGGGGAATTTATGAGTGGAGATTATGAGACCCTAGCAATCAATCAACCAAATATCACATATTTCCAGAAAAGATCTGAAAATGATACAGAATGGTTAGATAAATTAATCAACCAAATTGAAGATATGAAAAACAATATATCCAAATCTGCTTAATGAAAGAAAAAGAGTTGAAGGAATTAGAGAATTTTGCAAAAGAAAATGGATACAATGACGAGTTAGAAGATATATATTTAAGGGAAGTTATTGATAGAAATAAAGAATACGAATGAGATCAAATTATCGACCAAACATTCGACTAGCTACAAACATTCTTTTAGTTATTGGTACTTTTGCTATTGCTTTAAAGATTGCCCCAATAGCAGTGGTATATCAGGAAAAAAATTTATGTATTAAATATTTAAAACATCAAATAGATCGAGACAAACTTATCAAAAGACTAAAAATAGTTAAACAAGCAAATCCATCTAGTATTTGTGAGTCTATCCTTAAAAGTTAAAAATGCGAATTATTCTTAGAAATTTTAAATTTTTTATTTTTTTATTTTTCTTATCTCTAAATTTTAATAGTTATTCTCTTGCACATATGAGGGGTACATTCCTTTCTGAAGAGGACGCTGAAAAAAGATCTTTAGAACTTGGTTGCGAAGGAATACATAAGAACCAGGACAAATGGATGCCATGCAAAAACGAAAAAGAATTACATATTTATTTGAGGAAATAGATGGAAAGATTAAAAACCAACAAAAGAAAAATTCACAGAAAAATAACCGCAATTTCAGCAATCCCCTTATTAACTACAATTATATCTGGGACTATTTATAGTATTCTTCAACCATTAGGAGTAGATGCTTTTTGGTTAATAAAATGGCATACGGGTAATTTTGGCATTATTAATTTACAACCTTATTACTCGATATTTCTTGGTATAGCTTCAATAATATCAATAATATCTGGCATTAAAATATTACAAGAAAAACCTTAGATACATTCTAAGCCAGGCCAAAAACTAACTAATCAATACTATTTGCTCCGCCACTTACTAAGAAAATTATCGCTCCTAAGGCCATTGTTACTACACCCATATAAGGGTATTTCTTAATTCTTGATTTGGTAATTGGAAGCCATGAAAGGTATCTATCAGATTTATTCAATTCAACTTTTTTTTGTCTAGGCGGAAATCCTAATTCTTCTCTTCTTTTAGCTTCACCCATAATCTTAAATTTATCTATATACAAATATTAAAAATTATGTTCTATACCTGCGAGTTAATTTTATAAAAAAATAGTTCTTTTATAAGGATAAATTATTTAAAATTTATTTGGCCTTCTTTAAATATAGATTCTTTGTATTTGCCTGATCTGATGTAAATAATAAAATTAATATAGTTCCAACTAAAAATGAAAAAATCATTGTTAAACCAACAACTTCAACCATCTCACTAGGCAGATAATTTAGAAACATAATTAATAGATATCTTATTTTAAACTTAGCAATTGTATTTTTTATGTAAAGTAAGTATTCCTCCTTAAATTTCGAAAAGAACTTTCTGAGACTTTATAATCTTTGTTTATTTTTATTTGCGGGATAAATCTAGTTCTAGCCAATCACAATTTTCTTACTTAGCTATTCCTATTTTCTTAAGCAATTTCAGGTAAGGCAAGGACCAATTACCAAAGGTAAAAGAGATTGTCGTATTTTTCGTAGTTGGCAATAATGTTTTAGAACTTATAGAGGCTAATTTAGAAAATTTCTTAATAGTCTCTTCTTCTAGATTATCCATATACAAATTTTTTTGAACACCTCGATTTTTCTTCTGTGGTAAAAAATTTTCTATAAACCATAAAACTTGATCTAAATTTGATTTATTGGTTGAGGTTTTAATTTCTTTATATTTCTTTTTAAACATATTTATTTAGCTCTTAATTACTGAATTAAATTTGCCATTTATATAATTTAAATCAATAGTAAAAGCATCAAAATTATGTTCTTTTTATAAAAATAAAAAAAAAGGGGGTAAACCCCCCTCTTAATTGATCAGTTTCAAAAAAGAATTTAATTTTTTGAGTCGTTCAATTTCATTTCTTTTTGTGTTTTCCTGATTCTTTCTTCAAAGACGGATCTTTTGTATGGAGTAACTTCTCCACTTTTAGTTGCCAAAAGTTGGGCTTCATATAGCCTATTGGCTCTTTTGATTTTTTCTCTTATTTGTAAGAGGTTATTCATGGTATTTTGCAGTTAATGAGAATCCCGTTCCCTACTCCCATTTCATGCGTCCAGAGATATAAACTTGGATGAACGTTAATGAACAATAACATCTTTAAAAAAATTCCGCGAGAGTAATTTTTACTAAATTTTTCTCAAAAAAATAAATATTGAATAGATACTATAAATAAGGTTTTAATATTTCCTAAATTAGGATAAGAAAATTGTTTGCGACCCATCATTATTATCCTGAATCACTATTTTTTTATTTGGGAAAATATCTGATAATATTCTTTTCAAATTTGAATTATCTGAAGGAATTATATTACTCATATTTTTTGAATTAATTTTCCAATTTTCATCTACAAATAGTTCATTATCTTCACCTTTTTTATTCTCGAGTGATGTCTTATTTAGAATCTTAAGTAAGAGTTCTGAATCATAATCTTTAAATTCTTCAGGGCTCTCTTTTAAATTTACAATCATTATTTAGAAATCTAAGATTTCTTAATCTTGCATGAGAAATTTGAAGAATACAAGGTATTAATTACCTAAAAACTTCTTTCAAAAAAAATTTGGATGCAATAAAATATTTTTTAAGAAAATTTAATTTAAAAAGATTAATTAATCATTTACACAATTTATTTACTTGTTAAGTTGCAAATAAGAGATTCAGGAAAAATGCCAAGAGTAATTAACAAAAAAATTAGACTTTTAAGATGGTTAAACTCAGGCATGATATTACCATTAATGTTTATGGCTGCATCCTCATCTATCATTCTTTATTGTATTTTATTTATCCTAATAAAATAGCTTTCTAATTTAAGCAGCTAAGTTTTCCTCTGATTTAGACATAATAATTGCAGCTTTTTTTAATAAACTAACTACTTCTTTTCTTCCAACTGCATTATCAGCTTGACACATTATTTCAGCATATTTTTTATTTATTTTTTTCATAAATAGTTTTAATTTATTCTAAAATTGCCACACTATATGATGGTGTCAATCGTAAATAATTCTCATATATTATTTCTTTGATTATTTTTGCACAATAAAAATTACTCATTTATTATCCTTAAAGTTTTTTTTAATTGATGATTTCTAAGACTGACAAATATCAAAATTAATAATCCTTACAATTAAGCAATATTAAAGGATTTAAAAACATACAATAAACCTCCGATTAGGATCAATATTGCAGCTCCATAAAAAATAAAAGGGATAATTGGATATTTATACAATATACACCTTACTTTTTGTTGTATGGCTTTTTTATCAAGTTGAGGCAACTTTATATCTTCAGTTTTTTCTCTAGGCGGAATACCTAAATTTTTTCTTCTCTTTGCCTCTCCCATAATTAGTACTGAGGTATTCCCATACATTTTAAATAATTATTATCAGCTAAATCTAAAATTTGATTCCATTCTTCATGAGATGTTTGCAAATTATTTTTAAAATCTTTATCAAATTTAAGAATACATCTTTTTTCTATATTTTCTGGAGAATTATAATTTCTTAAAAAAGTAACACTCAAATACGATAATGATGAAAAAATTATAATTACTTTAGCAATTCTAAAACTATTCATATCTTAGATGATATTGCCATATAAATAAATAAGTTACTTTTTGGTTTTATAATTAATTTAATCTATTAAAACAATTATCATATGATAAATTCGGTAAATTTCAACCATTTGCCTATTCAGGATTTGGTTGTTTCAGGGTTAATAATCTTTATAATGTCGACGATTATTGCTAATATTTATGACCCATTATTAGGAATAACTTATGCATTTGGGAATATACTTACTCTTACTTTTTTGAGCTGGCTATACAAAGAGACTTGGAGTGATCCAAAGAAATAAATCAAATTCAGAAAAAGATAAATAAAAAACTACTTCTGTATTTTTAACTTTGAAGAATACTTTGAATTAACTATGTAAGTTGCAACAAGAGATAGTATCAAAAAAAATAATAAGCTTTCTAAGGTAGATTGGGGCATAACCATGAGTAGTACCAAAAATGATATATCTCTAGAGAAACGAATTCTGAAAAAAAATCAACCCTTTGATTATTTTTTATATTCAAACTTATAAATTTAATTTGTCTTATAAAATCACTAATATTTATGTTGATATTAATTTGAAAAATATTTTTCTGCCCTCCTAAAGGCTTTTATTGCTCCTTTATAATCAAGATTTTTTAATCTTTCCTTACTTTTTTGTTCCAACATTTTTACTATTTCATTTCTCTTTATTTCATCAATTTTCAGCTTATGATCGAATATAAGATCAAATTTTGAGGAATATAAACTAGATAATTCTTCTCTATATTTTTCAATAATTTTTTCATCGCAAGATTTGGATTTCAATATTACATTAGCCTTCATTTTGTCATCTATTGCCCCTTTAAAATTTCCTAGTTTAAATTTCTTTTCACTTGATCTCGTTAGCTTAATAATATTTCCCAATATCGATTCATTAGAATCTTTCATTTATTTATCTGAAACTAGGTTAATGCTATCAGAATAAAGAAAAACAACTTATTTTTTTAATACTCAAATAATTAAACAATTAACCAATAACAAGTCCTTTTTCAAGAAGTAAATCGAAAACCTCCACACTTTTTGTTTTCCCAAATTTGGGGAGCTTATGTAAATCTAATATTTCAGCAAGGCACATAATCCAATAAGTTTCTTTTTTTAAATTTAGACCTTCGCAAATATGGGTGGGGGCCGATTTAAAACAGCCAAATTCTGTTGATATATTAATGTTTATGATTTGAGTTTCAAGTTCCAGACTCAAAAGTTCTATTTCTTGCTCAGAAAGGGATGTCCCAAAAGAGTATGATTCAATTAAGAGTTGATAATTCATAAAAGATTTATTTTTTCAAGAAATCCATCGAGTTATTTTTGTACCCGCATAAATATGCCCTGAAGCTTCAACAATAGGTTTTGTTTCAGGATTCATAAAAATATCGTACAGAACATTTTCTGGTCCTTGAAAAATTACAGTTGCCCTTTGAGGATCATCTAATGATTTACCAATATAATATGTTTTAACTCCCATTTCTTTAAACATCGACTGCTGTTCCTCAGCATTCATATGAGATTCATATTGTTCAAACGTATTACTTAGTTGAAAATCTAAAATAGTCGTTTCAATAGTCATAGTAGTAATAAGATGCTTTTTAGATTTTAAATCTTTTTACAAAAAAATAATTGAATAATGATTAGTTTTTATTAAGCAATATATTAACTAATTTTTATTTATGAGTTATAAATCAACTATAAAAAACAGATTTTAATTTTGGACTCAAAAATTTCTCCAAGAGAACAATGGACTAGTAAGTTGGGATTCATTCTTGCAGCTGCTGGTAGCGCAGTAGGTCTTGGTAACCTTTGGGGTTTCGCCTACAGAGCCTCTCAAGGTGGAGGTGCTGCTTTTGTACTTTTATACATACTAATCGTTTTAATAGTATGCCTTCCGGTATTTGTTGCTGAAATGGCTTTAGGAAGAAACGCTACTGCCAGCACATTGCTTGCACCAGTAAAGTTAGCTGGAAAAAATTGGTATCCATTAGGAATTCTTTTCTTTATAGCTCCGTTGGGAATAGCATCATATTATTCAGTCATAATGGGGTGGACCGCAGATACCTTGTTCCATTCATTATTTTTTGGATTACCAAAAAATTTAAGTGAAGCAGAAGCTTTCTTTAGCTCAATTAGTAGTGGTAGCAGTGTTTTATTGGGGCACCTTTTAAGTCTCGTTCTTACAGCCATAATAGTTTCATCAGGGATAAAAAAAGGAATCGAAAAGGTAACACGATTCTTTATGCCTATACTTTTTATAATTCTACTATCTCTAGCAATATGGGCCACTTCACTTTCAGGCGCATGGGAAGGATATAAAACATTTTTGTTTAAGTTTGACTTTGATGAATTAAGGAACCCTCAAACCATAAGAAATGCTTTTACACAAGCTTTCTTTTCTTTAAGTTTAGGAATTGGAGTTATGGTGACTTATGCTTCCTATCTAAATAAAAAGAGTAATCTTCCAAAACTAAGTGCCGGAGTTGCATCATTGGATACTTTGGTGGGTCTTATGGCAGGACTTATTACTTTTCCTATTGTTTTAACATTTGGTTTAAGTGATGCTATTTCTGAATCAACAGTTGGTGCATTATTTATATCAATTCCTACGGGACTTGGTTCATATGGCGCGGTTGGAAGAATTGTAGCTGTTGCATTTTTTGCACTAGCTTATATTGCCGCAATAACTTCCTCTGTTTCATTATTGGAAGTTCCAGTTTCCTCTTTAATGGATAAATTTGGTTTTAAAAGAGAAAAATCTGTTTGGCTAATAACTCTTTTCCTATTCTTAGCAGGCATTCCTTCTGCATTGAACTTAAACATTCTTGGAACTATTGATTCGATTTTTGGAGGAGTATTACTTATCTTTGGTGGATTCTTGGTTACTTTCTTTATGGGATGGGTAGTACCTGGAAAGTTTAATGAAGAACTTAGTGATTCAAAAGTTGGAATCAAAACGACACGTTATTTGAAATTCATGACAAGATGGGTTGCACCCCCAATTATTGGTTTTGGACTATTTATTAGCGTGTTTGATTTGCTCAAAGGCTGGGTAAGTTAGAAAAATTTTTAGAAATAATATAGTGCGAAAATAAGCGGGCTGGTATAAGTCCATCAACAAATTAAATTAAGATACTTTTTCACATTATTTTAAAGCAAGCTTAAAAAAGACTCGTCAATATATAAGTATTTACAGTGGTTCTTGGTTAAAAAATTGATATTTGGAGAAGTTCTTTTTTATTTTTTAAAAGTCTAAAAATTTTTTCCAAATAAATGTTTTAAATCTGATCCTATTTTTAATTAAATATTAAATTTTTACTTATATTTAATCTCAAACGTATCGGCAAAAACCATCCCTAATAGAATCTATATAAGATACATTTAGGTATTTCATTTAATAAAATTTGAGCGCCTAATAGAATAGATAACAAATTTGATGTCAACCAAATCTGATTCATTAAAAGGAAAGCTTACAGAAAACTTTTCTGAATTTTCTAAACTATCTGACTATTCTTTTATGAATTCTCTTAAAGCAGATCCTGAATCAACAAAAGATGGAAATGATCATAAGCCGCGTTCAGTATATTCAGGTCATTACGTACCAGTTGTTCCAACTGCTATTCCAGAACCAGAATATATTTCCCATAGCAACAAACTTTTTAAAGAACTAAGGCTAAGTTCAAAACTTACTAAAGACAAGCATTTTTGTCGTTTTTTCTCAGGTGATATTTCTGTTGCTAATTATCCAATGAGTCCTGTTGGTTGGGCAACAGGTTATGCATTATCAATTTACGGGACTGAATATACCCAGCAATGTCCCTTTGGCACTGGCAATGGTTATGGCGATGGCAGAGCAATTTCTGTTTTTGAAGGTTTATTCAATGGAAAAAGAATGGAAATGCAACTTAAAGGCGGAGGTCCAACTCCCTACTGTCGTGGAGCAGATGGTAGAGCTGTCTTAAGGTCTAGCGTACGAGAATTTCTTGCACAGGAATTAATGGATGCCTTGGGAATCCCTACCTCAAGATCTTTAACACTTTATGTTTCACGTTCAGAAATAGTTAGAAGACCTTGGTATTCCAAAGGTTCCAGGTATTTTGAACCTGACATCATGATTGAAAATCAAGCGGCAATTACTACGAGAGTCGCTCCATCTTTTTTACGTGTAGGCCAGATTGAACTTTTTGCAAGACGAGTTCGTAATAATGCTCATGATGAGGCCCTCAATGAACTAAAGATGATAGTTCAACATCTTATTGATAGAAATTATAAAGATGAAATTGAATATGATATTTTAATTGAAAATAAAGTAATAAAACTAGCTTCTTTATACAGATCAAGACTGATATCACTTATAGCTAACTGGATGCGAGTTGGTTATTGCCAGGGTAACTTCAATAGTGATAATTGTGCTGCTGGAGGTTATACCTTGGATTATGGCCCCTTTGGATTCTGTGAATTATTTGATCCAAGATTTCAACCCTGGACAGGTGGAGGTGAACATTTCTCATTTTTTAACCAACCTTCTGCTGCGGAAATCAACTTTAAAACATTCTGTTCCTCTCTTAGTCCGTTACTTTCAGAAAGCAAACAAAATCAAGAAAAGTTAGATCAGATCGAAAAAGACTTTTCTGAATTGATGAACAAAGAGTTGAAGAAAATGTGGGCAAACAAGCTTGGCTTAGAACATTACAACGAAACTCTAATAAATGAATTTTTTAATCTCATGATCATTTCAAAAGCAGACTATACAATTTTGTTCCGTAAACTCTCTAAAATACCGGATAAATTAGATTCGTTAAAAGACAGTTTTTATTTAGCAATTAATGATGAACTCAATAATAGGTGGGAAGTATGGCTTGAAAACTGGCAATCAATCTTGAAGAAAGAGGGAAATATTAAAGCGAAATCAACATCAATGAAATCCCTTAATCCAGCCTATACTTGGCGCGAATGGATGGTCGTTCCCGCATATGAAGAAGCTGAAAAAGGAAATTACAAAAAAATAAAAGAGTTACAGAATGTCTTTAGCAATCCATATATAGAACAACCCTCAGAAATAGATCAAAAATATAATCGACTAAAGCCAAGCCAGTATTTTAACTATGGAGGAGTATCTCACTACAGCTGTTCTTCATAAAAGTTCAATCCTCATACTGATAGAACAACTTTGTGAAAAATCTTATTTATTTATGGCCGTAGGCATTCCAACTACTGATACAACTCCCACATGAAGTATGGCCGGCTTCTTTCCAACATTTTTCACATAGTGGGGGCCCTCATTATTACTCTCTATAAATGCATCACCCGCTTTAAAGAAATTAATTTCTTCACCCCTTACATGCTTTAATCTTCCTCTGGTGACATGAATCAACATTGGGGAAGGATGAGTATGAATTGGAGTTTTAAAGCCAACTGGAATTTTTACTTTTAAGAGTCTTAATTCAGGCTTACCCTCGAGATAATTAAAATTTTTACCACTTAGTCCTTTTGAACTTTGAATAAGGGGTATAACTTCAATCTTTTCTTCAGCAAGAGATGGGTATGGTAAAGCTAAAGTCCCAATAAAAAGGAAGCAAAATGGAATAAATTTTTTTAATTTCATTAGATATTTTAATTTCACTAATTGTAGGTAGTTATATAAAAAATAAACTAATTTATTTTTTATATAACTTTTCTAATTGCTTAATTTCCTCTCTTAAATCCTTACCTCTCTTATTTAATTTATTATTATTAATAATTATTGGGATAATCCACCAAGCTTGAAGACCTAAAAAGATAAATACAAGAATCAATAATTCAAAAGTACCAGGCTGCATTTGATAAATAACCCTTCTTTGTTAGTAACACTATTCTAAAAGTTGTTAAACATTCCTGAGATATTCAATATTTCTAGGATGCCTCTAGTTCAATATTAAGTTCAATTCCCTTTGACATGATTGCTTCTTTAAATTCAATAAGTTTTGAAATTATTCTTTGCTTCTCAAGATCAGTTTTATGGATATCCTCTACAACTTCCTGCATTGCAAGTGTTACTTTTTGTAGTTTGATTTCTAGATCTTCCCTGTAATTCATAAGCCTATAGAAATTATCTTTTTTATTAAAAAACAAAATAATTATTAGTAAATAAGTACTTAACCTTAAAAGGATTGACAGCAAAACAAGGAGGATATAATTTATAGTACAAATGTATTAATATTCAAAAAGCTTTATAAGGTGAAAGCATGAAGCCTAATTACTCATTTGGTTGTAGCACTAGCATGCCAAACGGTTGTCTACTAAATCCCGAAGGCAGCAGAATAATCTTTTTCGAAGAATGCAAAAATTCCCCTAAACCTAATTTAAAAATTCATACTCATCTTTTCTACACAAATCACCTTGGAGAACCTGGAGGGTACAAATCCTCTGAAAGACTCAACATAGATTCAGCCTGGGAAAAGTGGCACGAACTACACCAAAATGGGTGGACAGAAGTATTGCACAATTACGGATAAGTGATCCGGCCAAGAAAAAGCCTTTATTTTTTTATAAGCTTAAGAGTTTCCTAAAACATGGAATTCGGTGTCAAAAATAAATAATCAATATTTATTGACATTTGTATATGAGGAAACATTAAATTGTCTAAAATTTCATAAGAATAAAATGATAAAAATTAATATGCAATATTATTTAAATGATAAAAAATTAAATAAGATTGAAAAGCAAAAGGCAGAGAAAGATGGTCTGAAAATTTTTGAAGAGTTAGATGATTACGCTCTTAAAGGGTGGGAAGAGATGGATGAAGTAGATTTGCAAATGCGCTTAAAGTGGTATGGCCTTTTTTGGAGACCAAAAACTCCCGGAAGATTTATGATGAGGCTTAGAGTTCCCAATGGAATTTTAAACTCTAATCAGTTGAGAGTAATCGCGTCAATAGTTGCTAGATACGGAGAAGACGGTTCTGCAGATATAACAACTAGGCAAAATATTCAATTAAGGGGGGTTTTGATAAATGATCTACCAGATATTATTAAAAGACTTAGAGAGGTTGATATTACATCCGTTCAGTCTGGAATGGATAATCCAAGAAATGTTACTGGCAATCCACTAGCGGGAATTGATCCTGAAGAAATTATAGATACGAGAAAATATACTTCTGAATTAGAAAATTACTTAACAAATTCTGGCAATGGAAACCCCGAATTCTCGAATTTACCGAGGAAGTGGAATACTGCAGTTGCAGGAGCAAAAGATAATTTTCTTCTACATAATGATCTTATCTTTCATCCTGTTTTTAAAAATGGAATACTAGGCTTTGGTGTCTGGGTAGGAGGAATATTGTCAGCAACTTTGAATGCTTATGCTCTACCTCTAGATGTCTGGGTAGAAGAAAAAGATATATGCAAAATAACTGGAATTATTTGTTCCCTTTGGCGAGATAATGGAGATAGATTTCTAAGAAATAAAGGAAGATTTAGATATTATTTGAACTCTATAGGTATCGAAAAATTTAGAGAACTTGTAGAAGAAAAATTTGGAACTTTGTCGAACGATCCAGGCTCAATTTTCAATGAAAAACAAAGAAGTTTATTTGGGATTAATAAACAAAAACAAAACAATCTTTACTTTGCTGGATTACATATTCCTGTAGGGAGGTTATGTGTAGAAGACATACAAGAAATTGCAAGACTAAGTGAAAAATATGGACAAAGTGAAGTAAGACTAACCGAAGATCAAAATCTAGTTATTGTTGGCCTGAAAGATAATATTTTAGAAGAATTTGGTGATGAAGAAATTTTTAATAAATTCAAATTAAATCCATCCCATTTTTCAGCAAGTACCGTTTCATGTACAGGGAGTAGTTATTGTAGCTTTGCTCTTGCAAATACCAAAGATATAGCAAGGAATATTTCTGAAAAATTAGATAGAGAACTTGAATTATCAGAGGAGGTTAAAATCCATTGGACAGGTTGTCCAAATAATTGTGGACAAGCTCATATGGGTGGTATTGGCATGACCGGTACAAAGGTAAAAAAAGAGGGGGGTGGAACAGAGGATGGATATAATGTCAGTATTGGAGGAAGACAAGATCACCTGCAAACCTTAGGTGAAACAGAATTTAAAAAAGTTAGTAAACATGAAATTTATAATTTAATCAAAGAAATTTTAATAAACAAGTTTAATGCAAAGTTAAAAACCTAAAAACATATTAATGAGCAAAAGTGAATCTGAAATATTAGAAGTTTTAAATGGATTAGGTTCAAAAAAATTAGATCTTGATATTCTATTTTCCTACTATTCATTGGAATTATCTTTTGAGATTCGTAAAGTTATTGCTGAAAAGATAGGTATGCAAGAAAGGAAAGGATATTTTTTACTTGAAAAGATGATAAAAAAATTTGGCCTTAAAGTTGAATTTATTGAGGCCCTAAAATTAACAAATGAAAAAAATGCAAAAGATCTTTTACTTAAAAATCTTTATCAAAATAATAAATTAAGTATTCATATAATAAATGCTTTAGAGTCCTGGGGAGGAGAAATCGAACTTGAATTAATTAGAGAAATATTCGATATTTGCGAAATAGATTTTTGGATTGCAGGCCTTAATATTCTCCATTTCAAAGCTCATCAATTAACTGATGAAAAATTATTATATTTTATTGATCAAATAAAAATTTACGATAATTTCAAAATCAACTACAAGATAATCTCTATATTAAAAAGAAGAGAAAGCGAAATAGTTTGTAAATTGCTCTATAAATATTCTTTAAATAAAGAATTAGAAATCGCTAAATATGCAATTTTTTCTTTAGGGAGTATTTGGAATGATAATAGTTTTGAACAATTATCAAAATTAGAAAATGAAATAAAAGATCCTTCTCTACTTAAATGCATAAAAAATCAAAAAGTAATCTCAAATCAATTTCTAATAAATAAATAAACTAGAGAATTATTGTTTTAACTTATCAATGAGATTTATTAAATTACAAGGTTTTGTATTTTCATTAAGTTGATAAGAAATTATATCTTGCCAACCTGTCATCACAGCATCCTTAGATCCAGGCAAAACGAATAAAAACTTACCATTTGCAGACCCCGCAATACACCTACTTTGTAAAGTACTTGTTCCTATCTTTTTAAATGATAAAAACCTAAAAGTTTCCCCAAAACCATCAATCTCTTTATCTAATAAAGGTCTAACAGCTTCAGGAGTAACGTCCCTAGCTGTAATTCCTGTACCACCTGTTGTAATAATCACATCAATATTTGGATCTGAGATCCAATCGCTTATATATTTTCTAATTAAATAAATATCATCTTTGCAAATTATCTTATTAAAGATATTGTGTCCTGATTTCTCAGCCTCTTGAAGTAGATAATTTCCACTCTCATCATTTTTTGTGTTACGAGTATCAGAAACAGTAAGCAAAGCTATAGAAACCACTTAAAATTAAACCATTAGTTACTAGATCACTATAGATGGAAAGTGAAAAATCTAACAAAATTAAGGTGGTTTTATTATCTAGTATCGCTGAAGATCTAGGATGGAATGAAAAATTTCTTACAATTGAAGGCTCTCAAATGAAGGTTTTTTCTGTATGGAAATTAATTAATTCTAATTTACCTCAAGATAATATTATCGTTTCTATTAATCAAGAAATTACAGATATGGATGCGAAGATTAATCCAGATGATGAGGTGGCATTTATGCCAATGTTTACCGGTGGATAATTTAAGAATACAATTTAAAATCCTAGAAGAAACTTTTAATCCTTATAAAGAATTCGAACTTTGGGAGAAGGTCAATAAGAATTCAGCAAACTCACTTTTTATTGGAAGAGTAAGGCCTTTTGATCAATTTGGAAATGATTTAAAGAAACTAGAAATTGTTCATTATAAAGGAATGACCGAAAATTATATTAAAAGATATTTAATGAAAATTTCTGAAAGACATGATGATTTATGTATTTTTCTCTTACACAGGATAGGTTTCATTTACCCTAACGAACCTATTATTTTAATAGCAGTAAGTGCAAATCATAGAGGCATTGCAAATAAATCTCTCCAAGAAATACTTGAATTTACAAAATACAAAGTTCCTTTTTGGAAAAAAGAATGGACTTTCAAAGGATCCTCATGGGTAAAAAAGAATACTGAATTAGGCTTTGAATTATAAAAAATTATTTTTTAAAAGTTGTGCCCATAATAAATTTCCTTTTTGACAAAAATCAATTTCAGAAGGTATTTCTATTAATAAATCTGAATTAGATATTGAACTAATCTTTGATGAGGATTGTTCTTCAGAAATATCTGCAATTAATTCACCTTCTTCATTAACGATAAGTTTTCCTCTAAGCAATTCAGGTCTCCCTTTTCTTCTTTTCAAATCAGAATTCAGCTTAACCTTAATCCTAAGAGGGAATTCAATATTAGTAATTCCTTCAAGTTTCTGAAGTGCGGGCCAAACAAGTTGGATAAAAGTAATAGCTGCTGAAACGGGATTCCCAGGCAATCCAAAATAAGGAATTTTTTTGTTTATCAATCCAAAAGCAAAAGGTTTTCCTGGCTTTAAAAATATTTTCCAAAATTTAATCTCTCCTATCTCGTTAATAATATCTTTTAAAAAATCTTTTTTACCCACTGATATCCCACCAACTGAAATAACCACATCATTAAATTCAGAAATATTTCTAAGAGAATTTTTTATATTTTGATAATTATCTTTTTCTATATAAATTTCATTAATTTCAAATCCAAGATTTTTTGCAATTGATTTTATCAAAATACTATTACTTTCCCATATTTCTCCTTTCTTTCTTGCAGTCCCTGATTTGATAAGTTCATCTCCAGTAATTAGTAAACCTAATTTAGAAATTTTACTAACTTTTATAGTTTTTATCCCACAACTTGCTAATTTACTTAAAATCCCAGGTGTAATCTTTACCCCCTTCTTGATTAATATTTCACCTTTAAATACTTGATCATTTTTTTCTCTAATCCAAGAGTTATTAGATGATGTTTCTTTTTTAATAATATACTCATTTCCTTTTAAAAATTCTAAAGAAACTTGTTCTTGAGGTATCACAGAAAAACAATTATCTGGCACAAATGAACCTGTGCTAATAGTTACAGCTTCACCTTTTTTAAGAAGATCATTAAATGGCTTTCCGGGAAAAGACTCTCCAACAATTTTCCATTTATTCCCTTTAGTTGATTCTCCTAACGCATATCCATCCATAACTGATGATCTATAACCTGGCATATCTTCCTCAGATAAGATTTCCTCCATAGAAACTTTTCCAAGTGCTTCGTCTAAATTGATCTCTTCCTTATGTAAAATTTCATTATTCACTATTAAAGTATCCATCTCTTCCAAGATTTTTTTAATAGCATCGTTTAAATAAAGACCCTGATTATTGATATCAATTCCCATTATTGTTAGTACTTAACTTCTTTTTAATATTCCATTTTTACCACCTTTTTTTTCTAAAAGACGAATATTATCAATAGTCATAAAAGGATCTAAAGCTTTGAGCATGTCATATAGAGTGAGAAGACCAATTGAAACTGATGTAAGAGCCTCCATCTCAACACCTGTTTTAGAATGAGATTTGCAAAAAGCAATAATTTTAATTGCTTTCATTGATTCACAAATTTCAAAATCAATTGTGATTTTATTCAATGATAAATTATGACAGAGAGGAATAAGTTCTGAGGTTTTTTTTGCACCATTTATTGCAGAAAATCTAGCCGCTGCAAAAATATCACCTTTTTTAATTTTTTCATTTTTTATTTTTTCTAATATTTCTTTGTTTAAATTAATATATCCTTCTGCCAAAGCCTCTCTTTTAGTTTCTACTTTATCTGAAATATCAACTATGTTCATTTCTCCCCTTTCATTAATATGAGTTAAAGATTTATCCATTTCCATTTAGCAATTTATTCAATAATACAAAAAATAAAATTTTTAATAAAGCTAATATCAATTTTTTATACTTAGCATTAATTTATTAATAAAATATCAATTTAATTTTGGTTAACAGTCAATCAAATCATTATTTTAATTTCGAGGATGATTTTATTAAAGACTTAAGATGCATTCCTTTATGTGTAAGAAGGAAACTTGATTTAATTGGAATAAAATTAAAACTTACACATTGGCAAGACTTTAATTTAATTGAAAAAAATAAGATAGTAGATTGGCCAGATTCAAAAAACGATCTCATTGATTTAAAAACTTTTTTAAAAGAAATTACATCTAATTCAAAATATGGAGAAGCAAAAGAAATAGAAATTTCAATTAATCAACCTTGGCAAAATAAAAATAAAGTTCCTGACCAAGTTTTAAAATCGGCACTAGCAAGGGGAATTAATATTTCAATTGAAAAATGGAGAAATTTAAACGAATTAGATAGATTTGCTTTTTGCAAATTAGTTAGACCAAGTCATGAACACAACAATTTGGATAGAGCATTTGATGAGATTCTGAAATAAGATTATTGCCTAGTTTGGAACAATTATTACTGAGCATGCTTTTAATTCCGGTTGTTTTGATATCGGGCATGACTTTTCATGCATCAAAGAGTTTACTTCACACATATTTTTTTGACTAAAACCCCAATGCATTGGTAAAAAAACTGTACCTGCTTTAATTTTGTCAGTAATCAGAACTTTTGCTTGAACTTCCCCTCTTTTGGATTTAATTTTTACTATTTCATCATTTTTGATTTTTAAAGATAAAGCATCTTTAGAATTAATTTCCAATAACGGTTCTGGATTCTTTTTTGTAAGTTTTTGAACTTTAGAAGTTCTTGTCATTGTATGCCATTGACTTAGATATCTTCCAATTGTCAAAATTATTGGGTACTCATCTGAAGGGGGTTCAGCCAACCCAATAGGATCATCAATACAAAAATTTGCTTTGCCAGTCTCAGTTGGGAAATAACCATCTTCATATAATCTTTTTGAAGATGTACTAGGTTCGCTGCCTTTAGGATAAGGCCATTGTTGAGGACCATGATTTTTTAATAATTGATATGATAATCCGCTCATATCGCATAATCTTTTTGTAGTAGTTTTTAAAAATTCATCATAAACTTCCGATGAAGATTCATATTCAAATTGTTTGAAATAGCCTATCTTCTGTCCTAATTCAGCAAATATTTGCCAATCTGGTTTTGAATTTTTATTCGATTCTCTGAAAGATGGGCAAAGTGTTACTCTTCTTTCTGAATTTGTCATAACACCATCTTTTTCGCTCCATTGAGCTGCGGGCAATACTAGATGAGCATATTTAATTGATTCACTTTGTTCATAAGATTCGTTCAGGATAATTAAAGGACATTTTAAAAGTGCTTTTTTTACAAAGTTTAAATTAGGCATGCTAACCAAAGGGTTCGTAGCTGCAATCCACCAAATTTTCACAGATCCTTTTTTTATAGCTTCTATTTGTTCAAATGCAGATAGACCCTGTTTTGCAGATATCTTTCCCTCAGGGAACCCCCATATTTTTTCAATTTCATTCCTATCTATTTTATTTTTTACAAACCTATATCCTGGAAGAAGGTGCGATAGTCCTCCTGCTTCTCTCCCACCCATAGCGTTTGGTTGGCCAGTTAAGGAAAAAGGACCAGAACCTTCTTTGCCTATTTGGCCCGTCATTAAATGAAGATTTATTAGCCCATTTACTGCTGCTGTACCCTCTTGCCTTTGATTCAAACCCATCGACCAAAGACTTAGAACATTTTTGCTTTCTCCCCATAATTTTGCAATATCAATAATTGTTTTCTCGGATATATTGCAAATTTCACTTATTTTTTTTAAATCCCATTTTTGTATATGTTTTACAAAATCAAAATAGCTTTCGGTCGACTTATCAATGAAATTTTGATCAGTTAATTGATTCTTATAAAGATAATTCGCAATCCCAATAAATAAAAATAGATCTGTTCCAGAAGAAATTTGTAAGTAAAAATCTGCTATGGATGAAGTTTCAGTTTCTCTTGGATCAATTACTATTACTTTTAAATTATCATTTACGTTTCTTTTACGTTTTTTAATTCGATCAAAAAGAACGGGATGACATTCTGCAGTATTTGTCCCTATTAATAAAATTAAAGAGCAATGATCAATATCTTCATAACAACAAGGTGGGCCATCAGAGCCAAAACTTCTGTTATATCCAGCTACTGCTGAGCTCATACATAGTCTTGAATTAGCATCAAAATTATTTGTGCCTATTGCTCCCTTGAGAAGCTTTTGGGCTACGTAATAATCTTCAGTATGAAATTGACCTGAGCCATACATAGCTATTGAATCAGGTCCATAATTTTTTATAGAACTCAAAATATTCTCTTTTAGAATTTCGTATGATTCGTCCCAGGAAATTTCTTTAAATTCTTCATTTAAATTTTCCCTATAAAGTGGTTCTTTTAATCTCCCATCTTTTAGGGTCTCACATACTGTTGCTCCTTTTACGCACAATTTACCTTGAGTTGAAGGACTATCCCTATCTCCACTGACTAACCATTTATCATCAGAAACCGAACTTTTAGGCTTCATTTTTAAACCACAGCCAACACCGCAATATGGGCATTGACTTTTAGTAAAATTCATAAAATTTCTTTTATAAATATCTCAATAGTTATTGGTTAAACGTAATTTTCAGCTTTTTCGCCTTCATAAGCATCCGCGAATGATCCTTGAGGTTCCTTTAAAAAGAAATAACAGAAGAATCCAACTATTAATCCTGCTATACCTAAGACTTGGAAGAAGGCACTATTTGAAGCAGCAATTATTTCTGGAGAAGGATCTTTACCTCCACCCATCCATAAAGGTAAAAGGCTATAAATATTTAGATAAGTTACTGCACCAACATTTCCATAAGCCCCCACCAATCCAGCTATTTGTCCTGTTACTCTTTTTTTAACTAAGGGAACTAGAGCAAAAGTTGAACCTTCTCCTGATTGAACAAAAAATGAGCAAAGCATAGTTAAAAATACAGCCATAAGAATTCCTGCTGATCCTGTGAAAGTTCCAGGTTTTATTAAAGACATCAATAGATATCCAAACCCTAATCCCATAGTTAGGAATCCCATTGTGTTTTTTCTATTGCCTGTTCTGTCAGATATCAATCCTCCGGCAGGTCTAGCTATTAAATTCACAAATGCATAACATGATGCAAGAATTCCGGCTACAGCCTTAGGTAAATCAAATGTAAATTCAAAGAAACTAGGAAGCATTGAAACTACTGCCAATTCTGATCCAAAATTTACAATGTAAGTTAATTCCAAAATAGCTACTTGTTTGAATTCATATCTATCTTCTTTAGGGTAAATTTTAGTTCCATTTAATAATTCAATATTCGTTCTTATAATTCCCCAAGTTTGGAAAATAAACCACGCTAAAACTGCGATTAAGGCTATTGGATAAGTAGATGAAGTAAGGAAACCTACTTTTTGAAGTCTCCAACATAGGACTGAAAGAATTGCTGCGAATGGGACATTCATCCCAATTAAACCCCAGAAATCTCTAATACTCGTTACTTCTAAACCAGCTGTTTTTGCAGGCCTTTGATAAGGTTTTCCTGGAGGTGTATCAGTCACACTAAAGAAATAAATAATTCCATAAAAGAAAGAAATAATTCCTGTAAGAGCAATAGCTCCCCTCCAATTAAGTACAGCTCCAGTTGGTAACTCAAACCCTCCTGAAAAAGACAAGAATCCAGCTACGGCGACAAGAGAAAGGGCAGAAAAAGCAGATCCAAAATTTCCCCATCCTCCATATATTCCCTCAGCCAAACCAATTTCTTTGGGAGGGAACCACTCAGATACCATTCTTATTCCGATAACAAAACCTGCTCCTACTATTGACAAAAGCAATCTCGCAATAACAAGTTGATTGAAGTCCTGAGCACTAGCAAATAATAAACATGGGACGACCGAAAATATCAAGATTGTTGAGTAAGTTTTTCTTGGGCCAAATTTATCCAATAACATTCCAATCAAAACTCTTGCAGGGATAGTCAAAGCAACATTACATATTGCTACTGTTCTAATTTGAGCAACAGATAAACCTAAATCGGCTTTAACAGTAGTTGCAAGAGGTGCGAGGTTAAACCAAACAACAAAAGTAAGGAAAAAGGCAAACCAGGTGAGGTGAAGAGTTCTATATCTGCCATTTAAAGACCAAACATCACTTAACATAAAATTCTTCGAGATTAATTTTTAGCAATTTATATTTCGATCAATGCATTCATTTGTATTATTTAATACGAAATCTGGTTTTTAAGAAATGCAACTTTTTTAAAAGACTAGAATGAATAGCCAGCACTAATAAAATCAAAATTGGGAGAAATTAGTAATCTGATTATTGGTATTATCCGATACATAAAATACTCGTGGGAAAATATTACCTAAGTTATGGAAATAAAACATAATAAATTTAAAGCATTCATTTTGTCTGGTGGCAAGAGTTCAAGGATGGGATCTGATAAAGCACTAATTAAACATCATGAAGGAGGAAATTGGCTGACTCACAAAATAAAAATATTAAATAACCTTAATTTAGAGATTTTTGTGATAACAAATTATACTTCTCATTTAAAGGAAGTTGATAAAAGCAATAATGTTGAGTTTATTACAGATGCCCAACCCTTTGATGGACCATTAACTTGTATAGAACAAATTTTTTCATCTTTTAAAAAAACTACTAAAAATATCCTAATTGTCCCAGTCGATATGCCTAATTTGAATACAAAATTAATTTATTCACTTTTTAAATCATGGGAAGAAAATCAAAATTTTGCGTTAATATCCCATGATGGAATTTTTGCACAACCATTATTCGGAATTTATCCCATCAATGAAGAAAATCATTTTAAATTAAAAAAAAAGTTATCCTCTGGGAAGAAAAATTTTCTCGGATGGGTTGATCAAATTCCCCATAAATATTTCTATGCAAAAAATGGAGATTTAATTAATATAAATTCCAAGAGAGAATTCTTAAATATGAATAATGGGATTTAAGCAATTGGAGGATAATAGAAAAAGAAAGTTAAAAGTTTTAAGGTTATCTCTTAAACAAAATTGCAATTTTTCGTGTATTTACTGTAAGCCTGAGAACTATAGTTTGGATATTTTAAATATTGAACAATTTAAAAAGTTAATTTTAGTCAGTTGTCGATTAGGGGTAAATTCTTTAAGAATTACTGGAGGAGAACCTTTATTGAGTTCTCAATTAGATGAACTTCTTTATGAAATTAAATCGCAAAGATTAGAAGAATCAAATCCAGTAGCTAATTTACAGGATATTTCTCTAACCACAAATGGATATTTGCTCTCTAAGAAAAAAGCTAATGAGCTTTTTAAAAATGGTTTAGACCGCATAACAGTAAGTTTAGATGCGATTGATCCTGATATTTTTTCAAACATGATTGGAGAGGAAAATAAAATTATTGGCAAAGAAAAATTATTTACTGTCCTTGAAGGAATAGATCATGCAATTAATGCTGGATTTAATCCAAAGGCGGGGAAATTAAAAATAAATGCAGTTATAAAAAAAGAGATTAATGATAATCAAATTTTTGAATTAGTTGATTTTGCAAAAAAAAGGTCTATAGAAATTCGTTTCATTGAGTATATGGACGTAGGGATATCTAATAATTGGCAGCCATCAGATGTTTTTTTCTCTGAAAGAATTATTAGGCTATTAAAGAAGAAACATCGATTAAAAGACTACGGAAGAAAGGAGGGACAAACTGCTAATAGATGGTACATGAGTGATTCAAATAGTTTTGTAAGTACAATCTCTTCAATAAGTAATCCTTTTTGTTCAGACTGTAATAGATTAAGGATAACTAGCGATGGTTATGCTTATACATGTCTTTTTTCTAATGAAGGTATAAATCTAAACCCATGGTTGTCTCTACCAATTAATCTCCATGAATTGGAAAACAAAATCAAGAGCATTTGGGAAGCTAGAGAAGATAACTATAGTGAAGATCGATTTAAAGTATTAGAGAAAACAACTGACAAAAATCAAAAAATTCATCCATCAATGTCATATCTTGGGGGATAAAAAATTATTTAGTATAAATAACAACATCATATATTCTTAATTCGAGGGAAATTAACTTCAAATTTATATTCTTGGATGCGTTTAGCGATCTTACTTGGTTTTATTTTGGGGGTAACTCACGGAACTGTTGTTTCCGAAAGTTATTCTGCAAACAATTATGAAAATAATCAATTATTTTTTACTCAAAAAAATTCAAATATATTTTCTTCACTTTAAAATTTAATTTCTTATTTTTTAATAAGTTTTTGTATTGCGATTAACATCTTGTAAATTAAATTGTATTTATAGTTAAAATGTAGCGTAGACTACATAAACGTTCATCTCGTTTTACGAGCCGCATTAAGATTGAAGCCAAGGAACGGGGACTTCAGTCAAAAATGAAATTTAGTCACATAACTATTATGTCTATTAACGTATCTACCTCAGTAAGTAGTAACAATATTACTGCTGTATTTGCAGGTTTTCTTGGAGCATTTATTGTTGGTTCTCTTGGAGTCCAACTTGTAAGAACCCAAAAGCCTTCTTTTCAATCTCAACCATTAAAAGTTCAACCAGTTATCGCTCATCAATCAACTTTATGGGCAGCTTTAGGAGAACAAGATACTCCTATTGTAAAAAATAAAGTTTCTAATGCAAAAACTACAGGAGTTGTCCCTGTTATAGGTTCTGAAGCAACTCTTTGGGCTCCTCTAGGTTTAGGTAATTAGTAAATTAGGTCTTTTAATAAACCGAAGGGGGTTTTTAACCCCCTTTTTTTTTATTGATTGCATTAAAAAGATGATTGAAAATTTTCAATCCAATTCATGGATAACTATAAATTAAATCAGGGTTTGAAAACAATGTAATCGTAGATACCAACAGCTTTTTTATTAATTGATTATAAATTAAAAACACGAGTTAACCCGTTCCAATTTGTTGACTCTGAGGTTTTAACCGTTGACTCCTTATCTACTTCTAGTTGTGACTCGCTAGTTTCAAGATTCAAAAACGGTATTTATATAGTTTAAATTATGGAAAAAAAAATCGCAAAGAAATACGCCGATCTTATAGTTCAGGCTAATAATTCAACTGGCAGAAAAGAAGCTTTGTCATTGATTAAACAAGCAACAAAATTAAAAACCAAACTTGATCAATACGAAATGATGTAGTCTCTTAATATCGATGGGAGATTCAAAATGAGGTGGAAACTAGCTCCTTTTTTTTTATATTGCTATACAAATACTAATAGATGATTTAACTTCTCTGCTTTAATAAAATATCGTGGAATTAACTGAGCTAATTAAGGATTACGTTGCTACAGAATTATTATCAAGTATTGAAATTGACTTTCTAGAAGGAGAATTATGGGAAACTACTCAACATATCGCAGAACTAAATACAGTTATCAAAGCCCCAAAAAATATATGTAAGAAATTAGAACTAGATGAAAATTCTTGTTGGCAATTATGTTGTGCAGCCGTTCTTGACTCCTCAAGACCATTAAAGAATGGACAAAATAGAGTTGATGATTTTAGAAAATTAATTAATCGATATGAAATTAGCTACATTTAAAAAAAAAGACTCAATGATACGTTTACTTATTGCGTCAATTCTTTTTTTTATTCCACTAGGAGGTTTTGCTGATGAAAAGCAAAGAGAAATTGAGAATCAAGCTATAAATCTTGTTATTAAAAAATATGGAAAAGGCTTAGAAAATAGATTAAAAGGAACGGGAGTAACTCCCAGTTATCGAAGTTGGTATGAAAATGATTGTTTTGTAAGTATTGCAGCAGGTACATACCAAGAAGATACTTGGTCGGCAGTGAAGTGGTTTAGCGTTAATGTCTGTTCTGAATCAGCTGAAATAATGGAAAGCGAATGAAGGCAATAAGACGCCTATTAGTTTTGCAGCATTTAGAAATTGAGGGGCCAGGTCTTTTTGAACAATTTGCTAAAGAAAGAGATTTAAAAATAGAAATTATTCGTTTAGATAATAAAAATGATCTGCCTCAAACCAAAAAAGGCGACTTAATTTTAATTATGGGTGGACCAATGGGAGTTAAAGATATTGGAAGAGACAGATATCCATGGCTTAAGTTAGAAAGAGATTTTATAAAAAAAGAATTAGAAAATAAAAGACCTATAATCGGTGTTTGCTTAGGTGCTCAGTTGCTTGCGAATGCTGCTGGAGGAGATGTAGAAATTCTTAAATATGGATCACCTCCAAGAGCATTACCAGAAATTGGATGGTCTCAAATTTTTATAGACAAATCGAATAAAGACTTTAAACCACTGTTTGAAGAACCTTTTCATGTCCTGCATTGGCATGGAGATAGGATTTTATTACCTAATAAAGCAGTACTCATTGCTAGTAGTGAACGGTGTAAGGAACAGTTTTTTAGGATTGGTAATTTTGCTTACGGATTGCAATTCCATATAGAGACGACGGGGGGAATGATAAATAAGTGGATTAAAGAAGATAAAGAATTTGTCCTTAAAGGGTTGGGCTCAAATGGTCAGGAAATTTTAAAAGAAGAGAATAAAAAATATATTGATAAAACTTTTTTAAAAAGAAAGCTTCTAATAAGTAAATTATTTGAATTATTAGATAATTAAAAAGAGACTAATAATCCAGTAAAAAAGGGCTTGATAAAGCCCTGAAAAAAATTTTACAAGGATTTTTACTAGAAAATTCCTGGAAGAATTTGACCAGTAAAATAATAAGCTCCAACAAGAGCAAACATTCCAAGCATTGCTGCTTTACCATTAAGCTTTTCAGCTTTTTCGGTCATGATTTTTTTAGCGAATTCCATAATTATTCGAAATAGATTTATATCCTTAAATTAATTATTCCCGATAGCTAATTGATGTAGTGTTTCATACCTAAATCACTTTTTTTCTAAGAATTTTATTTTTAATTTATTTTTCAATAATAATATTAGAAATTTAAGAACCTAAAAGAGCTTTGCACTCAAGCATTTCTTTAGTTGCAGCCGATTTATTTGATCTCAATGAAATAATATCTGCTAAAAAGTTTGCATCATCTTTTACTCCACAAAAACGTCCTGAGCCCCATGTATAAAGCCAAGGCAAACCAAGAAAATAAAAAATGCAATCCCAAAAAACAACTATTTAAAGAAATATGTCACGGTTATGTTACACATATGTAGTAAATATCTTGAAAAAAACTTAATTTCGGCTTAATACTTTACATTTGTTAATAGTAGTGTTACATTAGTTAACAATTACACAACTTAAATGGCTAATTCAAACGTTACTACTGAATCAGGCGGCAGACAGAACATGTTTCCTACTGAGACACGTCCTTACATAGATGAGTCCGTTTCATACGACAGCTACCCACAGAATGCAGAAAAAGTTAATGGTCGTTGGGCAATGATTGGGCTTGTTGCCTTAGTAGGAGCTTACGTTTCAACTGGACAAATTATTCCTGGCATTTTTTAATGAGTCCCCTTTCAGGTTTTTTAGCCGTAATTGTACTTTTTACAGCCACCCTCGTTGCTTATCTAACCAAGCAATTTCAAAACGAAAATTTAAACTATTCATCTTCTAATCAAATGAAAAACACAAACACAAAAGTCAAAACAATCGAAAAAGAAAAAGTTGTTGCTGAAACTCTTAACGGCAGATTCGCAATGCTTGGACTAATTGCTGCTGTTGGAGCATATTTAACAACAGGTCAGATAATTCCTGGTTTCGTTTAAAACTTACTCCTTAATAAATCTTTTACTCAGAAAAATGGAAAATTCAAAACAAACTTATTGGCAAAACGCCGAAAGAACTAATGGAAGAATGGCAATGATGGGCTTATTTGCATTAGTTGTGAATTATGGATTATTTGGCTGGATAATCCCAGGAATTTTTTAAAATGAATTTAGGCTTACTTTTTCTTAAAGTAAATACTTTGAGAGTTATAACTCTTTCGGAACTAGATTGGATAACTAGCCATCAGTCTGAATTTTCAAGACTAGATATGTCTTTAATTATTAAAATCGGCCGTCTTATGGATTCTGGAGTAGTAGAAATTGATAACAGATTGCCTATTTAATTTTTAAAAAATTGATCGTCATGAGTGTTTGTCAATAGGGATACTGACAAGCACTTTTTTATGAGAAAAAATATTTGTAAAAAAAAAAAGAGATTGTTTCTTAGCTAAAAACAATCTCTTAATTACCTAATTCTTACAAGAAAATTTCAAGTAAGCAAAGAAATTTTAACTGATTTATTTTTATAGTAAATACGCAAAAATGCTTTTGTTATTTATCTTTTTAAACCACCTCTTTTTATCCACAGGAACCAAGTAACCCAAATAGGAGGAAGAAATCTTATTAAAAAAGAAATTTTATATATATAAAATGGGGCATTTTCACTTTGAAATAAATTTATCAACAATGAAGATATAGTTACCCAGATTAAAATTATTAATATATTTGCTCCCAACAAAGCGAACTTATTTTGTTTGAATATTTTTGGCATAAAATAAATTTAATATATTTTCAATTTTAAATAATCTCGGGAAATTAATTATAAATTTTCAAAAAAACTTTAAATTTAAAATCCATATCCAAATAAAAAAAATACTGAATTTTAATCCCTCTCCAAATAACATTCCAAAAGCAATAGGAGGCGAAAATATTAAAAAAAGAATAGATAATAAACTAAATAAAGCAAATGATCCTCTTAGAAAAAAATTCTTTCTTTTTGTTCTTCTTAGATTTCTTAAAGTATTCCACTCCCATTCCAGAAATCTGTAAAACTTTTCAGATAATAAAAATAAATACTTCATTAATATTATTAATTTCTATCGGCTTTTCCTATTTATAAAATTAATTTATCCTGTTAGCAATAAACTTTATCACCTTCTTCAGAAAGATAGTAAATTCTATTTTCTGAACTTACGAAGAAAGTTAATCCCTTATATTGTGATCTTTTAAATTTATCTAATCTAAGTTTGTGTAAATCCCAATTATCAGTACTTATGTCAGGATTAAATTCTTGTTCTTTTAAGAAAGGTACATAAGTTGGACTAATTGTTGTTTTTTTGGCTGACTTATTGTTTCGTCTTGAATAAAAAAATAATAATAATAAAAGTAGAAAAAAAAGAATTAATAATATATTTGTCATTGTCAATTTTTCTAATTTGAAAAAACTTTAATTTGGAGAATCAAGAACTTTTCACAATAAATTTCTTAGTAAGTAAAAAATCCTATTTTTATATTCTTGTATTTTTGAATACTTATCAAGGGGTTACCTAAATCAGATTATAAAATGAGTCGCATTTTTAAAATGACTCAAAATTCCATGAATACTCCTTATGCAAAAAGAGTAGCTGAAAAATTTAGAGAGGCTCAAAACTATTTAAAAACTAATGGTTTTAGTAGATCAACTAAACATTTACTGGAAGATATTGAAAATTCTGTTGAAAAATAATGCCAATACCCCCTCATTTACCACAACTACAATATGGCTACGATGATGGCTTTACAACCATTGTTTTTGGGTTAATAGGAAGTTGCATAGGATGTATCTTAATTTTATTAATTTCATTTTTTGAATTTAAATTCAAAAAGCAAAATAGTAAGCCTTAAGAGACTTACTAAACATTAAATAAGAACTCCATTACATCACCTTCGTTAACAATATATTCCTTACCTTCACTCCTTAAAAGACCTTTAGTTTTTGCATTGGCAATTGAACCTGAATCAATTAAATTTTGATACGAAATAGTCTGAGCTCTTATAAATCCTTTTTCAAAATCAGTATGAATTACTCCTGCTGCCTGTGGCGCAGTCATCCCATCCTTTATGGTCCATGCTTTTGTCTCCTTTTCTCCAGTGGTGAAATAAGTTTTTAATCCCAATAATTTATATGTTGATCTAATTAAAGAACTTAATCCCCCTTCTTCTACTCCTAAACCAATAAGGTAGTCTTTTTTATCTTGTGGTTCTAACTCTATTAATTCAGATTCGACTTGCGCTGATATTTTTATACATTCTGTATTTTCATTGCTTGCAAAACTCTGAACTTTTGATGAGAAATCATTACCTTCAGCTAAATCATTTTCATTCAAATTTGTTGCGTAAATTATTGGTTTTGCGGTAAGGAAGCCTAATTGCTTAATTATTAAATTTTCTTCTTCATTCAAAGATATTGATCTAACTGAAAGGCCTTTCTCTAGCTCTTCTTCAATTTTTTCTAGTAAGGTATCTTCTTTAGCTGCCTCTTTACTAGTTCTAACCTGTTTTTTAATTCTTTCTCTTCTTTTTTGGAGTTGAGATAAATCAGCTAAATTCAATTCCAGATTAATTATCTCAATGTCATCCAGGGGATCTACCTTTCCAGAAACATGAATTACATCACTATCTTCAAAGCACCTTACAACATGAACTATTGCATCAACCTCCCTAATATTTGATAAAAATTTATTTCCCAAACCTTCGCCTTTACTAGCTCCTTTTACTAGTCCTGCGATATCTACAAATTCAATTTTTGTTGGGATAATATTTTGGCTAGAACTTAAATTACCTAACTCTTGCAACCTTTGATCTGGGACTGAAACTATGCCTTTATTAGGTTCTATAGTACAAAAGGGAAAATTAGCCGCTTGGGCCTTAGCATTTTCTACAAGTGCATTAAATAGAGTTGATTTTCCAACATTTGGTAATCCAATAATACCTGCTTTTAACATTTGAAAAAAATTATGGAAAAATTATCAAGAAAACATCTTTTAGTAATATAGTATTTACTTAACCAATCTTGGATAAGTTAATTATAATCGTCTTGATTATTTATTTAGTTCCTAAATATTCTCTACTTCTGCTTTTAAAAAGAAATGTTTGATTTAATAAAAAAAAATATAAATCTAAGAAGTGGAATTATATTGCTTTCTCTAGCTATATTTTTCGTTTTTATAACCAATTCCTTCAAGAAAAATAAGTCAAAAGATATTTCTGATTTTGTAGTTCAAGTTGAAAAAGGAATCCTCTCAGATTCAATTAATACTAGTGGTGAAGTAAAAGCAATAAGGACAAGCAATATTGGGCCTCGGAAGCAAGGCGTAATAAAAGAAATCAAAGTAGATGAGGGCGATCTTGTAAAAAAAGATCAGGTTTTAGCTTCTCTTGATGATGAAGATTTTATCTATAAAGTTGAAGAACTTGAATTAAATGTAGAAAAACAAAAATCTGAATTTTTAAGAAGGGAATATTTATATCAAGAAGGCGCAGTAAGTAAAGAAGACTATGAAAGTTATAAAAATAACTACAACATTAGTAGCGCAAAACTTAATGATGCAAAAGCTGAAAAAAGTTTCTACCTAATTAAAGCTCCATATGGAGGAAAGATAACTGCAAAATATGCTGAGATAGGATCTTATGTCACACCAAGTACAAACTTAAGTTCAGACCCTAAAACCAAAAACTTTATTTTTGAACTATCAGAGGGCCTAGAAATTGTTGCTAAAGTTCCTGAGAGTGACATTGGCAGAATAAAAATAGGTCAAGAAGCCTCAGTAAGAATTGAGGCTTATCCCTCAAAAAAATATAGTGCCATAGTTAAAAAAATAGCTACAAGAGCTTTAAAAGATAATAATGTAACCTCATTCGAAGTAACTTTAAATTTTAAAGATATTTCTGAAGAAATTAAAATTGGAATGACTGCAGATCTTGAATTTAGAGTCGAAGGTAATGAAGAAAAAATCTTAGTACCAACAGTTTCTATTGTCACTGAAAAAGGTGAAAAAGGAATTTTGAAAGTTGATAAAAACAATTCTCCCAAATTTGAAAAAATCGAAATTGGTATTAGTAGTGGAAATAAAACTTCAGTAATTGATGGATTAGAACCTGGAGAGCAAATCTTTATTGATATTCCACCTTGGGCTAAGAAGAGAAAATGAGTTTAAAATCTGAAAACTCTAAAAAACCAATTTTACTTTTAGTCGATGGCCACTCACTTGCTTTTAGAAGCTTCTATGCATTTAGCAAAGGGATTGATGGAGGTTTAACTACCAAAGAGGGATTTCCAACAAGTGTCACTTATGGATTTCTAAAAAGCCTTCTGGATAATTGTAAAAATATTAGTCCTGAGGGTGTTTGTATTACGTTTGATACCGAAAAACCTACTTTCAGACATGAATTAGATCCAAATTATAAGGCCAATAGAGATGTAGCACCAGATGTTTTTTTTCAGGATATTGAACAACTAGAAATCATTTTAGAAGAAAGCCTTAATTTACCAATTTTTAAATCTCCAGGATACGAAGCAGATGATCTCCTAGGCACAATTGCAAATGATGCTTCTTCTAAAGGATGGTGCGTGAATATTCTTTCTGGAGATAGGGACTTATTTCAATTAGTAGATGATCAAAAAGATATTTATGTACTTTATATGGGTGGTGGTCCATATGCGAAAAGTGGAAATCCAACTCTTATGAATGAAAATGGAGTAAAAGAAAAATTAGGTGTTGCGCCAGAAAGAGTAGTTGATCTCAAAGCCCTAACTGGTGATAGTTCTGATAATATTCCAGGTATTAAAGGAGTAGGGCCAAAAACTGCAATTAATCTACTAAAAGAGAACGATACGCTTGATGGAATTTATCAGGCTTTGGACAAGATTCAGCAGAACAACGATAAGAAATATAAAGGATTCATCAAAGGTTCAGTTATAGAAAAGCTCAGAAACGATAAACATAATGCTTTTCTTTCTAGGGATTTAGCAAAAATAAATACTGAGGTGCCTTTAATTTTAAGTAACGGTTATGAATTAAAAAATATAAATCAAGAACTACTTTCAGAGTCACTGAAAAAATTAGAACTATCAACACTACTTAGACAAATTGATATTTTCAATTCAACTTTCAGCAAAGGTGGTTTTGACAAAAATAATGTAGCTAAAGAGGAGGAGAAGGCACCAAAAGTCGCAGGCAATAATGAATTAGAAAATAGTGAAAATAAAATCCCTAAAATCAACGTAACTATTGTAAATGATTTCGAATTACTTGATAAATTAATTCAAAGATTAGACAAGACTAATCAAATAGTTTCTTTAGATACAGAGACCAATAGTTTGAATCCAATCGATGCGGAACTTGTTGGGATAGGGTTATGTCTTGGAGAAGAAAATGATGATTTATTTTATATACCTCTTGGTCATCAAACAAAAAAGGAGACCCCCAATCAATTATCAATTGAAGATGTTTTCTCAAAGCTAAGAAATTGGATAGAAGATCCAAAAAAAGAAAAGGCACTCCAAAATTCTAAATTTGATAGGCAAATATTTTTTAATCATGGACTTGATCTTAAAGGCGTAACCTTTGACACCTTGTTAGCAGACTACCTTCTTAATAATCAGGAGAAACATGGGTTAAGTGAAATTAGTTTTAGATTATTTGGATTTAAGCCTCCTTCATTTAAGGAGACAGTTGGAAAAAATAAAGACTTTTCATTTGTTGATATTGATGAAGCAAGTATTTACTGCGGTTATGATGTTTTTCTAACTTTTAAGATTGTCAAAATTTTTAAAGAAAGTTTTTCAAAGGAAAAAGATGAATTAATCAAATTGTTCGAAGAAATCGAGCTACCTTTAGAGCCGGTATTGTCCCAAATGGAAATGAATGGCATAACCATCGACATCCCTTATTTGGATAAACTCTCAAAAGAATTAAAAAGTACCTTAGAAGATATTGAAAGTAAAGTTTATGAGTTAGCAGAGGAAAGTTTCAATCTATCTTCACCAAAACAACTTGGTGAGATCTTGTTTGAAAAATTAAATTTGGATAAGAAAAAATCACGGAAAACAAAAACAGGATGGAGCACAGATGCAGTAGTTCTGGAAAGATTAGTCGACGAACATGAAATAATCCAACATTTAATAAAACATAGAACTCTTAGCAAATTACTTAGCACCTATATTGATGCTCTTCCAAATCTTATTAACGAAAAGACCGGAAGAGTTCATACAAACTTTAATCAAGCTGCTACAGCGACTGGGAGACTAAGTAGTAGCAATCCTAATCTTCAAAATATCCCTGTTAGGACTGAATTTAGTAGGAGAATCAGAAAAGCATTCTTGCCTGAAAAAAATTGGAAACTTTTATCATCTGATTATTCTCAGATCGAATTAAGAATACTTGCTCACTTAGCGGATGAAGAAATACTAATAAATGCATTTCATAAAAATGATGACATTCATTCTTTGACTGCAAGATTAATTTTTGAGAAAGAAGAAATTTCTTCTGATGAGAGGAGAGTTGGGAAAACAATAAATTTCGGAGTTATCTATGGTATGGGAATTAAAAAGTTTGCACGTTCTACAGGAGTAAGTACTCCAGAAGCAAAAGAATTCCTAATAAAATACAAAGAAAGATATTCAAAAATTTTCAAATTTCTTGAACTTCAAGAAAGGCTTGCCTTATCAAAAGGTTATGTAAAAACAATTTTTGGTAGAAAGAGAGAATTTAAGTTTGATAAAAATGGACTTGGAAGATTACTAGGAAAAGATCCTTACGAAATTGACTTGCAAGCCGCAAGAAGAGCTGGCATGGAAGCACAGTCACTAAGAGCCGCAGCCAATGCCCCAATTCAGGGTTCGAGTGCAGATATTATTAAAATTGCAATGGTTCAACTAAATAAAAAATTCATAGAAATGAATGTTCCAGCAAAAATGCTTTTACAAGTACATGATGAATTATTGTTTGAAGTTGAACCAGATTCTTTGGAAATTACGACGAAATTAGTAAAGAAGACTATGGAAGATTGTGTAAAATTAAATGTGCCTCTTTTAGTTGATGTTGGAATTGGAGACAATTGGATGGAGACAAAATAAACCTTATGAAATACTTATTTTAAGATGATCAAACTTTTTAATACTTTAAGCAAAAAAATTGAGGTTTTTAAGCCTATTGATGATGTAGTAAAAATTTATTGTTGTGGGGTAACTGTTTATGATTTATGTCATCTTGGTCATGCCAGAAGTTATATCGCTTGGGATGTATTGAGAAGATTTTTAATTTACAGTGATTTCAAAGTGAAGTATGTTCAAAATTTTACAGATATTGATGACAAGATCTTAAAAAGAGCGAAAGAAGAAAGCAGTTCAATGAAGGAAGTATCTGAAAAGAATATCATTGAATTTCACAAAGATATGGATTCTTTAGGGATAATGCGTCCGGATAGCATGCCAAGAGCAACGAATCATATATGCAATATCTGTTCCTTCATAACAATCCTTGAGGACAAAGGTTATGCATACTCTAGGGATGGAGACGTTTATTATTCTGTTTTCAAAAATAAAAATTATGGAAAGCTAAGTAATCAAAATTTACAAGAACAAAATATCAATCAGCAAGGAAGAATGGTTAATGAGGAAAATAGTAAAAAACTTAATCCGCAAGATTTTGCGCTATGGAAAAAAGCCAAAGATGATGAACCATTTTTTGATTCGCCATGGGGTAAAGGTAGGCCAGGATGGCATATTGAATGTTCGGCGATGGTTAAAGATGAATTAGGAGATACTATCGATATCCATTTAGGTGGTTCTGATTTGATTTTTCCACATCATGAGAATGAAATCGCCCAATCAGAAGCAGCCAATGGCAAAAAGCTAGCGAACTATTGGTTACACAATGGGATGGTCAATGTAAATGGACAAAAGATGAGTAAATCCCTTAAAAATTTTAAAACTATCAGAGAGCTAATTAAGTCAGGTATAAGCCCTATGACTTTGCGATATTTTGTTATGACTGTGAATTATAGAAAACCACTTGATTTTACTGAAGAAGCTTTAAGGAGTGCTTCAGAAGCTTGGAAAAATATTAATATAGCCCTTTCTTTTATTGACCTTACAAAAGATGCTTTTAAATCTATTAATAAAAATGAATCTATCGAAGAAGAATATAAAGAGAAAATAAGTTTTGAATTATCTCAAAAAAAGCTTAAATTTTCTGAGGCTCTGGGAAATGACCTTAATACAGCAGGTGCAATTGCTATTATTTACGATTTAGCGAAACCATTAAAAAACTTTTTAAACCAATTTCAAAGGGTTGAAGGTTTTAAAATAGACTTAAATGAAAAATTCTTTCTACTTGAGAATTTTAAAAGCCTTGAAAAGTTGACTGAGGTACTTGGTCTTAAAAAAGAGGTTTTAGTAAAAGAAAGTAGAATAACAGAAGAAGAAATATCATCGCTTATTAATGAAAGATTGAAAGCAAAAAAGGGAAAGAATTATGCAAAGGCTGATGAAATAAGGAATTTATTAAAAGAAAAAGGTATTGAACTTATTGATCAATCAAAGGAAATAACAACATGGATAAGGGTCTAAATTTTAAGAAAAAAACCAATTTGAAATTTTTGTTTTTTAAATACGCCTTTAAATGGGAAGATATTAGAAATATCAGAGAAAATTGAAATACATTACTGTGCTCGGTTCTACTGGTTCAATAGGGACTCAAACTCTCGAAATAGCTAGTGAGCAGCCTGATAAGTTTAAAGCCGTAGCTCTTTCGGCAGGAAGAAATATTAATTTATTAACAGAACAAGTTAAAACACATAAACCAGAAGTGGTTGCGATTGAGGATGAAAATCTTATAGAAGATTTAAAAGATAATATTAATAACTTAGATTTGGATAGTGCTCCCTTGATTTTGAGTGGAAAGGAGGGGATAAATGCAGTTGCAGCATGGGATAAGGCAGATACTGTGGTTACAGGGATAGTAGGATGTGCAGGCTTAATTCCAACAATGTCAGCAATTAATGCGGGAAAAAATATTGCACTTGCTAACAAAGAAACTTTAATTGCGGCAGGACCAATTGTTATTCCTGCATTAAAGAAAAATAATAGTAGGCTTTTACCTGCCGATTCAGAACACTCTGCTATCTTTCAATG
This sequence comes from Prochlorococcus sp. AG-418-D13, assembly GCA_003214315.1. Lineage (GTDB taxonomy): Bacteria > Cyanobacteriota > Cyanobacteriia > PCC-6307 > Cyanobiaceae > Prochlorococcus_A. The sequence goes on from QCLU01000005.1 coordinate 39,245, forward strand.
TTTACAAGGATTACCCAATTATGAAAATGCAGATTTTTCAACAGGAGAGATACCTAAAGGTTTAAAAGCCATACATTTAACAGCTTCCGGTGGTGCTTTCAGAGATTGGGCCGTTGAGGATTTAAAGCATGTCACAGTGGAAGATGCAACTTCGCATCCTAATTGGGATATGGGGAAAAAAATAACTGTAGATTCTGCAACTCTTATGAATAAAGGATTAGAAGTTATAGAAGCTCATTATTTATTTGGGACCTCTTACGAAAATATCGAAATAGTTATCCACCCTCAAAGTATTATTCATTCAATGATTGAGATGGAAGATTCTTCAGTATTAGCTCAATTAGGTTGGCCAGATATGAAACTACCCATTTTATATGCGATGAGTTGGCCTGAAAGATTTAAAACAAATTGGAAAAGATTAAAACTAAGTGAAATCGGAAAATTAACTTTTAAAGAGCCAGACGAGTTTAAATATCCATGCATGGGACTTGCCTATGCCGCAGGAAAATCTTCTGGGACTATGCCTGCAGTCTTAAATGCTGCTAATGAAATGGCTGTTGAACAATTCCTTAAAGAAAAAATTTCTTTTCAAGAAATTCCAACATTTATAAGTAAAGCTTGCGAATCACATATGGAGAATTTGAATTTGAGCCCCGAATTGGAGGATATTCTTGAAGTAGACAACTGGGCCAGACTTTTTGTTGAACAAGAAATTAAAAAAGGGAAAAAATACGTAAGTATTGGATAAAAGTGAATATTAAAAAGCATCTTCTACTATGTTCAACACCCACAAAACAGAAATGCTTTAAAGGCAATGAAGGTCAAAAAACATGGGAATGCTTGAAAAAGACCTTAAAAAAATTTGAGAATGATCCCTGTACAAAAAACGTTCATATATTAAGATCAAAAGCTGACTGTTTAAGGATATGTAAGAACGGCCCAATTCTTCTTGTGTGGCCTGATGGTATTTGGTACGAGAAAGTTTCTCCAGAAAAAATTTCAGAAATTTTTACCTCACACATTATTAACGATAAACCAATAGAAAAATGGATTTTTAAAAAAACACCATTTTTAAATAGTCCTAGATACTAATAAACCAGTTCTTTACTACTTCATCTGACCAGCAGCCATTAATCGAGTGAAAACCATTATGACCTCCTTTTTCAGTTATTAAAATATTAAATTTATCAATACATTTCCCTCTTAAATTCAAAGTTGAATTATATGGAACCCAAGGATCATCCTTGGCATGAATAAAAAGCATTTGAGGTAATTTTTTTATTGAATTTTGGATTCTAAATATTGGAGAAGCTTTTACATAATAATCTTCTAAAGAATTAAATCCCCAACTTGGAGCTGTAAATTTCTGATCAAATTCCCTTATACTTTTCAAAGTTCTAATTTTTTTTCTTAATTTCTCATTATTAAGAATTATGCCTTCATCATTAAATCCGTCCCATAACTGATTTTTTAAACGGAGAAGTAACCATTTTTGGTAGATATAATTTCTAGATTTTTCAATACAGAGACTGCATGATGATAAATCTAAAGGGCTACTCACACAGGCTAGGCCATTTAAAAGTTTTTCGCCCTTGTTTTCATCGTAATCTAAGCAGGCATTTAAAAGAATTGTTCCGCCTAAAGATAATCCAACTCCGTAAATTGGAAGATTATTCATCTTAATGAGATCTTTAAATTCTAAATTGATGAATTTTTTAAAATATTTAATTGCTGAAATAACATCACTGGAGCATCTAGCACAATAATTTCCTTTAGCTAAATATCTCGCAGATCCAGATCCTCTTAGATTTAATTTAAGAACTCCAAAACCATTATTTGCTAATTTCCTAGAGATTCTTCTTAAACCAAACCGTTTAGTTGAGCCTCCTAAACCATGGATAACGATTACAAAACCTCTAAGAGAGTTTAAGTTTTCAGGTAATTCTAAAAATCCCAGAAGATAATCACATTCAAATTTTTTAGAAAGAATTTTATTAATCGGAAAGAATATTTTGTTATTTTTTTTCGATTTACCAAAATCAATAACAAAAGTATCTCTCAAAGTTTGTAAGTCGCCACCTATCCAAGGTAAGACTTCTCGAAATGGCTTATTTTTTAAGTAATCTGAAAAACTAGAAGATATACTATTATTTCTCCCCAACTCCAAGATCCTTTAATTCTCCAATCAAATCATTAAGTACCTTTTTTGCATCCCCAAAGACCATAGAGGTATTTGACAGATCAAATAAATCATTTTTTATTCCGGAGTAACCTGCACTCATACCACGTTTAATTACAAATACCGTTCTTGCTTCCTGCACATCAAGAACTGGCATGCCATATAAAGGAGAAGAACTATCATTTTTAGCTTGAGGATTCACTACATCATTTGCTCCTAAAACTAAAACAACATCCGTTGCTGGAAAATCAGGATTTACAACATCCATCTCTTTAAGTTGTTCGTAAGGAACATCTGCTTCTGCTAAAAGTACATTCATATGTCCAGGCATCCTCCCTGCTACAGGATGTATTGCGTAAACAACTTCAATACCATTTTGCTCTAGTTTTTTTGTCACTTCCCTTAAAGTATGTTGGGCTTGAGCTACGGCTAGACCATAACCAGGAACAATTATTACCTTGTTAGCTGCCTCTAAAGTCAATGCACATTCTTCAACACTGCAAGAAGTTATATTTGTGTATTCTGCTGAACCAGAAGAGGCTGTACTTTGTGCAGATAAAGATCCTCCAAAAAGAACTGAGACCAATGATCTATTCATACCCTTGCACATTACTTGAGTAAGTATTAGACCTGCCGCCCCAACCATTGCGCCTGCTACTATCAAAAGCTGACTATCAACAACGAAACCTGCTGCTGCTGCTGCAATCCCTGAATAGCTATTTAATAAAGATATAACAACTGGCATATCAGCTCCTCCAATTGGCAAAGTTACTCCAATACCTAATAAAGAAGAAACTATAACTAAAAGCCAAATAGAACTTGTATTGCCGTTTATCAAATCAAAAAAGGCTATCAAGGAAGCAACTGCAAAAACAATATTTACAAAATGTCTAACTTTGCTCTGAGTCCATCCTGGAGTTGACAACCAACCCTGTAACTTTGCCATTGCCACTATTGAACCTGTGAAAGTTATGGCACCAACAAATATAGAAACAGATATTGAGACTTCGTTAATCAGTGACTTAAAAAAATCAAAATTTTCTTGGCCACCAGATACAGGGAAAATAGCTACTCCTAAGGCCACTAAAAGTGATGACATTCCTCCGCAACCATTGAACAATGCCACTGTCTCAGGCATGGAGGTCATAGGTACTTTTTTCGCGAGTATTGCTCCGAATAAACTACCTATGATTGATCCAATTATTATCCAAATCCAAGACTCAATAGCAATTCCAGAAGTTCCCAAATAATAAGAAAGTAATCCTATTACTGATAGCGACATTGCAAATGCAGCTAATCTATTTGCATCCCTTGCTGATTTTACTTTTGACAATCCTTTTATTCCCAAAGCCAGTAAAAGTACAGCTAGAAGGTCAATAACGAATTTAATGATTACAGGTAGATTCATGTTAAAAATTACTTCTTATTTGATGGTTTACGACTAAACATCGCGAGCATTCGATCAGTTACAAAGAAACCGCCTACAACGTTGAAAAGAGCAAATCCAAGAGAAACTGAACCAATGATTAAAAGTGGTACGTTACCTTCTGCTTTTACAATTAAAGTTAATGCTGCCAGCATTGTTATTCCTGAAATTGCATTTGCTCCGCTCATTAGAGGCGTGTGAAGAGTAGGAGGAACTTTTCCAATTAACTCGAGGCCCAATAAACTTCCAAGTAAAAGAACCCAAAGAAGACTTATAAAAGACATAATTTTAAAACCTCAATTTTCAAAAACTTTATTTTGAAGAACGACTCCTTCATCACTTAATAAACATCCAGAAATGAGTTCGTCCTCTTTATCTAATTTAATTACACCATCTTTTATAAAAGGTGTAATCAAAGATGTTAGGTTCTTAGCATAAAGTGAACTTGCATCATAAGGAACTGATGAGGGTAATTCTCCAGCTCCTATAAGTTTTACCCCATCTTTGATAAGAGTTTCATTTGATTTTGTTCCTTCACAATTACCTCCCTGAGAAACTGCCAAATCAATCACTACTGCGCCAGACCTCATTTTTTCAATCATGGGAGAGTCTATTAAAACAGGAGCCTTTTTACCAAGAACTTGCGCAGTACAAATAGCAACATCAGCTTCAGATAAATACTTAGTTAAAGTTGCCTTCTGTTTTGAAAGGAATTCGGGTGTTACAGCTTTTGCATAACCTCCTGCCTCTCCTGGCTTTTCGTCCACTTCAGGTAGTTCTATAAATCTTGCTCCTAAGGACTCTACTTGTTCTTTAACAGCTGGTCTAATATCAGATACAAATACTATTGCACCAAGTCTTTTTGCTGTCGCAACTGCCTGTAATCCTGCAACGCCTCCACCTAGAACCACTACTTTGGCAGGTTGGACTGTCCCTGCTGCAGTCATAAGCATTGGAAAATATCTATCTAACTCGCTTGCAGCTAAAAGAACTGCTTTATATCCAGCGATATTGGCCTGTGAAGAAAGAACATCAGAAGATTGAGCTCTACTAATCCTCGGAAGCAGCTCTAGTGATAAAGCTGAAATCTTATTACTATTTATAATCCTAAGAAGATCCTTATTACCATATGGGTTAAGAAGACCAAGAAGAATAGCGCCTTTCTTTAATTTAGTTAAATTATCCTCTGATGGAGTTTGAACACAAAATATTAAGTCCGCTTCACACCAAATTTTTTTATCTAAGTTACTTACTATTATTCCGCCCGATTCTTCATATAATAAGTCACTAAATCCTGATAAATTTCCTGCTGAACTTTCAACATAAACTTCACATCCAAGGTTTTTTAATTTCTTTACTGCTTCTGGTGTAGCTGAAACTCTCCTTTCACCAGAGCTTGTTTCCGAAGGAATAAGTATCTTTGTCAATTTATTTATTTTTTTAAACATACTAAATATAAATTGAAGAAAGTCAAAAGTCTTGGATTTTTGTTAAAAATATATTTTCTTTTCTATAAAAAATAGCTATCTAGAATATAGGTACTAATTAATTCAATGAGTATAAAAGCAATCGAATGTCCTGATGGAGTATGTCATAGTCATCATGGTGGTCATGCTGTTCCAAGGCAAGCTATGCAGAAAAATCTAGAAAAGCATGGTAAAGACTGGTGCGAGAAATTAGCAGAGAGAATTTATGAAATGTCTGTAGATACATATTCACAGACAGTTATGCCCAGTCTCCACTCGGCAGGTTGGCAAAGGAGACATTTAGATTGGGAATTTAAGCTAAGAGAAAATGATTCTGAACCTGATGAAGCTCTTGTTGAAGGAATTATTAATGCCACAGAAAGCTTCCTAAGGAGTAGTGAGGTGCATCGATTATTTATTCAAGAATTAGTCCAGGGTACATTTGAAGAAGCAAATGACAAAAAAATAATTTCTAAAGCAATAAAATCTATTATTGAAGAAGAAATTGTTAGTACGCTAAGAGAAAAGAAAGAAACTCTTTTGAAGAAAATATCTGCAAAATTAGTATCAGAAGAAAAAGTTAGCGAGGAACTTGCAATAAATTCAGCTAAAGAGGGTTTCGAGGAAGTAGAAAGGCTACTTGCAAATCACAGCGAAGCAGTTTAACCTCAATTCTTTATATTTTCTTTATATTTGTCGCAAAAATCCACTCAAATATAAATTAAACATTAAATTACTGTTTGAAAGTACAAAGTTGTAACTTATTAGACATTTGATATGTTCTTTGATGTGTTTACCTATATAGAACACTTTAAGCTTCAATGGAAAATTTCATTAGAAAAAGGATCGATATTGCAACCTGTTGGGCTACTAATAGGATTTCTGTAATGGATACTTTAGAAAAATATGAAGATAGTTATGCAATCGCAGAAGAATTTAGAGAGTGGATACTACATATAGGAGAAAAGAATGAAAATTTAAGAGATTCTGTTTTAAACTTCCCAAAGGAATTAAAAGAATTATTAGACCAAAAAGTAAACGACTAAATAATAAATTCATCTTGTAAAATTCGACCTTCATTATTCCGTCTTATTTATTATTATTAAAAATGATACTTGTAAATAAATGGAAAATAACGAGAAGACTTCAAACGTAGAAAATGTTGTAATTATAGGTTCTGGGCCTGCTGGTTATACAGCTGCGATATATGCAGCACGAGCAAATCTTCAACCTTTGCTTGTAACAGGATTTAATTCAGGTGGTATTCCTGGTGGGCAATTAATGACCACAACATTTGTTGAAAATTATCCAGGTTTCCCCGATGGAGTATTAGGTCCTGAATTGATGGACCTAATGAAGGCCCAAGCAGAAAGATGGGGGACAAATCTATATGAAAGTGATGTTGTCTCAATTAATACTGATTTACATCCATTTGAATTAAAAACTTTAGAAGGGACTATAAAAGCAAACTCAATTATTATTGCAACTGGAGCAAGTGCAAATAGATTAGGCGTAATAAATGAAGATGAATTCTGGAGTAAGGGAATAAGCGCTTGTGCAATTTGTGATGGAGCAACTCCCCAATTCAGAGATGAAGAATTAGCTGTTATAGGAGGAGGGGACTCTGCATGTGAAGAAGCAGCATATCTCACAAAGTATGGAAGCAAAGTGCATTTGATTGTTAGATCAGAGAAATTAAGAGCTAGCGCAGCAATGGTTGATAGAGTAAAAGCTAATCCAAAAATAGAAATCCATTGGAATACAAAAGTAGAGCAAGCTAATGGGTCTGAATGGCTTGAGAAGATAGAAACCATACACTCACAAGAGGGTAAAGGGGAAATCAATATTAAAGGTCTTTTTTATGCAATAGGACATACACCTAATACAAAGTTTTTAGGAGGGAAAATTGATTTAGATAATAAAGGGTATATTGCATGCAAATCAGGCCGCCCAGAGACCTCTATTGAAGGCATTTTCGCTGCAGGTGACGTTGTTGATTCAGAGTGGAGACAAGGAGTTACTGCGGCAGGAACAGGCTGCATGGCAGCATTAGCTACTGAAAGGTGGCTAGCAGAGAAAAACTTAGCAAAAACTATAGTCAGAGAAACACCCGAACCAGAAAAAAAACTTAATACCTCAGATTTTAATGAAGATGAAGTTAATGAAAATACCTTTGATTCAAACGCTGAATGGCAAAAAGGCAGTTATGCATTAAGGAAACTTTATCACGAGAGCAAAAAACCTCTCCTAGTTATTTTTAGTTCCCCAAGCTGCGGCCCATGTCATGTTTTGAAACCTCAATTAAAAAGGGTAATTAAAGAACTTGATGGTGCAGTTCTTGGCATTGAAATAGATATTGATAAAGATCAAGATATTGCAAAACAAGCTGGTATTAATGGTACACCAACAATTCAACTCTTTAAAGAAAAATTATTAAAAAAACAATGGCAAGGTGTTAAGCAAAGAAGTGAGTTTAAAGAAGCGATAAAAAATATTATCTAAAGTATCTTTTTATTTATTGTTTCTCTTAGGATTATTTTTATTAGTAGTAGGTCTAGCACCTGCATTTCTTTCTCTGTAAGTTATCCTCCCTCTAGAGAGATCATAAGGACTTATCTCAACTAACACTTTATCTCCAGCTAATAATTTAATTCTAAATTTAGTCAATTTGCCTGCAGCTCTACATAAACATTGATGTCCTTCAGGTTGTTCTAAGGTAACCAAATAAAATCCATTCCCCTGCTCTTTTTCTATTACACCTGAAGTTTCAATCATTAATTAATCTTTTACTAAGTACATATTATCAGAAAAAGATTGGCCAAAATTGATTTAAAAAAAATTACATACGTAAAAATATGCAATTCAATTCAAATTGAAAATTTAATTTCATTAATTATTTGAAGTTGTCCATAGTAAAAATTTGCTTTCGCAATTTTTTCAGAATCTTCTAATTGATCAAAAAAAACAAACCCAAGGCTTTCCCATAATGAAGATCCGCAGACATTATTCAATTCATTTTTTGCTTCTTTTGCAAAATTATCTAGTTTTCTTTCAAGGTTTTTAGACTTAGAAACAGACATAGGTCAATGATATTTAATATAGTACAAATATACTATCTGATTCTAAAATTGCAATATCAAAAAGGTAATCTCTTTTTTTCTTCTATATTTAAATCTGCTTCCATTTCCTTTAATCTTTTAAGTATTTGTTGGTAGTACTCTTTTATATAACTGTCTAGTGAGGTAATATCTTCTTTTTTAAGTTCCAATATTTCGTAAGTTTTGCTCATGTCAGCATCTAATGATTCACCACTACTAGTTACTTCAGCGAAAGACAATCTTTCAGCAACATTTAAAGAATCTTGGAAAAAGGAAACTACTTTTTGAGTGACACTAATTAGAAAGGGGGAAACTCTAAAAATTTTCGCCTTCTTTTCACTAAATTTTTCACATAAAGATATAACTTCGTCTGAATCCCATGCTTTGGGACCAACTAATGGTAATGATGTTCTGTGAGTTTTTGGATTATTTACTGCTGCTACAACAACTTTCGCCATATCTTGAGTATTCATGTAAGCAATTTTAGTTGGAGTCCCACTCATCCATACTGCTTGGCTATCCAAAATTGGGATGGCGAATTGACCAATAACTCCTTGCATAAAAGCTGCGCATTTGAAGATTGTGTAGTCTAAATCAGATTTTTCAAGGAGTTTTTCAGTGCAAAATTTAATATCCATCAAAGGGACATTTCTAAATTTTTCAGTTAGAAGGATAGAGAGGAATATTACTCTTTTTACATTTAAAGATTCACAAGCATTAAATAAGTTAAGTTTTCCATCCCAATCTATTTCATAAATACTTTTAGGATCATCTGGTCTGCTAGTCGCTGCATCAATGACTACCTCAATATCTTGCAATGCATACTCAATTTCAGAAGAATTTAATAAATTACCCTTCGTCAATTCACAACCCCATTCTTGTAGAAAGGAAGCTTTTCTTGGGTTTCTTACAAAGCATCTTACTTCATGTCCATCTTCTATAGCTTGCTTTGCTATTTGTCTACCAAGTGTCCCTGTTGCTCCTACTAGAAGAATCTTCATATTTAAGATTTACTTAACCTGTAGACCATAACTCAAATTGTAATGTATTCGTGAGAATCAATCTCCCTGAAACTTTAATAACAAAGCACCACCAACCAATCCTATTGGTATCAGAATCCAAAAGACTGCTGCAATACTAAAAATTTCTTTAGCCATAGTAATATTTAATGATTACTATAATTTACATTCAATATACATTTATTTGTTAAAAAAGTAGATAATGCAAATATCTTGAAAATTTTTGAATATATGAATAATAATTTCAAAGAAAATATAAACTTACCTAATTACTGGAATTGGAATGGTTTTAAAATTTGTTGGAGTGTTACAGGCGAAGATAACAAAATACCAATTATCTTTCTCCATGGATTTGGCGCTAGTCGAAAACATTGGAGAAACAATTTAGAATATTTTGCGAAAAGGAATTGCGCCTCATATTCTTTAGATTTAATAGGATTTGGAGATTCAGATCAACCTGGGATTAGACAAATTGGAAAACTAGATAATGAGATTTGGTCTAATCAAGTGAAAGACTTTATTGCTCAGGTGATAAGGCCAAAGAATTCTGGGAAAGTAATTCTTATTGGCAATTCCCTTGGATCACTAGTTGCTTTAACATGTGCTGTTTCATATGAGGATCAGATTGCAAAAGTTATTGCATCCCCGCTGCCAGATCAAATTCAAGAAAATAAAAAGTCGATAACAAAAAAATCATCATTTATAAAATTTCAAGATAAATTCATAAGAATATTTTTTATGTTTTTCCCTTTGGAGATTATTTTATTTTTAATAACCAAATTAGGCGTTATAAAACTGGGACTAAATTCTGCCTATTTCAAAAAAAATAATATTGATTGCGAACTAATAGATCTGGTGACAAAACCAGTTTTAAGGAAAACTTCAGCTAGATCATTAAGAGCAATGTGTATTGGGATGTCTTCAAGAGATGAAAAATTTCAAGCTTCTTACCTTTTGAGAAAACTTAGCACCTCAAAAAAAGTTCCTTTTTTATTGATTTGGGGAGAAAAAGATAATTTCATCCCTTTATTTGTTGGTAAAAAGATTGCAAATTTCCATAGATGGGTAAAATTAAAAATAGTATCCAATTCAGGGCATTGTATCCATGATGAAGATCCTTCAGTATTCAATAGAATCTCTTATGAATGGATTAGAGATTTAAAAACCTTTTAAAATATGAAACATACATTATCAGTTCTTGTAGAAGACGAATCAGGAGCCTTGAGTAGAATCTCAGGTCTCTTTGCTAGAAGGGGATTCAATATAGATAGCCTTGCAGTAGGACCTGCAGAATCTAAAGGGATTTCAAGGTTAACAATGGTAGTAGAAGGTGATGATGAAACTCTTCAACAAATGACTAAGCAACTTAATAAGTTATTTAATGTTCTGGGAGTTGTAGATTTTACTAATCTCGCAGCTGTTGAGAGGGAATTGATGTTACTAAAAGTTTCATCGAAAGAAGATACCAGAAGTAATATCCTAGATATAGTGCAGATTTTCCGTGCAAAAGTTGTTGATGTATCAGATATGGCTTTAACTCTCGAGGTAGTTGGAGATCCTGGGAAGTTAGTTGCTCTAGAGAAATTACTCGAGCCATATGGCATCCTTGAAATAGCGAGGACTGGCAAGGTAGCTCTTAAACGCTCTTCAGGAGTTAACACAGAAATGTTGAAAATAAACAAATATTCTCTAGAAATTTAATTAGATATCTGGACTGCCTTGATATAGTCTTCTTTATTTATTTTTTTGAGGACATCTAATCCTTTAATAATCTTTCCAAAAATCGAATATCTTCCATCTAGTTCTGGGATCTTACTAGTTACAAAAAAAAATTCAGTAGACGAAGACTTAATCTTACCGCTCTTAACCATAGCTATTGAACCACTCTCAAAAGTACTAACTAAATTTTTAGTTTCATTAGGATTTTTTATTTGATAGTTATATCTTGGTTTAATTTCTTCTTTGAATTTTATTTCTAAAGGTATTGATGGACTTGTCTTAATCAGGTTTTGTTTACGTTCAATAAAAAGTTTATTTTCTGGATTAACACCTCCATGTATAAACTTTATTTGAGTAAGATTTATTATTTTATAAAATCTTTGATTTACGTAAATATTATTGTCTATGTTTTCCAGAAAGTTTGATACTGTTAGTGGGTTATCTTTACCAAATAATTCAACCTCAAAATCACCTTTTGTAGTTTTAAAGTACACCACTTTATTACTCTGAATACAATTAAATTTAAGTTTTTGGCAGTAATAATTTGAATCAATCTCATTTTTATAATTACAAGCTTGCACAAAAAACAAAACCTGTATAAAAGATAATGTTTTTAAAAAATATTTTTTTTTTATTTTAAGCCCTCCAAATTAACATCCAAAAATTTAGCTAGACGAGCTCCTTCTTCTTCAACTTGAAGCAGTGGTTTGAGTTCACCTGCTCCGCTTAAAGGGAGAGGTTTTTTTCTACCTTTCAATACTAAAGCAATTCTTCTTCTGGGATTAAATCCTTCACTTATATCCAACTTAACTGATTTAATTTCATCGAAATTTAATTTAACTTCAATATCTTTAAATAATCCTTTTCTTTTTATTTCTATAGATTTTGATGATTTATCAAAAAAATTACTTCCTGAACCAAAGTTTATGTAAACCAAATACCACAAGTAAAAATTTAATAAATTGGCTATTACTCCGTATGCGCCCATTATTATTCCTTGTGGGATAAACAATAAAGTTGAAGGATTTCCTAAAGGTAATAAATCCTTACCTGTATAGCTAGATATAGAGGCTAAAAGAAAACCAATACCTCCTATAGTTAGCATGCCTCCAATAATATAATTTGAAATTTTTCTTGATCCACCAATTTTTTGTTCGATTTTATCGAAAGACGTGAGGTCTGAATTCATTTTTATCCTTTTTTAGAGCCTAATTCAGATAATTTAACAAACTAAGGGAGTATTCATACCTAATTTTTAATAAAAAAGTCAGGAAAGCTTTACAAGGCATTTCAGATATACAAATATTTCCCCACATTACTCTCAATCTTTGTTACAGTCACTGCGTATCCCGAAGCTAAAAACGATTTCTCATGACGATCGCAGTTGGTAGCGCCCCACAAAGAGGATGGTTTGATATCCTCGATGATTGGTTGAAGCGCGACCGCTTTGTATTTATTGGTTGGTCCGGACTACTTCTACTTCCTTGTGCTTATCTTGCTATAGGTGGTTGGTTCGTCGGAACAACATTTGTTACCTCTTGGTACACACACGGAGTTGCAAGCTCATACCTTGAAGGTTGTAACTTTTTAACAGCAGCTGTAAGCACCCCTGGTGATGCCATGGGACACAGTCTTCTATTTTTATGGGGTCCTGAAGCCCAAGGTAGTTTCGTAAGATGGCTACAACTTGGTGGTCTTTGGAACTTTGTTGCATTACATGGAGTATTTGGCCTAATTGGCTTTATGCTTCGTCAGTTTGAAATTGCAGGCCTTGTTGGAATTAGACCATACAACGCATTAGCTTTCTCAGCAGTAATTGCAGTATTCACAAGTATTTTCCTTATTTATCCTTTAGGACAGCATAGTTGGTTCTTCGCACCTTCATTTGGTGTCGCAGCAATCTTCCGTTATATTCTGTTCATTCAAGGTTTTCACAATATCACTTTAAATCCTTTCCACATGATGGGAGTTGCTGGAATTCTTGGTGGTGCTCTTCTTTGCGCTATTCATGGAGCTACAGTACAAAATACCTTGTACGAAGATACAAGTATTTACACAGATGGTAAAGTTCAAAGTTCAACATTTAGAGCTTTCGATCCAACTCAAGAAGAAGAAACTTATTCAATGATTACTGCGAATAGATTCTGGAGTCAAATTTTCGGTATTGCTTTCTCAAACAAGCGTTTCTTACATTTCTTGATGCTATTTGTACCTGTTATGGGTATGTGGACATCTTCAATTGGTATTGTCGGCTTAGCACTAAATTTAAGAGCTTATGATTTCGTAAGCCAAGAAATCCGTGCAGCAGAAGATCCAGAATTTGAAACTTTCTATACAAAAAATATACTTTTGAACGAAGGTATGCGAGCATGGATGTCTTCTGTGGATCAACCACACGAAAACTTTGTATTCCCTGAGGAGGTTCTTCCACGTGGAAACGCCCTTTAATAATTTATTAAGAGCTCCAAACCAAAGTATTGAGGAAACTGGTTATGCCTGGTATGTAGGCAACGCTAGATTAATCAATTTATCTGGACGTTTATTAGGAGCTCACATTGCTCACTCTGGACTAATAGTCTTTTGGGCGGGAGCAATGATGCTCTTTGAGGTTAATCATTTTACTTTTGATAAACCAATGTGGGAGCAAGGTTTAATCTGTATGCCACACGTTGCAATGTTTGGCTATGGAATAGGCCCAGGTGGTGAAGTTACTGATATCATGCCTTTCTTCCAAGCAGGTGTGGTTCACTTGATAGCTTCCGCTGTACTTGGTTTTGGTGGTATTTACCATTCATTAGCAGGTCCAGAAAAACTTGAAGAAGATTTTCCATTTTTCTCAACCGATTGGAGAGATAAAAATCAAATGACAAATATCCTCGGATATCATTTGATTGTTCTAGGTGTAGGTGCACTAGCATGGTCAGTAAACTGGTGTTTTATTGGCGGTGCATATGACACATGGGCACCAGGTGGTGGAGAAGTCAGACTTGTAAACCCAACCTTAGATCCAAGAGTTATTCTTGGTTATCTATTCAGATCTCCATGGGGAGGAGCTGGTTCAATAATCGGTGTTAACTCCATTGAAGATATTGTTGGTGGACATGTTTACGTGGGTATTACTGCAATTATTGGAGGAATATTCCATATCTTTACCAAACCCTTTGGATGGGCAAGAAGAGCTTTTATCTGGAATGGTGAAGGACTATTAAGTTATGCTCTTGGTGGAATTTGTGTAGCAAGTTTTATTGCTTCAACTTTCATCTGGTTTAACAACACTGCTTACCCTTCAGAGTTTTATGGTCCAACAAATGCTGAAGCTTCACAGGCTCAAAGCTTTACTTTCCTAGTGAGAGATCAAAGAATTGGAGCTAACGTAGGTTCAACAATGGGACCAACAGGTCTAGGTAAGTATCTCATGAGATCTCCTACTGGTGAAATTATATTTGGTGGTGAAACAATGAGATTTTGGGATTTCAGAGGCCCATGGTTAGAGCCTTTAAGAGGACCTAATGGATTAAGCCTTGAGAAAATCCAAAATGATATTCAGCCTTGGCAGGTAAGAAGAGCAGCTGAATACATGACTCATGCTCCAAACGCTTCTATCAACTCTGTTGGTGGAATCATTACAGAGCCTAATGCTGTTAACTTCGTTAACCTAAGACAATGGTTAGCTGCAGCTCAATTCTTCCTAGGATGGTTTACATTCATTGGTCATCTTTGGCATGCTGGACGTGCCAGAGCAGCCGCTGCTGGTTTCGAAAAAGGAATCGACAGAAAGAGTGAACCAGCTCTAGAAATGCCTGATTTAGATTAATTTCTATCTCAACTAAAAAAAGCCCTATCTTAAGATAGGGTTTTTTTTTGCTCAATTTTATTATCTATATAAATTTTCTCTAAGCCATGGCAAACTTAATCCCATTACATTACTGAAGCAACCCTCTATTTTTTCTATATATTTACCCCCTATACCTTCTAAGGCAAATCCTCCGGCGCAATATAAAGGTTCATTTGTATCTACATAACTCTTGATTTCCCAATCTTCCAAATTAGAAAAATAAACTCTTGAACTTATTGTTTTTTTTATTATTTCAGTAATTTTAAAAATTTTGGTAGTTGAATCAAAATTCCCAATTATTAGAGTATGACCAGTATGTAAAAATCCAAATTCTCCAGACATTTTTTTCCATCTATTAAATGCTTCCTCTCTATTAGATGGTTTTCCATAACCTTCTCCTTTAAATTCAAAAATTGAATCGCACCCAAGTATTTTCATAGGACCATAATTAAATTCTTCGGGCAATGATATGTTTTGAATATTTTCAGATATATTATTAGCCTTTTGAAATGATAATTCCAAAGCTAAATTAAATATATTCTTTTCTTGAATAGTAGTTTCATCAAAGTCACTTGATATTTGGATAAATTCGATTTGACAATTTTCTAGTAATTTCTTTCTAGATTGAGAAGCAGAGGCTAGAATTAACACAAATTTTTTACCAAATTATAATTCAATTTAAAAATTAATAAATTTTAAAATTAATATAAATTACTAATGGAGTTAGAAGCAAAATTACATGAAATAAAGAAACCAATAATGGTCCTAGGCACTTCCAGTGGAGCAGGAAAATCATTAACGGTTACTGCTATTTGCAGGATTCTTAAAAATTTAGGAGAAGAACCAATACCTTTTAAAGGACAAAATATGAGTAACAACGCTTGGGTTGATTGGGAAGGTGGAGAGATGGCATATTCACAAGCACTTCAAGCTTTTGCTTGTGGTATTAATCCCTCTGCAGAGATGAATCCTATTTTATTAAAACCACAAGGAAACTCAATAAGCGAGGTAATTCACCTTGGCAAAAGCATAGGGACCACAACCGCACAAAATTACTATAAAGATTGGTTTATTCCAGGCTGGGAAGTAATTAAAAAAAGTTTAAATTCTATTTACAAAGGAAATCCGAATTGCCGTTTAATTATTGAAGGTGCTGGAAGTCCAGTAGAGATGAATTTAATTCATAGAGATCTGACTAATTTTAGAGTTGCTAAATATTTAAATGCAAATTGCATTTTGGTTACTGATATTGAAAGGGGAGGCGTATTTGCACAAATTATTGGCACTCTTGAATTAATGAAGCCTGAAGAAAAGAAGCTTATTAAGGGAATTATTATCAATAGATTCAGAGGAGACCTTTCATTATTTGAAGATGGGAAGAAATGGATAGAGAATAAGACTCAAATCCCTGTTATTGGAATTATTCCATGGTTAAATGATTCATTTCCTCCAGAGGATTCTTTAGATTTAATAGAAAAAAAATCACTCTCTAAAAATCCTGAAATCAAAGTTGGAATTATAAAGTTACCATCTATTAGTAACTTCTCTGATTTTGATCCACTAGAAAATGAAGAAACAATATTTATTGAATGGATTAGAAAATCACAAAACCTAAGTAAATATGACTTCATTATTCTGCCAGGCAGTAAACAAACGATTAAAGATCAAATATTTCTTGAAAATTCTGGCTTATCTAAGGATATAAGGGACTATTCAAAAAACGAAGGAAATATTATTGGAATATGTGGAGGTTTACAAATGTTAGGGACTACACTTGAAGATCCGTATTTTAAAGAGGGTTCCAAAAATTATTCTGAACAAAAAATAAAAGGGATTGGATTACTACCATTAAAAACGACTTTCTTTAAGAAAAAATTTACACGTCAAATCAACTCTAAATCAATATGGCCATGCCAATCAGAAATTAATGGATTTGAAATTCATAATGGTCAAACTGTATTAGATGATATCCAAAGTTCATTGAAGATTAATCCTATTTTTGAAGATTCAGATCTTGGTTGGTACAAAGAAAATAATAAAGGAGGAACTATTGCAGGAACATACATTCATGGGATATTTGAAAATGATAGCTGGAGAGCGCAATATATTAATTTAATAAGGAAGAGTAAAAATCTACCAATATCAAATAAAAAATCAATATCTTATAAAGAGAAGAGACAATTTATTATTGAAAATCTTGCGAATGAATTCCACAAACATTTAAATCTCAAATCATTTTTAAGTTGAAAGAAACAAAAAACATAAAAGTAATATGGCCAAATAAAAAAGAAACATTAGTTTCGGATGGTGATGACTGGTTTTCTTCTGCTGAAAAAGCAGGTTTTGAAATCCCTACTGGCTGCCTTACAGGAAGTTGTGGAGCCTGTGAAATAGATGTAAATGGTGAAACAGTAAGGGCTTGTATAAGTGAAATTAAAAATAATAAAAAATGTACGTTAAAAGTTTCTTTAACTACAGACCCCTTTTGGGGAAAATAAATTTCACTAAACATTACCTATTATTAGATAAAGGAAAAAATAGTAAAAAAATGATCCCAAAAATGTGTTTATTAGAATAACCTTCTTTTTGATTTTTGACGAGGCAATAATATAGCTACCCAAAACATGAGGCAGGATGGGGAAAGATCTAATGATTAAAATATAAAAAGATCTAAAATTAATATTGTCAAAAAATTTATAAAGATTATTTTTTTCTGGTTTTTTTAAAAATAATATATTTCTAGAAAATTTAAATTTAATTTTTCTTAGTATAAGAACTTGAATTACACTTAAAATTGTCAAAGCAGGAGAAAATAATAAAACATAATTAAACCCAAAAATATTCAATAACATAAAATCAAAAATAATTGAGAATGGGAGGCCTAAAAATATAGAAACTATATTTAAAGCAATCAAATATTTGTATTGAATATTATTAAATAAGGACTCAAGATCATAGGTATACCTGAAAATTAGAGCAAATAAATAAACCCCTAAATAGGTAAAAAATATTTTAAAAATTACTGATTTAAAATTTAGATCTTTTTTATTCATATGATATAAACACTAATAAGCATTATCAAAAACGTATAGGGCAAATAACATCTTTTCCTACAGGGGGAATTATAGAACCAAACAGGAAATATTTAGAAAGTAAATCATTTTATCCACTATCAAATTTTTTATAGGAAAACCTTGGAACGATACAGGAAAGTAAATAGAAGCAAAGAATTTGCATAAAAAAAGGCCCCTTTAACGGGGCCTTTTATGGTTCTACCAAAATAAGTGTTTCCTTGTTTCCACTGCTTCAGTAAAACCACTCCTTCACACACATTTAATGTATGCTATTAAATTCTTTTTCGTGGAAGCGCTGGATGGAATGTTACTTAACTGTCACATGTGACAGTTTTCCATTTCTGGACATAAAGAAAAACACCCTAATTCGGAGAAAACTATTTAATTATAAGAGATTAACGTGTGAAGAGTCTCTAATTTGTAAAACTTACTTGGAAAAGGCATAAATTGTCTACAGTATTGTTTGCTATTTCTTTTCCAAAATAGATAAAGATTTGAAAACAGGTTTTTAGTATCTACTATTGCAGTGCTTGTTGAGATCAACTTCCATCCTGCAGAATTACGTTTTTTCATAATTGCTGCAAGTTCGTTTTCTTGTCTTTGAGTATTTGCATTTCCAAATGCGTAATATACAAGATCATTTTTCTACTTCTGCCATTTTTTAAGGTGATACTTTATTCAGAGTTAATATTATTCAATCTTTCTTAGTAACTGGGAAAAATTCGATAGAGTGGCTGTAAATAAGTCTTATATGGTATTACCTTCACCCCAAATTGCGATTGGACTACTGCTTATAAGTATTGGAATAGTAGTTACTTTCGATATCAAAATTGATCAGTTAAAAAGTAAATAATTAAAAAAAGTTGGATATCTGGGTGAATATTTATTAATTTGATAAATTAAGAATTATCTCATTTAGATCAAGAATAAAAAACACCCTGCAATAAATCCACTTAATTGACCTAATAAACTAACTCCTGGCAAAAATGAGAAAATCAAACCTATAAGGCATATTGTCTTTGACATTTTTTGAACTTCGTAATTGAATTTTAAACCAATTTGTTTTCCTAAAAAGTGACTCTTTCCATAAAAAGACGTTAACAGTAAGAATCCAAATAAAGCATAAATTATTCCACTAAATCCTAAAGCGGCATAATTCGGATAAATATTAAAATACGATAAGATCTTTTCATAAACCCAGATAATAAAAAAATTCAAAAAAGAACAAATAAAAATAAATTTCAGATAAAAAAATCTGCTTTCTATTCCAAGTCTGATCAAAAAATATCTAGTAATGATTATTCCACCAATATTTGATAATAAATGATTTAAATCTGCATGAACTAGGATTGATGTGAAAATCCTGTAAGGTTGATCACTAATTAATCTTGGTACAAAGTAAAAATATTCTTTATCAATAACTCCAATTAAATCTGTAAAAATAAAAACTAAGAATAAAAATAATCCTGTTACAAAATACTGCAAATCATATTTAGATATTGAATTATTAATAGCCATATTTTCTTAAGTTTTATACTAAAAGAATATCTACTTACTTAGAAGAAAAGACCCTCAAAAGGGTCTTTTTAACGTCTTGAATTTATATTACCTTTAGTAAACTTTGCAATGCGAACTTGTTGGGTGGTCTATGCATTCTTTTTCCCAATAATCTTGTCTTTGATCTTTTGGTAGTTGATAATTAAAATCATGCATTCTCCAAATATCTGAAGTTGCATTTCTAAGGGCAGTAAATGGAGTGGTGAGTCTCATATTCATAAAACCTCCTATATCTCTACTCCTTAATTATCCTCCTATCAAATTGAAATTAATAGAGTATTAATACCCGAGTATTAGTGCTTTGTGGTCGTCGCGACTATCTTTTCCCATTCAGTAGGAGTAGAAATAATTCAATATTCAAAAGCACTTCATCGACTTTGTGGACAAAGGGGTGCATAAGACTCGAAGAGGGCAAATAAATGCCCTCTTATTTTATTTTTGGGATTTCTAAAAACTATTATTAACGGAGAGGGTGGGATTCGAACCCACGAATAGTTGCCTATTAAACGATTTCGAGTCGTTCGCTTTCGACCACTCAGCCACCTCTCCTGCTTTTTATAAGTATGCACTTAATAATTAGAAAATTATGCACTATATAATTATCTTAATTTTTAATTCCAACCTGCATCTTTCATCAATTTAATAGCTAGAGAATTTTTTTCTCCAAGATCTTCTACGGTTACACTATCAGGCGTAAACTCTCCAAAATTCTTTACTATTTCATTCTGATTAACTCCCTTCAAAGGATGTTCAAAAGTAGGCGCAGCTAAACCTTTACTTCCTTCCGGAGATGCTAAGAATTCAAGCAACTGAATTGCCTCATTTTTATTTGTTGCATATTTTGCAACACCACCGGCACTGATGTTTACGTGTGCAGGATTAGGAGTAAGGACTATTGTTTTTTTTGCATATAAAGCATCTCTTCTACCATTAACACCTGCTAACATTCTTGCGACATAATAATGATTAACAATACCTACTCCACATTTTTTCTTGGAAACTGCTCTAATTATTGAAATATCCCCGGGAAAGAATGGTTGGGAAACATTTGAAATCATTGCTGATAACCAAGCTTTAGTTTCTAATTCACCTTTGTTGATTATCTGATTGGCAACTAAAGATTGATTGTATGGACTTTTTCTATTCCTTAAACATACTTTTCCTTTCAGAGTAGGATCAGCTAAATCAGTGTAATCATTAATTTTGCTTACATCTACTACTTTTGGATTGGCAACCATCACTCTTACTCTTCTTGTTAATGCATACCACTCCTTATTTGGATCTTTTAATCCAACAGGAACATCATTTTCTAAATTAGAAGAAGTTATGGGTTGAAGTAATCCAGCTTTTGCTGCATTAGTTATTCTTGCTGCATCTACTAGCAATATTAAATCTGCTTGAGAATTTTCCCCTTCTCTTTTTAATCTTTCAATTAAAGATATTCCTGCTGCTTCTATTAGCCTGACTTTAATTCCTGTTTCTTCTGCAAATTTTTTATAAACACTTCTATCCGTGTTGTAATGTCTACCAGAATAAACATTGACTTCTTTTTCTGTTGAATTAACAGGGATATTTACATTCATTAAAAATGTACATGTTAGTGCTGTATAAAATAGTTTTTTGAGTTTTTGCACTTTTTCAAATTAGTATCTATGGTTACTTTATACTTACCAAAACTGTAAAATCTTTAAAAGCGATCTTCTATACACAAAGATGTATCATTTTTTATATTGCTCATGAATTATTTAACTCATCAGTTACTAAATGCTGAAGAAATTAACTTTATAAAAAAGGAATTAGAAGAAGCAACTCAAGATTGGGAAGATGGGAAAAAAACTGCTGGCAGTCATGCCTCAATGGTAAAAAATAATTTGCAACTAAATAGAAATACTGAAACATCAAAAAACAACGCTCAAATAGTTAATAAAAAAATCCTTTCCAGCCAATTAATAAAAAGTTTTTCTTTACCTAAAAGAATACATGGAATAATGTTCACAAAATCTTCAAATCAAATGCATTATGGAAGACATATCGACAATCCATACATGTCTTCTGGTAGATCAGATTTATCTTTTACTCTTTCATTGACGAATAAAGATTTTTATGAAGGAGGGGAATTAATTATTGAAACAATGAATTCAGAAGAGAAATTCAAATTAAATGCTGGAGAGATAATTATATATCCAAGTTCTTACTTGCATTCGGTAAATGAAGTAATCAGTGGTGAGAGATTAGTATGCGTAGGCTGGATAGAAAGTTATGTTAAATCAGCTGAAGAAAGGGAATATTTATTTGATCTTGATGCTGGAGCAAGAGGGCTCCTAGCAAAATACGGAAGGACAGATGAGGTTGATTTAATTTTCAAGTCCTATTCAAATTTATTAAGAATATTAGGTGATTAATAGATCATTTTATACAACAAATAGAAAAAGTTAGTAGAAATATTTAAGATGATGAATATACAATAATTCAAAAATGTCAAGAAAAAGTTCAATTGCAATATTTATAGCTGCTACTAGTGCGTTAGCAATCTCATCTCCAGTTAGTGGAGGAGAAAAAGATTTAGGGGGTCTTAAGGAATGGAATACTGACATGTCAATTGATGCAGAATTTCTTCTAGATGAAGATGCTCAAAAAATTGCAGATGAAGCCGCTAAATCTAGCACTTGTATACCCGTTGGAGAAGGAGAGAACTGCTGGTGATTTTAAAAAATATTTGAAAAATCAATTTTTTATTTAATGAAAAATTGAAATATATAATTTTTAATAGATATTTCTAAAATTTTGGAGAATTATATTTTCTAATTATTGTTCAACTAGTGTAAGTAAATTTCTTCAATAAAGATATTTAATAGAAAAAAAAACCCCCTATAGGGGGTTTTTTATTCCAAATACAATTTAGAATTTAAATGTGGTTTGTAAAAGGTAACCTGTCATGTCAGCTTCCGCATCACTGGAATTTTTGGAAGTTCCACCAAATATTGTTGGAGTTATTGAAACTGAATCATTTACTTTGTACTTATAGTAAAGTTCGTACAAGAAAGGATCAATTGTTTCTCCTTCAACTTTTTGAGGCTGGCCAAGTGCTAATCCAATTTTGTCGTCAGGATTAATTACATCAGTCCAATTAAGCCCTACAAAATAAGCAGTCGTATTTGAGTTTGATGATGCATCTGTTTCTGAGGTGTCATAACCAACTGAGATAGAAGGCACAGCAGTATCTGCATCTGTTGGTCTCCACCAAGCTCTTAAACCAACGTTAGTACTATTACCGTCACCTGATCTTGCTTTTCCGTCGGTTGTCATGAAATAAGAATCAGTCCAACCATTATATTTCATGTTAACTAAAGCAGATACGGAATAGTTAGGCTTTGTATACCCGATTTGGGTTGCCCAACTTTGTTTAGCTTCATCAGTTAAGACTGGGTTTTTAGATGTAATGTTAGAACTAATTGCAAAACCATTATCTGCAGTATATGCCCAACCAGCTCCTGGGCTTGTACTTGCACCATAACCTGCTGCATTACCTCCAAGAGTAAATGCCTTCAAAACTGGTTCATATATTGAAGGAGTTGTTGCATGCATATAATAATTTTCAATCATTGGACCGAAAGTTACTGTATGATTGCTATCTCCAATTGGAGTTGTGTACCAAAGTTTATCAACTTTTAGATTATCACCGTTACCGTTTCCTGAACTTAGGTAAGTGTTATAAACAGATTTTGTCTTAGACCAAGAAGTGTGATTACCAGTCTTAATTCTTGTATAGAGATTATCGTCACCAGTGAAACTAGTATTTAAGTTCATTGTATATGTATACATGAACTGTGTTTGACCGGTGTAAGTGTCGTCATCTGTGTCAACACTACCTACATCGAAAATTGCTTTACCGTCTAAAACTGTCGTATCGGAAAAGCCACCAGCTTCAAATTCATTTTGTTTGACCTCTAGGCCATCAACACGACCTTTAAGGATTGCAAGATCTTCACTAACTTCGTTAATGAATGTTTTACTGTCAAGTCTTGAAGATTGTTTATTGGTGCTACGAGAGTAGCTATTCATTTCTTCTAAGTTGACAACGTCGGAAGCTTGAGCAGCAATTGGAGCTAGTAAGCTCACAGATGCTCCTGCTACCAACATTTGTTGGAAGAGTTTCATTTTACCTCACACTAAAAATACCCAATAAAAATGGGTAACTATACTGTATCGAGCGTAACAGAAAAGGAAAGTCAGATAAGTTTCATTTCTAAGTAACTTTTGATACAAACTATTTTTTTTTCTTGTCCAAATTGTTTATATTATTTAGCCATCAATGGAAAGTTTAGGGATTCTCTTTCAGCTAACCATGATGAGGCAACTTCTCTTGCTAATTTTCGAATCTTTTCAATATATTGTGCACGATCTGTCACCGAGATAACTCCCCTTGCATCAAGTAAATTAAAGGAATGACTACATTTCAGAACAAAATCAAGCGCGGGGTAAGTTAATTTCTTTTCTATTAAAGAAATTGCCTCGGCTTGATAAATTTCAAATAATTTTCTGAGATTATCGGGACTAGATTCAGTAAAATTATAAGAGCATTGACTTTTTTCAAATTGAAGCCAAATATCGCTGTAGTTCAAATCTTTGTTCCAATTTAAGTCCCAGATACTTTCTTTATCCTGCAAAAACATTGCAATCCTCTCTAATCCATAAGTGATTTCAATTGGGATTGGATTACAATCTATTCCTCCGCATTGTTGGAAATAAGTAAATTGAGTAACTTCCATTCCGTCCAACCAAACTTCCCAACCTACACCCCAGGCTCCAAGTGTTGGAGACTCCCAATTATCCTCCACAAATCTTATGTCATGATTTCTAGGCTTAATTCCAAGAGATTCTAGAGATGTCAAATATTTTTCCTGTATTCCTTCCGGTGAAGGTTTAATAATTACTTGATACTGAAAATAATGTTGCGCCCTATTTGGATTATCTCCAAAACGTCCATCTGTAGGTCTTCTACATGGCTCCGCATATGCCACACTCCAAGGTTCTGGTCCAATAGCCCTTAAAAAAGTATGCGGATTCATTGTTCCAGCACCTTTTTCGGTATCATATGGCTGCATAATCAAACAACCTTCTTCTGACCAAAAATTATTTAAATTTTGAATTATATCCTGAAAAAACATTTAATTAAAATAGTGGAAAAATTTAGATCAATGCCACTAGACATAATAACAAAGCTTTAAAGTAAAAAATATTTTAAAATCAAAGTTCTCAAAATATCATCCGAAAAAAAGCTTTCATAAAAATAGATCCTTGATAAAAACAAATGAGGAATTAATTATGTAAAAAAATCTAATGGTAATGGTCCAAAAGTATTAGATTCTTTAGCACCTTCGTCATACTGACATGTTATTAAAATTCCTTCTCCAAGACCATTTTCAGATCTGACAAAAACATTACTAGTTTTTTGATTAGCTTTTAAAAAAACACCTCCATAAGCATGAAGGGAACCTAGATTCCTAAATTTAATTGAGGAATATTTCTTCGAAATTGATTGCAATGCTTCAATAGCTTTATTATCACTTGGTGCCATTATGCCTATTGTTATCCAATCTGCATTAAAAATATTTGCTTCTAGTTCCTCCAAAAGTTTTTTTTCTTGACTATTACTTAATTGAGGTGCAGTTCTAAGGTTATCTAAATCGACTAATTTATTTATTTCCATTAGCTTTATATCTAAAAAATTCTTAACCAAATGTTCTTCCATTCCAAGCCCACAATGAAGCTGGCACACCCTCAAAAGAAATATAAATCCTATCTTTTGGGATCCCCATTTTATCATATACAAAATCTGATATTGGCTTTGCCATTTCTGAAGGATTTAGAGAACCTATTGATTTTATTTCTAAAAAGCAGGAAGGTGTCTTATCATCAAAATACATTTGGCAATTATCATCTATTTTCGCCATAACAAAACTTCTTGATTTGTTAGTTAATGATGAAATAAGAATTGAAATTTCTTCGAGTAATTTACCTTTATCATTTACTTGTGCTGAAGTCGAAACATTAATATAAGGCATCTCTATGCAGCAAGATAATCTTTCTTAGAATCATTTTCTAGATAAACAGTTTTATTTTTTAATTTTCTTTTTGATGAAAGATATGCCATATCGTATGAACTTATTCCGTTTTTATAAGGATTGAAAAGAGCATTTTTAGACCTGTTTTTTTTGCTCCTCTTGAACTCAATCATAATTATTAAATCATTAATTAATAATTTAACTTTTTTTGAATATATGTCTAGTTTTTTTGAGAATTTTTAATTTATTAAATGAAAAAAATTCAGCATACACAATTAGAATTTCTTTTTACTAGATTTGAAATGTAGAATCTAAATTAATTGTTTTGGAAGTTTTAAATAATTATCAAAGGAAAAAACTTGATGAAAGTAATGATGAAGAATTTTATTCTGATCCAAAATTTGTTTATCATCTAGATGCAAACTTCAGGCAAAATCTATCAGATTTATATGAAAGAGAAATTGATAATTATTCAACCGTCCTTGATTTAATGTCCAGTTGGGATAGTTATTTACCTAAAGGGAAAAAATATAAAAAAGTTATTGGACATGGTTTAAACAAACAAGAACTTGAAAAAAACAAAATTTTTAATTCTTTCTGGATACAAAATTTTAATTTAAGTCAACAAATTCCGCTAGATAAAGAAAGCGTTGATTATTGCTTGATGGTAGCCGCATGGCAATATTTACAATATCCAGAGAATTTAACAAAAGAAATTGCAAGAATATTGAGTAGAAATGGCAAAGTTATTATTGCTTTTTCAAACAGAGCATTTTGGCATAAAGCTCCTAACATATGGACTTCATCTACTGAATTAGAGAGGATTAAATATGTAAGAAAAGTATTAATATCAAACGGATTTAATGAGCCAAAAATTATAAAAAAGTTTACTGAACCAGCACTCAATATCTTTAATTTTTTAAATAAAGACCCATTTTATTGTTTAATAGCTACCAAAGAGTAAATTTTTAATTGCATTGCATTAAACAACAACTCTATGAAAAAGTTATCAACTATTTTTCATAGCCATACTTTTAAATTTTTACTAATATTGGGTAGTTAAAATTAATCATATGGGTTCTAAAAGAGAAAAATATCCTGAAAAATGTCCTTGGGATCTTGGCCCTAATCAACATTTAGCAAAAGAAGAGAACTGGACTTTAAGATTAGGAGAAGCAAATGTATGCTTTAGCAAAAATAAATTAGATAATAATTATTTTCATGTAATTAGTAATGAAAATGAAGAGCAAATTCTAGCTTTTAGAGCAAGACTCCTATATCAAAAACTACTTGATAAAGGATTTAGATTGGTCGAATAAAAAACCTAATTTAATAAGCATAGATCCTCGAAAACAAACTTTTGTGTTTCTTCTTGTTGATTTAGGTTTAAGTATTTTATTGTCCTCGAATTTAATATCCAATAATCGTCTTTACCCATATTTAGAAATTCATCCTCGTATTCCAATTTTTGAGAATTTGTCTCAAGTGTATCAGGATCAATTTGTTGACTACTGTATTTTTTACTAAGGGAACCTTTTCCTGTATCTAAAAATTGTTCTACAAAAATTTCTATTATAGTTCCATGAATTTTTCTGTAGACCATATTAATACAGTTATTTTTAACTCTATATTTATCTCCTTGATTCTTACCTGAAACACTTATTTCAACCCCACTTTCAGAATTTTTAAGTAAATTAAAATTATTTTCTGAGTGCACTGATTCAAATTCTCTCTTTACCCTATGTATACACACTTCAAATAACTGTGAGGCAATACTTTTAACAACTTTCTCATCTTCTACATTTTGAATATTTGGTTTAAAATCTTTACCTAAAACAAAGTCACCTTTATAAAGGTTATCATTAGTAAAAAAAATACATTTACCTTTGTAACCATGAAAATCATTTTTCCAAGTGTAACGATTTTCATAAGCCTTTTTGAAAATCTCCTTACAATTAATTTCTTGTAGATTATCCATTAATCTTATGAATACGTGAAATAATTCTACAAAAAAAAACCTCCCTGTTATGAGGAGAGGTTTTTTATTTGATTAAACTAGTTTTGAGTAATTTTTGTATTTTCAATATTGTCAAAAGCTTGCCCAATTTTCTTAAAGTCAAATCCCATTGCTCTTAATGCGTGCCAAAGATGACCTTGTAAGAAAAAGAAACCCAAATAAAAATGAGTATTAGCAAGCCAAGCTCTTGAACTATACGCTCCTGAACCTAAATCTACTGTATCAGTAAAATAAGGAGCGAATTCAAATTGAAGCTTTAAGGGTTCTCCATATAGATCAACTGGATATATGGTTGTATTTGAAGCACACCAAAAAGCGGCAACAAAAGCCATATAAGAGACACCAACAACTGAGTATGACAAAATTGCCTCAGCGCCAAGTAATCCTTTTCCTTTGAATTCTGTATATTCTCCAAATTGTTTAGTACAAATATGGAAAACACCTCCAATTATTTCTAGGAAAGCTAGGAAAGCATGTCCTCCCATAACATCTTCAAGACTATCTATTTTTAAAAAATCAAATTGATGATTCCAGATAGCAGCAATATCTAAATTGTAAATAACTTGTCTTGTAGATCCTATTGCTGGGTCGTAAATTCCATGAATGCGAGCCCATTCTACGAACATAATCGCTCCAAGCCCAAGAAAGATTAGATGATGACCAAGAATAAAAGTTAATTTATCTGGGTCATCCCATTCGAAATCAAATTTTTGTGGCTTACTATTTTTTGGGTAGTCTCCAAGATCACCTGCAAATTTGTTGGAATGTAATAATCCCCCAGCACCTAATACTGCTGAAAAAATTAGATGTAATGTGCAAATTACAACAATTCCATATGGTTCTGTAATAACACCATTTTCAACGCCACCAATTCCAATACCGGCTAGGTGAGGCAAAACAATTGCTTTCTGTGCACCCATTGGAATACTAGCGTCATAACGGGCCAATTCAAATAATCCAAAAGCTCCTGCCCAGAACATCATTAGACCTGCATGGGCAGCATGAGCAGCTATGAATTTACCTGAACGGCCAACAACACCAGAATTCCCTGCGTACCAGTCATAGGTGACATCAGATTTTCCGTAAGTTTGTAACACTTGATTTAAGTAAACAGCAAATTGAGCATATTGCTTATCGCTATTGTTTTTACATGTTCTTTACAGATTTAATTACTTATGTAAAAAAAACATATTATGAAAGAACAAATGTTACAAACTAGGGAAGTAATATTTGAGAAAGCTTACGCCAATGAAGGGATTTCACCCTTAAGCTGAGAAGCCCATGTTTCAAGACGCGAATCGGTCAAATCAGATTCACTATCCTCATCAAGAGGTAATCCACAAAAGCTTTCTCCTATGACACTTTTAGACTCATCAAATGTATAAGAAGATTTATCTACATATCCGACCATTTCGGCACCTGCTTTTGTGAAGTAGCTATGAAGTTCTTCCATTGCATCACAATAATTTTCTGTATATGTAGAAGAATCTCCTAAACCAAAAATTGCAACTTTTTTTCCTGATAAACTTAGTTCCCCAATATCCTCTAAGATTGAGTCCCATGCAGTTCCAGATCTTTCTTCATCGGCACCAGTATTCCAAGTAGGTATCCCGCAGATAATTCCATCAAGACCTTCAAATTCTGAAAGATCATCCACATCAGATACATCTTTAGGTGCTTCTGCTGAAGAGATAAAGTTGTGAAGACGATCAGCTACGTCTTCAGTTTTTCCAGTTGTAGTTGCGTAATAAATTCCTACAGTCATAACTTCAAATTGTTTACATTAAAATAATAAAATCTAAAAACGTTAAATTAATTTCTTTAAAAACTTTTTCACGTAAAATTTTATACTAATCAAAGTAAGAAAAATTTTTTGAGAATAATTTATAAAAAATTCAAACCATCGTGACTGACAAATTTCAAAATGATATAAAAAATCTTATTGAAGAATTCAACTTTAATGGGTATAAAAAATTTAAATTAATTGTTTTATTTGGTTTATTGGGAGATTTTGATAGCTTTGAATATGCAATAAATTTGAAAAGTTTTATCGATAAAAATCAAGATAAAAATTTAGATATTTTTGCAATTGCTATTGGGAACCAAAATGGGAAAGAAAAATTCTGTAAATTCACAGGCTTTCAGAAAGAAAATTTAATAGTTGTTTCTGATAATCAAATTCATAATAATCTAAAAGTCTCAAGAGGATTAGATATTGGATTAGGAGGTTGGATCAATATGCTTTTGATGTTATCAGGGATAAATTCTTTTAAAACAATTAAAGAAGTTATTAGAGGTTATACCGGCGACCGAAAAGCAAAGAAAATCTATTCAGAATTTGACAAAATTAATATTTTAAACTTTTTAAAATTTTCAGGTAATTCTTTTAAAAAGGTTTTCGGGGATGGATATTTGAGACCATTTGAATTAGCAACATTTAGATTAAATAATATGAATGAAATAATTCAAAATTGGAGTGATTATATTCTTAATGAAGAATACCTTCCTCAAAGAGGGGCTTCTTTTCTATTAAATAATAAAAATCAAATTATTTATAAATTTTTTTCAAACGATGTACTTGGATATTCATCAAACATGAGGGATCCCTTAGGATTTTTGACTGATTTAATTAAAGAATAGTTTTTAAAATATTTTTATGAATGTAGATATATTTGGATATTTTGCAGCGATTTTAACAACAGCAGCATTTCTACCTCAATTGATAAAAACTTTAAAAACAAAAAAGGCGGATGATGTTTCTTTGACAACATTAATAATGTTTATTATTGGTGTTTTGTCTTGGATTATTTACGGTTATAAGATTTCTTCTACACCAATATTGATAGCAAATTTAATTACCGTGATCTTAAATTTATTGATATTAATCTCTAAAATATATTTTTCAAAAAACTAAAATGAGTAAAATTTTTTTAAAAGTAATAAACTTATATTTATTACTTAAATATTGATTAAGATAGAAAAAAATTTACTGATCTTGAAAACTTCAAAATGCTGGGTTTGGTTTAAGGGAAGCCTTAACAATGGTGGATATTGGAAAGAAGGTTTTACATGTACTTTTGATGAGAACCCAGGAGTTTTAATAGAAAGTCCTGCTTACGTAACTTGTCGGGTTCCTACATGGAGAGTTTTGACTAAAGAACCAGAAGATTTATATAAATCACCTCTAATTCCTGACAAAGCAATCTGGAAAATAATTTAAATTCTCAATTAACAATAAAAAACTTTTTGACTGCACTACGGCGAGTTAATATTGCTTTAATAAATATTTAATTAATACCATCTACTCTCTTTTTATAAATATTATCCCTTTTTTAATCTTTGGTTTTCTTCTGGGGAAAAAGAATTCAAAGATTTCAAAATATATCGCGAGACCTCTAATAAGATTTGGCATTCCATTAAGTGTCATGGGTCTCCTATTAAAGGAAGGTATAGATATAAACCTAATTAAAAGTGCATTTTTAGCATTCTCTATAATTGGATTTTTAATAACTTTAATAAATATAATCCCAATATTTAAAAAGAGGCTTCCAAATTACACATTGCAGCTAGCAGGCCTAATAGGTAATACATCATTTCTAGGAATACCAATTGCCCTTGCTATTCTACCTTCAACAACTATAAATTTCACTATTGGATTTGATTTAGGAACAACACTTTTCGCTTGGATATTTGGACCTTTTTTTCTTCAAGAAAAATCCAACAGCAATTACATCCCAAACATCAAAGGACTATTAAATGCATTGATAAATAGCCCTGCATCAAGAGGGATTATTGGTGTGCTTCTTGCATATCTTTTTCAAATAGATGAAATTTTAGGCAATTATCTTTGGATTCCTGCAAGAATAGTTATTGCTTTGGCAATAATAATTGTGGGAACAAGACTTGGAATAATCACAAATCAAAATGAGAGGATTTTGGATCTAAATGCAGAAATTAAATTTTCAATTTTATTAAAGTTATTTATTCTTCCATTTATTATTTTTTTAGTATGCAAATTCTTAAATTTTAACTTCTATCAATCATCTGCAGTAATTCTTCAGGCAGCAACCCCACCGGCAATATCCACAATATTAATGGCAGAGGCATATGGGGTGAAGCAAAAAATAGCTTCAAAAATTCTTTTTACTACAACCTTAATTTCAATAATTACAATTCCTATATTAAAAATGTTTATGAATTTATTTATTCAAACAACTTAAATGAAAGCCTTTTACTTAATGCATGATTTATGAATATTGTAAAGATTGTATCCTGATAACTAAATAATGTCTTAAGATTTAGTATATGAAGTCAGCAAACCCTGAAAATGAATATATCCCTTTAGATCTAAGGATTTCTGTGAGGAGGGATACTCTAAGGCTCATCTCAGAGATGGCTCAAGATATGGGAATAAGCATTAATGAAGTTTTTAGTTTTTTAGCAGAGGATTCTGTCATCGATCTCGAATTAATGGAAGATTTAAATAAAATTGATATCCCGAACAAGTGCAGCATTGATGATTTAAAAAATGCTCTTCTTAAAAAAAGACTTTGTTAAAATTTTTCAACTTTTCTATTTTCCCAGTCAGATTTATAACCACTTTTAACTAAAAATCTCGAATACTTATTTAAATCACTTTTTTGAATTCGCCATAAATTATAAATCCCAAATTTGCCCAATTTTTGATGATTAATTTTTGACCATTGCTCTCTGCGGGTAGAATATTCATCTATCACGACCAATAGAGATTTGTATTCATAATCAGGTTGATCCTCATAATTCTCTCTCCTATCAGTATTTAGCCTTTCTGAAAGATTAATTAATCCCTCTTCAGTGTTGGGTTCATAAAAAACTATTTGTCTCGAATAATAATGTAATGAAGGTTTTCTTATCCCAATCATCGCTAAAGTTTCCCTTCTCTCACGAATATCTAAAATTAATTTTGAGATATTCCTTAAAGGCAATTGCCTTGAAGTATCTGCTAATTTTCTAATTGGCGACATCAAATAAGATTGTCCAATTAAAAGTAAAATTTGAAGATAAAGAAGGATATTTTTAGATTTTAAAGAAAATAAAATTATTGCAAGAACGGTAAATGAAGAGAAGAATAATTTAGCTTTGAAAATAATCCCAGAGCTTAAAAGTTCGGATGCAAGATTAGGCATTTCGGGATCATTAATTGAACTCAACCAAAAATTCGAGAAAAAGAATGCTATTGAGAAGCCAAACAAAATTAAAATATTAAAAATCCAGAAATATAAATAACTTTTATTTATATTTTTTAAGCTTATAAAGCTATTACTTGTTAATAATGCCGCCGCTGGAATGGCTGGCAACCAATAGCTAGGTAGTTTCGTTGCAGAAAGGCTAAAGAAGATTAAAACTGACGTTAACCAACATAGAGAATATGTATAGAGGGTTTCAGTGACATTGCAAGTTTCTTTTGAACTTTTATAGAAATCCTCAAAGGTTTTAAATATCCCATGATACAAAAAAGGAGTGAATGGTAATGAAGCCAAAATCATTATGTAAAGAAAAAACCAGAATGGTTCTGCATGATTATTTACAACTGAGGTATATCTTTGAAAATTATGGTAACCAAAAAAATTATCCCAAAAAGGCTTTCCCTCTTTTAGAAGTTCTAATATGTACCATGGAACACTTATAAGTGTTGTAATTAAAAAACCTTTCTTTGGGTTTATCTTACTGAGCAACGTTTTCCAATTCTTCTGACAAAACAAGAAAGACGTAATAGTCAATAATGCCAAAACAAATGCAACAGGTCCTTTAACTAAAATTGCAAAACCTAAAAATACCCAAGCTGAAATGCATTGATCATTATTTTTACTTGCCATTCTTCTCCAAAACAAAAGCAGGCTAATCCCCAAGGTTCCAGTTAAAAGGGCATCACTCACGGCGGTTCTACTCCAAATAATTATTAATGGAGAAAGAGCAAAGCCTAATGATGCAACTATTGGAGTGAAGAATTGTTCATCACCTTTCTGTGGCCAACAAAACAACGTATCTCCAATCATCAACATTAAAAATAATGATCCCAAAGCTGAAGGAAGTCTTGCTGAGAGCGTCCCGAGACTATCCCAAACCTCGTTTTTCGGTAATGAGTAAAAAAAACCCATTAGCCAATATATGAGCGGAGGCTTATCAAAACGGAATATTCCATTGACTTTTGGAGTTAACCAATCACCAGATTCACTCATCGCCCTTGCCGCAACAGCAAATAAAGGGGGAGTTTCATCCACCAGTCCCGTAGTTCCTAAACCTAAAATAAATATAATGATTCCAAAAACTAAAACTATCAGTAAGGTTATAAGCCTTTTTTTTGAGTTAAGAATAATCATTTAATATATGTATTTTATTTGTATTCGACGATTACCTTATTAAGCCAGTTCACAACCTTGTTAGCAAATATATCTGCTGAGGCATTTTTTTCTACCCATTCTCTACATTTCTGACGCTTTATTTTTTCAATAATCTCTACATAAGAAAGCATATCTTTTTTATCATCAGGGTCAGCAAGATAACCTGTTTGGCCATGCTGAATAATTTCACTAGGTCCTCCCCTTTTATAAGTTACAACAGGGACCCCACAGGCTAAAGCTTCAACAATAACGTTCCCATATGCCTCATTCCATTTCGGAGTATTTAGCAACCCTCTGCATTTACCAAGTTCTTTTTGTAATTCATCGGTTGATAAAAACCCCATCCAATCTATAGCTCCTTGAGGAAATGATTTTTCTATCTTTGAGGCATACATCTCATCTTCTATAAATCCCCAAACTTTTATTTTTTCGCCAAGTTGATTTGCTACATAAACTGCATCCTCCAAACCTTTCTCCGGAGCCACTCTTCCAACCCATGCCAAGGGTCCCTTGACTGAATCTTGAAAAATATAATTATCTAAATTAAAACCATTCCCAATAATTGTTGGTTCTTTTATGAATGGATAATCATTAGCTTGCATTTTCGAATGAAAAGCAAAATTATTTGGATATTTAGCATATACCTTAGAGATTAAATTACTAATTACTGAACTTTCAGAACCCATACTAATAATATGTGCAATTGGTATCTCTAAATTTAGAGTCATCCAGATAGGCAACCAATCATAGGACATGTTCAATAATACATCTGCATGTTTAGCGATATCTAATCCCTTTTCAAGCATTCCTGCTAAAAGAGAATTGTCGGGAATATTCACGGGAGAATTATAATTTTGATGCTGCCAACTAATTTGATCTTCACCTTCCACAAAATGTAATTTTGCTTTTACATTACTTTCATGTAACTTAGAATTTTTTGGAGCCACAACCTCAACAGAATGACCTAAAGAAATTAAACCTGAAACTAAAGAATTTAAAGTTAATTCAACTCCACCTCCTTTACCACTCCCTAAGAACCCTATTGGAGTACTAATCAAAACTATTCGCATTATTAGACTTTTTACAAAAAGAAACTAATTAAATAGTAGTATCAGAAAATTTATTTTCCCATAAACTCTTTCTCTGGCTAACAAAAAATACCGAGATAAGAACAAACACCACTCCTATCCACTGCACAATAGTGAGCCTTTCATCTAACCAAACACCTCCACTAAGAAGAGCAAATACAGGTGTTAAAAATGCAAGAGTGCTAAATCCAGTTATTTCTTTATTATTAGCAAAGTAGAAAAATAATCCATACGCTATTGCTCCTCCAAAAATACTTGCAAATGACATAAGTCCCCAATCAAATATTGACCAATCTGGAATTATTGCGAAATTTGATTGTAAGCAGTGCTTAATAATTAATGGCAAACTCCCTAAAACCATATGCCAACCTGTAACTGCAACTGGATCACTTTTAGTACAAGTGAATCTAATTAAAATTGTGCCTAATGCCATAGTGAGAGAAGCTGCAAGCATCCAAAGTTCTCCAAAGTTAAAAGCAACATCATTTATAGACTTATCAGACATCAACCACCAATTTCCTAAAAATTCTTGTGGGACTCCTAAAAATACTATTCCTCCCAAGCCAAAAAGTAGTCCTAACCATCCTATTGGATTAATTAAATTACCAAAAATTGCCCTCGCTAAAATGGCCACCAAAAGCGGTTGAGAATCAATTAAGACAGAACCTAATCCTGCTCCAGTTTTTTCAATACCATAAGTTAAAAACAACTGAAAAAAAGTGGCATCGACAATCGTAAAAACAAAAAACCACTTCAAATCGCACTTATAGATTTTTAAATCTTTTTTAAACAAATATGTTGTTATTAGAACAAGAATCCCTGCAGGAAGTAATCTTAAAGAAGCCACAAACTCCGGCCCAGCACTAGATACTAAAGGAGTCATGGCCGCCATTGAAGTACCCCAAAGTGCAAAAGGGAGTATCATTAAAAACCAATTTAGGATTGAATTCATTGGGTCTGCTGATAATCTTTTTAAAGTAGTTTTATGAATTTACCTTAAAATAATGATTTGGCCTTTTAGACGAAAGTCAAAAAAAAGAATGGCTCGTATAGTAATTGATGAGCCTATTACAAGTGCAACAAGAGTTTCTGTCCTTAAAGCTCTTAAACAAATTGAGGATAGAGAATTTCCTGCTTTAATCGTGAGAATTGATTCACCAGGCGGAACTGTAGGGGACAGCCAAGAAATATACTCTGCGATCAAAAGACTGAAGGATAAAGGGTGTAAAGTCATTGCTAGTTTTGGGAACATCTCTGCATCAGGAGGTGTTTACATTGGTGTTGCATCTGACAAAATAGTTGCAAATCCAGGCACAATTACAGGATCTATTGGTGTAATTATAAGAGGAAATAATTTATCTGAATTATTAGATAAAATCGGCATTAAATTTGAAACTGTTAAAAGCGGTGTATTTAAAGATATTCTTTCTCCAGATAAACCTCTAAGTGAGGAAGGTAGAAGTCTTCTTCAAGGATTGATAGATGAAAGTTACAAACAATTTACTGAAGCTGTTGCTGAAGGAAGGAATTTACCTGTTGAAGAAGTAAGAAAATTTGCTGATGGAAGAATTTTCACTGGAACACAAGCACTCGAACTTGGTCTTGTTGATAAAGTTGGAGATGAATTTGTTGCAAGGGAGCTAGCTGCAGAAATGGTGAATATTGATCCTAAAATTCAGCCCTTAACATTTGGGAAGAAAAAGAAAAAAATACTTGGACTAATTCCTGGAAGTAGAATGATTGAGAAAATTATCAATAATATCTTTTTTGAGTTTGACTCATCTAATAAAGTACTTTGGTTATATAAGCCTTAATTTTATATGTATGAAAAGATGAAAGATGATTATAAAATTACATTTATTCGTGGTGCTACAACAGCATCTGGGAATTCTGTTAAAGAAATAGAAGTTGCTGTAGTGGAATTAATTAATGAATTAATTTCACGTAATAATCTGATTAAGACGAACATATTATCCATTACATTCACAGCAACAAAAGATTTAGATGCATGTTTCCCCGCTTCAATTGCAAGGAAATTTAATGGTCTTGATTCAGTAGCATTTATAGACTGCCAACAAATGTACGTATCTAATGATATTGATTTTTGTATAAGAATAATGGCTCAAGTTTTATCGCCACCCAATAATCCAGTAATGCATCCTTATTTAAGAGGCGCTGCAAAATTAAGGACAGATAGATGTTAACCTTAATAAAACTATTTTTCACATTAAGTTTGCATAATACAAATTAAACTTTAGAATTCTATTTACTCAATGTTAAAAAACACGAAGAAACTTAATTTAAATTTTAAAATTTTAGGATTTTTTATTATTCCTGTAATTTTAGTTTCAAATCCTTTTTTTAATAATACCCAAGATGTTAAAGCAGGATTAGAATTTCAGTGGGATCAAGACTCTGGTTATAGACGATTAAAGTGGTTTCAAAAAGAAAATAAAAAGAAATTTAGAAATACTATTTATTTTTTCTTGAGGCCATCAGATAGAAGAACTGATCTGTTAAAAATTAGTCTAGCAATCCCTAAAACCTTTAAATCCTCTTTGAAAAGGGATAAAATTAGTTTTTGTAAGGTAAGAATTGGCGGTTTTGAGAATAGAACAAAATGTTTAGAGGATATTCCAGCTGATATCGAAATTAATACTGATGAATCAGGCTTACGTTCACTAGATATTTACCCCTACAGCCCAATCCCTTTAAATAAGGAAAGTTATGCAATTGTCTTAAAAGTCTTTAATCCCAAAAAATCAGGTTTATATCAATTTCATTCATATGGGCAACCCAAAGGAAAATCATTTTCAAGTTACTTAGGAAGCTGGACTATAGTGATCGATTAAATGATAAATTAAATAAGGATAATTAAACAAATGACTAAAAGAACTTTTGGCGGAACTTCAAGAAAAAGAAAACGTGTATCTGGTTTTAGAGTAAGAATGCGTTCTCATACTGGAAGAAGAGTTATTAAAAGCAGAAGACAAAAAGGTAGAGAAAGAATAGCTGTATAGCTTTTAATTTAAATGGCCTTACCTAAGGAAATGCGTTTAAAAGGTCATAGGACTTTTAATTACATTCATAAAAATTCCAGAACATATTATGGAAAATTAATGACATTTAAAGTTGCAAGATCTAATCCAGAGATTCTATCAACCCATAAATTTACAAATACCTCTAACAAATTTAGAGTTGCAATTGCTATCAGTAAAAAAGTCTCAAAAAAAGCTGTAGAAAGAAACAAATTAAGAAGAATCCTTCAAGAGTGGTTATTAAAAAACATTCAAAAGATTAATAACCACAAACCATGTTGGTTACTTGTTAACCTTAAATTTGGAGATTTCTGCAATGATAAAAGCAGACTTTTGGAAGAATTTCAAAACTTAATGTTCAAATCTCATCTAATCAAATGATTTACATGAATGAAGAAACCTTTTATGAAGGTGGTCCCGCAAAAGGTGATTTAATAATAAATCTGCTTGCAGGAATAACTATTCTTGGATTACCATTTACCTTTGCCGCAATAGTTAGAGCATTGTGGTTGAGATATAAAATTACAAACAAAAGAATTACAATAGATGGCGGATGGTTTGGTAAAAACAAAACACAAGTTTCATTAAGTAATATTGAAGAAATCAGATCTATTCCAAGGGGATTTGGATCATATGGTGATATGGTTCTTATCCTTAATGACGGATCAAAGGTTGAAATGAAATCATTACCTATATTCAGAGAAAATCAAAAATTTATTGAAGAAAACATAAATAAAAGATCACAAATCCCAAACCTCAACGAGGTAGAGGGTTTTGCTACTAAATCCAAAATAAATTAATTACAAAAATCTCATTTTCCTGTAAAATAAATGATTAATAAAACTACACTCCTTTTAATATCGTGATAGGGTTCATCTCTGAAAAATTACTTATCCCTATTCTAGATTTTTTCTACGGTTTAGTTCCTAGTTATGGATTAGCGATTGTAGCACTGACAGTCGTAATTAGAATTGCACTTTTCCCTCTTAGCGCTGGTTCCATTAGAAGCGCTAGAAGGATGAAAATTGCACAACCAGTAATGCAAAAAAGGCAAGCTGAAATAAAATCTAAGTTTTCAGGTGATCCAAAGAAACAACAAGAAGAACTTGGAAAACTAATGAATGAATTTGGTAGTCCTTTAGCAGGTTGCCTTCCATTGATTGTACAAATGCCCGTACTATTTGCATTGTTTGCAACCTTAAGAGGGTCACCATTTGCTGATGTCCCCTACAATATAAATCTCAAGGTCGTTCCACAAGATCAAATAGCAGCTATTGATCCAAAACCTTACAAATCCCCAAGACATTCCATTTTCATTACAGAAAAATCACATTTTCCTGTAATAGCTACTATTCCAAATGGAACAAAATTAGGAACAGAAGAATCAGTAAAAATAAATTTACAAACAACAAATGGCAATAGTTATTCGGAAGTTTTATCTAAATACGATAATGGATCAAAATTTCTACCTTCCTGGAAGGTTTCTAAAGGATCCGAAAATCTTAAAGTTTCCCAAGACGGTACAGTAACAGCAATTAAACCGGGAGATGCAACAATTGAGGCAAAAATCCCTGGCCTAGCTGCTAAAAGTGGTTTTCTTTTTATTAAAGCTCTCGGTCAA
Organism: Prochlorococcus sp. AG-418-D13; assembly: GCA_003214315.1. Classification (GTDB taxonomy): domain Bacteria; phylum Cyanobacteriota; class Cyanobacteriia; order PCC-6307; family Cyanobiaceae; genus Prochlorococcus_A. The sequence continues at coordinate 78,827 of QCLU01000005.1, forward strand.
GTTGGTTTTTATGTAGATGGAGCAATTAACTGGGATATTGCGGCACTTGTAGGTGCCTTTGGATTAACCCTACTTCTCTCACAAGTTTTATCTAGTCAGGGGATGCCTGCAAATCCACAACAATCAACAGCAAACAAAATTACCCCAATTATGATTACTGGAATGTTTCTGTTTTTCCCACTCCCAGCAGGAGTTTTACTTTACATGGTTGTTGCTAATATATTCCAGGCATTTCAGACTTTCCTGCTCAATAAAGAAGTTCTTCCTGAGAATTTACAGAAAATTTTGGATCAACAATTATTGGCCAAAAATGAAGTAATAACAACTTCTGCTTCAACTATCTCAGATAAAAGATTACCTTTCGAACCTAACAGTAAAAAATAGTCTGAATCTTAAATAATGAATTCTTGGTGTAGAAATTTAGAATTACTTATAAAATCAAGAACCTCATTAATTTGGATCAGGACTAAAGAAGAAGAGAGATTGGAGAAATTAGTTAATTTCTCTTGTGAAAGACTAAGTATAAAAAGATTCGTTTGCTGGGATTGTGTTAGCGGTATAAAAGGATTAATGAATGAAGAAGGTAAATTTTCAAACAATCCGTTAGGAGTACTTAACTGGCTTAAAGAACAAAGTTCTGAAGTTTCAACAGTTTTATTAGTTAAAGATTTTCATAAATTTTATGATGATCCATCTATTAATAGAACTATTAAAGAACTATCTTCAGCGCTTAAGAAAACAAGTCATAATTTAATTATTAGTTCTCATTTATTTCCATCATCAGAAGAGCTGGATGAATTAATGACAATTTTAAATTTACCTTTACCCGATCAAAAAGAATTGAAAAATCTAATAAAAAAAATTGCTATTAATACCAATTCAAATCTTGAGGAACAAGACTTAAACGAACTTTCAATAGCTTCAAGTGGACTTACCGAAATAAAAGTAAAGCAAGTTACGGCAAAGGCTCTGGCACAAAGAGGAAAAATAAGCAAAGAAGATATTAAAGATATTCTTGAAGAGAAAAAACAAGTGATCGCCAGAAGTGAAATTTTAGAATTTTTCGAAGCCAAATCAAGTCAAGAGGATATAGGTGGTTTAAATGTTTTAAAAGTTTGGCTTAATCAAAGATACAGGGCCTTTTCTAAAGAGGCAAGAGACTATGGATTACCCATTCCCAAGGGTGTCTTACTCGTTGGAGCTCAAGGAACAGGGAAATCGCTTACCGCAAAATCAATTTCTAAGAGTTGGTCGATGCCGCTGCTTAGGTTAGATGTTGGAAGACTATTTTCTAGCCTTGTTGGTTCAAGCGAAGCAAGAACAAGAGAAACAATATTAAGAGCTGAGGCAATGTCTCCATGTATCCTTTGGATCGATGAAATTGATAAGGGTTTTGGTGGCGATGCCAGAAGCGATGGAGGGACAAGTCAAAGGGTTTTGGCAAGTTTGCTAACTTGGATGGCTGAAAAAGAATCCGCCGTATTTGTCATTGCCACAGCTAATGCAATAGATAAGCTTCCTGCTGAATTATTAAGGAAAGGAAGGTTTGATGAGATATTTTTTCTTGATTTACCAAATTCTGAAGAAAGATTAAGCATTCTGGATTTGCACTTAAAAAAAAGAAGGCCAACTTACAGTTTTCCTCTATCCACTATCATTGATAGAACGGATGGTTTTTCAGGCGCAGAACTTGAACAAGCAGTGATAGAGGGGATGCATATTTCATTCTCTGAAAATAGAGAACTTATGGAGAAAGATTTAATAAAGGCAGTTTCTGAATTAGTGCCCTTATCCAGAACAGCCAAGGAGCAAATTAATTTACTAAAAGAATGGTCATCTACAGGGCGGGCCCGATCTGCATCGTAGCTAAAATTTTTATTTAAAAATATTTAGTGTAAGTTAGGAATCATTAATTTAGTTAATTTTTAGTCAAAAATCACTAATAATGAATTTAGATTAATTATTTTAATTAAGGTATTAAAAAAAATAGTGTTAGATCAAAGATTAATAAGAGAAAATCCATCTTCAGTTGAAGAAAGTTTATCCCTAAGAGGAAAAGTTTTTAATATTTCCCAAATACAAGAATTAACTGTTCAAAAAAAAGAAATTGATATAGAAATAACAAGTCTCCAATCTGAGAGTAAAAAGTTAAGTAAATTAATCGGTCAAGAAATCAGCAAATCTAAAAACAATGATTCTCCTGAATTAAATAATTTAAAGAAAAGAGGAAATGAATACAGAACCAAAATTTCAGAATTTGAAGAGAAAAAAAGAACCTTAGATAAAAAAATACATAATGAAATTTGTAATTTGCCAAATTTACCTAGCAAAGATGCTCCTATTGGAAAAGATGAAATTCATAATGTCCAAGTAAAAACTTGGGGAGATCCTTTAGTAACAGAAAATATCAAATCTCACTGGGAAATAGGCGAAAGTCTTAATCTTTTTGACTCTGTTAAATCAACAAAAATATCAAAAAGTCGTTTTATTACACTTATTGGTAATGGGGCCAGATTAGAGAGGGCATTAATAAATTTTATGCTCGACATGCATACTAAAAATGGATATTTAGAGTTAATGCCTCCAGCTTTAGTTAATTCAGAAAGTCTTACCGGATCTGGTCAATTACCTAAATTCTCAAATGAAAGTTTTAAGTGTTCTAATGACGACCTATGGCTTTCCCCAACAGCTGAAGTTCCACTAACTGCTTTTCATAGAAATGAGATTATTGATCCAAAGCAATTACCCCTTAAGTATGTTGCATATAGCCCATGTTTTAGAAGAGAAGCTGGAAGTTATGGAAAGGATACTAAAGGTTTAATAAGACTTCATCAATTTAATAAAGTTGAATTATATTGGTTTTGTGATCCAAGAAAATCTATAGATGCTCATAAAAAGATCACTTCAGATGCAGAAAGTATTTTAAAAAAGCTTAATCTACCTTACAGACTCGTTGATATTTGTACTGGCGATTTAGGTTTTTCTTCAAGCAGAACTTTTGATCTTGAAGTCTGGCTACCAAGTAGTAAATGTTATAGAGAAATTTCAAGTTGTAGCAATTGTTTGGACTTTCAAGCTCGCAGATCATCAATAAGAGCTAAAATTGATAAAAAGAATACATACCTACATACCTTAAATGGTAGTGGTCTTGCTATCGGAAGAACTATGGCTGCCATTCTTGAGAATGGCCAACAAACTGACGGGAGTGTAAAAATTCCAGATGCTCTAGTTCCATATTATGGATCAAATTTTTTAAAAACTGCTTTATGTAATTAAATGAATGTTCTAACTTCAATAACAGTTCTGGGATTTCTCATTTTTTTTCATGAGATGGGGCATTTTCTTGCAGCAATTTTGCAAGGTATCTATGTTGATGGATTTTCAATTGGTTTTGGACCATCAATAATTCAGAAAAGATACAAAGATATAACCTATTCTCTTAGAGCCTTTCCGTTAGGGGGCTTTGTTTCCTTTCCTGATGAAGAAATAAATAATATTGACCCAAAAGATCCGAATCTTTTGAAAAATAGACCAGTTATTCAAAAAGTAATTGTTATTTCTGCTGGGGTATTCGCTAACCTAATTCTTGCATATACTATCTTAATCATAAACGTTGCTACTATAGGAATCCCATTTGATCCTGAGCCTGGGATCCTTGTTTTGGCTACTCAACCTGAGAAGGCTGCTGCTCTTGCTGGATTAGAAGCAGGGGATAAAATCTTAGAAATTGAAAACAGTACTTTAGGAGTGGGTGATAAAGCTGTTTCTGCTTTGGTTAAAGAGATTCAAAATTCATCGGAGGTCCCAATTTCAATAACAATTGAGAGAGATGGATTCCTTAAAGATTTAACTTTATTACCTAAAAATGTAGATGGGAAAGGAACAATAGGAGCTCAATTACAACCTAATATAAAAAAAGAGACTAAAAAGACAACAAATATATTCGAACTTTTTAATTACACCAATAATGAGTTTTCATCACTTTTAATAAAAACAATTCAAGGATATAAAGGATTACTAACAAATTTCTCCTCAACAGCTCAACAATTAAGCGGACCAGTCAAAATCGTTGAAATCGGCGCCCAATTATCTCAACAAGGAGGTACAGGGATATTACTATTTGCCGCACTAATTTCCATAAATTTAGCAGTTCTCAATTCTTTACCTTTACCACTATTAGATGGAGGCCAACTTGTTTTCACATTAATTGAAAGTTTCAGAGGAAAACCTGTACCAGTTAAGGTCCAAATGGTTGTTACTCAATCAAGTTTCTTCCTATTAGTTGGACTTAGTGTTCTACTTATAATAAGGGATACTAGTCAACTTTTAATAGTTCAAAGATTATTAAACCAATAATAAAATTTTAAAAATTGCTAGTCATGCTGTTAATATAATAATAACTTTAAGATTTATTAAATGGCTAAAAAGTCCATGATTGCGAGAGAAGTCAAACGCAAAAAGCTTGTACAAAAATATGCTGCAAAAAGAAAATCGTTATTAGATGAATTCAATGCCGCAAAAGATCCAATGGAAAGGTTGGAAATACATAGAAAGATACAGGGTTTACCTAGAAATTCTGCCCCTAATAGAGTTAGAAATAGATGTTGGGCAACTGGTAAACCAAGAGGGGTCTACAGAGACTTTGGTCTTTGCAGAAATCAGTTAAGGCAAAGAGCTCATAATGGTGACCTTCCTGGGGTAGTTAAATCAAGTTGGTAGTAAGAGTAAAGTTCTTTCTCTAGTTCTTTATTTCCAAATATTAATTTGAAATTTTAAATAAATTAAAATTCATTTTAGAACCAATTTTAAGAATTTTTATAGCTTATCTAAATAATTCACTCAATATGTCCCTATAAAATGTAAGAATAAATTATGTATAGATTTATAATTTAAAAAGTGGAAGGACAAAATAAGTCGATCACGTTTGACGGACGAGAGATACGACTAACTACAGGACTATATGCTCCTCAATCAAATGGATCAGTAATGATCGAATGCGGTGACACCTCTTTATTAGTTACAGCGACAAAAACTACAAAAAAAGATGCTTCAGACTTTCTACCTCTAATATGTGACTATGAGGAGAAGCTATATGCGGCAGGAAGAATTCCGGGTGGTTTTATGAGAAGAGAGGGTCGCCCTCCAGAAAGAGCCACGTTAATTGCAAGATTGATTGACAGGCCAATGAGGCCACTTTTCCCATCATGGATGAGAGACGAGATACAAATTGTTGCCTCTTGTCTTTCTCTAGATGAAAGAGTTCCAGCAGATGTTTTAGCTGTTACTGGGGCTTCAATAGCAACTTTACTTGGAGAGATTCCATTTTATGGGCCAATGGCTGCAGTTAGAGTTGGTCTTATTGGAGATGATTTCATCCTAAATCCAAGTTATAGAGAAATAGAGAGAGGAGATTTAGATATTGTTGTTGCAGGTTCACCTGAAGGAATAGTAATGATTGAGGCAGGTGCTAACCAGTTATCGGAACAAGATACTATCGAAGCTATAGATTTTGGTTATGAAGCAGTTACTGAACTTATTAAATCGCAAGAAGATTTACTAAAAGATTTAGGAATAAAGCAGATTAAGCCATCTGCACCTGAACAAGATAAAACATTACCCTCTTATTTAGAAAAAAATTGCACAAAGCCGATTGAGTTAGTTTTAAAGAAATTTGATCTTTCAAAGGAAGAGAGAGATCTTGAACTCGAAAAAATAAAAGTTGAGATTCAAGGGAAAATTGAATCCTTGAAAGAGGATAATCAATTAAAAGTTCTTCTTTCAGAAAATGATAAGTTATTAAGCTCAGACTTTAAAAAACTTACTAAGAACTTAATGAGGTCGCAAATCATTAACGATGGGAAAAGGGTAGACGGCAGAGAGCTTGACCAAGTTAGAAAAATATCAGCTTCTGCAGGAATTCTTCCAAAAAGAGTGCATGGTTCTGCATTATTTCAAAGGGGTTTAACTCAGGTTTTATCTACAACCACATTAGGCACACCTAGTGATGCTCAAGAAATGGATGACCTGAATCCAAGCACTGAAAAAACCTATCTACATCACTACAATTTTCCTCCTTATTCAGTGGGAGAAACAAGACCAATGAGGACTCCTGGTAGAAGGGAAATTGGTCATGGAGCATTAGCCGAGAGAGCAATAATCCCTGTATTACCTGGGAAAGAGACATTCCCATACGTCCTGAGGGTAGTTAGTGAAGTTTTAAGTTCGAACGGCTCAACCTCAATGGGTTCTGTATGTGGTAGCACACTTTCGTTACTAGATGCAGGAGTTCCTTTAAAAGCTCTTGTAAGTGGTACTGCTATGGGCTTAATCAAGGAAGGTAAAGAAGTACGAATTCTTACAGATATTCAAGGAATTGAAGACTTTCTTGGAGACATGGACTTTAAAGTTGCAGGTACTGATAAAGGTATAACAGCTTTACAAATGGATATGAAAATTACAGGCTTACCAGTTTCTATTATTTCTGATGCAATTAAAAAAGCTCGTCCTGCAAGATTACAAATTTTAGAAAAGATGCAAGCGGCAATAGATAAGCCTCAAGAATCTCTTTCTCCTCATGCTCCCCGACTATTAAGCTTTAGAATTGATCCTGAGCTTATAGGAACAGTTATTGGACCTGGCGGAAGAACTATCAAAGGAATCACTGAAAGAACAAATACAAAAATAGATATAGAAGATGGTGGTATCGTCACTATTGCTTCTCATGATGGAGCTGCTGCAGAAGAAGCTCAAAAGATAATAGAAGGATTAACACGCAAGGTTCATGAAGGAGAGATCTTCTCTGGAGTCGTAACACGAATAATTCCTATAGGTGCTTTCGTGGAAATCTTGCCTGGCAAAGAAGGAATGGTTCACATTTCTCAGTTATCTGAAGCAAGGGTTGAGAGAGTCGAAGATGTGGTAAGGCAAGGAGATGAAGTAACTGTGAGAGTAAGAGAAATTGATAGCAGAGGAAGGATTAATCTAACTCTAAGAGGTGTAGGACAAAATAATGGGATGTCTTATCCTGAACCAACTCCAACTCCAGTTGCTCCGCTTAATTAAGATCTAAAGAGGATAAATTTGATTTTCCTCAATAATTTTCTTTATTTCGAGACAAATACTTTCATGAGTTTTCCTGTTACTTGTTGCGACGATAATACCTCCTTGCTCGAAACTAGTTTTACAGTAGGATAAATCTTGATTATCTAAATTTGTAATTGCTCCACCAGCTGCTTTAAGAATAGATTCTGGTGCAGCAAAATCCCAATCTTTTGGCGAACTTTTCCCTGGCAAACTAAGACAGATATAAATATCACTTTCTCCCCTAACTATAGATGCAATTTTGCAGCCAATGCTTCCCATTATTTCGACTTTACGAAAATTAATTTTTTGAATTAAATTTCTCAAAATCTCGTTTCCATGATTTTTACTTGTTACTAAAGTCATCTCTTGAAGATTCTTATTATTTAAGAGCTTTTGTTTATATTTGGTACCATCTCTTTTTTCACACCATGTTTTCTCTCCGTCTGTAATCCACAATTGATTTTTATCTGGAATCAAAACAAAACCAATATAAGGTTTTTGTTTGAAGTTCAACGCTAAATGCATTGCATAATTACCTGTCCCTTGGATAAAATCCTTTGTTCCATCGAGAGGATCAAGAACCCACATCCAATCAGTTTTACTATCAAAAACTTGTGAGGAAATTTTTACATTTTCTTCACTCAAAATATCCCAGTTAATATTTTTATATTTTTCATTTATTCTTTTAATAATCACTTCATTAACTTTTAAATCCGCCAAAGTTACAGGATCCTCTTCATTATCATTTTTAAGTATATTTCTCTTATCATTTGAATCTTCTAAGAATTTGGAGTAATAAAGCAAAATATCTGCTGCTTGCCAGCTTAAAATTTTAATATCATCGATAAGATTATTAATATCTACTCCGGGAGGTAATTTAATCATCAAATGAATAATAATTTTTTATTATCCCATAGAAAAGAAGAACCTGAAAATGGTACTTTATATTTAGTGGGGACTCCAATTGGTAATTTAAATGATATATCTCAAAGAGCATTAAATATTCTTAAAAATGTTTCTTTAGTTGCTTGTGAAGATACAAGGCAAACAAAAAAAATAATGAGCAAGTTCAACATCTCAAATAAACTTATAAGTTTTAATAAACATAATTCTTCAACTAAAATTCCAAAAATAATAAAAGACCTTAAAGAGGGAAAATCAATAGCAATAGTGAGCGATGCTGGTATGCCAGGCATTTGCGATCCAGGGGAAGATATCGCAAGGATTGCAAAATCTGAAGAGATTGATTTAATCTGCATTCCAGGAGCATGTGCAGGATTAACAGCACTTGTTTCGAGTGGTCTGCCCTCCTCTAGTTTTATTTTTGAAGGTTTTCTTCCAAAGAAGAAAATTGATAGAGACAAGATACTTCTTGAAATTAGTAAACATGAAAAAACAACAATAATCTATGAATCCCCTTATCGACTTAAGAAATTATTAAAGGAACTTTATGGATTCTGTGGAGGAGATAGAGAAATAATCATAGCCAGAGAATTAACTAAAAAATTTGAAGAGCATATTGGACTTACAATTGATGAAGTAATTAAATTTTTTGAGGATAAGGAAGTAATTGGTGAAATAACAGTTGTTCTTAAGGGTATTAATAAAAAGATGAGTATAGTTAACGAAGTTGACTTAAAAAAGGATCTTAAAGAATTAATAAATGCAGGATTAAGCTTATCGGCAGCTTCTAAATACTTAGCAAAGAAAAATGGTATCAATAAAAGCATAATTTATAATTTAAAGTAAGTTTTAAAATAAAAAGTGATATGCACACTCAAATAAAAAAACTCTTCTTCATAACAACTTTCAATTCTTGCTTATTTATATTATTAGTTATTGGTTTACAGAATAATTCAAATAAAACCAGGGTAAATTTCTTAATCGAAGAAACGGTAAAATTACCTATAGGTTTCATTGTAGGCACTAGTTTTATAACTGGTTCAATAATTGGGAACTTATTTAATCTTGGTTTGGATAATAAAAAATAAAAAACTATAATGCAATTAATTGTTCAGAACTAACAATTCTTGAAATTCCTCTAGATATCAAAATATGGGCCGCAATTCTAAAAACATCTGTGTTTGGTACTTTGATAACTTTTTGCTCTTTCTTACAAAATCTCTTAGCGACTTTAATATCATTAAATATTTCGATAGTTTTTCTATTTAAGTCACTATTAGGAAGAAAATCCCACTGAGGATAATCTTTTAAAAGTTTAATTTCTAACTCTATGTTTTTATCAACAATCATATAAACCATCTCGGGAAAATTAATTTCAGAGATTGGGATCGAAGATAATTCTTTACGCGAGGTATTTTCTATTTCATAATTTAAAGGTGTAATTTCAATAAATTCTGAAGCATGAATAAAGTTGTTTTCATCTTTATAGGCATCAATTTGATTAATGTCTAGAAATTTGTTTTGAGAATCTTTTGAATTAGTGCCTGTAATATCGCTATTAATATTTCTGTCCATCTTTGTAGTATTTGCTTCAGCAGATTTCTTATTTTTTCTATGTAATTCTTCATATACTGAAACTCCAAGATTTTTTTTGAGTTTCCTTATTATGGTCACACTTGTAAAACTAAACTCCTCAGATAAAGCTTTAATGGTTTTACCACTTTTAAAACCTCTTACTAACTTTTCATTTTCTTTTTCAGTAAGTCTTTTAGCCAAGATAAATAACTAATTGGTTTTATTATAAGAAATCCTGAGAGATTAGATCTTTGGAAGATGAAATTAACACACATAATTTATACAGGATTTAAAAAATTTTTTTTAAAATTTAAATACAATGACGTGAGAGGTGCTTGGGTGATATAAGATATAAATATTGATATCTGGAAGATCAAAAAGGGGTTTCAAAAATAGATCATTTTTATTTCAAAACTATTTTAAGCTCTATAACCAGAAAAATATCAAGCTTCCTTAGCTCAGCTGGATAGAGCAACTGCCTTCTAAGCAGTGGGCCGCAGGTTCGAATCCTGCAGGAAGCGTTAAAATTTTTTTAATTTACAATAAAAACTTTCCCCTTAGATTTAATTAACTTCAAAGTTAAGATAGAAATAACTTAATTCATATTTTTGTTTAAAGCATTCTTAGTAAAAGAAAATTTAATTAAGGATTTTGGCAAATTATCTTTCTTAACTGGGATTTTTCTCCTGCCATCTGCTTTTTCTTTGTCAATATTATTTTTTTTATCTTCTTTAATAAATAGTTTGCTAACAAATAAGAATAATTTCTTCTCTGATAAGTATAATTTTTCTTTCTTTATAGGAAGCATATTTTTAATTATCAGTGCAATTTTTCATTCTTTAGCAATAAATCTAAACCAACAATATAGCTGGGATAGCAATTTATCTTGGATTGGTTTAGCGAATTGGCTCCCTTTCTTTTTATGTTTCCACAGTTTTGAAATCTATTTAAGTTCTGCAAAAGAGAGAAAAACAGCTAGTTTAACTTTCTTATATGGAACCTTTCCTGTAATTATTTCAGGTATAGGACAAGCATTCTTTAATTGGCACGGTCCCTTAAAAACTCTTGGGGGTTTAATAATTTGGTATCAAAGACCCATTGAGAGTCTTACAGAATTAACTGGTCTTTTTAACAATCCAAATTACGCAGGCTTATGGTTAAATCTAGTATGGCCATTTTGCCTTGCAAGTATATTAATAAACAAAAAAATAAATATAGGAAGGATTTCAAGTATTTTTTTTGCATTTGGAATTGCTCTAACAACGGTTTTAACTAATTCAAGATCTGCATGGTTTGGACTTTGCATAGGCATCCTTTTTACCTTTGGTAAAAAAATAATAAATATTATTCCTAAATTGTTTTTTGGATTCTTTTTTGTTTTAATTACTTCATTTATACCGTTACTAAAAAACTTTTATGAAAGCTTTTTTAAAATAATTATTCCTAATTCAAGTTGGATTTCAATTGATCAAAATAATATAACAAGATTTGATATATGGATAACTGCATTAAACAATATTATCTCAAATCCTTTATTCGGTTCCGGTTCTGGTTCTTTCCCTAAAATATTTATGAGTGAGACTGGAGTATTTAAAGGCCATCCTCACAATCTTTTTCTTGAACTCATGGTAAGTTATGGCATCCCAGGATCTATTTTAATTATTACTCCAATAGCTATAATTTCATTTTTATCTTTCAAGAAAATATTCAATGATTATAAAATATCAAATTCAATTTTTGAAAAATCATGGATTATTTCATTACTTATATTACTCGTATCACAAATGGTAGATGTGCAGTATTTTGATGGAAGGATAAGTATATTTTTTTGGATTTTACTTTCAGGCTCAAGAAACATAATTAGAAATGATTTAAGATTGAAAAATAAATTCACTATTTAATACTTATATAAGAACCCTTTTTCTTTCTTATTGAAGAATTGAACTTATATAGATTAATGTATAATTCAAACATACTTAATAAATTTTATGCTTATTAATTATTATTGGATAATAAAAAGGCGTAGAATTTTATTTTCAGCAGTTGTAGATTTTTTTTTAATAATTTATTTTTATAACCTTGTACACATTAATAATTTTGAGTCTTATCCTAATAAGTTAGTTACTTTTTGCATAGCAGCTTTTTGGATAATAATAAGTTATCTAGTCGGTAGATATATGCAAATAAAGGATATTAATAGCAATGGATTAATTAAAAATTTAGTAAAAATTATTTTTCTTTTTCTTCTATGCAATTTCGTTTATCTAATATTTAATTATGGATTGATTATTTTATTTGACATCTTTCAAGTAAAAATACCATATCAAAATTTTGACAGATTATTATATTACTCATTCTTTGAATCTTTAATATCTATAACTTTAGTTAGTTATTTCTTTCAATATATATTAAGTGTAATAACCCATAAAATTTATAAATATGATAAAAAATGGATTTATATAGGTTCTATTTTAAATTATGAAAAAATACTTAAAGAAACATCATCAAGGAAAAGCATTCTTAAATTGATTTTAAATAAAGAAGATGAAAATCTTAGTTCAATTAAATCAAACAATATAGAAGGAATAGTTATTGAAAGTTTCTCTAATATTAGTGAAACAACTCTTGAAATTATTACGAAGCTTAAATTGAGGGGTATAAAAGTAATTACATCATTAACTTGGTTTGAAAAAGAATTAAATAGAATTCCTACAAATTTAATTTATGATAAATCTCAATTAATAGAAAAGATAAAATCTTCAGAATATAATTATCAATTAAGAATAAAAAGAATGGGGGATATTATCGTAAGTCTTTTATTACTTTTTACACTATCTCCAATATTTCTTACAATAAGCTTTTTAATTTTTTTAGAGGATAGAAAGTCAATTTTTTATACACAAAGAAGAACTGGCTTAAATGGAAGAACAATAAAAATAATTAAATTCAGGAGTATGAAAATTAATGCTGAAAAAGATGGTATCCAGTGGTCAACCAAAAATGACAATAGAATAACTAATATTGGTCAATTGATTAGGGCTACAAGATTAGATGAATTACCTCAGCTTTTTTGTGTAATAAAAGGAGATATGAGTTTGATTGGTCCAAGACCAGAAAGACCAGAAATTGAAAAAGAATTTTTGAAAGATATTCCTTATTATGATTACAGAAATGTTATTAAACCAGGATTAAGTGGATGGGCACAAGTTAATTATCCTTATGGAGCAAGCGTATTTGACTCAAGCAAGAAACTTAGTTACGACATATACTACATAACAAATTTTTCTTTTTTCTTAGATTTATTAATTTTATTTCAAACCATAAAAATAATTTTTAATTTGAAAGGATACAAGCCAAATTAATCTAGATATTTAAAAAAAATTAAGATTATTTAATTCAATATAAATTTAAAAAATATATATAAATCCTATTCATTTTATTGAAATTTATTATGGTAAAATCAAAAGGTTTTATAAAAGTTATTAATATATGAATTCGAAGTTTGCTAATAAGAAAGTTGCTGTAATACTAGGCTTTTACAATGGCAACAATTATATAGAGGCACAAATTGAAAGCATATTAAACCAAAACTTTAAAAATATCGACATCTTAATTTTTGATGACAACTCAAAGAAAAAACTTGAATCAAAAAAGTTAAAAATCAATAATAAAAAATGTAAAATAAAAATCACTAAAAGAAAAACAAATCTAGGATATGCCAAAAATTTTCTTTTAGGTTTAAAAGAAGCTGGTAAAGAATATGATTTCTACGCTTTTTCTGATCAAGATGACATTTGGGAAAAAGACAAAATTTCAAGAGGTATTAAAGCACTAAATTCAAACAATTTGAATTTTCCAAAACTTTACTGCTCAAGGACTTCTTATTACAATTCTGAATGTACAAAAGAAATTGGAGCTTCAAACATACATCCTAAGAAACCTTCATTTGCAAATGCACTTTTGCAAAATATTGTCGGCGGAAATACTATTATTATGAATAACTTAGCCAGAAAATTAGTAATAAAAACAGTCAAAGCAGAAAAGTTCATATCACACGATTGGTGGTGTTATCAAATAATTTCTGGAGCAGGAGGCGAAGTTATTTTTGATAAAAATAAGACTGTTAGATACAGGCAACATAAATATAATTTGATAGGGAAAAATAATGGATTCGAAGATATTAAATCAAGAATTCTTGAATTTTTATTAGGAAAAGTTAAAAAATGGTCAGATGTAAATTTGAAAAATCTCTCGAATTTTAGATATCTTCTAACAAAAGAGAATAATGAAATTCTTGATAATTTTCTAAGAGCCAGAAGATCAAAAAATATTTTTGAAAAAATTAATTTTTATTTTAAATCTGGAGTTTTTAGGCAGTCAAAAAAAGAAAGTATGGTATTTGCTATTGGATTGATTCTAAATATGATTTGAAATCTTATATCTTATAAATTTTTTATGATTTAATTTACAATGCAAATTCAAAATAAAGGCCATAGAAAAGGAATCATACTTGCTGGAGGTACTGGAAGTAGATTGTTCCCATTAACTAATGGAGTTTGTAAGCAATTATTGCCAATTTACAATAAACCGATGATTTACTATCCACTATCGTCTCTAATGCTTGCAGGTATTAAAGAAATACTAATAATAACAACTCCAGAGGATATTAATAAATTCAAGAAATTATTGAGTGATGGTAGTCAATTTGGAATAAATCTCAAATATATTATCCAATCAAAACCTGAAGGAATTGCACAAGCTTTCATTCTTGGAGAAGATTTTATCAAAGAATCAGACATAGCTTTGATTCTTGGAGATAATTTATTTTATGGTAAAAATTTCATTAGTTTAATGAAATCTGCAAATCAAAAAAAAGAACCTACGATTTTTGCTTATCAAGTAAGTGATCCAGAAAGATATGGAGTAGTTGAGTTTAATGAAAATAAAAAAGTGATAAGTATTGTAGAAAAGCCTAAAAACCCAAAAAGTAATTATGCAATAACAGGTATTTATTTTTATGACAATTCAGTTATTGAGAAAGCTAAAAGTCTTAAACCATCTAAGAGAGGTGAATTAGAGATTACTGACTTAAACTTACTTTACTTAAAAGAAGATAGATTGAATATTGAGATTTTTGGCAGAGGAATGGCGTGGCTAGATACGGGAACTTTTGATTCTTTACATGATGCATCCTCTTTTATAAAGAGTATAGAAAATAGACAAGGCTTGAAAGTTTGTTGTCCTGAAGAAGTGGCTTGGCGAAATGGATGGATTAACAACACCGATTTATTAAAATTAGCAGAACCTTTAATAAAAAGTGGATATGGAAATTATCTTATTTCTTTAATAAATTAGGAAATTAGAAATGCCTTTAAAAAGTAAAAAATGTTTCACAAAGGATAATTTTGAGATAGAAGGTCCTTTGATAATTAAACCAAAAATTTTTGAAGATAAAAGAGGCTTCTTTTTTGAAAGCTGGAATAAAAGAAATTGGGAAGAAATCCTCAAACTTGATAATCAAAGTTCACAAAATTTTGTTCAAGACAACCACTCTAAATCTTCAAAAGGTACTTTAAGAGGATTACACTTTCAAAAAATACCTTCAGCACAAGGTAAGCTTGTTAGATGTATAAAAGGAGAAATTTTTGATGTCGCTATAGATCTACGAAAAAGTTCTTCAACATTTTGCAAATATGTAGGAGTTAGACTTAATAATGAAACTAAAGAACAACTATGGATACCAAAAGGCTTTGCACATGGTTTTTTAACAGTTTCAGATTATGCAGAAGTCAATTATAAAACCACAGATTATTGGGACTGTAAAAATGAAAAAACTATAATATGGGACGAAAAAATGTTTAATATAGAATGGCCATTAGAGGAAATTAATTTTAATATTAGCCTGAGTATTAAAGATCAAAATGGATTAAAGTTTTCTCAATTAAGCGATAAAGATTTATTCTTATGAAAATATTTATCCTTGGAGCTAATGGGCAACTGGGAAAAGAATTAGTAAAAAAATCCCCCTCTGCTTTTGAAATTTCTAGCTTTAGTAAAAATGAATTTAATCTAAGTGAATTAGATTTCTGTAAAGATAAAATTCTTGACTTAAAACCAAATTGGATAATAAATGCTGCAGCTTATACCCAAGTTGACAAAGCCGAGGAGGATATCAAAACAGCATATAAAATCAATACAACAGCCGTTGAACTATTAGCAAAAACGGTCTCAAGTTATGGGGGGAGACTGCTCCAAATTAGTACTGATTTCGTATTTGATGGCATGCAATCAAAACCTTATTCTCCTAAAGATAAATGTAATCCAATAAATGTTTATGGACAAACAAAACTTATGGGAGAAAAACTTTCTCTGAAATTCAAAGGAACTATAGTATTGCGAACTAGTTGGTTATATGGAAACTTTGGTAATAATTTCTTTTTAAAGATTTTTAATCTACATAAATTTCAAGATAGTGATTCTAAGGAGATAAAAATTGTAAATGATCAAATAGGTTGTCCAACGAATACAGATAATCTTGCCTCTATTTGTTGGGAATTAATTAAAAAATCAGAAATTAAAAACCCTACAGAAAAGATTTTTCACTGGTGTAATTCCGGAGAAACCAGTTGGTATGAGTTCGCTAAATCAATAGGTGAAATTTCAGCTGAAATGGGTTTAATAAAAAATCCAGCCCCATTAAAAGCTATTAATTCATATCAATATAATTCTCTTGCGAAAAGACCCAAATATTCAGTACTTAATTGCAGTTCAACAATAGAATTTTTAAATTTAAAGCAGATCGATTGGAAAGAAGCTCTTAGATTTGCACTCTATCAAAAACTCAATAAAGAAAAAAATATATAAAGATTTTTATAACTTAAATAGAATATATAAGATAATTCCAGCCATAATTGCTTCCTGCTCTAAAATTTATGGGCCAAAACAATTTAAAGACATACTTACTCCAATAATCATGAAAATATTAGTGTAATCAAAAAAATTACTAATTTATCGAGATAATTGAATAGGAAAACTAGCTTTATGTAGAAGGTCATCTTGATGCTCTAATTAGAATTATGATTAGGTTCGTAAGTATAAAACTTTTTTTATTCTTCTTTATAAAGAAATGAATAATTTTTGTCTTACTTATAAAATTTCGAATCAATCGATAAAAAATTATTTAGTTGTAATTATTTAATAGTTCTCTTAATTTGAGAGAGAAAACTTAGAACATCACGATTTATATTTAATTAAATCCTCAAAAAAAAGTGAGCTAGAGTTGCACCCCAAATACTCCTCTTAAAAGGAAGTTATTAGTATGAAAATAGTTTTAATTAAGGAACAAATAATAAATTTCTAAATTTAATAAAAGAAATTCACATTTGAAATTTTTAAGAGATGTACTTAAATTACAAAATTTACATCAGAAATTATTAATAGTTTAAAGAATAAGGTTATCGTATAATAAAAAATGATTAATTTCTTGAAAAGATTAAATGAATTCAAAATTGAAGCAACCAATCATTGAATTAAAGAATCTTTCTCTAAATATTCCAGTTATAAGCACCGAATCTAAAAGTCTTAAAAAGAAAATTCTAAAAACTGCATCTGGTGGATTATTAGTAAAGAATAAAAATAATGCTGTAATTCATGCTTTAAGGAATATTAGTGTCAAATTTTATCATGGAGAGAGAGTTGGACTTCTTGGTCATAATGGTGCAGGCAAAAGTTCTTTCTTGAGATTAATAAGTGGCATCTACTTTCCTTCAGAAGGGAAATTCATTTCAAGAGTAAAAGTCCATCCTATGATAATTAAAAGCTTTATTACCAGCCCTGAGCTAAGTGGAGAACATGCAATAAGATGCCACTATTTATTTCAAAAAGGTAATTTGAGGGGGTACGAAGACTTTTTAGAAAAAGTTATAAGTTTTTCAGGTTTAGGTGATTATATAAGCTTACCTCTTAAGGGGTATAGTGAAGGAATGTCAAATAGACTACTTTTTTCAATTCTAACGTCTTCAAAATATGAATGCTTAGCTCTAGATGAAGGTTTTGGAGCAAGTGATGCTAGTTTCTTTGAAAAAGCAAAAAAAAGACTTGAGGATTTTATTGAACAATCAGGTTCATTATTTCTTGCAAGTCACTCAGATGAATTATTATTAAAATTCTGTAAACGCGGCTTAGTTTTCAAAAATGGGGAAATAGTTTTTGATTCAAATATCCAAGAAGCAATTGAGAAATACCATGAATTACATAATTAAATTATTACTTTTCATCTATCAAACCAGAAAAAGTTGGTGGTATACATCTACTTGTAGAACCAAAGCAAGGTTTATAAGGACTTTTCTAGGAAGCTTTTGGTTAGGACTTTCTAATCTTTTATCAATAGCAGTATTAGCCGGAGTTTATGGAACAGTTTTTAAAGTTACTAATTTCAAAGATTATTCAATTTATTTAGGACTTGGATTAGTTGTTTGGAACTATATAAGTTCGTCAGTACTTGGCTCTGCAGCACTTTTTGAAAACAATTCTATGAATATAAAAAATTCAAATATAAATCCAATTTTTTATGTTGTGGAAGAATGGGCTTTTCAATTACAAACATTTGCGCAATCTTTTAGTTTAGTTTTATTAGTTCTTTCATTCATAAAGGTTAGTTTGATTTCAAATTTCATAATTTACGCATTACCTGGTTTACTTAATTTACTAATTTTTCTTTTTTGGTTTCCTCTACTTGTATGTATAGCAGGAGCTAGATTTCAAGACATATATCAATTAGTACCGATAATAATGCAACTACTTTTTTTATTGACTCCTATTCTTTATAAAAAAGAAAATTTAAGTAGTCTTGCTTGGGTCGCTGACTACAATATTTTTTACATATTATTATCTACGATTAGAGATTCAATGCTATTTGGAGAAGGAATAATGCTGAAGAAAAATATTTTTGTTCTTTTCTTTAACTTTATAGGTCTTTTATGGACATTAATAATTTATAAAAAAATCAGAAAAAAGATACCATTTTACATTTAAAAAATTTAATCATTTTTTTTAAAAAGTCTATATTTTATTTTCAAAGGAATAGATTTTGGAAAACTTAAATATGAATTTTCAAAAATAGTTTGAATTGACTTAAGTTTATTTTTCTCAGATTTATTATTAGAAAATCTTATGTAAGCTACTTTGTAAATTTTATCTAAATCATTTTGCATGATCATATCATCATAAGTAGAAACTTTTTCATCTACATTTTCAATTATTTGATCTATTGAAAGTTTATTATTACTCCATCTATTTGAACTTTCATGAAATAGGGTTTTAGCATTATTTTTATCAAATCGATAAATAAGAAATCTCTTTAAAGAATTATATTTTCTTGTAATTTTATTTATAGGAAGCAAATCTGATACTTTTCGTGCAATAAATAAAAAAATTTGTAATAATTTTATGTCAAATAAGAATTTGCAAATTTCTTCAAAAATTAAAATTCTAATATGAAGTAAAGCGCTATTTTTTTGATTAATCAAGTTACTACAATATTTATTTATCAATAAGGATCCTGCGGATTGCCCTCCATCTAGATGAGGATGAATCATATTTTTATTTTTTAAAAAGAATGTCCAACTTTTGAACCTTTTGAGATCCTCAGAACCTATTCTTAATAAGGAATCATTTTGAGTTAAAACTTCATAGATATAGTTAAATGTTTTTTTATCATTTTGGATTAAGTCACTAATATTAAATTTATTTAATTTATTATTATTACTCTTTTCTAGCAACTCTAAAAAATGTTGAGGATTTGAAGTAACCCTTTCTCCAAGAGATTTAACTGGGAATTTCTCATAGACAAAATCAGGAAAAATTTGATTTGCAACAAAAACTGGCAATCCAATAGAGGCAGCTTCTAGATTAAGTTGAGTTAATTCATCAAAAGTTATAAGTGCAATACTTTTCAAAAGAAACTTAAACATTCCACTTCTTTTAATGGGATACGTTCTTGAAATTAAATTGATATTGTATTTTCTAAAAAGCTTCCGTATTTCTAAGGGTAATTTTTTGATTCTACCTTTACCTGTATATATAGTGATTGAATCTTTTTCAAATGTTCCTTCATTAGATAATTTAATTGCATTTTTCCAATATTTATCAATAGGTGGTTGAAAATAAAAAAAATTCTTTGCATGAGGATCTACACAAGATGAAAATGGCAAATTAATCTCTCCAATTTTGGGAAATACCTTGCCACCTAAAAAGTTATAGGGTGCTAATTGCCACCATAAAATTTTTAAACCTATTTTCCTTGCTAGTTTAATATGTTTTTTTGAAGTAGTGTCGTTTGCTATGAACCAATCATTTTTATTAGCACCCTCCAAAGATAAGATAAAATTATATTTACTTAAATTATATGGAATTAATTCTGCATTAAATTTAATTGTTAAAACATCTCTTGGAAGAAAATATAAATCCAAATTTTTATTAAACAAAAACTCATAAAGTTCATAAAAACAAACTACTCCATTACTTTTCTTTGAAAATGGAGGCATATCTATAAAAACTTTTGCCATCCTATTTAACTAATATTTATTATTTTATCATGAATTAAAAATCTTCTTTTAAGAGACGATTTAAATAAAAGAATTTCTATGTAAGGTCATATCTTCTTAAGATTGATAGATTATTAATAAATAATTTTTATTTATTTTGAGAACTTACAAAATTGTTTATGGTTTGAATTTCAAAATCCATCATTTCTTTAGTTAGACCAGGATAAGTCCCAAGGAAAAGAGTATCTTCCATAATTTGATCTGATCCCTCGGTTTCTGCAGCTAATCTAAATGCATCAGGTCTATTATTTTTTAGTTCAACAAAAGCCGGCTGTCTTATTAAATTGCCGCCAAAAAGCATTCTGTTACCTATTTTGTTTGCATCTAAATTTTTAGCTAAATCTGTTCTAGAAAATGAACTATTTTCCTTCACAGAAATTTTAAAACCAAACCAAGAGCAATCTGTTCGACATCCAGAATCATCCCATATAAATCCTTTATCTCCATCCCAACTAATTGCATGAGTAGGTAATGCAAAATCTAAAGAACCTTCACTCTTTTTTAGTCCTCCCCTTAGATAATTCCAATTTTGTTTTCTAGTTTCAATGAACTCAGAGAGCCTTTTAAGTTGAATTCTTCCTATAGATGCCTGAATATCTAATGGTTTAAGGTTAAAACCCAGATGACTATATGTGTATTTATGATCATACCCCTTGGGCAAATCTCCAAGTTGCCAATCAAATCTTTTATTACATGTATTATCTATTCCACTTGGGCACCAACAATCCCTACCCCAATCTCTAAAACTCTCAGCTATTACTGCTAATTTAGTACTATTAATAATATTTACTGCTCCGCCTTCACCCATAGTTAAATGATGAGGTGGGTAGAAACTTTGAGTACTAATATCTCCCCAAGTCCCTGTCCATCTGACAATATTGTTAGGACCATCATCTAAGCCGGGACTATTTTGAAAGAAACCAAATTTATTAGCGATATCTTTTGGCATTGTATAACTACATCCAAGAGCATCACAATTATCTTCAATTAACCAAAGATCATACTTTTTACAAAATTCAATTGTTTTTAGTAATTCAAAGGGATTACCCAGAGCATGTGCCATCATAACGGCTTTAGTCTTTCCAGGGTTATATGCACTTTCTAACTGTTCACATTTTGCATTTCCAGTAGTCGGATCTGCGTCGATAAAAACTGGAACTGCTCCTACTTGAATAATAGGAGCGACAGTAGTTGGGAATCC
This sequence comes from Prochlorococcus sp. AG-418-D13, assembly GCA_003214315.1. Lineage (GTDB taxonomy): Bacteria > Cyanobacteriota > Cyanobacteriia > PCC-6307 > Cyanobiaceae > Prochlorococcus_A. The sequence goes on from QCLU01000005.1 coordinate 100,193, forward strand.
TGCTGCAACAGTTATAACTTCGTCCCCAACGTTTATTCTTTTTTTATAAGGTAATTTATGTGAAGTTAAAGTAGAAATTGCTATTAAATTTGCGCTAGATCCAGAGTTAACTAATAAGCACTTTTTTGCCCCTAAAAAACCCCCTAGTTCTTTCTCCATTGCACTTCCTTCATTTCCAAGAGTTAACCAGAAATCTAATGTAGTAGAAATTGCTGCCTCTACTTCATCTTCAGTAAAAACCCGTCCGGCATATGGAATGGGATGTCCCATTTTCCATTCAGACCTTAATTCATCAGAACCAGGTCTAAAAGAAGAATGCGCCTTTATGGAATATTCTCTAGTCAACTCTAAGATTTTTCTTTTTATATCTTTTAAATTTTCCAATTAGTTATTTTTATCTATATATAAAGATAGATCATTAAGGCAACTTTCAAGGGGTGATTTTGTTTTTAATGTAAAATTTTTATACCAATTAATTGTTATATCTATGGTCTTGCAAAAATCCCATCTTGGTTTCCAATTAAGAATATTATGAGCTTTATCAATTACTAAATTAAGCTTACCAGCTTCATGAAATTTCTCATTATTATTTTGAATAATATAATTTCCCTCCCAATATTTCAGACATTCATGAACCAACTCTAGAACTGATTTATTTGCTTCTAATTCAGGTCCAAAGTTAAATGGAGAACAAAATAAATCATTTTCCTCAGAGTGTAATTTTTCTGCAAGTAAAATATACCCTGAAAGTGGTTCAAGAACATGCTGCCATGGTCTTGTGGAGGATGGATTCCTTATAATGATTTCTTTATTTTTTTCAAGTGATCTTATTACATCTGGCACAATTCTATTTTCTGACCAATCTCCACCACCAATGACATTTCCAGCTCTAGCTGATGCGATTGAAAAATTTGTTTTTTGGTATTGGTTTGAGCTATAAAAACTTTCCCTCCAACTATGAATGGCTATTTCACAAGCCGCTTTGCTACTACTATATGGGTCTAAACCCCCTAATTTATCAATTTCTCTATATCCATAAGTCCATTCATTATTTTCATAAACTTTATCTGTTGTTATAAAAACAACACTGCACTTTTTATCCAAATAAGAAATTTCATTAAGAAGATTTACAGTTCCCATTACATTTACCTCCCATGTTTCAAGAGGTTTTTCATATGAAGTTATTACCAAAGGTTGAGCCGCTAAATGAAAAATAATATCAGGTTTATATTTTTTTATTATTTCCCCAAAAGCTTTTTTATTTCTTATGTCACAAATATGATGTTTAATCTGATCTTTTAGATTCAAAAGATCAAATAAATTTTTCTCATTTTCTGGTTCTAAACCTATTCCAATAACATCGCACCCCATTTGCAAAAGCCATAAACTTAACCAGCCGCCTTTAAATCCAGTATGACCAGTTATAAGAACTTTTTTATTTTCCCAGAAACTTTGGTTTGGGACTTTTCTTTTTTGCAAATTCATTTTTCAACTCCAGCATTTCCAGGGTGATTTAGAATTTTTCCATAATTCATCTAAGTACATCTTATCTTTCAAAGTATCCATTGGTTGCCAAAATCCATTATGATGATAAGCAGATAATTCCCCATTCTCAGCTAATTTCTTTAAAGGATATTGTTCCCATACAGATTGATCTCCCTCTATATAATCAAAAACTTCTGGCTCTAAGACAAAAAATCCTCCGTTAATCCAATTGCCATCACCTTTTGGCTTTTCTTGGAAAGAAAGTACTTTACCTCTTTCAAATTCAAGAGATCCAAATCTTCCCGGAGGTTGTACTGCAGTAAGAGTTGCTTTTGAATTATTTTTTTTGTGGAAACTAATTAGTTCTTTAATATTTATATCAGCAACACCATCACCATAAGTAAAACAAAAAGTTTCATTATTTATATACTTGAAAATTCTCTTTAACCTTCCTCCAGTCATTGTTTTTTCGCCAGTGTCAACAAGTGTGATATTCCAAGGCTCTGCGACACTAGAATGCACTTCCATTTTATTATCTTTCATATTAAATGTTATGTCAGAAGAATATAAAAAATAATTCGAAAAGAATTCCTTAATAATATACCCTTTGTATCCACAACAGATAATAAAATCATTGATTCCATAATGGCTATAAATTTTCAAAATATGCCAAAGTATCGGCTTATTTCCTATCTCTACCATTGGTTTTGGCTTGATTGATGTTTCTTCAGAAAGTCTCGTTCCAAAACCACCAGCAAGTATTACAGCTTTCATTTATTTAAATATACATTTGCTTATTATCGCTAATTATTAAAGAAATTTCTAGTTTATTTAAATTAATCATATTTTTGAAATTTTTATCTAAGAATTGAGAACTCTACTCGAAAAAATTATGGCTGCTTCACAAAGACAAATTAAATTAACCTTTTCAAAAGAATATGAGATAATGATTCAAAACAAACCTCTAAATTATTCATTAAAAAATGGTCAGAAAGAATGCTTTAATTTTTGGGTCAAGTGGAACAATTGGTTTTTCAATTTACGAAAAAATTTTGTCATCGGGGAACTACGATATATTTACAGCAGGTAAATCAAATAATAAACAATCAAAAAAACATATTTTTACAAATTACGATTCTGAAAAAATAAATGATTCTTTTATTAATCTTCCAGAATTAGAAGTTATAATATGGGCGCAAGGTTTAAACTGTTCTGATAAAATTTCTGATTTCAAGTTTAAAGATTTAAATAATCTTTTAAACTCAAATGTAATTTTTATTGCAGCCTGTATAAATAATCTAAGTAATTTAAAAAAAATTAAAAATGGTGCAAGGCTTCTTATAGTCAGCTCTATTTGGCAAATAGAGAGCCGAAAAAATAAGTTTTCATATACCGTTTCAAAATCTGCTTTACAAGGACTGATTAAATCTAGCGCCATAGATTTAGGTGAGAAGAATATAATAATAAATGCAGTTTTACCTGGGGTTATTGATTCACCTATGACCAGAGAAAATCTTTCTGAAGAGCAAATTGATCAAGTAAAGAAACAAACAGCATTAGAAAGACTTCCTAAACCTGAAGATATTGCTAATGCGGCATACTTTTTAGTATCAGATAATAACAAATCTATTACAGGCCAATCTCTTATAGTTGACTGTGGATTTATAAGCTCCAAAAGTAATCTTTGATAAATACAATTATGAAAATTTTTTCAGAACTCACTATTAAGAGCTCCCTTACAAATTATAAAGTCATCTTCGCGGAAGATGATAATTTAAGAAGCTGGGTACCTTCTGGGAGTTTTTATTTGGTAGATGACTTTTTCAAAGGTAAACTAAGCATTTCAAAAGAAGAAAACGTATTTTGGATCAAAGCAAATGAGGATGCAAAATCATTTGTAAAACTCAATGAAATTTTTATTTCTCTCAAAAAATTTGGCTGTAATAGAGAATCTTCTATTACTGCAATAGGAGGGGGAGTGGTACAAGATATTGCAACTATTATCTCTTCTTTATATATGAGAGGCATAAATTGGAATTATGTTCCCACAACTTTTTTAGGAATGACTGATTCATGCTTAGGGGGGAAAAGTTCAATTAATGTTGATCAATATAAGAACTTAATTGGTAATTTTCATCCTCCAAAAAATATTGAAATTATGCCATCACTAATAAAAACATTACCAAAAACTGAATTATTAGCCGGTTTAGCAGAATCGGCCAAGATATGTTTTTGCTCTGGAAATTTATCTTTTGAAAAATATTTAGAATATTCTAAGCCACTTATAAAAAACAATTGGTCTAATAAAGATTTACTTAAATTACTTAAGCATACACTTGGGATAAAGAAATGGTTTATAGAAAAAGATGAATTTGATATTGCTGAAAGGAAACTATTAAATTATGGACATACATGGGGTCATGCTCTCGAGTCTGCAACCAACTTTTTAATCCCACATGGTTTAGCCATTGCAATTGGTATCTTAGCTTCTATATTATTTAAGAAAAAAGCTAATAATTTTAAAAAACTTTATGAACATTGTTTTGAAATAATTATCCCTGTCTTAAATAAAAAAGATATCGAAACATTTGATGATTCCAAATTCATAACTGCTTTTAATTCTGATAAAAAACACACTCTTTCTAATTATCGTTTAATTATTCCAACTAATGATATGAATGCTGTTTTAGGTGTAGAAGAATTGCAAATCAAAAGATCATCTCAGAATTTAAATGATATATTAAGCGCAATGCAAAAAACTTTAGATTTAATTAAAGAAAGACTTTAAAATAATATTAATAATGAAATTTTCCGATTCGATAGCCAAATATTTAATTAAGTCAAACTTTACACATTGTTATTTTGTAGCAGGCGGTAATATTATGCATCTTATTAATTCCTTTAGAGAAAGTTTTTCTTGTATACCTGTTGTTCATGAGGTAGCTGCAGTAATTTCTGCTGAATATCATAATGCAAATTATAATTCCGGGAAAATAGATAAAAATATTAAAAAAGCTTTTGCCCTTGTAACTGCAGGTCCTGGTTTAACAAATACTATGACTGGCTTAGCTGGGGCATGGTTAGAAAGCAGAGAATTACTACTTTTAGGAGGACAAGTCAAAGTAGAAGATTTAGCGTTTAAAAAAGTGAGACAATTAGGGATACAAGAAATAAATGGAGTCGAAATTTCAAAGCCTATTTGTAAAAAAAGTTTATGTCTACAACAACCCATAAATGAAAAAGATTTTTGCAAATTAATTTCTGCAAGTTGGGAGAATAGGCCTGGGCCAGTATTTATAGAATTACCTTTGGATGTTCAGGCTGCAGATGATACGTTTTGTTCTTCTAAAGAAATAGAAAATCCTAACAATTGTTTTGTGACAAAAAATCCTTTAAAAAATGCAAATGCATCTACAATTGCAGATGTAGCAAAAAAAATAAAGAATTCAAAAAAACCAGTTTTCCTTATTGGTGGAGGAATTTCTGCTAATAAAGCTTGGGAATTAGAGAGTATCCTTAATAAACAGTCGATTCCAATTATGACTACTTGGAATGGTTCTGATAGATATGGCTCAAATCATAAAAATTATTTTGGCAGGCCTAATACTTGGGGAATGAGATATAGCAATATAATCCTACAAAATTCGGATTTTGTTTTAGCATTGGGAACTAGATTAGGTTTACAACAAACAGGATTTAATTGGAAAGAATTTATTCCTAAAGGAGAACTGATTCAAGTTGAAATTGATCCATCAGAATTAAAAAAAGACAATCCAAAAATAACAAAAGGCATTGAAGCAGATGCAAATAATTTTCTAGAACAAATACTAAGTTTAGATTTAGGTATTCATCATGGATGGTTAAATTGTTGCTCAAAAATAAAAGATTTACTGCCATTATCTGAGAAAGTGAATAAAACTCCAAAAGGATATTTAAATCCATTTGATATGGTAATTAAACTCTCAGAGATTACAAGCAGTGATGATCATATAGTTCCATGTAGTAGTGGAGGAGCTTTTACTGTAATGATGCAAGCTTTTGAAGTTAAACAATCCCAAACTATGACTAGTAATAAGGGATTGGCTAGTATGGGATATGGATTATCTGGAGCAATTGGTTCTGCAATTTCTGATCCAAGCAATAGAACTATTTTAGTCGAGGGCGATGGAGGATTCGCTCAAAATCTACAAGAGATGGCAACTGTTTCGTCGAATAATCTAAACATTAAAATATTTCTCTTTTGTAATGAAGGATACGCTTCAATAAGGATGACGCAGAAGAATTACTTTAAAGGTAATTACATTGGATGTGACAAAAAATCAGGATTAGGATTTCCTGACTGGCAGAAAATTTCTTCCGCCTACAATATCAAAACTTATGAATTAGCAAAAAATTGGTTTAACGATAGAAAATTCCTAGATTTATGGGAAGCAAAAGAACCGTCTCTCTTTATTGTAAATTTACATCCTGAGCAAACTTACTTCCCAAAAATTTCAAGTCGAGTAAAGAATGACGGAAGTATGGAGTCTAATCCTCTTCATATAATGACTCCAGAATTAGATAAAAATATTCAAGAAAAACTAGATACTTTTCTTAATAAAAGTATGAATTAGCTTTTAATAGAGCAATTTTTTATTATATTAAAACCTTAAAGAAAATTTAATAAAAGGTTTATTTGATGAATATACTCGAAAAAAAGATGGCTGAAATACTAAAAAAGGGTGTCGAAGAATTTGGTGTTATTGGAACTAAAGCTGAATTTGAAGCAGAGGGGACAAGAACAGATGAGCTTTTGAGATTAATGGAAATAGCAAACAAAACAGGAGCCAAAGTTGGTCTGAAAATTGGAGGATGTGAAGCTATCAAGGATCTATATGAATCAAAACAATTAGGGGTAAGTTATATTATTGCGCCAATGGTTGAGACACCATATGCTTTACAGAAATTTATAAATGCAAAGAATCTAGTTTATTCTGAAGAAGAAGCAAAAGATACAAAATTCTTATTTAATTGCGAAACTAAAACAACTGCAAATAATTTTGAGGAGATGATAAATATATTAAAAAAAAATGAAAAACCAATTGATGGCGTCGTTTTTGGGAGAGTAGATTATGTTGGATCCCTTGGCTTAAATAGAAACAATATTGAATCTGAAGCTGTAACAAATAAAGTTCTACATATATCAAAACTATGTAAAGAAAATGATCTAGAATTTGTAGTAGGAGGAGCAGTATCTTTTGATGCCAGAGAAAATCTGAAAAAGTTTAAATCATCACATTTATCAAGATTTGAAACAAGAAAAATTATATTTAATTCTGAAGCCTTAACGCTAAATTCATTAGAAACAGCCTTAAAAGATGCTGTTCAATTTGAACTTTTATGGCTTACTAATAAGAGAGAATATTACTCTAGGATGTATAAAGAAGATGATAAGAGAATTGAAATGTTACAAGCAAGATGGGATATTTTAGAGGGTTATTAATATACTAAAAAAAACGAGTGAAATCTTTGTCCTAACTGGAGCTACAGGTTGGGTAGGTAGGCACTTTCTTCATGAACTTCAAAAAATAATTCCAATGGAGGTTTTTAATGAAGAAGTTTTAGCATTTGGTAGTAAATCTTCTCAAGTTTATAGTACAGCTTATAAAAATAAGATTCTTATTCCAATTCATCCTTTATCCGAAATAAAAAACTTATTAGATAAAAAAAGAAACTTTTTTATAATTCATTGCGCCTTTTTAACTAGGGAAAAAATTAGTTATTACGGAATCAATAATTATATTGAGATCAATAAAAACATACTCAAGAATATTGAGTTCGCTTTAAATGTTTGTGATACGAAAAAATCTGTATTAATCTCCTCAGGGGCCGCAGATTCTATCGCAAAAAATAAAAGAAATAATATGGATATAAATAAGGATCCATATGGCGTACTAAAGTTTCAAGAAGAAAAACTATTTCAGAGACTTTCAAACTGTTTAATAATGAGAATCTATGGGCTAACAGGAAAATTCATTAGAGATCCGAATATTTTTGCATTTGGGAATTTTTTATTATCAGCAAAAAATAAAGAATCAATTTCAATTAAATCGCAAAGGGATGTCATAAGAAGTTATGGATATGGAAATGAGATTGCAAGAGCTAGCATTTATTGGCTCCTAAAAGAAAAAAATCATGCAACAAAATTAATAAACGCTGCAACACATACCACTAGTCTGCTGGATTTAGCAAAATTAATAAGTGATATTTTTGATTTGCCTGAGGTAATTTATAATTTTGATAAAACTCTCAAAAAAGATATTTATGTCTGTGAAAATTTAGAATTCAGACATTTTTTAAAGAATTTGAATATTAAGCCATCTAGTATGGAGATACAAATTATAAAAACTTATAATTATTTAAATTAAATTTAAAATACTTCAATAGCTCTTTCTTGAATTTCTAAGAACTTTGAAAATTAAAGATTTGATTATAATGATTTTTTGAATGAATTTCTTTGTAAATAGAAAATAAAGAAGATTCTAAAAATTTTCTGAAAATCCAAAAACATCTTTTAAGAGCTTATTTTCTATTTTCGAATAAAAATTAAAATCATCATTGACTTTAATAAAATACTTTTGAGAATTTGTTTTCGTTTCTTTAAAAAGCTGATTAATTTCAAATTTATCAATTTTAAAATTTTCAGAAATAAATTTTTCAAATGAATTGGAAAAATGAAATTTTTTAGATTTATCTAAATAAATTGCACCAATTTTATTAATTCTTGACATATTTTTAATGGAATTTTTGGAAAAATTCCAAAGATTCAATATTTCCTCATTTGATTTTATCCATAAAATCTCATTTGTTTCCGTTGGATTTTTTGAAACTATTAATGTCAAAATATATCTTAATTGATAAGTCGCTAACTCAGGAATAATTTGAAGAGCATATTCAATATATTCAGATCCATTATTATCCCTATTATTAAATTCTATAGATAACATTTCCAAAGCTGGCCTGCGGTCAAAAGGAAAGAAATCACCATCCAGTCCTCCAGTCCAATAAGGTCCATTTTTATAATTTTTTGATGCAGGAGTTGCAGGTGTTTCAAAAATACTGTTTATCATAAATCCATTTATTATTTGAGAAACGGACCTTGAAAGAGAATCTCTTAAAGTAAAAATATAAATTTCAGGATTTTCTTTTAGATCCCATTTATGACTAGAAGTTTGATAACTATCATAATTTTTTTTTATTTTTTTTTCTAATGGAAGCCTAAAAGCTCCGGAATTATGATGATGAATAAGAATTTTATGATTAAATTTAAATTTATGAACTATCTTATTTACCTCTTTATGCGCAAGTATAGAGAGAGAATTTTGTGGGATAAAACATGTATTATTATATTCTTGACTTTTTCGAAAATATAAATTTTTCCAATATTTATCATCTACAAAATTTCTAGTATCTAATTTAATTACATGATTAGGATTGATAGAGTATTTTTCAGTGCTAGTAATTAAATCTCTCCAAATACTACTTCCTGCTGATTTTGGTATATGTATTAAATGAAATAATGGAGAATACAATTTCTTAACTTCCTTTTTTAAGTAAGTAAAAGTCTAGAGTATTTTTTTAAAAAGAAATTTTTATTTCAAATTTAAAAAAATTTTCACATCAAAACTTCTTAAATAAAAGATTCACCTACGATAAAGCAAGGATACGTAAAATTTTATCATAAATAATTTTCTTATTTTTACATTTTTAATAAAATATTTATCAGATAAAATTTGACCTTATTAAAAATTATCTAAAAATTACTACCTAAACCACTAAAATTAAAGGAGTATATATCAAAATTTATACCACCCTCTTCATCGTCAAAATTATAGAATAATCCGATATTATAAGCTCTTCTGTTTAAAGATATTTCAATAGTAGGATTAATAAAATTATCCTCTAAATCATTATTTTCCAAATTAAACTCACCAGAAAACTTTACTGCTAAAGCCTTATATAATTGCTGTTTAATATTAAATTCAACAACACTGCTATCTACCACCTGATCGAAACTGAAGGGACTATTACCCCTATTAAATTTAAATCTGGGATATAATTCAATTTCTGTATAGTCAAGATAATCTTTCTTGAAGGAACCTAAGACCAATTTGGGGCCAGTTTTGATTAAAATGATGTCCTGTTTATTTCCATCTTCATATCTTAAAAAATCTGCATTGCCTTCAATTAACCAAAACAAGCCTTGATTAATTACTGAGGGACTATAAATATAATCATCAGTTAAAAATTCTTCAGAGTCAAGTTGCCATAAAACATATTCATTTTTTTGTTTTAAAGATAAATTTGCTCTCTGTTTTGAAATAAGATTTTTTGAGTTTATTCTTGAAGGAGACTCATATTTTCCATATCCCAAAGAAACATTTCTAGTGATATCTGTATTTGTTTTATTCTTAATAATTTCCAAATCATATAATACGCCATATGAATTGTTAACTAAAATTTCTCCAAGTGAACCATTATTTGTCTTTTCACGAAAAGTTCCAAAAAAAGCGATATCTCCACTAGCAAAATATTTATTATCATTTTTTAGATAAATATTTTTAGTTAAAAAGCTTTTACCTTCTAAAATTTTATCTAATTTGTCAAAATCAAACGAATTAGTTTCAGCTTCCAAGATAAAATTCCAATCCCCTATTGAACTATTTAGTCCTACATCCATACCAAAAAAGTCTAATATATTTGCATCTTGCTCTATCCTGTCTCCTAAGATATCTTCATTTTCACTAGAAAAGCTTTTAGTTTTCCCGATTAAAAACCTTTGTATATTAAATTTACCAAGAAAATCAAACTGAGTTCTTTCGTTTTTTCCAAAGAATAAAGGGTCAAAACTTCTATAGACAGATACTCCATCATATTTTTGCTTATCGTAAGCAATACCCCATCTAAAGTAATTTTCTTTATCAATATTAATGTTCCTTGGTCCAATTGGGATAGTTAACTTGTCATCAAAGGTCAAGCTAGACCATTTAGTTTTTATTTTTATATCGTTATTTTCTCTAAAAACTTTAAATTCTTTATTATTAATAACTAATTGAGGCTCGTTAAAAGGATCATTTGTCAATTTTAATTCCGATGCACTCCATACATCATTATTAATATCAATTCTTTCCGAGTTGAATCTAGTTCTACTAGCAGGATTTAATTTGGTATTTATTTTTTCATTATTTTTTTTAAGTTGAATTTTAGAAGAATTATCTAAAGTAACATTTTTAATTTTAAAATCTTTTTCAAAATCATCACTTAAATTACCACTTTTTTCAGAATTAAAAATATTATTAAGCGATTTAAAATCAATTGAACCAAGTGCTCTCAAAATAAATCCTTTTTTATTTATAAAGTCATATTCAATAGTTTCTGCCTTTAAAAATTGCGTTTCAGTTTTGAAATCTATATCTCCTTCAATAATCATTTTTTCTAATTCTTTATCATAGGATAATTTCGAAGCCCTCATTATTCCGTTATTTGTTTTAATTACTACATCTCCTTCTGCAATAAAATTTGAACCTATTCTGGATTGAGTATTTGAATTAATATCAACAGAAAATAATTTATCTATAGGCTCAGAATCAAATGCTAAATTTTCTGATAATTCATTAAAAAAATTCTTTAATTTTAAAGGCAGTTCATAATTATTTTTATTATTTTTGTTTTCTTTTTTTTCTAAATAGGCGAAATCTAAGGAATTTTCAAATTCTAATTTTTCCTCTTTTGTTTTATTAAAGTTGCTATCGGAATCTTCTAATTGCCTTTTAATTTCTAAAAAATAACTAGATAAACTAGGATTTATAAACCCTAAGTAAATAAGAAAACTTGACCAAAAAAAGATTTTTTTCAAAGATCTATTAAATAACTTTTTTTCTATAATAATTCATAATTGATTATTGTATTTTTAATAATGGAATTTTTAAAGTCGAGTTAATAGGAACTAAAATAAATTTCCTCAAAAGATCTTTAAATACAAAGTTATTTTACTAAGGACCACTATTGACAAACTTTTCACACCAATTAATATTTTCTAAATACCAACTAATTGTATTTCTTAATCCTTCCTCAAAAGAATAAGTTGGCTTCCATCCTAAATCAGAATAGATAAATGTATTATCAATAGCATATCTAAAATCATGTCCTGGCCTATCTTCAACAAAAGATATTTGATCTTTATAATCATTTGTTTTAGGAACTTTATTATTTAAGAAATCACAAATTAGATTAACAACTTCAAGATTTGTATATTCGTTACACCCGCCAATACAATATGTAGATCCTTCCAACCCTCTAAATGCTACATGTAAGATTGCATCTATATGATCTTCCACAAACAACCAATCTCTTATATTTTGCCCATTTCCATATATCGGAATTAATTCATCCTTTATAGCATTATAGATTGCAAGAGGTATTAACTTATCAGGTAATTGCCATGGTCCAAAATTATTACTGCAATTAGATATTGAGACAGGTAATCCATATGTAGATTGCCAAGCTCTAACAAAATGATCACTAGCAGCTTTACTAGCTGAATAAGGACTATTTGGCCTATAAGGGCTTTTTTCAGAAAACTTACTTTTATTATTTAAAGATCCAAATACTTCATCAGTACTAACATGATGAAATCTAAATACTTTTTTCCTTTCAGGAGAAAGCTTCTCAAAATGTTCTCTTGAAACTTCTAATAAATTAAAAGTACCCAAAACATTACTTCTTAAAAATATCTCTGGACCTTCTATTGATTTATCAACATGACTTTCTGCAGCAAGATGAAAAACAAAATCCGGATCAATATCTTGAAAAGTTTTTGAAAGTATTTGCTTGTTTGAAATATCAATTTTAATAATATTATGACGCCTTTTTAAGTCATTACCAAGCAGTTTAATTTCATTATGTATTCCTGTTAAATCACTCGCATATCCAAATTTATCAATATTAAATATTTTACATTCACTATCACGCAACAACTTTCTAACTAAGGTGCCCCCTATAAAACCAGCTCCACCTGTAATTATTATTTTTTTACAAAGTTCAGGTACTTTAAAAATCATTATTTTTCAGTAGTTTTTCAAAAAAATATCAAGTTAATTACCTATTTTAGACTTAAAAAAAAATTATTTAAATAACTTTAATTTTATTTATAAATTCCAAAAATAAAAATTTGGAGAATGCATAGTTTAGTGATTTTATTCGATTCAAATAGGATAAAAATAATTAGATTAAATTTATTTAAAACGGCAAAATTAATGGTGAAATTATATAGATACAAAAAAACTCTTGAATATAATTTTATAACTAATAAGAAAATTGATATTCAACTTAAGGTATATTATTTAATTAAATATTTTTTAAAATAAATTCATTTTGGGAAAGAAAAATATCCTAATTACTGGTGCTGCTGGCTTTATTGGTTATCACATTTCACGAAAATTGATTGCAGAAGGTTTTTATGTTTGTGGATTAGATAACTTGAATGACTATTATGAAGTTGATCTAAAAGAGGAAAGACTTAAAAAAACTCAAAATTTTTCTGAAGCACATAAAAATAGATGGAAATTTATTAAAGGCGATTTACAAGATAAAAAATTATTGGAAAAAATATTTAAAGATTATAAACCCTCCATCGTAATAAATCTTGCCGCTCAAGCTGGAGTGAGATATTCAATTACTAATCCAAGTGCATACATAAATTCCAATATTGTTGGATTTGGTAATTTACTAGAATGTTGTAGAGATTTCAAAATAGAAAATCTTCTTTATGCCAGCAGTAGTTCAGTATATGGTGGCAATACTAAAACTCCTTTCAAAGAAACTGACTCAACAAATCATCCCATAAGTTTATACGCAGCAACTAAAAGATCCAACGAGCTTATGGCCCATACTTATAGCCACTTATATAATATTCCCTCTATAGGATTACGATTTTTTACTGTATATGGACCTTGGGGTAGGCCTGACATGGCTCCTATGATTTTTGCTAAGGCTATTCTTACAAGAGAACCAATTAAAGTATTCAACAAAGGTTATATGTCAAGAAGTTTTACCTACATCAATGACGTTATAGAAATAATATATAAATTAATAAATAAGCCAGCTACTCCAAATAGTAATTTTGACAGAAATAATCCAGACCCTTCCACAAGCTGGAATAATCATAGAATTTTTAATCTGGGAAATGAGAACACAATTGAATTATTAGAATTTATCCAATTATTAGAAAATGAATTAGGTATTAAATCTTTAAGAAATTATGAGGATATGCAACCTGGAGATGTCCAAAATACATCCGCAGATTGTTCTTCTTTAAAGGATTGGATTGGAGAATTCAAATATACATCTGCAAAGATAGGCATAGAGCACTTTATAAATTGGTATAAAGATTATTATAAATATTGATTTAATAATTTTTATCACACTTTTTAAAAGTAGAATACTTATGAAATGATAAAAAACCCTTTAACTCTGCATAAATGAAAGAAAAAAAGACTGCCCTTATTACTGGAATTACAGGACAAGACGGTAGCTATCTTGCAGAACTTCTACTAGAAAAGGGTTATGAAGTTCACGGCATAAAAAGAAGATCAAGCTCTTTTAATACTTCTAGGATTGATAAGTTATACCAAGATCCACATGAAAAAGATAAAACTTTTTTTCTTCACTATGGGGATTTAATAGATAGCACAAATATTTTAAAAATCATAGATCAAGTCCAGCCTGATGAGATATATAACTTAGGAGCGCAAAGCCATGTAGCTGTAAGTTTTGAGACCCCAGAATATACAGCCAATTGCGATGCTATTGGTGTTTTAAGAATTCTTGAAGCTATAAGAATACTTAAGCTTATTGATAAAACTAAGGTTTACCAAGCCAGCACAAGTGAGTTATACGGCTTAATTCAAGAATCACCACAAAAAGAATCAACTCCTTTTTATCCTAGAAGCCCATATGCAGTTGCAAAGTTATATGCATACTGGATTATTGTTAATTACCGAGAAGCTTATAATATTTTTGCTTGCAATGGAATTTTATTTAATCATGAGAGTCCAAGAAGAGGTGAAACTTTTGTAACTAGGAAAATCACAAGAGGATTAACAAGAATACATTATGGACTAGAAAAAACAATTTATATGGGGAACCTCAATTCACAAAGAGATTGGGGCCATGCAAAAGACTATGTTTATATGCAATGGTTAATGCTTCAACAGGAAACAGCAGATGATTTTGTGATATCAACAGGAAAAATGATTTCAGTTAGGAAATTCATAGAATTATGCGCCCAAAAACTTGGCTGGCATGAAAAGAAAGGACAAAAGGGGATAATATGGGAAGGGGAGGGTATTAATGAAATCGGCAGGAGAGCTGATACAGGTGAAATCGTTGTAAGAGTCGACCCCAGATACTTCAGGCCTACCGAAGTGGAAGAACTTTTAGGAGATTCATCTAAAGCAAGAAAGAAACTTAACTGGGAACCAAAGATATCAATTGAAGAACTTATTTCAGAGATGATAGATGAAGATTCAAAAGAATCCAAGAAAGAATCAATACTTTTGGAAAAAGGCTTTTCTATTTTCACTTCTAAAGAATAAATAATTTTAAAAATTATGAAAAAAGTTATCCCCATAATTCTCGCAGGTGGAACTGGTTCCAGATTATGGCCATTATCTAGAGAAAGTTTTCCAAAACAATTTCTAAAATTAGTAGGTGATGATCATACCTTGCTACAAAAAACATATAAAAGAATTGAAGATATTGAAAATTTATGCGGACCAATAATTATATGTAACGAAGAACATAGATTTATAGTTGGGGATCAAATGAGCAAAATTAATATAGATCCTTTATCAATAATTCTTGAGCCAGCACGAAGAAATACTGCGCCAGCAATCACAATAGCGGCTTTGAAAGCACTTGATCATTTTAAAGATAAAGATATTGATCCTATACTTTTAATTCTTTCATCAGACCACTACATTAAAAATATTAAAGAGTTTAGAAAATCTATTAAAAATAGTATTGAGCTTGCATCTAGTGGTAAATTAATAACTTTTGGAATTTTGCCCTCATATCCTGCGATAGAATACGGCTATATCAAAGCTAAAAATAAATTAAAAAGAGATAACTCTATTGAATGTAAAGTTGAAAAGTTCATTGAGAAGCCAAATCTAGAAACAGCTAAATATCTTTTTGAGGATAAAAAATATTCTTGGAATAGCGGAATGTTTGTTTGTAAGGCAAGTTCAATTTTAAATGAATTATCTTCGTTCACCCCAGAAATCGTTGAAAATTGCAAGGAATGTTTAAAGGATGGTCATATCGATCTTGATTTTTTAAGACTTGATAAATCATCTTTCTCTAAATGTCCTGATATCTCTATCGATGTTGCCGTTTTTGAAAAGACTAAAAAAGCTTATGTATTACCACTTGACTGTGGGTGGGATGATATAGGGAATTGGGAATCTCTTTGGAATATTTCTAAAAAGGATAATAATGGTAATACTATTAAAGGAAACGTTCTTGTAAAAGAAACCCAAGCATCTCTTTTACGAAGTGAAAATAAATTATTAGTCTGTTTAGGTTTAAAAGATTTGATGATAATCGATACAAAAGATGCACTTTTAGTTGCAAATAAAAATTTTTCGCAAGAGATTAAAAGTATAGTCTCAATTTTAAATGAAAAGAAACTAAAAGAAGGTAAGCAACATAAAAAAATACATAGGCCATGGGGGTTTTACGAATCTATTGAAGAGAGTAATTGTTGGCAAATAAAAAAAATTGAAGTTAATCCAGGGGCATCACTATCCTTACAAATGCATAATCATAGATCAGAACATTGGATAGTATTAGAAGGGGATGCAAAAGTGCAAGTTAATGAAGAAATAAAGTTTTTGTCCAAAAATGAAAGTATATATATACCAATTAAATCAAAACATAGATTAAGCAATCCTAGTAAAGTCAATCTTGTCCTTATAGAAGTTCAAACTGGCAATTATCTTGGCGAAGACGACATAATTAGATTTGATGATATTTATGGGAGGACGAGTAATTTCTAAAACACTTAAAAACCAAAATTGATAGTGTTCATTTCCTATTGTGAGTTTAATTAAGCTTATTAAATTGACTGAAATTGTGGAACAAACATTAGTATATAAAATAAATCTATCTGACATGAAAAAAATAGTTAACAAGATAGATTTTTTTTAAGTAATCCTCTAATATTATTTAAAATAATTATTTTATTAGTAAAAACTTATCCTGATTAAATTCAGATATTCCCTTTCAAAAAATTCAATATCTAAAAATAGTTAAAATAATTAAAGCTTAAATTAATGTTAATTTCAAAAACTTACAAAATATTTATAGCTGGACATTCTGGAATGGTAGGAAGCGCAATCAAAAGATCCTTAATTAAGAAAGGTTATACTAATTTACTTTGCCCGAGCAGAAAAGAATTAAATTTACTAAGTTTTAATGAAGTTGAGAACTGGTTCAAAAATAATAATCCAGATATTGTAATTCTTGCTGCAGCTAAAGTTGGGGGAATATACGCTAATTCAAAATATACAGCAGACTTTATTCTGGAAAATCTTAAGATTCAAAATAATGTAATAGAAAATTCATGGAAGTTTAATGTAAAGCGATTTTTATTCCTTGGGAGTAGTTGCATTTATCCAAAATTAGCAGAACAACCATTAAAAGAAAAATATTTATTAACTGGTTCACTAGAAAACACAAATGAATCTTACGCAATAGCCAAAATTGCAGGAATTAAATTATGTTCAGCTTTAAAAACTCAATATGGGTTTGATGCAATTTCATTAATGCCTACAAACCTCTATGGTCAAGGAGACAATTATCATCCATCAAATAGTCATGTTTTGCCATCCCTGATCAGGAAGTTTTATGAGGCTAAAACAAAAGGAATTGATCTTGTTGAATGTTGGGGCACTGGATCACCAAAAAGAGAGTTCCTATTAGTAGATGATCTAGCAGAAGCCTGCATTTTTGTTCTAGAAAACATTTCAATTGATAATGAAATTTTATACGAAAATAAAAACAATTATTGTGGAATTCTTAACGTGGGGGTGGGATTAGATATCAGTATTAAAGATTTAGCAAAAATGATCGCATCAATAATTGATTACAACGGTGAAATAATATGGGATTCATCTAAGCCAGATGGTACACCTAGAAAATTACTAGACATTTCAAAACTCATGCATGTGGGTTGGCAAGCCAAAACTAGCTTAAAAAAAGGAATTAAATTAACCCTACAACAATACGTTGAAGAAATAAGAGCTAAAATTATCCGCATCTAGAATCCATTAGGATTCAAACTTTTCCATTTCCAGCCGTCTCTGCACATATCTTCAATAGAAATTTGTGGACAAATATTAAATTCTTTAACTAAAAAAGAATTATCTGCAACTATATAACAACCATCACCAGATCTTCTATCTGTAAAAATATATGGCACTTTGACATTAGTAACCTTTTCGAAAGTCTTAACTAAATCCAAAACAGTGGTTCCTATCCCTGTTCCAATATTTAAGTTTATATATCTTGACGAAGTATAAAAAAGATTTTCTAAAACCTTTATATGCACATTCGCAAGATCCATAACATGAATATAATCTCTTATTGGAGTTCCGTCTTTAGTTGGCCAATCATTTCCATATATCTTTAATTCTTTTTGAATGCCTTGAGCAGTATTCAAAATTAATGGGAAAATATTGTTTGGTTTACCCTTTGGATCTTCACCAATCAATCCTGAAGAATGTGCGCCTATAGGATTAAAGTATCTTAAAGAAGCGAAATTAGGACGTTCATTAGATGAATTAAAAATATCCCTAAGAATATATTCTATTGTAAGTTTAGTAGAGCCGTATGGATTTATTGGTTTGATTGAAGATTTTTCTGAGAGAAGTGCATTATCAGATTGAGCATAAACCGTTGCGCTACTACTAAAAACCAATTTATTACAATTAAATTTCTCCATCATTAACAATAAATTTATCGTGCCATTTACATTTGTTTCCCAATATTTAAGAGGCTCACTTACAGATTCCGAGACTGATTTTAAACCAGCGAAATGTATAACTCCATCAATTTTTTGATTTATTTTAGTCAAATTTAAAAAAACATTATTTAAAAAATTTTTATCTAACAAATCCCCTTGAAAAACTTTTAATTTATTTTGAAAGTGATTTTTTTTTGATTTATTTATTTCTAAAACTTTTTCAAGAGATTTTGGTGAGCTATTTATAAAAGAATCCACTACATATACGTCATATCCTCTCTCCAAGAGTAATAAACAAGTATGACTTCCGATAAAACCAGCGCCACCTGTAACTAGAATATTTTTCATTCAAATAAATTTAATATTGGTAATAAAGTAAATATAAATTTATGAAAATAATTAAAACTAATGAGTTTAAATTAGATATTTACAAAATTTATAATACTATATTCTTTAAATAATGAATAATTAATGGTTTTGGAAATAAAAAATATTTGCTGCATTGGTGCAGGATATGTTGGAGGACCAACAATGGCAGTAATTGCTGATAAATGTCCTCATATTCAAATTAATGTGGTGGACACGAACCAAGAAAGAATAGAAGCATGGAATAGTGATGATTTAACAAAATTACCAATTTTTGAACCAGGTTTAGATGAAATTATTAGAAGAACTAGAGGCAATAATCTTAATTTCTCATGTGATGTGGAGGCAAACATTAAAAAAGCTGAAATGATTTTCATTTCTGTTAATACTCCTACTAAGGAGAAAGGAGTTGGCGCTGGTCAAGCTAGTAATCTCAAGTTTGTAGAGGTATGTGCTAGGAAAGTGGCTCAACATGCAGTTGGTCATACAATAGTAATTGAAAAAAGTACATTACCTGTAAGAACTGCGGAAGTTATACAAAATATACTTGAAGCTTATCAAGAAAATAATCCAGATATAAAAGAAAAGCCAACATTTGATGTCCTTTCAAATCCAGAATTTTTAGCAGAAGGTACTGCTATTAATGATCTCGAGAATCCCGATAGAGTTCTTATAGGAGGACAGAATCAAAATGCGATAAACGCATTAAGTGAAATTTATTTTAATTGGGTACCCAAAGAACAGATACTTCATACAAATATTTGGAGCAGCGAGCTTGCAAAATTAACATCTAATGCATTTTTAGCTCAAAGAGTGAGCTCAATAAATGCAATTGCAGCAATTTGTGAATCAACAGGTGCAAATGTAAGAGAAGTAGCGAGAGCCATCGGAACGGATAGCAGAATTGGATCCAGATTTCTTGATTCAGGTCCTGGTTTTGGAGGAAGTTGTTTTAAAAAAGATATTTTGAATTTAGTTTATTTATCAAGGCATTTTGGATTAAATGAGGTGGCAGATTTTTGGGAAGTAGTAGTAGATCTAAATAATTGGCATCAGCATAGAATATCAAGAATAGTTGTTAAAAATCTTTTTGGGAATGTAACCAGTAAAAAAATTTGTATTCTAGGTTTTGCATTCAAAGCAAATACTAACGATACTAGGGAATCAGCTGCTATAAATATTTGCAAAGACTTAATAGAAGAGGGGGCTATTTTATTCATTAATGATCCAAAAGTAATACCTGAACAAATATCCAAAGATTTAGGTTTAAATGAATCTAAAGAATTAAAAAATATAGAGTATGAAAAAATATTTTCTGTGAGTGGTTCCTGGTGTTTTGAAAGGAATATTTTAAAAGCGGTAGAAAATGCTGATGCAATTATTCTTCTAACTGAGTGGGATAAATACACTAAAATTGATTGGAAATTAGTCGAAAAAAAAATGAGAAAACCAGCTTGGGTTTTTGATACAAGATCTAGTCTAGATAAAAAAGAAATTAGCAATACAAATCTAAATTTATGGGTTATCGGTGAGGGAACAAATTAAAAACTTAAATTTAATTGATTTATAAAATTTCTAAAAATTATAAAAACAAATAAAAATTAATATTAAAATTCTTATAAAAATTCTTTTTAAACTAATAATTATTTATTAATTTCCTGAATAATATTTATTTTTAAATTTCAGAAATTATCTTTAAAAAAGAATAAGAAAATCTTTTATAAGAGAATCTTAACTTGGCCTCTTTAGATGCTTTTATTCTTTTATTTTTATTATTTAAATCTTCAAGAATACATTTATCAATATTATTAGCAATTGAATGCTTATCTCTTTTAGCGAACATGGCTGGATAACTTCCTATTGTATTTTTTAAAGCCGGGGTATTACAAACAATAATGTGCTTTCCATATATCATTGCTTCTAAAATTGCTAATGGTTGACATTCACAAATATAAGTAGAAGGCAAAATGACAATATTACAACTCAATAATATTTTTTTATATTTCTTTCTATTTAACTGATTTAAAAATTTAAGCCAACTTGATTTTTGTATTTTATTGAGCTTATTTTTTATTTTTGAAACATTCATTTCAGTATCTTTTATACATTTTCCAAGAACTATAAATTCAATATCATCATTACCTTTTTTGATATCATTGAGAAATTTTATAGCATTATAAGTTTCGAAAAAACCCTTACTTGAAATAATGTTTGAATTCCAAAGAACCTTGAATTTTTTATTTTTTTCTTTAACTAAAACATTATTTTCTTCTTCATATATAAGAATTTCATTTGAAATAAAATTTTCACATAAATATATTTTCTTGAAGTTATTTTCTTCAAAATAATTAAGTAAATGTTTTGAGGGAATTATAATCTCACAATTTCTATATAATCTTCTTGCGATATTTCTCAAAATTATATTTTTAAATAAATAAATAAAATCAGATCCATGAACATGAACAATAACTCTATAATTCATTAGAGATAATATTAAAATTGGGAAATCCCTCAAAAAGCCCAAAAAAGATCTAGAACAAACTAAATATATAAATTTATTTTTTTTTAAAATTACCCTTAAATAAATTGAAAATAGATTTCTAAGAAATTTTAAAAAATGAAATCCCAAGCCTGATTGATACTCATAAATAGATACCTTAAATTCTTTTTTTAATAACTTTATAGCTTCAATAGTAATTAAATTTTGACCATTTATAGCGGTCAAATCTACAGTCCAAACACTACATAGTTTTTTTTGCATTTTCAATTAATTCTTAATTTTCCTGAATAAAATCTTTAAAACGTTTGCTCATGCTTTTTGTATTAAAATTATTCTTTAACTTTTTAATAGAATTTTTTGACATTTTTTCACGAAGTATTGGAGAGTCCATAAGTTTAACCAAAACATTAGACAAATCAATGGTTGAATTTTCTTTAAAGTTGAAACCTGTATAATTATTCTCAAATGCAGCAATTTCTGGCATGTGATGTAATTTATTATTATGGATAATTGCAGGTAGACCGTATGCCATTGCATGGATTAAAGAAAGGCCAACGCTGCCTGGGTAAACAAAAACAGCACATTTGTTTGCAATTTTAGAAATAAGGTTTTCGTCAGTTAAAGCGCCATGAAAATGTACATAACTTTCTAATTTGTAATCCCTAACCTTTTTAGAAATCGCCTTATATTCACAGCCATCTCCAATAATATCTAATTTATAACCATGCATTTTAACCAGGTTTAAAGATTCTATAATTAGATTTAAATTAGTTTTTTTAGTTAATCTTCCAATAAAGAGTATATTTAAAGGTCTATTTTTTGAAGAGTAATTTAACCTCAATTGGGAAATCTTAGAAACATTTATACCATTATTTAGTGCTCCTAAGGATTTATTAAAATTAGGAAAATTTTTTTTAAAATTTAAGACTTCATCATCTGTATAAAAAAGAATAGAATTAGCTAATTTTGAAATATAAACTCTTATTATTTGTCGATATTTTCTAGAAGTTGATGACCAATATTGTCCCCACCAAATAGTTTTCTTTTTCATCCAAATCGCTTTTATCAAAATTAAGATGGTAGATAAATTTCTTGGATCTCCGCAAACAACAATATAATCAGCAGATGAAATATCTACTGTTAATGCCTTTGATTGCCAATAAAGTCCAGGAAGTAATTTTTTCATAGTCCCTAATTTTTTGGCCCATTTATATTGATTATTACCTCTAACTAAAATACCTAGTTTAGCTTCTGAATAATATACAGAAAGTTCATGATTAAGAAATTCATCTACCCTCTCAAAGAAATCTAACCTGTATTGAGGAAGAGCTGGTTGAAATATAATTACTCTCAATTAATATTTTTAAAATATTTCTTATTTATTATATTTTTAAAATAATCAATATCTTTATATTAGTATTAATTTATTAATAAAAAAAATATTTTCTAAATCTAAAGCTCATAATTAAGCTATTTAATTGACAGCTAATGTCGAATTTGCTAAATTAATTGGATATATTTGAAAATGAATAATTTATATTATTTAATAGGATACATTCTAAAAATAAAGAAAAGAAAGATATTTGAAAACATTTTTTTAATGATAATTGCATCTTTGTCAGAGATGATATCTCTTTTGATGATAATTCCCTTTGTTTCAACACTAACTAATCCAGATTCAATTAACAACCTAAGAATAGCAATATTTTTAAATAACTTTTTTAATCTTAATAGCTTTTCAAAAACAGTAAGTGTCATAGCAATAGTTCTATGTATCACAACAATCCTTACTAATTTCCTAAGAGCAAAAAGTCTAAGGTATAGCTGCAAAATAAATGCTGAGATAACAAATAAGTTAAGTTTAGATGCCTTTGATAATTTTTTAACTGCCCCGTACCTGAAACAAATAGAAAAAAACAGTGGAGATTTGATAACAAAATTTAACTATTTTAATAAGTTATTTTCTGGAATTTTGATGCCGATCTTTTATATTCTTAATTATGGTTTAATTATTATTTCTATTTTTCTTGTCTTATCAGTTAGTTCGCCTTATGCAGCTTTAATAGTTTCTATAGTAATTACCTTATTCTATTTAATTATAATTACATCTACAAAAAGTAAAATAAAAAATCTTAGCAAATTACAAGGACAATATAATTTATTATATACAAGAAAACTCCAAGAAGTTATTGGAGGTATAAAAGAGATTAATTTAAAAAACAACTATCTTTTTTATGAGAAAAGATATAATGAAATTGACTATAAAATGAGGGCTTCTACAGCAGAAGTTATATTTTTAAATGGCATACCTAAATTCTTACTAGAAGGATTAGGACTGTCTTCTATCTTTGCCTTTATGGCAATATTTTCATTCAACAATGAAATTAACTCTATATTGCCAAAAATAAGTTTAATTTTATTGGCTTTCCAAAAAATGCTCCCAGCTATACAGAATATATATTCAGCTAGTAATACATTAAGGAGTAATAGTTTTCTTTTAGATGCTTTTAAAGAATTACTAAATACAAAAAACAGCATTAAAAAACAAAAAAGAGTTTTAAATCCTAAAAATACTCCTTTTTTTCAGAAAGATCTAATTATTAATTCATTAAGTTTTTCTTATAAAAAAAATAAAAAAATCATAAATAATTTTAACTTTAAAATTGAAAAAGGTGATGTGGTTGGAGTTATAGGTAAAACTGGTTGTGGCAAAAGCACTTTGATTGATTTGCTTCTGCTACTCATAAAACCTGAAGCAGGTAAATTGATAGTTGATGGGGTTGATATTTTTAGCAAATTAAAATTACAACAAAGATGGCAATCAATTATTTCTCACGTGCCCCAGGAAATTTTTCTAGATGAAACAACTATAAAAAACAATATCGCATTTGGAATAAAAGATAAAGATATTGATAAGGAAGAATTAATAAGAGCTGCTAAAATAGCGCAAATTCACAATTTTATAATTTCCTTGCCTTTAAAGTATGACACTCTTATAGGAGAGAGAGGAACGAATATAAGTGGAGGTCAAAAACAAAGATTAGGAATTGCAAGATGTTTATATAACAAACCAGAAATTATAATTCTTGATGAAGCCACTAGCGCTCTTGATAATGAGACAGAAGATCAATTTATAAATGAATTAACTAAAGACAAGAAGGTAACTATAATAATGGTTGCCCATAGATTAAGATCTTTAGAAAAATGCAACAAGATTATTAATTTAGCCAAGGAAAATAGTTTTCAATAATTTTTAAAATTAGATTTTTGAGCCTTATAATTTTCAATACAAGAATCTTTATTGAGTAAAAAACGTAATCTAAAAATTCTTAATGAAATCATAGTTAATCCTATTGCAATTTTCAGAACATAATTATTAAATATAGTTTTATTTATTATTTGATTTAAAGAATTATAATAACTAAATTTCACATGATCTTCATCCAATAATGATTCAACAAATAAAATACTATCTCTATAAGAATTTGGATTAGGTTTTATGTCTGAATTGAGCAATTTTATAATATCTTTTTCTGACTTAGGCTTATTTAAAGATTCTAGTTCCTGAAACCAATTACATCCAAGGAAAATTACTTTCTTTTTCATTTGTAAAGCCTCGACTGATATTGAACTGCCAATAGAAACAACATAATCAGAATATTTAATTAATTGATAAGAAGAAATATTCTGTTGGGGCTGAATCAAATCGAAATTAGATTTAATACTTGCTTTTTTTATTATCTTTCTTATTTCTGATCTCTCATTATATTTAACTAATCTTTGATTTGGATGAAATCTCAATATGAAGTGGTAAGAACTATCCAAATCAAGTGATAAAAAATAATTTATATGATCATAATGATTTTTCTTCATAGAATCGTTAGAATAACTTGGTAATGCTATATATTCCAAAAAGGTTCCTGGAAAGATTGAAACAATTTTTTTATTCAATTTTTTTAAATGAGAAATTTTTTCTTTCAAATTTTTAGAATTACGATATTGCTCACTATAAGTGTAGAAACCCCTGGAACTAAAGGATTCTGGTTTTTCAATTAATCCCTTTGCTCTACTAAAATAAAGATTTGATTTTATTATTGCATTTTCATTAATTCCTGATTTATTGAAATTATCTAGCTTATTAAAAATCACCTTACTATATTGATTAATATCATTAACATCAGGCCAATTTGTCTTGTAAGCATATCTTCCACTTATTTGAGAAAGAATAACAGAAGAATATTTGATAAAGTTTAGTCTTGCAAGATTAACAAGAAAAACCTGCGCAGGTCTCCTACCATTCCATACGATTACTTCATCAATATCATTATTTTTAATAAATGAATCTAAAAAGTAAGAACTTTTTTCAATACTTAAAAGAATCTTTTTTTCAAAATTTTTATAATAACTTGTTCTCCTATTAGCTAATCCATCACATAAAATTTCACAATAACTTCCATAAATTGAATCTAAGAGATTCTGATTTACTTTCTTCTTAAAGGAAACATCTTTAATATTTGAACGTGGAATAAAAGAACAATTAATCCCAAATTTATTTAATTCGTTGTGAATATAAATATTTCTTTTTTTTGTAATGATTTTTGCGAAATGATTACATAGTGGATTTGCTGGATTCCCAAAAAAAGAATCATTCGAAGAAAGAAAAAATACATTATTTCCAGTATCTAAAAGATATCTAGATAATTCGCATAACTCTAAGGAATGAGGCCATAAACCTACATCATTAAAAATTAATTTATTCATACTTTAGTTCATGATAAATATTCTTAATAATTTCGTTTGTATTCGCAGAGAAAATTTTATGAATAAATTCTGCAGCTTTATTAACTGAGTTTTTCACATAATATGGATTATCTTGAGAAATGATTTTTTCATAATTAAAAATGCAATTATCTATGCAGCGCGTAATCATAATTGAGTCTGCATCTATTTGAATTGTATTTTTTGCAAGTTGTCTCCCTTTTTGCCTCCCTCCAATAAGAACACCAACACATTTAAAAAAAGGTACCTCTTTTACAATGCTAGAACTATTGCCTATTACAAGAACTTTTTCATTTTTTCCATAATTCATAAGTGCCAAATAATTTTTAGCTCCGAGCGTACTATGGAAAGAGACATCAGCATTAAAAGATTTAAATTTCATTACAAATTTTGATACATATTTTCCGCCGATATCAGCATTTACTCCAGTTATAATTATTCTCATATTAAATCTTTCAGAAAGATTTTTAAAAGCTTTATGTATTTGATTCAATTCTTTTATTTGTCCTTCAATAAAAGAAGATAAGGGATGATATGTAAAAACTACTATAAAGTCGTAATTTTTATCTTTTAGATGATATTTATTAATAATCTCAGTATCAGATATGATTTTAAAGTAATTTTCACCTGTAAAAATTCCGCAATTAATTATTCTTGAGGAATTTATATCATTCTTAAGAAGATGATTTTGAGCTTTTTCATTTGTAGTAATAAATAGTGATGATAATGCAGATATAGAATGCCTTACATTATCGTCAAAAGTTCCGCCCATAGTAATATCTCCAGCTTCAATATGTATTAAAGGTAATCCAATTTGAGATATAGCGATTGCAAAACCAAAACTTTCATATCTATCTGCAAAAACCATACCCAATCTGAAAGTATCAAAATTAAGTTTATTAATTTCTGATAACACTCTAGAAATTCTTACGCTATGAGAATTGTCAACATCAATTAAATTTATTTTTTTTAGAATTTCTAATTTTTCATTTTTTAAATTCTCTTCCATTAATAGTTTAGTTTCAATATCTGAGTATGAAATTATTACATTTATTGAAGCTTTGTATTTCTTTTTAAGAACAACCCATAAAGGTAGTTGGAGAAATAATTCAGCTCTAGACCCAGTAAATACTATTATCTTCAATTGAATATTTAGGGATTTTAAAATTGATGTTTACATAAGATAACAGCTTTCGATTATCAAGTAAAGTAAAAGGCTTTGGACAAGAAATATATCGAAAATTAGGATTTAGTAAATCCATTATATTTACTCTTTTTGAAGATGAAATATTAAAAATTTCATCTGAAATATTTTTTTTTATTTTTATCAATTCGAGAATTATTTTAAAAAAGTCACTGCTAAATAAAAATTCATGACTAAAAGAATAATCATTTGATAACTGCAAGTTACCAGTTTTATTTGAATTCACAATCTTATTAAAAAGTGTATTGGGTTTTGGGTATTTATCAACATAAGAGGGAATTCGTAGTATTAAGTATTTCTTATTTAAGAAAGAGATTAATTTTTTTTCGTTTCTATTTTTTAATTTTTGATAAAGAAAAATACTTGATTTGGTATCGTTCTCGCTATATGTACCTTTTGATTTATGAAGGTAAACCTTAGAACTTGAAATGTAAACAAATAAATTTCTTGTACATTCAATTGCCTTATCAAATCTTTTAATAGCGGATTCGTATAAATCAAAATCATCTTCTCTTAAGAAAGCAGGATCCGCTAAATAAATGCAAATGTTTTCTGAATAGGTAGAAGACCAATCCCGAAAAGATATTTCTTTTTGAAGTAATCTTTGTATTCTTGTTACCTTTCTATAATTTATACCTTTAGAATATAAAAAATCCGTAAATCCTTTACCTATATACCCATTTGCTCCAATAATATCAATAGTTTTAAAAGACATCTTCTTTTTTTATTTGTGTATTTTCAGGTATTGGATTAATTGCCTTTTTCCCAAATAAAAAATCTAGTTTCGTAGCATGAAAATAGCCAGTACCAGGTCTCTTAACAGTTAGATTTTGTTCAGAAAATACATCTCCAGCAGAGATTGAGACCTTTGCTACAACAGAAGCGAAAGCAAAATCTCTAGTTGAATTTTCTTCTATTATTTCTAATCTCTTGGTTCCAAACCTTTGCTTGCCAAGTATTTTTGAGGCTGTAATTATTTCCTTCAAATCAGTAGGGGTCATGGAACAAGAAATATCTGGGCCAACTCTTTTTTTTGAATCGGTGAAATGACGTTCAAGAATTGATGCTCCTAATGCTAAAGCCCCAAAACATGCATAATTAGTAATAGTGTGATCTGATAATCCAATTATAATTTCGGGATATCTTTTTCTCATCTCTGTTATTGCATTTAATCTCACACAATTGTCAGGAGTTGGATAAATATTTGTACAGTGCATTAAAGCAAAGCTATTTCCATATTTTCTAATTTCCTCAACAGTTTTGTCTATAGAATCTAATGTGTTCATGCCAGTACTAAGAAGTAAGGGCAATTTAGATAAACATGCTTCTTTAATTAAAGGCAAATTGTTAAATTCCCCAGAACCAATCTTAATAAAAGGAACATCTAAATTAACTACTCTCTCAATTGCAGGGATTGAAAAGGGAGTAGAGATAAAATGTACACCTCTTGATTTAACATAATTTGCGACCTCTTTTTCTTCCTCTATAGAAAGTTCACAACTTTCAATTATTTCATAAATGTTATCTCTAGTATGAACAGGTACTATTTTTTTTGCCTCACTGGACATTTCCTCAGACGCAATGTGGGTTTGCAACTTAACAAATTCGGCTCCAGCATCAATTGCTTTTTTTGCCAACAATAATGCCTCATTTAATTTACCATTATGGTTAATACCTATTTCAGCGATAACTAATGGATCATTTTCCTCAGTTAATACTCTATCTAAATATTTAAAGTTTCTCATTATATTTAAATTGTGTAATTTGAACTCGAAATTTTAGATCCTATATTTTTATACCATTGAAAGGTTTTTTCTAAACCTTTCATAAAACCTTCATTACCTGAATAAGTAGGTTTCCATTGAGTATTTTTAAGGATTTTTGTATTATCACCCCAAAGTCTATCAACTTCTGACTTTTGTGGTCTTAGCCTTGCAGGGTCAATCATTATTTTTTTTTCAATACCTGAAACTTTTTGCAAAACATCCACAATTTGATTCATTGATATCTGAAAATTTGAACTAGCATTAAAAGCTTCACCTATGCATTTATCAAAAGATTTTATGATAGCAACAAAAGCATTAGCAGTATCCTCAACATAATTAAAATCCCTAAATGAATTTAAATTACCTAAAACAAGTTGTTCATTTTTTGGATCTAAAAGTTGATTAATAACGGTTGGAATAAAAGCTCTATTACTTTGTCTAGGACCATAAGTATTAAAAGGTCTAATTATAGTAACTGGCAGATCAAAAGATTTAAAATAAGATAAGGCCAATTGATCAGCTGCTATTTTTGTCGCTGCATATGGTGATTGTCCTACAGCAGGATGTAATTCATCAATAGGTACATATTGTGCAGTCCCATATGTTTCACTTGTTGATGTTTGAATAAAACCCTTAATATTTTTAGATAATGACTCATTCATATAATTCAATACCCCTTTTATATTAGTTTCAACATATGACTCGGGGGCCTCGTAACTATATGGTATCCCTATTAAAGCTGCCATATTGATCACATAACCATTTGAAGGAATTGCCTTTTTAGCTATATTTTTATCTGTAATATCTCCGAAAAAAAACTCTATCTTATTTTTGTTTTTATAATGATCTAACCAACCTATTGAATTAGAAGAGGTATATCGGCATAATGCTCTTACTCTAAAACCATTCTCAATTAGTTTTTGACAAACCCATGACCCAATAAAACCCCCAGCTCCAGTAACTAAAACCTCATCCATTATGCAATCCCAATAACATTAATATTTTATCAACAATGATCTCAATATTCTCACTTGTTAAGTTTGGACTAGAAGGTAAACAAATATAAGACTTATTCAAGTACGAGGAATTAGGATAAATCCCTTTTTTATAGGATTTATAGATTGGCATTGATGATAAAGGATAAAAGACTTTTCTAATATCTATACCCAACAACTTTAGTTGATATTCCAATTTTTCTACTCCATAATTTTCAATTTTTTCATGTGTTGTTGTTACGAGCCATCTTGAATTTTCGACATCTAAAGCTTCATCGGCATTAAAAGAGAATCCAAAAGGGATCATTAAATCTTTATATTTTTGAAATACCCTTTTTTTTCGCCTTAAAACTTTTTCTATATTTTCCATCTGTGCTAAACCCAATGCACCTTGGAGATTTGTCATCCTAAAATTAAATCCTACTTGATCATGCCAATATCTTTTCTTAGGATTCATTCCATGGTCTCTTAATATTTTTGCCTCTCCTTTTTTTAAATCATTAGAACAAAATAACATTCCTCCTTCACCAGTAGTTATGGTTTTATTTCCATAAAAGCTAAAAGTGGCAAAATCAGAATAATATCCTGAATGTTTATTATTTCTAAAAGATCCAAGAGATTCAGCACAATCTTCAATTATTTTTATATGAGATGGAATGTTTTTTCTAAGCTGTAAAATATCTACAGGGTATCCATATAGATTTACTACTATTATAACTTTGGTTTTATTAGTAATTTTATCAAGAAGTAAATTAGTATTTATACACATAGTATCTCTATCTACATCTACTAATTTCACGATACTATTGGATCTAATTGCAGAATTTATTGGAGAGGCAAAAGTTAAATCCGGCGCTATAATTTCATCGTTTTTTTTCAAATTGCATAAAGAAATAGCCAACTCTAAAGCTGTTGAACCACTACTTGTAGATATACAATCGTTTAATCCTGTAAATTCAGAAAATTTTTGCTCAAACTTTTTGACATATTCCCCGGCACTTGAAACCCAAGATTTTTTAATACAATCTGTAAGATAAAGCAATTCATTCCCTTCAAACGAAGTGTTATAAATTGGAATATATTCATCCACCTCCTGTCCTATGCACCCAAGTACTTTTTGAAATTCATCTAATAAAGGAATAGATTTAATACCATCTTTTCTTAGAGAAAGAACATCAGATCTTTCATCGTTAATAGATGCTGCAGTATAATTTTTATTCATTACTTCGCTTAAAGCATCATCTAAGCCATGACCTTTGAGAAGTTTTCTCCTTAAATCTCCATCAGTTATCACACCTACTAAAGTATTTTCACAATCAACAACAAAAACAGTATCTAAGCAAAAATCATTCATTCTTACCATTACATCTCTTACAGTTAAATTTTGATTAATTAATAAAGTTGATAGTTTCATTTCAAGAAAACTTAGTATTTTTTTTATATGTAGCCAGTGCAGCATGAAAATCCTGCAAATTATCAATGTCTATTAATTCTTCTTTATTCCTAATCAGATAAGGAATAGATCGAGGTCCAATTAAGTCTTCATAAGAAAAAAAGTATTCTTTGTTGACTGCATAAGCATTTCCCGAAGGACTATAAACTGTTGTAGCATCCTGACTCCTTATGTTTGAAGAAAAAATTTTATCCATAACAGGTTTAATATAATCATTTTTTTTTATTAAAAGCCATTCAAGATAAGAATGCTCTATTTCTTTTATTGAAATACTAGAGCATTTATTTATTTTTGCTATATTTGTGACCTCAGCTAAAGTTTCTATTAAAGTAAATGGAGAAGTGCATTGAATTAATGTAAAGCCTTCTATAGAAGATAGTTCTTTCATATTCAATAAATCTTTTATTACATCAATAGTTGTTGCGTTATCTCCAGATAATTCTTTTTTTCTAAGACCTCCCAATGCTTCAGCTCCAAGCGCCTTAGCTTTGTCTATTATTTCTTGGGAATCAGAAGAGATTAATACTCTATCAAAGACTTTTGATTGCAATGCTTTGCTTACTGCAATTTCAACTAAACTTAAATCCCCCAATTTTAAAAGATTTTTATTAGAAAGTCTTTTGGATCCTGCTCTAGCAGGAATAATAGCAATCCAATCACGTTTGTTTTTCAAAATTTGTTTAATAAATCTAAGCCAGCTTTACTGCTTTTTTCAGGATGAAACTGAAAACCTCTTATTTTTTTTGATTTAATTCCTGCACACAAATCTAAATTTCCCCAATTAAATGTTTCAGAAACAATTGATATTTCATTGGGATCACAAAAATATTGATGTACATAATACATATCATGAATATCACCATTTTCAAATTTGGTTTTACTCCAACCAAGATGCATTTTTTTATTTAATGTTTTATTAGTATTTAGGAGTTTTTTAACATTACCTTTTAATAATCCTAACCCTTTAATACCAGGAGCTTCTTCTGATGACTCAAATAAAATCTGCATTCCTAGGCATATTCCCAAAATCCTACCCCCATTATAATAATGTTCTTTTATTGGATTATCTAAATTATTATTTTTTATAAATTTCATTGCGTATCCAAAATGGCCTACCCCAGGGATAACTAGCAAAGACTCATTTGGTATTTTCATAGATGAGTCTTGGATAACTTTGTATCCCTTATGTGCGAAAGCTTTAGAAACGCTTTTGACATTTCCACATTCATAGTTCAAAACATAAATAGATTTAATCATAAACTTCTAACTGAAAAATCTAACTCTTTTAATTTCTCTCTAATTTGATTTACCGTAACCTTTTCATAATGAAAACTTCCAGAAATTGCTAATCCACTAAGATTAAAATCAATATCCTTAAATGGATTTAGGTGATTAATTTCGCCAAAGCCCCCTGAATAAGTAACTGGAAGATTCACATTTTCACTTACTAAGTGTAAAAGTTCAAAGTCTAATCCTTTCATCATACCCTCTTTAGAAACACTAGTTATTATTATTTCTCCTGCGCCTCTTTTCTCAACCTCCCGTAACCAATCCACTAAAACTTTATTACTTTTATCTCTACCGCAATTAGTAAAACAATGCCAATTATTATTAATTTTCTTTGCTTGTATTGAAATTGCTATAGATTGACTCCCAAAAATTGACACCGCCTGATTAATAAACTCAGGATTAGATATTGCAGCAGTATTAATGGCAACCTTATCAGCTCCAATTAATAAGAGCTTTCTAATATGTTCAATTGTTTTAATTCCACCAGAAATAGTAATAGGGATAAAAAGATCATCAGTAATAGTATCTAACAAGTCAAACATTGGCTCCCTATCATACAGTGATGCCACAGGATCAGACAAAAATATTTCATCTATATTTTCTTCCATATATTTGAGTGCAAATTCTTTACATGAACCTATTTGCCTCAAACCCTCAAGATTAATTGTTTTTACAAGTAACCCATTCTTGACATCTAATCTACCTATTATTCGCACCTAATCTTCTTCCCAAATTGGATGCTTTAAAAAATATTCACCATTCTTATCTTTTCCCCATATGTGATCCGATCGCCAAGAATCTACAATCTCTATTAAGTATTCAAAAGATATTTCACAATAATTAAGCATTGCCTTAATGTATTTTTCAGGGAATTCATTATCATATTTTTTTACAAGAGTTATTCCCTCATCTCTATTTATTTTACTGTCTCTAATTTCATGGGCAGTATCAGAAGTTGTTCTTCCAATCCCAAATTTTGCAAGCATTAGATAATAATGGAAACCATCAAGTTCATCATCCAAACTAGCATATCTTGAATATGTTCCAACACTTCTTTCTTCAGCAGGTGAGAAGCCTGTGTTCTCAACACAATAATAGAAATTTTCTTGTGGATCCCAAAATTTATAATATGACCAAAAATGCACTTCTATGCCACTTTCTTTTAAATCTCTAAAAGATGGCGCCAAGTATGGGAAAATATCAGACTTCGTAAAATTTTTATCATACCAAAAATCAGGTGGAAAACCTGAAAAATAATGTTTATCTACATCTTTGAGATCTCTTGTAGGTCTGTAAGCATTTTTCATGTCCCCACCATATTCAACTTCACCATTTTCACCGTACATTACAAGCTTGATGTTATTCTGCAATGCGATTTTAAGAGGAAAATTATATTGACCATAAATAAACGGTTGAAAAGGGTCGCCCATTTCTTCTAAGCAAAACTTTGTTAATCTCTGACTAACTTCTGGATTTGGAGTTCCCAATATATGGCTAAAACCTGAATCTATAAAGTTTTGTAGATTCCTTCTCCCAATTTCAGTGCATCTTAACGGTGACCATGTCACACAAAGGGGAGTCATGCCGTATTTATATTTTAATTGATGTGCTACATAACTTCCATCTTTACCTCCGCTACAAGGAACAACAACATCATATGAACCATCTTTAGATCTATGCAGATTACACAAATCTTCAAGTTCTTTCTTTCTTTTTTCCCAATTTATACCATGTCTTTTAAATTCATTAAATCTACACGCTGAACAAACACCCTCCTCATCAAACCCTATTCTTGGTCTTTGATTTGAGATAGTACATTTTTTGCAAAATATTACTTTTTCGGGCAACCCATATATTTTCTTTGTATTTTTTTTCTTAATCATAGTTACTTTTAAAATAATTTTATTTTACATTAGGTTCTTTAATTTTTCTGATTATAAATCATTATTCAAGCACTATATTTTACATTTAACAATCCTAATAAATAAAATTAACTCTAGTATGAACCATTTCTTTAAAATACTATTATGAAATTTATTTTTGTTTTTTCAGTATTTCTTCATATAATCTGAATCGATAGTTATAGACTGAAGTGAAGATTAAAATCAGTAATTACAAATTGTATCTTTCAAGAGAAAGGGGAGATTTTTTTATTAGCTCTTGTAATTTCTGAATTGCTTATGTAGGTAAGATATATTATCCAATTAAGTTGATTAATTTTTTTAACTAAAATTCAGTTTTTCTAAATTAATATTCTTAGAGATTTATATAAATATTCGTCGAGATTGTATAATTTTTTTATATTTTTTTTAAATAAAATTTATAATTTTTTTTTCATAATCTTAAAATCCAAACTAGTACTAAGCAGATCATTTTTCTTTTAAATAATTAGAAATAAATTTATAGTCTTTATTTATAACCTCCTTCTTTGAATAAACTTCAATAGTATAAAAGTCAGAATTTTTAGAAATAAATTTGCATATTTCCATATCATTGCTGATTGATTTATTTTGATCTCTTAATCTATTATTGCTCGATAAATGATATGCATTAGCTAAACCTTTTAACTTTTTTAATTCTTCTTTTTCATCAAGTCCCATTGAATTTGCGCTAACTATTAAATGACCTGTGTCTATCAATATTTTTACATTAGTTAAATCTTTGATTATTTTTATTTCTTCATAATCTGATCCCAAAAGTAAAGGTTGCCCATCAAAAATATTTTCCATTATCGATACATTATTCTCTATGTATAACTCTACCTCTTTAGAATCTGCAAAACTCTTTAAAATTTTTACCCTTTGAATAAATCTATCCAGAAAAGAATCACGATTTTTTATTAAATTTTTCCTACTGAAAGGTTGTCCTAATTCCTTAGTAGATGGATCTATGCAAAAACCAGCATGCACACTAAATCTTTTCAATTTCAAATTAGAAGCCAAATCAATAGATTTTTTACAATGTTCAATCGAAATTTTAGAAATATAGTCATCTCTACTAGCTAAATTAAGAACGAAAGGATTTTGGGGGACAGGAAAATAATTATGTATTTGAATATTAAAACCTCTTTCTTCCAAGAACTTTAACTTAGTTAAAACATCGCTAAAATATTTTCCTCCTGACAATTCAAACGAATTAATCCCTAATTCAGCCAATTCTATACAAGCATCAAAACCGTTAAGATGCCTTATACCTCCAGTAGAAACAAAAACTTTTGAAATCATTAAAATAATTTTAGGAAATAATTAAGCTTTAAAGTATTTATAAAATAAGATCTTTGGAATAGTTTTTTAATTTCTTAATATACGGGACCTTATTGGATAGAATTTTTTTTAGACAACTCATTTGCGATCAACTCATAATTTTTTTTACATAATAAATCAATAGAAGTATTAATTTAGTTTAAAACTAACAAATTCACTTTATTTTATAAAAAAAGCATTATATTTCTTATCTATATTTATTCCTTTTTGAGAAATTATTTTTCCAGAATCAAAATCTTAATATAAAATAATAAGCAAATTAAACCAACAAAATTGTTCCTTATCATACATAAAAATTTTTCTTAACTATTCAAAATCGGAATATTGAATAAATTCGTTCTTATTAATATCTTTCTTAGCCTTCTTTCCTAAAATAAATTCAAAATTATCAACGCAAATACCCATTTCAGCTGACCTCAATGCATATGTATTTTCTATTGTTATCAAATCACCAGCATTTATTTTGTTTTTAGCTATAAATGCTTTTTTTGATCTATTTTGCATACCTAATTCCTCTTTTTGCAAGTTTTTTTTATTATTACCTAATATTTTTTTGATTCTTCTAAGTTCTTTAACATAGGATTTCATTTCATTAAAATCAGATGATGCATAGTGATCTGGGCCATTATCTGATTTATTAATAGTAAAGTGTCTTTCAAAAATTGCATAACCTAAACTAGCAGCAACTATTGCAGAGGTTAAGCCATTACTATGATCTGAGAAACCAATTGAATTATTAGGAAACTCTTGTTTTAAAAGATTAATACAATTTAGATTAATTGATTCATCAAGACATGGATATCCAGAAACGCAATGAAGAATATAGGGATCACTTTTTTTGTAAAAAGACAGCGCTTTATGAATATTTTGGATATCACCCATACCTGTAGCGATATATGTTTTTGTATCGTCCAACGATCCTAACTTGGAATGCAAATAAATATCTCCTAAGTCTGCTGAAGCAGTTTTAAATATTCTTATGCCAATGCTATAAACCTCATCTACTGAAAGTGGATCATAAGGTGTAGTTATAAAATCTATATTTAATTTTTTAGCATAATTAAATGCTTGTACAAATTTATCTCCATTAAATTCTAGCCTCTTTATCATTTCATATTGAGATTCGTAAACAGAGTTTGATCTAAGTTGATAATCAACCTTTAGTGCCTTTGGATGAACTAACCTCTCTGCATAAAAACTTTGAAATTTAACTGCATCACAACCACATTTTTTAGCCAGCTCTATAAGTTTGAATGCTTTTTGGAGATTCCCATCATGATTAACACCAATTTCAGCTATTATGTACATTTAAAATTTCAATTGAATTGTTAACTGATTTATATATTAATCTTCTCATGAAATAATTTAACTATAAAGGTTTTTTAATTGTTAATTACAACGAAAACAAAGACGTAAATAATAAAAGCTGAAGTATTCTAGTTGAAGATCTTAAATCATATTGAGGCAAAGTAACCAAAGTTGAAAAAAGGAGTATCATACAAAAAAACTTTACTACTTTTAAGTTAATAAATTTCATTAACGTTACAGGTAAAATCAAAATTAATGCAGTTAATACTCCAGACATAAAAAATGAATTATGAATGTTATATAGTTGCAAGATCCCTGGTAGAGGTCTATATACATCGATACGTAAAATTCCATAATCAATACCCATATAATTTATCAATTTAAGAGGTAATCCTAATAAAGTAATACAAAGATTTGAATAATTAAAATTAGTATTAGGAATATTGATTATGCCAATATTATAAAAACTTGCCGAAGAAAAATAGTCTAATACAACAATAATTTCTCTAAACCTAGCATTTAGTAATTTAAAAGTAATAAGGCCAAATAGTGCAAAAAAAGTTAATTTTAAAAGATTACTCTTAGTGATTTTAAAAAAATTTTTAATATTTAGATTAAATATTTTGTTTTTTTTATACCTATTATTGTTGAAAAATAAAGTTGTTCCTATCAAAATTAATGGAAAAATAAAAAATCTTGAATTATCGACAAAAGCCTGCGTAATAGAGCCTAATATTAAATTCAAATAGCTTAATTTTTTTAATTTAGTCTTTAAAATAATTTGAAAAAAAGAGCAAACTGATGAAATAATAAATAAACTTTGCCTTGTTCTAGTTATGTAATATCTACTAAAAATCCTGGATACTTCCACAGAACTTGTATCTAAATAATGGAATAAAGAAGCAATACACATGTACAATCCTATTCCAATAATAAAAAAATTTAATATATCCGAGTATGAAATATTTTTATATATAAGAACTTGAGAAGAATTAATAATTTTCTTCAAGAAGGCATTTCTTAATTTAATAATAACTTTGATGAGTTGCTGAATATTTTTTTTAAAAATGTTTTGAAAAATCCCAACAGAAATAAAAGTTATTATCATGCCAGAAAAATATTTAATCCAAATTGAATAAAGGTATTCTTTTGATACCTCAGAACCATAAGCAAAGTTATCAGATGTTGATCGAAAGAAGATTAAAAATATAAAAGAAATAATATATAAAAGTGGAATTCTTAAATAATTTAATTTAAACATTTTTATTTATTTCATTCCATTCTTTTTTCGCCTGATCCAGAGTTTCAGGCCTCCCAACATCAATCCAGTATTCATGTATTGGAAAAACACCTACTTTTCCATGAAGAGAATTACAGTTAAGTAATAAATCAGGCATATCACAAAATTCGTTTTTTTTAATAAGAGAAAATATATTTTCTGATAAAACATAAACCCCAGTATTAACAAGTTTTTTTATAGATGGTTTCTCTTTAAAAGACTTCAAATTAATACCATTTGTTTCCACTATTCCAAAAGGAAAATTTACCATTTCCTCTCTAACCGACAAAGTTGCATTAAGTTTATTTTTATTATGAAAATCCAACATATTATGAAAATTAAATGAAGTTAAAACGTCAGCATTCATTACTAATATAGGTTCATTATTAAAATCTTCAAATAGAGAGAGGGATCCTGCAGTACCTAGTGCTTGACTTTCAACAAGGTATTTAATGTCAACTCCCCACTGATTTCCATTACCAAAATGTTCGATAATCTGCTCTTTGAGATAATTTACTGAAAAATAAAATTTTGCAAATCCCAAGGAAACACATTTTTCTAAAATCAGTTCAAGCATGGGTTTCCCACAAATATTTATCATGGGCTTTGGACAATTTTCAGTATAAGGTTTCAATCTAGTACCTTTACCACCAGCCATTATGATAACTCTTACTTCGGAAGGTTTTTGATTATCAAATTCTTCAGAACAGACTAAATCAATAGGTCTTTTGTTTTCATCTATTATTGGAACGCAATTTATGCCTTTTTTTAGCATAACTTTTTTAATTAACTCGTAATCTATTTTTACTCCTGAGGCGAAAAAATCTTTATTCATAATTTCACTTACATCTGTTTGCAAATCTTTTCTTGTTAAAATCGCTCTTCTAATATCACCATCTGTAACTGTACCGATTAGCCCTCCATTTTCATCTACTATTAAAGCTATCTTTTTTTTATTACTGTTTATTATTCTCATGGCTTCCAAAATAGAAGAATTATTTCTAATAATTGATTTTTGAATATTCTTCATATTTTTTCTTTTATAAGTATTAAATCCATTCAAAAATACTAATAATTACTAATTATAATCACTTATCGTATTTTAATTTTATTTTCCTATAAAAATTGCTATTTTGTATAAAAAAACTTATTAAGAACTTAAAATCCTTAAAAATAGCTTATTAATTTAAAAAATTATATTTTCAATCAAAGTTGGCCAATTTACTAAAATGATTAAAATTAATTTATTACTTTATTTAAAAAACATAATATGGATTTTTTTAAAATTATAAATCTTTAGGTTGTAAACAGAAATTTCCTATGAAATAAATAAAAACTGCATAATTTGCTTAAGATTATGATCAAAAGATAAATTTTGTCTAAGGAATAAATAATATATCATTATGACTAAAACATAAATTTCTAAAATCATTAAAAGTATTTTTGATTGGATATTTATTTGCTATTTGAACTTCACTATTACCTGTAAACCCTTTTATAAAAATAAAATTTGATTTAATTTCATATGCGCATTCAGCATCATGTAGAGAGTCTCCATAAACAAAAAATATCTCGTTAACTTTTTTGTTTTTTATGAATTTTATAATATCCATTTTTTTTGTTGGCGAACCATAAATATGATCTTTAAGGATTGGCAAATTGTGATTTTTAATTAATTTTCTTACCTGATTTTTTTCTCCTGCTGAGGCCACATAAACGTTTTCAATATTTTCCTTTTTAATTAAATTTTCTAAAAATGATCTTATCCCTGGGACTAAATGACATTTAAATAACTCTTTATCTAAGAAACTTGCATATTCAGTACATAATTTATCTAAATCAAGATGATTCAATCTATTTTTTTTTAATACGTAAGAAAATTTTTCCCACCTTGACTTACCTCCATTGAAAAGATGAAATTCCATCAAATCTTTGAAAGAATTATTATCTAAAAATTTTTCACCAACATATCTAAACGCCTTTGTTTTTATTTCATTGGAATCAGTAATAACTCCATCACAATCAAATATATGTACACTCATGTTAATTTGAATAAGATCTTATTAAGTCATCTTAAAGAATGATTGGATATTTTAATAACGCAATAAATTAAATTCATAAATATTTCATAGTTTATCTAATAATTATGAAAATTAATTTTTTTGAACCCACAATTAAAAAACAAAAGATCAAAATGTTTTTGATTCATAGCAAAGTAGAAAATGTAATAAGGCTTCAAGGCCTATTAAACAAAATATGAGTTAAGATATTAAAAAAATGAAAAAGTTATGACAAT
This sequence comes from Prochlorococcus sp. AG-418-D13, assembly GCA_003214315.1. Taxonomy (GTDB): domain Bacteria; phylum Cyanobacteriota; class Cyanobacteriia; order PCC-6307; family Cyanobiaceae; genus Prochlorococcus_A. The sequence continues at coordinate 141,242 of QCLU01000005.1, forward strand.
AGCTAATAAAGCTCATAATATTTTAAATGTCAAAGGTTTTGATAAAATTTTTGTTGATATTATCAAAACGGATGAATGGATCAAATTACAATCTGATTTTAATAAGTGCAACAGAATTTTAATTGTGGGAAACGGAGGTAATCTAGCTGTGGCTGATCACGCTTCTATAGATATCGCTCGATTAACAAACAAATCAGCATCAGCTCCTGGGAGCGGTATTTTAGCTAGTTCATTAATTAACGATATATCTCATGATGATTGGGTAAAAAAATGGGTAGACATATCATTACGTGGACAATTACCTGAAGCACTTTCAAAAACTATGCTTATCGGCATAAGTAGTGCTGGTACATCTAAAAACATATGCTTAGCATTAGATTATGCACTAGATAAAGGCCTCAGTGCGGGTTTAATATGTGCAAGCTTTCCCAAAATCAAAGGAATTTACAATATTGTTTCACTTATGTTGAATGAATACCATACAGGTGAGGTATTAACCTTGCTTCTTTTCTATCAACTGATTCATGGCGCTGGTTTTATTTGTCCAACAATCAAAAACGCTACTGAAAATCCTAATGAAAGGATAGACTATTCTTCTTGAACCTATTTATTCAGTTTTCTATACATATATTCTGCTAAATCAAATTGTAACTGCGAATCAACATCTAAAGATTCCAATTCACTAATAAAATAAGGATAAAATTTATTTCCCAGTATAGATTCAGTTTTTATCATAACCTCTCTAGGAATAATATTTATAGCAAAATTTAGGACATAATATTTAGCCAAATCTTGAGATCTTGGATGATTTTTAGGATCATAATTAATAGCTTTTTCTTCAAACCATATATATTTCATAATATGTTCAACGGAAGCTAATGAACTGTATTCACTTTCCATATTTTTATAAATTTCTAAACCATTTTTCAATGTTTCATTTTTTAATAAGGGACTAGTAACATGCAAATAAATAATGTGATCACTATCAATATTCTCGGCCAAATGTTTATAAACTTTCTTCATCGCAATTGAATCTGTACAAAACTCATCCGGTCTTTTTATTGTCTTAGCTTTTAATGAATGCGCTAAGTCGAGCATTTCATCAGAGTCAGAACTTACTACAACTTCATCAATCCCATCAACGGCTAAAGCTTGCTCAATTTTTAATTTTAAAAGGGATGATCCTGCAAAATCCCTTATATTCTTTCTCAAAACTCTGCTTGAACCATCTCGAACAGCAATAAGTGCAGTAAATTTTCCATTTCTCATAATTTATAACTGGCCTCCATTTACATCTAATGTCGCGCCAGTAATATAAGAAGCTGCATTTGAGCATAAAAATAAAATTGGTAATGCCTGCTCAGAGGTTGAGGCGATTCTGCCAATGGGAATAGATTTCTCTAAATTATATAATTCATCTTTAGTCATAGATTCCTCTAACATTTCAGTGATTGTTTGGCTTGGGCATAAACAATTAACTAAAATGTTGTACTTAGATACTTCTTTTGATAATTGTTTAGTTAAACCAATTACACCATATTTACTTGACGTATAATGTACTCCGCTAACAAGACTTTTTGATCTCCCCGCAATAGATGAAACATTTACAATTCTGCCACCTTTGCCCACTTTCATTATTTCAACAACCCTCTTACATATTTGGTAAAAGGACTTTAAATTAATAGTCATTACTCTATCCCACTCCTCTTCATTTATATTTTCTATTTTCTCACATAAATTCGTCCCGGCTACATTAATGCAATAGTCTAATTGTCTGACTTTAGTAAATAACAGCTCAATATCTGAAGATTTAGAGATATCACATTTGATACTTTTAACTTTATCTAAATCACATAATGTTCTTGATGCACAATATACTTCTGCACCAGCTTTAATAAATTGTTTACAAACTTCCTTGCCAATACCTTTACTGCCTCCAACAACTAATACTTTTTTTGACTCAAAATTAAATTCTATATTACTGCTCTGTTTCATAGACATGGTTTACATCCGGCATCGTTATTGCATATCTTACCCCTGGTTTATCCCCGATGCATTTGATTAGATGCCATGTATTTTGAGGTACCACAACAATATCACCAGTTTTAACCTTTTTTGTTCCAATTCCCTCTACCCACCACTCCCAATCACCATCCATAATAACCCAGTTTTCATCTGCGTCAGGATGATAATGTTTTCTATTACCTTCTCCAGGTTGTTGTTGAATTATTACTCCACCAAATCTATCGTTATAAGCTATCCTAAAAGCCCAGGAATCTTTATATCCGTGCAAATCCCTTATATGATCTAAATTCACACTTTGATTCTCATACAAGTGAAAAACAGCTAACTTTTCAGTAGATAACCCATCATTAGCCAAGACACTTGTTACGTTAGAATCATTTTTAGACATAGGTTACTTAAAAATGTAATTTAATAATAGCATTTTTTATATTTTCTAAATTAATTACTTTAGATAATTAGATGCTTATTATTGGATAATAATTAAATCTTATTTTTAATTAACTTATTCAAAGATAAATCTTATCTTAATATATTATAGATTGAGTATATTGAAAGTTTGTTTCTAATTAAATGTTTAATTTCAAGCAAATTTCATAAAATTTTAGGCATACTTGAATATTTAACATGGTTTCCGTATCTCTTTTATATTCATATAGTATTTCAAAAATAATTTAAATATCATGTTAAATATTGATTTAATACCTGAAAATTTTGATTATAAAAGTTATATAAGTAAATTTAATTTTGCCTCATTACTAAATTCAGAAGAAATTTCTTCTGACCCTTCAAAGAAAATTAATTTACCAAGTTTAAGAGCTGTTGACAATAATCAAGAACTTGATTTGCCAATTGAAATTGATGATTTATGTCGACTCCACTTTATAACTACATCAAGAAAAGTTCTAAATATATTAGAATTTGGAGTTGGCAAAAGTTCCAGAATATTTGCTGATGCATTGCTCATAAACAAAAATAATCACCTGAAATATACTGAATCAGAAATTAGAAGAAAGGACCAATACGAATGTTATTCTGTGGATAATTACAAAAAATGGATAGATAAATGTAAGAACCTTTTCCCTCAAGAATTAATTAATAACAAAATAATAAATTTTCATTTCAGTAATGTGATAACTTCAGAATTTAATGGCCGCATATGTACTTTTTATGAGCTTTTGCCTAACGTTTGCCCAGACTTAATATATATTGATGGTCCTGATCAATATTCACCACTAAGAGAAGTTAGAGGGATTTCTACCAAACATCAAGATAGGATGCCAATGTCAGCTGACATTCTAAGTCTTGAACATTTCTTGCAGCCAGGAACATTAGTAATTATTGATGGGAGGTCTGCAAATGCAAGATTTATAAAATCAAATTTACAGCGTAATTGGTCTTATTACTTCTCTGAAGAATGGGATCAGCATTTTTTTGAATTATTAGAACCTCCACTGGGGAAATATAATAAAAAAATGATAGATCATTGCTTAGGAAATGATTACTACCAAAGATTAAAATCATCAGAAGAGTTCACATTAATTTAAAGGATGAATATCAAAGAAGAGAATTTTAAAAACAAAATAATACTTTTAAGTGGGTATGCCGCCACAGGTAAAACTATTCTTCCTCCAATACTTGATGGATTCAAAAATATAATGCTTCCTACTTTTTCCTATGAATTGGAATGGTTCTCAAATCTTTATTTACTAAATGAGATATCAAATCAAACTTTTATCAGGATGATTAAAAAGATAACTGACTATAGACTTTATAATGGTTTTATAGGAAGAGAACTCAATACTAGAAGAGGAGACCTATCATCCATATGGAGGTCAAGTAAATTAATATCGTTAATAAGAAAAATAATTAATTTGAATGATAAGAAACTTTATATAGATGGCTCTAAAAATAATCAAATTTTAGTTATTACAATTACACAATCATTAGAAAACTTTCAATCTTTTAATCAAGCACTTTCCAATAGATTACTTTTTATTGAATTTATAAGAGATCCTTTATACATGTTCTTACAAGCAAAAGTTCTTCATGAAAATGTAATTAGCGGAGACAGAAGAAAAGATTTTACATTAAGATATCGCGATAAGGATACTGACAAGTTAGTCCCCCCCTATTTTAAAGAATTAGATTTTACAAAAATAAATTATAAAAGCCTAAATGATTATTTAATAGCTTTCTTAGAACATATTTTATTTTCATGGGAAAAAATTATAAATAATAATAAATCGAGTCATAACTTATTAATAATCCCTTTTGAACAATTTGTATTAAATCCTACTGATTATTTAACCAAAATCTCTTGTTTTATAGGAGAAGATTTCGAGAAATCAAACTTAATCTCCAAGAAAATCAAGCAACAAAATATACCTAGAAAAACCATAACTGCATATAAAAGCAACAAAATATATCAAAGGTATGGTTTTAAAAAGATTGATGCAACAAATATTTTAGGAGAGAGAGTTAAATATATGAGATATCTTTCTGAATCAAAAAATATTCCTAAAAATATAATTGAAAAGTTGAATAATTTAAGCTTTAAATATTATAAATATCTTTTAGATATAAATCTAATTGATAAGAAAAATACACCTTTGCAATAAATTTTCTAATTTATTTATTTATCTTTATCTCTGCAAAATTCAATAATTGCTGAAATAATATTTTGGGAAGCTAAATTAAAATCTCCTTTTATAAACAATTCAACATATCTCCAATATAAGCCCGAATGAATTAAATATTTAGACTGACTTTTTAAAGATTCATAACACAAATTTCTTTTATAAGTATCATTCCATCTATTTATTAATTCAATTTTATTTTGAATTTCTTCTACAGAATAATTATTTATATTAATAGAATGTGGAACATCAAATATTAACTGTTTAGTAAAATATAATGTCGGCTTTCCAAGCATAAGAGACTCATATAAATTTGTACCATTTATCCCTGCAACAGCATAAGCATTTTTTGTTAATGTCTCGCTACTTAGATTTGTATCAATGAAATAAACATTCTTGATTTTAGAAATTGTCTCATAAAATTCACTTGTTCTAAATCCAAATTTCCTAATATCAAATTGATACTGCCTAGGGTGTTCTTTAACTAAAATTGGTATTTCTTTGAATTTAGATCTTATTAAATTTATTGAAGAAATTATATTACACCAAAAAATAGCTTGAGGTATAGTTGTGCTCTCAGGTTGCATATTTAAAGGAAAGAAAATATATTTTTCATTTAAAGCTAAATCGACATAAATTTGATTATTAAAAATTAGCTTTTTTAAACTTAATTCAGAAATTAAAGATGTAGTTATATATTTTAGAATAAAAAATAATGATTCAAATTTATTCTGAAAATTCTTTGAGACTAAATAGCTAATATCTCTTGTTTCTTCATTTGCCTTTAAATAAGGTTTAACTTTCATGTTTTTATTTAATTTAAATCCTGTTACTAAAAAGCTTAGGTATTTTGTCCAAATATTTTTGTTTATAAAAAGTTTGAGTTTATAATTAAAACTGATTTCTTTATTGTTATCAATCCATTGACCTTTTTTCTGAAATTTTGAAAATTGATTTTTTTTAAGATGATTTTCAATTTCATCATTATCTGTGAGGTAAAATATAGGATGTTTTTGAGAAGTTAAAGGAAAGGGATTACTTTTATCACCAAAAATTTCTGTTTCCATATAAATTCCCCCACCTATAATTGTCCTTTTAAAACAAAAAGATTTACCCCCCAGAATTCTAATTATTTCCCAAGATAATAATTCCCATGGTAAGTGTGGAGTTAAATCAAAGCAAATTATTTCAATATCCTTATTCAAAACCAAAGTTGTTATTCTTGAAACCAAAATATTAAATAAATATTCTTGATTAATAGCATTAGAACGGAAATAACCACATCTAGATGCAGCTGAAGTGTAGATTCCTTTCAGTTTAAGGTATTGATTATTGGTATAAATATTTGATAAATTAATGTCCTCTTTATCAAATATACTTATTTGATCAAAGTTATTAAGTTCACATAAATCTATAAAATTACTATTTTGTTTGAAAGAAACTGGTCTATTATGGGATGCAATAAAAAATTTAAATTCCTCTATATTATTTAGTTTCTGGGCGATTGAATACCATAATTTATCTTGTAAGGGCAGAGACACTAAAATATTCAAAATATCTGCAAAGTTAATGTAAATTCTCAGATATGATATCAGAATTTGGAATTTTAATCAGTATATTAAGATCAAAGATATTGAAATCTTTCTAGAAATTCTATAACTAAAAAAAATAGTCAAATTCTTGGAAAAATAGTAGAGATAACTAAAAAATATTTTTATGACTTTTATAAAATACCTTCGAAATGTTTTAAATCCTTTGTAGTAGTATAATTATTATTTTTAAAAGACCTGTTTTAAAAACTAACTGTATGGAGAATCCTTTTTTTAGTTTAATAACTATATGTAAGAACTCATCAAATCAAATCCATGCATGCCTTAATAGTGTTTATGAACAGAGCTTTGAGAATTATGAACATATTGTGTTTGACGGAAAATCAACAGACAATACATTAGAAATTATACAAAAGCTTAAAAGTAATAAAACCAAAGTTTATAGTAATGCAGATAGAGGTATTTATGATGCGCTCAATAATGCTATCCATCGATGCAAAGGTGAATATATAATTCTTGTTCATTCAGACGATGTACTACATAATAAAAATGTACTTGAAGAATTGCACAAAGAAATTGTACTTAAAAAGTATTTACCTATATATATCGCTAATATTGTTTATGTTAATAAAAATGGTAAAGTAGTGAGAAGTTGGAAAGCTGAAATTCCTACTTTAAAAAAATTAAGAATGGGTTGGATGGCTCCCCACACTGGTTTGGTTTTAAAAAAGGAAATTTTTAACAAAATTGGTTTTTATGATATCAATTATAAAATTTCGGCAGATTATGGATTTGAACTTAAGCTATTTAAGTCATATATCAACAAAGTTTCAGTAATAGATATCACATTAATCAAAATGAAAATTGGAGGAATAAGTAATAAAAATTTAAAATCATTGTTTACTAAAACTATTGAAGATTTACATATAATGAAAAATAATAATATAAAGCCTTTAATTGGAATATTTTTTAAAAATTTCAGTAAATTAAATCAATTATTTGGGGATTTTTAATGTTGTCAAAATTCTATATTTTTTAATAATTTTCAAACACTAACAAATAATGCTTCATTATTCTTTTATTTATTTTATTTGTTCTCTAATATTCTCCTATTTTGGATATAAAATATTTATAGCATTTTCAAAAAAAATTAAATTGTTGGATTATCCAATATCTAGAAGTGCTCATAAAAAAGCAATCCCAACTGGAGGAGGGATTGTATTTTCGATGGTTTCTATAATTTCAAGTTGTTTTTTATTGTATTCATTACCAAAGAACCAAATAAATCTAATAATTATAAGCAGTTTACCAATAACTTTATTAAGTTTCTTTGATGATTTTAATAATTTAAAAATAACTTATAGATTAGCTGCACAAATTATAACTTCAATACTATTAATTAATTTAGGAAATATATTCTCATACAATTTAAATTTAATTGATTTATTTATTTTTTTATTTCTTATTTTAATTTCTACTACAACTATTAATACTTCTAATTTTATGGATGGCTTAGACGGATTATTAGTTGGCTCTATGTTAATTATCATTCCCACTTCTGCAATTTTTTTAGATTTAACCTATCCAATAATATTTATTATTTTGGGTTCCCTTTTAAGTTTTTTAATTTTTAATATTTATCCTGCAAAACTATTTATGGGAGATGTAGGTAGTATTTTCTTGGGATCTTTTTATTCAGGTTTAGCTTTTCAAGCTCAAGATGTTCAATCTTTCGTATCTATCATTTTATTAGGAACGCATCTTTATGCTGATACATTAATTACAATTATAAGAAGATTCTTTAATAATGAAAATATCTTTTTGGCGCACAAAGTTCATTTATTCCAAAGATTAAAAGAAGCGGGTTGGCATCAAAAAAAAATAACAACTATATATACTTTTTCAACTTTTATTATTTGTTTTTCCTTAATAAAATTTGGTTTACTTGCTGAAATTATTTCTGCAACAATAATATTATTTGCTGGTTTTTATCTAGATAAAAAATATGCGGTAAATTTTAAACATAAATAAATTTTCCAATTTCCAACTAAATAATTACTTTGTAGAAACTATTAAAATTTCTAAATTAAAGCTAAATTTATAATATAGAAAAAAACTTTTTATAGATTTGGTAAATAAATTATGGTGGATTTCTATAAAATTTTAATATCAAGAAAAGAAAAATGACTAAAATAAAAAACAATAAACTTTTGATTTTAGGATGTGGGGGTCATGCAAAAGTAATAACAGATATTGCACGATCTCAAGGTATTAAAGACTTTTCTTATCAAGATATCAATATTGAAATAAAGACATTCCTAGGAAAGGATGTAATTCATGAAGAGATAAAAAATTACAATGGCTATTTTTTTGTGGCTTTAGGAGACAATTTTTTAAGAGAAAAAGTTACAAATGATTTTCAAAAAGCCAATCCTAATGCAAAAAATGCAACCTTAGTACATCCTACTAGCCATATTTCTAAAAATTGCACAATTGGAGTTGGAACTGTAGTAATGCCTATGTGCGTGATAAATAGCTCGTCAAAAATTGGTAATGGGGTAATAATAAATACCAAATCAAGTTTAGATCATGACAATTATTTAATGAATTACTCCTCATGTGCGCCAGGAGTTGTTACAGGAGGAAATGTATTTATTGGAGATAGAAGTGCTGTTGCAATAGGGGTAATAATAAAACATGATATAAAAATAGGATCGGACACAGTAATAGGCGCTGCATCTTATGTAAATAAAAATATACCAGCTAATTGTTTAGCTTATGGTACTCCAGTAAAAGTGATAAAAAAAAGAGAATCAAACGAAAAATATTTATAATCCAAAAAAATATTATTAAATTTCTAGAGTATAAAATTAACTGAATAATATGATTGATCTATAAATTATTTAAGAACCTAGTGTTGATAAAATGAAATCCTTAATGTGATGTGTGCGAATCTTACCATTTTTATTCAACATATTTGACTTTGGATTAGATAATTTAGGTCCATATCTTAATAAAAAGCCTTCAGGCATATGATAAGCAGCTGAGCTAGTTTTCTCATCAATATTTTTCTTAACGATCCCTTTAGGTATAATACTTGAGCCATTTAAAATTATTTCTTTTTTTTGATTATCTATACCAAATGCGACAGTTTTTTCAGTACTTTTTCTTAAATATAAATTTTTATTTGATTTAATAAATTCACAGAATTCATTAATAATTTCTTTCTTTGCTGAAAAAGAATATAAAGGTATCATCTGTGGTAAAGCCGTTACTTTTACTTGCTTTCCTAAGCATGAAGAAACATAATCACTCATATTAGAAATATCCCAAAAATAGTCTTGAGGCACATAGTTTTGTACACTCTCTTGCCCCATACCTGAAGCAATCCAAAGTTGAGTATTATCGGAACTATCGACAATGGATTTAAGAATATTGATATAGTCTTTAGCAGTTTTCATTGAAAAAGGGATTTCATCTTTGTACTTTTTTATCCAAGAATCTGAAGAAACTTGATTAACATAATCTTCAGGGAACGTTGCCTCCCAGAATCTATGCATACTTGAAGCTACATGATTTGTAAATAAAACTGATAAATCTGGTGACTCCTTCTTTACCAAAGATACAAAAATATCAAAAATCAAATCAGATTGAATTGTTCTTCTTCTTACTTTTGTATGCGGCAGTATTCTCTCTTTGATAAGTTGTTTTATTATTTCCCTTAGGGCTCTTAATCTCTTGGTATTTTGAAAATAACTGAAAAATGATTTTATCAAATTTACTTTTTTGGGAAGAGAAGTAGAAACAACTCTTGAAGAACCTCGAGACATCGCAAGATTAAATTTTTGGAAAGATTCAAGAGACTTAGGAATGCAAAAACTATTAATTGAAAATGCTTCAGGCAAGAGAAATTTATAAGAACTATCTTTTTTTTCTGCCAAAATTCCAGAATGCATAGTATTTGCTAATCCAACAGAAAAACCTCTATCAATACAAGTTTGAAAAAGTGTTGGATACGTTAAATCTATTTCATCAACATTTTGATTGATATCATTTATTCCGTGAAATTGATTTGATACACCTCTATGAATTGTTGCCCAAGTAATCCAAGGGGATAAATGTCCAACATCTTCAGAAATGGTTAAATCATATTTACTTGAGTAGCTACCACTTATTTGAGTTCCAACAAATTTTTGCATGACCTTATCAGGTACTTCATTTAATTCTAAAAAAATAATCTTCATAAAAATTTAAGAGATTAATGTTCAATGAACCTTAGCACTAATGTTATTTCTTTTCATGATAATTTGCGATTTTATAAAATTACAATATGTATTCAAATCTCTTTCAGATTTGTCAAATTTTAAACTCATATTATCCAATTAACCAATACTTTATAGATATTCATTCATAATATCATCTCCTATATCTTAGGATTTTTAATTATTATTTAAAAATTTTTTTTATTAACCAAATAGAATTAAATCAATATTTTTAAATTATTGTTAAAAATAAAGTGGTAAAATTTCATTATGCCCTAGCAAGATGTTTCGATGTATAAAATTTTTATAAGTAATATTTTACAAAAATTAAAGCTTTTAACTTTTGCTAAGAATATTTATAAGTTATTAAAAAAAACACATCCAATCCAAAATACAAAAGTTGACAATAGTTTTAACATTATTTACTTAGGAACTGAATATGGAGGTTGGAACTTTGTTGCAGATGATTATTTAAATGGTTCTACTATTATTAGTGCTGGATTAGGAGAAGATGCATCCTTTGATATTGAATTTGCTTCAAAATATAATTCAAAAGTCATTATCGTTGATCCAACCCCAAGAGCGATTATTCATTACAATAAAATTATAAATTCCATTGGGAATGCCTCAAATACAAACTATTTACAAAAAGGTGAACAACCAATAAGTGCATATGATTTATCAAAAATTACAAAAAACAATCTACTTCTTGTAGATAAGGCTTTATGGAATAAAGATGAGAAGTTAAAATTTTATGAGCCATGTGATCCAGAACACGTTTCACATTCAATAGTTAATTACCAAGATCACTTTAAAGAAGGTGAATCATTTATTGAAGTTAATGCTATTACTATTGAAAGCTTACTTAATGAATTAAAATTAGATAAAGAAGAAATATCACTTATTAAATTAGATATCGAAGGCGCAGAAATTGAATTTTTAGTCGATTGTTTAAACAAAGGGTTTAAACCCAGACAAATCCTTGTTGAATTTGATGAATTAACTGTCCCCTCAAAAGTAGGTTTTAATAGAGTGACAAAAATAAATGAATTGTTAATTGAAAATAATTATAAATTAATTAAAACCAATGGTTATGCTGATTTCCTTTATTATAGGATTACAGCCTGAAATGATTTAGACAATTCGTTTTCTTAAATATTTATTAATCATAATTTTAAATTTATTAAGTATGCATATTAATTAAGTGAAACTATGAAATTTACTAATTCTCCTTTTGCGATCCTTGACAAGAATATGGAATCATTAGGTTTTCAAAAAAGAAATCTTATATATGAGGACAATTGGAGAGGGTAAATTGAAAATGAAACAAAAGAAGATTTTAAATAAAGTACCTTTTACCTATTAAAGATAAATAATACAAAAAGAGTTAAATAGAGATTTTTTGAATATCATTGTTGAAATTCGATCTATTTAAAAAAATATTCTTTGTTTCTATCTATTTATTAAATTAGAATACGTTTAGATAAAATTTAAAATTACGTATTTACTCAGCAAATTATTACCATTAATTTTTTCACCATTAGGGATAGTTTTAATACTTTTATTGGTTTTTGTTGTTAGAAAAAAAACAAAATTTGTTTATTCAGCAATTATTTTCTTAACTGTTTTAAGCAATGGATTTTTTTCTGGTACTTTGTGGAGATTATTGGAATATCCATGGAAAAGATTAGATTATTCTTTAGTTCAACCTTCAGATGGGATTGTTGTCTTAAGTGGTGGGGGGGTTCGTTTACCTTCTTCAAATACAAAAATAATTGAATGGGACGATCCAGATAGGTTTCTTGCTGGAATAGATCTTTATAAGGCGAATAAATCAGACAGATTGATATTCACTGGAGGAATAAATCCTTTGGCTTCAGGTTTACCTCCAGAAGGTGATATTTACATTAAAGAATCTATTCTAAGGGGTATTCCTAAAGAAGACTTACTTACCACATATCCTGTATCTAATACTCTTCAGGAAGCTAAAGCAATTAAAAAATTACTTAATGATGAAGTAACTTCAAGCCAAAAAAAGATCATCCTAGTAACTAGTGCCTTTCATATGAATAGGGCAAAAAAAGTTTTTGAAAGAGAAGGGATAATTGTCCAGCCATATCCGGTAGATTTTAAGGGTAATAAGACTTTTCTTTCTTCATTACGTAATCCCTTAATGTGGATCCCTAGTTCCTCGTATTTAAATAAAAGTACTAAAGCGATTCGCGAAATTATTGGGAGGATTATTTATAGAACCTGGGAATAGTGACTGTAATAAAAACATCCTTTTAACTATTAATTGTATATCTATGAAATCTTTGTATTCCTTTGGGCAATAATTAGATTCATATTAATCCCTGTTATGTTAACTGATAAGTTCTAACCTCACTTATTTATTTAACCTATTTTCTAAATTCGTCATATGGTTCATTTGAAGCACTAGTTAGTGGGTTAGAATCCTTTAGGCCCAGCATTCAAAATTCATTTCATAAGCAGGTTTCCCAGTCTGTCTTTTTTATTAGTCAAATCATGACAACCTTCATCGTGGTCTAGAAGTTTTCAGGAAATTTTTTTATTAAACCTTTTTTTTTAAAAGTAAGTAATTCTTCAGTTCAAAAAAGATTTCTGAGATTACTCAATTAATTTGTCTTTAATATCTTCTTCTCTTGTTTTATTTGCAATAATTTTTTTTAGTTTTTCGTTTAATTCTTTGAGAGGAACTTTAGTGATTTTTAAATTACTTTTTTCATCCATACTTACTAAACAATTAAAATTATTGGAGATTTCAAGTTTTGGAAAATCACTTCTTTGATGTGCTCCTCTACTCTCATTTCTTTCAAGTGCTGAAAGGATTGTCGCTTTTGCACTTAATAAAGAAGATTGCAAATCAAAAATCAAATAAAGATCTTCGCAATTATGCTTATCGATTCTTACGTCAATATAATTTAGTTTATTTTTTATGGTTTCAATTCTTGACAATCCTTCTAAAAGTGACTTTTGATTTTTAATGACTCCACAATAGGTCCACATTATTATCCTCAATTCATGCTGCAGAGGCCTTACTAGTTCATCTCCCTTTTTAATAAATTTATCAATATTTTCATGCGCAAGAGCAATGATCTTATTTGATCTTAACTGCTTATCTATTTTTTTTGAAAATTTTGAAGATGCAATGCCAGCACGTTTACCAAAAATAATTATTTCTGCCAAAGAATTTCCACCTAATCGATTAGCGCCATGAAGGCCTCCTGCGACCTCCCCTGCCGCAAAAAGACCCTCAACTGAGGTAGATAAAGTCTCAGGATCAACTAAGATTCCGCCCATAGAATAGTGTGCAGTAGGAGCAACCTCCATTGGAGATTTTGATATATCAAGCATTTGAGATTCAAGAAATTGTCTATATATACTTGGTAGTTTATCAACTATGAAATCTTTGCTTTTATGGCTTATATCAAGAAAAACACCTCCATTTTTTGTTCCTCGACCTTCAACAATTTCTGTATAATTAGCAATAGCTACTTTATCTCTCGTTGATAATTCCATTCTTTTCGGATCATAATTTTTCATAAATCTTTCCCCTTTATTATTAATTAACTTCCCACCTTCACCTCTAACTGCTTCGGTAACCAAAGTACCTTCAATTTCTTCAGGCAAGACCATACCAGATGGGTGGAATTGTACCATTTCCATATCTATTAATTTACATCCAGCTTTAAGACCCAAATAATATCCGTCCCCTGTATTCTCATTTTTTCTGGATGAGCTTTTTTTCCATAATCTTGTATGTCCTCCTGTGCATAAAATAACTGCATCAGCAAAGTGAACCGTTCTCTCGGACGAGGTCATATTAAAGGACATTGCTCCAAAGCAAGTATTTTCTCTAATAAGAAGTTCAGTGACGTATTGGTTGTCATAAATAGGAATCTTTAATTCTTCTGATTTTTTTAAAAGAGTTTTTAAAATCGATAAACCAGTAAAGTCACCTGAATAACAAGTTCTGCGATATTTATGTGCTCCAAAAAATCTTTGATCAAGTTCACCATTTTTTAATTTCGCAAAATTGGCCCCCCATTTGTCTATTTCTTTTACTAATGCTGGCGATTCTTTAGCCATAATTTCAACTTTTAAAGGATCGCCAATACCATAACCTTCTAAGTAAGTGTCAATAAAATGTTGTTCCCAAGTATCTTCTTTATCTAAATTACCTAAAGCAGCATTAATGCCACCTGCTGCTAAAACGGTATGAGCATCAGTCTTCGGTCTTTTCCCAAGAATACATACATTAAGACCAGATTTCTTGATCTCAATAGCAGATCTTAAACCAGCCCCTCCACAACCAATTACGAGAACATTTGTAATTTGAGTGAGATGATCTATTACAGACAAATTATTTCCAAGTTAATCATATTTTTTTAAGTTTAACTCTTTTCACTACAGTAATAAATAGTTATTGTAAAGTTTTAAGAAAGGCTAAATATTGATGCAATTTATAAAGTTTTGTCATAAAAAATGCGCAATACCACAAAAATATTTGTTTAGTTTAGGATCACAAGTTACAAAAATAAAAACGAACTAATAAAGATTTTAAGGGCTTTAATAAGATTTATAGAATAATGGGAAACTAACATGTATTTATAAAAAGCAATGTAATTTTATTTAGAAAATCTATAAAAAATTTTTCGATATGATTTTTTACAAACTGTTAATGAATTAATTTCAGTTGAACGAGGATTTACCAAATTTTATAGAGTTAAATAATTTAAAAGTTATTTAGATCATAAATAAATGATTAATTTAATAAAAATTTATAAAAAAATTTTAAAAAGTCCTATATTAATTTTTAAATCGTTAAAGGGATTTTTATCTTTTTCTGTGAGATTTTCATTAATTATAAGTGTAATTAGGTTTTACGACAGAAAGCTAAAACTTCAAGGTGAAATAGCAAAAAATAATGGATATGCAAAATTAAATTTGTCTTCAACATCTACAAAACATCTAAATAAATTATTTAATGAAAGTTTTTATAAGAAAAAAAAACTCTATCTAGAGCCTAGTTCACTTATTACTTTTAAAGAGATTTTTGATAAATTAAATCCAATGATTATCAACTATATAGGGAAAAATGCGAAATTGGATAATATAATGTTTAATTTGACGACAAAAGAACATGCTAATTCAAAGGCTTCTTCTAATTGGCACACTGATAATGTAGGAGCACGACTAAAAGTATTTATTTGTTTTAAAGGTGATGGATCTCAACCTACATATATAATTCCATCAAAAACTAAGTATCCAAAAATGTTTTATTTCCTGAAGTCATATCTAATGGAAGTTTTTAGATGGCTAGGGAAATCAAATAAAATAAAAATTAAGAATGAAATTTCTTTAATTCACAAAACTGGAACAATTAATGTGTTAGACACAAATTTATTACATAGAGGTTGTTATGAGAATGCTACAAAAGATAGATATGAGCTTAAACTTGAGTTCTCAGACCCTGCGAAGCATTTCTTTGCAAGAAGAGTTTTATTAAGCCCAATTGGTACAGAGAAAATGTATTCATTTTTTTTTCATAAAGATTTCTTAAAGCTAAATTCATTTTCTTCTCTTCTTGATCAGAAAAGAACCTATAAAAAACTTAAAGATCATTACTTATATAACGATTTTGATATTTTATAATTTATTTTCTTATGATTAATCAGGTTACGTAAGAATAATTAATGAATATGATTTTTATATAGAAAAAATAAATGAGAAAGTTATTTAAATTAATTTTTTGAATTTGCGAGCATGATAGTTGGTCTAAATAAAGAATTTCTAATTAAAGTTTGAATTTCTGAATAAAGCATTCCTTGAATTAAATTTTATTTAATTAGTTTTTGCAAGTTTAAAACAATAACTTTATTAAATATATTAAAGTGATTTTTTCTTAAAAAAACAAGCCTAAGATATATAATATTTCCTCTTATTATATGAAGCAGATTAATTAAACATTACATGCATAATTAAAAGTTATTTCAATTCTTACAAAGTTTTGATGAGTCTGAATTTTTATAAATTTGCATTAACTATATTGCTATATTTATATAGGAATATCAATTTTTTTAAATATTTTCCTATATCAATTTAATAATAAGATTTATAAATATCGCATAAATTAATTAGTATTCACAAAAATAAAAGTGGAGCCAAGCGGATTCGAACCGCTGACCCCCTGCATGCCATGCAGTAGCCAAAAGGCTTGCAAATACTGGGAATTACAGGGTTTATGACAGTTTTTTAATAAAGCCAAGTGCAGAAATAAGTGCAGTTTTGTCTAAGCGAAAATAAGTAAGAAGATCAATAAGAATATCTGGCTTTTACCTACTTTATTAACAATATTTTGAAACAAAAATAGGAAAAAATATTACGCTTAATTATCAGATAATATCAGTAAAAACAATGGTTCTTTTGTAATCAAATCGTAGAAATTGAGTATATATTGAAGTTATGTCAAAGAGAGCAACTAAACAAGAAACTGAATTAAGGGTTGCTCATGCTGCTGAATTAGTTGCTGAAGGACAAGCCTATTCATCTATTACTTCCCTTGTTGCCGCGAAATATGGAATCTCAAGAAGAAGAGCCAGGCAGATCACTTCTAATGCTTATCTTTTGCTGAAAGATGATATTGAGGAAGGGGACTTAAATCGCCCTGAAATGACAGCTAAATTATTATGTACTTTAGAAACTGCAATGCATAGAGCAATGCAAGAAAAACAATATTCTGCAGTTGCTAGCAATGCAAAAGTTCTTATGAAATTAGTTGGTTTGGAAACAAAATAAAAAGTTAGAATGGGTGCTTTGGGAGCACAAGGTCGCAGGTTAGACGCATATTTGATTGATTCATATAATCTTCTTAAATATTCAAAATATATATCGTATATAGTTCCACCTAAATTTCCAGCAGAAGAATCCAATGACAGGAAGTTTATGCTTTCTGTGATATAGCAAAGATCCTCTAATTTATTAGCCCTTATAAAATCACCGGATCAACCAAAGCAAATTCGATATCACTTTCTGTCCATATGGCACCATTCATATTTAAGGTGAGGAATCCTACAGAAGGAGAACTTGCTCCTTGATTCCAATATTGCCACTCAATATTGTCATCTTCTGTACGAGTGACTGCTAACTGACTTGCATGAGAACTCTTGTGATAGAAAATAATCTTGTCGATACCAGATTCAAAGTCATTGATTTGATGCTCTGGGGATAATGCACTGCCAGTGATTGAATCTGCAGGATTGGCAAGAAACCCAAAGACATCTGCTCCTTCTCCACCCCAAAAAGATGAATTGTGATGAGCAATGAGAGTGTCATCACCGTCACCGCCATAGACCGTGCCATCAGATCCAAGAATGGAATCATTCCCCTCACCGGCATAGACAGTGGCAATGCCACCACCTGCTCGAGAAGAAGAATCATAAAGTGTTCGTGATTCTGTACTGGTCATATCAATGAGGTCATCTCCCTTGCCGGCATAAAGAGCA
>QCLU01000006.1 GCA_003214315.1 Prochlorococcus sp. AG-418-D13
AATCAAAAAAATTATTGCACCTAATAATCTTATTTCAGTGGTAAGGAAAGGTGATAAATCGCTTTGTAGGAAAACCATCCTTGAAAAAAGACCTCCAAGAACAGCACATAAAACTGATAAAAAAGGAAAAGCAAAAATCTTAAAGTTATTTTTTTCTGAGAAAGTGGAGTTTCCTCCTTTAAAAGCGTTAACTTTTTTGAGAATTATGAATAGCGAAATCGATACTATGATTATTCCAACCCATGATTTAGTTGTTAAGTTTTCATTAATAAAAATTTCCCCTGACAAAGCAGCCATTAACGGAGAAAGAGTTTCTATAGATAAAGTTTTTCTTGTGCCAATTGTTTGTAATGACTTTAGGTAGAAAGTATCACCTAAACCAATACCTATTATTCCACTAATTAGTAGGATTAATATGTTTTTTAATTCAGTTGTAGAACTTAGATTGATAAAAGCAGGTATAAAAATTAAAAAAGCTATTATATTTTTTATTAAATTAATATCTATTGATTTATATTTTTGAGTTTGCGAGCGCCAAATAAAGCAGGCATATGTCCAAGATGTAGCAGCTCCAAAAGCAGAAAGGATTCCAATCAAAATGAATAATTTTTAAAAATTTTATTTTATAAATTGAGTAAATGCTAAAAAGAATACATAAATAAGAATCAAAATACCAGGTAAAAACTGAATTAATGATTTGAAATTAATTTTGGTCATATTTACTTAGAAATAATTTATTTTAAACAATTTTTTTATTACTAGGGTATAAACTCTCTAACTTCTTTCTTCTTTTAACTTTCGCATTAATTCTTTCTTCTTTTTCTTTTTTCTTGATCTCATCATTTATCTTATTTTGTCTATATCCAAACCAAAGTAGAACCCAAATAACAGAAGTTATTAAAAGAAGAGCCGTATATTGACCAGTCATAGGAAAACTGGCCTCAGAATATTTAACGTAAGAAAATATTAGACTCATACAATAAACTTAAAGCATAAAAATAACGACTGCGTTGATTTTTTTAGAAATTTAAAAATTAGTGAATTGCAGCTATTTATTATGTGGTTTTTAAGTTTTTATTTCTTTCTTTTATGGTTTTTGGAATAATTTTTCTTAATAACTCCTTGCTATTATCAGATTGAAACATATTAAATAATAAGTTTTTGGAACCTTTTGATTTAGCAGTTGTAGGAGGCGGTGCAGCAGGTTTTATGACAGCAATAACTGCTGCTGAAAATGGAGTTAAAAGAATAATAATTCTTGAAGGCACTTCAAAACTTATGGAGAAAGTAAGGATTAGTGGAGGGGGAAGATGTAACGTCACTAATGCGACATGGATACCGAATGAACTAGTTGAGAATTACCCTAGAGGTGGAATTCAGCTCTTGGAATCATTTAATCGTTTTGCTGCTGGAGATGTGTATGATTGGTTTGAGAAGAAAGGGTTGAAATTAAAAATTGAGGAAGATCTAAGAGTATTCCCAGTGTCTAATTCTTCTTCAGATGTTATTGATTGTTTGAGAAAAAGTGCTTTATCAAAAAACGTAGAGATATTAACAAAATTTTTTGTAAAAGAAATTTCAAAAACTCCAGATAATATATTTAATATTTTTAGTCTTAAAAAAGCAAAGGTAACTTCAAAAAATATTATTCTTTCAACTGGAGGTAATCCAAGCGGATATAAATTAGCTCAAAATCTTGGACACAACATTGTAAAACCTGTACCATCGCTTTTTACTTTCTCTACAAAAGAACCCAATTTGGATGAATGTAGTGGAGTGTCGATAAAAGGCATAGATATAGAAATTAAATTAAACAATAAGAATTTTCAAAATAGAGGCGATTTACTAATAACTCATTGGGGTTTTAGTGGGCCAGCAGTATTAAAACTTTCATCAATTGCAGCAAGGGAACTTTATAGTCAAAAATATAAATTTAATCTAATCATTAAATGGTCTGCTTTAAGTTATGAGGAGTTAAAAGATAAAGTTAACTATTTAAGATTAAATAAAGGCAAGGTTAATCTAATTAACAGTAGACCTGTTCCACTATTAACAAAAAGATTATGGATTTTTTTATTAAATAAAATAGGTATTGATAAAGAGAAAAAGTGGGCTGATTTATTGGCGCATGAAAGAGAGGAAATGATAAATATTCTAATGAGGGACAAATATATAATTTCGGGCAAAGGACCATTTGGAGAGGAATTTGTTACTTCTGGAGGCGTAAAAATTAATGAAGTTAATTTTAAAAATATGGAGAGCTTAATTTGTCCAGGATTATTTTTTTCTGGAGAAGTTTTAGATGTTGATGGGATCACAGGTGGATTTAATTTTCAACATTGTTGGACAAGTGGATGGATCGCTGGGATGGCAGTCTCAAAGTTAAATCATTAAGTAACAAATCAATAAGTTTATCTTTTTTTTATTAAGTATTAGAAAGAAAAAGTTTTTTGAAGAAAATTTAATTTTAAAGTTTTAATTATTGGTGAAGATTAATGCAGAATCTTGTATCAAAAAAAGAAGAAGAGGAAAGAAGATTAAAAGCTTTAGCGGAATATAGGATTTTGGGAACCAAGCCAGAATCATGTTATGACGATATTACAAAAATTGCTGCTACAACATGTAATGTGCCTATTTCTTTAATGACTTTGGTAGACAAAGATAAACAATGGTTTAAATCCAAAATAGGACTTCAAATATCAGAAACTAGAAGAGATTGGTCTTTTTGTACCCATGCAATAAAAGAAAATAGTCCATTAATTATTCATGATGCTTTCCAAGATGAAAGATTTATAAATAATCCATTGGTAACAGGAGATCCCAAGATTCGTTTTTATGCAGGTTTTCCCCTTAGAAATAGTGATGGTAATAAACTTGGAACTCTTTGTGTAATAGACAGAAAGCCAGGAAATCTAACTACACAACAATTCAATATTATGGAATTATTATCCAAGCAAATAGTTTCATTTTTAGAACTTAGAAAAAAGTCATTGAACTTGCTAGATGCATTGTCTAACTTGCACAAACAAGAAGGTATTTTATCTGTCTGTTCATATTGCAGAGAAGTGAAAAATAAGGAGGGCGATTGGATGCATTTAGAAAAATATCTTTCGAAAATTAGTGATATTAGATTCAGTCATGGTGTTTGTGATAATTGTATGGAAAAACATTTTCCAGATGTAATCGAAGTATGGAATAAAAAGGATTTTTTCGAAGATGGCCAAAAAAGGTATTTAGAGTCTTAGATTTAATACCTTGCTTTCAAGTTAGTAATCTATTTCTAAACAAATTCTAAATTTGGTGGTTAGGATTGTATAAATTTTGACTTGAGCATGTTATTTGGAACTCTATTAACAGGTGAAATTGCTAAAAGTGCATTAGTAGCATATGTCCATTATTTAGGAATTATTTTGTGTTTCGGATCTCTTTTGTTTGAAAGATTGACCCTCAAAGTAGGTCTTAATAGAAATGAGACGATCTCAATGATAATTGCAGATGTGGTTTATGGTTTGGCAGGAGTTGCAATATTAGTTACTGGGATTTTACGTGTAAAGTATTTTGGTCAAGGAGGTGATTTCTATACAGGTAATCCTGTGTTTTGGATAAAGGTTTCTCTTTACATACTTGTGGGATTACTTTCTTTATACCCGACAACAACATATATTTTGTGGGCCATTCCATTAAGTAAGAATAAATTACCTGAAATATCTGAGAATCTAGTTAAGAGGTTCAGACTCATCATTACTACTGAATTAGTGGGTTTTGCAACAATACCTTTGTTTGCCACTCTTATGGCTAGAGGTGTAGGTTTAGGTTGAAAAACTTATTTCTAGAAAGAAACTGTTTAATAAGTTCTAATAAACTATATAGATGGAGTTTAAGTTATAAGATTTCTAAATCTAAAAAGGAAATTGTTTTTATTGGTTTAAATCCCTCATTATCTGATCAAGTTTTTTTAGATAATACAACAAAAAAGATAATCAAAATTTCGAAAAACAATAATTACGGCAAAGTAAAATTAATCAATCTATTTGCTCTTATTTCAAGCAAACCAGAAAAACTTTTTAAACATAAAAACCCTGTGGGTTATCTAAACAATGATCATATTTATAAAAACTTAAAACACTGGTCTGAAAGTAAAAATTGTGATTTATGGTTAGGTTGGGGTAACAAAGGTAAATTTCTAAATAGAAATAAAAGAATATCAAAAAAAATAATGCAATATAACTCAATTAGGAAAAATAATTTTGATAATCCTCTTGGACCGCTTTTAATTAAGAAAACAATCAAGGATAATCCAATACATCCTCTATATTGTTCTGATAATTCCATCCTCCAATCTTATTTTTAGTTAGTAAGGCTCATTTGCAAACCAGTATTTTTAGCTATTCCATTAAATATGTGTTATTTTCAACTTGTTAAGTTAACCTGATATGAAAATTTCAAAGCAATTAAATAAACTAAAAAACTTGAATGTTGAGGCAGAAAAATGTTCTACAAGAGAAGAAGCAAAAAAAATAATTAATAAAGCAAATAAAGCACAAAGTAAAATCAACAAATAAATAAAAAGTAATTTCAATTATTCATAATTTATAATTTTCAAAAATATTTAATTTACACAAATACACCATATTTATTTCTTAATATTTATGTCTTTGAAAATAATTAAAATAAGGAAATCTCACGAAAGATTTAGATCGACTAGAGAATGGCTAAATTCGATGCATTCATTTTCTTTCGCAGAGCATAGAGATCCAAAATGGGATAATTTTGGGAAAATTAGAGTTATAAACGAAGATATTATTTCTCCTAATGCAGGATTTAATACACATTCTCATGCAAATATGGAAATAATTACTGTCGTAACAAAAGGAGCAATAACTCATAGAGACTCGTTAAACAATCTTGGAAAAATTCACAAAGATGAAGTACAAGTTATGTCTGCAGGTACTGGAATCTCTCATAGCGAGAAGAATGAAGAAAATGAGACCTGTAAGTTGTTCCAGATTTGGATATACCCTCAAAAAGAAAATATCAAACCTCGATATGATCAAATTTCATTAAATGAAAAGTTGCGGGACAACCTTATTTTTAATTACAAAGACGGTCAAAATAATAAGCTTTTTCTAAATCAAAGTATCTCTTTATGGCGTTGTAAATATAAGCCAATTAAAGAAAAAAAATTGCCATTAAAAATCGATAAATATAATTGGATACAAATAATAAAAGGTAATCTTTTATTAAAAAGTAAAGACTCTAATTCAAATATATGCCTCGAACCTGGAGATGGCTTGGGTTTTGAAGTTAATTATTATGATGATGTCTCTATAGATACTGAAAAAGACCTAGATTTTCTCTTATTTTCGATGCCTTCCCTATAATTTATCTTTTACTTTTACTCATCAACCCCTTTATTGAAGGCATGTAAGGCTTGCAAAGCCATATTAAGGTGAACTTCCATAGCACCAAGAGCAATTAAAGAATTTGGTGATTTTTCTTTTAGTAAATTCTCTTTTCTTTTTGATAATTCATAAACCACTTTCTTAGTTGAAGCTTCCCAATTATTTATTAACTCTTCAAATTCTCTTTTTTCGGGGCTTTCTATTTCTGCTAATTCATCAGAAAAATGAGAATCTTTTTGTGCCTTAAGCATCAAGTAACTTAATTTTTTATGACTTATTGCTTGAGGTAAATTGTTAGATTCACTCATTTCTAGTAGTTAATTTATAGACAAAATCTAACTAATTAAGTGAATTTTTGCTAGAGGGTAAACGGTTGTAATGACCGACCTGAAAATTACGAAATTATACTTGAACAAAAATGGATTTATTAACCTTTAATTTTTCATTTATTAGTTTCTTGAAATAATCTCCACGCTCTTCATAATTTTTAAATTGATCAAAACTAGAGCATGAAGGTGAGAATAATAATGTTCCAACTCTATTATTTTGTAAATAATGAAAAACAAAATTTAAAAGCTCTTTTAGTTCTGAAAATTCAAAAATATTTTTTTTAAATCCTTCATTAATAAGCGCCTTTTTTAGGACTTTTGAGCTTTCTCCAAAAAGGAAAACACATTTAACTTTTTTCTTTAAAACTTTTATCCAATCACTATATTCATTGCCTTTTAATCTCCCCCCAGCAATGATTATTATTTGACCTTCAATTGAACTTATTCCTGCAATAGATGAGTCAAAATTTGTAGCTTTACTATCATTAATGATTTCCAGATCATTATTTTTATAAATTGTTTCCATCCTATGGGGTAATTGTTTGTAATTAGATAAAGAATCTTTAATCTTCTTTCCAGATAATCCAACTTTTCTTGCTGCTGCAATTACCAATAAAAGATTTTGAAGATTATGCATTCCTTTTAAAGAAAAATGTTTAAGTTTGAATAATTTCTTCCCTCTCTCAACAATGTATGCTTGATCATCTATCCAATAATCGCATTGAATAAAATTTGATTTATCGAAACTAGTTGTTATCCAAACCCCTCTTGATAGCGAATTGTAGTGCTTTCTTAGGTTTTTATCGTCATAATTATAAATTCTAAAATCAGATTTTTCTAACAAGCTTTTTTTTATGTTGAAATAGTTTTCAAGTGTTTTATGTCTTTCAAGATGATCTTCTGTGAAGGTTGTCCATATTCCAATATTAGGTTTTACTTCTGGAGATATTTCTATTTGATAACTGCTTAATTCAGCTACAAACCAATCAATTTTTTCATGTTTTTTTGAGTGAGCATATTTACATAAAGGTGTACCAATATTTCCAGCAAAAGGAGCATATAATCCAGTATCGCAGAGTATATGGCTTAGTAGATGAGTAACAGTGGTCTTGCCATTAGTGCCGGTAATTCCAATCCAATTTGTGTCTTTTAAAATTTCCCATGCAACATTTATTTCTCCAATTACTTTAATTCCCTTTTTTTTTAATTCAATAATAGTTATATGGTCATAAGGTATTGATGGACTTACAACAACAGATTCGATCTCTTTCACAAAAGGTTGAATTTCTTCAAATGCAAATTCTTTATTCAGAGAAACTAGTATATTAAGCTCTTCTAATTCTGTTTTTCTTTCTAAGAATTCTATCCCATCTTTGCTTTCCCAAACAATTACTCTCTTATTGATGCTTCTCAAATACTTGGCAGCCCAAAATCCAGATTTACCTAATCCAATTACAAGATTAATATTTCTTTTAACTGAATGATTATCTATCATTAAATTTATAATTGCATTTATATTAATTGTGTTTAAGGGGTAATTCAATCATGAGATCTTTCTTCAGTATTTATAGTTTTCGCCAAAGAAAAAGTAATTAATGGAAGATAATACTGCAAAATATTGGTTCTCTTGGTTTTATGAAAACTGGGAGAAAAATGCTCCAGGTGAGTTAATTGAACAGGGTTTAACTCCGTCTCAGATTGCTGAGCGTTTTGTTAATGAAAACCATGATAGTTTTATGCAATTGTCAAAAAAAATTGATGAAAAAAATTATGATGCCCTAACAGAATTTATGAAACTCTCAGAGAGTGAATTACATATCTTAAAGTACTTTCTAAAGTTAGTAAAAATGAAAAATTTATAAGAAGTTATTAATTATTTCAAGGCTTTTTTCCCATAAATTTTTTCTTTCTTTTTTGTTCGTGGCAAAAGGAGAAGTAGGGGATAGTTTTGGATGACCTCTGAAATTAAATTTAGGACCATAATGATCACCACCTCTTGCGTCTGGCGAAGTGGCTGCAAAAAGTTGAGGTAAAGAACCCATCTCAGCAGTTTGAAAAATAGGGCTAAATAATTCCAAAGAGAATGTTTCTATTGGACTAGGGTTAGGTTTTTGAGCAGTAAATAGATTTGTTTTTGCAATTCCTGGGTGAGCAGCTAAAGAAAGTATATTTTTGTGCTTTAAGTTCTCATTTAGTTCCAAAGCAAACATTACATTAGCTAATTTGCTATTGGAGTAAGATTCCCATTTGTTGTAATATTTCTCGGCTTTCAGATTTTTCCAACCAACTTTGCCAAAAAATTGTGCTCCAGAAGTAACCGTCACTATTCTAGATTCTTCTTTTTTTTCAATAATTGGAAGTAGCTTTAGGGTCAAAAGCATGTGAGCTAGATGATTAACTGCAAATTGTATTTCATATCCCTGAGCACTAAGAGTTTTAGGCGGATGCATAATGCCTGCATTATTGATTAGCAAATCCAAATTTTCAAAATTATCAAAAAGTTTGGACTGAACTTCTACAATATTTTTTAAATCTGACAAATCTAATTCTAAAGGTGTAAATATTCCTTCAGGATTAATACCTTTAAGTTTTTTGATAGTTTGATTAGCTTTTTCAAGTGATCTACAAGCTATAACTACATGAGCATTTTTTTCGGCTAAGGCCTTTGCAGTGTAGTATCCAAGACCACTATTCGCACCAGTAATTAGAGCTGTTTTGCCTGTAAGGTTTGGAATATTAGATGTTTCCCAGTTAGAGATTTTAGGTCTTGAGATAGTGGCAGTCATTTAGTGATCCTGCAAATTGCTTTGGAATTTAACCAAAATTTAATTACTTTCCCACTGTAAATACTGGAAGTCAGTATCGTGAGCTCTTTTTGACGGTACTATTTAATATTATTTTTCAATTGCATATTGCCATTCGTTATTTTGAGATAAACTTTTCTCTCTAAGTAACTGTAATTTCCTACTATTTATTTTAATAACTATCCCATTAGTTGGATATTTCGCAAATATTTTTCTCTCTAACCAATTTTTTTTATATATTTGGATTTCGCTTGTATGATTTGTGAAGTAACTGTCAGGGGTGCTGAAGCCACATTTTTTAAGATAGTTAAGGGTTTCGTATTGATTAAGTCTTCCATTAAGTATTTGGAAACAGCAAAAGCTGAGACTTTCTCGAATCCCTTTCTTATCATTGAGGTATTTTCTTGTAATTCTTTGGGAAATGCCGGCAACTTGGTTTGTAGCGTATAGTTCACCTCTAATTTGAAAATCTCGTTTGATAGGAATACAATAGGGGACATTTTTAATTTGTTTAATTTTGCTTGAGACATCAAATCCTTTTTTTGTAATAGCTTTATTAAAATTGCCATCTATATATCTAATTGCAATAGCACAGCCATCAATTTTTGGTTGAATGCTTAATCTTGTTTTTGTTAATAAACTTTCCAAAAATTCTTTATAGTTTTCTTTAGATAATTTTGGCAAAAGTTTATTATTTTTTTGATTAAAGTAGTCAGGTTCTGGATCAACAGGAATAAAGAGCTTTTCAAGTTGCTTAAATGCATCATCCGAAATTATGCCTTCACCTATTCTGTATTGTTCATCTAGATACTTAACATCTCTCACTAATAAATTATTCATATTAATTTTGATAAATACTTAAAAACCTTTTTGAGAAAATCATTTAAATAAAGATTTGAAAATTAAAATTAGATTTAAAAAGTAATTGACCACTAAATATCCTCCTACGCAGAGAGCGATTTAAGAGTATAAAATGTACGGATTAGGAGTTTAAATTAACTACTGCAATCAAACATATTTACTTAAAAGTGAAATAGAAAAATTTAAGTATTGATTTGCAGGCAAATTTTTGAAATTTCTAAAAATACAAAAAAATTTTTTAAAGTTATGAGAAAATGTCATTTTTATTAAAAGCTCAAAATACCTGGGAAAAATTTGCGAAATATAAAATTAATGATTATGCAAAATTAAGAAATTTTGATTTTGGGCCAAATAACGAAAGTTCAGTTTCAAAATTATCACCTTTCATTACTCATAGAATTTTATCGGAATATGATCTGATTCATGATATTAAAAGTAAGTACAAAATCAAAAATTCAACTAAATTTGTTGAAGAAATATTTTGGAGAGTTTACTGGAAAGGGTGGTTGGAAAATAGACCTAAAGTTTGGAGAAATTTTATTTCAGAAAAAAATCTCGATTTTGAATATGAGCTATATGAAAGTGCAATTAATGGCAATACAGAATTAGATTTTTTTAATTCTTGGGTCCATGAATTAAAGCAGTACAACTATTTGCATAACCATACAAGAATGTGGTTTGCGAGTACTTGGATATTTAATTTAGGCCTTCCATGGCAATTGGGAGCAAAGTTTTTCTTTAAATATCTTTTTGATGGTGATGCTGCATCTAATCTCCTTAGCTGGAGATGGGTAGGAGGATTGCAAACGAAGGGAAAACAATATCTTTTTTCATCATTAAACCTCAGAAAATTTTCAAATAACAGATTTAATGCAGAAAAAATAAGTAATCAACAAATTTTTCTTGAAGAATCTAATCAAATACCATTAGAAGATGAGATTTATAAAAATGATATGGATCCTAAATCAGATAATTTGGTTATGTTTGAAAATGATCTGCACCTTGCAACCCTTAGAAATTTACTTACAAGCTATAAAAAAGTATTTATTATCCTTTTAAAAAATGAACAAAGACAAATTAAATTGTCTGAATCTGTTTTGAAATTTAAACAAGATTTGGTCTCTGAATTTGTAGAGCATTTTGATAATGTTGAACAGATTGATCCTTATTCACTGGAAAATACTTTTAAAAATACCAACGAAATAGACATTATTTATCCTGGAGTGGGAGAAAATTATGACTTTATAACTGGATTTAAAAATTTACACCACAAAAAAATTTTTAATCTTGTGAGGGATGAAGATTTATTTGCTTGGAAATTTGCTAAAAAAGGGTTTTTTAAATTTAAAGAAAATATTCCAAAAATAAATCAGAGAATATTAGAAAATTATTTAAAAAATAATTTTTAATTTAGTTGAATTCCTGATCAGAAAATAACCCTTTTGGTAAGTAAGTATAAATACTTATTTAGTTGTGACTTTTGCTCTTTAATCCACGATGGATACTGTGACTAGTTATTTTTACTTAAGGATAATTTTTTTATTGTGCTTTCAACAATTCTTACCAAATCGTTTAGCAAAGATACTGCTTTATTAATTCTTAGAGTTATAACTGGAACTGTTCTTATTCACCACGGTTATGAGAAATTAGCAAATATAGAAAATTTCGCTGATGCTTTTGTCAGACCATTGCATCTCCCATTCCCAATATTTTTATCATACATAGCGGCATTTTCAGAAATAGGTGGTAGTTGGTTACTAATTATCGGCTTAGCTACAAGATTCGGAGCTTTGGCAATTGTTGGAACAATTTCTGTGGCTATATACCACGCACTTGTTACTTCAGGTTTTAATATTTTCTTACTTGAGCTTTTACTCTTGTATTTCG
Organism: Prochlorococcus sp. AG-418-D13; assembly: GCA_003214315.1. GTDB lineage: Bacteria > Cyanobacteriota > Cyanobacteriia > PCC-6307 > Cyanobiaceae > Prochlorococcus_A. The sequence goes on from QCLU01000006.1 coordinate 11,284, forward strand.
CTTCAGCAACTTCAATTGCACTAACAGGGCCTGGTAATTTCTCCTTAGATGAAGTAATTATCAGAATTTTGAAATCAGAAGATGAAGAGGAAATTATACCTTCAACAAAAGTAAAACCTTCCAAGCAAGTTGAAGTTAAAGAAGAAACAAGCAAAGGTGGTTTATTTCAATTTCTGCAAGCGAACATACTCTCAGATACCTCAAGCTAACTTTTTAGGATAGAGACTATTTATTAGTTCTAACCTTTTTCGATAACTGTTTCTCTTCTCAAGTTTTATCTTAATTGTTGCTTCAGAAAGACTTATAAACAGCCCTATTGCAGTAACCCAAGATAAAAAAATAAAAGGGTTTTCAGGAATTTCTGAGAAATTCATATAAATAATACTTCTTTTTTAAAACTTACTGATCACTATATGTTTTTCAACCTAAATATACAATTTAGAAATATTTAAGGATTAATTTCAACTTTTTCCCATTTTTTAACCTTTTCCCAAAGATATCGTTTATGAACAGGCTTTTCTAATTTAAGAAGATCTACTGAATCGATTTCAAAATTTAGAACCACAAAATTTTCTGACTTGGGTAGATTAGATAATATTTCATGTGTAGATTGGACTTTTGGGTTTATTTTCTCTCCAGGAGATCCCCAAAACCAAGAAGTTTTTGATTTTTCTGATAATAAATCCCAATAATTTTTGTTATCACTTAATTCACTTATTTTCCCTTTGAATCTATATTGTGATTTGGTTTTAAAAAAGAACCATAATATTTCTGCATTAGGGTTAGATTTTAAATGCCCAAATTTTTCACTTCTTCTATCTGTAAAAATAATCATTGAACTATCTTTATTCCACCCTCTGAAAACAACTGTTCTTAATCTTGGCTCATTTTCTTCGCTGACTGTTGCAAGCTGTATCCATCTATTAGAGGGTGATTTGCCCTCTTTTTTTCTAGAAGATTTTAAATCTTGCCTCCAACTGGGTAAGTTTTTATCAGGCATTTAATTTAGGAAATATAAAACCACTTTTCTTTTTGTATTCTTCGAATGAATCATATTTTGATAGCGATTTATCTTTTTTTATCATTCTTGGCAGAAAAACTATAGAGAAAAATATTGCAAGAATTACTAATGGAATGAAACTCATTGAAAGTATGGCGAATGATAGATAAATTAATATTTCTCCTAGATAATTTGTATTCCTTATATTTTTGAAAAATCCTTCTTTAATTAGTTCTTTTTTTAATTTAAGAGAAAAATATTTTTGGGCATCACTAGCAAAGTGTAAAAACACACCAATTATATTTATAGATACAGATGCAGCTATTACGATATTTGGAACAGATTTCTGAGATGAGATAAGAATGTAGGGAGCAACCCAGTAACTTCCAAGAAAAATAAAACCAGAAACTGAAGTTAAAAAATTGATTTTTTCTTTAAAATAAGGATCTGGAAATATCTTTTCTTTTAGAAGCCAAAGAAATCCATAAGTACCATGCAGAGCTAAATAAATGTAGGGAGCGATTGTAAAATTATCAAAAAAAATCATGAGACCTATCACTACAAATGCAGTGAGCCCCTTGTGTAAATTAATTATTTGATTAAGTTTCATCTTTTTTAATAATCTAAAAAATGAAATTATTTTCTGTGGATATAACCTAGTCCTTCAAAAGTTTTAATGGGCGATACTGGATTCGAACCAGTGGCCACTACCGTGTCGAGGTAGTGCTCTACCACTGAGCTAATCGCCCAAATTGAAGAATTTTTAATCCCCCTTATAAGAAAATAGCAGGTTGAGTTTCATTTTCTAAGTAATTTAACTTTCCATCGTTCTCTTTTGGTAATTTCTAAATTTAGAATTTCGATAAATCCTTTATTTTCAAGTTCTAGTTTGTCGCCAATTTTTAGATTAATAGTTGGCTTATTAACTTTGCTTCCATTTAATCTGAGCATTCCATTTTCTATCCTTTCAATGATTTTGGTTCGTGATACCCTAAATCCAGCTGAAGCTATAGCATCTAATCTTGTTGAAGCTTCTACTGTATTGACAAGTTTTTTTGATCTATCAGAAGGTATTTGTAATTCATCTATACCTACTACATTAACTTTTACTTTTACGTCTCTCAAATAAAAAATCTTTTCATCTAGATGATTAATATCTAAATTATCAATTATCCCTTGTGCTCCCCTATCGCCAATAGTCCATATATCTCCAACTTTTATTTGATTAACCCCATTTTCAATTAAGAGGGATCTAAAGTCGTCTTGTGTAGCATTATCAAATAAAAAATTTCCATTAATTTTTATTCCTTGAGCTGGAAAATTACTTTTTAGCGCATCCTCTTCAGGAATATTATCTCCTCTAAAGCAAGCTATCCTAGATCTTTGAGAAGAGGAGAATCCTCCATAAATAAAAAATTTGAAATCATTTAAATTTTCAAAATCTTTTAAAATCTCTTCGCAAACATAAGTTGAATTAAACCCAGTCCAATAAGTTTCCCAGTGTTTGTAAGCTAAGTTAGCAATATTTATTAATTCCTCAGTTTCTTTTTTGTAGTTTGAATTTATTAAGATTTCTTTTAAATCAATCATTTAGCCTTCTAAAAAAATTATATCTTTTGCTTCTGATTGTTTTATCAAAGCCCATGGTAACTCAGCTCCAATTTGATTTTCAAGTAGAACAAGCCATTTACCCTCTTTATTAAAATTAATGATTGATCTTAAATCTTTATTTCTATTAATGTTGATACTTGCAGAAGAAACAATGCTTCCTAAATATCCTGAACCCATTCCTAAAAGACCTCCAATTAATGATTCCCCGATGTTATTTAAACCAAGAAAGCTGAAGGTAGATAAATTTGTCATATTAGAAAAAGCTATTCCAGCTATAAACCCAAATGGCATTAGCCATCTACTCATATCTTTTTGTCTGATCTTTCTATCAAGTTTAGGATTTAAGATTCTTATATTTTCAAAATTTTGAGATTTGAATAAGATATTTGCTTTCGCATTTAGCAATTCTGTTTCGTCTGATGATATTTTCTCACTTATTGGTGGGATCAAAATAGCTTCAGATAGCATTACTGATTTTTCTTTGAAAACATCAAATAGCTGGATACATTTATCAATGTCTTCAAATATCACAATACTTTTAGTCAAATTTCAATCCTCAAATGTTTGTGTGTTATTCAAATTAATAAAATAAGATACATACACTATAGATTAAGTTAAAGTAAAAGATTAAAGAACCAATCTTAAATGACAAAAGTTCTCATAACAGATCCAATTGATCAAACAGGAATCAATATTCTTTCACAAGTTGCTCAGGTTGACCAGAAGATAGGAATCTCAGACTCTGAGTTAGCTTCCATTATTAAAGATTATGATGCTTTAATGATTCGCTCTGGTACTCAAGTGACTGAAGAGATTATTAACTCTTCAAGTAAACTGAGAATCATTGGGAGAGCAGGAGTTGGAGTCGATAATGTAGATGTTAAGGCTGCTACTCAAAAAGGAGTCCTTGTTGTTAATTCTCCAGGGGGTAACACAATAGCTGCGGCTGAACATACTATAGCTATGATGTTGGCCATATCTAGACATATTCCAATTGCTAATAGTAGTACTTTGTTAGGTAAATGGGAGAGAAAGAAATTCGTTGGGAATGAGCTTTATAAGAAAAAATTGGGTGTAGTAGGTTTAGGGAAAATTGGTGCTCATGTAGCGAAAGTTGCTAATGCATTAGGAATGGAAGTTTGCGGATATGATCCCTTTGTTTCAACTGAAAGAGCTCAACAAATCCAAGTTAAACTTTCTGATCTAGAAGATTTATTCCAACAATCCGATTATGTAACTTTGCATTTACCTCGCACACCAGAGACAGAGAATTTAGTAAATATGGAGGTGCTTAAAAGTATGAAAAGTAGCGCAAAATTAATTAATTGTGCTCGAGGAGGCTTGATTGACGAAGAAGCATTAGCAGAAGCTTTAAATAAATCATTGATTGGAGGGGCTGCAATAGATGTCTTTTCAAAAGAACCTTTGGAATCTAATTCACCACTTTTGAAGGTTGAAAAGAATCTTATTCTTACCCCTCACTTAGGAGCCTCTACTAGGGAAGCACAAGAAAATGTAGCTGTTGATGTTGCAGAACAAATCAGAGATGTCTTGCTTGGCTTATCTGCGAGAACTGCAGTAAACATACCAGGTTTGAGCCCTGATATTATGGATAGTTTAAAACCTCATTTGCAGTTGGCTGAAACAATGGGTCTGCTTATAAGCCAGCTTTCAGGTGGACAGATACAGAAACTAGAGGTTAAGCTTCAAGGCGAATTTGTTCAACATCCATCCCAGCCATTAATAATAGCTAGTCTAAAAGGGCTTCTAAGTAAAGCTTTGGGAGATAGGATCAATTACGTAAATGCTTCTCTAGAAGCAGATTCAAGAGGCATTTCAGTAGTCGAGAGTAAAGATGAGGCAAGACCTGAATTTGCTAGTGGATCGCTTCAGTTAACCACTTATGGAGATAATGGAGACCATAGCGTAGCAGGAAGCATTTTTGCTGATGGGGAATTAAGAATTATTAGTATTGATCAATATCCTGTTAATGTATCGCCAAGTAGATACATGCTGGTTACGAGGCATAGGGATATGCCTGGTATTATTGGCAAGCTTGGTTCTTTATTGGGTAGCAACAATGTAAATATTGCCTCAATGCAAGTTGGGCGCAAAATTGTTAGAGGAGAGGCTGTTATGGTTCTAAGTATTGATGATCCAATTCCTAATAAGTTGCTTGACACCATTATTGAAGTAGAGGGAATTACCAACGCTAATCCAGTTACTCTATAAGATGGCCTAATCTATTAATGGCAATTAAAGATTGGTATAAACTAACTTTTCTGATAGAAAGTGATTTAGAAGAAATTATTATTTGGAAATTAAATGAGCTGGGAATATTTAGTTTTTCATTTGAATATTTAATTAAAAATGAAAATAAAAAAGAGGTGAACATATGGCTTCCAGTTGATAATTGGGGAGAGAGTTCTAGGTGTCTTTTTGAAAAAATAATTAGCAAACTTCTAAACATTAATGCTCCTAAGAATCAATTTTTTGACTGGAGTATCATTAAAGAGGAGGATTGGTTGACAAGCTGGAAGAAATATTGGGCGCCTGAATTAGTAGGAAATCATTTTTTAATATTGCCTTGTTGGATAAATCTAAATGAAAAATTTAAAGATAAACAGATCATAAAAATTGATCCTGGAGCAGCCTTTGGTACAGGAAGCCACCCTTCTACTTATCTTTGCCTGGAAAAAATGGAGAATATTGTATTTTCTGATAAAAAAGTCTTAGATATTGGTAGTGGTAGCGGGATTTTGAGTGTCGCCGCAAGATTGCTTGGTGCTAATGAGGTTTGCGCAGTGGATAATGATTATTTAGCTATAAATTCAACTAACTCTAATTTTCAACTAAATTTCGGTAATTTAAAAAACTTAAATACATATTTGGGATCTTTTAATGAGGTAATTTCAAAAAATCAACTCAAACAATTTGATGTTGTATTATGCAATATTCTTGCTGAAGTAATAAAAGAAATGATTCCAAATATTTATAAGTGCTTGAGTAATAATGGGGAAGTCATTTTCAGCGGAATTCTAAATTCACAAAAAGATGAAATTATAGAAATATTAATTCAGAATAACTTGAGATTATTGGATATATCAGCTAGAAAAGATTGGGCATGCATTTCTGCGCAAAAAGCCAGCAATCTAACCTAAGTATAAGTTTTTCTTATAAATACTCATTAATACATTTTATTGTGTCATTTTTTACTTCAAAATCTCACATATCGTCCCAATCGATGTTAAAAATGTAGTTGATAGGTATTAACTACCAACAATTTTTTATTTAAATGGCTTCTTACAAAGTTACACTCATCAGCGAAGGTGAAGGTCTCAATTCAACTATCGAAGTACCTGATGACCAGTACATCCTTGATGCTGCTGAAGAACAAGGTATCGACCTTCCTTATTCCTGCAGAGCTGGAGCATGTTCAACATGTGCTGGAAAAGTTACTTCAGGTAGTGTTGATCAATCTGATCAAAGTTTCTTAGATGATGACCAACTAGAAGCTGGTTTTGTACTCACATGTGTTGCTTATCCAACATCTGACGTAACAATTACAACTCATGCCGAGGAAGAATTGTATTAATTATAAAAAATTAACTTTTCTAAGTTGATTATTAATTATTTCTCTGCCACCCTCTATAAAGGTGGCTTTTTTTGAATGAATAAATTTGAATTTTTCAAGACTGGTAGTGTTCAATCAAGTTATGGAGGTCAGTACAGTTATAAGGTAATTGGACCATGTTGTAGGCTATATGATAGAGAAGAGTTACCCTGGCCCTGTTCAAGACTAGCTTGGAGAAGTAAGGAGCCTAGTTGGAGAAGAATAGGTTCTAGGTTCGTTGCGGATATGGCTTCACGAAAATGCCCATCTTACTCAGTTCAGATTTTGGAGCCTGGATCAAAACCTGTTGAAACAGTTATAACTCTTTTTTCAAAGAAATTTTCTTCTGATATACAAGAATGGTGGTATAGCAAAAAACCAGGCTCAAAAGAGCCTGGTAATATCTTCCCATCTGAAGTTACTTAGCTTTAAATCTTATGCTTTTGGCTTTGGTGGCATGTAACCTTTTAAGCCGGTGCATTCAAGACTATCAATTGTATTGACTCCAGTTTGTGGGTTAGTTCCACTAGCTCTTTCACATAATGATTTTCTCTGAGAAAGATCAAGATTTGCATCAGTAAAGTCTGCTCCATCAATAATTGCTCCATCAAAAACACTTTTCATTAGCTCACCATTTGTAAGATTCGCATCAGATAAATCAGCATTATCAAAACGTACAGCATATGCAATAAGATCTTTCATGTTGGCGTTTTTAAAACTAGAATTCTTTGCAGTTGTCACGCTCATATAGGCACCTTGTAGATTAGCCTCTCCTAAATCTTGATAAGATAAATCATATTTTACAAATTCATTATTTTGAAGATCTGCACCATGAAGATCCTCTTTCAATCCATCTACTGATGAAGGGTCGCTAGGATAAAGTGCATTAGCAGAAATTGGATAAAGAAGTAAACCAATAATCAATGGAAGAAAAATAAGAAGTCTTTTGAAAGACTTATTAAGTGATGAAAAAATAGAGACCATTTCGATCGACATCAAATAGAAAAACCTAAGACTATTATTTCATGGGTTGGTCATTTACAACGCTCCTGCTAACGAACTGTTGCAGTTTATTTTATTTCTGCCGTTAGAAAATCTTTGGCAAGGTGAGTATTTGGAAAAACTTTTTGAGCCTCTTTAAGCAAATCGCTTGGCGTAATTGCATTTTTATTTGTGTATCTTGGACTTAAATGAGTAATAATTAATTTTTTTGCATTAGATAATAATGCTGTTTGGGCAGCCATGATTGTTGTGGAATGTAATTTTTCATAGGCCATGCTCTCATCCTCCTGAGAAAATGTTGATTCATGTACAAGTAAATCGGCATTTTTCGATAGTGAAACAGCTGATTCACTAAAGACTGTATCTGTGCAATAAACAAAACTTTCTCCCTCTCTAGGAGGCCCACAGAATTCTTTCCCATCAAATATCCTCCCATCCGCTAATACGACTTTTTTACCTTGTTGTAGTTCTGAATAAATTGGTCCAGGTGCTATTTTTAGAGACTGTGCTTTTTTGATATCAAATATACCTGGCTTATCTTTTTCACTCACCCTATAACCATAAGCAGGTATTTTATGTTTAAGGCAGGCGCAATTTACTTTTATTTTATTGTTTTCAAATAGAATTTTATTTTTTGATGCAAAATTTTCAACTTCCACAAAATCCAATGGGAATGACAATTTACAAAAACTACTATTAAGTGCTGAATTTATAAAACTTCGCAACTCTGAAGGACCGTAAATTTCAATACCTCCACTATTTCCTGACAAACCTAAGGTAGCTAAAAGTCCAGGCAAACCATAAACATGGTCACCATGCATATGGGTAATAAATATTTTCTTGATTTGTGAGGATTTAATATTGCTTTTCATTATTTGATGTTGTGTTCCTTCACCGCAATCAAAAAGCCAAACTTCTGATGACTGTGATAATTTAAGAGCTAGGGAAGAAACATTTCTCGTTAAAGAAGGGACTCCTGAACTTGTTCCTAAGAAGGTGATATTCACTTATTTATGATATTTTTATTTTTATATCTGGATTAAATTTAGACTTTTAGTCAAACTTAGGCAAATTAAGCATTTGTTTTTAAACAAAGTGATACTTGAATTTAAAAATAATTATAGTAAATGTTGCCTGATAAGTGTTGTATTTATTTGTATTTTTCAGAGTCAAAGTGTTTTTGCATCTAGAGAGCCAATAATTAGAGTTTTGATATCAAAAAATAACAATTTAAGGATCAGATCAGATAGATCAATTCCTTTAACCATAGAGGGGAAATTTTTTTCAAGTAAAAAAATAAAAGGTTTAACTTTAAAAAATGAGAAAAATAGAAAAATTTTATATTTTGATAAAAATAAACAAAAAAAATATGACCTAAAAAGTAATCAACAATTTCAAGTTAGATCTTCTGATGGAAGAGGTATATGGGTTGGTCAGAAGAGATTTTCTGGTAAGCTCAATCTCTTTGTACTTGATTCTGAAATATTGGTAGTAAATGTTTTAGGAATAGAAAAATACCTAAGTAGTGTAGTAGGTTCAGAGATGCCAACAAAATGGCCTATTGAAGCATTAAAGGCACAAGCAATTGCTTCTAGAACTTATGCTTTAAAGCAAAAGGGAAATAATTTATTTGATATAGATTCAACCCAGAAAAATCAAGTCTATAATGGCTTGGAGTCAAGAACTTATAAAACTATCAGAGCCGTTAAAAGTACAAGATCTTTGGTTTTAACATATAAAAATAAATTAATTAATGCTTTGTTCCATAGCAGCTCAGGTGGGATGACAGAAAACAGTCAAGATGTATGGAAGAATAAATATCCATATTTATCAAGTGTGAGAGATTTTGATAAAAATAATCCAAAATTTAGATGGCAAAAAAAATTTTCGAGTAATGAATTAACAAATTTATTTCCCAAGATTGGAGGTTTAATAGATATAGAGATTCTAAATATTACTAGCACGGGGAGGGTAAAAAATGTAAAACTTATTGGGGATTATGGTTCTGATCAAATGTCTGGGGTAGTTTTAAGAAAAAGATTAGGCCTCAACAGTAATTTTGTGAGATTTAAATTTTTTGAGGAAGAATTAAACAATAAATCTTCTATTAAAAAAAGTTTGATAGTTTTTGGACAGGGATCAGGTCATGGAGTAGGAATGAGTCAATGGGGTGCTAAATATCTGGCTTCTAGAGGTCAAAAGGCTGAAAGAATATTAAAACATTTTTATAGGGGTGTGCAGATTAAACCTTTTAGAAAAGATTACCTCTAGAAATTATTTAGCATTAAGTACTAATTTTGGATTTATATTAGATTGATCTTTATTTAAGAAGCCTAACCCAAGTAGTGTTTGTTTTTTATCGATTACTTTTATGGGTTTTTTATAGTCAAAAGATTTGCTTTCCATGAAGTAATTAATATCAACTTTAATGGCTCTTCCTGTTTGCCAAAAATTTATTTGTTCTTCATTAATTAAGACAAATGTTGGAATGTGATTAAGAGCAGAAATTGTTGGAATAATAAAATTTTTCGAGTTTTTTTTCCCTTTTTCTTTCTCGATATCAGATATTTTTATCGATTTTTGTTCATCAAAGCCACAAGCTGAAATTCTTTTTAGTTGTAGAAGGCAACCTTCAGAATTAAGAATTTTTCCTACATCTCTTGCAATTGCTCTTATATATGTGCCAGCGGAACATTCGATTTTTATTTCTATGATTCCGTTTATTTGGTCCCATTTCATTAAAGTAAGTTCGTCTATTTTTACTTCTCTTGGCGCTAATTCAAAATTTTCATTCCTGAAAGATTTTTTATAAGCTCTCTCACCATTGACGTGAACACTAGATACTTTCGGCGGAATTTGTTTAATAATTCCTCTAAATCTATTTAAGTATTGATCTAATTTTTCATCACTGATTTTAGGCCAACTTTTTTGATTAATTATTTCTCCGTGAATATCATCAGTGTTAGTTCTTAAACCTAATTTAATTTGACCTATGTAAGTTTTACCCTGAGGAAGATATTGAATAAATCTTGTTGCACTTCCTATCGCGATTGGTAATGTTCCTACAACTTCTGGATCAAGAGTTCCTGTATGCCCGACCTTTTTTGTATTTAGTAACTTTCTTATTTGTTTAACACAGTCATGAGAGGTACAGCCTTTATCTTTATTAATTACTAAGAATCCATCTTTAGTTTCCATTTTTAATATTAAGAATACTTTGAGAAAGATTTATGATCATTCTATGATTTTGGTATTGGAAATTTAGAGTAAGAAATTGAAAGACGATGATTCTATTTTAAAAGAGTTTTTAGACAATGCTTTTAATTTGAAATCACATTTAATGGAATACTTATCTATTAGAGAATGTGATTTAGATGGATTCCTTGCAAATGCAAAGATGAATTTGGCTAATTCACATCCTGGTGATGCTTTAAATGATGTTTCAGATTTTTACACTGAGATTGTAGGCGATAGGCATGTAGCTGATTTAGCTGCTTGGCACATCACAAGTAGAGACTACATTTCTGATACTTTAAAACTTCAACAGAGATTTTCTAGAGATTTAGTTTTAGATTTTGGAGGAGGTATTGGTACGCATGCCTTAGCTAACGCTATGTCTTCAAAAGTTGATCATGTTTTTTTTGTAGATATTAATCAAACAAATAGAAATTTTGTTGAATACAGGGCTAAAAAATTAGGAGTTGAAAAAAAACTTACTTTTTGCAAGAAGATTCAAGATACACAAATATTAAAATTTGACACGATAGTTTGTCTTGACGTTTTGGAACATCTTGCAGATCCAGCTTCTCAAATTAATACTTTCAGTGAGATTATGGATAGTAATTCAATTGCTCTATTTAATTGGTATTTCTACAAAGGAGATAAGAATGAATATCCTTTTCATATCGATGATAGTCAAATTGTTGAAAAGTTTTTTGAGACTCTTCAATCAAATTTTTTAGAAGTATTTCATCCTATTCTTATAACTACAAGAGCTTATAAAAAAAATTAAATAACTATATTAACTCTTTTTCTATTTCTTAAATTTCTTTTAATGCTTTCGAAACTTACTATGCCTTCTTTTAGTGCAAAAAGGGTGTCATCTTTACCTTTCCCTACATTAATTCCAGGCAAAAATGATGTACCTCTTTGGCGAATTAAAATTGATCCAGCAGTCACTTTTTCTCCACCATAAGCTTTTACACCCAGCCTTTTGGAATTTGAATCGCGACCGTTTCTTGTAGAGCCTGTTCCTTTTTTATGTGCCATTAGAAATGTTTAATTTGTAGATTTTTCGGATTTTGGTTTAGTTTCCTTTTTAACAGTTTCTTTTTTTGAAGAAGACTTAGGATCCCCTTTCCCAATTGTTATAGATTTTACCATAACTCTTGTAAGTTCTTGTCTATGTCCCATTTTTCTTCTTGTCTTTTTTTTTGGACGCATTTTGTATACAAGAATTTTCTTATCTCTTTTATGGGAGACAACTTCTAATTCAATTTTTGCATCCTTAACGTAAGGTTTTCCAACAGTGATAGCGTCTTTGTCTTTTAAGAGTAAAACTTTTTCTAGTGTTATCTTATCTTTCTCTTGTGCATTTAACCTGTCTATATCGTAGTATCTATTAACTTCGAACCAAAATTGTTGACCCGAAGTTTCTGCTATAGCATACAATTCATTACTCTTTAAAGAATTGTTAGAGGAGTTTTTAGAATTTGTCATATCTTAAAGACGCTATCAGGCTCAAATTGATAATCTGATTTAGCCCAATTAGCAATCATAATTGTTTGTTTATTTTCTTATTTTGTAGTGTAATAAGTCAAGGGTTGTTTTTAATCTTTTATATCAATTTAGGAACTATATCAATGGCAGCAAGAAAAACATACATTTTAAAACTCTATGTTGCAGGAAATACTCCTAATTCAATGAGAGCTTTAAATACTCTAAGAGGAATTTTAGAAAATGAATTCAAAGGAGTTTATGCTTTGAAGGTTATTGATGTACTTAAGCAACCGCAACTTGCAGAAGAAGATAAGATTTTAGCCACACCAACGTTAGCTAAAATTTTACCGCCACCAGTAAGAAAAATAATAGGTGATCTTTCAGATAGAGAAAAAGTTTTAATTGGTTTAGATCTGCTTTTTGATGAATTAACTGAAAGTGAATATAGTGGAGATAAATAATAAATTTAATACTTATATAATTAAAGATAAATTCAAAATTTATTTTACTTTTGTTTAATTAGCACAAAACTATGAATGATAAGAAATTTGGTAAATCAAATAAAATGCAAGTACAAAAATTACCGACGGGAATAGAAGGCTTTGATGATGTTTGTAGGGGTGGGTTGCCTGTATCTCGAAGTACACTTGTTAGTGGTACGTCAGGAACTGGTAAAACTGTCTTTTCACTGCAATACTTACACCACGGAATTTGTAATTTTGATGAGCCTGGAATCCTTGTAACATTTGAAGAATCACCTTTAGATATTATTAGAAATGCCGCGAGTTTTGGATGGGATTTACAAGAATTAATTGATCAAAATAAACTTTTTATTTTGGATGCTTCTCCTGACCCTGATGGTCAGGATGTTGCGGGTAACTTTGATTTGTCTGGTCTTATTGAGAGAATTAGTTATGCAATTAGAAAATATAAAGCTAAAAGAGTTGCAATAGATTCAATAACTGCTGTCTTTCAACAGTATGATGCTATTTATGTTGTTAGACGAGAAATATTTAGACTCATAGCAAGATTAAAAGAGATAGGTGTGACGACAGTTATGACTACTGAAAGGGTTGATGATTATGGACCAATTGCTAGATATGGAGTAGAAGAATTTGTATCTGATAATGTTGTCTTACTAAGAAATGTTCTTGAGTCAGAAAAGAGAAGAAGAACTTTAGAAGTTTTGAAGTTAAGAGGTACTGTTCATATGAAAGGTGAATATCCATTCACTATGGGAATGGATGGAATAAGTGTGTTTGCTTTAGGAGCAATGAGGTTAACGCAGAGATCCTCAAATATTAGGATTAGCTCCGGAGTTAAAGATCTTGATGATATGTGCGGTGGAGGATATTTTCAAGATTCCATTATCCTCGCTACTGGAGCTACTGGTACGGGCAAAACAATGCTTGTATCAAAATTTGTTGAAGATGCTTATAACAATAACGAAAGAGCAATACTTTTTGCATATGAAGAATCTAGGGCTCAATTACTTAGGAATGCTACTAGCTGGGGAATAGATTTTGAAAAAATGGAAAGTGATGGGTTATTGAAAATTATTTGTGCATATCCTGAGTCAACTGGTTTAGAAGATCACTTACAAATTATAAAAACGCAAATTAATCAATTTAAACCAAAAAGAATGGCAATTGATTCTCTCTCTGCATTAGCTAGAGGTGTAAGTTTGAATGCATTTAGACAGTTTGTAATTGCTGTTACCGGTTATACAAAACAAGAGGAAATAGCAGGCTTTTTTACTAATACTGCAGAAGAATTTATGGGAAGTCATTCTATAACTGATTCTCATATCTCAACAATTACAGATACCATATTATTGCTTCAATATGTAGAAATAAAAGGTGAGATGGCACGAGCTATAAATGTTTTTAAAATGCGCGGATCATGGCATGATAAACGAATAAGAGAATTTATTATTACGAATAGCGGTCCAGAAATCAAAGACTCTTTTTCTAATTTTGAACAAATATTTAGTGGTGCCCCTCACAGAGTTGTACCTGATCAAAATGTTCAAAATGTTTTTAAAGGAGTAGATAATAATTAGATAATATCTTATATCTCAGAACCTGAAAAAGAATCTGAATTATTAATAGCTTTTGTCAATAATTCATCTTTATCAGATTGTGCTAAGGCTAAATCAAACCAGAAAGTCGTTCCTACTCCTAATTCACTAGCCATACGAATCTCCCCACCGTGTTTTTCAATTATTCCTCGCACTATAGATAAACCTAAACCGGTCCCTTGCTCAGTATGAACAGAATTTTCCACTCTATAAAAACGATCGAATATCTTTTCTTGATCAGCCTGAGATATTCCTGAGCCAGTATCAGCAATCTCAATTCTTACTTTTGGTAGTGGTGAAACTAATTCACATTGAGGAGCTGCATCATTTTTAATACTTGGAGGGAAAGCTGGACAGTAATCTGGCCAAGTATAAGCTCTTATAATTAGGGAGCTATTTTTTGGACTAAATTTCAATCCATTACCCAACAAATTATCAAAAACTTGTAGAAGCAAATCAAAATTTCCAAGAATTGGAGGAATAGTTTCTTCTATATCATGGGCTAATGAAACATTTTTTTCTGTAGCATTAAGTCTATAATTTCTAAGAGTCTGTTCTATCGCTGGTTTTATGTCCATTTGCTCTAGCTGGACAATTTTCCCAGACTCCAATCTTGATAAATCTAATACATCATTTACAAGTCTTGTTAACCTGTCAGTCTCTGAATTTGCAATGCCCAGAAATTCTATTTGTTCTTCATCTGAAAGCTGATCTTTTAAATCATGTAAGGTCTCTACATAACTTTTGATATTAAAAAGTGGCGTCCTCAATTCGTGCGAAACATTACTAATAAATCTATTTTGTGCCGCGTTAAGTTCAACTTCTCTAGTTAAATCTTGGATTGTTACAGCAATTCCTTTTAATTCAACTTTATTTGTATCTAAAACTGATTGCAAGACAATTCTTAAGGTTCTTGCTGGTTCTCCTAAACTGAATCTTAAATCATCCTTCTCCTTTTCCCTGTTTAAGATAGATTCTATATTCGTATGTAAATCGTTAGATAAAATCTCGGGGATTTCATTTAAAAAATGTTTACCCTCTAAAAATCTTCCTTCCCAACGAAATAATCTCTTTGCTGTTGGATTAGTAAGTACAATCTTGCCTTGTGAGTCCAGTAATATAGCTCCATCAGCCATTGTAGCTATGAGGGATTGCTGTTTGATTTGTGCCGCTTTTAGTTCTTCTATATTAGCTTCGTCATAATTTTCTAACTGTGTTGCCATTCGGTTAAATCCATTTAAGAGTTCTCCTAGATCACCTGTCATAGGTAAAGAAATTCTAGACTTAAAATTTCCTCTTGAAATTTCTCTAACACCTCTTACTAATTCTCTGACGGGTCTTGTAATTGTTAGTGCATTGAATACAGCTCCAAGTATTACTAAAACCCAAATAGAGATAAAAACTGCAATGGTTACTTCTCTTGTTAAGGCAGCACTGGCTAGTGCTTTTTTATTAGGGGTGACTCCCAAAGCTAAAGTTCCAAGATATTGGCCTTTCCACAACATTGGGACAAATACATCTGTTACTTGACCTTGAGGTGTCGCATGCTGCCTAACTAAAGGGAATTGTGGTCTCTTCTTTAATTCTGAAGGTAATTTTAATCTTCTAGTGAGCTGAAACTGACTGTCTGAACTTGTCGGTGTTGCACTGATCGGTATCCCAAGCTGAACAATATCTTCAGCATCAGTAAAGAATATATAACGCAGGTTTCGACTTGATCTCCAAAACTTTTCAGCTACGTTTGAAATTTCTTTTTTTTGATTATTAGCGACTAATTCTGTAACATTGCCAGATAATAATAAGCCAAGATCACGAGCATATCTAGTATCATTCATTCCTGCATCTTTTTGAATACTATTTAGTGCAAAAAAAGTTATTCCTGTCATTAGGAGGCTCACTACAAGAGTTGCAATAGCTAATAACTTTGTTCTTAAACTGAACCCACTCCACCAAGACAGTAGTCCATTAATCCAATAGTTATTATTCATATCTTCATTATCAGTGATGTTATATTTTCTAATTTCTTCATTATTGGTATCTACCATAAGCTTAATTCTCCTTAGAAAAGTTTTTTCTGACTTGATGACCTATGTCATTTCTAAAGAAAATGCCCTCAAAATGAATTTCTTTTAAATTTTTGTATGCTTTTTCAAAAACAATATCAAAATCTTTATCTTGACAGACAATACTTAAGACTCTTCCTCCATCAGTTAATAATTTGCCATTTTCACTTAAGGAAGTACCTGAGTCGAAAATTTGACAATCATTTGAGTCAATCTTACCTATTTTTATTTCAAATCCAGTTTTATATTTGTCCGGATAACCTTTGGAGGTTGCCATTACACAGCCGCTAACCTTATCAGAAATATTAATTTTTTCATCACCAGTTAGATTTCCCATTGAGCATTTTTCTAAAAGAAATACAAAATTTTGATCCATCAAAGGCATTATTGTTTGACATTCTGGATCACCAAATCTGCAATTATATTCTATAACTTTGGGCCCAGATTTTGTGATCATTAAACCAAAATAAATTACGCCTTTATAGTCAATATTTCTCTTATTTAATTCATTTATTGTAGGTTCAATAATCTCTTTGATAATTCTATCAAGGTAATCTTCTGTTAATAATGGGGCAGGAGAATAAGCTCCCATGCCTCCTGTATTTGGGCCTTTATCTTTCTCATTGAGTCGTTTGTGATCTTGAGCAGTTGGAAGTAATATATATCTTTCTCCATCGCATAAAGCGAAAACCGAAACTTCTGGCCCTTGAATTTTTTCTTCTAGGACAACTACATTCCCAGAGTTGCCAAATCTACCATTGAAAATTGATTCTGCTGCTTTAAAGCATTCATCTTTTGAATTAGGAATAAAAACACCTTTACCTGAAGCTAGACCATCAGCTTTAACTACCAGTGGAATTGATGATGAATTGATAATTTTTTTTGCTTGTTCTAGAGAATTGACTTTCCAAAAGTTTGCAGTTGGAATATTTGCATTTTGCATAAATTCTTTCGCCCAAGATTTGCTGAATTCTAATTTTGCTCCATCTTTATTAGGACCAAATACTTTAAAATTTTTTTCGCGAAGAAAATCAGCTAATCCATTTGCTAGAGGTATTTCTGGTCCGATTACAACTAAATCTATCTTAAGGAAATTAAGCTTTTCTATTAGCTTATTTTTATTATTAATGTCAATTTTTATTCTTTTACATTTATTTATTCTTTCTGAACCAGCGTTACCAGGTACTAAATAAACTTTTTTAACTAATTCATTTTTTTGAATAACCCAAGCCAAAGAGTTTTCTCTCCCGCCATTTCCTATTATTAAGATATTTCCTAACCTAATAAAGCTCCTATAACTTGATGAATGAATTCCCATATATTTGTTTTTTTAAGGTTATGAGGTTTCGATGAATAATCAGTTAAAATGAAATAAAATCATTTGAAGTTGATCTCTAATAATTATGATAAATACAAAGAGTACTTTAGGTATCATAATGAGGTTTTAAATTAATGAATAATAAATATGAGTTGATATATGAAGGCAAAGCAAAAAAAGTATTTACTCATGATGATGTAGATAAAGTAAAAATTGTATTTAAAGATGATGCTACAGCTTTTAATGCTGCCAAAAAAGAAAAATTTGAAGGTAAAGGCAAACTTAATTGCCTAATAAGTGCAAGAATTTTTGAGATTCTGATAAAGAAGAATATTCCAACTCATTTTATTGAACTTGAAAATGAAGATACAATGATTGCCAAAAAAATTAAAGTAATTCCATTAGAAATTGTTCTAAGAAATACTGCTTATGGTTCTTTGTGTAAACAAACGAATATTAAACCTGGAACTTTATTATCTAAACCATTAATTGATATCTATCTTAAAAATGATGAACTTAATGATCCCCTTATTACAAAAGATAGAATTGAATTAATGAAAATTTTAAGCTCTGATGATTTAGATTTAATAATTAATTTAACTTTAAAAATTAATTTAATACTGAAAGGTTTTTTTAAAAGTATTCAACTTCAACTTGTGGATTTCAAGTTGGAATTTGGTTATGATTTTAGTAATAATATTCTGCTCGGGGATGAAATAAGTCCTGACAATTGTAGATTGTGGGATCTAAACCAAAAAAATGATACAATTGTAAGCCTAGATAAAGATAGATTTAGGAATGATTTAGGTGGTCTAATTGAAGCTTATACTGAAATTCACCGAAGAATAAACGATTTTCTTTAACCTAATTTAACTAATAATGACTTATTTACCTTAATCTAAAGTACTATGCAAAAACATTTTTTAAAATTTGGAAAGGTTTTCACAAATGTTGCCTGCTCTCCCTTGATTTTGATATCAAATACTTCAGAACTGGCTGCTAATTATTTGCCAAATGGAGTTGATCAATTAAAAACAACCTTAGAAATACCTAATATTAATAATGATTTATTTCAATGGATTGATATCAAAAAAGAGAAGAAATTTCTTCTTGCTGAAAATAATAATAAGGTTAATGAAGATAGTGTACTTATCTCAGAAATAATTATCGAAGGTTGGGAAAATCATCCTGAGGGTAGAAAACTTGAATTGGCTGCATATGATTCTATGAGCATAAAGCCTGGAAGTATTGTTGATAATAGAATTTTAAATCAAGACCTCAATGCAATATATGCTAGTGGTTGGTTTTCAGGAGTTAAAATAAAGGCTGAAGATGGCCCCCTAGGCGTGAGACTAATAGTGAATGTAGTGCCTAATCCAATTTTGAAAAAAGTTGAACTTAAACAAATAAACTCTCTAATTTCTAATGAATACGTAGATGATATTTTTAATAATTATTATGGAACAACTCTTAACTTAAATGAATTTCAAAATAAGATAGAAATAATAAAAGAACGTTACGAAAGAAAGGGTTATTCTTTAGCTAGAATAAGTGGTCCCGATAGAATCTCTGAGAACGGAGTAGTAACGTTAAAAGTTTATGAGGGTATTATATCTGACGTAAAAATAAGATTCCCGGATTCTGACGGTGAATTTGTTATTGATGGAAAATCTAGAAAAGGGAAAACAAAAGACTGGGTCATAAAAAGAGAATTAAAAACACAACCTGGTTCAGTATTTAATAGAAAAATTTTAGAAGCTGATATCGGTAGACTATATGCCACATCATTATTTGATGATGTAAAGGTTTCTCTGGGGCCTGACAATTTAAATCCTGACCAAGTCATAATTTTTTTAGACTTAAGCGAACAAAGAACAGGATCATTAACAGGTGGACTTGGTTATAGCAATGGTTCAGGTATTTTTGCATCAATTGGTTTGCAGGAAACAAATGCACTAGGAAGAGCATGGTCTACAAATTTAAACCTAAATTTCGGAGAATATTCAACTACCTATAATTTTTCATTATCTGATCCATGGATTAAAGGAGATAAACATAAAACATCTTTTAGAACAAATATTTTTTTAAGTAGAGATTATCCACAAGAATTTAAAAGTGACAATAATGGGCGCATATACGCGGTTGATGATACTAATACTTCAACCTCTGATACTTTTTCATCAATTGTTTTAGAAAAGACAGGAGGTGGATTTTCTTTCTCAAGGCCACTAAATGGCGGAGATCCATTTAAAGTCGCCAAATGGAGAGTTCTTGCAGGAATGAATTTTAAGAAAGTAAAGATGATTGATGGTGATGGAAACAAAAAACCTTATGGTGATAGGACTCCAACGACAGGAAATATAAATGATATTATTTGTATTGGATTTACTCCCAATGATGGTTCATGCCCTGAAGAAAATACATTAGTAAGTGTTATCGCTAGTACCTCTAGAAATAATTTGAACAATTCTATCAACCCAACTTCAGGAAATAAATTTAGCTTTGGTACCGAACAATTTGTATCAATGGGGGAAAACTCTCCAACTTTTAATAGAATGAAAGCCTCATATGCATTTTTTATACCAACAAAATTAATAAATTTAACTAATGGATGTAAGTCTAGCGATGCTGGGAGTGAAGACTGCCCTCAAGCTATTGGATTTCAATTTAAGGCTGGAACTATTATTGGGGAATTGCCTCCTTACGAAGCATTTTGTATGGGAGGAACATCATCTGTTAGAGGTTGGGGATCTTGTGATTTGGCTGTAAGTAAAAGTTTTGTTGAGGGTACAGCAGAATATAGATTTCCTGTATGGAGAATGATATCAGGAGCTTTATTCGTTGATGCAGGGACTGATCTTGGCTCTCAAAAAGAGGTGCCTGGAAAACCAGGAAAATTATTGCAGAAATCAGGTTCTGGTTTTTCCCTTGGAGGGGGAGTTGGAGTTAAAACACCGATAGGTCCATTAAGATTAGATGTTGCAAGCAAGGACCTAAGTGGAGATTGGAGATATACACTCGGAGTTGGATGGAAGTTTTAAGTGTTTTCTTGGCCTACTAATTATGATTTCTGCTATACCTTGGCTGGTGTCATCTCCAGAGAAGGTATAGGCCTTCATAGTGGAGAAAAAACAAGAGTTACAATTTCTCCTTATGAAAAAGAAGGATATTATGTCTCTTTTAAGGATAAACCTAGCGAGATTTTTAAATTAACTCAGGATTTAATTGGAAGTACCATGCTATGTACGGCTGTTAAATTGGGAGGGAGAAATTTATATACTATTGAGCATTTACTATCATCAATGGCTGGGTGTGGGTTAAGTTATATACATATTCAGGTTGATGGGAAAGAGATTCCTCTTTTAGATGGATCAGCAATCCAGTGGGTTAAAGATTTTGAAGAAGTAGGGATAAAAAAGGCACCTAGACCAGATAATTTCTTTCAAGAGATTAATAAATCAATAATTTTAAATAAAGAAGGCTCAGTAATAGCTGCAACCCCTTCTAAAAAAACTACAATTATATCCACAATAAATTTTGCCTATAAAGCAATTGGAAATCAAACTTTTGTGATTGACTTGAATCCAAAAAATTTTGTTGAAATGATTGCTCCTGCTAGAACATTTGGTTTTAAAGATCAATTTCAAGAGTTAAGTGAACTTGGATTAATAAAAGGTGGAAGTTTGGAAAATGCCCTTGTTTGTGACGGTGATAAATGGGTTAATCCACCATTAAGATTTGATAATGAACCAATAAGACATAAAATTTTAGACCTGATTGGGGACTTGGCTTTGGTAGGGTTACCTAAGGCTCAAATTTTAGTTTATAAAGGATCACATTCTTTAAATGCTTTATTGGCCTCATCGCTAAAAAACTAACTTTATCTTTAATTGTTTTGGAAAAGAAATTATCCAGTGAAAATAATCAACTTTCCTCTGAGCACATACTAGGTTTGTTACCTCACAGATATCCTTTCGCACTTGTGGACAAAGTCATAGAGCATATTCCTGGAAAGAAAGCGGTTGCAGTAAAAAATGTAACTATAAATGAGCCTCAATTTCAGGGACATTTTCCTGAGAGACCCTTAATGCCTGGGGTTCTTATTGTTGAATCAATGGCTCAAGTAGGTGGAATAATTGTAACGCAAATGCCTGATCTTCCTAAAGGACTTTTTGTCTTTGCTGGAATCAATAATGTTAAATTCAGAAAACCAGTTGTACCAGGAGATCAATTGATAATTTCTTGTGAGTTATTGTCTATTAAAAGACAAAGATTTGGGAAGGTTAAAGGTGAGGCGCACGTTGATGGGAAGTTGGTTTGTGCTGGAGAATTAATGTTTTCATTAGTTGATTAGGGATATGGATCAAAAAAATAATGAATTTAACTCAAGATTTAGTGGCGTAAAAGTTCACCCAAATGCTTTCGTTGATCCAAGTGCCGAATTACATGATGGGGTTATTGTCTCTCAAGGAGCTATTGTCGGTCCTGATGTGACTATCGGGAAAGGAACCGAAATAGGCCCGAACGCTGTTATTTCAGGAAGAACTCAAATTGGTGTTAACAATAAAGTTTTCCCAAGTGTTTTTATAGGTCTCGATCCCCAGGACCTTAAATATAAAGGGGCCCATACTGAAGTAATTATTGGAGATAATAATACTTTCAGAGAATGTGTAACTATTAATAAGGCAACTGATGAGGGCGAAAAAACAATTATTGGAAATAATAATTTGTTGATGGCTTACACTCATATCGGCCATAATTGTGAGCTTGGTAATAGCATAGTTTTATCAAATAGTGTTCAAGTTGCCGGCCATGTAAAGATTGAAGATAAAGCTATTATTGGCGGTTGTTTAGGTATTCATCAGTTTGTACATATTGGATATTTAGCAATGATTGGAGGGATGACTAGAGTAGATAGAGATGTACCTCCTTTCTGCTTGGCGGAAGGGCATCCAGGAAGATTGAGAGGTTTAAATAGGATTGGAATTAAGAGAAGTGGTTTAATGGAAAATAAAGATTTTGATTTAAAACTTTTGCAAACTACTTGGAATTCCCTTTTTAAATCTAATGATGCGATTTCAAATTCATTAGAAAAAGTAATGAAAGGAGAATTAGATATTTCATCTTCGAAATTATGTAATTTCTTAAAAGAGTCAATATCTAAAGAAAGACGAGGACCAATGCCTATAGTGAATTTATGAATAAAAAGATATTTATAAGTACAGGAGAAGTCTCTGGAGATTTGCACGGAAGTTTGTTATCAAAAGCATTATTAGAGGAATCTAAAAAAAAATCGATAGATTTAGAAATTTGCGGATTAGGTGGGGAAAGGATGAGGAAAGAAGGTGTGAAAATTCTTCAAGATACTACATCAATTAGTGCAATAGGAATTTGGGAGGCTTTACCTCTTATTCTTCCAACAATAAGAATTCAAAAAAGATTTTATAAATTACTAAAAAAATATCCTCCAGATTGCTTAATTCTTATTGACTATATGGGCCCCAATATAAAAATTGGAACAAAATTAAAAAGATCGAAAACTAAAATTCCAATTTTTTACTATATTGCTCCTCAAGAGTGGGCTTGGAGGGTTGGCAATAACACTACAACAAATCTAATAAAATTTTCTGATAAAATTTTCGCGATTTTCAAGAAAGAAGCAGCATTTTATAAAAAGAGGGGAGGAAATGTTTTGTGGGTGGGACATCCAATGATTGATTTGACAAAAAAACTTCCTTTAAAGAAGGATGCCAGAACTATTCTTAACCTTCGCCCTAATCAAAATATCCTGCTTTTGATGCCAGCATCAAGACCTCAAGAATTACGATATGTATTACCTACTTTTATGAAAGCGGCTAAAAAATTACAACAAAAATATCCAAGTTTAGTTGTCTATATCCCCTCCTGTCGGATTGCTTTTGATGAAATATTCAAAAAAGCCTTGAGAAAATATCAAGTTAAGGGATTTGTGATTTCTCAAAAAGATTGTGCAAAATTAAAGCCTTATATTTATTCGCTTACTAAAATTGCTTTTTGCAAATCTGGGACAGTTAATATGGAATTAGCCTTATATGGAATCCCACAGATTGTTGGTTATAGAGTAAGTAGGGTAACTGCTTTTATTGCTAAAAAAATTCTTAATTTCAAAGTAAGATTTATTTCTCCTGTAAATTTGTTAGTTAATAAATTAATAATCCCTGAGTTTGTGCAAAGAGAGTTTGACGAAAAGAAAATTTTTTACAAATCTTGTAGGATTCTTGAGGGAAAGTCAGAAAAAATAAAAATTAAAAAAGGTTATGCTTTTTTAAAAAAAGAATTAGGAGAAGAGGGCGTAGTCCAGAGAGCTGCTAAAGAGATTATTAATTCTATTATTTGAACTTTATAATAAAAAAATGAAATATTTATTACCTCTAATAATTGCTCTTTCAATATTTATAAACCCTGTAAACGCTTTTGCAGAGGAATTGATTCTTGCAGGAGGTTGTTTTTGGTGTTTAGAACATGATTTAGATTCATTAAAGGGGATAAATTTTGTAGAAAGTGGCTATTCAGGTGGAGATTTGCAAAATCCTACTTACGAAAATCATGAAGGACATCAGGAAGTGGTTTTGGTAAACTATGATTCCAAATTGGTAACTTTACCCGAGATACTTAGGCTTTATTTCAGAAATATTGATCCTCTAGACGGCAAGGGTCAATTTTGTGATCGTGGAGATTCTTATAGGCCAGTGATATTTTTCAAAGATACAACTGAGGAAAGTGATGCAATAAATGCAATTGTTTCCGCCTCTAATGAATTGCGAGTGCCATTAGAAAAAATATCTGTAGAACTAAAATCAAAAGGTCAATTTTGGTTGGCTGAAGAATATCATCAGGATTTTGCTGAGAGAAATGAATTAAAATATAAGTTCTATAGATTCTCATGCGGGAGAGATCAGAGGTTGGATAAATTATGGGGTGATAACGCTAGATCAACAAATCTTTGGAATGAATGATGTAAACATAGTTATTTATTTTTAATCCATTGAACAAGAGTTTTAACTCCAAAACCGGTTGCACCTGATGGATTAATTCCTTTATTCTTATCAGTCCAACATGTCCCAGCAATATCAATATGAGCCCATTTTATCTCTGAATCAAAGAATTCCTCTAAAAACAGAGCAGCAGTTATTGACCCACCTGCTCTAGGACCTGTATTTTTCATGTCAGCTATGTGAGACTTTAACCCTTCTTTATAAGATTTTTGTAAAGGCATTTGCCATAATTCTTCTCCAGCCTGGGCTGATGCAGCTTTTAGATCATTTGCTAGATCATCATTATTGCTCCAGAATCCAGCTACATCATTCCCTAATGCAACAACAATAGCTCCTGTTAAAGTGGCCAGATCTATTATTGAATCTGGGTTTAAATTGGATGCGTAAGTTAAAGCATCAGCTAATGTGAGTCTGCCCTCTGCATCAGTGTTATTTATTTCAATTGTCTTACCATTAGATGCCTTAACTACATCTCCAGGATGTACTGCAGATCCATTTATCATGTTTTCGCAAGATGCCACAATAAAATGAATTTCTAATCCCTTTGGTTTTATTGCTCCAAGTGCTTTTGCTGCTCCTAAAACTGCAGCGCTTCCGCCCATATCATATTTCATCATTTCAATTTGAGATGCTCCTACTTTCAGATTGTATCCTCCAGAATCAAAGGTTAAACCCTTCCCAACAAGCGCAATCTTTTCTTTAATAGGCCCCTCTGACTTTAAAGTAAGATGTATAAATTTAGGATCTAGATCAGAACCTTTTGCTACAGCTAAATATGCACCCATTCCTAAATCTTCACAATCTTTTGCCTCTAAAATTTTTACTTCCAAACCATGATCTTTAGCTATTTGAGAAGCTTGTATAGACATTTCCTGAGGAGTAAGACTATTTGGAGGGGCGGCTACAAGTCTTCTAGCTAGTTCTACACCTTCACATATTTGTGATGTCTCTTCAAAGCTAATATTCTCAAATTCTTTTAAATTTAAAAACTCTATTTCTTTAAGAACTTTCTTTTCATCTCTTTTCTTATTGAATCTATTGTCCTTATAGGCAGATAATCTGGCTGACTCTGCTAATTGATTTATTTCTAGTTGTGAATTTATAAATTCCCAAGGTAGCAAGATGCTGATTTTTTCATTTTTATCAACTGTTTTCCTAACTAGATTTCCTACGATATTTTCTATATCACTTTTATTTAGGTCCTTCGATTTGCCAAGACCAACTATGATTAAAGTTTCTAATTTTTGATCTAAAAATTCAAACCTTAAAGTTTTTCCTTTTTCTCCTTTAAATTTTTTTTGAGTAACTTTTTTTAGTAATAATTTTGGGTCAATAACAAATTTTATGTTTTCAAGTTGGCTTGAAATTTCTTCCTCTAAAACTCCAAAAATTAATGAAACACCTTGCCAGTTATCTAGATTTTTTGGGAATGTTGAAAATTGCATTTGTTAAATGGATTGAATTAACTTTTAGTTGTTTGTGAAAGTAGTTGCCCACCTATCTCGAGTTTCTTTATTAAAAGGTGGTAACCATAAATATATCAGTTGCTGTTCTAATTTACGTCTTAATTTTACTTCTTTAGGTACATCTAAGAAGAAACGAATATCTTGGTGACTTGAGAGTTTGTTATGAGCTAGGGCTTCTTTATAGTTCATGAGGTAATTTTTACAATCATGTTCTCCTTTCCATCTTTTATTTGCTGAATTTGTTTCTCCTATATAAAGGATTATTTTAGAACTCTTCATCGAGTCAATTACAAAATACATTGCTGGCCCATTGTGTATATATTGATTGGTTCTCCAAAAGTTCAATGATAATGGCTGCAAGGAAAACGGATCAATTTTTCTTTCATCGGAAACTGAATTTATAGGAAGACTTGTTTGGTGCAAAGTTTTGTTGTGAGTATCTTTTGAAATTTTGAATTGGTGATTATATATTCTATCCCTCCATTCAGTTAGGATTTCACCTTTGATTTTTAGATTATTTGAGTGTTGAAAATTAATTGATGTATTTACATTTGAACCAAATAATTCAAATTGTCTATTTTGGTTTGAAATATTATTTACGTTAAATTTTTCCAATATTTATGAAACATTTCTACTCAATCTAATTCTGAAAAAATATAAATCAAAGAATTATTTATAAACTAAAATTTATTAATCTTCTAATCAATTTAAAAGATTCTTGTTATCTTGTAATTGAGCCTTAATCTGCGAAGTAAAAAAATAGAAATGGGATTCTTTGAGTCAGACATCGTTCAAGAAGAAGCTAAAAAGCTTTTTACAGATTACCAAGAACTTATGAAACTTGGCTCTGATTATGGAAAATTTGATAGAGAAGGGAAAAAAATGTTTATAAAAAAAATGGAATCACTTATGGATCGTTATAAGGTTTTTATGAAGAGATTTGAATTGTCTGAAGATTTTCAAGCAAAAATGACAGTAGAACAATTAAAGACACAGTTAAGTCAATTTGGGATTACTCCTGATCAAATGTTTGATCAAATGAATAAAACCTTAATAAGAATGAAGGATGAACTTGATAAAACTTCTTAAATTTAACTGTTAAAGTTTCATGTCAGATAATTTAATATTGCCATCATGGCTGTCAAGAGGAATAGAAGAATATTTTCCAATTAAGGGAACAGATCAAACCTTTTCGGAGGTAATTGATCATGCGAAAAAAAATAATAAAAAATTAAGGGTTAAACTCGGCATCGATCCAACTGGAACCGATATTCATCTTGGGCACAGCATATTGTTTAAAAAACTTAGGGCATTCCAAGATAATGGACATATTGCAGTTTTAATTATTGGGGATTTTACTGCTCAAATTGGAGATCCAACGGGAAAAAACAAAACAAGAGTTCAGTTATCGGAAAAACAAGTTAAGGATAATGCAAAAACATACTTAACTCAACTAGGGATGGGAAAGCCAGCCAATGAATCTATTTTAGATTTTGATTCAAAAGATAGAATAGAAATTAGATATAACAGTGAATGGTTAAAAGGATTAAATCTTAATTCGATAATTGAATTAATGGGGAGTGCAACAGTTAGTCAAATGCTAGCTAAGGAGGAATTTAATAAAAGGTACATTTCGCAAATCCCAATTGCTTTGCATGAATTCTTATATCCACTATTACAAGGTTACGATTCGGTAATTGTTCAATCAGATATTGAGCTTGGAGGCACAGATCAGAAATTTAATATTGCAATAGGAAGAGACCTTCAAAGGCATTTTAAACAAGACCCTCAATTTGGTGTTCTGCTGCCAATTTTGACAGGTTTAGATGGAATTAAGAAGATGAGTAAATCTGAATTTAACACCGTCGGTTTAACTGAAGATCCTCTTTCAATGTATTCAAAATTAGAAAAAGTACCCGATAATATAATACCCACCTATTTTGAATTACTTACTGAATTAGATTTAAATTTTCTGGAAAATTCAAATCCTCGTGAATTACAGAGAAGAATGGCTTTAGAAGTTACTACTTTATTCCATGGGGCCCAAGAAGCATTAAAGGCGCAATCAAACTGCGAAAAATTATTCCTTGGGCAAAAAGAAAAAGTTGGAGAAATTCCAGAGATTTCTTTAAAAGAAGTAGTTTTTCCAGTAAAGTTTTTCTACTTATTAAGTGCTCTAAAACTTTTCAAATCTAGCAGCGAATCCAAAAGATCTATTAAAGGTGGGGGTGTAAAAATTGATAGTCAGAAAGTAATAAATCCTGATTTAGTCTTTAATTCAAAAAATGATTTGGAAGGAAAAATTTTGCAAATTGGAAAAAAAATAATTAAGAGGTTTGAAAACTGAAAATTGATGAATAACAAATTTAATTCGGAGGATAAAATAATATTGGCAATTGATGGATTAGATGTAAGTCAAGCAAAATTACTTTTGGAAAAATGTCCTAATATTAAGTGGGTGAAAGTTGGTTTAGAACTTTTTGTTAGGGAAGGTCCGAGGGTTATTGAAATATTAAAAGGTTTAAATAAAAAAATTTTTTTAGACTTAAAATTTCATGATATTCCAAATACAATGCAAGCAGCATGTTTCCAAGTTTCAAAATTAGGGGTTGATATAATTTCTATTCATGCTTCAGCAGGTTTAAAAGCTCTTAAGGATTCGAAAAAAGCATCTTTAGAAGGAGCCACCTCAGGCAGTGTAAAACCTCCATTGGTTATAGGAATAACTGTTTTAACAAGCTTTTCTCTTATAGATTTTCAAAATGATCTTGATAGAAATAATTCAATTGAAGAAAATGTATTTAGACTTGCAAAGTTATCTTTTGATGCCGGATTAGATGGATGTGTTTGTTCCCCTTGGGAGGTAAAAATGTTGAGATCTATTTATAAGGATAATTTTGAACTTATTACACCAGGTATCAGATTAAATGTTGACAATAAAGATGATCAAAATAGAATTATGACTCCCTATGAAGCTATAGAGAATGGCGCTTCCAAGTTAGTCATTGGCAGATCAATTTCAAAAGCTATAGATCCTAATAAAGCTCTAATA
This sequence comes from Prochlorococcus sp. AG-418-D13, assembly GCA_003214315.1. Lineage (GTDB taxonomy): Bacteria > Cyanobacteriota > Cyanobacteriia > PCC-6307 > Cyanobiaceae > Prochlorococcus_A. The sequence continues at coordinate 40,242 of QCLU01000006.1, forward strand.
GAAATATTTAAATCTATTGATTCTGATTAATTTTGGATTCTTCTCCCTTAAGCAATCTCGTTATGTTTGTTCTATGTTTCCAGATTACTAATAATGCCACAATTAAACTTATAAAAAAGTATGAGTGCATAAATTTACCTAAATAAAAAAACATAAAAATAGGAAGTAAGATTGCAGCTGAAATACTGGATAAAGAAACAAATTTAGTTTTTGTTAGAACTATTAAAAAAATGCCAAGAGATGCGAGTCCAACTTTCCAAGAAAGAGCTAAAAACATACCTAATCCAGTAGCAACAGCTTTCCCTCCTTTCCCTCTAAGCCATATTGGCCAAATATGTCCTGAGATAGCGGATATCCCTGCTATTACCTCTATTAATCCTTGATCTGTATAATATTGAGCAATTTTTACTGCAATAAGGCCTTTCCCAACGTCAATGATAAACACGAAAAGTGCTGGCCATTTCCCAACATTTCTTAAGACATTTGTGGCACCTGTAGATCCAGAACCCATAGTTCTTAGATCTATATTTTTGAGATATTTTCCAATTAAAAACCCTGTCGGAAGTGATCCTAAAAGATAACTAGTAAAAATTATTAAGATATTCATAAACCTTAGTTTAGTTCAAGATCATCGTAAATTTCATTATCTGAACCAGCAAATGCTACCCATAATGGGAATTGAAGTATTGGAATTTCAACAGAAGTTTCTGCAGCATCAATGATAATAAATGGCAATTCTTCATTGGCTTCTAATCTGTCAGCTCTTTCGATGACACCTTCAGGCCTTTCAAAAAGAACAATCCCACTATTAGGTCCAAAGTCATCTCTTGTGAGACCAAGTGAATCTTGAAGAATTCTTCTCCATTCACCTAATCGTTCAGGCTGCGAAGCTAAAATAAGGGTCTGAAACTGATCTCCATATAATTCGCCAAGAATAGATATTAAACCCGCTGATAACAAGGCATTTTTTTGTCGAGATCCCCTACTTTCAAGAGAACCTCTTCCGCCCATATTAAAGAACCAATCATCCATAATTTCTATATCTGATGAATCAAGACTCCGTCTTAATTTCCAAGGTTCTGCATAAAAGTCAGGTTGTTCTGTAAAACTTGAAAAGCAACTTTTTATAATCTCTTCATCTGGCTTAAATGTTTCAGAAAGAGCAGGAACATTAACTACATTATTTGTGATGTTGTTTTGCTTTTTTTCATCAAGGGGAGAAGGCTTTACGATTATTGGTTGAGAAACTAACTCAAGTTTCTCTACGTTTTGTGAAAGATTCTGCAAAGCTCCAGTTAAGTACTCTTGAAAGCCTTTAACTCTTTTAGCAATATTATCTGACTGTCCTTTGAAATTTGACTCAATATCTTTTTCTATTTCATGTTTTTTTGTTTCTAACTCTTTTATTTCTTGAAATAAAGAGTCTTTTTTTGAAACGAGTTCTCTAAAAATTTCATTAGAAATTTCATCAAAAGATTTAGTTAATTTGTCATTTTTTGGTGTAATTTTTTTATTTTGCGTTGTATTTTTCTTACTAATTTGTTTGGTTTTATCATCTGAAATTGACTTATCTATTATTAATTCCTTTTCAGGATTATTGTCGGAAATTTCTGTATTGGTCATTTAAATAAATTTGATGATTAGGCAAAGTCTGAATTTTAAGAATTTTTAATTTCCAGGGATTTAACTTTTTTTATGAGCTCATCTTTTAATTGCTTTGGATTAAATAAAATTGGTAATAAATGAGGACTGGACTTTTCTCTAAAATAAAAAATACCTGGGATTATAGGGAAAAAGAATTTCCATGATATCCAGTTCTTGAATGGAAAAGTTCTAATCTCTTTTCCTAATTGTAAAACGATAAAATCATCATTTGTTATTTTTATTCTTAAGGTGAATGACTGAAGTAATAAAAAAAAGCTAAAAGAAGCAAAAACTATTGTTGGCAAAGAACCAATATTCAAAAACAAAAGCATAAAACTTAAAACTATTAGAATGATTGGCAATTGAAATGAAGGAGATACTATTACTGGTTCCTCTTTTTTTGATTTAGTATTAAACATAGAATTATCCAAATAAAATTTGCGTTAGTAATACATCCATTAAAGATACAGTAACGAGAGTCATTACAACTGCACCTGTTGTACTTGTTCCAACTTCTTTTGGACCTCCTTTAGTTGTGAGTCCATATCCACAAGCAATGATTGAAATAAGTAATCCGAACACTACAGATTTTATTAACATTGAAGTTAAGTCTGTACTGGTTAAACTCACGTTACCTGATCTTACAGATGTCCAAAAAACTATTGGAGGAACTTTATAAAAAATTGTGCTCCAAATTTGTCCACTCCATAAAGCTACAGATAAAAATAAAAGACACTGTATCGGAGACATTATTACCATCGATAGTAACCTTGGAACTACTAAATATTGGACTGGTTCGGTCCTTAACATGGTTATTGCCTCAATTTGTTCTGTGACTTTCATAGTACCCAGTTGAGCAGCATAGGCAGTGGCAACCTTTCCAGTCATTAAAGTAGCAGTTAGAAGAGGAGCCATTTCTCTCGCCATGCCTACTGCTAATAAACCTCCAATTTCACTTGAAACTCCCATACTTGTAAGTTGTGAAGCAACTTGAATATTAAAAACTGTACCTGCGGCAATTCCTGTAATTAATACAATTAATAAACTTCCTGGACCTGACTCCATAAGTTGGTCAAAGAGATCATTTTTGGAAATTTTACCTTTTAAGATAAAATTAATTGCTTGCCCGCCAATGATTAAGCTGCTTAGAAGTCTTTTGAAAAAATTAGGGTAATACATATCTTTATATTAGTTTGTAATTAATTTTCGATCCCATTTCCTCATGATTAAAAGACCAATTATTACCAATAATGAAGGTATAAAACCAATACATAATCTAATAGTTAATTGTGCTGAGTAGCATTGTTCCATAATATTTAGACTATCTTTTTCAACAATGCATGATTGATAACCAGATAAATACAATAAAAATCCTAATAATTGAACACTAAACGCGATACCAATCTTCTGAATAAGTACCATCCAAGCAGTATATAATCCTGCTGGTTTCTCTGGGTCTTCGTCTATTGCATCAGGAAGTAGTGACCAAGGAATAAGAAAAGCCGTTGAAGCTCCAATGCCAATAAGGCAGATAATGAAAATTAAAAGAATGAACAGAAATATGTTGCCGGCATTTAGGAATAAACTATCTCCAACTCCTGAAATTTTTGATAGTGAAGGTAAAAATAAAGCTGCCGTACATGAAATAATCCACATAATCCCTCCATAGTTTAAAGCTGAAATCCTATCCAATTTGTTTGATACTCTGGTCCATATTTGTAAACCCACTAAAGCACTAATTTGAAAAGGTATCGGGATCCACTTCGCAATATATATTGGTACATTCAGCACATCCTCTACATATATTAAGGCTACTGTTTGCATCAATTGTAAGGCGCACCAAAGAAGAATATAAAGCGTAATAACTTTTAGAAATTTTTTATTTCTGAAGATCCTTTTGAATTGAAGTGTTATAGCTTCAACTTTTCCTGAAGGCCTTCTTGCTTTTTTTGCAAATGGAGCCAATCCCCAACAAGAAATTAATGTTGCAGCAACTGCAATACATCCACTTATTTTACCCATTAAAAAATATTCATTATTTGCTGATCCCTCAGAACCTAATACAACGCCAGCAATTATTAAACCAGTTAGTCCTGCAATTATTGAGCCAGTAAATCTAGAGGCGTTTAGTCTTGTTCTTATTGCTGTTTTTTCAGAAATTTCAGTAGATAGAGCTGCAAAAGGAAGATTAATACTTGTATAAGCAGTCATTACGAGTATAGAAATTATGGCATAGTAAATAGTCTTGCTCAGCACGGAACCAGTGGGTGTCCACCATATCGCAGCTAAAGAGAAACCAAGAGGAACAGATGCTGCTACCATCCAAGGGATTCTAGGCCCCCATCTTGATTTGGTTCTATCACTTAACCATCCAATTAACGGATCATTTACTGCATCCCATATCTTTATTAACATTAATAATGAACCTGCAATTATTACTGGTAAACCAGCAGAAATAAAGAATCTGAACAGAAAAAAACCAAATTGCGTCGCAACTAAACCTGTACCTGCATCTCCTAGCCCATAAGAGAACATTAATCTTGTTGTTGATCTAGAAATATTTTTTTTCGAGTGTGAATTTTCCAATCTTTTTACTTTGTTGATTGTTTGATAATGTATTATTGCAATGGTAATTCTATTACTTAACGCGGGCGTGGTTTAGTGGTAAAACCTCAGCCTTCCAAGCTGAAGATGCGGGTTCGATTCCCGCCGCCCGCTTTTAGATTATATGGTTTTTTGTCCCAAATACTTCTTCTGAAATGATTAATAAAGAGCTTCTACTCTTTATTGAAACAGATTTTTCATTAATAGTTAAGGGTTTAAAAATCTCAGACATGCTAGTGTCAATAACCTTTAACCAATTATATTTACATTTTGGTAAGGAGAAATCGATACTTTTTGAATATGCATTTAAACCTATCCAGACCAGCGGATTAGTATTGCCTTTGTTAATGCTAAAGGCAACTGTGTGAGACCAACTACTCCAATCGGGTCTATCTAACTTTGTTCCATGCCAATGATATCTTGGAATATTTTCATTGGTTTGATTATTAGGGAAGAATGATGGATTAAAAATGTTTATTAGTTTTTTTCGAATTTTTATAACGTATTTAAAATATTCTAATAATTCCAAATCTTGTTGACCATGATCCCAATTCATCCAGCCCAATAAATTATTTTGGCACCAAGAATTATTGTTACCGCCTTGCGACCTGCCTATCTCATCACCCATAAGTATCATTGGAACACCTTTAGATATAAGTAAACTAAGAATAAGATTTTTTTGTTGTCTTTTTCTTAAATCATTAATTAATAAGTTTGTAGTTGGTCCCTCTGTACCATGATTCCAAGAATTGTTATGGTTATCACCATCTCTATTTTGTTCTCTATTGGCAAAATTATATTTTCTATTGAAAGTTACTAAATCTTTTAGAGTGAATCCATCATGTGAAGTAATAAAATTTATTGATTTTGGGAAAATCTTATCCTTTTTATAAATAGATGGTGTCCCTTTTATTTTATCGCTCATATTCCAAGCTGTATCTTTATCACCCTTCCAAAATCTCCGCAAGTCATCCCTAAAATGACCATTCCAAGTGAAAGTATTCTTAGATGGGAAATCACCTAATTTATATAAACCGCCGCAATCCCATGGCTCACTTATGAACTTGATATCAATAAGTTCTGGTTCACATTCTATATCTTCAAAAATTGGAGGATTATCAAGGGGTGAAAGATTTTCTCCTCTTGATAGGGCTATTCCTAAATCAAATCTAAAACCATCAACTCCTAATTCACTCGCCCAACATTTTAATGATTCAATTATTAGTTTTCTAACTAATCCTCTGTTTGCTGCAATAGTATTACCACATCCGGAGACGTCCTGATAATTTTTATCTTTTCCAATAAAGTAATAAAGATTTTCATCTATACCTTTCCAAGATATCGCTGGCCCTTTTGAATCTCCTTCGGAAGTGTGATTGTATACAACATCTAAGATGACTTCAATGTCTGCTTTATGACATTCCTCTACAAATCTTCTGAATTCCTCTCTATTCTTTTCGGCGGATTCATTCGAAAGATATTCAAAATGCGGAGTAAACCAATTGATAGGACTATAACCCCAAAAATTTTTAAGACCATTTGGGGCATCAGTAGGATCAAAACAAAAAATAGGAAGTAATTCAATTGTTGTAATGCCTAGTTCTTTGAGATACGGAATTTTTTTTAAAAATTTCTTACAACAACTTTCATCTTTATCAGTTGATTCAGTGAAAGCTTTGATATGGAGTTCATAAATAATTGTTTCTTCCCAAGAATGTCTCGGTCTTGGATAATCCTTAAAGTTAAATAATTTTCTATCGCAAACAACGCTTTTAAGACAAGAATTAGTATTTTCTTGCGTTTTTAATGCATTTTCTCTTTTATAACTTCCCCATCCGGTAATACCCCTTGAACATGGATCAAGTAATACTTTTTTTTCATAGTTATTATTAATTTCATTATTTTTTTGTTTTACTCTAAAAGCATAAATACAACCTTCATCTAGATTTTTTATTTCCGCATGCCAGTAAGGACCTTTATTATGAGTCTGATCTAATTTGAATATACTTTTTGGAGCAATAGAGTCCTCTTTCTCAAACAATAAGATTTCTACATATTCTGCATTTGTGGCTATTAAGGAAAAATTGACCCCTTGTGAAGTTAGAGAACTCCCCAAAGGAAAGGGTTTACCTTTATTGAGATGAATCACTTTCTCTTTATCATTGATTAGTTAAATATTGAGATAATTTATTTAAATTACTGATATTTGAATAATAGATGCAAAATTAAAAAAAAAAACTCAAATTTAAGGCTTCACTAATCAACTTTATTAGATCTTGGAGAGTATTAATTTTCTAATTAATTACAATTTCTTCATCCATCTGCTCAGTGCATAAAACGATTTAGAGAGAAAGCTTAATAATGGAAAACCAGATTTTTCTTGATTTCATAATACAAATTATGATTTTTCATGTGATGAGAAGGAAATATATCTGAAAATTAATAAAACATAATAAATATCTCAAATTCTTAAATTCATCTCCTTTGATATTTTTTCCCTTTGCTCAATGTAGTTAGAATTTTTAAGCCTAAATCCAGTATTACCAATGCTTTTAGTGGTTCTCTAAATGAAGAGGCGATTTTTTATAAAAGAAAAAAGCGCGGCTATAAAAATAAATAATGTCGCTAAAAATGTCCCTAAAATTTGTATAAAGCTTTGCGCCGCCGGCATTTTCGGTTGCCGTATTTGTATTTGCTCCATATGATGTGGAAGTTCGAGGTTTAAAACTCGATTTAAATCTTTTTTTTTTAAACCTTTGCTTTAATTTAAATTTCAATGAACAAAGCTGATTTAGTAAATCTTGTTGCTGCTCGTACAGAGCTCACAAAAACGGATGTTTCTTTAGTTGTTGATGCAGCTATTGAAACTATTGTTGATTCAGTAGTGGAAGGCAAAAAAGTCTCTTTACTAGGATTTGGTTCTTTCGAACCAAGAGATCGTTCTGCAAGACAGGGATTAAACCCTAAGACAGGCGAAAAAATAGCAATACCTGCTAAAAGAGTTCCAACATTCTCCGCAGGTAAACTCTTTAAGGATAGAGTTCAAGGGTAATCTTTTTAATCTATTTCTTCCCTACTAACAAGGTGCTCTTTAAGGGCATCTTTTTTTATTCGCAATAAAATACAATTAGCCCAATGACCAAAACTCTTGCCGAAGTATCCAAAATTTTGAAATCTTAAAAAGTAATGAAATTTTTAACTATTTTATTCTTAAAATTTTTATTATTATCAAATTTCCTTATGGCAGAAACAATACCAACAAAGTCTAAAATTTTAAAACAATCTAGTGATTGTTTTAAAGATTCTCGAACCCAAGTATGTAAAGAATTAGTTTCTGAAATAGAAAAACTTCAATTAGTAGTATTTGACCAAAATAGATTCAAATGTCAATCTAGTTTATTGGGGTTGCAAACAGAAATTATAGAAGCTTATTTTTTTAATAATTCCTCAAATGAGAAACTTTCATTAATGATCCCATATGTGATTAAAAATTGTTAATTATTAAAAAAATTTATTTTTTTGGAATATTATAAATTTGTTATTTAATTTGTAATGGTAAAAGGTTTTTCCGATAATGAAGTTAAGAATAATACTCAAGATACTCAAATAAAAGAAACAAAAAAAGAAAAAAAAGGCTTAGCTGGTTTTCTTAAAGGCAAGAAATTTACTTATACTTTGCCAGGTAAAAAACAAATAAATATTTTTGGATCAATAGTAATAGGCTTAAATATGATTTTAGTATTGCTAGTCATCCTGTATTTAAAGAATCAAGAATTCCATGACTTTGTATTTAATGTTGGTCGTTAGCTATATTTTTAGATCGAAAAAATTTATCAGATGATATATTTAAATTTTAGAATAATCCATGAAAGTAGTTAATTTAGTTTCTCAATTATTTTTTTTGTTAATAACTGTTCTATTTTTGATATATTTTCTAACAGGTTATGACTCTGCTTTTGAGGCAGACCAAAATTGTCATTCATATCTTTCAACTTACGATAATTCATCTGGAAATTATGGTTGTGATCATGATACTGAGACACATCAGTGGATACTTTACGAGTCCAATGAAAGTAAAGAACCAGCTAAAATTATTAAGAAATTTAGGTACAAATTTTTATAATTCAAATTTTTTATAAAAAAACTTTGCACTTATTATGGATATTATCGCTGTAATTGTGAAAGTAAGATACTGATATATGCTTCCTTCTAAGTAAATTTTATTTTTATAAAGAGGGTAATCAATTAAAGAGCCTAATGTTCCCCAAATTATTACCCATACAGATATGTAAAGGATTGCTTTTATTGGATTAGATTTTTTTTCTTCCATTTTCAATTGATACCAAAAATTGAAGAAGTCACAGGTCTGCCGCTAAAAACCAACTCGGTTAATATGAGCATTAAGAATCCAATCATAGCTGCTCTACCATTCACAAGCTCAGCGCTGCTATTAAATCCAAAAACATTCTTTACTTCATCCCCCTGATTGTCTACCCATTTTGAGTATTCATTATTAGTTGATGATGTATTAGTAAAACCATCATTTTGATTTTCCATTGGAGAGCGATTTCCTTGCATAGATTTTTAAATTTATTTTAATAATTTTTAAACTAATTTATTATTAAATTAAAGCCGAGATTATAAAAAAAATTAAGACAAAAATTATTATCCATAAAAATTGTAATCTCAAAATTAATTTACAAATTAATTTGATTTTTTCTTCAGTGCAATTATCTCCGGTCTCATTAATTATTGGCTTTTCAATAATTTCATTTTTATATTTACTTTTACCTCCTAATTTAATGCCGGAAATATAGGCAAATATAGCTTCTGAAATCCCAGCATTAGGCGAATCATATTTTTTACCATCACGATAACTTTTTTTTATGATTGATCCATACTCATTAACTTTGGAGCTAACTAAAGGTAATGTGATTAAGACTAATCTTGAAGGAACAAACGTAAAAAAATCTTCGATTTTTGCACTGAAAAAACCCAAATATCTAAAATAATCATATTTGTAACCTATCATTGAATCTAAAGTACTTATGGCTTTATAAGAAAAACCAAGTGATAAAGGTCCCGGTAGAAAAATTGAAAACTTCATAAAAACAATTCCAATAAAAATCCAAAATAATGGCCCAAATATTCCATCAACAGAATTTTCGGTAAGGCTCTCGGTACTTGATCTCAAGAGATGTTTTATAGAAGATGATCTTACATCCCTACTGACTATTCTTTGTACTTTCTTTTTGATTATTCTCTTATCTTGGTCATTAATTTCCTTGCTTTCTATTAGTTCTGCAATCTCTTTTACACTCGAAATAAGTCCCTTAGTCGCAATACAACTTGAAAGTCCAAAAAAAATAAACAATCCACCAAAAAAATGATTTCTTGATTGCACATAACTGAGTTCTATCAATTTTCCTAAACCAAAGCTCATTCCAATAGTCGATATAGCTACGATAAAACCTCCCCAAAATAATATATTTTTATTTTCTCCAAAATTATTTATGAGGTAATCAGATATTTTTTTAATGTAAAAGCCAATTACTTGAACTGGGTGGATTAAGAATCTTGGATCTCCGGTCAACAAATCAAAACCAATCGATCCAAGAAATATTAAAAATAAATTTATTTCAGCCAACTGAACATGGAGCGTAGACCTTTACCTACTTTCTCAATTTCATGTTTTGAGTTCTCTTCTCTTAATTTTGTCATTAATGGTTTGTTTTTATCGCATTCTTCCACAAAATTCTTGGCGAAAGTTCCATCTTGAATATCTTTTAGAATTTTCTGCATTTCTTTCTTTGTATCACTATTGATAAGTCTTTTACCACTTACATAATCTCCATATTCTGCAGTATTTGAAATGGAATCTCTCATTTGAGATAAGCCTCCCTTTACCATTAAATCAACAATCAGTTTAACTTCATGTAAGCATTCGAAGTAAGCAAGTTCGGGCTGATATCCTGCCTCTACAAGAGTTTCGAAGCCTGATTTGACTAGTTCTGATAATCCTCCGCACAAAACAGCTTGTTCGCCAAATAAATCAGTTTCTGTTTCTTCTTTGAAGTTTGTTTCAAGAATTCCAGCTCTCGTTCCGCCAATCCCTTTAGCGTAAGCCATCGCCAATGATCTTGCATTTCCGGAAGAATCTTGCTCTACTGCGAATAATGCTGGAACTCCTTGACCATTCTGATATTCCCAACGAACAGTGTGACCAGGTCCTTTTGGGGCAATCATTACAACATCCACAAAACTAGGAGGTTTGATAAGTCCGAATCTTATATTAAAGCCATGAGCAAAACTTAATATCTTTCCTTCTTTTAAGTTTGGTTCTATTTCTTTAAGGTAAACATCTTTCTGAAACTCATCTGGAAGGAGAATCATAATCCAATCTGCTTTTTCGCAAGCTTCAGAAACACTAAATACTTCTAGACCATCGCTAATAGCTTTGCTTTCAGACTTACTTCCTTTATATAATCCAACAATTACATGCATACCGCTATCTTTAAGGTTTAGGGCATGTGCATGACCTTGTGAACCATATCCAATAATCGCTATCGTTTTATTATTTAAAAGACTTAGATCTGCATCAGTGTCGTAAAAGAGTTGGGTCATTAGTTGTAGCTTCTTTGCATTTGATAATTATTATTTTAGACATTAAGGTGTAAATAAACCAAAAAAATTATTAATTTAAAAATTTAAATTAAAATATTAATTTAGAAAATTTAAGACTGATTTGCTTCGCTTGGATGTGTGATTACTCTATCGATTAAGCCATAATTTTTTGCTTCTTCCGCACTTAGAAAATAATCTCTATCAGTATCCTTTTCGATTTTCTCAAATGATTGGCCTGTCATATCTGCCATAGACATATTTAACATATCTTTAATTCTTAAAATTTCCTTAGCTTCTATTTCAATATCACTTGCTTGACGTTGAGATGTCCCTCCTAGTGGTTGATGAATCATTATTCTGCTATGAGGCAAAGCAACTCTTTTACCTTTAGTGCCAGCGGCCAACAGGAACGCTCCCATGGAGGCTGCGAGACCTACACATATGGTTACTACATCACTTTTTACATATTTGATAGTGTCATATATAGCCAAGCCAGCAGTTACTGATCCTCCTGGGCTATTTATATATAGATAGATAGGTTTGGAATTATCATCAGAATCTAGATAAAGCATTTGTGCTACGAGGCTATTAGCAATACCATCATTCACTTCTTGTCCAAGAAAAAGAATTCTTTCAACACCTAATCTTGTATATATGTCAACCCATCTTTCATATTGACTTCCTGGAAGTCTGTAAGGCACGCTTGGAGTTCCTATTGGCATGATTTTAAAATAGTTTTGTGAGAGTTAAATTTTATTTGGTAAATCTTTTTGACTTGTGAGTATTCTATCGATAACGCCATAATCTAGGGCTTCTTGAGGGTTGAGATAACTCATTCTGTCAGAATCTTTTGAGAGTTCTTCGATAGTCTTTCCTGTATTACGAGATAAAATCTCTAGCATTGATTTTTTATTTTTCAAAACTTCCTCGGCTCTTATTTGAATATCGGTTGCTTGGCCTCTTGCTCCACTTATGGGTTGATGTAAAACAATAGAAGCATGTGGAAGAGCAGCTCTTTGCCCCTTAGTACCAGAAGAAAGAATCACTGCAGCAGTTCCCATTGCTTGTCCGATACATATTGTGTGTACTGGAGGCTTAATGTAGCTTATTGTATCGCAGATAGCGAAAGCTTCTGTTTCAAAACCAACTGCGTCACCAGTGTACCAACTAGTCCCTGTTGAATTGATATAGAAATAGATTGGTTTTTCTGGATCCTCAAACTCTAGATAAAGAAGTTGAGCAATGATTAACTCAGTAACATCCATGCCTAGTTGTCTTTTCGCATCATCATCTGAAAATAATGGTAAACCTAGATAAACAATTCGCTCTTTCAGTAAAAGAGAGGGGAGATCAGGGGGCGGGGTCCTCATAACGGTGTTTTCGCCGTAATAAGGAGCAGATACAGTCATTTGTATCACGAAATTAAGATTGTTTTGATTGTAGCTAGATTTAGCCCTGTGTCGCTGGTGATTTATAAGATTTGTTTGACTCAGGATTATTTATTAGTTTTCCAAAGACCATTCTTCCAGTGGGAGTTTGTAATGCTCCTGTGATAACAATATCTAATCTGCTTCCAACAAAATTCTTTGCCTCATCGATAACAACCATTGTGCCGTCATCTAAATATCCAATACCTTGCATTTTTTCTTTGCCTTCTCTCACGATTTTTATATTAAGTGATTCTCCTGGTTGTACTTCTGGTCTTAAAGCAATAACCAAATCACTCAAATTCATAACTTTTAATTCTTTAACTTCAGCAATCTGAGAAAGATTATAATCAGCTGTAATTAAAGTTCCTGTCATATCCTCAGTAATTTTCAAGAGTTTTTCGTCTACCCCATTACCTTCATATTTTGTTGGGTTTATTACAAGTCTTCTCCCATATAAATCTCTTAATTCTTTTAATAACTTGAGGCCTCTTCTGCCTTTCGACCTTTTTTCATTACTGCTTGAGTCAGCCAAAGTTTGTAATTCGTCAATTACACTTTGAGCAACAATTAATTGCCCTTCCAATAAGCCGCAACTTAAAAGGCCATTGATTCTTCCATCAATAATTACGCTGGTATCTAGAATTTTTGGACTTGCAGCAGGAAGGATTCCTTCATTAATTAAATATGCATCAGTATTATTAGGATTGAATAATCTCAATAACGTCCTTCCGTGAGTATCTGCTAACTTATAACCAAGCACACCAAAAAAAATGTTGCTTAATATAGCTGCTAAGGGCTTTGCGAAAAAAACCTCTCTAGGGAAGGGAATTAATAGTATTGGGGCAAGTAGGAGATTAGCAACAAGTAATCCTAAAATCAATCCAACGGATCTACTTATTAGTAAGTCCGTTGGCATTGTTCTTATTTGATCAAGAAACGTCTTTCTAAGTTGAAGGAATACAAAACCAGCTGCTAACCCTATAAAAGAACCTATTATTGCCAAAACAATTCTAAAACCTTCTACATTAGATACCTGTTTAAGTATGTCTACTGGCAATAAATCAACACCAAGCCATCCTGAAGCAGCCCCAGACAATACAAATAAAATTAATACTAAGATATCTGTCATATCTATAATCTACTAGGATTTATTAATTGAGTAAATAAGGATTTAATTTTTTTCGATCCTTAATACTTTTTTGGAGCTTAAAAATGAATTTAGATTATGAATAAGTTTCCAAGAAGTGCTTATGTTCACATTCCTTTTTGCCATAGAAGGTGCTTTTATTGTGATTTTGCAATTATTCCATTAGGAAACAAAATTGAAACTTTACAAGGTTATGGAAGCAAAACTGTTAAAGAGTATTTGCACTTTTTATATAAAGAAATATTGTCAATTAAGCATAAATCACCTCTATCGACAATTTATATAGGAGGTGGTACACCATCAATCTTAGATCCTACCCAAATCAAAGAATTAATTGATCTTTTTAGAGAAAATTATGGAATTGACTATGGTGCTGAAATCACTATGGAGGTTGATCCAGCAAGTTTTACTAAAGATGATCTTTATGGATTCATAAATGCTGGAATAAATAGATTTAGTCTCGGAGTACAAAGTTTTAATAATCAGATACTTCAAAAGTCGGGAAGGCGTCATTTGAGAGAAGATGCAGAAAAGTCTTGTTTATGGTTGAAGAAAGAATATGATTCTGGGTTAATAAAAACCTGGAGTTTAGATTTAATTCAAAACTTGCCACTTAGTGGATTTAAAGAATGGCAAGATGACTTAAAAAAAGCAATAACATTTTCACCACCGCATCTATCTATTTACGATTTAAATATTGAAAATGGCACTGTGTTTCAAAAATTAGTTAATTTAGGACAATTAAAACTCCCAAGTGATGAAGAAGCTTTTAGAAATAGTGAATCAACTCATTTAATTTTAAAAAACTCAGGGTATTCAAGATATGAAATCTCAAACTATTGCCTCCCGCGACATCAATCGAGACATAATAGAGTTTATTGGAGTGGTTTAGGCTGGTGGAGTTTTGGTCAAGGTTCTACTAGTTCACCTTGGGGGGAAAAGTTAACTAGACCAAGAGTTAGTAAAGAATATAAAGAATGGGTAATTAGACAATATGAAATTAATTTAGATTCATCACTTTTTAATAAGGAGTTTGTCTACAAAGAAGTTGAGGAGAAAATAATGTTGGGATTAAGACTTAAAGAGGGTGTAGATATCAAAGAAGTGTTTAAAGAACAAAACTGGGAAACCAAAAAATTTGAAAGCAACTTTAGTAAATTGCTTGAAGAATGGAAAATATTTCTTGAAAGTGGATTATTAGTAAGAAAGGGGAATAGATTCTTTTTAAGTGAGCCTAAAGGAATGGAACTAAGCAATCAAGTTCTTGTTTCTATGTTTAAGTGGTGGGATGAAATTAATTAAGTCTTTCAGAGTCTACCCATTCTTTTAATTTATCCTTAAATAATTTCTTTCCTTGAATAATCGGTTGGCAAAATGGTGGTTGATCATCATTGAGGCCTAACAAATCTGCAGTTACTCTTACTTGCCCATCGCAATAATTACCTGCACCAATACCTATTATGGGAATTGTTAAAGAATTTTGTATTTCTTTAGCAAGCAAATCAGGAATATGTTCAAGAACTATTGAAAAACATCCTAATTTTTCAAGAATTGAAGCCTCTTTCTTTATTTTTTCTTGGCTTTCTAAGCTTTCTCCTTGTTTCTTTAATCCAATATTTAAATAGCTTTGTGGTGTAAGACCTATATGACCCATAACAGGGATTCCCATTCTTATTAATCTAGAAATAACTTTTTGTATTTCTGGTTCAGCTCCTTCTACCTTTACAGCTTTTGCATAAGTGCTCTGAATGATTTTCCCTGCATATTCAACAGCTTTATCCTCTCCACATTGGTAAGTCAGAAAAGGCATATCTGAAACGACCAAAGGTTGTTCTTCAATTTTCTTTTTAAATCCTCTTGAAACAGCATTAGTATGATAAATTATGTTTTCTAAAGTTAATGGCAATGTGGATTTGTATCCTAAGCAGACCATTGCTAAGGAATCTCCTACGAGGACGAGATCAACATTGGCTTGTTCTGCAATGGATCCTGATATAGAGTCCCATGCAGTTAGTACAATGATTTTTCGTGATTTTTTTTTATAATTAACTAAGTCTGAAGGTAACATAATAAATTTATGTATCTTTTTGAATCAAGAATTGCTAGTATGTTTTTGACTCGGCCTTTCGCGGTTTTAACGCCTAAACCTGGTCAGGACCGGAAGGTAGCAGCCACAAGGGATGCTTGAGGCAGGCGAGATAACCGAGTCACTCTATTTTACCTTTTAACCTATATCTTTTTTAATTTGCCTTAATCTCAAAAACTCAGGAATACTTGCTCCTGATTCTTTATTATCGGAATAATTATATAAGGGTTGATTAGATAATCTGTTTTTTATTCTTTGTTGGTTTAATGGTTGATTTGTTTCAAATCCTGTAGCAATAACAGTAACTTGTATCTCCCCTTCCATTGCCTCATCGACCACAGCACCAACAATAATATTTGCTTCTTGATCAACAACATCATAGATAATTTCAGATGCGGAGGTCATATCTTCTAAAGTCATGTCTTTGCCACCAGTAATATTTATGATGCAACCTTTAGCTCCATCAATTCTAGCTGCTTCTAGTAAAGGACTATTCATTGCTGCCTGGGCTGCCTCTAAAGCTCTCGATCTTCCTGAACCAATTCCTATACCGAGAAGAGCAGTGCCTGCTTCCGTCATAACTGATCTTACATCAGCGAAATCAACATTAACTAATCCTGGGCAAGTAATTATGTCACTGATACCTTTGACGCCCATCCTTAAAACGTCATCAGCATTCCTAAATGCTTCTTGAAGGGGAGCTCCTGATATAACGTCTTTTAATCGATCATTTGGAATAACTATAAGAGTATCCACGTTTTCAGCCAGTCTTGCAATTCCCTCTTCTGCTTGACGCATTCTTCTTTTCCCTTCAAAAGAAAATGGTTTGGTTACTATACCTACTGTTAATGCACCACTTTGTTTAGCTACTTCTGCAACTACTGGAGCTGCTCCTGTGCCTGTTCCTCCACCCATTCCTGCGGCTATAAAAACTAGATCAGATCCCTCTAACGCTTGTTGAAGCTCTTCTTTAGATTCTTCGGCAGCTTTTTGCCCAATACTTGGGTTTCCACCTGCACCTAAACCTCTAGTAAGGTTTTGACCAAGTTGAACCCTACGCTCTGCAGAAGACTGTATTAGGGCTTGTGCATCGGTATTTAGGACTCGAAATGAAACACCTTCTAAATCACTATTTATCATTCTATTTACGGCATTACTTCCACCACCACCTACACCAATAACTTCTATTTTGGCGTTTTGGCTGGGAAGGATTTCTTTCGATTGATCAAAGTTTGGATTGTTACCGAAGCTCATCTCTTAATAGGAATCTAATACTAGTATTGGATGCATTATGAACTTACTGAGCTCATCTGTAGGAATTTGTTGAGGAAAATCCTAAAAATATTTATTTATTAAATATTTTGTTTTGAATGCAAAACCCATATCAACACTACTATAATTTAAAAAAAATATTCAAAAACCTTTTTTAAAATATTAGGGTTTGAACACTTTTATTTTTGGTTTATTTGGATTTGTAAGATCAATATTATCTATTTTTATTGAAAAGCTATTTTTCTTAAATTCACTTTTTATATTATTGATTATTAGTAATTGATAGTTGATTAAATTTGGTTTATATCCTAATAATATTGTGCTTAAATCCTTTTCCTCAACAGTTAGAAAACCATCTGGTGAAAAGGTTATTTTAACTATCTCAAATTCATAATTCTCTAAACCGATGAAAATTTCAGATAATATTTTTTTAAATCTTTCATTCCATCCAAAAACTTGTATGGTAAATTTGTTCAATTTTTTTTCATCCACATTTTGTTTATTTATAAAAATTCCATCTTTATCGATGAAGCCTAATATTTTTTCGTTGTTTAATATTTTCTCACCGTAAGCTATTGGAATCCTTGTATTGATATGAACTTTCAAACCAAAAGGAAATAATTCTCTTTTTACTGAAACATTCTTGAGAGATAAATTTTGTTTTAACTCTTTTTCTAACAAATTAGTTTTAACAGAAATTAATCGGGTCGGAAATGTTAAAGATGAATTGTCTACCACATCATCCTGTGAAAATAACTCACTACCAGAAATCCTAATATCCTTTATATCAACTTTTTTGAGAGTTTTTATACTTATTAAACTTAATAAAAATAAGAATGAAATTAGAAAAAAAGCTTCTTTTTTTTGTTGTTTTTTTGGCTTTTCACAAATCACATCTAGCTTTTTCCATCAATTGGTCCATCCATTCTCTCGCTTGCTCTGCATCTGAAAATGGTACATCCATCTCTTTGCCATCACCTACCAATCTTAACCTACACTTACCTTGAGATTCACTTGTTAGAGGAGCTTCTCCTGAAGTTAGTGCCATTAATTCAACTAATTCTAGCTTCTTGATTGTAAAACTATCTTTTTCTTCAAATTTTCCAGCTTCAAATGCGCTCCACTTTAACTCCCCATCTTTTAAGGACGCTGCACCAGAACTATCTAACTTGCACAGTTCAGAATCACTCGCCCAACTTCTAAAAAGATTTTGCCTTCTTCTTTCTAACCATCCAAGTGCAGTTAATAAAATGAAGATTAAAAGTAATGGTAACCAAAGAAGTCCATGCAACATTTGATTTAAATTACAAATCTAAAGATATATCTACCAGTTTAGCCACAAGTTGTTCAATTTTTAAACCTGAAGCTTTCCAAAGCATTGGAAACATGCTGCTTTTTGTAAAACCAGGAATTGTATTTATTTCATTTAACAAAATTTTATTTGAAGATTTTTCTAAAAAGAAATCTACTCTTGCAAAACCGAAAATATTTAATGCTCTACAACTTTTAATAGCAATTTCTTTAATTTCTTTTGTGATTTTAGAATCTATTTTGGCTGGGATAATTATTTTATTATTTGAGTAATATTTTGAATCATAATCATACCAATCACTTTCGTAAGTTACTTCTCCTATTTCAGAGGTTAGGAGTTTTGAATTCCCAATTATTCCGCATTCAACCTCCCTTACTTCTAAACCTTCTTCTATTAAGATTCGTGAATCTATTTCCCAAGCTTTTTCTAATGCTTTTAATATTTCGCATTCATTTATGACTTTGGAGATGCCAAGAGATGATCCAGAGTTCGATGGTTTAACAAAAACAGGAAAATTTAATTTTTTTAAAATTTCATTAATTAACTTATTTTTCACTTCTTTATTGTTGAGATCTTCATTTTGAAAAACTAGATAATTAACTTGTGGAAGTTTAAGATTTGAGAAAATTGTTTTCATCAATATTTTATCCATTCCAAGTGCAGATCCTACAATTCCACATCCGACTAAAGGTTTCTTTGTAAATCTTAGTAAGCCATGAATAGATCCGTCTTCACCATTAAATCCATGTAAAAGAGGAAACCAAACATCAATATTTTGAAATTCAATTCCGTCTAGGAAGTTAATTTTCTCTTTAATAAAAAGCTTTTGTTTTTTTGTTTTATTGTTTTCAATTTTACCAATTAGGATTTTTTCTGAACTATCACTATCAAGCCAATCTCCATATTTGTTTATGTAAAAGGCTTTAACTGTAAAGCGTTCATTGTTTATTTCTGAATTAAATGCTTGATAAACTGTTTTCGCAGAGGATATCGATACTTCATGTTCATTGGAATTCCCGCCAAATATTAACCCAATACATTTTTTCTTACCCCCGATCATTTAGAAAAAAATCATAAATAAAGTTCGCCTGTTAAAGAAAAAGGTCTTGCTTCATTTATTCTGACATCTATCTCATCTCCTAATGAAAAATTAAAGTTAGTGTTTTTGGGAATCTCTACGAAAGTTAATCTATTTGTTCTAGTTCTACCCATAATTTGCGAGGAATTTTTTGGATTAAAACCCTCTATTAAAACTCTTTCTATGTTATAAATGTATCTTTGATTTCTGCTCCTAGCCGTTTTCTCGACCAAATCATTAATTTCCTGCAATCTATCTTTTTTCACCTCTTCCGAAAGTTGATTAGACCAAACTGCTGCAGGCGTATTTGGTCTTGGAGAGTATGCTGCTGTATTAACTTGATCAAAGCCAATTTCTGATATTAGATTTAATGTATCTTGAAATTGTTGTCTGGTTTCTCCTGGGAACGCAACAATTGCGTCAGCTGTGATTGATGCATCTGGCATTAATGATCTTATATTCTCGATAATATTTTTATACTTTTTGATAGTATATCCTCTGGACATTTGCTTTAAAATTTCATCATTTCCACTTTGGAAGGGAATATGGAAATGTTCACAGACTTTATCAAGTTCATAACAAGCTTGAATCAACCTTTTTGAAAAATATCTTGGATGACTAGTAGCAAATCTTATTCTGCGAATTCCTTTAACATCATGAATATAATATAGAAGATCAGTTAGAGTATTCTCTTTTCTTCCCTCCTTTGTAGTTCCTGGAAGATCTCTACCATAAGCATCAATATTCTGACCTAAAAGAGTAATTTCTTTAAAATTATCATCAGCTAATTTTTGGATCTCACTTTTTATCGCATTTGGATATCTTGATTGCTCTTTTCCTCTTACAGAGGGGACTACGCAATATGAACATCTTTCGTTACATCCATAGATGATATTAACCCAGCCACAAATAGAGCTTTCTCTTCTGGCACTAGTTATGTCTTCAGAAATGAATGTTTCTTCTGTTGCAGCAACTTGATTACCTGATTCAACTTTCTCCAGAAGATTTTCAAGGTTATTTACATGTTGAGGGCCCATTACTAGGTCAAGTTCTGGGACTCTTCTTAATAAGGACTCTCCCTCTTGCTGAGCAAGGCAACCTGCGACAACAAGTTTCAGGCTAGGTGTTTTGTGCTTTCTTTTTGCTTGTCTTCCAAGAAAGCTATAAACTTTTTGCTCCGCATTATCTCTGATTGTGCATGTATTGTATAAAACCAAATCAGCATTTAATTCATTATCTGCTCTGGTGTATCCCATTTTCTCTAATGTTCCAGCCATTCTCTCAGAATCAGCCTTGTTCATTTGGCATCCAAATGTTGTTATCCAATAACTGCCAGAATTTGAATTCTTTTTGAATTGTTTTTTTTCTGGTTTTGTTTTTGTTAGCACTTTGCTAGGAATTTTTTATGATTCTTATTTTCAAAATTACAAGTTTAATAATTTTGAGGAAAATTTTTTGAGGGCGAGCGAGGGGATTCGAACCCCCGAATAGCGGCGCCACAAGCCGCTGCCTTAACCACTTGGCGACGCCCGCCGCACAACTATAAATCTAACAACTCAAGGGTAACTTTACATAGTTATTTTATCTTTTAGCGAAATTTGAATTATTTTCTAATTCAGTAATGTTTTCTAATGTTTTAAAATAAAAGAAAATTTAAAAAAAAATTTGAGTAGTTCTGGCACAGCTGAGGTTCTTATTCCCAGAAGCCTTTGTTTAATAGAAGATTTTGATAACCTCATTATTGATGTAGAGGATTTATGTTCAGTTTCCATATGTTGGGAGGATGGATTTGTTTCTGAGTTAAAGCCTTTAAAAAATAAAGTTACAAAACCAAAAAATATTTTATTCCCAAGATTTGTTGAAACGCATTCGCATTTTGATAAATCATTTATTTGGGAAGACTTTCCTAATCTGGAATCAAACTATGGAGGAGCATTATCAGTAAATCTTGAAGAACATAAAACTAGAACTACAGATAAGGTTCTTGAAAGAGTTGAGAAATCATTAAAACTTGCCATACAGAATGGATACCGAGCTATTAGAAGTCATATTGATACATACAAAAGTCAATCTATTGATATTTGGATTGAACTTTTTAAATTACAAAAAAAATTTTCATCTGCTTTGACTTTACAATTCGTTGCTTTAGCTCCATTGGAATTCTGGGATACAGCTAATGGAGAAGAGTTGGCAAAAATATTTTCCTCTAATGGAGGTATTTTAGGAGGTGTTATTGTACCCCCTTTCAATAAAAAAAATACAAGCAAGTATCTCGCAAAGATGCTTCTTCTTGCGAGTAAATATAAATTAGAAATTGATTTGCATATAGATGAGTCAATTATTGAGCCCGGAGCAGGAATAAAAGTTTTGTTAGAAACAATCGAAAATTTAAAAATTAATAGTATTCCGATCACTTGTAGTCATTTGAGTAGTCTTATTTCTCTAAGTCATAAAGAGATTTTAAATTTAGGAGAAAAAATGGCTGAGAAAAACATTAAGGTTATTGCTTTACCTCTAACAAATTTTTGGCTGCTCAATCGAAGTAATCAAACTACATCATTAAAAAGACCAGTTGCGCCAATAAAACAATTACAAAAATCACATGTGGATGTATCTCTGGGGAGTGATAATGTTCAAGATCCTTGGTATCCATTTGGTAATTTTGACCCTTTTTATATGTTGTCTTGCTCTATACCTATGCTGCAACTAAATCCTTGGGAGAGAATGACTCTATCTTCTATTTTTTTAGCTCCAAGCAGATTATTAAATTTAAAATGGGATGGTTTAATTAAAAAGGGTTGCCCTGCTGACTTTATCATTCTAGATGCACAAAGATGGGCAGATGTTTTTTCGACTACTTTAAAGAGAAAAGTATATATAAAAGGCGATTTATATTGCTAATCGACTAATTTATATATAAACACAAGAAATTTTATTAATGACAATAAATAGTCTTAAATTTTTAGACAAATTTAGGGAAGTCAAAAACTTAGAGATTATTGAAAGCCAATCCGACGTAAAGAGACTTTCAAAAGATTTTTATAACTACTCTCCAGTCCTTACTCAAAGATTAGACGAATGTATTGCTGATTTGGTGGTAAGACCAAGTAATCATAACGCGGTGAAGAAAGTAGCAAAAATTTGTTGGGAATTTTCTATCCCTCTTACTTTACGGGGTTCAGGTACAGGCAATTATGGACAAGCTGTTCCATTGTTTAAAGGAGTTGTAATGCAGATGAATCACTTCAATAAGTTAGAAGAATTTGATCCAGATACAGGTTTTGTAAAAGTACAGTCTGGATGTGTTATGGGAGATTTGAATAAACAATTAGAAGAATATGGAAGGGAATTAAGGTTGCTTCCTAGTACTTGGAAAACCGCTACAATTGGAGGCTTTATTGCAGGTGGGTCAGGTGGTATTGGGTCCATTAGGTGGGGATTTTTAAGGGATCCAGGAAATCTTATTGGTTTAGAGGCAGTGACTATGAATGAAAAACCTGATTTATTAAAATTTGATGCTGAAGAATCCGAACCTCTTAATCATGCTTATGGGACTAATGGAATAATTACTTCTATATTACTTGCAACTGATATCAAACGTAAGTGGTATTCAATGGTTATCGACTGTATTGAATTTGAAAAAACAATAGAAATATTAAAAACTCTTACAAGCGCCGCAATTGATCTGAAACTAGCTGCAATTCTTGAAGAAGAAATTGTAGATCAAATGCCAAAATGGTTTAAAAGTAATTCTAGAAGTCACAAGATATTAATTCAATCTACTCTTGGAGGAACAAAAACGATCGAGTTGATTTGTAAAAAATTCAAAGTTGAATTAACCCTCCTTGGGGAAGAAGAAAAACTCGTTAATGGAATTTCTGAAGTCGTATGGAACCATACAACCCTTCATATGAGGTCTAGGGATAAAAATTGGACGTATTTACAGATGCTTTTGCCACTTGATAATGAACTAGAGTTAATTAATTTTTTGAGAAAAAAATGGGGTAAAAAAGTTCTTTGGCATTTAGAGGCAGTTTCTCAACAAGGATCACCGAGATTAGCGGCTTTGCCTGTATTAAAATGGAATGGGATAGATGAATTAAATGAAATAATGGAAGATTGTAAGAAACTTGGTGCGTTTATTTTTAATCCCCATGTTTTAACTGTCGAAGGCGGAGGACTAGGAGTCGTTGACGCAGATCAAGTAAAAGCGAAATTAAAATTTGATCCTAAAGGGCTATTAAATCCAGGAAAATTGGAAGGTTGGGAAGTAAAGGAACAATTTAATATTTAACATTTCTGTTTATTTGCAAATTTAATAAATTCAGCAACTAAAAAAATAGAACCTGTCAGAACAGGATGATTAGGTGGCCATTTTTCTAAGGAAAATAAATATTCAATGGCAAGTTCAAATGTTTTAAATTCAATTGTTTTTTGAAAGTCAATTTCTTTAATCTTAGAGAGATCGTTTAATTCCCAACTTTTTTGGTTTGGAACTGGCACAAGTAATAAGTGATCATTTTTCTTTAGAAGTGTTTTTAATATTGCGTAAATGTCTTTTTGTTTTTGGACACCTAAAATCCAATAAATTCCTTTGTCTTCATTCTCCCAATTGCTTCGCTCATGAGATAGTGCTTTTGCAGCAGGATAATTATGCGCACAATCTACAAGAATTTCTTTGTTCAAATAATTTATTATTTCTAGCCTTCCGTTCCAAACTGTCTTTTTAAGACCTTCAGATATGTGTTTTTCTTTAATGTTAAATCCCAAATTATTCAGCGCTTCAATTGCTCCAACGGCTACTGAAGCATTTTCCTTTTGAAAAATCCCCTTTAATCCAAGCTCATAGCTTATTGAAATTGAATCTTTCCAAATAATTTCTGCTCCAACCTCATTAACTTTTTTGGTTATTAAATTTTCAACTTGACTATTTTGGTTGCATGAGATGACAATTGATTTTTTTTCAATAACTGCTATTTTTTCTTTGGCAATTTTTTCAATCGTATCTCCAAGAAATTCTTTATGGTCTAAGCCAATATTCCCAATAGCAATTATTGGTCTAGATTTATGGGCTGTTGTCGCGTCTAATCTTCCCCCTAAGCCAGCTTCAAGAATGAGCAATTCAACTTTTTTATTGTCAAAAAAATTTAGTGCGCAGCAAATGATTTTTTCAAAGGGAGTTAATTCAAATGTTGAAAATTTTTTTTCTATTAATCTATAGATTTTTTCAAAATCAGTTTTGTTAATATTTTTTTTACTAACTCTAATCCTCTCGCATACGTCTAAAAGATGAGGAGATGTCGTTACGCCAAAATTCTTTTTAGCTTCAAAAAGTATACTTTCTAAATATGCCGCGATTGATCCTTTCCCATTGGTTCCAATAATTTGTATCGCAGGGATATCTTCGCAAGGATTACCAAGTTCTTGAAGTGCTTTTTTAATTCTTGATAAACCTAACTTGATATTATCCCTTTCATATTTAGGTGATAATAATTCTAAAATTTTTAAATTTGCATTTTTCAAAATTTAAATTGCTATAACTCTTCAAAAATTAAATTTAGCTTATCCAAAAGAATATTAATTTCTCTTCGAGATATAACTAATGGTGGCACAATCCTTACAACGTTTCCTCCTGCAGGTACTACCAGTAATCCTTTGTCAAAAGCTTTTAATGTAATCTTCTTTGCATCAGCATAATCATCATTGATCACAAGACCTTGTATTAAACCTAATCCTCTTTTACCGGTGATAATATTTGGAAATTTTTTTGACAATTCATCAAATCCAGCACTTAATTGTTCCCCTCTTAGATAAACGTTATTGATAAGATTTCTTCTATTTATTTCTTCTAATACAGTTAGGGCAGCTTTACAGGCGAAAGGGTTACCCCCAA
Source organism: Prochlorococcus sp. AG-418-D13 (assembly GCA_003214315.1). Lineage (GTDB taxonomy): Bacteria > Cyanobacteriota > Cyanobacteriia > PCC-6307 > Cyanobiaceae > Prochlorococcus_A. The sequence continues at coordinate 65,332 of QCLU01000006.1, forward strand.
AAGTGCTTGCATGATCTCCTGGAGAAAAAATGTTGGCTTTTTCTTTTACTAATAATGCTCCAATTGCATGACCTCCTCCTAATCCTTTAGCAAGAGTGAATCCATCAGGTTCTATTCCTAAATTCTCATAACCCCACATTTTCCCAGTTCGACCTACTCCACTTTGGACCTCATCTAAAATTAGAAGAGAATTATATTTATCACATATATCCCTTAGGCTTTTAAAAAATATTTTGCTTCCAGGAATTACGCCACCTTCTCCTTGTATTGGTTCAATTAAAACGCCGGAAATTTTTTGATCATTATTTTCACACTCTTCAAATAATTTTTTTACCGAATCAAAATTGTTAAATTTAAAAAATTTGAACCCTTGAATCATTGGTTCGAAACCTTTTTGATATTTGGGCTGTCCAGTAGCACTCAAGGCTGCCAGCGTCCTCCCATGAAAGCTAGATTCTGCTGCGAGAATAATTGATTCTTTACCTTTAGTTTTTGTATTACCATATTTTTTAATTAATTTAATTGCTGATTCATTGGCTTCCGCACCACTGTTGCAGAAGAAGACGCTTTTGGCACAACTCATATTCGTTAAAGTTCTGCTTAATTGTTCTTGTTCTTCAATGTTGTAGAGATTGGAAATGTGCTGAATCTTTTTTAGTTGACTTGATAGCCTTCTTCTTAAAACTCTATCGCTATGTCCAAGACTACAAGTTGCAATACCAGCTACTGCATCAAGATATTTTTTACCTGTTTTGTCCCATAGCCAACAACCTTTTCCTTTTTTGAAAGATATATTGAATCGAGTGTAGGTATTCATCAAAGTAGGAGCGGTCGGACTTGAACCGACATACCCGAAGGTGCCGCATTTTGAGTGCGGTGCGTCTACCAATTCCACCACGCTCCCAAGGCTTTTGAAAAAATGAACTTTTTTATTATAACAAAAATCAACTTATTGACTATTGTTTTGGTCAAGGAACAGTTATTAAGGAACGGTGATCAAGATAATGTTTGTTAATAGTTAATCTTTTCGATAAAAACATAGAATTATATTTATTGCATTTGCTGACAATAAATAAGTTAAAAAAAAGAAAAGTTAAACATTTATGATACATTTTTGTGATAAAATACGAGTAAAAGTCTTTTTAAAAGGAGATAGCTTCATGATTAGTAATATTGTGTTATAGTTAATAAAAAAACAAATGTCTAAAATTCAAGCTAAAAAATTATCTTTTAAATTTGTCCCTTATCTTTTTATTGCAGTGACTATATTGACAGCATTCGGATCTAATAGTGGAACATGGGCATGAATGAATTTAAATTTAATGGTTTAAGTAAAATTTGGTCTAATCGCTTTCTAGTTTTGTTTATATTATTTTTGGGTTGTATTTCACTTATAAATATTGCTTACGTTTGAATCAACTTTCTAATTTTTAAAAATAATTTTGGAAAAGACTAAGCTGCTTCGAGTTTTGAAAAATCCTCAGATTTGGATTTAATTTTATATTCATTCTCCTCAAAAGTACTTTTACTGATCTCTCTAATTATTTTTACACCTAAATTTTTTAGTTTTAATTCAAAATTTTCATAACCTCTATCTAAATGTTCTAATCCATAGATCTTACTACTACCTTTTGCGATGATTCCTGCAATTATTAATGCAGCTGATGACCTTAAATCTGAGCCAACTAGATTCATCCCATTAATTGTTTTAACACCTTTGATGTGAGCTACGTTTTTGTTTAGTTTTATACGGGCGCCCATTTCATTAAGTAAATAAATATGATTCATTCTGTTTTCGAAAATTGTTTCAGTTATCTTTGATTCACCATTTGCGATTGTCATTAGAGCTGTATATGGTGCCTGTAAATCAGTAGGAAAGCCTGGAAAAGGAGCTGTTTCAATATCTACTCCTTTAATCTCTTTACTCTTGATAGAAATCGAATTACCTTTAATCGTAATTTTACTCCCACTCTCTTGAAGCTTATTAGTAACAGCTTCAAGATGATGAGGGATTACTGGAGAAATTGTTATTGAAGAGGAAGTTGCAGCAGCAGCTATTAGAAAAGTTCCAGCTTCTATTCGGTCTGGAATTACTTTATGGGTACATCCGCCAAGATTATTAACACCATCAATAATAATTGTTTCTTTACCGGAGTCATAAATTTTTGCCCCCATTTTATTAAGCATTTGGCATAAATCTTGAACTTCAGGCTCTCTAGCAGCATTTTCAATAGTAGTTCTTCCTTTGGCTAAAGATGCTGCCATTATTAAAGTTTCAGTCGCACCTACACTTGGACAATTTAACTTAATATGAGTGCCATGAAGTCTATTTTTGTTTCCCCTTGTTTTTGCCTTGACAATTCCCTCTTCAATAATAATGTCTGCTCCTAATGCGATTAGTCCATTAATGTGCTCGTCTATTGGCCTTGAACCAATATTGCATCCACCTGGTAACGGTACTTGAGCTTCTCCAAATTTAGTTAATAGTGCACCTATACAAAAGAAACTAGCTCTTAATCCTTTAACAAGTTCATACGGAAGTTCTTTAATCGAAATAGTTGTTGGATCTATTTCTAGTTGGTTGTTTTTACGAACTAAATTCACTCCTAAATTCATTAGGATATTCCCCATCTTTTCAATATCAGTAAGAAAAGGTACATTTTCAAGAATTATTTTTTCATTAGTTAGCAATGATGAGGCTAATAAAACTAAGGCGGAATTCTTCGCACCACTTATTTCAACTATTCCATTTAACTTGCCTTGGCCAATAATCTTTAAATTTTGCGATTTAAGATATGACTTCTTTTTGCTTCCGCAAATCATTAAGACTTAATTTATTAGATTCATCATGACAAACTAATAATATTAAGTCCACCCTATGTAACGTCATGAATATTAATTAAAAGTGAAAATGTATTTTTTTGATTTCTTGGAAATAAAAATTTAACAAATAATTGATCAAAATATTTATGGAATTAAAATATAGTTGATAACAAATCTTTCAAATTACTCATAGAAAATACTTTTTTAAAAATAACTAGTAAAAACAATAATCTAGTTAAAAGATTTAGATCATTTAAAAGAGGATCATCTCCAAAAGATCAAGACTTTTTTTGCATAGAGGGTACACATCTCATTGAAGAATTGTTGAAGTCTGGGAAAAATCCCTCTAAGATTTTAGTTACCGAAAAATGGCTAAGAAAGAATCAAAATCTAACCAAAAAATTTCATCAGTCATTAATAAATATTGTCTCAGAGGAAGTCTTGGCCTCTGCGATTTCAACAATTAATCCAGATGGGATAGCAGCTTTAGTAGAGATTTCAGCAATACCTAATTATCAATTTAATCTAAAAGATGATTTTGTTCTTGTTCTCGACAGGATTCAAGATCCAGGGAATATGGGTAATCTATTTAGAACTGCTTTAGCTGCGGGTGTTGATGCAATTTTTTTAGCTGGAGGTGCGCACCCATTAGGTCAAAAGGTTTTAAGAGCATCCTCAGGTGCCGTTTTTCATCTACCATTTTTAAGATTTGATGGAATTGAAGAAGAAATATTAAAATCTTTACTTAAGTCTTTGTCTGAATTATCAAATGTAGGATTTAAGATTTTCTCTACTAGTAGCCATAATGAGAGTTCAAAAAAACCTTCAAAACCTTACTGGGAAATTGATTGGTCTAGACGTACCGCATTAATTTTGGGTAATGAAGGTCAAGGTATTCATAAAAAAATTCAAGAAGCTTTTAATGAAACAATTACAATTCCGCATAGTGAGCTTGTAGAATCATTGAATGTGGCTTGTGTTGCAGTTCCGTTATTACTAGAACGAAAAAGAGTCGCATACACCTCAAAATAAATAAATAAAAAGTGACTGATTCAACTTTTGATTTTGATTTAATCGTAATAGGAGCAGGATATGGAGGTTTTGATGCCGCTAAACATGCTGCTGGTAAGGGACTGAAAGTCGCAATAGTAGAATCTTCTGATATGGGAGGCACTTGTGTTAACAAGGGTTGTGTTCCGTCTAAAGCTCTTTTGGCTGCAAGTGGAAAAGTTAGAGAAATAGCTGATTATGAACATTTAGCTAAATTTGGTATACATGCTTCACCCGTAAGGTTCGAGAGATCAAAAATTGCAGATCATGCAAATAATTTAGTTTTAAATGTTAGAGAAAATTTAACAAAAACTCTTAAAAGGAGTGGAGTTGAAATTATTTTGGGAATTGGAAGAATTGAAGGAAATCAAAAAGTAGGTGTAAGAGATAAAAACGGAATTGATAAAATTTTCACATGTAAGAATATTGTTATAGCAACAGGTTCTTCTCCTTTTGTGCCCCGTGGAATAACTTTGGATAATAGGACCGTATTTACTAGTGATGATGCTGTTAAACTTGAGTGGCTTCCAAGATGGATAGCAATTATTGGAAGCGGATATATAGGACTAGAATTTGCTGATGTTTATACCGCGCTTGGTTGTGAAGTTACCATGATCGAGGCTTTGGAAAATATTATGCCAACATTTGATCCAGACATCACTAAAATTGCTAAGAAGAATCTTATTCAAGCAAGAGATATAGAAACAAAATCAAATGTCTTTGCGACAAAAATAATACCTGGATGCCCTGTAAAAATAGAACTGACGGATGCAAAATCTAAGGAAGTTGTAGAAACCTTAGAAGTTGATGCTGTACTAGTTGCAACTGGCAGAAGTCCTAATAGTAATAACTTAAATCTTGAGTCGGTTGGTATCGAAGCAGTAAAAGGTTTCATTCCTGTAGATGATCAAATGAGAGTTAAGAATGGTGATGAAATAATACCTAACATTTGGGCTGTTGGAGATGTAACGGGCAAACTAATGCTTGCCCATACAGCTGCAGCGCAGGGTACTATTGCTGTTGATAATATTTGCGGTGGCAAAGTCGAAATTAACTATAAAAGTATCCCTGCCGCAACCTTTACTCACCCAGAGATAAGTTCAGTTGGTCTCTCTGAAGTTGAAGCTAAAGAGATATCTGCAAAAGAAAATTTTACTTTGGGAGTTGTCAAAAGTTTCTTTAAGGCCAATTCAAAAGCATTGGCTGAATTGGAAAGTGATGGATTGCTAAAGTTGATTTTCAATAAAGATAATGGGAAAGTATTAGGTGCTCATATTTTTGGGTTACATGCAGCTGATTTAATTCAAGAAATTTCGAACGCTATTTCAAGGAACCAAGATGTAATTGAATTATCTAAAGAAGTTCATACTCATCCTACCCTTAGTGAGGTAGTTGAGGTCGCATATAAACAAGCGGCTTCTCAAATAAAATAATATCTAAAATTAATGGAGATAAGACGCAGGCCACCTAATCCAACAGTAAGGGTAGAAAATTTAGAATATGCTGTACCTCATAGAGAAGCACAGGCAAAAAATATTCTGGAAGAAATTGTATGGCACAAGAATATTGAAATTAAGAATTTTAAAAAAATTGTCTCTTTAGAAGATCTCATCAAAAAGATTGAAAAACTTCCTAATCCCAAAGATTTTTATAAAAATATTTTGGAGTCAAAAATTAAACCAGGAGTAATTGCTGAAATAAAAAAAGCTAGTCCGAGTAAAGGAGTCATTAGAAAAGATTTTAACCCTGAAAACATAGCAATATGTTATGAAGGATTAGGTGCATCATGTATCTCAGTACTTACCGATAAAAGGTTTTTTCAAGGTAGTTATGAAATACTCGAAACTGTAAGGAGATCAACTAATCTCCCTCTACTCTGCAAAGATTTTATTATTTCTGCTTATCAGATTTATAAAGCAAGGGTTTCTGGTGCTGATGCAATATTATTAATCGCTGCGATTTTAAGTGATGACGATTTAATTTATTTAAAGAAAATAGCTGATAATTTAAAGATGAGTGTTCTTATTGAAGTCCATAACTCTAATGAATTAGAAAGGATTCTAAAGTTAAAATCTTTTAATTTGATTGGAATAAATAATAGGGACTTAAAGACTTTTAAAACGGATTTAAAAACATCAATAGAATTGATGCATACATATGCAGATATATTTTTAAAACAAAATATTATTCCCATAAGTGAATCTGGAATTAATTGTGCTGAAGATTTAGAATCGCTTAGATCTATTGGAATCAAGGGAGTATTAATTGGTGAAACTTTTATGAGAGAAACTGATATTGAACAATCGTTCAAGAAATTATTTAACTCAATTTAATATTGACTTCAAATCGTGCTATAAAATTGAATAAACAGAGTTGTACTGAATATATATGCAGGCTGTAATTTTAACAGGTATAGTTGCAGGATTTGTGCATGTAGTTAGTGGCGCTGATCATCTAGTTGCAATGGTACCAGCAGCGATTAATAATCCCCAAAAAGCTCTTAAAAATAGTTTCTCATGGGGATTAGGACACTCTTCAGGCGTCCTCTTGTTAGCTTTTCTAGCGATTTTTATTAAGGATATTACGCCATTAAACAAATTTTCTAATATTGCCGAATTCTTAGTTGGAATTTCTCTTCTAATTGTAGGAGTATTTGCTATAAAAAATTCTTTTCAATTAAGTATCCACTCGCATTCTCATAAGCATGAGAATGGAATTGCCCATCGTCACTTTCACTTTCATGCTAAGGAACAAAAAAATAATAATAAGCATTCACATGCTTTGACTGGTTTAGGCTTGCTACACGGTATAGCTGGAGGTTCACATTTTCTTGCAGTTCTTCCTGCTTTAGCACTACCTTTAACAAGCGCTTGCTTATATTTGATTTCATATTTGATTGGTTCACTAATAAGTATGAATCTTTTTACTTGTTTAATATCTTTTACCACCTTTAAAGCAAGTCAAAAATTTATTAAAAGATTAATAGCTTTAGCAGGAGGCCTTTCCTTTTCTTTGGGATTATTTTGGATTCAAAGAAGTGCTTCTGTTTTTTTGAATTAAAAAATTTTTTAATTTAGGAATAATTAATTTAGAGGTGACAACTCCAATTATTTTCTCGTTATTGATTAATCCAAATTTATTACTATCTTCGCTAAATTCAATATTGTCGCCAATAACTTCAATATTATTTTGATTTACTGAATTTATCCTTTTTATTAGGTTTTTATTTTTAAGTGGATGATTAAAAATAATTATTTGTCGCTTTTTAAGTATTGATTTATTCTTTTTATATTTTTTAAAAAACACAATATCTCCCTCTTTTAGGTAAGGTAACATCGATTCTCCACTAATAATGGCAGTTTTTCTTAAACCTAAAAAAAATAAAATAAAATCAAAAAAACTTTTGAAAATAATTCTGGTTAACTAGCTTTTACAAAAGCGTCTGATCTTCCTTTTGAAGCCCAGAAAAAACTATGAATCTTTTCTACATAAGTCATGAGTTCTTCAGCTTGAGCTAAGTCAATATTCACTTTGCATGCACTGCATAATTTGGCCGCCTTCCAAATGGTTTCATGTAAGTCTGGATAAGTTTCTAAGTGAACTGGCTTGAAGTAATCAGTCCATAAAATTAGAATTTCTTTTTTTGTTTCTTTTGCTTGCTCTTCTTTAACTGCGACATATCTAGAAAATGTATTACTGTATGAAGCCCACTCTGCTGAATCAGTGCTAGAAGGAGCTTCTAATGCAATAAGTTTTTTTGTCATTGATAAAACTGCTTCAGCTGCAACTCTCGTAGATGCTGGGTCATAAACACCACAAGGACCGTCACAGTGAGCATGGACTGTCATTGGGGATTTTTTATTTTGAAAAGAATTGATGAATTTACTTAACATTTCAAATATTTAATGTTGTATACATACTACTTGGAGATTAACTAAATTGAAAAGTCTTAGATATTTTTCTTACTTAATTTATTAATTGACTTTTAATAATTCAACTTCAAATATTAAAGTCGCATTAGCAGGTATTACGTTTCCTGCTCCTCTCGATCCGTATCCCAGTTCCGGAGGTATTGTCAATTTTCTTTTACCTCCAACTTTCATTCCTGCCACACCTTCGTCCCAACCTTTTATTACTCGTCCAGCACCCAAGGGAAAGCTGAATGGAGCTCTTCCTATACTGGTATCAAATTGAGTCCCGTCTTCTAAAGTTCCTGTGTAATTTACGGTAACTGTTTGCCCAGAGCTGGCTTCATCTCCTTCCCCATTTACGATATCTGTAATAATTAGACCATTTTCTGTAGTCCTTGAATTGCTGTCTGATGGTGATTCTTCTGCCATAGCGAAAAGTATAGGATTTGGATCTGATGGGTCTAGTTCAAATAAATTATTATTTGAAATATTTGATGCTTTTGCAAGAGGCTTTTGTTGAATTAATTGATTTTCTGATTCAACAGCATTAACAACTTGAGGAGAATTAAATTGACTGAAAATAGTTAATGAAACGCAAAAAACAAAAACTGCAAAACTGATTAAGACTTCTTTCACCTAAATTTTGAAAATTACTAAAACTAATACTACAGAATAAAGGTACAATAAATGGGTGATTTTAAATTTAATTTGAAATTCTAGATTGTTAATCCCAACACAGGTTAAAAGTTTAAAACAATATTTTTATCCATGTTTAGGTGGAATATTAGGAGGAATTTCTGTTGCAACCCATTTTTGGCTGATTTTTATGCCGATATCATTATTTATATTATGGAAGGGAAGTGAAAGAAGGATAGCAAATTTTTGTTGGGGTTTTTTCTTTATCTTGATAAGTCATTCTTGGCTTTATGATCTTCATCCATTAACATGGCTAGGTTTTTCATGGCTTTCAAGTTTAATAATCGCCATTTCGATATTATTATTTTGCGCTTTTTTGGGTGGGATATTAGTTTATTTATGGGGTTTGTTAGTTGAAATTATTCTGTGGAAAGAGGATGTTTTTAAAATGAAAATATTACCTTTAACCGTAAAAGTATTTTTTTTGTCTTTGACTTGGGGGATTGGTGAATTGATACTTTCTCAAACACCTTTTTTTTGGATAGGTTTAGGCGAGAGTCTTGTTCCAGGTGATATTTATCTTGCTGGTTTGGCAAGATGGATTGGCGCAAGTGGTTTATGCGTATTACAAATATTGATTGGATTTTGGATATTTTTTAGTCACGGTAGATGGAGAAAAAAACTTAATTTTAAAAAAATATTTATTTTCGGACTTTTTATTATTTTTTTCTTACATCTATTTGGGGGTTTAACAACGCCAATTAAAAGAAATTATGAATATCCTGTGGCTATTTGGCAAACAAACCTCCAAACAAGAGAAAAATTAAAAATAGATGATGAATTTATTAAAGAAAAACAATCTATCGCTCAAAAGTATGCTTTAGCCAATCAAGTAAAACTTCTCGTTGCTCCTGAAGGGACTCTATATAATAATTTTTATTTATCTAAAGGCTTTAAGGTTAATACCTTAGCAGGAGGTTTCAGAAATTCTAATAATGAGTTAAGAAGTTCTTTACTCGGATTTCAAATTGGAGATAAATCTTTTACCTCATTTATAGATAAAAATAGACTTGTTCCATTAGGTGAAAAAATACCTGGATTTCTAGATAGTTTTTCAAGAGGATTATCTGCAGTAGGAGGAATTCAACCAGGCTCTGATTCAAGATATTTCGATCCTAAATTTACACAACCTTTAGCAGTGGCTATTTGTTATGAAATTAGTGATGGATTGAAAATAAGAAAGGCTATTAATAGCGGTGCAAAACTAATAATAACTGTAGCAAATTTAGATCCCTATCCAACTAAGCTTTATAATCAATTCCTGTCTTTGGCAAGATTGAGAAGTATTGAAAATAAAAAAGATAATCTACTTGTATCAAACACTGGTCCTTCGGGTTTAGTTAAAGATGATGGGAAAATAATTCAACTTCTAGATTTAAATGTGGAGCAAAAGAAAGTAGTTTTCCCTAATTTTTCATCCGACAAGACCTTCTATACAAAATTTGGAGATAAACCAATTTTGTTATTGTTTATATTTTTTATAGGATTAAATTTCTTTTGGAAAATTAATTAATCCGCCACCTAATAAAATTTCTCCTTTATAAAAAACTGCAGCTTGTCCGGGTGTTACCGAACTTTGACTTTCTTCAAAAATTAATTTAAATGTTGTAGTTGGATTATCTAAATTTTTCAAAGGTATTAAAGATCCTTTTACTGGATGACTTCTATATCTGATTTGTGCTTCTACTTCTATCTCTTTTTTAGGTTCTTCGATTGAAACCCAGTTAACCTTACTAATTATTGCTTCTTTATTAAATAGATCACTTTTATCTGCTACATAAACTATATTTTTTACCCTGTCTAAACTTTTTACATATAGTGGTTCGGGCCATGCAATACCCAAACCTTTCCTTTGACCTACTGTAAAGTGCTGAATACCATTGTGCTTCCCTAGTACTTTCCCATTTACATGCACAATTTCTCCTTCTTTGGGTTCAATGTGTTTGTCGATAAATCTCTGCATTGATCCATAATGCTCAACTAAACATAAATCTTGACTTTCTGGTTTTTGAGCAGTTCTAAGGCCTAATCTCAGGGCTTCCTTTCTTGTTTCTTCTTTTTTCATTTCACCAAGAGGAAATTCTAATCTGCTTAGTACTTCTTGTGAAAGAGAATAAAGAAAATAACTTTGGTCTTTTTTTTCGTCAGCACCTCTGAGAAGAAGGAAATCCTTAAATACAAAGCTCTTGCAATCAAGTGTTTCAGCATAAGATGATTTTTTTATCCTTGCGTAATGTCCGGTCGCAATATGAGTAAAGTCTTTTTTGTTTATTACGTAATTAAGCATCTCTTCAAACTTCACATTCTTGTTGCACATCGAACATGGAAGTGGAGTGCACCCTTTCTCATAGCTTTCAGTAGTTTTTTTAATTACCTCTCTTTCGAAAATTTCTCTTGAGTCTATTATTTTATGATTAATTCCCAAATCTTCGCAAAGGCCAGCAGCATCTACTAATCCTTCAGAACAACAGGAGCCTTGTCCTTTCATTAGCCAAAGAGTTATCCCCTCAACATTCCAGCCTCTTTCTACAAGAAGAGCAGCTGAAAGGGAACTATCTACGCCACCAGAAAGACCTACAATAATATTTTTCTTTTTTTTAGCTTTATTATTAGAAGAAAAAAAGTTCTCTAATTTTTTACCCTTTTGTGTCTTTAACATGGAAGTTTAAATTTTTGAACAACACTTCAATTGCTTTGTACTCATTATGAACGAAATGGTATGGCCAACAATTGACTCTGAACATTTAATTGTTGATTCAAAGCAAATGTTGATATTAGAGAAAGAAATGTTTTCTGATGGAATGCCACAAGAAGCATTGATGGAAAAAGCTGGTATCCAAATAAGTAGATGGCTCTTAAAAAATAAACCTCTTCTCAAGCATGGAATAACTGTTTTTATAGGTCCTGGTCATAATGGTGGGGATGGTGCCGTAATAGCTAGAGAGCTTTTTCTGAAAGGTTTTAATGTCCAGGTATGGTGTCCATTCCCGATAAAAAAAACATTAACAAATAACCATCTTAATTATCTTACCTCTATTGGTGCAACAAAATTAGTAGAGCCACCTGATGCAAATGGGAAAGAGCTTTGGATTGATGCAGTTTTTGGTAATAATCAAACAAGAAAAGTTGATAATAAATTAATTAAACTGTTTAATCAAAAATTTCATTACAAATATGGCAAGGTAATAAGTATTGATATTCCAACGGGATTATGTCCTGATAAAGGAGAGCCTTTTTTAGAAAACGCAGTAAAGGCTGACTATACATTGGCTATTGGTCTTCATAAGATTGGGTTGACCCAAGATTCTGCTTTACCTTTTATTGGAGAATTGCACCATATAGATGTTGGGTTGCCTATTAGTAAACTGTCCAAAGTTGATAAAAAGATTTTTAAGGTTACTTACAAAGATATAAAAAATATTGATTTACCCTCTTTACCAAAAAATTTCAACAAATATAAAAGAGGTAGAACATTACTAATAGCCGGAAGTGAAAAATATCCAGGTGCTGCATACTTAGCATTAAAAGGGGCTATATCAAGTGGAGCAGGCTTTATCTCTGCGGCCCTGCCTGAGTTAGTTGCTGAATCTATTTGGCAAGTTGCTCCAGAAATAGTTTTAAAAGAAACTATGCAATCTGACCAAAATGGAAATGCATCTTTATTTAGTGCATTAAAGAATATTGATTTAAGTGCATTTGATTCATTAGCTGTCGGTCCAGGAATAGGAATTGATAATGATGATTGGCAAAAATCAAAAGACTATCTTATGGCTTTTGGAGGATTATTAATCTTGGATGCAGATGCTCTTAATAGAATTTCGAAATCTAAGTTGGGGGCAAATTTCTTTTTAGAGAGAAAATCTAAAACATGGATTACGCCTCATAGCAAAGAATTTCGAAGGTTATTCCCTAATATTAAATCTGATACCAAGTTGGGTCTAGCTCTTGATGCAGCAAAAGAATTTAACATTAGTATTTTATTAAAGGGAGCTAACAGCATAGTTGCTGATAATAAAAAAGTATGGCAACTTTTTGGAACTGATTCTCAGACAGCTCGAGCTGGACTGGGTGATCTTTTATCTGGATTTATAGCTGGTAGTTCTGCGATTGATTTAACCTTTGGTAGAGATATAACAACAGATTTTTTTACTAAATATGTACTTTTGCATTCATTTGCGGCATCAAAGTGCAAAAAAGGGTCAAATGCTTCTGCTATTGGTGACGAATTATCAAAATTAATGAGAAAAATAAAAATGAGGCAAATATCTTGAAAGAAACAATTTAAGAGAGTTATTTATAGTTTTAAACACATAAGTGTATAAATATTACTTGAAATCTGAAGCGCGCATTAAATATTTGGCCATTTCCTTAAAAGTGTAGGAGAGTTTTATTACCTTATTGGGTCATAACATGGTTTCATCACTACCAATTCAATCAGAACAACCTAAAAGGAGGAGTAATGATCCAATAAGTTGGTATTTGCAGAATATCGGTAGAGTTCCCTTATTAACACCTGCCGAGGAGATTGAATTAGGTAATCAAGTCCAGAAGATGATGATTCTTACAGAAGATGGACAATTAAATGAAAAGATTAATGATTTTACAACTCAGCAAAAAAGAACTATAAAAATTGGTCGAAGAGCTAAAGAAAGAATGATGAAAGCTAATTTAAGATTAGTTGTCAGTGTGGCAAAAAAATATCAAGGTAAAGGACTCGAATTACTTGATTTAGTACAAGAAGGTTCTCTAGGGTTGGAAAGGGCTGTTGAAAAATTTGATCCGACAAGAGGATATAAGTTTTCTACTTATGCCTTTTGGTGGATTAGGCAGAGTATGACAAGAGCAATTGCATGTCAATCAAGAACAATCCGTTTACCTGTTCACTTAAGTGAAAGGTTAGCTACTATTAGAAAAGTTAGTAGAGATTTGGCTCATAAGCTTGGTGCTATGCCAAGCAGAATTGAAATTGCAGAAGCGATGGAAATTGATGTAGAAGAACTGGATTCTGTTTTGAGACAAGCCTTATCGACAAGCAGTTTAGATGCTCCAGTAAATGGTGATGATGGCAGGAGCTTTTTAGGTGATTTGATTGCAGATAGTAATAATGAAGAACCTTTAGATCAAGTTGAACAAAAAATGCATCAAGAGCAACTTGGTAAGTGGTTAAGTCATTTAAGCGAGCAAGAGCAACATGTTCTCAAATTAAGATTTGGTCTTGATGCAAATGAGAGACATACGCTTGCTGAAATTGGAAGATTATTAGAAGTTTCTAGAGAAAGAGTAAGACAAGTTGAACTTAAGGCATTAAGAAAATTAAGAAATTTAACCAGAAAATTACCTAGCGGTATTTAATCTAATCATCTGCCCAAATATATTTGGTTAATTCTTCTGAAGGCGGTTCGGGTGCTTCAATAGCATTTTTAACTGACTCGGATATCTCTGTATCAATTTTCTTTTCAATAATTTTTAATTCTTCTTCCACAGCGAATTTACCTTCAATAATTTCTTTGGCTAATTTCTTAATAGGATCTCTTTTTCCCCAAAACTCCTTTTCTTTTTCAGACCTTAATTCATCTGGATCTGCAAGAGAATGCCCTCTATATCTATAAGTTAAACATTCTAAAAGTGTTGGACCTTCTCCTGCTCTAGCGCGCTCAATTGCTCTTTGCGCTGCTCCTCTTACTGCTAATACATCCATTCCATCAACTTCCTCGCCGTGCATACCAAAAGCAGACGCTTTTCTCCAGATTTCAGGATTACTAGTAGCTCTATCATGAGCCATACCAATAGCCCATTTATTATTTTCAACAACAAAAATTATGGGTAATTTCCATAACTGGGCCATATTTAAGCATTCAAAAAACTGTCCATTATTGCAAGTCCCATCCCCAAAGAATGCTGCAGTTACGGCATCACTATTACTATTACCAGCAACTTCCTTTTTGTATTTACTTGAAAAGGCTGCCCCCAAGGCAACTGGAATTCCCTCTCCAATAAATGCATATCCTCCGAGTAGGTGATGCTCTCTTGAAAATAAGTGCATGGATCCTCCTCGACCTTTGCTACAACCAGTAGCTTTCCCAAAAAGTTCACTCATTACTTCAAATGAGGGAACACCCGCACTTAGTGCATGAACATGATCTCGATAGGTACTGCAAAACCAATCATGTTTCTTTTTCATGGCGCCAATTACTCCCGTGCTTATAGCCTCTTGACCGTTATATAAATGAACGAAACCAAACATTTTTCCTCTGTAATACATTTCTGCACACTTATCTTCAAACCTACGACCAAGCGTCATGTCTTCATAAAGAAATAATCCGGTTTCTCGATCTAATTCGGCTTTTTTTATGTCTTGAAGATTTAAGATTCTCTCTACGTGTGTTTCCAAGAAAAATACCTTAACGAAGTTTTGATTTGTTAACATTCTAAGCTGTGAAGGGCGATTTTCATGATTTTTTTTAATAACTCTGTAAGACCCTGTGAAAAAATTTTTTAACTTGATAAAATTTATCTAAGAATTTTCAATAGGATATTTGCTTGGAACTTCCTTTAGACCATTTTCGTTTAATTGGCGTAAGCCCCTCTGCAACTTCTGAGGAAATATTAAGGGCGTTTCAATTGCGTTTAGATAAAACTCCTGATGAAGGTTTTACTTATGAAGTTTTAACCCAAAGATCTGAGTTGCTTCGCCTCACTGCCGATCTACTTACAGATCCAGAAAGCAGAAGAGAGTATGAAAATTTGTTATTAAATGGCAAGTCTGGATTGGATTTTTCCTCAAATAGAGAAGTAGCAGGATTAATACTTCTTTGGGAATCGGGTTTACCAAAAGATGCTTTTAAAATCACGAGAAAAGTATTGCAGCCCCCACAAACTCCAGCTTTAGGTAGTAGTAGAGAAGCTGATTTAACATTATTGGCTGCTTTAACAGCTAGAGATTCTGCAATTCAAGAACAACAGCTTAGATCCTATTCGAACGCGGCAGACTTTTTAAATGAAGGTATACAACTTCTACAAAGAATGGGAAAGCTTGGGGACTTAAGAAAAGAACTTGAAGAAGATTTGGTTGCTTTGCTTCCTTACAGAATCCTGGATCTACTTAGTAGGGATCTAAATGATCAAGAGTCTCATAAAAAAGGCTTAAGTATGTTGGAAAATTTAATAATCAAAAGAGGTGGTTTGGAGGGTAATAACGAATCTGAATATAAAGATTATTTAAATCAGCAAGAGTTTGAATCTTTTTTTCAACAAATTAAGCCATTTTTGACAGTGCAAGAA
The DNA here is from genome assembly GCA_003214315.1 of Prochlorococcus sp. AG-418-D13. Classification (GTDB taxonomy): domain Bacteria; phylum Cyanobacteriota; class Cyanobacteriia; order PCC-6307; family Cyanobiaceae; genus Prochlorococcus_A. The sequence goes on from QCLU01000006.1 coordinate 81,093, forward strand.
CAGATTGATTTATTTCTTGAATTACAAAAAAGAGGATCATTAGAAGCAGGATTTTTAGCTTTTCTATCTTTAACAGCTATTGGTTTCTCTGGAAGAAAGCCGGAAAAATTATTTGAAGCGAGGAGGATTTTAAAGAAACTAAATTTATCCGGTCTTGATTCAATGCCTCTAGTTGGTTCTTTAGACTTGCTTTTAGCTGATATTGACCAGGCCTCTGCAAGGTTTTCAAGTAGTTCTGATGAAAATTTACGAGATTGGCTTAATAATTATCCTGGAAATAAGTTAGAAGCGATATGTATTTTCTGTAAAAATTGGTTAGAGAATGATGTTTTAGTTGGATATAGAGATATTGACTCAAAAGAGGTAGATTTAGATTCTTGGTTTGAAGATAGGGAAATTCAAGAATTTATTGAAAAATTAGAAAAGAAATCAAATAAAATTGCAATTAGACCAAATCTTCAGAACCAACAAATTGAGAAGGAATCTGTCACAAAAACGACTGAAGATTTTGATAATTTATTAGGCAATATTGATGAGAGGAGATTACCTTGGCCTGGTGGCATAAAACAAGATTATGAAAAGGTTGAAATCAAAGAAAACCAATTCAATGAGGAATACTTTAAGAAAAAACCAATAGAGTTTTATAATTTTTTAATTGAAAAAATTGCCGAATTAAAGTTTAGTTTTGGAGAATTCTTAAATGATAAAGAGATTATTAATCGGTCACCTTATTTAATTTATATTTATGCGTTTTTGATTTTATTTGCATTTGGTATTGGGATTGGATTTTTAAGAAATAATTTAAAAAAATCAATTCAGGAAGTAACAATTGCCGAAAAACCCCTAGTTGCAATAGATAAAAATTCAAAGCCTAATGAGAAAGTTGTTCAAGAAATAAAAAAAAATCCTTCCAGCCAATTGAATTCTATTCCTGACAAATCTACTCCAATTATTTCCTATGAATTCAAAGAACTTAATACCCCTTCACCTTCATTGGCAGATATAAGGAATTTAATTAATGGATGGCTCCTAAGTAAAAGTAATTACTTAGCGGGAAAGAGTGAAATTAATCTTATTAATATAGTTAGTAAAGGTTTGATTGATAGAACAATCGAAGAAAGACAGAACGATATAAAGAAGGGAATTTATAAAGAAATCAATTCCCAAATACGTAAAATTGATTTGGAATCGCAAACTTCATCTAGGATAGTTGTTTTAGTTGAATTAAATTATCTAGAGAGAATAGTAAAGAATTCTGGGGAATTTGTTAATGAAACATCATTGATTCCACTTAAAGTTAAATATATTTTGGGTTTTTCAAATAAATCATGGAAATTGGTTGATTTCGTGAGTGGTTTGTAAGTATAAACTTCGAGATCATCTATAATATTTAAAAATTCTTTTTAATAATGTTTGATGAACTCTCATCACGCTTTGAAGACGCAGTAAAAGGTTTAAGAGGCGAAGCAAAAATTAGTGAAAATAATATCAATGATGCCCTGAATCAGGTAAAAAGAGCACTTCTTGATGCAGATGTTAGTTTATCTGTAGTAAAAGAATTTATATCAGATGTTAAAGATAAAGCCATCGGAGAAGAAGTGGTTAGGGGTGTAAACCCAGGTCAAAAATTTATTGAAGTTGTAAATAAAGAATTGGTTAGCATTATGGGGAATGAAAATTCTCCATTAAACGAAAATGAAAATAGCCCCACTGTTATTTTAATGGCAGGTCTTCAGGGAGCTGGTAAAACAACTGCAACAGGAAAATTAGGCCTTTATTTAAAGGAAAAAGAAAAGAAGGTTCTTTTGGTGGCTGCAGATATTTATCGACCAGCAGCTGTTGAACAACTTAAAACATTAGGTAGTCAATATGACCTGGAAGTTTTTTCAGCTATAGAAAAAAATAGCAAACCAGAAGAAATAACGAAGGATGCATTGAATTATGCGAATGAAAATAATTTTAACTCGATAATTATTGACACTGCAGGAAGATTGCAAATTGATGATTTAATGATGAGTGAAATGGTTCGGATAAAAGAAGTTTCTAATCCTGATGAAGTTTTGCTTGTTGTTGATTCAATGATTGGGCAAGAAGCTGCAGATTTAACAAAGTCATTTCATGAAAAAGTAGGAATTTCAGGGGCGATATTAACTAAGTTGGATGGAGACTCAAGAGGAGGAGCTGCTTTATCAATAAGAAAAATAAGTGGTAAGCCAATCAAATTTATAGGGGTAGGTGAAAAAATAGAGGCACTGCAACCATTTCACCCTGAGAGAATGGCCAGCAGAATTTTAGGCATGGGTGATGTATTGACACTTGTTGAAAAAGCCCAAAAAGAAGTTGAACTTGCTGATGCAGAAGCGATGCAAAAGAAACTTCAAGAAGCGACTTTTGACTTTAATGATTTTGTTAAGCAAATGAGATTAATTAAAAGGATGGGATCACTTGGTGGATTGATTAAATTGATCCCTGGAATGAATAAAATCGATGATGGGATGATAAAAGATGGAGAAGATCAACTTAAGAAAATAGAATCTATGATTTCTTCAATGACTCTTGAGGAAAAACAAAAACCTGAAGTTCTTGCTGCTCAGCCTTCAAGAAGACAAAGAATCGCTCAGGGTAGCGGTTATGAAGCAAAAGATGTAGATAAAGTATTAGCTGATTTTCAAAGAATGAGAGGCTTTATGAAACAAATGTCAAACGGAGGCATGCCAGGAATGGGAGGAATGCCAGGAATGGGAGGAATGCCAGGAATGGGAGGGATGAGTGGTAATAAGCCAATGAAAAAACAAAAAAATAATAAAAAGAAAAAAGGTTTTGCCGATTTATAGTTTCTATATTTTTACCTTTAAATGATATTATTATTGAAAACGCATTAATTTAAGATGATTAAATTGCGCCTTAAGCGCTTTGGAAAGAAAAAAGAGGCAAGTTTCAGAATTGTTGCATGCAATAGTACTTCCAGAAGAGATGGTAGACCTCTACAAGAACTAGGTTTTTATAATCCAAGGACTAAGGAAACCAGGCTTGATACAGAAGCTTTGAGAACAAGACTTACTCAGGGTGCTCAGCCAACTGATGTTGTGAGAACTTTATTAGAAAAGGGTGGGTTATTAGAAAAAACAGAAAGACCCTCTATCGCAATTGGTAAAGCAAAGTTAGAGAAGGAAAAATTAGCTAAGGCTAAAACTAAAAAAGAAGAAAATGATAGTACTAAAGCTGAAAGCGAGAGTAATGAAGCTGAAAGCTAGTGATTTGATAAATTTTTATTCAATAACTAGATGAAGGAAGTTTCCAAAACTGGTCACTTCACTATAGATTTGCCAAGCTCTGATGCTGCTACAGCATTATCTGGACCTGGTAATTCTTTCTTAAAAAAATTTGAGTCTCTTACAGGAGTTTCTTTAACTATTAGAGGCTTACAACTTGAGATGAACGGTGTCATATCTAAAATTGAGAGAGCCTCAGCATTAGTAGAACTAACAAGACCAATTTGGGAACAAGGGTTAGAAGTCCCAGAGGTAGATCTTAAAGCGGCTTTAAGTTCTTTAAATATGGGCGAATCGTCTTCACATGCTGAACTTGGGAAGAAAGTCCTTGCGCGTTCCAAAGAAGGAAGATATTTAAGACCAAGAACTATAAGGCAAAAAGAATATGTTGAATCAATTGAAAACTTTGATCTTACTTTCGCAATTGGCCCAGCTGGAACTGGTAAGACATTTTTAGCAACTGTTTGCGCGGCACGACTATTGAACGAGAAAAAAATTGAAAAAATTGTTTTAACCAGACCAGCTGTAGAAGCTGGTGAAAGTTTGGGATTTCTACCTGGTGATTTGCAACAAAAAGTAGATCCATATTTAAGACCCCTATTTGATTCTTTAAATAGTATTTTTGGGTTTGATAGAACAAATTCGTTAATCGAAAAGGGAATTATTGAAGTTGCACCTTTAGCATTTATGAGAGGCAGAACATTAGACAATTCCATAATTATCCTAGATGAAGCACAAAATACTACTTGCTCTCAAATGAGAATGTTTTTAACAAGATTGGGTGATAGATCTAAAATGGTTGTAAACGGAGATATTACACAAATTGATTTAAAAAAAGATCAGGAAAGCGGCCTCATCGAAGCATCGAGAATTTTCTCTAAAACTCAAGGTATAAAAATTTGTTATTTAACTGTTGAAGACGTAGTTCGTCATCCTTTAGTTCAGAAAATTATTGAGGCTTATCAATAACTTTATAACTCTGGAGATCCGTACCCTGAAATTTTAAAAATCAAGTAGAATATGTACATATTTAATAAAAAAAATGCCAGCAAGTAGTAATTTCAATCAAGCTATTCGTGAAGCACAAACAAGTTCAATTGTTGGACCTAATGTTGTTCAAAAAGCTTTACCTTACGTAGGTGGAGGTATGGTTCTTACTTCTTTAGGGGTTTTAGCAGGTGTCTCACTCATAGCAACAAATCCTGGGCTTTTTCAGCCTCTTTCAATAGTTGCATTAATTGCAGAATTGATTTTGTTTTTTATAGCCACAAGTGCTGCAAATAATGCAAATAATGCAAAGGCCCTACCCTTGTTGACAGGATTTAGTTTGTTAACTGGATTCACCTTAAGTGGAATAGTTGCTTTAGCAATAGGAACAATTGGTATTGGTTCTGTTGGAACAGCTGCCTTAGCCACTGGTATAACTTTCGTTATTGCCTCTTACACTGGCCAAAGAATGAGTGATAGTGTTGGTCAAGCACTAAGCGGAGTAGTTGGTCTTGGATTGATAGGTCTGCTTATAGCAATGTTTGTCCAATTAATTGGAGGATTCTTTGCTCCAGGAGTTTTTGGAGGTTCAGGACTCGAATTGATAATTGCAGGATTTGGAACTGTCTTATTTGTTGCAATGTCTTTTGTTGATTTCTATACAATGCCAAGAAGATATAATGATGATCAATACCTTGCAGGAGCTTTAGGTATGTATCTAACTTATATAAATCTTTTTGTTTTTATATTGAGATTAATGATTGCACTACAAGGCGGTGGAAGAAGAGACTAAACAGATTACGTAAATAACTAACCTAAAGCGTAGATTTGTTTCTACGCTTTTTTAATGGGCGATATCAAGAATTTGTTTTTTTATAAATTCTTTTTGCTCTAAGTCATACTTTACTGAATTATCAAAACTATTGCCCATATCATCTAAGTCTCTAAGGACTTGATTGACAGACTTTGTAACTGACTTAGTTTCTAGCAGTTTTAAAATAGCCTTACATCTATCTGAAATGTTTTCTGATGTTATCTCATATTCATGATTATTATCTCTTCGATGAATAATAATTTGAGCGGAACTCATTATTAAATTTTTTACTACTATTTCTGTTACAGCATCACCACCTTCGTTCAGTTTGTAAATTAGTGAAAAAGGAAGTTTATCTAACAAAAAACAATCTTTATCTGATAAAGCGTATGCAAAAAATCCTCTAAGTCCATTTCTTGTTTTAGTTAGCTCTGCGATTCTATCTGCTAAAACCTCTTCGCTGAGTAAATCTTCACCCCACTCTTTGCACCATTGTGCGGATATGTTTATTGCTTGCGTGAACGAAGCTTCTTTTAAATTTATGGTTTTTTTTTCCATTTTTGATCAGAATTTTATTATTGATGCATTAAAAGTCTTTGGCCAATTATAGATCTGGGTTTGTAACTTTACTAGGAAGGCCAAATGTGGGTAAATCTACTTTAATAAATAAATTGATTGGAGAAAAAATTACAATTACTTCTCCAATAGCGCAAACTACTAGAAATAAATTAAAAGGAATACTTACTACAGAAAATGGCCAAATAATTTTTGTTGATACGCCAGGTGTTCATAAACCTTATCATCGACTTGGAGAGATATTAGTAAAAAACGCAAAATCTGCAATTAATGGAGTTGATATGGTAATTTTTGTAATTGATTCAAGTGAAGAACCTGGTAGAGGTGATGAATATATTTTGAACTTTCTACTCGCAAATAAAACTGAGTTTATTGTTGCATTAAATAAGTGGGATTTGGTTAATAAAGAATTTAGGAATTTACGATTAAATCAATATAGAAGATTTTTTGGAATTAATAGAAACTTTCAAGTTGTAAGTGCTTCTCAAGGAGAAGGATGTTCTGAACTAGTCGATATGGCTCTTAATTTTCTTCCTGAGGGACCAAAACTTTATGGCGAAGAGACGATTTGCGACCAACCATTAGATAACTTATTATCTGATTTAGTAAGAGAACAGGTATTAAAAAATACAAGAGAAGAAGTACCTCATAGTGTCGCAGTAAAGATAGAAAAGAGAGAGGAAATGAAAAGGAAAAATGGAAAAGTTTTTACAGCTATTTTGGCTACTATTATTGTTGAAAGGTCCACTCAAAAAGGGATTCTTATTGGAAAGAAAGGTTCAATGTTAAAAATGATTGGTCAGTCAGCAAGATCAAATATGTCAAAATTAATTGATGGACCAGTTCACCTAGAGTTGTTTGTGAAAGTTGTTCCAAATTGGAGAAAAAAAGAATCAAGGTTAATTGAGTTTGGTTTTGAGGAAGAATTCTAGATGAGTGGTTTTAATTTTGATGTAATTACATTGTTCCCTAAAGCTTTTGAATTAATAAATAATTTAGGGGTCATAACAAGAGCTCTAGATAAGAATTTGATCGATGTAAATTTACATGATTTAAGAGAATATGGAGAAGGTTCTTACAGACAAGTAGACGATAAGCCTTATGGAGGAGGAGCAGGTATGGTATTAAAACCTGAACCTATTTATAAGGCATATGAATCAATTAGAAAATCACCTAAAAGTAAAACTTTGCTGATGACCCCTCAGGGTAAAGTTTTAAAGCAAAAGGATCTTGCGAGATGGTCCACTTTGGATCAAATAATAATTATTTGTGGTCAATATGAAGGTTTTGATGAAAGGGTTAGATGTTTAGCTGATGAAGAGATATCGATAGGTGATTATGTCCTTTCTGGAGGTGAAATACCTGCTATATCAATAATTAATGGTTTGACTAGGTTATTACCAGGGACTCTTGGTGATCCAGACTCCTTAGTCGATGAGAGTCATAATTCCTCTTTATTAGAATATCCTCAATTCACAAGGCCTTTAACTTTTAAAGATATGAAAGTGCCAGATATTTTAGTGAGCGGTAATCATGAAGAGATTAAATCGTGGAGAAGAAAAAAAAGTTTTGAAAGAACATTGGAGAGAAGAAGTGACTTAATTTCAAATGAAAACTACAAAAAATCCCCACAAAGTAAGAGAATAATAAAAGAAAATAATCAATTCATGAAATTTAGAATAGGTAATGGATACGATATTCACAGACTAGTAGAGGATAGAGATTTAATTATTGGAGGTGTAAAATTGCATCACCCTGAAAGTTTAGGATTGGATGGGCATAGTGATGCTGATGTTTTAAGTCACTCAATAATGGATGCATTATTGGGAGCTCTTTCTTTGGGCGACATAGGAAAGTATTTTCCCCCATCTGATGAAAAATGGAAAAATGCTGATAGCTTGTTTTTGTTATCAAAAGTAATTGACTTGATAAGACAAGATGGTTGGGAAATTAATAATATTGATAGTGTTCTTGTTGCTGAAAGGCCAAAAATCATGCCACATATAAAACTAATGAAAAAAAACATTTCTGAAATTTTAAATATTGATGAAGATTTAATTGGGATTAAAGCAACCACGAATGAAAAATTGGGTCCAGAAGGGAGAGAAGAGGGTATAAGTTGCCATTCAGTAGTTCTTCTTGAGAAAAAATGAGATTTAATTTAAATTTGAAAAAAAAAATTCAAAGATTTTGTTTATCATTAATTTGCTTAGTAGTTTTAATTTTTCAATCTGATATTCCCAATTTAAAAGCTCTTACAATGGATAATTTTCAAAGTGAAATGGTCATAGAGGAATTAAGACTTAAAGTACCTGCTGATGTAAAAGCAGCTTGGCTAAATGCGGAAAAAGAAATATGGGAGCCATGGTTATCTTCTCAAGATGGTTTTTTGGGTAGACAATTATTTTGGGATAAAGAAAAAGAAGAAGCTTTAATATTAGTAAATTGGAAAAGTAAGAAATTATGGAAAAGCATACCAATGTCAGAAGTAAATGTAGTTCAACAAAAATTTGAAGATAATGTTAAAGCTGCTCTAAATGTAGGCGATAATCCTTTTGAATTGATTTATGAGGGAGAATTAGATAAACAAAGATGAATTTTGATATCAAGTTTGATTTTCAAAGAAGAGATAGGCTTGGACTCATTGAGGCTATTTGGGGGCAAGATAAGAGTATCGACCAATTAGAAAGATTATGTGGAAATGTATTAAGTAAAAATGAGGTTGTTTTCATTACTAGGATTAATAGTGAAAAGGCTTATTATCTTTTAGATTTGTATGATGATGCACGATTCCATGAAGAAGCAAATTGCCTAACAATTGGGAAAAATTTTAATAAAATAATTACGAATAAAAAAGTTGCCATAATTTCAGGCGGCTCAAGCGATTTGGCCGTAACACTTGAAGCACAATTAGCGCTCGAAATTTATGGAGTGAATTGTCAATCTTTTATAGATGTTGGAGTGGCGGGACTTCATCGATTGATGAGTCAGTTAGAAGAAATTAATAAATATGATGTATTAATAGTTTGTGCTGGAATGGAAGGAGCTTTGGCAACAGTCGTGGGCGGATTGTTGGCTCAACCGATAATTGCAGTACCTGTCTCAGTAGGATACGGCGTTAGCAAGGATGGAGAAACTGCTTTAAATAGTATGTTGTCAAGCTGTTCTCCAGGTATTGCAGTTATGAATATAGATAACGGTTACGGAGCAGCAATGGCGGCTCTCCGAATTATTAAAAGTATTTCCTAAATAATCACTTTTTTTCTATTTCTAATAGATTTTCTATCCATAAATTTAGTTGTTTTGATAGCATTCCTTCTTCTCTCATTTTGATTGCTTTTATAACGACTTCTGTATTTACCCACTCTGGAAATCTTTTCGGCATTTATTTTTATATTCAGTATTTTTAATTTGGTACAAATTTTTATAAAAACAAGATCTAAGTAACAAATTTAATCTTTTATGTTTGATTTTGTACCTAATCTAGACAGCTCAGATGAGGTATGTTCACTTTCTACATTTTTTAATCTTTCAATAAGCTCGGAGAGGTCTTTATGTGCTAACTCCCCATTTTGCTCCCATTTTAGAGACCTTGAGCTGTTATTAATTTTTTCTTTCATTGTTAAATTTAAGTATTAAGAATATAAAACGAAAAAAGGAGAAATTTGGTTATTGTTTCAAGCCTAAACTTAAAAAAATATGAAGATTTTTAATACATTAAATATTTTTCTTTTATCCGCCACCAACTATTGAAACAATTTCTAAATTATCACCATCTTTGAGCTTCACTTTTTCCCATTTCATTGAATTTATAATTAAATTATTTAACTCCACTACAATTGTGTTTGGTTTATATCCCATATGGTGAAGAGCTGTAGATAGTAGAGCATGTTCTTGATCAATTTCTATTTTTTTTTCTTCTCCATTTACCCTAATTTTCATGAGACAACATTTTTAGAATCATCATAGCGTCTTCTTTAGGATCTTCAGAATTCATTAATTCCGAAACTAAGGCAACTTTTTTAAACCCATTTCTTTTTAAATATGAAATATTATTTGACTTGATTCCTCCAATAGCAAACCAAGGAATATTTAAGTCCTTTGTTAATGCTTTGATATTTTCAATACCTAAAGGTATTTTATTCTTTTTTGTTGTAGTTTCAAAAACTGGCCCTATTCCTATGTAATCACAACCTTCCTTAAGAGCATTTGAAATATCAATTGCATTATTTGCACTTATACCGACAATTTTTGAATATCCTAATAGTTTTCTTGCGGTTTTTAAATCTAAATCGTCTTGACCAAGATGAATCCCATCAGCGTTAGATGCCAGAGCTATATCAAGTCTATCGTTAACGATAAACAAAGAATTATATCTTTTACATAGATTTTTAATCTGAATTGCTTCTTGAAGATGATCTTGATCAGTTCCCGTTTTAAATCTATATTGAATAATTCTTACTCCAGCAATTAAAATCTCTTCTATTATTTCTAGTAAATTGTCTTTTTGATCTGTTATTACATATAAGTCATTTTCTTTTAATATTTCCTCTGACTTCTTAAACTTGCTATAACTCATTAAGTCAATTTCAATAGTATAAATTTCATATCTAATTTCAGAAGCGATTTTTGAAAGTTCATGATTCTGCAACCTTGAGAATTCTTCTATGACTCGTAATGCTTCTTGCACTCTGGCTGAATTAGAACTTATAATTTGCTCAGAAGTTTTTCTGTTGAATTGCTCTTGATGAGTCAATCCTTTACATTTGTCCTCAATGTGATTTCTAGATTGTTTATAAACTTCTAAATGATTTTTTCCTAAAATTTGTCTAAAGTTTTTAATCTTTTCAACATATTTTTCTTTGCCTAGGCCAAATCTAGCCCAATCCTCTAATACTCTTAGTCCTTCTCTGGCTCTATCTAAATTAGCGTCAATAATTTGATAAATTCTTAAATCTTCAGCGTCTTTAGGATTGGAATTCAGCATTTGTAATTTATTTTTTGTAGTTTTTAAAAATTTTCAGAGCATTATCTCTATCTTTTTTAATTTGATTAGAAAGTTGATCTATATTTTTGAACTTGATTTGAGATCTAAGTTTTTCAACTGGTTCAACAGATAGATTTAAACCATATAGATCGATATCTTTATTTATTAAATGAACTTCAACTGCAGAAGGCAATAAAGGATTTATCGTTGGTTGAGAGCCAAGATTCATAACAGATTCAATTTTTTTGTTGGAATTTTCTACGGTTGTCCAAGATGCGTAAACTCCTTCTCCAGGTAAAAATTTTCTGCCATCTATTTCAAGATTTGCGGTAGGCCATCCTATACTTTTTCCAATTCCTTTACCTTTAACAACTTTTCCATTAAAACTATAAGGCCTATTAAGAATTTTGAAAGCATTTTTCAGATCACTTTTCTCTAATAGATCTCTTATTCTGCTGCTGCTGATTCTACCTTCCTTGTCTTCTAAAATTGGAATAATTTTTAGTTTAATATCCGTATCCTTAATCATATTTTTTATTGTATTTATATCTCCACTTCTTCTGAAACCAAATTTAAAATTAGCACCTACAGAAATGTTTTTTGCTTGTAATTGATTTATCAAAATATCTCTTACGAATCTTTCTGCACTTAATTTAGATAGTTCCTTATCAAAAGGAATCAGAACTAATTGTTCAATCCCAAGATCTTCAAGAATATTTAGTTTTTCATAAGGGAGATCAAGTCTAAGACGTGTCTCTTTGTATAGAACTTCTCTGGGATGAGGCCAGAAGCTCGCAATTGTTGGGGTATATTGATTTTCTTCAACTACACTTTTAATTAATTTTCTGTGGCCAGCATGTAGGCCATCAAAACTTCCAATAGCTATTGAAGTAGGATTCTTAACTTCAGATGGCGATATTAAAGAGATCAAAAGATTACGTGCAATTTTATGATTTTGATGGCAAATTTGAATAGATTATAGTTTATTCAATCAAATGAATGTCTGACAAAATTGATTTTCAGTCCCTTTCATTTGGAATGCGGCGCATTGGATGGATACGCTTTTGGGTTCAGTCCATTTTAGGTGTTGTTGTTGCAGCTGTTTTGCTTTTTTCAAATGTTGTAAATAATAGCGAAGGGCAGCTTGGCTTAGCACCTGGTTTATCACTCACAACAATATCTTTGATTTTACTACTTTTTAGTCTTTGGCAAGGTTGGTTAATAGTTAGAACGGGAAGAGCAATTGCGAGCAACGCAAGACCCTCAAGAGGACAAACCAGTAAATTGATAAAAAGAGGACTAATAGTTGATTTATTAGGAATTTTATTTGGATTAATTGGATATCAAGCTCTTATGGGTGCCTTATTTATACAAGCATCTTCTCAAACAACTGGACAATTGATAACAGCGACATCTGATATCCCAATTACTGGACTTGAAATATTATCAGTTCTCAGTAACACACAAGTTATTGCTGCTCATTTTTTTGGACTTTGCTTTTCCTTATGGCTTTTAAGAAGGATTTACAAATGAATTATTAATTTTAGGTAAGTCTTCTAAATCACCCCTCCAAAATAAATCTGGTTCAACGGGTGTAAGAGATATTTTATTTTCTTGTATTTGTGATACGTCACTTGGCCATTTCTTTGGACCATAACCTTTTGATTTAAGATCTAAAACTACCTCTCCTGCAAGCCAATAATAATCATCACCCCTCGGGTCTTCTCTTTTTGAAAATTGATTTTTATATTTTCTTATTGATAATCTTGTCCAGGATAATTCTTTTATTTTATTTTTCTCACAAGGGGGTATATTCAAGTTTAATAGAAGTGAGGCAGGCCAACCATCGTTAATTGCTTGTTCGGCAACATTCATTGCAATTTCTCCAGCAAATTCAAAATTCTTCCATTTAAAACTAGCAACACTTATTGCCATGGAGGGAACATTTTCAAAAGTGCCTTCCATAGCTGCAGCTACTGTGCCTGAACAAAAAATATCTGTCCCTAAATTGGGCCCGTGATTTATTCCAGATAGTACAAGATCAGGTTTTTGATCCAAGAGTTCAGATAGTGCTAATTTAACGCAATCAGCAGGTGTGCCAGAACATCCCCAAGCTTCAATTCCTTTACCAAATAATTCGTCAGCTTTTTCTACTCTTAATGGAGATTGTAAAGTAAGACCATGACCAGTAGCTGATCTTTCTTGATCAGGGCATACTACTTTTACTTTATGTCCTCTTTTTTGTGCTGATTTTGCTAGAGCTCTTATCCCCGCTGCAAAAACACCATCATCATTGCTAATTAATATATTTAACGGTTTCATTAATCAATACATTTTATTTATGGACGATATTTAAGTAAGATAAAGTAATACTTATTTTTACTATATCAGTGAGTCAAATTGAATCATTAAGTCAAATTGAGGAAAAACTAAATGATCTTTCTCTAAGAGCAAAAAATAACATAGATAATTCTAATACTCATGAAGAACTGGATCAATTGAGAGTTTCCTTATTAGGAAAAAAAGGGGATTTGTCAATTATCTTGAAAACAATGGGTCAATTATCTGCTACTGATAGACCAATTGTTGGCCAGCAGGCAAATTTAATAAAGATAAATTTGCAAGAATTAATAACTGAAAGAAAAAATCAACTTGATTGCGAAGCCTTAGATAAAAAGATTAAAAAAGAAAAAATTGATGTAACATTACCTTCAATTGGAACACCTCCTGGAAATAAACATCCTTTAATTTCTACTCAAGACGAAATAATAGATATTTTTTGTGGTTTAGGATACTCAGTTGAAAGTGGCCCGGAAATAGAAACTGATTTTTATAATTTTGAGTCTCTCAATATACCTAAAAATCATCCTGCAAGAGATATGCAGGATACTTTCTACTTAGATGAAAATCGACTTTTGAGGACCCATACTTCTCCTGTTCAGATAAGGTACTTAGAGGAAAATCCTCCTCCAGTAAGAATTATTGCCCCGGGAAGAGTTTATAGGAGAGATGCTGTAGATGCTACTCATTCCCCTATATTTAATCAGGTTGAGGTTTTATGTATCGATCAAGATATCAACTTTAGTCATTTAAGAGGAACAGTTCTTACATTTTTAAAAACATTTTTTGGAGATATTCCTGTAAGATTTAGAGCTAGTTATTTCCCATTTACCGAACCTTCGGCAGAAGTAGATGTTCAATGGAAAGGTAAATGGTTAGAAGTAATGGGATGTGGAATGGTAGATCCGCAGGTCTTAGGGAAATTAGGAATAGATTCTGAGAAATGGACTGGATTCGCAGCTGGATTGGGAGTTGAAAGATTTTGTATGGTAAGACATCAGATTGACGACATCAGAAAATTTTATACAAATGATCTTAGATTCTTAGAACAGTTCTAAATAAAATTGAAATTTTAAATTAGGATTGTCTAGCAAATTAGTTTAATATAGTCATAGTTTTAGTTTTTTGATTGGTACGTAAAGCAGGGCTAATCGTTAATGATGGGAAAGAGCTTGCTGTTCAAACTGCAAGTTCTGTTCAGAAAAAATTGGAAAAATCCAATTTTGAAGTCGTAAGGGTGAGTAGCTCTGGCGGAATGGTTGGATTTGCAAATCCTGATCAACATGTTCGTCCTTTGGGATATACGAACTGTGTTCCCGAGGGGTTTGACACGGCAATGGAATTTGCAATTGTTCTTGGCGGAGATGGAACCGTACTATCTGCAGCAAGGCAAACAGCACCTGCTAAAATTCCAATCCTTACAATAAATACTGGTCATTTAGGTTTTCTTGCGGAAGCTTATTTATCAAATCTTGATGAAGCAATAGATAAAATTATTTCAGGTAAATGGGATATTGAAGAAAGAACGTGCTTTATTATTAGCGTAATGAGGAATGATCAGAGGAGATGGGAGTCTCTCTGTCTTAATGAAATGGCTCTTCATAGAGAACCTCTGACAAGCATGTGTCATTTTGAGATTTCTATAGGGCGACATGCGCCTGTGGATATCTCAGCTGATGGAGTAATTTTATCTACTCCAACGGGTTCTACTGCATATTCGTTGAGTGCTGGAGGACCTGTTATTACACCTGATTGCCCAGTCGTGCAATTAACTCCAATTGCTCCACATTCATTGGCGTCTAGGGCATTGGTTTTTAATGATTCAGAGCCAGTAACTGTTTTCCCCGCAACTCCTGAAAGATTGGTAATGGTTGTTGACGGAAATGCTGGTTGTTATGTTTGGCCTGAAGATAGAGTTTTAATAAGAAAAAGTAAACACTCAGTAAAGTTTATTAGACTTGAAGATCATGAATTTTTCCAAGTTTTAAGAAATAAACTAGGTTGGGGTTTGCCCCATGTGGCAAAACCTAACAAATAACAATTATTTAAATATATTTTTTCCCTTTTAATAAAAATACAGGATTATTTGGTTCTAATCTAATTCCCTCAGCGATACTTAAGCTTTTATAGGTCTGAATTAAATTTAAATTTGTTTTGAAATTCCTATTTTCTAATTTCTCTTTCAATTCTTTAATAATTTGAATGTCAATTATTGGGATAACCATAATATCTCCAATACTCATATCCTGAGACAGGGTATTAATAATTTGAAGTTTAGTCTTTTTATCACATCCTCCAATGACTAATCTATTAGGTTTTTCAAAAGAACTTAAATTCCCCTTGTTCAAGGTATTATTTATGTCTTCCTCAAAAATAAACTTTGGTTTAACGCCAAGTCTTTTCGAGTTTTCTAGTATTAACGATTTTGAGCCAATCCTTTTATCGATACAAAATAAATCTAAATTAGGCCTTAATTTTAATGCTTCTAAACCTATTGATCCACAACCTGCTCCTATATCCCACATGACACCATTTTTAGGGAGCTCTAAATCAGCTAATATTTGAACGCGAACCTCCCTTTTAGTTAATAAATTTGGTCTATCATCAAAAGTTTTAAAAATATGGTCACTGATTCCGAAAAGAGGAGGATTATTATTTGAGTAATTTTTATTTGTTTTTGTAAGAACAACAATGTTCAAACTTGATATATCAGAGGGCAATGACTCTTTAAGATTTAATTTTCTTATATTTTCATTGTCAAATCCTATCTCTTCACAGAGCCAAAAATTATAGTAGTCAATCAGATTAAGTTCTGATAAGTTTTTTTTGATTATTTCTAAACTTTTGTTTTTTGCATCTGTAATAATAGCCAAACTTGAAGGCTTAGTTTTAAGAGCCTCAACTAACTTAGTTGAGTCTCTTCCATGAATGCTTACATTGATAGTATCTTGCCAAGGGATCTTTAATTTACTAAATGCCAACTGAATACTTGTATTTGAAGGATAGAAACTTAGCTCATCTTTTGTAAAATTTTCTAGAAGTATCCTCCCAATTCCAAACCAAAGTGGATCGCCTCTCGAAATTAAAATAACATCAGTTTTTTGAGATCTAAGCCACTCAATAAGTTCGTTATTACTTTGGCTAGAAAAATATAATTTATTTTGTCCAAAATCATTTTTGCTCCATGATTTAATTTTTTTGAAGTATGTATTAGGGACTGCAATATTTCTTGTATTTATAAATAGATCTTGTAATTTGGGAGGTAAATCTTCAAATATATATGAATTAATACCTATTACATGAATTTTTTTATTAACTGCGGTCATCAATATTTATTGAAAAGGAACTAAAATGTTTGAATGTTTTATTAAATTATCTTATTATTGTTCGAGTTATAATAGTAAATTAATTGTCTGAAAGGAGAAAGAGATTACATGATTTATTGTTAACTCTAATAAATAAAGATAATGAATTTGAGTTTATTGAAGAAGATTCTAGCGATTTAACATCTAGCTATTCTGAAAAAGACACTTTAAATTTATCTCGAGTTATAGAAAAAAATCGTAAAATAATCAAAAGGTACCAAGCTATCGTAAGAACAGCTGTAACTCTAGATGCCCTGATGGATTCTGAAAATGAAGAAAATTACAAAATCAAATAATAATATTTTTTTAAAAGGAATATTACCTTTACTTTTACTACTATCCTTTATTTTAAATCCAATAAAAGTATACTCAGAAGTTGCAGAAACGGAAATAAATGGGGAATTAATCAATGCTAGTAGTGAGTTTTTAAGGGACTTGGACTTTGAAACTTGGCAATTAGTAGCTTATAAATCACCTCTTTTTGCAGATAAATTGATCTTGAGAGTAATAGGATATCCAGGGAATCTTAGGATTGATCATCCTACAGACTTGAGGGTCGAATCAGGCAGAAAACAGTGGCTTTTAGATGATAAAACATTACTTAATGTGGAATTGGCTAATGATGGAAGACAAGCTGCTGCAGAATTTGATCTTGATGAATTAATCAAAAATTTAGATAAAAATAGACCATTAAGATTATCTTTGTTAGGAGTTTTTTCTGAGTTACCTGTTCCTCCCTTTGTTGTTAAAGAGTGGAGATCACTGAGTTGATTAGTAAATAGACGATATGTCTGAAAAAAATGTAAGCCACACAAAATGGATGAAAAGAGCAATTTTTTTGGCTTCGTTAGGCAAAAATTCTACAAGTCCTAACCCTAGGGTGGGAGCAGTAATACTTGATAAAAATGGAAACCTTATTTCAGAAGGATTTCATTTTAAAGCAGGGATGCCCCATGCCGAGGCGATGGCTTTTAATAATTTAAAAAAGGATGCCAAAGGAGGATCAATGTATGTAAATCTTGAACCTTGCTGCCACCAAGGTAAAACACCTCCATGTGTTGATAAGATAATATCCTCTGGAATAAGAAAGGTATATATATCTATTCAAGATCCTGATAAAAGAGTCTCAGGTAAAGGTATTAAGTTGCTAAAAGAAGCAGGAATAAAAGTGCACTTAGGATTATGTGAAAGAGAATCTTTGGAATTAAATAAAGCTTTCATTCATAGGAATATTACTAAAAAGGCATTTGGTATTCTTAAATGGGCCATGAGTATTGATGGCAGGGTAGGTTTAAAAAATGGCAAAAGTAAGTGGATTACTAGTGAAGAATCAAGGTCATTGGTTCACTCTTTTAGGGCAGAATTTGATGCAATAATTATTGGTGGGAACACATTAAGAAAAGATAATCCACTTTTGACTACTAGAGGTTTTAAAAAACCTGAGCCATTGCGAGTTGTTTTTACAAAGAGTTTAGATCTTCCTTCAAAATCTAATCTTTGGGATTGCAATAAGGCAAAGACTTTAGTTATTTATGATTCTTCTACGGCAAACGAAACCTACCTCAAAAGGATTCCGAAATGTGTGGAGGTTGAAAAGGCACCATCAGATAATCCTGAGTTGATTTCAAAAATACTTGCTAAAAGAGGATATAATAAAATTCTGTGGGAATGTGGCCCTAGATTGGCTACGGAAGCTATTAAATATAATTGCATTCAGGAAATCATTACTTTTATTGCTCCAAAAATTTTAGGAGGAGAAAATAATATGAATCCTTTAGGAAATTTTGAATTTAAAGAAATGCATCAAGTTATTAAATTAAGTGATTCTCAGTTTAGTTTGATTGGGAATGATATATGCATTAGGAATTCATTTAAAAATTAATTTTTTACTAATTTCTATGGGTCAAATTACCGTACGGTTCTTACCCAAAAAAAATAATACAAATACGGAAACTCTTCGTTTAGTTTATAATAAACCAAAATTGAACACAATTATGCCGATAAGACAAGACGATAATCAACCTAATAGAAGATTCGGAATTATAAATATCATTTTGATAGGAGTTGGAGCATTACTCCTATTTAGCAGCATTTTCCCCAATCAAAATATGCAAATCCCTCGGGTCCCTTACTCTTTATTTATTGATCAGGTTAATGATGGGGAAGTTAAGCGTGCATATATTACTCAAGAACAAATTAGATATGAGTTAAATGGAGCTGAAGAAGGGGCACCTTCAGTTTTAGCAACAACTCCAATCTTTGATATGGATTTGCCACAAAGGTTAGAAAGTAAGGGTGTTGAATTTGCGGCTGCACCTCCCAAAAAACCTAATTTCTTCTCAACCATATTGAGCTGGGTTGTTCCTCCTTTAATTTTCATCCTTGTTTTGCAATTCTTTGCCAGAAGAAGTATGGGAGGAGGAGGTGCTCAAGGAGCTCTAAGTTTTACTAAAAGTAAAGCTAAAGTTTATGTACCCGATGATGAATCAAAAGTAACTTTTGAGGATGTAGCAGGAGTTGATGAAGCTAAGGACGAATTAACAGAAATAGTAGATTTTTTAAAGAAGCCAGAAAGATACACAGATATAGGGGCTAGAATACCTAAAGGTGTTCTTTTAGTCGGCCCTCCAGGGACTGGAAAAACTCTACTTTCAAAAGCAGTTGCTGGAGAAGCTGAAGTTCCATTTTTTATTATTTCAGGTTCTGAATTTGTCGAACTCTTTGTAGGGGCAGGAGCTGCAAGAGTAAGAGACTTGTTTGAACAGGCTAAAAAAAAGGCTCCTTGTATAATTTTTATTGATGAATTAGACGCTATAGGAAAAAGTCGTTCTGGATCAATGGGTGTTGTGGGAGGAAATGATGAGAGAGAACAAACTCTGAATCAGCTTCTCACTGAAATGGATGGCTTCGCTTCAACAGATAAACCTGTTATAGTTCTTGCAGCCACTAACCAACCAGAAGTTCTTGACGCGGCGCTTCTTAGACCTGGTAGATTTGATAGACAAGTTTTAGTAGATAGACCAGATTTATCTGGAAGAAAAACCATACTCGAAATTTATACTAAAAAAGTAAAATTAGCTGATTCAATAGATTTAGATTCTATAGCCCAAGCTACTAGTGGATTTGCAGGTGCTGATTTGGCTAACATGGTAAATGAGGCTGCTTTACTTGCCGCTAGGGCAAAAAGAAAGAGTGTAGAACAACAAGACTTAAGCGAAGCGATAGAGAGAGTTGTTGCTGGATTGGAAAAAAAGAGTCGTGTTTTACAAGATGATGAAAAGAAAGTGGTTGCTTATCATGAAGTCGGACATGCAATAGTCGGTCATCTTATGCCTGGAGGTTCTAAAGTTGCAAAGATCTCTATTGTGCCTAGAGGTATGAGTGCATTAGGTTATACACTTCAATTGCCTACAGAAGAAAGATTCTTAAATTCTAAGGATGAATTAAAAGGACAAATAGCAACACTGCTCGGAGGAAGATCTGCAGAAGAGGTTGTCTTCGGAAAGATTACTACTGGAGCATCAAATGATTTACAAAGAGCAACTGATATAGCGGAACAAATGGTTGGAACTTTTGGAATGAGTGAAATTCTTGGCCCCCTCGCTTACGACAAACAAGGGGGAGGTCAGTTTTTAGGAAATGGCAATAATCCTAGAAGATCTGTTAGTGATGCTACTGCTCAAGCAATAGATAAAGAGGTTAGAGATTTAGTTGATGATGCGCATGAAACTGCACTTAATATCTTGAGGAATAATTTACCCCTTCTTGAATCGATTTCTCAAAAAATCCTTCAAGAGGAAGTTATAGAAGGGGAGGATCTTAAAAATCTCTTGGAAGAAAGTAAAATGCCTACATAATAAAATTTAAATCTTTATACAAAGTTAAATGCTAAATCCAATCAAGCTTGCAAGTAAAAATTTTTTATCAAGTTTGGATATTTCAAGTGAAGAGTTCTTTCATATTTTAGAGATCGCTAGAAATTTTAAAAATAAAGATTTAGAATTTAAATTTAAAGATAAAGTATTAGGGTTAATTTTTGATAAGTCCTCTACTCGTACAAGGGTTAGTTTTCAGGTCGCAATGTCAAGACTTGGCGGCATGACAGTTGATCTAAATCCAACCACTTCGCAAATTGGACGGGGAGAACCAATTAGAGATACAGCACGAGTTTTAAGTAGATATTGTGATGTTCTTGCGATAAGAACCTTTAAACAATCTGATTTGGAAGAGTATGCAAAATGGTCTTCTAAGCCAGTAATTAATGCCCTTACAGATTTAGAACATCCTTGTCAAGCTATGGCTGACTATATGACAATTAAAGAGGAATTTGTTGATTTCAAAAACGTTATTTTGACATTTATAGGTGATGGTAATAATGTAGCTAACTCTCTCATTTTGTTTGGAGCTTTATTAGGAATCGAAGTTAGAATTGCATGCCCTAAAGGTTATGAGCCTAATGATTTGGTAATAAATAGTGCAAAAAAAATGTATAAGAATAAAAATTTACTAAAAATTATAAATGATCCCATTTCTGCAGTACAAGGAGCAAATGTTTTATATACAGATGTTTGGTCATCTATGGGTGAAGAAAATCAAAAAGAAAAAAAAGATAGAGACTTTCTTGGATTTACTGTTGATCATAATTTAATAAGAAATGCTGACAAAGATGCAATTATTCTTCATTGCCTTCCAGCCTACAGAGGTAAAGAAATAACTGATGAAGTAATTGAAAGTAAAAAAAGTAGAATCTTTGAACAAGCAGAAAATAGAATGCATGCTCAACAAGCTCTTCTCTCATGCATTCTTTCATGAAAAGATTGCCATTTCCCTTTTAAAGAGGTACAAATGTATTAGAGTACATTTGTTTTATGGAAGCTCCCTCAGAGGATGATCTTACTCAGGCTCAAAATGAGCTTTATCAATGGATAAAAGATTATATGAAAAACTTTCAACATAGCCCATCCATCAGGCAAATGATGCAAGCTATGTGTTTAAAATCTCCTGCTCCAATTCAAAGTCGCTTAAAACATTTGCAAGAAAAGGGGTATATTTCATGGCAAGAAGGTAAAGCAAGAACAATGCAAATAGTTGATGAAATTATAGAAGGGATACCAATTATGGGTTCAGTCGCAGCTGGAGGTTTAATAGATACTTATCCTGATGTTCAAGAGAATTTAGATATTTCTGAAGTTTTAAAAAAGAAAAATGTTTTTGCTCTTACAGTTAATGGAGATTCCATGATAGATGCGTGTATTGCAGATGGTGACATGGTACTGATGGAGCCAATTAAAGATTTATTTTCTCTTAAGAATGGAACTATAGTTAGTGCAATGGTTCCAGGTTTAGGAACAACCTTAAAGTATTTTATTAAGAAAGCAGGGAAAATTTTTCTTGAAGCGGCAAATCCAGCTTATGAACCAATAGAGTTAGATCTAGATCAAGTTATTTTTCAAGGAAAATTACTAGCTGTCTGGAGAAAGGTTTAAATTTCTTGTATTATCAAATTAGATCTATTGGAATTTATAATTTATAAATATTCAATTTCTTAAAAGAAAATTTTTTTAATGAAGTTTAACTAGAGCTTATTTTTTTTGCAAGATTAATTCTTTAGTAAATGCAAAAGCTTCAATTGAGCGGGTAGAGGATTAGTACCTTTATGTACCTCCATTAGATAATCGAGTGCTTGTGTTGGGTTTAATTCATGATTTATAACCAACCAAGCCATGCAAACAAGTGGAGACCTCTCAACTCCTGCAACACAATGAATATACACAGGTCCTGATTCTATGATTTCTGCGAGATTATCAAGAGCTAAGTTCAATTTATTAATTGTTAAAGCTTCAGTATATTTATGATCAGGAAGAATAATTCTTTTGCAGTAAAAATAATCTTCAATATTAATATGATCAGTAATCTCTTCCTTACTGCATAAACTAAAAATCCAAACAATTTTGTTTTTTTTTAATTCTTTTATATCTTCGATTTGTCTAGGAGCTGGACCTAATGCTAATTGGTTTTTTAATACCCAATCTATCTTAATAACCATTATTTATGTAGTAACCCGCATAAAGTAATTAATATTATTCGTTTAACCAATTTACTATTAATTTTTTAATTTCAACTATTTTTTTAAATATTTTTTTCATCTTATTTGTGTCATCTTCGTTAATTTTATTTTCAACTAAATTATTCTGTTTTGAAGTCTTAGATGACTCATTATCTATATCATTATTTTGGTTATAGTTTTGATAAGTTGCTAAAGGGTAATATGTATTGGAGTATCGATAACCATAACCACCATAACCACCATAACCACCATAACCATATTTTTTATCTTTAGAACTATAGATATTCATAGTATCATTTGTCACTAAGCCGTAAAAATTTAAGCCAAAAGATTTTATTTTATTTATTGATTCTTTAGGTAATGATCTGTCTACTACTCCTAAACCTATCAAAAGAATTAACCCATCTGCAATTTCTGATATTAATAAAGAATCTGCTAAGCCTAATATAGGGGGAGAATCAAGCAATATTATTTCGTATTCGTTAGATTTTTTTAATTCTTCAATTAAATATTTATATCTATCCGAACTCAAGAGTCTTGTGGGATCGGGGGGTATGGTCCCTCCCGTGATAACACTCCAGTTATCATAATTTTTCATTTTTATTAAAACTTCTTTAATTTGCATATCAGGGTTAGTAAGCAAATTTGAAAAACCTTTGAGATTGTTCAGTCCAAGGCGATAATGAATTTGAGGTTTTCTTAAATCAGAATCTATTAATAAAACTTTTACACCCATTTCGGCTAAAGTTTTTGCCAAAAGTATATTGGTAAGCGTTTTTCCTTCTTTTGGTAGAGAACTAGTAAGAATTAATGTTTTAACATTACTATTAGTATCTAAAAATCTAATTGATGTATATAGATTTCTGAATGCTTCCTGGAAGAAAAATTTTTGATAACTATTTACGCTTTTTTCTAAATTTGAGTTTTTTTGCTCTAAGATATCTAAAATTGATTGTTTCTCTTCCCTAAGTTCTTTAAAAACTTCAACGTGGGGTAAATTCCCCAAAAGTGTATAATTTATATCTTTTTGTACGTCATTTGGAGAATTAAAAACATGATCCTGTCTGTCTTTTATTGATGCAATTACTGCTCCAAAGAAGATTCCACTAATAAGTCCAATAAGTAGATTATTTCTATAATTAGGTTTTATTGGTTTGGATCCCATTTGAGGATTTGAAATAATTCTCCAAGGTATGTTATTTTGGGCCATTTCTAACTGAAAAGACTCTCTAGCAGAAAATAGACTTAATAGATTTTCATTAGCCATTTCAAGTTCTTGAGCAATATTCTGATACTGTTTTATAAGTGAAGGTTGTTCTAAGAATTTTTCTTCTATATTAATTTTTAATTTTTTGAAGGTATTTAAACTACCTTCATTTAGTTTTAAAGCAGTATCTACTGCTTCCAATTGATTAATTAAAAGTAAAGGCTGTATTGTCTCAAGTCTCTTTTGTAAACTCTTGACTACACTTGAGTTTTTGGTGTATTTTGATTTTGCTTTAGCAAGTTCATTCTCCACATTTATTAACTCTTGCAAAAGACCTTGATCGAAATCACTAATTGATAAACCAGCTGCCAACTCCTGTTTTAGACCTCTAGCAGTTAATGCCCCATTTTTGATTTCATTACGAACATCTATTAATCTATTCTTTTCTTTAGTAAGGGATAATATATTATTTTCAATTTCTGCTTGCCTATTTTTTATCGTTGAGCCTTCTTGAGAGGGTTGAATCAATTTATGTTTTTCGCGGAAACTTACTAATTTTGACTGAAGAAAATCTTTTTTCTTTTGTATTTCTGGCCTTTGTTCATTCAAGAACTTTAGTCCATCTTTCAACTTTTTTTGTCTCTCTTCCAGAGATGAATTCAAGTAACTTTCTGAGAGGGATTCTAATATCTTTTTACCTATTTTTTGATTTCTATAATTCAGATATACATTTAAAATACCTTTTGAAATTCCACCTGGTTCATTTGACGCCTGATCAAGAGAAATATTCTTTTTTAAATTACCAACTGATACATTGAATTCCTTTGCAATGGGCTCTAAATAAACCGTACTTTTAAGAAATGTCATTAGTGTATTGATTTCGTAACTATTAACTTGATTAGCTATTCCAGAAAATAATGTTGAATTTGAGTTATATATATTTTTGTCTAAATTTTCAGTCCCCATTGGGTCATTTATTAGTAAAGTGAATGATCCCCTAAACACAGGTCTGAATATCCTTGCATGCAAGGTAAAAATTAATGATCCAGAAAAAACTAATACCGTTGTTAAAAAAAGCCACTTTTTTTTACGGATTATTCCTTTCCATAAATCTTTTAAATCAATTTCCTCTTCACTTGAATTAAGGTTAATATTTTCTGATGAAATTTCGTAATTTGTTTTTTCCAAATCTTTTAAAAGAGTCTATTTGACAATATGATCAATAATTAATCTTATAATAAATTTTGTTTTTAAACACCATATTGTTGATATAAATAAGAATTAATGAGAAAATATAAATTGAATGATTTAAATTTTGGGTATTAATTTAAAGAAAATAAAAATTGCTTTTTTTCTTATAGGAAATTTAATATGTTTTTCATTTACAAATTATTTAATTGCATCCAATTCTTTAAAACAAGATTTTGTTTATGGTGAAAAGAATTTACAAGTAAAAAATAGCGCAACTACAACAAAAGATTTATCAGAAATAAATGATATATCAAATTCATTTCAAAAAGATTATTACTTAATTGGACCAGGAGATAAATTATCTCTTACCTTATTTGATGTGCCTGAATTTTCTGGAGATTATTCTGTTTTAAATGATGGAACTATACAATTACCTCTTATAAAAACCATATATGTCAATAACCTAAGTATTAAACAAGCATCTAAAATAATAGAAGATAAGTATCGAGATCAATTATTAAGGCCTGAACTTCATTTGATAGTAAAAGAACCAAGACCAATTTTAGTATCAATTATAGGGGAAATTGAAAGACCAGGTATATACTCTTTAACAAATAGTGAGCAAAGCAATCTTGCTGGAACACCCAAGATTACTAACAATGGTTTGCCGACTATTGTTGATGCAATACAAAAAGCAGGAGGAATAACTCAAAATGCAAATTTATCTGATGTAATTATTGTCAGGAAACTTCCTGGTTTTGAAAATGAACTAAAAACAACAACTGTAAATTTATTAGATCTTATTTTTGAAGGAGATCATTCACAGAATTTGTTTTTATTCGATGGTGACGTAATAAGGTTAACTAAGGCAAAGGTACTCCCACCAAATACTATGAAAATAGCGCGTGCAAATTTGTCTCCAAGCACTATTAATGTAAATGTAATAGGAGAAGTAAAAAAACCAGGCTTGATTAATTTAAGTGCTAATACTCCACTTGTCCAAGCTGTACTTAGTGCAGGTGGCCCTTTGGCTTGGCGTGCAAATAAAGGAAATATTATTCTTATGAGAGTTAACGAAAACGGAACTGTTACAAAGAAGAGATATAAGATTAGCTTGAGTGAAAATGTCTCATACGAGAAAAATCCTCCTTTAAAAGATAAAGATATAGTTTATGTTAGGTCTTCTGCCCTTAATAAGGTAAGCAGAGCATTAGGAGCTGTAACTGAGCCAATATCGCCTTTACTAAATGCTGTTACATTGTACAAATTGTTAGAGTAAGCTTTAATTCAAAAATTTATTAATTTGAGATAGGCTACATATAAAAAAAATTTGATTACTAATTAGGATTTAATATAGGCATGAAAAATTCTTTTAGATAACTCATTTAGCTTCTTCCTATCACACTCCACCTCTAAAAAACCTGACTTTTCAAGTAAGTGCGTAAGTGACTAATTAAAGCTCCAGAAAGCATGCTACAACTTGTAAATCTCTTGGGGCATATTATGGTGCTGATTTCAATAATCAAACGCCATAAAGTACTATAGGAATTACAGACGTCACGATAGAAATTCTAAAAATTACTGATATGAATGACGTTTTGAGATTTGGGGCCATAGCTCAGCTGGTAGAGCACCTGCATGGCATGCAGGGGGTCAGGGATTCGAGTTCCCTTGGCTCCATTTAATTTTTCCAGTCATACCAAGACTTTTCAGGCGGCGTTTTGTACAAACATCACTTTTGTACGCACTTGTCCAAGCTTGTTTATGCAATTCTGCTCTCTAAAATGCTCTTAGAAGTATTTTTTTGTTGCAGAAATGAAATCTCCAAAATGGGTTGCTACAACAAGGCAATTAATAAAATCCAAACATGGCTTTGGTTGGTCAATATCTGGTTGGGAAAGAAATAATAAGTTGATAACTAAGGTTGTTTATAGATACCAAAATGGTTCAAGAAATTCTATTTTGGTTGACCTTAATTGGTCATCAGATAACAGCGATAAAATGATAAATCTTGTTGTAGAACTTGCTGAATTAATGCAAGAAAGAAATGTTGATTTACCCAAAGCTTATGAACTAATTAATGGAGGAAAAATATCAAAAGGAATTAAAAATGAAATTAATTGGTTTGCACTTAAAGAAGAATTTATTAATGAAGAACGTGGCAACAGAAGAGATACAACAAAGCGAGATTTGAAGAAAAGATTAGAAAGAACTTTGCAAGCATTAAATACAAAACCATTACCAAGAAATGCAGAACAATTATTTAAAAATTATGCTGATTTATTTTTTGATAGAACTATGCCAAAAGGCGGTATGGGTAGAAAAAGAAATATGGGAGATTTAAGAGCATTTTTAAATTGGGCTGTATTAGAGAAAAAATATTTAGGTGTTGAATGGTTGCAGTAGAGTTTCGCCTGAGAAGCATGAATGGTGTCAAGAAAAACTAAAAGAGTACGACAAAAAAAATAAGGGGTCATAAAAAAAACTTTTTACCCTTAACACCCTTTTTTCTACCAATTGTTCGGAAATAGAGTAAATAGGCTAAATAGGCACTTTTTGGTATGGTGCACTTGCCTGTTATGCAGGTGCTCTACCAGCTGAGCTATGGGCCCAAATCTCGAAACTTCAGCTATATCAAAGAATTTAAGAATTTTTTTCGTAACGTCCGCAATTCCTATAGTACTTTATAGCGTTTGATTATTGAAATCTGCACCTTAAAATGCACCTAGAGATTTACAAGTTGTAGCATGCTTTCTGGGCCTGTTCTAAAGCAATTTCGTACCTACTTAAAAAGCCAAGTTGGTAATGGGTGGAGTAGTTAGAACAAGGAAGAAAGATAGTTCAGATAATAAATCTAAAATTTAGAAAAAATTCATATTGAGTTGTACCTTTAATTAATAAATATTATTATTACTTCTAATAAATTCCGTATTTTTAGAAGGTTAAAAGTGCATCTTTTTTACTACCTTTAAATTACCTAATGGAAGATCAAGAACATAATACTCCAATATTAAAAGAGGCTAGAGTTAGTACTACTGGAAAGAAAATTATTCTTACTTATAGTGGATTTCTTAGTAGTGAAAAACCATTACCAGCAAATTTTGAAGTTCTTGTAGATGGTTCATTAAAAACCATTACCTCAGTTACGGTTAATGGTCCAAATTTAGAGCTACTATTAGAATCTGAAATTTCTTATTCAACTCCAGTAAAGATAAGTTATTCAGATCCTAGCAATGCTGACGATGTAAGTGCTATTCAAAGTAGTTATGGTGAAGATGCTAAATCATTTAATAATTTTGATGTTAGGAATTTAAAAGGTTATACGATCTATACAAATAAAGATACTAATTCTAGAGGCGATACTTCTCAAGAAAAAAATAATTTTGAATCTTTTGCAGTATTAAAGGAAGATGGTTCTGTTGTTACTTGGGGCAATTCTTCATATGGAGGTGATAGTTCTTCTGTAAGTAATCAATTATCTTCAGGTGTTAAACAAATTTTTACTAGTTGGCGTGGATATGCTGCCCTTAAAAAAGATGGATCTGTTGTTACTTGGGGCAGATCTGATTATGGAGATAGTTCTTCTGTAATTGATCAATTATCTTCAGGTGTAAGTAATATTTTTTCTACTGGAGATGCTTTTGCTGCTCTAAAGGAAGATGGTTCTGTTGTTACTTGGGGCAGATCTGATTATGGAGGAGATAGTTCTTCTGTAATTGATCAATTATCTTCAGGTGTAAGTAATATTTTTTCAAATCTATATGGTTTTGCTGCTCTAAAAGATGATGGATCTGTTGTTTACTGGGGTGGTCAGCAATATTACAACGATACATCGAAACTTGGTAATAAACTTGATAAAGATGTAAAGGTTATTAGTTCAACTGATAGAGCTTTCGCAGCTCTAAAGGAAGATGGTTCTGTTGTTACTTGGGGTTCCTCTTTATATGGAGGTGATAGTTCATCTGTTACTGATGAAATCTCATCAGGAGTAATAAAAGTTTTTGCTTCAAAAGGTACTTTCGCAGCTCTTAAAGAGGATGGTTCTGTTGTTACTTTGACACCAAATAATGATAAAAGGGATTGGCATCTAAACACTTCATCAGGAGTAATTAAACTTTATCCTACAGGAACATATGGCTTTCATGCCTTAAAAGATGATGGTTCTATTGTTACCTGGGAACAAGTCTCAAATGTTATCAGCGAGAAATTAACATCAGGTGTTATTGATATTTCTTCAACAGATTATGCTTCTGCAGCCTTAAAAGATGATGGTTCTGTCGTTACTTGGGGCCATCCTTCTTATGGAGATGATTATGGAGGTGATAGTTCTTCTGTAAGTGATGAAATTTCATCAGGAGTAATAAAAGTATTTGCTTCAAGAGGTGCTTTCGCAGCTCTAAAGGAAGACGGTTCTCTTGTTACTTGGGGCAATTCTTCAAATGGAGGTGATAGTTCTTCTGTAAGTGATCAATTGTCTTCAAATGTTAGTCACATATTTTCTAATGGAAATGCTTTTGCTGCTTTAAAAAACGATGGATCAGTTACCACTTGGGGAGGTCAACTTGATCCTTATACAGGGAATGATCAAGGAGCAAATAGTTCAAATGTAGCAAGTCTCATTTCTTCTGGGGTTGTTGGCTTTGCTGATCCCTCAACCCATGATAATTTTCTCATAAACACAATTAATAATGATGGGAGTGCAAAATTTGAAATTATTGGTCAATCTCTCTTTAATAAGAAATTAACTGTAAGTAATATAGAAGTTGATCCTGATGGAACTGGCGAATTAACTTATCAATGGCAAACTTCTTCTGATAATGAAACTTGGAATAATATATCAACTGAATCAAATTACAAAATAAAAGCTGATGATGAAGAGAAAAATATTAGAGGCATTATTAGTTATACAGATGGACAGGGTTTTGAAGAGGAAGTAACTACAGCAATTAAAACTATTCCTTTGACAGATGATGGAGTAGCAGAATTTTCCATTAATGGAAAAGTAGAAGTTGGGGAGATTTTAACAATCTTAGAAGACAAAGCAGATCCTGATGGGACTGGGACTTTAAGTTACAGCTGGCAAACATCTTATGATAATTCCACTTGGAGTGTGGTTGGAACAAATGCAACATATACAGTAGGTGCAAGTGAAGAAGGGAAATCAATAAGCGCAGTGATTTCTTATCAAGACGCTCAGGGTTTTGATGAAATAGTAACCACTTCCACCTCTAGTATTCCTTATGTAGATGATGGCAATGCCAGTTTTTCTATTGCTGGATCAGCAGTAGTTGGAAATACTTTAAGTATTAGTGAAGATTCAGCTGACCCTGATGGGACAGGAACTTTAAGTTATAGTTGGCAAACATCGGCTGATAATTCCAATTGGAATATAGTTGGAACAGATCCAACATATAAGATATCTTCTGCTGATGATGGTAAATATATAAAATCGGTAATTTCTTATCAAGATGCTCAGGGTTTTGATGAATCCGTCACCACTTCCAGCTCAAGTATTCCTGCTGTAGATGATGGAGTAGCAGAATTTTCCATTAATGGAAAAGTAGAAGTTGGGGAGATTTTAACAATCTTAGAAGACAAAGCAGATCCAGATGGGACAGGAACTTTAAGTTATAGTTGGCAAACGTCAATTGATAATTCTAATTGGAATGAAATAGGAACAAATGCAACTTATACAGTAGGAGCAAGTGAAGAAGGGAAGTATATTAGAAATATTATTTCTTATGTTGATAATCAAGGTTTTGATGAAAGTTCATCAGTATCTTTCAAAAATCTATTTAATCCAAAATATATTTCTATCGGAGAATCAATCTTAAATGAAGCTTTTAAGAATTTAACCTCCTCCTTTTCGTGGGCCTCTAGATATCAATATGGTTTATATAAATCTGAAGATAGTTACTATGTTGCCGGAAATAATGGGGGACCAAATTTACAGCCAATTATTAGAAAGATTAACTTTGTAAATAATAAATGGTTAGTTGAAGAAATACAGCCAAAATTGGGAAATCTTGAATCCTATACAGGAATAGGAGCTATTAAAGAAATTGGTGATACTGACGATCTTCTTATCGGTGGTTTTACGATGCAAGCCATCTCAGGAAGTAATGGTAGTGATAATGGGTATTTAGCAAGAATTGATAAAAGTGGAAATCTTTCTTGGCTATACAGTTATGCTCCTACAAATAATAAAGAATATTTAGTTGATTTTAATTTAAATAATTCAACTCTGATTAGTATTTTCGACTCGGGGACTGGATATGCCTTGATTTCTAACAATATTAATGATGGTTCTGAAAATTGGAGGATTGAAAATATTCTAGAACAAACCGATTTGGTCGATTTTGAAGTTTACGGATCTAAGATTTATACTTTAAATAATTATGATAAATTATCGGTTTTCTCTTCTCTTGATGGATCCTTATTAGAAGAGAAGCAAGTTGAAAATGGTTTTATTGATATATCGGCAGATCAATATGGCGTATTACTTACTAAACGAGATAAGATTGTTTATCTAAATAAAAACAATCTAGATCAAACATTATCAGAAAAAAATCTAGAAAGTCCCCTTCTTGGTTTTAACTATTTTGACGCTCCAATATATTCAAAAGTATTATCTGGTAATTCATATGTAGTAGTAGAAAATACTTTAAACGAAAACGAATTATCAATCATTTCTACAGAAAAAATTTCTGAAAACGTTTTTAATCTAGAAGTAAAATCTTTCGAGAATAATAATATAAATTTATTCGGTCAACAATCTTTCCAAATAAATTATAAAGGGAATAATTTATTCAAAATAAATAACGATAATATTTTAGAGATTGATATAATTGATTCTAGTGAAACACTCATTCCATTCGTAGATGATGGAGATGCGAGCTTTTCAATAAGTGGAACTGCAGCAGTTGGAGAGACTTTAAGCATTAGTAGAGATTCTGAAGATCCAGATGGGAATGGTACTTTAAGTTACAGCTGGCAGATATCAAGTGATGATTCAAACTGGAACGAAGTCAGTGATGATTCAATCTATAAGGTGGAATCAAGCGATGAAGGAAAGTCTTTAAGGGCAATAATTTCTTATCAAGACTCTCAAGGATTTGATGAAATAGTAACTACTTCCACCTCTAGTATTCCTTACGTAGATGATGGCGAAGCGAGTTTTTCTATCACTGGAACTGCAGCTATTGGGAATACTTTAAGCATTAGTAAAGATTCTGAAGATCCCGATGGGACGGGTACTTTAAGTTACAGCTGGCAGACATCAACTGATAATTCCACTTGGAGTACTGTTGAAACGAGTTCCACTTACACAATTAATAGTAGTGATGATGGAAAATCAATAAGAGCAGTAATTTCTTATCAGGATACTCAAGGTTTTGATGAAACAGTTGTTACTTCTACCGCTAGCATTCCAGCAATAAATGATGGTAAAGGGAGCTTCTCGATAAGTGGCCTAGGAGAAGGAAAAGATAAATTAAGTATTGTTCAAACAACCGATGATCCTGATGGTAATGGAACATTAAGTTATAGCTGGAGAAGATCTGAAAGTCCTCTCTCTTCATACATGTCATTTGATTCGCAATGGGCAGAAGTTGGCACAAGTTCAACTTATTACCTTTCTGAAAACGATGAAAATAAATTCATCAGAGCTCAAATTTCATATACAGATTCACAAGGATTCTCTGAAACAATACTTACTGATACTATTGGCCTATTTGCTTTTGATGAAGGAACAACCCAAGCAATACATTTCAATAATCAAAAATATCCTAATTATAGTATTTCAGGAAATGATTCAAATAAATTCTATTTTAGAGATGGCTATTTAAATTTTTATCCTTCACCTGATTTTGAGAATCCAAATGATAGTAATTTAAATAATGTATATTCCATTAATCTTGCATTATCAGATTATTCTTCAAATACCTTAAATACCAACATTGATATAAGAGTAAAAGATACTAAATTTGAGGATACTAGTTCAATAATAAATAGCCTAGGTTTAGTAGAAGTTGTTGGTGATGATAACGATAATGCTTTTGATGGAACAGCTAATAGAATTATTTATGGCCTAGGTGGTAATGATCAATTAGGTACAATAACAGATCAATTTAATATATTAGCTGGAGGGAAAGGCGATGATACTTACATCATTTCAGGAGCAAGGTCTGCTGTAATTCATGAAAATTACAATGAAGGTACAGATAATATAATTCTTGATGGAATTAGTATTTATTCTCCAACCTCTTATGTTGGTTGGATAGATGATGATCATCTTTTTGCATATGATACTTCTACACTTCAAACTGTTTATATTCTTAATGCCAATAGTTCAACATATGAGGGAATAACTCTTGATGGTCAATATTTTGATGCTAGTAATTTACTAAGTTACTTTCAAAATTTTCCCAACTATGATTGGGGAAGTATTGATGTTTTAACCGACGGCGAATTAAGTAGATTAGGTCTCAATGAATCAATCATTAATGAATTAATTAATGATATATCTTCTCGATCAACTAACTTAAGTGAAAAATTTATTGATTTTAGTATTAACTCCAGCTCTCTTAAAGAGGGAGAGTCTTTAGTTTCAACATTCTCAAGTGAAAATTATTCACAGGGTACAAATATTTATTGGAGTTTTGTTGGCGATGGAATTTTCAATAATGATTTTTCTCAGGGTTCATTAATAGGTTCAGGAACATTAGACAATAATGGTTCATTAGTCGTTACTCATAATTTATCTTCAGATTTAACCACAGAAGGAGATGAAGCTTTATTTGTGAAGTTTTTCTCTGATCAAAATTTAACCAATCAGATAGGAAGTACTAAAAAAGTTTTAATCGAAGATACATCTAAATACGTTAATGAGGGATCAGCAACATTCACAATTACTGGAAAATCATTAATAGGAAATCAACTTTCAATTTCACAATCTTCCAATGACCCAGAGGGTAATGGAGATGTAAGTCATATATGGCAAACTAGTTCTGATGGATCTAGTTGGAGCACCGTAAGTACAAGTGACTCTTTTAATATCAGTGATTCGTTCAATGGATATAAATTAAGAGTACTTACTACATATATTGACCAGAAAGGATTTAGTGAGTCTCTTGTAAATCTTTATGCTGATATCGGAAGTATCGCTCAATATGACAATCTCGATTTAGATCATAATTGGCAGACAATAAGTTTTAACAACTCATATACAAATCCGGTAGTTATTGTCAGTGACCCGTCTTTTAATGGAGCCCATCCAGGAAATATCAGGATAAGAAATGTAGGATCCAGTTCTTTTGAAGCGAGATTCCAGGAACCAAATTATATGGACGGCTCTCATACAGCAGAGCAGGCTTCTTATTTGGTAGTTGAATCAGGTGAATGGGAGATGTCAGATGGCACCAGATTTTCTGCCGGAACAACAACTTCTAATAAATTAAGTTCTGCCGGTTTTGAAACAATATCTTTTGACAATAGCTTTAGTGGTACGCCTTCTTTATTAACTCAAGTACAAACTTATAACGGAGGAGATTGGGTCACAACTCGTACCGACAGTATCACAGGTGAATCTTTTGCCGTGGCGATGCAGGAAGAAGAAATTCTTAATGACGGAGTTCATGCGACAGAAACT
>QCLU01000007.1 GCA_003214315.1 Prochlorococcus sp. AG-418-D13
GAATCAAATATTGAGGAAGGCGGAGAAGTTAGAAATTAAATAACCAAATAATTGTAGATATTGAATCTTTATTTTTTGTATCAGCTACATTCTTAAAGAAATCGCAATAAGCTCTTTATCAAGAGAAGTGGTTGAAATTCTTGAACAAGGTGGATCTTCAGATCTGATAGATATTTGATTTTTATTCGAAATTCGTTTCTATATATATAGAGAAGTTTTTAAGATGCAAGATCGAAAAACTATAGCTATCTCCGAGATAGTAAAAATAATTGAAAAGTGCAGATATAATGATGAGCTTGCTGAGGGTTATAAGAGGGAGATATTAGACCAGGAGAAAGTATATGACTAGAGGGGCAAAAGTAGCACCAATAGGTGCAAGTAATATCATGCTATAGCTCAGGAGGGGCTACTAGAGGGGCAAATCTTATATTAAGACGATTAGTGAATATCCCAAACCTACTGCAATAACTGATCGGGGCGACAGGATTCGAACCTGCGACCTAGTGCTCCCAAAGCACCCGCGCTACCAAGCTGCGCCACGCCCCGCTCATAAGATCTTAGTTCATAATAGTCATCTATAAAAGACTAAATCCCTAAATTTATAATAAAAAATTCACTTTTTCCTGTTAGAAAATGATTTTTTTCGTTATTTCTATTTAGTTGCTAGAGAAAAGAGAGTTTGTTGCTAAAATAATATTCAACCCCTGGCCCCCCCAATGAAAGAATTTCCAATACTTTTTATTCTTGACATTTAATCGTATTAATTGATTCTTTTTATTAATTTTTTTGATATCAATTAAGTAAGCGTATTATTGAAACAAAAAAGAATTTATCAAAATTTATTAGATTTATGAAATGAAGTTTGCATTTTATTTTTTCATAATTGCTCAATTTTTAAACTTTCTGGGAGTATTTGCAGAAAAAGTTACAAAAGATTCTTCTGAATTTAATCCAATAAAGTGGGAAAAGATAGGCGAAAATGAGGAAAAGTCTTTAAAAAAGATTATTTGGAAATCATATAAGGACGATAAAAATTATTTCGAAAAAACAAATTTAAAAAATAAATCAAAGAAGAATCTTGACAAAGTTCAAGAAGTGTCTTCAGCTTGGCGCAATCGCACCTTAAGGTTTTCCTTTGAGGAAATTAATATGCCAGATGCTGGCGAACAAATGGGTTTGTATAGTTTAGGGGCTTACGATCAACTAAACCCTTGGCTTTACGGCGGTATTACTCTTTACGGTGCTGCCACCGGACGCCGTGGTGGCTTTTTTACTGGTGGATATACCTTCGGTGTGGAACGTCAATTATTTGATAACTTGATTTTTGATGCAGGAGGTTATGTGGGAGCTGGAGGCGGGGGGGCCGCGGCGCAAGGAGGAGGGTTGATGATTCGCCCCCATGTCGGTCTAAAGTACGACTTTAGCTGGAGTGAACTGGGCCTTAATTATACATATGTTGACTTTCCAAACGGAAATATTTCAAGCGATGCAATCGCACTTTCACTGGATATTCCATTCAGTTCGCTGATACTCAATTGGGAGGAAGATGGGCTGACTGTAGCTGATTACATCGGAGTTGATTGGAGCAATGTGAGCCTCCACCGATCCCACTTAGCTGCCCGTGTTCGCGCCTATTCACCGGCCAGCGGTAGCAAAACGACCTCAGGTGGGTCGCTTAATAATTCATTAGGGCTGGTCGGCGTAGAGTACTCTTACTTTATTAATAATAACTGGTTTACTACGTTTGAAACTGCCGGCGCTTTATCAGGAGGCGTAGGCGGATACGCCGAACTTTTGGCCGGGATAGGCTATCGCCTCCCCCTAACCGAAGATGATCGACTAGCCCTACTCCCTGCCCTAACCATCGGAGGCGCAGGTGGTGGGCAAGTCGAAACCGGCGGAGGATTTGTTGCTCGAGCAAATCTAGGATTGGAATACCGACTTTTTTCAGATCTCAGTCTAATTATGGATGGCGGCTATCTCACTGCTCCTGATGGTAATTTTGAAACCCCATATCTTGGCTTGAATTTGGCATATGTAATGGAAACTTTTGCTCGGGATCAAAAAGGATCGCCTTTAGCGGAAACTGAACTTATAAAAACTACCAAATGGCGTTTTCGCCCTGCGCATCAATGGTATTTTGATGCTCAACGTAAGGCAGGCACTTCACGCGATATGCAACTTTTGGGAGGAAAAATTGACTGGATGGGAGGAGATTGGTGGTATCTTACAGGACAGGGATTAAGCGCGTATGGAGGAGGAGCCGGTGGCTATTCAGAAGGACATTGGGGGGTAGGCATTCTTGGCCCGAGTTGGAAGAACTTGCGATTCTTTGGCGAAATGCTCATTGGTGCCGGAGGGGGAGGAGGTGTTGATAGCGGTAGCGCTCTTTTGTTTAAACCTAGTGTAGGGTTGGAGTACAATTTAAATAAAGACTTAAGCCTTCAGACTGGCATAGGAAAAGTGATTTCTAAAGAAGGTAATCTTGATGCAAATACCCTAGACGTTAGTTTTATTTGGCGTTTTGGGACCCCAAAATAATGCTCCAAACCTTGAAATTAGTTAGGAAATAAAGTTTGGCCAACAGATCTAATGGAGACCAATTCTCCTTCTCATATAAATATTACTTTATTGCAAAGTCACCGGCGTTACCAAGCTGATCTTCGCGCCGTTCATAAGATTTAAATTTGTAAATACCATTTTGCTAAATTTTTTATATAAAAAAATTTTTTAGAGCCAGAAAATGACTTTTTCGCTATTTTATTTATTCCCCTCTCCCTTTGTAGCTAATAATATTACTTATAGTTTTCTAGGCATATTTTTTTGGGATTAAATTTTGCAGGAACTTATTTTTTTTATGAAATTTTAAGACTAAAAAGTTTCGAAAGTAACGCTAAACGGACCAGAATCCATAATAATCTCACTAGGAGGAGTACCTTCTCCTCCATTAGTTATAACGCTCATACCATTATTAGTTACGATAAATGTCATTTTTAAACCCTTAGTAGTATCGGAAATTGTTAAGTCACTTGACATATTCATGACCCCTAATAATTTCTCCATTCCAGTGCAAGGAGCTCCTGTATCAGCAGAATCGCTAACTAGCATTGTTCCAGTTGAATCTAATAAATACGCACTAATAGTACCTCCTACCACAACATTTTTCTCTGTTGTTGCTGTACAGATTGATGGCCCATCAAAAGATTTTAATGGAGCAGTTGTAACAGCATAATCACTTATATTTGTAGAGGATTTTTCAAACGTACTTGTTGTATAGTAAGTTTTTCCTGCTACAGGACCATATTTTCCTTTAATTCTAAAATCCTTAGAAATTAACATTACTGCATGAGGGTAGACTCCAGCTGCTGGTTCAGATGAGGCTACTTCAGATAAATCAACCGATCCTCCTGCGCCAAAATCAGCAACTTCACCTGAAGTACTTTCAAACGCCCATGTACAAGAACTATAATCCGGTTTTGAACCTTCTAAAATTGACGAGCCTGTTGGATTGCCTGGATTTTTTGTACAAAATCCCATTTTAAAAACTGTTACACCATACGTCTCTGGAGTGCTACGACAAAATCCTCCCTCACCCTCTCCATATCCTCCGGTAAGTTCAAAAAAACTGCTAGAGTCAGAAGGGTCATATATACTTGTAATTGTAGTAGTTGAAGGGTCAGGACAAACAGGAGAATCACTTGCCTTGACTGGTTTATCCATGACGAATAATGAGCCTATGAAAGCGGATGTAAAAAGTAGAAAATTAAATAATGTTTTTTTAGATTTCATGAGAATTGATTGATTTGTGAACAACGTTGATGAGTAGTTTTCCATTCTTAAGATCCTCCTACCCTATTAACAAAACCAACTTTTGATCTTTCAAGAAGGACATCATATTTCCGTTTTACTGGTTGAGTCATTTGTGTAATCATATTTTTCTTATAATCTTTTTTGCCAAATATCACTGGGCTACCGGTAATATTCATTCTTAAGCCAAAGAAGATTTCATCTGTCCCAGGAAGGTCAGAATTTCTTGTGGTAGAGGCAGCTGATAACTCATTAGACACAAAAGCTTCTAATCCGACATGAGGTGTTGCTTGCCAACTTACAGATCCTTCTAATCCTGAATTATCTTGTGTATTTTTGTAGTCCCAGTTGAAACCTCTAACAAAGAATGCCAGTTGTGGATTATTTGGTAATCTATATCCCAATTCAACATCCCAACCATCAACTACTCTTTCTTTATAAGAAATACCTCCAACAGTTACATCTTTTTCCTCAGTTATTGCCATATACCAGTTATTTCTAAGCTCAAAATCTTTCCAGAGATATTCTCCTCCAAGACCAAGTCTACTATGTGCATCACTATAATCTGTCATTCTGTAGTCCCAGAAAGCATTTGCACCAACCATTGAAACATCATTTGGACGATGTCTAATTCCTAAACCAAAGTTAGTTGTAGACCCTTCCCCATTAGTTGCAGTTGCTAATCTTGCTTGAGAGAAAGCAAGAGTCTTAAGATCTCCCACATTATCTTTTGCAAGTTCTCCTAACTTCATCAAACTATTAAGAGAAAAACTTGTATCAGATTCTGTTCCTCCACCAATATTGACAGAGGTCTGGGCAAAAAATGGAATACTTTGAATCGAACTATTAGCTGTTGAATTTACAAAGTCATATCCGGCATCAGCTAATATTCTTTTACCATCACTAAACATCAAATCAGTATATTCACTGCCTTCAGCACCTTTATTCATTAAGGGAACAAACTTAGTTGAATAAGTCGCTGCCTTGATTATGTATTCGTCTAATTTGTCTTTTGGTTCATATATATTTTGCTTGTTTTCAGTTTGATCAAACTTAATTTCTTTAATTTTTTCTTCGTTAGCTGAAATAGGCAAAAAGGACCCCAAACTGAATGCCAATAATAAAGAAGTCTTGGAGAGGTTCATTTCTTAAGAAATTTTTATTTATTATTAATGCTATTTTTTAAAAAAGTCGAGCTTTTAGAGACATAACTACACATTTTAAGGATTACGAAACATTTCGAGCTCAGCAATATCTTATTTGAAGTTTAAAGCTACAAGGAAAATAAACTTAAAAGAAGTTGATAGAGCGGTGCCAGCGCTATTAAAATTTTGTCACTTCACCTCGATTTTAGTTTGAAATAAAAGTAAGTATGTCAGTTATTGCAACCAGTCTTGTTTGTAAAAAGGTATGCTCCTAAAGTATCATCACTCTCAAGCCGACCACCATCAGTCTATAAGATCTTATTTCATAACAGATATCTATAGAAGACAAAAATTTACTAAATAATTTTATAAAAATCCCTTTTTCAGGACAGAAAATTATTTTTAAAGATCTTACGGAACCTGAAATATTGGTTTTTAGGTTTAAATATTTATCACCCTATGGAAATATCTAATTTTTATATTCTTTGGAAGAATTATGATCATAAATATTGTTTGAATTTTTAAAGGTATGAAAAATCTAGAGAGTTTGATCAAAACATATAATGATTTCCCCAAAAAAGGTATTGCTTTTAAAGACATCCTTGGAATAATTCAAGATACTGAAGTTTTTAGGGAACTAATCCTTAAGATGTCTTCAAGTAAAGTAATAAAAAATTCTGAGGCGATAATCTCAATTGAAGCACGAGGTTTTATTTTTGGCTCAGCAATTTCCCTACAAGCATCGAAACCAATGCTTGTAGCTAGAAAACCGGGAAAACTTCCTGGGGAACTTATACAAGAAAACTACCATTTAGAATATGGTGAAAGTTCTTTATCGATTCAAAAAGAAGCACTTAAAAGATTTAGTTCTTATGCAATTGTGGATGATTTACTTGCTACTGGCGGTACAATCGATTGTGTAGCAAATTTAATAAAGAAAAGTGGTAAGGAAGTTTGTGGTTTAGTTACAGTTGTTGAATTGTTGGAGCTAAATGGAAAGTCAAGATTCGATTTCCCTGTCGAATCTATAATCTCAATATAAAGAAAAATTGAAAAGAAATTTAATTAGTTATTTTATATTTTTGTTTATGAGGATTACTTAAATTATTCCTAATGTTCCCGCTGTAAAACCAACAATTATGAAAAAACCGAATTCTGCCAGTTCTCTAGGCATAGAATTAACAAATAAATTTAATTGAGTCATTTAACCTTGTGCTCCTCAGGTATCTAAATTTTCAAAAAATATAACTAAGAAATTTATTTATTGAGGATAAATCTAATTTTTTTTCTTTTTTCTAAAGATTTCAATATTAAATCCATAAAAGTTTTTTTATTTGGTTAATTATTATATATTTATTGCTATTGTAAATAAATAAAGATTTCAAGGTATTTATTAAATGGAGTATAAAAAAAAGTCTTTATCAAACCTTGATATAAAAAAAGATTATGAAGAAATAGATACAAGATTAGCTTCTGGCTGGTACGTTGATGATATTAATATTTCAAAAAAGAAAATTTACAAAACAAAAAGAACATCATTTAAAATTTCTAAAAGAATTAATCTATAAATAAATTTTTCAGTAATTATAAATGTAGTTTGTAAAGTTTTTATATACTAAATAACAAAAATTAAATAATTTGACTCCCTGCCTCAAATTTACAATCTAACTTAGTTAATATCCAAAGTGATTTAACCATTTTTCAAGATATTGATTAGAATTTTCAAAATATTTTTCGTAATTTTTCCACTTATCTATTGATGATTTATAAAGTGGTTGAACAACTTGTGAAGATGAGGGAGTATTTATTTTTTCTCTTCTATAAGCTGTATTTCTATAATTTTTAATATTCTCATCCCATTTTAAGTCTAAAAAATCCAATATTTTTGAAATATGAGTGTCCAAATTATCTATCAAATCTTCATATTTCGAGGTGATAAAATTCATTTTTAATTTTGTCCTATAGTCTATCCACATATTCATTGTCAAATCATATATTTCAGAAGCTGATTCTATACTTCGGAAATTTGACATAGCATTATTAGGCTCAAATGATTGCTGGAAGCACGACAAGACAGTATCGTATGGATTTCTATGGGTAAAAATTATTTTTGAGTTTGGAAATAATAAATTGATGAGAGGTAAGCAAACAGTTTGAAATGGAAATTTATCAATCAATATTTTTGCATTTTTTTTATCACAATTTTTTCTCAAAATTTCTAAATAGTAATTTCTTAAGAAATCTAGATCTTTAATACTTAATTTATGGAGTTCATCTAGAGAACATTTGAATTTTGATTTTATAACTTGCTCCACAGAATTAATTAGAGGTTTTTCTTCTATAACATCAATTTCAGGATGACTTCTTAAAATAGTATCAAGCAATGTAGTCCCTGATCTTGGAAATCCAATTAAAAAAACAGGCGAAAATTTATTCTTATTTGAGGTCTTGTTTTTCACTACAAAATTATTATTATCTAAATTCTTTCTATAGGTCTGAATATAATTTTGGAAAATTTTGGGATTAAAATACCTATACTTTAAATTAAGTTGACTTTTCTCAAAACATTTAAATGCTTCATCATAATTTTTAACTTTTTCCTCAATAAATGCTCTAAAAGACCAATAAAGGAGATTTGTAGAATGATCAGTATTTTTTATCCATTCACTAGGTACTTGGTCAATTAAATTTTTTGCTTTAATGAAATCCTTTTCTCTAAAAGAGATTCTAGCTTTAAACATTAATAGTTCATTAACAATATTTTTATTTTCGTTTAAACTTTCTATCTTGTTTTTTAATTTGCTTATGTTGTTTGTTTTCTCGTAAAGCATAAAAAGATTTCTAAATGCATAATTATAGTTTTTGTTAATTTCAATTGCACTAAGGAATAATTCTTCAGCCTCTGATAACTTCTCTAGATCAATTTTAATTGACCCCAAATTAACATAAGCTAACTCAAATTTTGGATCATAAAATATAGCTTTTTCAGTGAATTTTTCTGCTTCAATAAGATCGCCCTGCTTTGATAGAAGAGAACCAAGATTATTATAAGCAAGGGAGAAATTTGATTTTAATTTAATAGCTTTTCGATAACATAGTTCTGCATCATTATTATTATTCTTCTTTGTAAGGATATTACCTAAATTGTTTAGTGCCATTGGCGAAGTTGGATTTATAGTAAGCGCTTTTTTTAAAAATTGCTCTCCTTCATCAATCTTTTCTAAATCATTTAAA
Organism: Prochlorococcus sp. AG-418-D13; assembly: GCA_003214315.1. GTDB lineage: Bacteria > Cyanobacteriota > Cyanobacteriia > PCC-6307 > Cyanobiaceae > Prochlorococcus_A. The sequence goes on from QCLU01000007.1 coordinate 8,187, forward strand.
ACCGCACCTAAATTAGTTAGTGCTATTTCGTATATGGGATTTATTTCAAGAGCATTTTTCAAGAATTTTTCGGCTTCCTTAAGTTTTCCTAAATCTTTCAGGACGCAGGCTAAATTTACTAAAGAATTAATATCTTTTGAATTTATATCTACACTTTTTCTCAAAAATAGCTCTGCCTTTTTAAAATTACCTTCTCCTATGTATATGAGAGCCAAGTTTGAATATGGTCGTATGTAATTGGGATTTAATTCAATAGCTCTTTTTAAAATTTTTTTTGCGATATCACTTTTACCTTTAATAACTAATACATTCGCTAAGTTAGGGTATGCTTCCAAACTATTTGGGAATTTTTTTATTGACTCATCGAATAATAATATTGCTTTATCAAATTGCTTTAATTGAGAATAAATGCTTCCTAAATTATTAAATACCATGGGGTCATAAATTTTATTTTTGATTAAAAAATTATATATTTCTAACGCTTCTTTAATTTTCCCCTTTGAATGCAAAGATAATGCATTGGAAATCAATTTATCTTTTTGGAAACTATTGGTTTTTTTTTCTATTGCCTTTTTGTTTGTTTTATTGTTGTTCCCAAATCCTTTCATGCTTTTGATCTTAATAATTCAGAAACTGTTTTGATTAAACGTAACTTTGAATAACTTATAGTATTGCTTAAAAATCAATAATTCTTGTGAATTTCAACAATAATATCTGAAAAATTGTTTTTAGGGACACAAATATTATCGTCACATTTTCAATAATAAATTTTATCCCTTTTCTATAGTTCTCCTCAAACCCCTTTGATACCAATTGATCTCGCATATTTAAGATAGTTTTTTTTTGTAAAAGAAATCAAAAAATTAAGTTGCAAGCAAAAAAGTATCTGTTGATACTTGAAATTATGATAATTTTTACGTTATTTTAAGGTGTACTTTAAATTTCGTGTGAGGAAATTTATGAAGCTTTTTAAGAGCTTACTAGTAGCTCCTGCAACATTAGGCTTACTTGCCCCTGTTGCTGCGACTGCTAACGAAGTCACTATTAATGACTTCAACGCTGCAGAAGAAATTGCAGTTACAAATAGCCGTATTGACGGTTTAGAAGCTAGATTCAATAATCTTGAGGCTGGTTCATTCTCAGAAACAACTACAGCATCTTTCGGTGTTGATTTTCTTATTGGTGCTGAAGACGGAGCTTCTTCAGAGGCAGCAGCATTTGCCTACCAAATGGGTATCGGATTAGAAACCAGTTTTACTGGCGAAGATGCACTTAGCGCAACTATCGATATAGGTGATGGTGCTTCTGGCGCTTTGGCTTTTGATGATACTACTGATGTACTAACACTTGACGGACTTACATATACATTCCCAGTAGGTGGTTCAACAGTAATGGTTGGTGATTCAACTGACATTAGTGCTGTATATACTGGAGCTTGTGCTTACAGTGCCTTCACTGATTACATGGGTAACTGTGGAACAGGAAGTACTGTTGGTGTAGGTGGTAATGGTGTTACTGCAGCAATGTCATACGCTTTTGATAGCGGATTCTCATTAGCCGGTGGTATTTCATCTGAAACTACTTCAATTTTGACAGAAGAAGGTTCTGATACTTTCGGTATTGAAGCTGCATATACTGCAGATTCTTACGGAGTAGCAGTTGCTTATTCTGATGCGGAAGGAACAACTGGATGGGGAATTAACGGTATGTATGCCTTTGATTTCGCAACATTAAGTGCTGGTTTTGAAACTGTTGATTCTGGTTCATCAGCTGAAGGATTCTTTGTTGGTCTAAGTTTCTCTGAAGTTGGACCTGGTTCTCTTGACATAGGTATGGGAACAACAGGTAACTTCGCAGATGGTGATACTGAGTACTACACCTACGAAGCATCATACGCTTATCCTGTAAACGATGGAGTAACAATCACTCCTGGTGTTTACATCGTAGAGGGTGCAACTGACGTAACTGGTGTTGCTGTTAAAACATCATTTAGTTTCTAATTAATCTAATTTAATTATTAATTAAAATTACACACTTAAAAAGACCTGCCTAATGGCAGGTCTTTTTTATTGAAAAAAATTTTTAACGTAAAATAAATGTATTATTAATTATAAAAGTATTATTTCTTTTGAATTAAAATGAAGAAGAATTCATTAGAAATAACAAAATATATTCAAATTGCAAGAAAGAAGCAAAAAGAAGGAAATATATATCAAGCAAATGAAATTTATAAGAATTTAATTAATCAAAAAATTTATACCTATGATCTACTTATTTCATACGGACTATTTTGTAAAGAGATTAATAATCTAAAGATTGCAAAAAACTTATTTTTTTTATCTATTAAGAAATATCCATTAAAAATTAATTCATATATATTTCTTGCTGAAATTTTAAGAAAAGAGAATAATATTAATGATGCTTTAAAAACATTGTATGCGGCAAAAAAAATAGAAAAATTCAATTCTGAAATTGACTATAACCTATCCATCACATTTAAAACTATTCAATCATTTAAAGAGGCAATACTTTCTATTGAATCTGCCATAAATCAGAATCCTGATAATCAAATATATCAAATTTTAAAAGCCGATATACTTATCGAATCATCAAACAATGAAGATGCAAAAGAATTATTGCTTAATTTGAAATTTCCAAAAGATAGCATATTATTTTTTCAGAGGGAAATTTTACTTTCAAAGATTTTTATTAATGAAAAGAAATATAGATTAGCTGAAGAGATTCTTTTGGGATTAAGAAAATTATTTAGTAAAGAGAGAATTTTATACCTTAATCTGAGTGATCTTTATTTCAAAAATAAAGAATTAGAAAAAGGAATTTTAATTTTGAAAGAAGGCATTACAAATTTTCCAAAATTTATTCCTTTAAAATTTAATTTGGGGATTATGTACAGAAATTTAGGGTTAATAGAATTATCTATTAAAACGCATTTGGAAATCTTGTTAGATGATCAATTTAATTCAAATAGTTATTATGAATTATCAACTATGTACAATTTCTCAAATCATAATAAGCAATTAGAAACTCTTCTAAATATTGAGATAGAAAACCTCTCTCAAAAGGAAAAAATATATTTTTGTTATTCAAAAGCAAATGTCTATCATAGTAATAGAGATTTTAAAAAAAGCGCATATTTTCTCAAAATAGCCAATGAAGAAAAACTAAAGTTTCAACCATCTGATATAAAAATAAAGTTGAATACTGGTGAATACTTCAGGAATTTAAAGATAGATCAGAATTTAAATTTTGATAAAGTAAAAGATAGTAATCGATATTTATTTATTGTTGGGATGCCTAGGTGTGGAAGTACATTGTTAGAAAGTATTTTAAGTCTTAATCCTGAAGTTAAAGATCTTGGAGAAGTTTCTTTTTTAGAGGAATCTCTTCAGAAATCTGATGATTTGCTTGAAGTTAAAAATCTATATAAAGAAAAAGTCATGTTAATCAATTCAAAAAAGAAAATCTTTACAGATAAAAATTTGTTTAACTTTTTATATTGTCCAATTATTTATGAATTGTTCCCTAATTCAAGGATTATTCACTGTATTAGAAATCCACTTGATAATATTCTTTCTATTTATAGAACTAACTTTTTAAATCAAAGTTTTTCAAGTTCGTTAAATGATATTTCTGATTTATATTTGTATCAAATAAATCTCATGAATGAATATAAAAGCAAATTTGGGTCAATCATATATAGCTACGATCATGAGAGAGTAATTCAGAATCCTAAAGAAACTATTCATGATTTAATAAATTGGCTTGATTGGGAGTGGAGTGAAAAATATCTCTCACCTCAAAAAAATAAAAGAAGTGTATTCACCGCAAGTAGTGCTCAAGTTCGAAAAAAAATAAATTCATACTCTTCAGGTTTTTGGAAAAATTATGAGGATTTGTTAGAACCTATTATTGAACTGTTTCCCACGTACAATTAATTAAATGGCTTAGCAGCTTTTGCAATTAATTTATTTTGCACTAAAATAAGTTGATAAAATAATTCTGTGTGAGGAATTTTCATGAAGCTATTCCAGCAATTATTGTTAGCTCCAGCGGCTTTTAGTCTTTTATCACCACTAACCGCTATTGCTTCCGAAGTTAATCTTGATGCTATTTCTAAATACTCTGAAGATAATTTAGAGATAGATAGAAATTTATTTAAACAAAACTCTCCAAATAATATTTTACTCTCAGGAGGAGAAGGTTTAGTTGATGATAGCAGTGATATTACTACTGGATTCTCAGAAACAACTACAGCATCTTTCGGTGTTGATTTTCTTATTGGTGCTGAAGACGGAGCTTCTTCAGAGGCAGCAGCATTTGCCTACCAAATGGGTATCGGATTAGAAACCAGTTTTACTGGCGAAGATGCACTTAGCGCAACTATCGATATAGGTGATGGTGCTTCTGGCGCTTTGGCTTTTGATGATACTACTGATGTACTAACACTTGACGGACTTACATATACATTCCCAGTAGGTGGTTCAACAGTAATGGTTGGTGATTCAACTGACATTAGTGCTGTATATACTGGAGCTTGTGCTTACAGTGCCTTCACTGATTACATGGGTAACGGTGGAACAGGAAGTACTGTTGGTGTAGGTGGTAATGGTGTTACTGCAGCAATGTCATACGCTTTTGATAGCGGATTCTCATTAGCCGGTGGTATTTCATCTGAAACTACTTCAATTTTGACAGAAGAAGGTTCTGATACTTTCGGTATTGAAGCTGCATATACTGCAGATTCTTACGGAGTAGCAGTTGCTTATTCTGATGCGGAAGGAACAACTGGATGGGGAATTAACGGTATGTATGCCTTTGATTTCGCAACATTAAGTGCTGGTTTTGAAACTGTTGATTCTGGTTCATCAGCTGAAGGATTCTTTGTTGGTCTAAGTTTCTCTGAAGTTGGACCTGGTTCTCTTGACATAGGTATGGGAACAACAGGTAACTTCGCAGATGGTGATACTGAGTACTACACCTACGAAGCATCATACGCTTATCCTGTAAACGATGGAGTAACAATCACTCCTGGTGTTTACATCGTAGAGGGTGCAACTGACGTAACTGGTGTTGCTGTTAAAACATCATTTAGTTTCTAATTAATCTAATTTAATTATTAATTAAAATTACACACTTAAAAAGACCTGCCTAATGGCAGGTCTTTTTAATAATTATTTTTAATTTGATAAAATTAAACGAGTTATTTTTTATTAATGACCCCGATATTTAAATGTTTGATTTGTAGAAAAGATATTGAAAGATCTACAAAGACATTTTGGAGTAAAAAAGGTCACCTATTATGTTCTACCTGCTTGGACAATATAGATAAAAAGAAAACTTAAATTGTTAAATTTGAAAAAAATATTTGGATAACAGTAGTTTTTTTTCAACTTTGCTGCTGTACAGCAAAGAAAAAAGTTATGTTTGCTTACATGAAATTAATAAGGCAAGACCTTTTTTAATTCTTTGGGTCATTAACCAATGATTATTGAAAATTTGATTTAATCAAGAATAATTTAAAAATAAATAACCTCAATATAATAGGAAGTTAAAGTATAAAACTTATATTCCAAAAATTGAGGTTAGATTTGATTAAATTATTTGTGTTGGTTTAATATCGAGTTATTAATGAAGTTAATAACTAAATTTTAAATTCTGGAAAAAAGAATTTAAAACCAACCTGGAATGATTTGTCCTGTTGTTACATATGCACCAACTGCTGCAACGAAACCTAACATTGCGGCCCAACCATTAAAACGTTCTGCTTCAGGAGTCATGATAAATAATAAAGTATGTATGTAAAACATTGTAACAGGAATTATGAAGCTTTGTAAAGTATTTCTTAGGTTTTTTTGCGAGGTTTCGCTATTTAGTAAAAATTGAGCTTTATTTTTACAGTATTGTTACAAAAATGTGTTTGCTATGATTTTATTTTTGGTTTGGTAAGTATTAGAAAAAACAATTTCAGTTAATTCACAGCAAGTTAATTGCGGTTTTAAATAAATTTAAATAGTACTCTCTGCAACTTGATGAGATTTAAAACAATTTTATGTTTTAATTTCCTGGTGATAAATTAAGATTTATTTAGGACAAATTTGCTTAAAATTTAACTCAAAACCTTAAATATCTTTAAGCTACAAGATTAATAAGGGGTATTTGAAATTTTGGTTATATTTTCTTTCACTGTTAAGAAGATAAACTCAATTAAAAAATGTGGGTCGCCTGAGATTCGAACTCAGGACCAGCCGGTTAAAAGCCGGATGCTCTACCGCTGAGCTAGCGACCCATTTTGTAAAATCGAGTACATATGAAATTATCCCTTTTTAAGGTAAAAAAAACAACTTTTTATCTCAAGTTGAACAATAGAAAAACAATTCTTAACTTATAAGATAAAAAATTAAAATTTCTCTCTAAATTTACAGTTAAAAGTTAAAATGATTTAATACATAATCGAATTTCTAAAATGCTCAGAACAATCGTAGTTTTTGCCCCAATTATCGCTGCTTTAGCTTGGGTTGTGTTTAATATACAAAAACCAGCAAGAGAGCAATTCAATAGAGATTTTTTGGGGAAGGATTAATCCAATTTGATAGATAAAGAAGTAGTTGTTATTGGAGCTGGTCTTGCAGGGTCTGAAGCGGCTTGGCAATTAGCAAATTCCGGCATACCAGTAAAATTAATTGAAATGAGGCCTATAAAATCAACTCCAGCTCATCATACTTGTGAATTTGGAGAATTGGTTTGTAGTAATAGTTTTGGAGCTTTAAGTCCCGATAGAGCTGCAGGTTTATTGCAAAAAGAACTTAGATCTTTTAAGTCATTAATAGTTCAAACAGCAGACAAATTTGCTGTTCCAGCTGGAGGCGCTTTAGCAGTTGATAGATCTAAATTTAGTATCGCTTTGACTGAAGCTTTATCTAATCATCCTTTAATTGAAATTAAGAGATTTGAACAATTGGATCTCCCAAGCAAAGAAAATATAACGATCCTGGCAACTGGTCCATTAACTGCAGATGAGTTGTCCTATAAAATTCAAGCTTTTACAGGTATCGAGGCGTGTCATTTTTTTGATGCTGCGAGTCCTATTATTTATGGAGATACTATTGATCAAGAGATTGTCTTTAAAGCTAGTAGATACGACAAAGGAGATCCTGCATACCTTAATTGCCCAATGGATAAAAATGATTACATCCATTTCAGAAATGAACTAATAGAAGGAGAACAGGCTAATTTAAAAGACTTTGAGAAAAAATCAGCTAATTTCTTTGAAGCTTGCTTGCCAATTGAAGAAATTGCTAGGAGGGGCGTTGATACAATGAGATATGGACCATTAAAATCTGTTGGGTTGTGGAATCCAAAGTGGGGAGATTTATTTGATAGGGAAAATAGATTGAAAAAGCGACCTCATGCAATTGTTCAATTAAGGAAAGAAGATTCAGAAGGTAAATTACTAAATATGGTAGGTTTTCAAACTAACCTCAAATGGTCAGAGCAAAAAAGAATATTTAGGTTAATTCCTGGTTTAGAAAAGGCTGAGTTTGTACGATTTGGAGTAATGCATAGAAACACTTTTTTAGAATCTCCAAAATTACTTTTACCGACATTGCAATTTATGAAAAGAAAAAATCTTTTTGCGGCCGGTCAAATAACGGGTACGGAAGGTTATGCAGCGGCCGCAGCAGGGGGGTTGCTTGCAGGAATAAATGCATCTTTATTAGCCAAGGGTAAAAAACCGGTAATTTTTCCTAGAGAATCAATGATTGGTTCTCTAATAAATTTCATCAGCAACAATAATCAAATATTGTCTAATCAGAAAAAAAGTAAATTCCAACCAATGCCTGCTTCCTTTGGTTTAGTTCCTGAACTTACTAAAAAAATAAAAGATAAAAGATTAAGGTACAAAGCTTATCAAGAAAGATCTACAGAGTCCTTGAAAAATTTTAAAAATCTATTAGATTCTCGTTTTGAAAAAGACCACTTACTTAGCAAAATTTACTAAGATTAATTATCAAAGATCTAAAAATGGAATCTAATAAGGAAAATTTCGATGCAATTATTATTGGCTCAGGAATTGGAGGTTTAGTAACAGCATCTCAACTAGCTGCTAAGGGGGCTCGAGTGTTAGTTCTTGAAAAATATATTATTCCAGGAGGAAGTGGAGGCTCTTTTAAGAGAAAGGGTTATACCTTTGATGTTGGCGCTTCAATGATATTTGGTTTTGGAGATAAAGGTTATACCAATTTATTAACTCGTGCTCTGAAAGATGTTAATGAAAAATGCGAAACCATTCCTGATCCTGTGCAACTGGAATATCATCTACCAAAAAATTTCAATATTTCTGTAGATAAAAATTATGAACAATTTATAAATAAATTATCAGCGAGTTTCCCTAATGAAAAAAAAGGTATCAAGAAATTCTACGATACTTGTGCAACTGTATTTAAATGTTTAGATTCGATGCCTCTTTTATCAATAGAGGATCCAATTTATCTTTTTAAAGTTTTCTTTAAATCTCCATTATCATGTTTAGGGTTAGCTAGATGGTTACCAGTTAATGCAGGAGATGTTGCGAGAAAGTTTATAAAAGATCCTGAACTTTTGAAATTTATCGATATCGAATGTTTTTGTTGGTCTGTAATGCCAGCTCTTAAAACTCCAATGATTAATGCGGGAATGGTTTTTACTGACAGGCATGCCGGAGGTATAAATTATCCAAAAGGGGGAGTAGGGACCATAGCAAATAAGTTAGTTACTGGGATTCAAAAATTAGGAGGCGAAATTAGATACAAAGCCAATGTGATTGAAATCCTTTTAAAGGATGATAAAGCGATAGGAGTTAAGCTTTCAAATGGGGAAGAGATTTATTCAAACATTATTGTATCCAACTCTACTAGATGGGATACATTTGGGTTGGAAGATAGCAAAAAAGGATTAATTTCGAGTAAAAACGTACCAAAAAGTGAATATAAGTGGTCAGAAACTTATAAAGCCTCACCTTCTTTTGTTTCAATTCACCTTGGGGTAGAAAAAAATCTAATAACCGATAATTTTAATTGTCATCATATAATTGTTGAAAATTGGGATGAATTAGAAAGTGAAAAGGGAGTTATTTTTGTTTCTATACCAACTTTGCTTGACTCGTCTTTAGCTCCAGAAGGTAAACATATCATCCATGCATTTACTCCTTCATCAATAAGTGAATGGGAAGGCCTATCTAGAAAAGAATATTTGCAAAAGAAAGAAAAATACTTTTCTTTTCTTGTAGAAAAAATATCAACTATTCTTCCTAATCTTGAACAAAATATTGATCACAAAGAAATTGGTACTCCCAAAACTCATAAAAAGTTTCTTGGAAGACATGAGGGAAGTTATGGGCCAATTCCTAATAAAAAGTTGCTTGGACTTTTGCCAATGCCTTTCAACACAACAAAAATAAAAAACCTTTATTGTGTTGGGGATTCATGCTTCCCTGGTCAAGGCCTAAATGCGGTTGCTTTTAGTGGATACGCATGCGCTCATAAAATAGGTGCAAAATTAAAAATAAACAGTTTTAAATTGCCAGACTAAACTTATTCTTTGGAAATGATAGAAAAATTTAAAACTCTTTTTTTTGTGAAAAGTTCGTTAGTTACTTTATATTTAGCGCTTACAATTCCTATCCCATTCGTCTCAATTGATATATTAAAAATTCCCTCTATTATTACATTCGTCTTAGGCCTTTATTTAATAATAAATATCACAAGTGATTATGTAGAAACTTGTGATGAAAAAATTTCATATAAGACTAGCTTTATTTCTAAAATCTTAGGGAAAAAAAATTGGGAGATTTCTTGGAAAGATATTAAGTTAATAAAATCTTTACCAACGAGTCAAGGTAGTAAAGTTTATTACTTTAATACCTATAAAAGTGATAATTTTCTTGTCCCCCAAAGGTTGGAAAATTTTGAAAGATTTTTATTAATTGTTTCAAGTAATACTGGCATTTCTATTGATGAAATATCTTACATATCACCATTATGGACATATAAATTACTTACATTTCTATCAGTTTTAATGATTGTTGGTGAACTTTTTGCTTTTCTAAATTAAATATTATCAATACTAAATCGATAACCTTGTTGTCTAACGGTAGTTATTCCTCCACCTTCTCCCAATCCAGCTTGTTCTAATTTTCTTCGCAAAGTTAAAACTTGAGTATCTACAGACCTCGGGCCTCCACTGAAGGGCGGCCAGGCCATCCTTAGAAGCTCTTGACGACTTCTTACCATACCTGGCGGCATCAAAAGGGCGCAAAGCAGTGCAAACTCCCTAGGGCTTAATTCTACGGGTTTCTCGCTTAGGGTAACTTGTCTTAAAAGAAGATGAACCTCTAACGGTCCAACCTCAACTTTTTCTTGTAATCCTATCCTTCCCCTTTTTAAGAGCGTTCTACAACGTGCTGCAAGCTCTTCTAGTCCAAAAGGTTTTCTTAGAACATCATCTGCTCCTTCATCTAATAGATTTACTAATGCTTCAACACCTGATCTTGCTGTTAAAACTATCACAGAAGACCCCAATTGTTGGGCTAGTCTCATTGCAGTATTCTGCTCGAGGATTTCTGCGCTAACTAATAGGTCAGGTGATTGTTCTCTGCATAAGTCAACAGCTTCTGCAGCTGTCCCTACTGCCGCAGCTAAATGGCCATCTTGGCGAAGCCGTTGCACAAGGACCGTTCTAAGTGTGGGGTGAGGTTCAACAACTAGAACTCTTGAAGGAGTTTGTGAGCTCGTAGGCAACTGCGAACTGCCAGGAGTTGAAGCTAAGATTTGCTCAGTTGATTGCATTCTTAATTACTGTTTGGCCAGGCAATTTTTAATCATCCTTAATAAGGTATAACAAATGCTAAATAAAAATCAGAATCTATCAAATTATGACATCATTTGAAAATCCCAAAGCAATTCGTCATTTTCAATCAATTTGCGATAGTTGCCAGGACTTAGTTACTCGTTTTCATCCCCCGTCTGATCTTAAATTATATAGTGATGGTTATCTCCAAGCCTTAAGGAATTGCAGTAGTTTAGAGCAAAAGGATCAAGAGAAATTAGAAAGATTAATAGAAAGATGGATTTTAGATCCGTCAAGTTTTATTGATCCAGAGGGAGATGGAAATAAAGGATTTTTTGATAAAAAAAGAATTTAAAATATTAATTTTTATTAATTAATTCAGTATTTATACTTACTAATTGTCTTAAGACGCTAATTCAATTTCTATTTTTTCTTTAAGAGATCCTGAGTTGTACATCTCGATAAGAATGTCTGATCCACCAAGGAATTCTCCTTTTAAATAAACTTGAGGAATAGTTGGCCAATCTGAATATTCTTTGATACCTTCTCGTATAGCAAAATCACTTAAAACATCAAAGGTACCAAATTCTACCCCTAGAGAATTTAGTATTTGAACTACATTGTTGGAAAAACCGCATTGAGGCATTAATTTTGTTCCTTTCATGAAAACCATTACTGGATTAGAATCAATCAGTTTTTGTATTTTATCTTTTGTTAGATTGTCCATAATTCAAGTTGTTGTTTTTGTTTTTAGTGCCAGTGCATGGATAGCCTCTGAAGCTAATTCTTCCTTCAATGCAGAATAGACTAGCTGGTGTTGTTTAACTAATGATAATCCATTGAATTCAGATGCAATTACAGTTACTTGCAAATGATCATTTCCCTTAAGGTTTTCAACAAAAACTTGAGAATTTGGAATTTTTTTAGTGATTAAATTAATGACTTCTGCTTTCGTAATCATAATTTATTGTAATTAACCTTTGTATTTTGTCTCAACAAATCCTAGTTGGATCAATCTTTCATAAGCTTCTTTACCTTCTGGGCTACTAGGTGACATTATTCTAATTGTTTCAACAAGTAAGGGTACTGCAACCTCAGGCTTTTCAGTTTTAATATACATAGATGCTAATCTCTCATTTGATTCTGCCAAAATTTCTAATGTTTGCTTACCTTTCCTTTGCATTTCATTTGGTATTCTCGCATCAACTCCTTTGAAGGATGAATTTAGATCTGAATAAAAAGATGCAAGTTGCTTCGCTAATTTTCTAGCGTCTAGGTAAGAATTTTTAGCTTTTTCGAAATCCCCGTTTTTAATATAATTATCACCTTGATTTATGAAATATTCTACGTTTGAGATGGATAGCTTTTTACTCTCATTTGAGAGTACTTTGAAGTCTTTTGGATTCTTTATTTCTGCATGAACTTCATTTTTGTAAGGTACATTTCCAAAAAATATAAATAAAATTGGGATTAATTTTAAGAATTTCATTTTCTTTTTCAATGATTAAAATTTATAGTAACTTATTTCAGATTCATCTACCTACATTTTTTAATGCTTTTTCTTCCTCTTGAGTCATTTTTTCATTTAGTAATAAATTAAATTCCTTGATAGTAAAGTTTAAGTAATCATTAATTTCTATAGGTTCTCCAAAGGATAAACAAAATTCTCCCCTAAAGTTAGGAGGAATTTTACTATATGCAATTCCAATTGGAATAATAATAATGGATGTTGTTTTTTTTGTAGCTAATCTAGCTAATCTGTATAGACCTTCTTTAAGAACTAATTTTTTTCCATATTTGTTAATCTTTCCTTCGGGGAAAACAACTAGTTGTTCTCCTTTTTCTATAAGATCAATCGCATATCTTAAAGCTAAGAGAGATGGCGATAATTGATTTATTGAAAAACATCCAAGTCTTTTTAAAAACCAACCTTGTATTCCTCTCATTTCGGATTTAGTAACCATAAATCTACAATCCTTTTGTGTTACCCTTCTACCCATTGCCATTGTGAGTATTAAGCCGTCCCATCTTGATCTGTGGGTTGGAGCCAAAATGATAGAGGAATTTATGGGAATCGAAAAACCATTTTTTAATATTTTCTTTTTTCTAAAAAAGAATCTCAAAACAATGTCCTGAGTAACGAACATTGCAATAAATCCCAATGAAGGGTTGATTTTATGCCAAATATTTAAGGAATTCTTCTTCAAGTTCTATTTACTATATATTAATAATTTAAGTGTTTGCCTTTTTTTATTAGCTATTATTGGGCGGTTACAAGATTGTCTAGAAACTAAGATTTTCAAAATTATGGCTACTTTAGGAGTAAACATTGATCATATTGCAAATGTAAGGCAAGCAAGGAAAACTGTCGAGCCTGACCCTGTGCAATTCGCTTTTTTAGCTGAATTAGGAGGGGCAGATTCCATAACAGTGCATCTAAGAGAAGATAGAAGACATATACAAGATAGGGACGTATTCCTTTTGAAAGAGACTATAAAAACAAAACTCAATTTAGAGATGGCTGCTACAGAAGAAATGTTAGAAATTGCCAAAAAAATTCTTCCCGATTATGTAACGCTTGTACCCGAGAAAAGAGAGGAAGTTACTACTGAAGGCGGGTTGGATTTAAAAAGTAATGTGCAATACCTTAAGAAGGCTGTTGGGAATTTAAAGGATTCAAATATAGAAGTAAGTGCATTTATTGATCCTCTAAGTGAACAGATAAATTATTCAAAAGAAATAGGCTTTGATTTTATAGAATTACATACTGGAAAATATGCTGAACTATCGGGATCTGAACAATATAAAGAGCTCCAAAGGATTATAGAGTCTACACATTTAGCAAATGACCTTGGATTAGTTGTAAATGCTGGTCATGGCCTTAACTATAATAATGTTAAAAAAATTGCATCAATTAACAATATGAACGAGTTAAACATAGGTCATAGTATTGTTGCAAGGGCTTTAGCGATAGGATTAGAAAAGTCTGTACGTGAAATGAAGTCCCTTATTACATCAAATTAAATTTCAAAATGACAACATATTTTTTCGTCGCGGCAAGTGAAAAGTTTTTAACCGTTGAAGAACCAATTGAGGAGATTTTGAAAGAGAGGATGAGGAACTATAAAGAAAATAATAAAGAAATAGATTTTTGGCTTTTAAAAAATCCATCATTTTTGCAAACCGCCCAATTTGTTGATCTTAAAGCAAAGATTCCATCACCTCCAGCAGCTATTTTATCGACGGATAAAAAATTTATAACTTTCTTAAAGCTGCGTTTAGAGTTTGTTGCTGTTGGGGAATTCGAATTTCCTAATGCAGAAATAACTGATCCATTTAAAGTTGAGTAATATAACAAGCCAGTAAATTGCTCAATCTATATAAGTCAAACAAAATTGAAGTGATTAGTGAGCTGTTGGCAGAAGAATTAAAAATATGTCCTCCTCTCATAACTGATAATTTAGAAATAGCTGTTCCTAATTATTTTTTTGGGAAGTGGTTGAGTGAACAAATCACTATAAAAAACAAAATAAGTGCTCTTTATGAATTTAAGACAATATCAAATTACACCGAATCATTATTGACAAATTTTTTTCCCGGAATTGATATGGGCTTATGGAATTTTGAATCAATTAAATGGGGCATTATTGATTCATTAGAAGAATTAAATAGCTTCAAAGAATCATTTCCGCTAAAAAATTGGATAAATAAATATTTGGATAATGAAAAAACAATTGATGGAGACCTATATAACCTGACAAAAAAGATCTCGAATAATTTCATTGATTATCTAATTTTTAGACCTGAAATGATTGCTGAATGGAATAGATGTGAAATTAATTCACTTAATCTATTTAAAAATTTAAATTCAGATCAATTTTGGCAGCCTATTTTATATAAATTATTAGAGAAAAAGATATCTGAAAAACCCTCATGTTTATACATGATTAAATTAATAAAACATTTATCAAAAGTTAAAAATGTTAAATTTCAAGTGCCAAATCAAATTTATATTATTTCCGATAATAACTTATCTAAATTACATATTAACTTTTATGCAGAACTTTCAAAATTTACTAATGTTAATTTATATTTATTATCTGCAGGAGATGATTTATGGAATAGAATAAATTTTCTTGAAGGCGCTTTGGAATTTGATAATTTTAAAAGTAAATTTAATTTACACAATACAAATATAGAGAAAATATTTGGTAAATTTGGAGCAAACTTTCAGAAATTAATTGAGGAAAATATTTATAAAGAAGGTATAAATTTAAAAAATAATTTAATATATATTGATCCAAAAACTAATTTTCATGACAAAAAAGATATTCCTCTTCTTAATCAAATACAAAAAAGACTAGTTGATAATAATAGCAATGATTTTATTGTAAATGAGAAGGATGATTCAATATTACTTTGTGAGCATTTTAATCAGAATAGTCAATTAGAATATATAAGAAATAAGATTATAGAAATAATAAATTCTTGCGAGAGTATTAAATATAGTGATATTGCTATTTTATCTCCACAAACTAATCAAATCAAACCTTATCTAAAGTATATCTTCAATAATGAGTTGATTAATGGTGAAAAGATACCTTATTTTTTTATTGATGATGATAATTATGATTCTCCAGACATTTATAAATTTTTAATTGACATCATTGAAATAGCCAATGAGAAAATTACACTTGAAAAAATAGATTATATTCTTTCTAAAAAAGTAACTCAGAACATTTTTGATTTTGATATTACTGAGAAGGATGAAATTATTTTACTACTAACCCAAGTTGGTTTTCATTGGGGATTAGATGCAAATGAAAGATTAGGGGAAGGAAAAAACACTCTAGAGTGGTGCATAAATAGAATTACTTTAGGCTTAATTTATGACAAAGAAGAAAATTTAAGTACTTTTGATTTAAAACCATTTAGTTTGAAAAATATAAGTTTGGATTTGAATAAATGGGTTAAATTATTACTTGATTTTAAAAAATATATTAGTTTGCTAAGGGGATCTTTTTCTTACTCAAGTTGGGTTGAAAAGATAAAGTGTGTATTAAAAAGTATTGCTGATTCTAATGGAAATTTTAATTTAGAAATAAGTGAAATAAATAGAATTCTTGATAATCACTCAATACCTTTAATACCTGATGATCTTATTTTGTTAAATGTTTTTAGAGAGATATTAATCTCTTGCATAAATGAAGCTAAACATCAAAGCAAATCACGTATGAACAAGATCCTTGTAAGTGATATTGAGAATGCAAGGCACATACCACATAAGGTTATCTTCCTAATAGACATGAATAGTGTTTATTATCCAAAATTATCAAAGAATGAAAATATTAATTTATTAAATAATAAATATAACCTGGGCGATCCATCAGTTTTTGAAAGAGAGAAATATTTATTTCTTGAGTTGTTAATTGCTTGTAGAGATAAATTTATAGTTTCTTGGGTAAAGAATGACAAAAACAATAAAAAATTAGATGTTTCATTTCCTATAAAAGAGTTAATTTCTTTTTTTGATAGTTTTTTAAAACAAGGTAAAAGAGAACAAATAATAAAAGATTCTGATTTAAATAAAAAAGAAATAATTGATATTGATATTTCTAAGATAATTAAAAGAAATTATTCTTTAGTAGAACATATAGATTGGATTGAAAAAAAATCTGATATTAAAAATTACAAATTATCAGAACTGATTTATTGGTTCAAGACTCCACAAAAATATTGGTTAAATAAAAAACATATTTCTCCCAAAGAAATATTTATTCATCATCCAGATGAGGAGTATATTAGTAATCTGCAGAAGTCGCAAATAATTACCAAAATAATCCATGAGTTAGAGATTGATAACCACAATGTTATTGATGATTTAAAAAAATTGAACATTAATGATCAATTGGTTGAAAATGGGATTATTATCCCCAAAAATAGTATTTTTATAAAAGAAAAAGAAATCAAAGATTTATTAGAAAGTTTATCTAATAGTTTGAGTCAACATAATAAGATTAATAGAATTTATGTTAAATCAAATGCAAATAAAGAAGAATATTTCATAGCTGATGACACCGTAATTGAATTGATGCATGCGAAACTAAGTTTAAGTCGTTTAAAAGAGGCTTGGATAAAATTACTCTTCATTTCTTCTTTAAAGAAGAATGTAAAAAAAACTAAGGTAATTTTTAGAACAGAAAATAATTATAAATCGCAAATTATTCAATCCCCCGGAGCAACGGAGTCAGATTTAATTTTGGAGGAATACATAAATATTTTTAAAAATTATTCTGAAAAATGTTTACCTCTCCCTCCAGAAAGTGCTTATAAATATGTAGAAGCAAAAATCAAATCAAAAAATGAGAAAAAAGCTTTTGCCGATAGATGGATTGGAAATAAAAATTTTTCTAAAGGAGAAAGAGAGAATATCGAAATGAAATTATGTTTTGGAAATAAAAAAGAACCAGACTTCTTTCTGGGAAATAATAATTTTGATAAATTATCATTCAGATTATATGGTCCTCTTATTGAAGCATTAAAGAAATAAATAATGAATAAATTTCAGTTAAAAATTTTTTTAAAAGCTACTTATGAAATGAGCCTTGTTTTTTTACAGTTCTTTATTATTATTCTCCATTTTTTAAAATGGGATTTTATTCCAGAAAAACAAATAATTCCAGTCACTCCTTTTTCTTATTTTGTGGGTTTTTTAATTATCATAATTGCTTTTATAATATTGTTAGTTGCAATTAAAGACTTAGGAAGAAATTTGTCCCCTTTCCCAAGACCTATAAATAATAGCAATCTTGTTACTAAAGGTATTTATCGATTTACTCGCCATCCAATGTACTATTCTTTAATATTTATTTCCTTTGGCGTTTTTATAACAAAGTTATCTATTTATTATTTATTTTTATCAATAATTTTAAGTTTAATAATTAAATTTAAGATTGCTTTAGAAGAGCAATATTTAAAAAATAAATTTAAGAATTACTTATTTTATAAAAATGAGGTCAAATATTAATTCAATAAAGATATGGATATTAATCAAATTAAATTAGATAATAAATTTAAATTAATAGAAGCAAGTGCAGGAACTGGGAAAAGCTTCACTTTGGCTCATCTAGTTTTAAGAAATATTTTGGAAAAAAAAATTAAACCAGATGAGATACTCTTATTAAGTTTCACAAAAAATACGTGTTCTGAATTACGAGATAAAATACTTTTGAGATTTCAGGATTTAAAATTATATTTGCAAAATCATAATGAAAGCAAGATAGATAATACCCTTAAGGATTGGTATTTAAAGTTTAAGGAGAAGGAAAAATCTAAGAAAAAAATTATATCAGAAATTGATGATTTTGTTAATCAAATTTATAAATTACAAGTAACTACATTCCATGCTTTTTGCAATAATATTATTGATGAATATAGTATTGAAATAGGGGTAACTCAAGATCCATGCATTGAAAATAATATAGATAATTTGTATAAAGATGTAATAGATAATTTGTGGATTGATGATTTTCTAAATCTCAATCCTGAGTTTATTTCAGCAGTCAACAAAAAAAAAATAAGTTCTAGATTTGGAACTAGAATAAATAAGTCATTTTTTGTAGAAATTTTAAAAAATATAGATCAAGAAAATATTTGTAAATTCCAAATAAATAATAAGTATAAGATTAGTGATTTAAACAATTATTTTAATGATTTTTTTTATTTAAATTGGAATGAGTTTTGCGTTGAATGGAATAAGAACGGTAAGGAATTATTTTTACAACTTAAAGAGTTGGGGAAATTAATTAAGGAGAGTGGTGGTAAAAGTCAAATATATGCAGCGAATCCGAGAAATGATAAGTTTAATCAAATAATTTGTTGGATTGAAGAGATTAACAAAAAGCTTAATTCGAAAAATGTGATTGATTTTATGTATGAAGTTTCTAAAGATGATCTTTTATCTAAATATTTTTATAATGAAAATATATCTAAAGAAATAAAAAAACATAACCTAAAAATAGATTTTACTAAATTTAGTTTATTACAAGATAAAATTTATAAAATAAAAGAAGGGTTCTATACCGAATTTGTAAGAATATTTACCCAATTAGCTTATATAAAATTAATTGAACTAAAGAAAAGTTTTTCTATTTTCAACTTCAATGATCTTATAATGACTGTAGAAAATAAATTTCTAGGTTCAGAAATTAGTAATAGTATAACTCTATCTAAAATTCAAAAAAGATTTAAATGTGTTTTAGTAGATGAGTTTCAAGATACAGATAATACTCAGTGGAATTTAATAAAAAAGTTCTTTAATACTAAAAATCATTTTTTACTTTGTGTAGGTGATCCAAAACAAGCAATCTACAAATTTAGAGGGGGAGATATTGAAACTTACTTAGATGCAAGATCTAATGCAGTCGAAGTTTTTAATCTTACAGATAACTATAGATCATCAAAAAAGTTAATTGATGTTCTCAATAAACTTTATAAGAATGGACTTAAACAATCAAAATTAAAATATAGGAAATTAACTTCTAGAATAAATGGAAATATTAATTCTGAATTTAAATTTAAGGATGTTTTTGAAATTGTGGGATTTTCAAAAAAAGATACTGCTATAGAGGATCTAGTAACTAATTATTTAGTTAACTTTATTTTAAATAATAAAGAAATTGATATTAATAAAATTGCTATTCTTACATTAAATAATTTACAATGCTTAGATTTTAAAAACAAATTAAAACAGTTTAACCTTCCATGCAAAATTCAAAATAAACAAAATATTTTTGATACAGAAGCAAGTTCTCTACTATTTTTATTCATTGAATGTTTATTAAAACCAAGTTATCTAAAAAATATAACTTTACTTGCTGCTTCAAAGTTTATAGAAATAGAATTAGAGGAATTATCTGACGATGGAATTAGTAATAACTTAAAAAGTTTAATTACTAAATGCATTAATTGGTCCCAGGAACTAAGAGAAAAAGGGTTTTTAAATATTGTGAATGAACTTCTAATAAATTATAATTCCTACTCGATTATTCAAGATCTAGATTTAAATTCAAATTTATTTCAACTTTCAGAAATTGTGGAAACAGAATTAATGATTAATGATTTTAATCTCAATAAAGTTTTCAACTGGTATAAAAATCAACTAGATCATATTTTAAGAATTTGTACTGGAGAGGATTTTTTGACGAAAGATTATAATCTTCAAAATGGAATAAATCTTTCTACCATTCATAGTAGTAAGGGACTGGAATTTGATATAGTACTTTGTCCATATCTCTCAATTATTTCTAATAAGTCAAACAAAATTAAAGGACCTATTTGGAAATCCAATATTAATAGAAACATATACATTAATATTTCTAATAATTACCCGAAGGTAGAAAAATTTAAATTAATTGAAGAAGAAGATTTATTTAAAGAGAGTGAGAGGTTAATTTATGTAGCACTTACAAGGAGCAAATATAAACTTATAGTTTTTAATGATTTAGAAAATACAAATAATATTTTAAATAATGATTTACTTAATAATTTGGAAAATATTAATATTTATAAGTCTACTTTTGAAGACAGGATAGAAAAAGGGAAAATAAAGGAAATTTTTGCTAAGTTCCCAACCAAAGTATTGCATAATAATCTTTGGGAAATCGATAACATTAATAAAAAAATATCTAAAGAATTTAATTCTGATCAATTTATTTCGTATTCAAGTTATTCTTCTTGGATACGTAAAGATAAAAATATTAATGCAGTCATTAATCAATATAAAGATTATGAAGATAATATATCAATTATCAAAGAGTCTAATCTTAAGAAATCAAAGAATTATCCAAATTATTTTTCTTATCCAAATCCCTTAAGTGAATTTCCAAAAGGAACTATTGCTGGAACTTGCTTGCACAAAATAATAGAACGATTTGAATTTAGAAACGATAATAATCAAGAATTAATTGATTTAATTAATGAGGAATTGAACTTTCATCAAATTGATCCTTCTTTGGCTTTTAAAGTAAAAGATGCGATTTTAAGAATTATAAATATACCTTTAGGAAGTGAATTGAAAAACAAGAAACTAGTTGATATTCCAAATGAATACTTAATTAAGGAGCTAAAATATGATTTAACTCTATCTTATGAAGGTAGAAATATAAATTCTCAAGATATATCAAAATGTTTTCTTTTAGATCAGGAATATGAATTTGGTGAAGAATATGCGAATAAAATAAATGATCTTCAAATTATGAATAAAGGCTTTCATTCAGGATGTATTGATTGTGTTTTCCCTCTAGGTAATAGATTAGAAGATAGTAAATGGTGGGTAATTGATTGGAAAAGTAATTTGATTTCTGGAAGTGATAATAGCGATTGTTTACCAAGAAACTATAACTATGAAAATATGAGAAATGAAATGATTAAACATCATTATCCTTTGCAATCTCATCTTTATTTATTAGCATTGCATAGATTATTAAAGTGGCGAATTAAAAATTATCAACCAAATAAACATCTAGGAGGATATATTTATTTATTTTTAAAAGGATTGCCAGATTTTGAATTATTTGAAAAATCTAAGTCGAAAGATATATCTCCAGGTATTTTTATTGGCAAAGCACCTTTAAAGAGAATTAATTATTTAGATAACCTTTTTTAGAATGACTAAAACTATTAAAGATATTGAAAAGTACCAATATGAACATATATTTAATTTAATCTTAGGTATTTTCAAATTCAATGAAAAAAAATATGGAAATTTCGTAAAAGATGCAATAAGAATTTTATTAGAGTTTGAAAAAAATGGTGAACCTATTATTGATTTAGATAATAGTTTAATAATCTTTGAATTATTAGAAAATGGCTGGCCCAATAAACATATAGATGTTCTAAAAAATATAGGCTTGATAGGTTCCCTTAATTCTCCATTCGTATTAGTAAATAGAAAATTATCTCTATCAAAATGGTCAAAAAAAATAGAAAGAGTTACAAATTTATTTTTAAAAAAAATAAATAACGAAAATTTAATGAACTCGATAATCTATAAAGATGATAATAAAATTGATCAAATTAAAAATATATTTAAATATTCAAACTTAGTTTTCCTTCAAGGAGGACCAGGTACGGGTAAAACCACTTTAATAATAAACTTAATACTAGAACTCCTTCGAATTGATAACTTTTTAAATATTGGTTTGTCTGCTCCAACGGGTAAAGCTACCGCTCGACTAAAAGAAACTCTTAATGATAAAAAAAATATTTCCTTTAGCAAATTTCTAGATCAAATAGAATTTCAAACTTTACATAAATGGATTTTAAATTCTCAAAATAAATCTCTTAAGTTGAAATTTAAACTAAAAGAGCTTGATATTTTTATAATTGATGAAATGTCAATGGTTAATATCGATTTGATTGAATCAGTTTTAAGTTTACTAGCAAAGGACTGTAAAATTATTTTTGTTGGAGATAAAAATCAATTGTCTCCAGTTAATAATTGTTCTATATGGAATTATTTGTTTGAATACGGTGAAAATAATTCAATTAGTTCTTGTGTAGTAAATTTAGAAAAAACTTATAGAAATATTGGAGATATAGCATTAATTAGTAGTTTAATATTTAATAATGATTGTTCTTTACTTAATCAAAAGATAAAAGAATTAGAAAAAGAAAATAATTCAAAAGAAGTTAGTATCTCAAGAACTAGAGATAAAGATATTCCAAAAGATCTATTTTTTTCAATTACAAGTCATTTAAATAAGTTAAATATTTCAACTTCAAATTTAAGTAAAAAAAAATATATATTTGATGAGGGTTTTGATAATTTATTGATTAATGAAAAAGATTTAGTAGATAAGATATTTCTGGATTTAAAAAGTTACTTGATTTTATGTGAAAAGAATTCTGGAATATGGAGTGTTGAATATCTTAATGAAATTGTTTTTGGTCAAAGAAAACCCTATGACCTTAAAACTCTTAATGAGGGTGTTCCGATCATGTGTACAAAAAATAACAATGAACTTGGGTTGTCAAATGGAGATATTGGAGTACTTATAGGTTTAAAAAATAAAAGAAAATATCTTTTTAGAAAATTTAATGATAATAACGAAGAAATTGTCGCATTAATTGATCCATATAATTTAGAAAATGTTGTGCCTGCAATAGCCATTACCATACATAAATCTCAAGGAAGTGAATCTGAGAAAGTAAGCATTTTATGGTCCAAAAAATATAAAAGAAATCAATATGCTGTAAAAAAACAAAAAGATAGTGAAAATATCTTTTGCAGAGATAATTTTGAAAGAAGGTTATTTTATACTGCTGTTACAAGAGCAAAAAAATTTGTAGATATATATTATTTAAATTAAATCTTATTTTTGAGAAATTAGTAAGATCTTGACCCCAAGATGTTAGATTAATAATTCGGCTCTGTAGGCTAGTCAACAATTCAAGTTAATTTAGATATTTGTTGAATGCCTAATCAGAAGATTATTAGGCATTTAAAATGGCTTTAAAAAAAGATAGTAAATCTCTTGGTAGTGATCAGGAAAAATCTCAGAATGAAGATGCTTCCCTGATTGAGTTAAAGAACTTAGAGAAAAAAAAAGAAATTGAATCTCAACCATTGGAAGTGTCTAAAGGAAATGATGATGAGAATGGATTTCTCGATTTTGGATTTAATCAAGCGATCTTAAATTCGTTAAGAAATAAAGGATATAAAAATCCAACTCCCATCCAAAAAGCTGCAATTCCGGAACTAATGTTGGGCAGAGATTTACTAGGCCAAGCACAAACAGGAACAGGAAAGACTGCAGCTTTCGCACTACCATTAATAGAAAAACTTGCAGATAATAAAGAATTAAATGCCAAGGTTTTAGTTATGACTCCTACAAGAGAATTAGCAACTCAAGTGGCAGAATCTTTTAAAAGTTATAGTTCTGAATCTAGTAATTTTAAGACGGTTGCAATATATGGAGGTACCGACTATCGAAATCAAATTTCTGCATTGAAGAGAAAAGTTGACGTAGTAGTTGGGACACCTGGTCGAATAATGGATCATATAAGGCAGGGAACTTTTAAAATTAAAGAAATAAATTGTCTTGTTTTAGATGAGGCAGATGAAATGTTAAATATGGGTTTTCTTGAAGATATTGAATGGATAATAGATCAGCTTCCGGAAAATAAACAGATGGTATTGTTTTCAGCAACAATGCCTAGTGAGATAAAAAACATAGCAAAAAAGTATTTAAATGATCCCGCCGAAATATTAATCAAAAGTGTCAAAAAAGAAACTCAATTAATCTCGCAAAAATTTCTATATGTACAAAGGCATCATAAGTTAGATGCTTTAAAAAGAATATTAGAACTAAATAACGAGGGAGTAATAATTTTTGTAAGGACAAAACTACTTACTACTTCAATAGCTGAAGCTTTAGAGAATTCAGGTCATACTGTGGCAGTACTCAATGGAGATATACCTCAAAACCAAAGAGAAAATACTGTAGATAGATTAAAAAAAGGATTTATTAATATCCTTGTCGCAACTGATGTCGCAGCTAGGGGATTAGATGTTGAGAGGATAAAACTTGTTGTTAATTATGATTTTCCTTTTGACAAGGAAACATATACTCATAGGATTGGAAGAACTGGAAGGGCAGGCAGATCAGGAGAAGCAATTTTATTTGTTAATCAAAGAGAAAAACATTTTCTAAGAAACTTAGAAAACTCAACAAGAACTAAAATTGAAGAAATCAATATACCAAGTAATAAAATAATAAATGAAAAAAGGATGGAGAAACTTATAGACAATGTTAATGAGAGTTCTTTAGCTAAAGATGAAAATGAAGAAAATAAAGCTTTAATTATTGATGTACTAGATAATTTAAAAGAAAAATACTCTATGGATGACTCAAATATTGCAATGGCGGCAATGAATTTAGTAATAGGTAATAAATCATTTTTTGTTAATGAAGACGATTCTTGGATTCTCAAACAAAATAATACTGATCGAAATAGATCAAATAGAAATATTAATAATCGTATGAGAAATTCAAATAGAAGAAATAATTATCAAAATGATTCTTTTGAAACCTATAAATTTAACTTTGGTAAATTTGATGGGGTTAGAGTTGCAAATATTATATCCTCAATCTGTAACTCAACAAATATAAATGGTAGATCCATAGGTAAGATACAGATTTTTAATGATTACAGTTTGGTAGATTTACCCAGAGATCTGCATAGAGAAACTATAAATAAATTAAAAAAAATTAAAGTCAGAAACTAGGTATAGAGAATGAAAGCTAGCAAATTTAAATTCTTTATTTTTGTGAATCTGATAATCCTATTCAACTCTTTTAATAGTTTTTATTTAGCTCAAACTAAACAAAATTCAATCATAAAATTATTTTGTCTTCAGAGTGTCAAAGAGGAGATGTTGAAAGCAGAAATAGTATATAGTGAGAAAATTGCGAATCAAACTTGTGATTGTTACTACGAAGAATTTACACAAACTGCGAGTCATCAAGATGCAAAAACAAAATGTAAATTAGAAACTAAAGAAAATTTAAATCATAATAGAAAAATTTAATTGTTATTTCATGAGGTCTAAGAACAATCAAAATCCAATAATAAGACTTTATTTAAATCTGATTGAAGAAAGAAGGTTACTATTTTTTGCTTTTCTTAGTTCCATAATTAATAAAATATTAGATTTAGCTCCCCCTGTGATAATTGGACTTGCAGTTGATATCGTTGTAAAGGAACAGAATTCATGGATTGCTGGTTTTGGGATAAAAGAAGTTCCATCACAATTGATTTTTCTTGCATTTGCTTCAGGAATAGTTTGGTCTGGTGAATCCTCCTTTGAATATTTATATTCGATTTTATGGAGAAATTTGGCTCAGCTATCGCAACATAAATTAAGAATAAAAGCTTATGAGCATATCCAGGAATTAGATATGGATTTTTTTGAAAATGATAATACTGGAAGGCTATTATCTATCTTGAATGATGATATAAATCAACTCGAGAGATTTCTAGACCAAGGGGCTAATCAGATTATTCAGTTATTTATAACTGTCTTAATAATTGGGGGCACTATGATTTTTGTCGCTCCAAAAATTGCTTTATTTGCTTTCTTTCCTATTCCAATTATATTTTTAGGATCAATTAAATTTCAAAGGAAGCTTGCTCCAAAATACAGAGATGTCAGAAATAAAGCTGGACTATTGGCATCAAGACTTAATAATAATTTAAGCGGAATTCTAACCATAAAAAGTTTTACTAAAGAAAAATGGGAACTAAATAGATTAAATAAAGAAAGTCTCGATTATCAAAGAAGTAATAAGGCTGCAATAAAATTATCTTCTGCTTTTATCCCTCTTATAAGATTTGCAATTTTATTTGCTTTTATAGCGATTCTATTAGTTGGAGGTTTCCAAACTTGGAATAAGACACTTGATGTAGGTACTTATAGTTTTTTAGTGTTTATAACACAAAGACTATTATGGCCTTTAACTACTTTGGGGCATGTTTTAGATGATTTTCAGAGATCAATGGCTTCAATAGATAGAGTAATTGATCTTATAGATACGCCTATAAAAATAAAAGATGGAAAAATAAAAATTGAACCTAAAGATATCGAAGGAGAAATTATTTTTAGTAATATAAATTTTAATTATCCTGGACGAGATTTAACTTTAAAAAACATAAATTTCAAAATTGAAAATAACTCAACATTAGGAATTGTTGGTTTGACAGGTTCTGGAAAAAGTACAATAATAAAACTTCTACTTAGGATTTATGATAGTAATAATGGCTCAATAACCTTGGATGGCATTTCTATCAAAGAAATAAATTTGAGGGATTTAAGAAAGTGTATTTCTTTAGTAAGTCAAGAAACTTATTTATTTCATGGCAGTGTACAAGAAAATATTGCTTATGGATCAATCAACCCAAGTCTTAAAGATATTATTAAATCTTCAAAGATTGCTGAAGCTCATAAATTTATTGAACAATTACCAAATGGTTACAAAACTATAGTCGGAGAAAGAGGTCAAAGGCTCTCAGGCGGACAACGTCAAAGGATTGCCTTAGCGAGAGCTGTTTTAAAGGATGCTCCAATATTAATATTAGATGAAGCTACAGCCTCAGTTGATAATGAAACAGAGGCGTTAATTCAAAAATCTTTATCTAAAATCACAAAAGAAAGAACAACTATAGTAATAGCTCATAGATTAAGCACTATAAAAAATGCGGATAATATTCTTGTTATTGATAAAGGTAAAATAGTTGAAAGCGGAAAACATGAAGAACTATTAGATCAGGACAAAATATATGCAGATTTGTGGAATGTTCAAGTAGGAATCTAGTATAGAATTTCTAAATTATATTAAGAAGTTAAATGATTCAATTACATTACTAAACATACCGTCAACTTTATTCCATCTCTCTTCATTTGTTCCCACAGCGAATGTGTAAAGTGTTCCTCTATCAATTACGACAGTAGCTAATTCGTGTCTGGCCTGTTCATTTAAATTTAATTCATACTCTAAATCATAAAAAATATGATTAGATGCCTCCCTCTGATTGGCATTTATAAGTTTTACCTCTCTACCTGAACCCTCCGGAGCAATGACTTTATCAATTAATGTTTGACCTACTTCACTTGGGCTTCCTAATTGTTCTAATTGAACCTCTTTATTTACATCAGAAATAACTAAACTTAATGTCTCATTACTATTTATTAAATCATGATAAATAATTTCAGGTCCTCCATCTACTTTTACTCTAGTCCATCCTGTTGGATACAAAAAGGCATATCTTCCATCTGGACTTTGATAAGCTTCTAATCCCGCATTGAGTCCGCCGCTACAAGCACTGAGTGTTAAACACAAAAAAATCAAAAATAAATATTTGAAAGGGTTAAATTTAATATTTTTCATTTTGTTTGAAATTACTAACTGAAAACATAATAAGACATTAAAAGCAAACAATTATGGCAATTCAGAATTTTGCGTCTAAATTATTCCTAGAAATAGTTTAATTTTGATTACTTATACCAAACCGCTTTCAAAATTAATTGGTCATTTTGAGAAATTCCCAGGGATTGGTCCAAGAACAGCGCAAAGACTAGCTCTGTTTATTTTAAAACAACCTGAAAGTACAATAAGAGATTTTTCAAAGGCTCTGTTAGAAGCACATAGTAATGTTGGTCGATGCAAAAAATGTTTCAATTTGACTTCAGAAGATGAATGTGAAATTTGTAAAAATACTGAAAGAAATCAAAAACTAATCTGTGTAGTAGCAGAAACTAAAGATTTGCTTGCTTTGGAGCGCGCCAGAGAATATAAAGGTGTTTACCATGTTATTGGTGGTTTAATATCTCCAATGGATTCTGTTGGTCCTGAACTTTTAGAAATAAGAAGCTTGGTAGAAAGAGTTAGTAATTCTGAAATAGATGAGATCATATTGGCATTGACCCCCAGTGTTGAGGGAGATACAACAAGTCTTTATATTGGGAAATTGTTAGCCCCTTTTACTAAAGTTACTAGGATTGCATATGGCCTCCCAATGGGCAGTGAACTTGAATATGTGGATGAAGTTACACTTGCAAGGGCGTTAGAAGGAAGAACAAAACTAAATTAGACAATGAGAGAAAATAATCTAATCAAGAAAGAAAAAATCTTAAGACTTCCCTCTTGGATTAAATTTCCTATTAGTAAAGCTTCAGAGTTTGAAAAAATACAAACTCTCATCAAAAAATCAAATATTCATACTATTTGTGAAGAAGCAAGATGTCCAAATAGAGCAGAATGTTATGCCTCAGGAACAGCTACTTTCTTACTTGGTGGATCGATATGTTCTCGTTCATGTGCTTTTTGTCAGGTAAATAAAGGTAGACCTAGTTCTATCAATATTGATGAATGTAATCAAGTCGCTGAAGCAGTGAAAGTACTAAATTTGAAATATGTTGTTTTAACATCTGTAGCTAGAGACGATCTCCCTGATCATGGTGCAAATTTATTTATATCTACAATTGATGAGATTAGAAAAATTGATTCAACAATCAAAATAGAGGTTTTAACTCCTGATTTATGGGGTGGGGGGAAAAATTTTGATGAAACTAATAACCTTCAGACTGAGAGATTGAAGATGATTTTAGAAAAAGGTCCAATATGCTTTAATCATAATCTTGAAACTGTTGAAAGACTCCAAAAACAAGTTAGGAGGGGTTCAAATTACAAAAAATCCCTGAGTTTACTAAAAAAGTCAAAAGATATTGCTCCTCATATACAAACTAAATCTGGCATTATGTTAGGTCTTGGAGAAACATTGGATGAAATAAAAAATACAATATATGATCTTAAAAAAATAGATTGTGATCAAATTACAATTGGCCAATATTTAAGGCCCTCATTCAATCATTTGGCAGTTAAGAAATATTGGGATCCACTAGAGTTTGAATATTTATATCGCTTCTCTAAGGAATTAGGATTCAAGAAAGTATCTTCTGGCCCCCTAGTTAGAAGTAGTTATCATGCGGGTTAACTTTCTTCAATTAAAGAGAGTTTCTTTTCAAGCTTTTTCAATATGGAAATACAATCCCCGTTCATAAGTGTACCTGCACCTCCCCAAATCAGTCTTAATAAAAGATCTACTGGGCTAGAACCAACTTCTTTTACAATTTTGAATCCTATTAACTTGAAATATCTTACAAGTCTTTTACTATATCCTTCACTATCAAAAATAGCCAAAAGTCTTACTTTGTTGCTTGATTTTTTTTCAAGTGCCCAAGCCATAGTTGTTGCCCATATTAATTCCGAAACAAAAGCAGGAGCTTTACTAAGGATTCTTAATGTATCAAGCTGAATACCTTGTTTATTTAAATAAGTCCAGCCTTTCATTTCGGCCCAAATCTTAATGATGTTATCTTTCTGATCTGCTATAACGATTCTAAAGAAACATAATCCGAAAGTTTCTCTAACTTGAATTTTAATTAATAGTCCAATGGTAACTGCTAATTTTTCTAATTCTTCAACTTTCATGATTTTGAAAATTAGTCCTTATAGATTTTGTGATTTTCCACTTTTAATCTTTCGATCTGTTTTTGTCTTTCTTCAAACCTTTTCCTATCATCATCACTGAATTGATCTATGCAGAAATGACATTGGATACCCTTTCTATATTCTTTTCTTTCTTGATCTTGAATTGAAACTGGCATTCCACATGCATGACAAATCGTGTAGGAGCCTTTTTCTAAGGCTTGATCTAAAGCAACTCTTTTATCAAAAACATAACATTCACCTTCAAATAAGTTTTTTTCTTTTGGTATTTCATCAAGGTATTGAAGAATGCCCCCTTGTAGGTGATAAATATTTTTATAACCTTTTTTTTTCAGCAAACTAGTAGCTTTTTCACATCTTATTCCTCCGGTACAAAACATGGCTATATTTGTAGACTCTTTATTTTCTAAATGGGAATCTAAATGATCATCTACCCACTTGGGGAATTCTTTAAAGTTTCTTGTATTTGGGCTTATAGAGTTCTGAAATGTACCTATAGAAACTTCATAATGATTTCTAGTATCAATGACTATTGTATTTTGATTTTTAATTAACTTGTTCCAATTAACTGAGTCAATATAGGTCCCATTATTTTCTGAAGGGTTTATTTCAGAGACACCCATGGTAACTATTTCTTTTTTGATTTTTATTTTTAATTTTTTGAAGACTTTCTTTTTTGAAAAGTTTACTTTAATATTCAAATTTCTATTATCTGCATATTTATTGAGTAAATTGATAACAATATCAATTACATTTTTCTCAGCACAAATAGTTCCATTAATGCCCTCACTTGCAAAAATTAATAAACCTGAAAGATCGTTTTCATTTTCGATTTCTAATAATTTATTTTTTAGATCAAGAATTAAGTTTTCTTTAAATGGGAAGAAAGAGTAAAAAGAAACTATTTTATAATTTTTGCCTTTCATAAAGAAGATAATGTTTTTTCATGAGTTTCAAAAACTTTGTTAAATGATACTCCAACCTCTTTAAGAAGTTTTCTGTCTGATTGAAAAGATGGATTTGAAGTCGTGAGTAACTCATCGCCATAAAAAATTGAATTTGCCCCACATTGAAAACATAAAATTTGGGCTTCTTTTGAAAGCTTTTCTCGCCCTGCACTTAATCTTATTTTACTTTTAGGCATAAGAATTCTTGCTGTAGCTATCATCCTTACCATTTCAATAGAATCAATTTCTTGATTATCTTCTAAACCAGTACCTTCAATAGCTACTAATGAATTTATAGGCACACTTTCAGGGTGTGGATTCATGTTTGAAAGTACTTCCAAAAGAGATGCTCTATCGCCATTAGTTTCACCCAAGCCTATTATCCCCCCACAACAAACATTTATTCCTGCATTCCTTACTCTTTTGATAGTATCTAGTCTGTCTTGATAAGTTCTAGTCGTAATAATATTTTTATAATGCTCAGGACTAGTATCAAGATTGTGGTTATACGCCGTCAAACCTGCATCAGCCAGCCTGGAAGCTTGTTCTTCTGTAAGCATCCCAGCAGTAACGCATGCTTCCATCCCTAAATCTCTTACACCGCTAACCATCTCTAACATTGCATTAAAAGATTTCCCATCTCTAATTTCTCTCCACGCCCAACCCATACAAAACCTATCTGCACCCTCATTTTTTGCTATTTGAGCTCTTGCTAAAACCTCTTCAACTTGAAATTGTGGATGACTTTTGATTTCGCTAGCACTATAAATTGATTGGCTACAGTACGAACAATTTTCCTCACATCCACCAGTTTTTACGCTGAACAATGATGCTAATTGAATGTCGTATCTGTTAAATTTCCTGTGAACGGTTTGTGATGCCCACATTAAATCAATAAGAGGCATATTAAGTATTTCCAATATCTCCTCTTTATTCCAATCGAACCTAATTTCTTTTAATAACTGATTATTCGAATTAGCCATTTTTATTAGGAAGAATATTGAGAATCTTCAAAAGATTCATTTGGTAATGATTCTATACCGCCGAAACGTCTATTTCTTGATTGGTAATCAATTATTGCTTTAAGAAATTCATGCTCATTGAATTCTGGCCAAAGTACTTCAGATATATAAATTTCTGAATACGCTAATTGCCATAATAAAAAATTACTTATCCTTTTTTCGCCACTAGTTCTTATTAGTAATTCTGGATCCTTTATCCCTCCAAGTAATAGCTCTGAATTAAATAATTCTTCATTAATTTCACTTGGTTTTATTTCCCCAGCAGAAGATTTTAATGCTAGTTCTTTTGCAACTTTTACTATTTCTTGTCTACCTCCGTAATTAACACAAACATTGAATAAAAATTTAGTGTTGTTTTTAGTAAGTGATTCTGAACTAGAGATTATTTCTTTTAAATTTTTTGGGAAAGGAGTTAAATCTCCTATAAATTTTATTTTTGTTGATTCTTCATGTATCTCTTTAATTTCGTTTTTTAAAACTTCGGTAAAAAGATTTATAAGAAAATCAACTTCTTTTGTTGGTCTTGACCAATTCTCAGTTGAAAAAGCATAAACAGTGAGTATTTTACATCCTAATTTTTTTGATGCTTTAAGAATTTTTTTTAATACATTAACGCCCTGTTTATGTCCAAATGATCGGGGGAAACCTTTTCTAGTTGCCCATCTTCCATTGCCATCCATAATTATTGCTATATGTTCTGGAACTTTTTGCTTATCTATTCTCTTGGATAAGTCATTATTTTTCTTATCAATTATTTTTCCTAAACTCATTAGTTAATCCTCTATTTTAGTAAAATCTCTGATTAATTAAATTCTTTTTCTTTGACGTCAATGGTAATATTATCACTTGGGTTTGTCTTTTGGGGCACATTATTTTTGCCTATAGATGATTTACTTGTTCCCATAGAGTTTTGATTCCCAATCAATTTGGCAAGAAGTTCTTGTAACCTACTGCTGGTTATTGGTCTTTCGAGTTTGCCTTGGTTTGCTAATGATAACGTGCCGGTTTCTTCAGAAACAACAATACAAATACATCTGTCAAATCTTTCTGTAATTCCTAATGCTGCTAAATGTCTTGTGCCATATCTACTTATTCCTTGTCTTGAGAGAGGAAGTATTACTCCAGCAGAAATTATTTTATTACCTTTCACAAGAACAGCTCCATCATGTAATGGTGTATCTGTTGCAAAAAGATTTATTAAAAGGTCTGTTGACAATTGTGCCTCAATTTTTGTACCCGAATATAAGAAATCTTCAGGCCTTAAATCACTCCCCAAATCCACAACAATTAAAGCTCCTCTTCTATTCTGAGAGAGTTTACCTGCAGTATCAACTAACTGAGTAATAGTAGTTGATGTTGCTCTAAATTCCTTTGGTGGATTACCTAGCAACACAGCTAACCGCCCAGTTCCTAATAATTCCATTAATCTTCTTAGCTCTCCTTGCCAAAGAATTGCTAAGGAGAGAGAGCAAGCGAGGACTACAGCATCAATTAATTTTGATGTTAATGGAAGGTATGCATACCTTTGAATAAACCATGCTGAAGAGACTAAAAACAAGTATCCCCTTAAAAGCCATAATGTTCTCTGTTCTTTTACTCTAGAAAATAATAAAAGTCCAAAACCTATAGCAAATAAAACATCTAATAAAAGTTTAAAATTTATTATCCCCCAGAAATTCACATTAAATACAAAATTAATTTAAATGTACCTAATTTTGTTTAATAAAGCGATCAGGTAATACATCATATTTTAAAAGATCAAATGGGCTTTCTCTTTTTTGAATAATTTCAGCCTCTCCATCTTTAACTAAGAGAGCAGCAGGTCTTGGGATTCTGTTGTAGTTAGAACTCATTGAATTATTGTATGCACCAGTACCAAAAACACATATTAAATCTCCTGTTTTACATTCTGCTAGTTCAATTTCCTTAAACAATACATCTCCCGATTCGCAATGCTTACCAGCAATAGTATATTTATTTTTGGAATTAATATTAAATGGATTACTTACTAAACATGCAGAATAATTTGACTGATATGTAATTGGTCTCGGATTATCACTCATCCCACCATCAACAGATAAATATGTTCTGATGCCGGGAATCTCTTTAAAAGCCCCAATTTTGTAAATGGTTATACCTGCTGTAGATACAATAGATCTACCAGGTTCGCACATTAATATAGGAAAATCTAAGTTGTTTTTTTCACAAGCTTTAACAACAGAAGAAGAAATTGTTTTTACCCATTCTTCAATGGAAGGGGGATCATCACTTTCGGTATACTTGATACCTAAACCACCGCCAACATTAAGTTCCTCTATATTATGACCAAATTTTTTGGCGTCTAAAATGACCTTTACCATTATTTCTCCCAGATCCTTATGAGGATCTAGTTCAAAAATCTGTGAGCCAATATGAGCATGTAACCCTTTTAATTTTAGATGTTTTGTATTGCTGATTCTGTTAAATAGAATATTTAAATATTCTATTCCGAAACCAAATTTGCTATCAAATGATCCTGTTCTAATGTATTCATGTGTATGGCATTCTATCCCAGGAGTAAAGCGAATCATTATTTCTAAATCACGATTAAGTGAATTTGAGATCTCCTCTAATCTTTCTAAGTCATAATCATTATCTACAATAACTTTAATGTTATTTCTAACGGAGAATTCTAATTCTTTGTCTGATTTGTTGTTTCCATGAAATACAATTTTTTCATTTGGAACCCCACCTTTAATAGCAGTTAATAGTTCTCCTTCGGAAACTGCATCAAGTCCTAAACCTTCTGAGGAGACGAGGCTACTCATAAAAATAGAACTATTTGCTTTAGAGGCATATATAGGCATGGATTTCCCTGGGTAATATTTTTCTAAGGCTTTTTTGTAAGCTCTACA
This sequence comes from Prochlorococcus sp. AG-418-D13, assembly GCA_003214315.1. Lineage (GTDB taxonomy): Bacteria > Cyanobacteriota > Cyanobacteriia > PCC-6307 > Cyanobiaceae > Prochlorococcus_A. The sequence goes on from QCLU01000007.1 coordinate 42,965, forward strand.
AGAATTTCTTAAAGTAAGTTCATCTAAAATATAAAGAGGAGAATCATATTTTTTAACTAATTCTTCAATAGAACATCCACCAACTGACAATTTTCCATCTCCTCCAATGGATGTAGTAATTGGTACAATATTTCTATTAGGACTTTCTAAATCAATATTTTGTTTTAAAAAGGATTTTTTTTCTTGCATGGGAGAACTTTAAATAAAGTTTTGCCAAAACTGTCATATTTTATAATGACTCTAGATTTGAACTTTTTAAATATACACACATAATAAAATGATATCTATTAAACAAATAAATGAGAAAGATATTGATTTATGTTATGAATTAGATTCAAACACGATTTCGCTATGGAGCAAGAAACAATGGGCTAACGAATTCAAAAAAGATGGTACAAAAATATTTGGTTTATTAATTACAAATTTAGTCGTTGGAATTTGTGTTTTTCAAGTTATTATTGATGAAGCTCAAATAAACTATTTTGTTGTAAATCAGAGATTCAGGAAAAAGGGTTTTGGATCTTATCTCATGAGCTATTTAATAAAAAAATGTGAGAAATTAAATCTAAAGAAATTATTGCTGGAGGTTTCTCAGAGCAATGTTAATGCTGAGAGATTTTATGGTCGATTTAATTTTTCTACTGTAGGAATAAGAAAAAATTACTATAAAGATGGTTCACATGCTCTTTTAAAAGAAAAAAAATTAACAACGAATTAATATAAGAATTTAATTGTGCGGATAACCAGAATGCTTGAAATTACTATAATTTCTTGCTATATCACTAAAAAAGTTCAATTTAATTTAATAAATTATACTTTTAGGTATTCACAAAAGCTCATTCTGAACACAAAATTGACTTATTACTGGTAGGTTATTAATAAGAATTCAATCTTCTGATGTTTGAAAGATTTACAGAAAAAGCAATAAAAGTCATTATGCTTGCTCAAGAGGAAGCTAGAAGACTTGGTCATAATTTTGTTGGAACTGAACAAATTCTTTTAGGTTTAATTGGAGAAGGAACTGGGGTTGCAGCAAAAGTACTCAAATCTCTTGGAGTTAATCTAAAAGATTCAAGGATTGAAGTTGAAAAGATAATAGGTAGAGGTTCAGGATTTGTAGCTGTAGAAATACCTTTTACCCCCAGAGCTAAAAGAGTTTTAGAATTATCTCTTGAAGAGGCTCGTCAACTAGGCCACAACTATATAGGTACAGAACACCTATTATTAGGTTTAATAAGAGAAGGAGAAGGTGTTGCTGCAAGAGTTCTTGAAAACCTTAATATTGACCTTACCAAGGTGAGAACGCAAGTTATAAGGATGCTAGGAGAAACAGCAGAAGTTGGCACAGGAGCTAGTACAACTAAGGGAAACTTAAAAACTGCTACTCTTGATGAATTTGGAACAAATTTAACAAAATTAGCTAGTGAATCAAAATTAGATCCAGTCGTTGGACGCCATTCAGAAATAGATCGTGTAGTGCAAATATTAGGCAGGAGGACAAAAAATAATCCTGTTCTCATAGGGGAGCCAGGTGTAGGTAAAACTGCTATCGCAGAAGGTTTGGCTCAAAGAATACAGACGGGAGATATTCCAGATATACTAGAAGATAAAAGAGTTTTAACACTTGATATAGGACTTTTGGTCGCAGGGACAAAATACAGAGGTGAATTTGAAGAAAGATTAAAAAAAATAATGGAAGAGATTAAATCAGCTGGAAACGTCATACTTGTCATAGATGAAGTGCATACTTTAATTGGTGCTGGAGCTGCTGAAGGAGCTATAGATGCTGCAAATATTTTGAAGCCAGCATTAGCTAGAGGAGAACTTCAATGTATTGGAGCAACAACTCTCGATGAATATAGAAAACATATTGAGAGAGATGCTGCACTGGAAAGAAGATTTCAACCTGTAATGGTAGGGGAGCCATCTATTGAAGATACGATCGAAATTTTAAAAGGTCTCAGAGAGCGTTACGAACAACATCATCGTTTAAAAATTACTGATGATGCCCTAGAGGCAGCAGCACATTTAGGGGATCGTTATATATCTGATAGATTTCTGCCTGATAAGGCAATAGATCTTATCGACGAGGCAGGAAGTAGAGTACGTTTAATGAATTCTAAGCTTCCGCCTGAAGCTAAACAAATAGATAGAGAACTAAGACAAGTCCAAAAACAGAAGGAGGAATCTGTAAGAGATCAAAATTTTGATCAAGCTGGCCAATTGCGTGAAAAAGAGATGGAATTGTCTGCAAAAATTAAAGAAGTATTGGACAATAAAAAAGAATCTACAGCTGGAGATCAATCTGACGCTGATAATAAGTCTTTAAAAACTGATTCAAAACTCTTACAAAGTCCCCTTGTTAGTGAAGAGGATGTAGCTCATATAGTGGCTTCATGGACAGGAGTTCCTGTTCAAAAATTAACAGAAACTGAATCAGTCAAGCTTCTTAATATGGAGGAAACACTCCACCAGAGACTAATTGGACAAGATGAAGCTGTAAAAGCTGTTTCTAGAGCTATAAGAAGAGCGAGAGTTGGATTAAAAAATCCTAATAGACCCATCGCAAGTTTTATCTTTTCTGGTCCTACCGGTGTTGGCAAAACTGAATTAACTAAATCATTAGCTTCATATTTCTTTGGGAGTGAAGAAGCAATGATTAGATTAGATATGTCAGAATTTATGGAAAGACATACAGTTAGTAAACTTATAGGTTCGCCTCCTGGCTATGTTGGTTTTAATGAAGGTGGTCAGCTTACTGAGGCAGTAAGAAGACGTCCTTATACGGTTGTTTTGTTTGATGAAGTTGAAAAGGCGCATCCAGATGTATTCAATTTATTATTGCAATTACTTGAAGACGGAAGATTAACTGACTCCAAAGGTAGAACTGTAGATTTCAAAAATACATTGTTAATAATGACATCTAATATCGGTTCTAAAGTAATTGAGAAAGGTGGAGGAGGTTTAGGCTTTGAATTCTCGGGAGATTCAGTTGAAGATAGCCAATATAACAGAATAAAATCTTTAGTTAATGAAGAACTTAAGCAATATTTTAGGCCTGAATTTTTAAATAGACTTGATGAAATAATTGTATTCAGACAACTAACTAAAAATGAGGTTAAGGAGATAGCTGAAATAATGTTGCAAGAAGTTTTTGCAAGATTACAAGATAAAGGCATTAAGTTAAGTGTCACTGATGCTTTTAAAGAAAGACTCGTTGAAGAAGGTTATAATCCTTCATACGGAGCCAGACCTTTGAGAAGGGCAGTTATGCGTTTACTAGAAGATAGTTTGGCTGAAGAAGTCCTCTCTGGGAGAATAAAAGATGGAGATAAGGCTTTAGTTGATATAGATGATGATAAAAAAGTTACAATAAATATTTCTTCTGAAGAATCTTCTCAAGAGTTGGCAAGTGCTAACTTCTAATTATTAAAGTAAATATGCAGTCAATCTCTCCAGAAACTATATATAGGGGATATTACGCTTGGGAAAAATCTTTACCTCAAATTACTAAATTAACTAAAAGTCCATTAATTTTGGGCAGGAGTTTTCATACGAATAAGCTGAGAAATAAAATTTTTATAGACTTAAAAAATCAAAACCTTAATGTTAATTCTTCTGAATTACAATTTGATTGTTGTTATGAAGACATATATAGAGTAAAGGAAATCATTTTAGAGAACAATCATGATTCTGTTATTGCAGCTGGAGGGGGTAAAGTTCTTGATTCAGGCAAGTATATAGCAGAGTGTCTTAATATCCCTTGTATTACAGTGCCCCTTAGCGCCTCAACATGTGCGGGTTGGACAGCCTTATCGAATATCTATACAAAAAATGGTCAATTTATAAAGGATGCTGCATTAAGATCTTGTCCAAAAATCTTAGTATATGACCATAAATTTATTCAAACAGCTCCATCAAGAACACTTGCAAGTGGCATAGCTGATGCTTTGGCAAAATGGTACGAATCCTCAATAACAAGTTCAAAAATAGAAGATGGTCTCGTTCAACAAGCAATTCAGATATCAAGAGTTTTAAGAGATCAACTATTAATAGATGGAGAAAAAGCATTTAAATGTGAATTTGAAAATAATCCTTCTTGGCAAAATACTGTAGAGGCATGTGGACTTACAGCAGGATTAGTAGGTGGTATTGGTGGAGAAAAGTGTAGGACTGCAGCAGCACATGCTATTCATAATGCAATTACTCAGATAATTACCCCTAATAAATTCTTACATGGTGAGATTGTCGGGGTTGGATTATTATTGCAATTAAGACTAGAAGAGATGAAAAATAATAATAAATTAGCTGACCAATCAATTAAACAATTATTTGCACTAATGAAAGAATTGAATTTGCCAACTACTATTGCACAACTTGGAATAAATGTTTTTGAAAATAACAATTTAGAGAAAATTGCTGATTTTACTTGCAGAGATAATTCTGAGATTCACTTTTTGCCTTTTGAAATTCATAAACGGGACATAGTAGAGGTCATTGCAAATTTTGAAAAACAAAAAATTAAAACATAAATATTTTTTTGACTAAAAACAATTTTGAACAATTAAATGATTTAAATGTAGAATTTTTTAAAAGTGCTAAGTTGTCACTTTTAGATCCTTTAGGTCTTTATTTGGCAAATGATGTTAGGTGGATAAAACTCGACCAAAACTGGAACTCTTTAAAATTCCCAGTGGTTATAGGAGGAGAAGGTCAACCTATACTTCTTCTACATGGCTTTGACAGTAGTTTTTTAGAGTTCAGGCGAATATATAAATCATTAAAAAGAAATTTTCAAGTTATCGTACCTGATCTGTTTGGTTTTGGTTTTAGTCCTAGGTTCGCAACAAAAGAATACAATTCCTCGAAAATAATTTCGCATTTGATTGATCTCCTTAAGACCTTACAGATAACAAAGAATCTAAAAATTATTGGTGCCTCTATGGGAGGCTCAACAGCTTTAAAACTTGCTTTTGAAATTCCTGAAACTATTGATAAAATTATCCTTTTGTCCCCTGCTGGATTGTTTGGAGAACCTAAGAGTATCCCTTTTCCTCTTAACCAAATTGGCGCCTCATTTCTTGGATTGCCTCAGGTCAGAAAAAGTCTTTGTAGGCAAGCATTTGCTTTCCCGATCGAATGTGTTGGTGAGATGGAAGAACAAATTGCTTCAATTCATCTAGGTTGTAAAGGATGGAGGAATTCACTTGCATCATTTGCAAAAAGTGGGGGGTTTGCTGGAACTCATAAATATATTCAAAATATCCCAATTAAAACATTATGTGGAGAAAATGATCGAATTCTTGGAAAAAAAGAGATTAAAAATATAAAAAATATTGAAAAATTAAATTTTGTTGGGTTGCAAAACTGTGGTCATCTTCCACATATAGATCTACCATCCTTATCTAGTAAAATCATCCAAGATTATTTTTTGGAACAAAAGATTTTTTAATTAATTTAGATACTTGAGAATTATAAAAATATAATACAAAACTGATGGAGTAAAGATGTAGCTGTCAATTCTGTCAAGAATTCCTCCATGTCCCGGTAAAAAAGTTCCAGAATCTTTTATTTTTGCATCTCTCTTCATCATAGATTCAATTAAATCTCCAACTAATGCCATTAGAGAAATTGAAATTCCATATATTATTCCAAAAAATAATGGATGTTCCCAATTCATTAAAAATGCGAAAAATATTGCTAGTAAAGTTGAACAGGATATCCCTCCAATTAAACCTTCTATAGTTTTGCTCGGAGATATTGGAGATAGAGATGTTTTACCAAATGACTTACCAATGAAATAAGAGCCAATATCACTAGCTACAATTAAAAAACAAGAAGTTAAAGTTAAATGAAGACCTGTAGTATTTGATAAGTTCTCAAACGAAATGAAACCCTGATTTGAACTTATTATCACTGAATCTAATCCCCTTAACTTAATCCAGTAACTAGGTAAAAAACCTAAATAGAATAATCCAAAAATAGAGGCTGCAATATCTGAAATTGTCCCAGGTTTTGGTTGCAAAAGTAACCAAGTGCATATCCCAACTGAACAGATTGGTAAAATTGAATTTGAAATTTCTCTTTCAATCAAACCAATAGTCTCAAGATAAGTAGAAATTATAATAATAAAGGATGAAAATAATGTGGTTTTTGTGGCTGGTCTTATTCCTTTAAATTCTGCCATTCTAAAAAATTCTAATAATGCTAGATATGTAAGCAAAGCAGTTGCCAATGTAAAAAACCATCCGCCCAACAAGACAACAATTAAACCAAAAATTCCTATAAGTAATCCGCTTCTTAATCTCATATGAAATTGCTATGTTTCTAAGACTCTTATATTAAAATTTACCAGATCTTTGTTGCATAAACTTTGATTATTTATCCAATTAAACCTATCTAAATCAATTTTTTCGCCAGGAATTAGTAGAGGTATCCCAGGAGGATAAGGGCAAATAATATCTCCAGAAATTTTATTTAATGATTGTGAGAAAGAAATACTCCGAGTCTTACTTCTCCAAGCAATTCCAATTTCGATTTCGGGAGCTTGAACTAATTTAAAGGGCGATTTGAGCACTTCTAAACTTTTTGATTTTTTGGAATTTAATAGTAATTTTTTCCATAACTTTTCAAATAAATTAAGAAAATCTTTTTGATTTCCAAATCCTAAGCAAAAAGTAAGAGTCATCATTTCTGGCAATTCAGCAATAAGTCCATTTCTATAAAAAAAATTATCAGCAGTAAAACCATCAATCCCAGCCTTTGAGGTATTTACTACAATTTTTAATGGGTCTTGAGTTTCTATGAGAGGAATATTTTTTTGAATTAATTTTTTATAAATACTTTTTGCTTCTAAAATTCTTTTTTGATATTTTGATAAACTTTTTTTGTTAAGCCAGTCCCTAATAGACTCTTCACAAGAAGAAAGTAATAAGGAACTTGGACTGGTAGTTTGCAGCAAATTAATACTTTTGATTAAATTACCTTCATTTATTAGATTCCCTTTGTACCAAAGTACCGCCGTTTGAGTTAATCCATTGAGAGACTTATGCAATGAATTAACTACTAAATCAGCATTTGATGATAAGGCAGGTTTTGGTAAATTAAGGTTTTCACAAAAAAGGAAATATGAACCATGGGCTTCATCAACTAAAACAGGTAAATTTTTTTGATGACAAAAATCTATTAAAGGCTCTAAATCTCTGGCATAACCATGATAAGAGGGATTTACAAGAATAACCCCTGCAATTTTATTCTCATTAAAATTTAATTTTTTAAAAACATTTTCCAACCAAATTTTGGTAATTGGTTTGTAATGCCCTGTTACGGTTGAAAATTCTAGGTCAAAAAATATTGGATTTATATTCTGCATCGCACAGATTTTTATAACACTTATATGAACATTTCTAGGCATCAGGATATTTTCGCCTGGGTTTGCCATTGCAATTACTGCTGATTGTATTAATCCGGAAGCTCCATTAACTCCAAAAAAACATCTTTTAGCCCCAAATTTGTCGGAGAATTCTCTTTGGGATTGAGCAATTAATCCGCTTTGGGATAGTGGGGAACCTATTTCTGGTAGTTCGGGCAAGTCCCAATACCCAGGTGAATATTTTAACAACTTCACTAATTTCTTTGGTAAAGCTGCCCCTCTATTATGAGCGGGAAAGAATAAGGACTTTAAAAACTTTTTAGTTAGAAAAGATGAAATGCTCATAAAGTATTATTGAGACATATAGAATGGACTAAATAGTAATATTTTTTGATATTTTTTTAATTTTAATGAAAAGATCTTATTCGAAATATTCAGCAAAAGATGATTTACTTTGGTTGATTTTGAGACCATGGATTTTTATCCCAAGAGTTTTATATATCCTTTTAACTTTTATTTTTCTTTTTTTAAGAATACTTTTTCAAGGTAACAGTAAAAATAAAAATGTACAAAAAAATCTCTCGAAATATCTTTTTGATGTAATAACGGATTTAGGGCCTTGTTTTATCAAATTAGGCCAAGCACTCTCTACTAGACCAGATCTTGTAAGACAAGATTGGCTTTCAGAACTTACAAAATTACAAGATAATCTCCCAGCATTTGATCAAAAAATTGCTTTAAAAATCATTGAAGAGGAACTTGGATCCCCTCCTAATGAATTATTTCAAGAGTTTCCTGATAGTCCTATTGCTTCAGCAAGCTTAGGTCAAGTTTATAAAGCAAAAATAAATAATTCTTATCTAGCTGTGAAAGTACAGAGGCCAAATTTATACTTTCTCATAAGAAGGGATGTTGTAATCTTAAGGTTTTTAGGAACTTTTTTATCCCCACTCCTGCCATTAAATATTGGTGTCGGAATTGGAGAAATAATTGATGAATTTGGTAAGGCACTTTTTGATGAAATTGACTATCAAAAAGAGGCCGAAAATGCGTTGAGGTTTGCAAATTTATTCAAAGAAAACCCTAATATTTTTATTCCTAATTTAGAAAAACAGTTTTCATCCAAAAGGGTAATTACAACTTCTTGGATTGATGGAGTTAAGTTAAGAGATCGAGCTTTACTAGAGGAAAATAATTTAATACCTGCTTCGTTTATAAAAACATGTGTCATCAGTGGACTGCAGCAATTATTTGAATTTGGATATTTTCATGCAGACCCACATCCTGGAAATATGTTTGCTCTCAAAGGAGGAAATGCAGATTGTGGGAATTTAGCTTATGTTGATTTCGGAATGATGGATACTGTTACAAATTCAGATAGACTTACTCTCATTAAGGCAATAGTTCACATAATAAACGAAGAATATTATCTTCTCGCCGAAGATTTCCAGAAATTAGGTTTTTTAACCAAAGAACAAGATCTTCAAAAACTTGTTGAACCATTAAAAGAAGTTCTAGGAGGATCTTTTGGCGCTGAGGTTGGTAATTTTAATCTTAAAAATGTAACTGACAAATTCTCAAAACTAATGTATTCCTATCCTTTCAGAGTTCCTAGTAGGTTTGCCTTAATAATAAGAGCCGTTGTTAGTCAAGAAGGTTTAGCACTAAGGTTAGATCCTGAATTTAAAATTTTAAAAATAGCTTATCCATATATTGCTAAAAAACTACTGACAGATAATTCTGAAGAGATTTTAGAAATCCTTTTAGAAGTCGTTTTTGATAAAAAAGGCCGAATTCAAATAGAAAAAGTTGAAAGTTTGTTAAATATTTTATTTAAAGATTCAGAGAATATTAATTCAGACCTTATACCAGTTGCGAACGCAGGATTAAAATTATTTGTCAGTAAAAAAGGATCCGAAGTCAGGAAGAACCTTCTTTTAAGTCTTATAAAAGATGAAAAATTAGAATTTACTGATGCGAAAAAACTCTTGGCTTTAATTAGAGATACTTTTAGTCCTCTTAATATCGCAAAAAGTGCGGTACAAAATATTATCTCTACAGTTTAATTTTAATATTTATATCTAATAAACTTATCCATTATCCCAATCCTATTAGTATTGTTTTAAAAATGATAAGTAAAAGGATTATTTAGCTTAAGAAGATAAAATGAATATTTTGAAAAATCTCTTTTTATTTAATAAAAAATTTGAAAAAAATAAAGAATTTAGTCCTAGATCGGTTGACCAATATTTAGAAATTGCAAGGTTAGTAAAAGAAGCAAGAATTCAACAAAACCTTACAATTCAAGAATTGTCATGCATTTCAAAAATTCCTGAACGAATAATAAACTCTATTGAAAATAATGATAAAAATATTAGGCCAGAGTATCCCTTTATAAGATCTATATTAATTAAATTAGAGGAATGCTTAGTTTTAAAAAAAAATATATTACTAAATTTAGCAGTTAAAGAAAGAAAAATTTTAAAGAAAAAGGGAAAGGATTTTATGTTCAGGAAATTCGATCTTATAAATACATGGCAAGGAAGTCTTTTGTATTTTTTTATATTAGTTCTAACTATATTTATATTAAAGAGATACTTTATTTTAAATGTAAAGGTTATTGAGATTCAAAATATTGAAAATCAAATCATTGATAACTAATTTTTACAAGATTTATTTTAGAGTTCTCCCAGAATTATTTCCTCGCTCACTAAACATTTTTATATTATCTTCTATTTCTTCTAAAGGACGATTTAACTTCCATTTCCAGTTATTTTTTATGGTTCCAGGTTTGTTTAATCTACTTGAATCGTCTAGAGATAATAAATCTTGTAGTGGAGCGATAAAGAGATTACTATTTGTCTCCATGCCAATTTCTATTAAATCCCAAGAAGGATTTTCTGAAAATTTATACTCATCTTTTATTCTTTTTTTGGATTCATAATCTAAATTTTCCCACCATGAAACAGAAGTAGAGTTGTCGTGAGTGCCGGTATAAACAACCCAATTTTCTCCTTCAATATTCTTAGGTAAATAAGGATTATCTTCATTGCCATCAAAAGCGAATTGTAATATTTTCATGCCAGGCAATTCAAAATTTTCCCTTAATTTCTCTACGTCTGGAGTTATTACTCCTAGGTCCTCCGCAATAATTGGTAAATAGTTACCCCCTAGATCCTTTTTTACTTTTTTTAATAGTGTTCTACCTGGGGAATTTATCCATTTCCCAATAATTGCCGATTTAGAACTGCCATTAACTCTCCAGAAACCAGCTAAACCTCTGAAATGATCAAATCTCAATATGTCCACAAGTTGAAATTGCCTTTGAAATCTTTTTCTCCACCAATCGAATTTAGTCCTCTTATGCTTTGACCAAAAGTAAGTTGGGGTACCCCATAATTGTCCTGTTGATGAAAAATAATCAGGTGGAACACCACTTTGAAAGATTAAATCACCATTTTTAAAAATTGAAAATAATGATTTATTACTCCACACATCGGCACTGTCTCTGGAGACATAAAAAGGTAAATCTCCTATCAGCTTAATATTTCTTGATTTTGCAAAGTTTTTAATGGCGCTCCATTGCTCATTAAGATGCCACTGTATTAATTTTTTAATAAGTATCTCATTACTTTTTTTCTTAATCCAAGATTTTAAGAACCTGTTATTTTTCATTTTAAATTCTTTAGGCCATTCCCACCATGGCAACATATTAAATTCCTCTCTGATAACAACAAATGTTGCATAATCTTCAACCCAAGAATTACTACTGATCCATTTATCAAAATTAATTTTTCTTTCTTCAGATTGTGAACTCCAACCTTGCAAAAGGAGGAGACCTAATTTTTTTGTTAAGTCATCCGCAATATCAAAATCAAAATGATCTTTATTATCATTTTTTGGACCTAAATTTTCTGTATTTGAAATGAAGATAAAACCTTTTTCGATTAAATCATCAATATCCAAAAACCATGGGTTTAGTGCAAAACTAGATGGGGAACTATATGGAGAACCTGTAGAGTCAGTAGGTGTAAGAGGTAAAAATTGCCAATATTCAATTCCATGCTTATGAAGCCTTTTTATCCACTCTTTAGCTCCTCTACCAAAAGTTCCACATACTCTTCCTCCCGGAATACATGTTGGATGCATGAGTATGCCGCATGATTTTCTTGCAATAATTGACTCCATAGTGATGTTTTCAATATATTTTGATTCTTTACACTTAACGTGTTTTTAATTCTCTAAATTCAACCATATACAAATTTTTTTTAATTGACAAATATCATTTCTAGTTTTTAAGACTTAATAAATATAAGTTTTGAGTTTTAATTAACAAGCTTTTGCTTAATTGATGAGATTTTTGAAAAAAATGTGGTTAATATTTTTTGCGAAATTCACATAAACGACTACGATAAGAATATAGTTTTTGGTGCAAATTTCGTGACAAGTTTTATCACGGCAATGCAGAGTAAAGAATCAAACTTTAATCTAACCAATAGTAGATTAAGGCTTGTAAGTGGGACAACAAATCCTAAATTAGCTGAAGAAATTGCATCATACTTAGGAATTGAAAATGTACCTTTAATATCTAAAAGATTTGCAGATGGAGAACTTTATGTCCAGATTCAGCAATCTATTAGAGGTTGCGATGTCTTCCTAATACAACCTACATGCGCTCCTGTAAACGATAGTTTAATGGAGCTCATGATTATGGTTGACGCATGTAAGAGAGCGTCTGCAAGACAAATAACGGCTGTAATCCCCTATTTTGGATATGCAAGGGCAGATAGAAAGACCTCAGGAAGAGAGTCTATAACTGCAAAACTAACTGCTAATTTACTAGAGAAATCAGGAGTTGATAGGGTTCTTGCTATGGATTTACATTCGGCACAAATTCAAGGTTATTTTGACATACCATGCGATCATATTTACGGTTCACCTGTTTTGATTGATTATTTAGAAACTCTAAATTTAGAGGAAGTTGTAGTTGTTTCTCCCGATGTTGGTGGAGTTGCGAGAGCAAGAGCATTCGCAAAATTAATGAAAGATGCACCCTTAGCCATAATTGATAAAAGAAGATCAGCTCATAATATCGCTGAAAGTTTAACAGTTATTGGTGAAGTTAAGGGTAAAACGGCCATTCTTATAGACGATATGATAGACACGGGTGGGACAATTTGTTCTGGTGCTAATTTATTAAAAAAAGAGGGAGCCAATAGAATATTTGCATGCGCTTCACATGCTGTATTTTCTCCTCCTTCTTATGAAAGATTAAGTACTAAGAATCTTTTCGAACAAGTTATTGTGACTAATAGTATACCTGTTATACATAAAGATAATTTTCCACAGTTAAAAGTTCTTTCTGTCGCAATTATGTTGGGGGAAGCTATTTGGAGAATACACCAAGAAAGTTCCGTTAGTTCAATGTTTAGATAAAAGAAATTATTCTTTTTACAATCCTTGTAATTTCTTTAATCTCTCAGTTTCAATCTTAAATTGTTTTTTAACTTTTTCAGGAACGTTATCAGGACAGACTTGAAGAGCTGATTCAATTAATTGTAGAGATGCTATAAATTGTAATTGTTTCATATCAACTGTTTGTTCTTTCTTTCTTTCTATTATTTTTCCTCCATGTTTTTGTGAAACAACTGATGCGAAAGTTGCTGAGGCAACGTTTAATGTTTTTGGAAAATCTAAATCAAAACCTTTTCTTGTCGCATTACATAGAAATGAAACCCCCATTCCATGATATAAATCTAAATCATTTTTGTTGGCAGGGGAATTTTTATCATTTGCGTTTACACTATTAAATTCATTATTTATATTAAATAAAAAAGAAGAAATAATTAGAGGAATTGCAAAAATTCGAGATATTTTAAAACCCATATTTGATTTATTTAGTAATTAATAATATTAAAGATAACATTTTTTATTTTTTAAAATTATTCAGCCAACAGAATTTATTTAATAATTTTAATTTCGTGATGGTTCTCTACTATTTTCAGCTTATTTTTTTCCCATGAATATATAACCCTAAATCTATAATTATCAGAATCTACAAGTCTAGTATGTTCAATAATATACCAATCTTTGTAAGAAGATTCAAAGATCATTTCGTGTTCGTCGACTTGCTTAATATTTGAAATACCTTCATCATTACTTAAATAAAAACTCTCCCTCTTAAGTTGATGGCCTTTTAAAAATGCACGCATTTCTCCTTGTTCTTTATACTGGGGATTTTCGTCAAAAAAATTATATTTTTTTTCTGGATACCAAGTGAATTTATAATGCGACTCCCATTCGGATTTGCTTTCTAGAGCTTGAATGTTTATATTCATAGTTAAATTATAAGTCTTTTGTGCTTCATCGAGAAAATACGTTCTATTAGATTTCCACAATCCAATATTCCTCGAAAACCACCTTTTTAAATTACTATTTAAATTGATTTCAGGAGGGTTTTCACCAAAATGTAAATTTTTCTTTTGATTAATAGCAACCATATATAAATAAGTCCTATTTATTTCATAGCCTATCTGTAAAATAAAAAAAAATATCTTAAGGTGTTTATAAGGATTAACAGCTTTTCAACACTTCAGAGGAAAACATTTGAATGATAAAAAAGAGTTAAAGTTAATACTTGTGGCAGCTAGAAATCAACTTTCTAGTAATGACATTAAGTCTCTTATAGCTTATTTAGAATCAGATGATTGTGAATTTGAGATATCTCTCCAGATTTCAGAGCCCACAGAGCAGCCGGAATTACTTGAACTACATAGATTAGTCGCTATCCCTGCTCTAATAAAAGTTTCCCCAGCTCCAAAACAAATATTCGCTGGAAGTAATATCTTTTCTCAGTTGCAAAAATGGTTGCCAAGGTGGACACAGGAAGGCTTAACAAAAAATCTTGGGATTAATTTGCAACCTTCAAAAATTGATTCAATAAGGACCCAAAAAGAATTTCTATTGGAAGACGAGCTTCTCGTTCTAAGACAAGAAAATGAGACATTAACAAAAAGAATAGAGTCTCAGGAAAGATTATTAAGAATGGTCGCTCATGAATTAAGAACACCTTTAACTGCAGCTACTTTGGCTGTTCAAAGTCAAAAACTCGGACAAATAGATATTTCAAAATTGCAAGAGGTCATTAAAAGACGTCTTGAAGAGATTGAACTCTTATCTCAGGATCTTTTAGAGGTTGGAACAACTAAATGGGAAGCGTTATTTAATCCTCAGAAAATTGATTTAGGTAATATTAGTGCTGAAGTAATACTCGAATTAGAAAAATTCTGGAGATTAAGGAATATTGCAATTGATACTGATATTCCATCTGATCTGCCAAGTGTATTTGCAGATCAAAGAAGAATGAGGCAAGTATTTTTAAATTTAATTGAAAATGCTATTAAATTTTCTAAAGACTCTGGATCTATTAAAATCACCATGATTCATAAGACAAATCAATGGGTAGAAATAACAATTTGTGACAAAGGAGCAGGTATTCCTTTGAGCGAACAAAAAAGAATTTTCCTAGATAGAGTTAGACTTCCCCAGACTTCTGAGGGAACTTCAGGATTTGGCATTGGGTTATCAGTATGCAGGAGAATAGTACAAGTCCATGGAGGAAGAATATGGGTGGTATCTGAAATTGGTCTAGGTTCCTGCTTTCATTTCACCGTTCCTGTGTGGCAAGGACAAAACAAAGAGCAACAATACTTGACGAAAGGCTAGCCTTACTCTTAGTTTTTAATAAGCTGTTATGCTAATTCCCTGGCCCCATCGTCTAGAGGCCTAGGACACCTCCCTTTCACGGAGGCGACAGGGGTTCGAATCCCCTTGGGGCTATTAATTAAAATTTATAACGATCTTTTTGATGATTTTGCTTGCCTATCCACGGCAATTAAATTTTCTGAAAGATCCTTTTTTAATCTTTTCTCTATCATACCTATTGGCATCCACTGACAACCTTGAACAGTAAGATCATAAATTAATGAATTTTTTGAGGTATTTTTAATATTTTGTATTTTCCAACTGCCTTCAAATTTTCTGAAATCTCCTTTTATCAAATTAAATTTTAAGAGGCCAAGCTCCTTATCCTCAAATAAGTCAATAGTTACTTCAGCTGAAAATTTCATACCAAGGAAATCCTGAGCCCCAACTTGTTTAAGATGTACATTATTTTCCTTCTGAAATATTTTTTTGCTCGATAAAAGATTTGGGATGTAAAGATTTAGTCGATCATAATCTGTTAAAACACTCCACAAAGAATCGAAACTTGCAGAAGTTGTAAGTTGAGCTGCCAGTCGTCGTGTTCCGCCAGAAAGCTTTTCCATCGTCTGCTCAATTGTCCTGAAATCATTGTTTTTATAATGATTCATTGATTCTTGAGGATTGTTCATACAATGAATTTTTAATTAGAAAATAATTATTTCTGTGTAACTATACTGATAAAAGCAACAAATACTGAAAAATAAAAATAATTTCATCTATTTATTCCGATCTCAAAACGTAACCATTTTTGTGAAATCACTACAAATTAAACTACAAATTGATAATCTTTTATTAAAGAAATTTAAAAAATGTATTCACAAGCAAAAGTAATCGCAGGGGGATTAGCTCATATACCAGTGGTAATAGCTGTTTTTTATTTTATACTCACAACTTTTAATAAAAGAGCTTTAAAATTTGTTGAAGAAGCAAAAACAAAAAAACCTGAATCAAAAGCTGTGGAACAAAAAACACCAGCTGTTTCTAAAGCAGAAAATTCAAAAATAGAAACTCCGAAAACAGAAACTTTAAAAGTGGCAAAGAAAAAACATGCAGATGTTCCAGTCAATATTTATCGTCCTAAGACACCATTCGAGGGAACAGTCATTGGAAACTATAGTCTTCTCAAAGAAGGAGCAATTGGTAGAGTTAATCACATAACTTTCGACCTTAAAGATAGTGATCCTTTTTTAAATTATGTAGAAGGGCAAAGTATTGGTATCATGCCTGCTGGTGAAGATGCTAATGGAAAACCTCACAAATTAAGACTTTATTCAATAGCTAGCACCAGGCATGGAGATGACTTTAATGGGAATACAGTTTCTCTTTGTGTAAGACAGCTTCAATATGAAAAAGATGGTGAAACCATTAATGGTGTCTGCTCCACTTACTTATGCGATATTAAGCCTGGAGATAAAGTGAAAATAACAGGCCCTGTAGGTAAAGAAATGCTTCTCCCTGAAGAAGAGGAAGCAAATATTGTTATGTTGGCCACTGGAACAGGAATAGCACCTATGAGGGCTTATTTAAGAAGAATGTTCGAACCAACTGAAAAAGAAAAAAATAAATGGAATTTCAAGGGTAAAGCTTGGTTGTTTATGGGTGCTCCAAAATCAGCAAATTTGTTATACGAAGAAGATCTTCAAAGATACCTTGCTGATAATCCAGATAATTTTAAATATACAAAAGCGATTAGTCGTGAGCAGCAAAATACAAAAGGTGGAAGAATGTACATTCAAGATAGAGTTTTAGAGTCAGCCAACGAACTTTTCAATATGATTGAAGATGAAAAGACACACATATATCTTTGTGGATTAAAAGGTATGGAACCTGGAATAGATGATGCAATGACTAAGGCAGCAGAAGAAAAAGGTTTGAACTGGTCAGAATTAAGACCTCAACTAAAAAAAGCAGGAAGATGGCACGTAGAAACTTACTAAATCTTTGATATTTAGATTAAAGTTTCACCTACTAAATACTTTTTGGTTTAGACACAAAATGTAGCTAATATTTAAAAAAAAGAGGATTTTAAATAAAGAATACTAAAAATATGCCTTCAACTTTAAGTAATCCTCTAAGATTGGGTTTACGGCAGGAAAGAGTTATACCTCCACAATGCTTAGTAATATTTGGTGCTAGTGGAGATCTTACTCATAGAAAATTAATACCAGCATTATTTGAACTCTATTTGCAAAGAAGAGTTCCTAGTGAATTTGGAATAGTTGGTTGTGCGAGAAGACCTTGGACTGATAATGAGTTTAGAGAAAAGATGAAAGTAAAGCTATTAAATCAAATATCTGGTAAAGAAAGGGAGTGGGAACAATTTTCTAATTATCTTTTCTATGAACCAGTTGACCTACAACAAAGTGATCATGTTGTAAGGCTTTCTAGAAGATTAAATGAAATTGATAAAACACAAGCTTCACATGGAAATAGAACATTTTATTTATCCGTATCTCCGAATTTCTATGCAAGTGGATGTAAAGCTCTCAAAGCAGCTGGCCTTTTAGATGACCCTAAGAAAAGTCGTTTAGTGATTGAAAAACCTTTTGGAAGAGATTATTCAAGTGCAAAAAAATTGAATAAGATTGTTCAAAGTTGCGCTGATGAAAGTCAGATTTATAGGATTGATCATTATTTAGGTAAAGAGACAGTTCAGAATATTCTTGTTTTGAGGTTTGCTAACACTATTTTTGAACCAATCTGGAACAGAAATTATATATCAAGTGTTCAAATTACTTCATCTGAAACAGTGGGTGTTGAAGATAGAGCAGGTTATTACGAAAGCTCTGGTGCTTTAAGGGATATGCTTCAAAATCATATGACTCAAATGCTTGCTGTTACTGCTATGGAACCTCCTGGAAAGTTTGAACCAGAAGCAATAAGAAATGAAAAAGCTAAGGTTCTTCAGGCTTCAAAACTTGCTGACGAAGATGAACCGTGGAATTGTTGCATAAGAGGTCAATATGGAGATGGAGGAAATATTTCAAATCGACTCAAAGGATATAGGCAGGAAGATGGAGTTAATTGTAATAGCACAACAGAAACTTATATTGCGACAAAAGTTTTCGTTGATAACTGGCGTTGGCAAGGGGTTCCTTTTTATTTAAGAACAGGTAAAAGACTACCTAAAAGACTTGGAGAAATAGTCTTGACTTTTAAGGATGTTCCTGTTCATTTATTTGAATCAACAATAATAAATCCTGCACCAAATCAACTTATCCTTAGAATTCAGCCAAATGAAGGGGCTACTTTCAAATTTGAGGTAAAATCTCCTGGCTCTGGTATGAAATCAAGACCTGTTGAGATGGAATTTTCTTATGATGAATCATTTGGAGAACCCTCAGATGAAGGCTATGTAAGATTATTAGCTGATGCAATGCTTTCTGACCCAACCTTATTTACACGAAGTGATGAAGTAGAGGCAGCCTGGAAACTTTATACGCCATTAATAGAATTGATGGATAATTCTCCTTGGAAGTTACCTATTTATAATTATGAATCTATGACATGGGGACCTCCTGAGTCTGATCAATTAATTTCAAAAGATAATAATTTCTGGCGTAGACCTTAAAAATGAAACCTCAACTAACACTCCAAACCCCTTTAGAGCTGCCTTATCAGGAAATTTCTAATTACCTTAATAAATTATGGATTTCAGAAGATAAAGATAATAGTGGAGCTAATACTTTTACATTAATGGTCTGGCAGCCTGCTTGGCTAGAACAATGTTTGGTTCAAAAAGGATTAGTAAATGGACCAATTACTGGAAATTTAAGTCCAGAGATAATTGAAGTTGCTAAAAAATTTATATTAGATCAAGGACTTCCTATAACTACTTCCCTTAGTAGTGAAGAACTATTGAATTTGTTGAAGGAAAATTTATCTAATAAAGACTTTGAAGATTTTAGAGGACAATTTTTTGAATCATCAATAAGTAAATTGAATCCAAGAAGATTAATAACTCTAGCACCAACATTAAATAAAAATTCAGATATCAAAACTTTTGTATCCGCTTACTGCCCATTAAGTGATACTCCAGCTATGCAACCTATATGTGGGGATTTAGTTGTTATTAGGGGGGACTCGGCCTCAATATCTAATAAAGGAATAAAAATAATTGATGAATTATCTATTGATGAATTACCTTCATGGTTGTGGTGGAATGGAAGCTTGGATGAATCGCCTGAAATCTTCGAATATTTTATTAATTATGGACTAAGGTTAATAATTGATACTGCTCTTGGATCGCCTCAAAGATGTTTAAAAGTTTTAGATCAATTAATTAATTCAAATAAAGCTATTAATGATTTGAATTGGGTTAGATTGAAAAATTGGAGGGAATCATTGGCAATGATTTTTGATCCGCCTTCGAGAAGACCAATTTTAGATCATATTACTGATATTGACATTGATATCGCAGGAGATCATATGATTCAAGCTTTGTTTTTGATTTCATGGATTAGCGATAAACTTGATTGGTCTTTTTTAAGAGTTGAAAGTGATAAAGAATCAACAAAAATAGAGTTTGAAAGAATTAATGGCGAAATAATTTCTGCATCAATTAATCCCTTATCATTGGGAAATCCAAGTATTCATTTAGGACAAGTTATTGGACTGAGGCTGATTTCAAAAATTAGTGAGGTACAAAAAAATAACACTTGTGTAATACTTGGCTGTGAATCAGTGGAATGTATGAGACTTGAAGCAGGGGGAATGGCTAATATGGAACTAATAGAACAAGTTGTTCCAAATTCTTTTTCTACATCAGAGTACGATGTTAGTAAATTATTGGGAAGTAGTAGAGGTAATACAAGTCCTCTTTTTGAAAATTCTATTAAAATAGCCCTTCAAATATTTAATGGTTTTAATAACTAATAGATGCCTTGTGTAATATCTTCTCCTTCAACTGATAGTGGGAAAACTACATTATCGCTTTTACTATCTTGTTGGGCGTTCTCAAAAGGTATAAAGATACAAACTTTCAAGGTTGGCCCTGATTATCTTGATCAACAACAACTTAGTTCAATTGGCCAACCTATTTGTAGGAATTTAGATATTTTTTTAAGTGGTGAGGAATGGGTTCAAGAAAGTTTTTTTAAGCATTCTTTGAAATATGAATACTCATTAATTGAAGGAGCAATGGGTCTATTTGATGGATTAGGGTCGACAACCTATTCCAGCACAGCAAATATCTCTAAACTTCTCAATGCCCCAATAATTTTTATTGTTAATGCTAGAGGTCAAGTAGCTTCTCTTTTGGCGACTATTCGAGGTTTTAGAGATTTCGATAGTGAGTTGTCAATAGCAGGAATTATATTTAACAATGTTAATTCAGATAGACATAAAAAATTAATCAAAGAAGTTTTTGAAAATGAAGACATCGAAATTCTTGGTTTTTTACCATCTGATTCAAAAATAACTTTAAATAAAGCTAATTTAGGTTTGATATCTCCAATGGAGAATGGAAAAGAAGTTGATGTTGAATATTTTGCAAATTTCGCCGAAAGAAATCTTGATGTATTTTCTCTTATTAAATTACTGAAATCTCCTCAAAAGAAAATATTTAATTCTGTCATTTTTAATGATTTTAAAATTGACAAAAGTAAACCCATCGCAATTGCAGAAGATAAAATCTTTCATTTTCAATACCCTGAAACTAAGGAGTTTTTGAGTGAAATAGGCATACCATTGATTTCATGGAGTATTTATGATGATGAAGAAATACCTAATGAGGCTTCTTCTTTAATTATTCCTGGTGGATTCCCTGAGAAATATGCTGATCATATAAGTAAATCTACAAAAAGTTTAAATTCGTTAAAGAAATTTCGCACAAATGGATTTATATATGCTGAGTGCGGAGGGATGATGATTTTAGGAGACTTCATAAAAGATGAAAATGGTAATAATCATAAAATGAGTGGCATCCTGCCTTTTGGCTCAAAAAAAAGTAAACTTTCAGTAGGTTATAGATACATTGAGGGTTTAAAAGATACTCCTATCATTAAACAAAATCAATTAATTAGAGGACATGAATTTCATTATTGGGAAATTGAAAATAATTTATCTGAACTTGATTTTGGAAAAGCTGAGCATCAGAAGAAACTTTCTTCTCCATGGAAAATTAAATCTTGGAAAACTGAATACAAAAATGAAGGCTATTTTGATGAAAAATTACATGCAAGTTGGATTCACTTACATTTGCCAAGTTCTCCTGAAGTCGCAAAAAACTTTATAGAGACCACCCAAATTACTTTTTCAAAGAATTCTTAATTTATTATCAAATCAAATATTTTGAGAGGAGATCCTAAAAAAAACATTCCAGGCAAAGTGATTAATGGTCCTAAAAAACTCCCCACCATGACCTCAATTTTTGTATGACCTAGAGTTTCTTTTAACAGTAATTCAGATTGAGGGTCTAGTTTTTTTGATAGTTTATTAATTTCTGCAGCTTGAACCCCAGCTGATTTTCGAACACCACTAGCGTCATACATAACTATTAGTGCTACCGCAACTGATAATGCGAATATTGAGCTATCAAATCCTAATTCATAACCTATTCCAGATGTAGCACCAGTTATTAAAGCGGAATGACTTGAGGGCATACCACCTGTCTCGAACATAATTCCAAATTTCATCTCTCCAGTTGAAAAGAAATTGAATACAATTTTACAAAATTGAGCTAGCAAACAGGATAATAGGCTCCAGAAAAGAACTGAATTATTAAAAAAAGGAAAAAACTCAGACATAAATTAAAAATAATTATCTGTCTCTATTTGTAATAAAGTCGGCTAACGATATTAAATACTTTGCATCTGACCCCCAAGGCTCAATTGCTTTTTTTGCTTTTTCAACTAAATCAAATGCTCTTTTCTTTGACTCCTCCATTCCAAGTAATTTAGGGTAAGTAGTTTTGTCAGCTAATAGATCTTTGCCGGCAGTTTTACCAAGCTTTTCACTGCTTGAAGTTAAATCAAGAATATCATCTATTATTTGGAAGGCTAAACCAATTCCCTCTGCATATGTTGTCAGAGCTAGTAATAGTTTTTGGTTAGCTCCTGCGATCATCGCGCCTGTTCTTACGCAGGCCTTTAATAAGGCCCCAGTTTTGTGAAGATGAATATATTCGAGAGTTTCAAGGTCGACTTCTTTGCCTTCGCATTCCAAATCAACAACTTGTCCCCCGACCAGGCCTGGTGCACCAGCAACTAGGGATAATTCGCCAACTACATTTAATAATCTATTTGGATCAACTCCAGGACTTCTTAAAGAAACCATTTCAAAGGCCCTTGTTAATAAAGCATCCCCTGCAAGAATAGCTATTGCATCTCCATATACTTTATGATTTGTCGGCCTACCTCTCCTCAAGTCATCATTATCCATGGCGGGCAGATCATCGTGAATCAAGGACATTGTATGGATCATTTCTATCGCTACAGCAGTGGGAACTGCAAGAGAGGGTTCTCCTCCAGCCAGTGAGCAAGATGCTAAACATAAAATTGGACGTATTCTTTTCCCTCCAGCTAAGAGGGAATATCTCATTGATTCTCTTAATATTTCTGGATTCTCAGGGCCCAAGGAAAAATCAAGAGCTTCTTCTACAACCTTTTTTGTTTTTTTAAGATATTTTTCAAAATCAGAAATACTATTTATAACTTCAGTCATTTTATACCTTTAGTAAAA
The DNA here is from genome assembly GCA_003214315.1 of Prochlorococcus sp. AG-418-D13. Taxonomy (GTDB): domain Bacteria; phylum Cyanobacteriota; class Cyanobacteriia; order PCC-6307; family Cyanobiaceae; genus Prochlorococcus_A. The sequence goes on from QCLU01000007.1 coordinate 65,781, forward strand.
AAAAAATTCATCTTTGAGTTATGGCAAAAGGTCATTAAGAGTTGATGATAAACCAAATTGTTTTTGCCAGCTAAAAATAGTATTTACAAGTAACATTGTTACTGTCATTGGTCCAACACCTCCTGGTACAGGTGTGTAAGCAAATACTTTTGAAATGACATCTTCTAATAATACATCGCCACATAATCTGGTTTGATTTTTATCGGAACTTTTTAATCTATGTATCCCAACATCAATAATTACTGCTCCTTCTTTAACAAAACTCGAATCTACAAGATTGGGTTTTCCTGCAGCTGCAATTAGAATATCCGCTTCTTTACAAACTTTATTCAAATTTAATGTTTTAGAGTGAGTAATTGTTACCGTGCCATTTAGATTCAACAACATAAGCGATAGGGGTTTCCCAACAAGCAAACTTCTTCCTATGACAACAATTTTCTTACCTTCAATTGTAATATTTTGGGATCTTAATAAATTAATAATTCCTGCTGGTGTGCATGATCTCATCGCAGGCTCATTTTTTACTAGTTTGCCGATGTTTATCTCATTTAGTCCATCTACATCTTTGCTGGGATTAATATGGCTGATCAATTTTTGCTCATCAAACTTCTTTGGGATGGGAAGTTGTAGTAACATTCCATCAATATCCTTATCAGAATTAAGTTTGATTATTAATTGCTCAACTTCTTTTTGCTCTACACTATCTTTTAGATGAAAGATAAAGCTTTTAATGCCAACCCTTGAACATGCTTTTTCCTTGTTTTTGACGTAAACACCACTTGCGGGGTCTTCACCTATTCTTATTACAGCTAAACCGGGAGCTCTTTTTGCAATTCTTTTATTACTAAAGATATAATCAGTTAATCTTTCTTCAATTTCAAGAGATAATTTTTTACCGTCTAATTTTAATGACATTTAGAAAAACATCTCCTTTTTACACCTAACATGCCTATAATTTTAAATTATTCAAATAGATTAATCTATATTCTGTGCAAAACATCACAACTACCTTAAAGAAATTGTTTTATCTGTGGAGGCGAAGTCAAGTCCCAGTAAAACAACCAATTAAAATTTCAAGAATAGATAATCTCATAATTTTTTTAGTATGCATTTTAATTTCAATAATTTCTTCTTATAAATTACTTCTTATCTCGCCTTTAAATATCGCAAATGTTTTTTCTTGGTTTTTGACCTTTACTGAAATACTTTTTACTATAGGAGTTTTGATATTAGTTTCAAAAAAAGAGAATCCCACAATTTCTTCAAGACAGATCTTCTTGATCATTACTCTTCTTTTAGCAGTACAAGTTACGAAATTAGCCTTAGCTTCAACCATAAGTCCACTATCTATGATAATTCCACCGGCATTAATAATATCTCAAGGAATGGGAAGCATAACAGCTTTAGCTTGGGTATCAATAGCGAGTCTTATTTGGCCTGACCCAGAAATTGTTATTAATAACAATTTATTCTTTATTTTATTAGTTTGTGCTTCAATAGTGTCTCTTCTTGGAGGAAGAATAAGAAGTAGAGCTCAGTTACTTCAAGTATCAATTTTTGTCCCAATAGGATCGTTCTTGAGTCAATGGATATTGATAGGTAAAGATAAAATATCACTTATTAATAAGCAAGATTTTGTTTTAGCTAATGGGAATATATTTTCTGATTCCTTACTATTGGCAATAGCTATGCTTTTTACAATTTTATTTATTCCTATTTTTGAATCTATATTTGGATTATTAACTAAAGCAAGATTACTCGAATTGGCTGATAAGGAGAAACCTCTAATTAGAAGATTGTCTCTAGAAGCTCCTGGTACTTTTGAACATACTCTACTTATATGTGGGTTAGCAGAGGAAGCCACAAGAATGATTGGTGGTGATATTGATCTAATTAAAACTGGAGCTTTATATCATGATGTTGGCAAATTACATGCACCTAATTGGTTTATTGAAAATCAGGATGGTTCAAAAAATCCGCATGACGAATTAGATGATCCGATTAAAAGTGCAGAAGTATTACAGGCTCACGTTGATGAAGGGTTGAAATTTGCAAGAAAAAATAGACTACCCAAACTGATAGCAAATTTTATTCCTGAACATCAAGGTACCCTTAAAATGGGATATTTTTTTCAAAAAGCTAAAGAAAAAAATCTTGACATTAATGAATATTATTTTAGATATAAAGGTCCTATTCCTCAGTCAAAAGAAACAGCTATTTTAATGCTTGCCGATGGATGTGAAGCAGCACTAAGAGCTATGAATATTAAAGCATCTGATAAAGAAGCTTTGACAACAATTTCTAATATTATCTACTCGCGTAAAAAAGATGGGCAATTAGATGATAGTAATTTATCGAAAGGAGAAATTTTTCTAATAAAAAGGGCATTCTTGAACGTGTGGAAAAGAATTCGACACAGAAGAATTCAGTATCCAACTAGCAAGAATAATACTTTTTCTTAATTTTCAATCTTATAACCTAATACTTCTTCGATGTTTCGGATTACACCAATAAAGAAGAGCTAACGTACTTAATAATGTTGTTAAAAGAGTAAAGCCACCAACTCCATAAATGTCTTGAAGAGTTATGAGCCTTACAACTGAATAAGGCCCCATACCTGAAATTACCATTGATAAAGAAACCAGAGTTAAAGTTACTCCCCATTTTCTCTCCGCTAAAAGAGCTGCTGAAGAAACTATTCCAACAATTGCAGCAGGCCATCCAAGACTTATGGCAAGAGTTATATTCGCAACTTTTAGTGGAGGCCCATAACTTATTATTAATGCGATTATTGGAAGTGCAATTATGTTGCCTATTAAGCCAACCCACGAAAGTGACCAATATCCAAGTACCCTTTCTCTCATTATTTACTGCTTTAATTATTAATTTAATCTACAGTATTAACAGACTTTTTTTAATGCTACTTAATAATCATACGAAAATAATTTAATTTGCAGGATTAGATAGAAATCTATTATCAGAATTCTCTAAATTATCAAATTGTGGATGAATTGAATTTTTTTTCTCAGAAAATACAAGTCTATTTAAAGCATTAACGTAAGCATTTGCTGCAGCAACTACAACGTCTGTATCAGCAGAATGACCAGAATATATTTTATTATCCCTTCTTATTCTTATTGTTACTTCGCCCAAAGCATCAATTCCTTCTGTTACCGACTTAACAGAAAATTCAATTAATTCATTAGGAACTTTAGCTAATTTATTTAAAGCCTCGCATACAGCATCAACGGGTCCAGTTCCTATTGATACAGCAGTATCCTCACTATTATCTTCCGTGTTTAGAAGTGAGATGGTGGCAGTAGGTTTAGAGGCGTTACCACAACTTACTTGTACAAGACTTAATTGAAATTTAGCTTCTGGGAGCTGAACTTGTTCACTAACAATTGCTTCTAAGTCTCTATCAGTAATCTCTCTTTTCCTGTCAGCTAAATCCTTAAAACGTGCAAAAGCATCATTTAAATCTTCTCGGCTCAGGTCATATCCCATCTCTTCTAATCTTGCTCTTACAGCACTTCTTCCACTAAGTTTCCCTAAAGATATTTTGTTGTCACTCAAACCAACAGTTTTTGCATCGATAATTTCGTAAGTTAGTCTATTTTTTAAAACACCATCCTGATGAATGCCTGACTCATGTGCAAAAGCGTTAGCTCCCACAATTGCTTTATTAGGTTGCACATTCATTCCAGTTAGGTTAGAAACAAGTCTCGAGGTTTTTGTTATTTCTTCTGTTCTTATAGCCGTAAGAGGAGTTGGGGAATCTGGATTTCTTTTGAAAAAACTATTAAAAAAACTTTTCCTAACATGAAGTGCCATTACTAATTCTTCTAGAGAGGCATTCCCGGCTCTTTCACCAATTCCATTAATAGTACATTCTAGTTGTCTTGCTCCATTTTTTACTGCCTCAAGAAAATTGGCTACTGCTAAACCTAAATCATTATGACCATGAACCGAGATTACTGCCTCATCAATATTTGAAACATTTTTATTTATATCTGCAATTAGTTTGCCAAATTCACTAGGAGTTGTAAATCCAACAGTATCGGGGATATTTATTGTTGTTGCTCCTGCAGAAATTGCTAGTTGAATCACTTCGTATAAAAATTCAGGATCACTCCTTGAGGCATCTTCACAAGAAAACTCGATATCATCTACTAATGATTTTGCATAGTTAACCATTTCTGGAACTATTTGAAGAACATCTTTTCTTGATTTTTTAAGTTTATGTTTAAGATGAATATCACTTGTCGCAATAAAAGTATGTATTCTTTTCTTGGGAGCTGGACTTACTGCTTCGAAACAAGCTTTTATATCTCCTTTAGAAGCTCTAGCTAAACCGCATATTATAGGGCCATTTTCTTTCCCTACGGCACTAGCAATTTTTTTAACAGCTTTGAAATCTCCTGGACTTGCGAAAGGGAATCCAGCTTCAATAACATCTACTCCTAATCTTGCTAATTGATGGGCGATAGCAAGTTTTTCTTCGAGATTTAGACTGGCACCAGGAGATTGCTCTCCATCTCGAAGAGTTGTATCAAATATCAAAATTCTTCCAGGATCTTTTGACATCATAGGGAATAACTTAAACTTATATTAAGCTAATTAAAAAAATTTGACTAGATTTAGTTCAATTAAAATTTGCTGAAAGTTTATAACTTAGATAATATTGGTTAAAATTCTGAAAAAAAAATAAAATATTTAGATTTTTAAAGTATTATTTTTAGGATTAAAGCCTTCTTTTTATAAAAAATTCGATTTTTTATAAAACATTAGGCATAAATTTAAAAAGTATGAATGGGCAATACTCTAAAAAAAATGTTTTAGGCCAGTTAGCGATAGTTTTACATGCTCATCTTCCTTATGTCAGAAAAAATGAAAAAAACTCTTTAGAAGAGGATTGGTTATTTCAGGCGATTTTGGAATGTTATATACCACTACTTCAATCAATAGAATCTTCCAAAAATGAAAATCCTTTAAATACCAAACTTACTATTAGTTTGTCTCCAACATTATTATCACTTCTTAATAATCAAAAAATTCAAGAAACATTCCCAAGCTGGATTGAAACAAGAAATGATTTCTTGAACGAGTTGCCAAAAGAAGAAAAAAAGGCCTCTGCATTTTTAATGAATAATCTTAATGACAAATACTTGTATTGGCAAAAATGTTCTGGAAATTTAATTGAGAAGTTTAGAGTTTTAAATAATTCTGGAAATTTGGATATTCTTACTTGTGCTGCTACACACGGATATTTACCAATTTTAAGGGAGAATCCAGAAACTGTTAAAGGACAAATCAATACAGCCATAAGGAATCATGAAAATATTTTTGGAACTAAGCCTTTAGGTATTTGGTTACCTGAATGCGCATATTATGAAAATTTAGACGCAATACTTTTTAATTCCGGAATTAGATATGCAATCTTAGACGGTCATGGGATCCTAAATTCCACACCGAGGCCAAGATATGGTGTTTACGCTCCAATTTGCTCGAAAAAAGGAGTTGCATTCTTCGGAAGGGATAGTGAGTCAACTTTGCCCGTTTGGTCTGCTAAGGATGGGTTCCCGGGAGATAAAGTTTATAGGGAATTTCACAAAGATTTGGGATGGGAATTACCTATCTCCAAGCTCCAAAAGAAAGGTATCTCAACTAAAAGACCTTTGGGTTTGAAGTTTCATAAAATTACAGACTATAACGTACCATTAGGTGAAAAAGCGTTTTACTTAGAAAATGAAGCTAAAAAGAAGGCTGCAGAACATGCTGATGCTTATCTTGTTGCGAGATCTATACAATTAGAAAAATTAACTTTATCCTCTTCCTTTAAGCCCTTATTGGTAGCTCCATTTGATGCAGAGTTATTTGGTCATTGGTGGTATGAGGGACCTTTTTTTATTGAAAATATTTTAAAGAACTCAAGTAAATATTCAATTAAGCTTACAAATTTAAAAGAATTCTTACTGCAAAAGCCAAATCTTCAGATTTGCGATCCATCACCATCAAGCTGGGGACAAGGAGGTTACCATGATTACTGGATTAATGATGCAAATGCATGGATTGTTCCAGAGATCACTAAAGCAGGCTCAACTTTTGTTGATTTATGCTCGAAAAATTTTAGTAATGATTTATCACCAAGACTTTTCAAGCAAGCAGCAAGAGAACTACTCCTTTGTGAGTCCTCTGATTGGAGTTTTATCCTAAGAGCTGGAACTACCACTGAGCTTGCAAAAGAGAGGATAGAAAGACACTTGTTCAGATTTTGGAAAATAGTTGAAATGATTAAAAATCATTCCAATATTAATTTAAAATTTCTTGAAGATATTGAGGAAGAAGATAAAGTTTTCTCAGATATTAATATTGATGATTGGCGAAAATAGAAAATACTAATTTAACTTAAGCATTCCTAGTTTTACTTTTAGAGGTGAATTTATAAACATCTTACTCATCACGTAAATTAGTTTTGGAAGTGGAAGTGTGTTAGTAAGAAAACCTACCCATTCATTGGTGGATAATCTAAAGAAATTTGAAAAAAAGCTTCTTAATCTACTTTCGTCAAAACTCATCAATCTCCTTAGACCGTATTGGTAAAGTTTATGCCTTTGTGTTAACTCGTAAGGCCATAGGACTTCCCAACCCTTTGTTGCTAGTTCAAAAGAACTTAGATTAGGTTCTTTTAAAAAGATTGCTAATTTTTCAGCAAGGAGTGGAGCTCTTCTTAATAAAGATCCGATCATGTATCCTGAGGCAGGATGCACCATGCTTGCAGAACCTCCGAAACCAAGTACAAATTGTTTTTTAAATGGGAGGGGTAAATTCATTGGGAAAAGGCAATTCTCTTCATGAAAAATTTCACTTATCTTAATACCCTTATTATTCAGTCTTTTAAAAAGTCTATTTTTAAGATTTTCTTGGGATAATGCAGGATAACTAGCTAATGATGTTTCTTCAACAAAAAAAGTTTCATTTCCAAGATCCATTGCGTAAAGAAAGGAAGGAGATGATAACTTTTCTTCATTGTTTAAATGATTTGGGCGAAAATCCATTAAAACAAAATGTTCCTTATTAACGGGTGGCGATGAAAATTTACCGACAATTCCATAAGCAGCTTGTTGAGCGATTTCATTTTGGACTGGTCTTTTTACAAAATTACTTTTATGACCACTTGCGTCAATGACTAATCTCGCCTTTATTCTTAGACCTGACAAACAAATTACCTCAGAAAGTTTATTTTTCTCTTTAATATCTTTTGCTGTTTCATTCAACCATTCAATCCCTTTACATTTTTTTAAAAGTTCATTTTGAAAAGCTTCTTGATTTATTAAACCATAATCGTAATTATGTTTTGTTGGATTATCACCCTTTTTATTCTCCCCATTTCCAAAAAAACTAACTGTTTTACACCAGCGATGAGATAACAAAGATTCTAATCCTAATTGCTCTAATTCAGAAGCCCAAATACCGTATGTATTCTCCCATTTTTCATTTGGAGATTTAGTTGATATCCCCTTTATACTTAGATCTTGCTTGGCTAATTCAGAAGCCAAACAAAGTGCTGCAGGCCCCGAACCCAAAATTAAGATATCAAGTACTTTCATATTATCTAAAAAACCATTTTCTTTTAATTTTCTTTAACTGAGTTGGATTGGTCTATTTCTTCTGTTTGTTCATGAGGAACTAATACAACTTCTGATAAATGATCACCCTCATCTAATCTTTGTAATTTTACTCCTGTAGCAGCTCTAGATTGTTGGGAAATTTTATCTGCGTTTGTTCTTACTATTACACCTTTTTCGGTCACAAAAAGTAATTCTTCCCCTTCTCCGAGGACCTTCAAACAGACTAATACATCATCTTTAATTCTGAATTTTATTGCTCTCAAACCCATGCCTGCTCTTTTTTGTAATCTAAATTGAGTTACAGGTACTCTTTTCCCTAGTCCAAATGCACTGGCTATTAGTACCCAAGGACCTTCTGAAGAGTTAACTTCAAGATTTTCATCAAATTCTTTAGTAAGATCTTCATTATTAGCCAATTGATCAACCAAATCAGAGGTCAAAACATCCATAGATACTAGATTGTCACCTTTCTTAAGGTTCATAGATTTAACCCCCCTCGCGGTCCTACCAAGTGGCCTTAATTCGTTAGTATCTAATCTGAAATGAATCGCCATTCCTGTTCTTGATCCAATCAAAACACTATCGCCTTCTTTTGATAATCTAACCCAAGTTAAAGCATCTCCATCCTCAAGATTTATGGCTATTAATCCATTTGATCGAATTTTTGAGAAAGCAGAAAGTGAAGTTCTTTTTATGAATCCAGACTTGGTAAGCATTAATAGATAACAATCGTTATCAAAAGAATCTACTGCTACCAGCGAAGTTATCTTTTCCTCTCTTGGTATTGGGAGTAGTTGAACTGATGGAGTTCCTTTGGCTGTTCTGCTACTCATAGGAACTCTATATGCGGGAAGAACATATGATACCCCTCTATCACTGAAAAGCAAAAGAGTATCATGATCATTACAGCTTATAAATAGTTTTACTTCATCATCTTCATGTGTCTTTGTTCCAGCTTTACCTCTCGAACCACGACTTGTAGATTCGAATTCATTAACAGGCATTCTTTTTAAATAACCTGCTTCAGTTAATAAAACTACTGATCTGTCATTAGCGATAAGATCAATATCATCTAGACCACCGCCTAAATCAAGTATTTCTGTTTTTCTCGGAGAGGAAAATCTCTCGTCGATTTTATTAAGTTCTTCAAGAATAATTTCAAAAATTCTTTCTTTACTATTTAATATTTGCTGATATTGGTTGATTTTTTGAGTTAACTCATTATGTTCACCTTTGATTTTATCTGCTTCAAGGGCTGTTAATCTTCTTAATTGCATTTGTAAAATTGCTTCTGCCTGTGTGGCAGATAACTCATGATCAGTTTGTAATTTTTCTCTAGCTGAAACTGTATCTTTTGCTGATCTAATTAAATTGATAATTTCATCCATAGCACCCAATGCCAATAAAAGACCTTTTACAATGTGGTCTCTTTCTTCAGCCTTTTTTAATAAAAATCCTGTTCTTCGCCTTATTGTCTCCACTCTGAAGTCTAGAAATACATCTAACATTTTCCTTAGTGAAAGAGTTGTGGGCTCTCCTTTTACTAAAGCTAGGATATTTGCACTAAAGTTATTTTGTAAAGGTGTTAATTTAAATAAATTATTTAAAACTACTTGTGGGTAAGCATCCCTTTTTAGTTCAATGACAATCCTCATTCCATCTCGATCACTTTCATCTCTAATATCAGAAATACCCTCTAATTTTTTTTCATTAACCAAGTCAGCAATTCTTTCTATCAAGGCCGCCTTATTAGTTTGAAATGGAAGCTCTGTAATTATTACTGCATCTTTCTCTGCTCTGCCAGGGGATTTAATTTGCTCAATATTCGCAACACCTCTCATGGTTATTGAACCCTTTCCTGTCTTGAAAGTTTCTCTGATACCATCTTTGCCTAAAATTTGACCACCTGTGGGGAAATCAGGACCCTTTATTATTTCAAAAAGTTCTATATCTTCAATCAAAGGATTTTTGATTATTGATTTAAGACCATTAATTAATTCCCCTAAGTTATGAGGTGGAATATTAGTTGCCATTCCTACTGCTATTCCAGATGATCCATTTAGAAGAAGTTGAGGGATCCTTGCAGGTAAAACTGTTGGCTCTTGTTGAGAACCGTCAAAATTATCTGCGAAATCTACAGTCTCAGATTCAATATCCTCTAGTAAACTTTCATCTGTAAGAGACTGTAAACGAGATTCTGTATATCTCATAGCTGCAGGAGGATCATTATCTACCGAACCAAAGTTTCCATGGCCATCTATGAGCGGCATCCTCATAGAGAAATCCTGCGCCATCCTAACTAAAGCATCATAAACAGCTGTATCGCCATGAGGGTGGTATTTGCCAAGTACTTCTCCAACAACTCTTGCACATTTTCTATATGGTCTACTACTGGTCAAACCAAGTTCATACATCGCATAAAGAATTCTTCTATGTACAGGTTTTAACCCATCTCTTGCATCTGGAAGAGCACGACCAACTATAACGCTCATTGCATACTCAAGATAAGAGCGAGACATCTCATTTCTTAAGTCAGTCTGAATAATTCGGTCGTTATCTTCGCTTAATCCTGAGTTGTCAGAGTCTAAAATATCAGACATACAAAAATCCTTTATTTAATAATAATCGCTGATTCTCATAATGAATAAAAAAAAAGATTTATTTAATTCCCAAATACTCACATTTACACACAAAACAAAATAAAACCTGTTGTTTTTGAATAAATCTTGGCTTATTACCCCTTTAGTTGTTAATTTATTCAAAATAAAGAGAAAATTCCTTGAATATTGAACTTGGTTTAAATAAAAAAGTCAGAAGGGCTTATGGCATTGACGAGATAGCTTTAGTCCCTGGTAATAGAACACTCGATTACGATTTGACTGATCCTTCTTGGTCAATAGGTGATTTCAAAAGAGAAGTTCCGATCGTAGCTAGTGCGATGGACAGTGTTGTTGATGTAAATACGGCTGTAGAACTCACAAAATTAGGTTCCATAGGGGTTATTAATATGGAGGGAATACAAACAAGATATAAAAATCCTGATGAAATATTGAACCAAATAGCATCAGTCGGGAAGAATGATTTCGTTCCTTTAATGCAGAAAATATACAGTGAACCAGTCAAGGAGGGATTGATTTTACAAAGAATAAATGAGGTCAAAGAAGGAGGAGGTATCGCTGCTTTTAGTGGGACTCCTCAAGCTGCTATTAAGTTTAAAGAAACACTTAATAATTCCAAAATAGATTTATTTTTTCTTCAAGGAACAGTTGTTTCAACTGAACATCTTGGTATGGAAGGTAAGGAAACTTTAAATATTAAAGATCTCTGTAAAACTATGAATGTCCCAGTTGTAGCGGGAAATTGTGTTACTTACGAAGTTGCAAAACTTCTCATGGATGCTGGAGTCGCAGGACTAATGGTTGGCATAGGACCTGGAGCAGCATGCACATCAAGAGGAGTATTGGGGATTGGAATCCCTCAAGCAACTGCGATTGCTGATTGTAGTGCGGCAAGAAATGATTACTTTAAAGAAAGTGGTCGATATATTCCTATTATCGGTGATGGAGGAATTGTAACGGGCGGAGATATCTGTAAATGTTTAGCATGTGGAGCAGATGCTGTAATGATTGGATCCCCAATAGCTAAATCCTCAAACGCTCCAGGTAAAGGATTTCACTGGGGCATGGCTACTCCAAGTCCAGTATTGCCAAGAGGCACAAGAATTGAAGTTGGTTCTACAGGATCTTTAGAAAGAATAATTAAAGGACCTGCTCTACTAGATGATGGGACACATAACTTATTAGGAGCCATTAGAACCTCAATGAGTACTCTTGGGGCAAAAAATATTAAAGAAATGCAAGAAGTTGAAATAGTTATCGCACCATCGCTTCTTACAGAAGGTAAGGTTTATCAAAAAGCTCAGCAGCTTGGGATGGGTAAGTAGTTCATTTAGATCAAAATTGTAAAACTTTAGTGAATTAAGTATTAAATTGAAAAATTTTCTAATTAGGAGTTATTATTAAATGATGGGGGAAACCCCATACTCCTCACACACTAAATCGCCCGATTAATCGGGCTTTTTTAGATATTTTGTTACTTATATTATTTTATCTGTAATGAAATCATCACTTAAAAGAATTGCCTGCTAAATTTTCAAAAAGGAATACTTAAATTATGTCATCAGCTCCAGCCGTAACTGATTCTTCATTTGACAAGGATGTACTTCAAAGTGATCTACCAGTATTGGTTGATTTTTGGGCACCATGGTGCGGTCCATGTAGGATGGTCGCACCAGTTGTAGAAGAAATCTCAAAAGACTTTGAAGGGAAAATTAAAGTTTTTAAATTAAACACAGATGAGAATCCAAATGTAGCCAGTCAATACGGAATTAGAAGTATTCCTACATTAATGATCTTTAAAGGAGGTCAAAAGGTTGATACCGTTGTTGGTGCTGTGCCAAAAGCAACTCTTTCGAGCACTTTAACTAAGCATTTATAATTTTAAAAGCTTTGCATAAAATTGGACTAATAGACTATGGAATGGGTAATATTCATTCTGTAACAAAATCTCTAGAAAGTCTTGGGGAAGAAATTATATTAATTAAAAACTTTAATGATTCCAAGCTTTGTAAAGCGATAATACTTCCTGGGGTTGGAGCATTTGACCCAGCGATGAATAATCTCATAAATACTGATTTGATAACTGACTTGAAAGATTGGATTAAAAGTGGGAAGTCCTTTTTGGGGATATGTTTAGGTCTTCAACTCCTTTTTGAATCTAGTGATGAAGGAAAAGTTCAAGGGTTGGGGATTTTAAAAGGAAAAATACAAAAAATACCCAATATTGTTAATCAAAGAATCCCACACATGGGTTGGTGCCAACTTTTACCTAAAAAACCAAATACATTATTAGAGCTTCAAGAATTAAATAATTGGGTCTATTTTGTACATTCCTATCATGCAATCCCAGATGACTTAAATATTATTGCAGCTCAGGTTGATTATGGCCCTGAAAAATTAACTGCAATGATTGAGAATGATAATTTATTGGCTTGTCAATTTCATCCGGAAAAATCTGGAAAAACCGGTGAAAAACTTTTGAGAAGATGGCTGAGTAATATTCAATAACAGATGCTTAGGGATGAAGACTAACTTAAGATTAATAGGTGGTAAAAAACTCCAAAGTCCAAATAATTCTTATACTAGGCCTACAACTTTGAGAGTGAGAGAGGCCATATTTAATATATTGAACAATAGAGTTGAAAATAGTAACTGGTTAGATTTATTCAGTGGAACAGGGGCAATATCTTGTGAAGCCTATAATCACGGGGCAAGCAAAATACTTGCAATTGAAAAAAACAAAATCAACTCAAAAATTTGCTTAGAAAATTTACTCTCGTTGGAGAACGTAGAGAATAGGAGAAATGATATCGAAGTTATTTGTAAAGACGTTTTAAAATGGACAAAACCAAATTATGAGAGAAACTTATCATCTAGAAATATGGATTTAAATAAATTAAAATTTGATTTTGTTTATCTTGATCCTCCGTACAATGTCGATTTCCATGAATTAGTTTTAAATCAATTATTCAATTGTAATTTTTTAAAAAAAGATTCAACAATTATTTGTGAACATTCTCCAAACCTATTTATTAAAAAAAGTACTTTGTGGGAAACTATAGATGTAAGAAATTATGGGCAATCAAGATTAACATTTTTAATCAATGTCCAGCATCCCTGAACCTCTTCTGTATTGATTCCATGCACTTACGAATAATCCAAGAAGAGTTATTGGAACTAAACCTAAAACAATTCCACATAGAAGAGGCTCGATCATTTTTTTGCCTTTTTTGAATTTCTTATTCACAATTGTTACATAGAGATTATTTTTTGTGTCAACATCTTCATCAACTGCAGCAGAAAGAGACTTTAAAAGAGAATTCTTAAAAATTGTTTTTATTGTATTTGGAGTTTTATTGATTTGTTTTTCAATATTTTTCGTAAATCATCATGAAAATAATAAATATATTATTGAAACTCTTGAGCTAAATGGCTCTGCTGAGGATGGAGATGTTCTTTTTAAGATGAATTGTGTTGGATGTCATGGAATTACAGCAAGAGGATTAGTGGGTCCAGACTTACACTCAATAACTAAACGTTTGAATGATAAAGATATAATAAAACAAGTTACTGGAGGCCTAACTCCTCCCATGCCAAGTTTTGAAATTGATCCTGTAAATATGTCCAATTTATTAAAATATCTCCATAGCCTTGAATGATTTTGGGAAAAAATTTTTCTAATTTAAAGGTAATATTAGTTGAACCAAATGGCCCTTTAAATGTAGGGAGCGTTGCTAGATTATGCTCCAACTTTGAAGTTGATGAATTAAGAATTGTTTCTCCGAAATGCGATATATTTTCTTTAGAAGCAAAAAAAATGGCCCTTAAAGGTCATAAATTTCTTCAAAATTGTAAGATTTTTGATGATCTTCAAAAAGCAATTTTTGACTGTGATTTAGTTCTAGCATCTTGTGGAAGGATTGATATAAACAAAAATTCATTTTTTGGATCTTCTGAAGATATATTTGATTGGACTTTATCCTTTAAAAAGATAAATAATTTAGCAATTATATTTGGAAGAGAAGATAGAGGTTTAACTAACAGTGAATTACTTCTGGCAAATAAAACTTTTAATATCCCAACTTCTCAGAATAATCCTTCATTAAATCTTTCTCACGCAGTTTCAATAGCTTTATATGAGTTAAATAAGTGTTCAAAAAGAAACTTTGATCAAGAACTAAAAGTTTTTAATCTTGCATCATCAAAACAAATTAATGATTCGTTTTTGGAGATAGAGGAATTACTTTTGAAGGTTGGATACCTTTTAAAACATACTTCTAATGCAAAAATCAGTAAATTTAAGAATTTTATTTTGAGGGCAAATACATCAATGCATGAAATAAATGTTTTGAGAGGAATTGTCCATCAAATAAACTGGTTTTTGAACAATTCAAAAAGAAATTAGCTACATAATTAATTACGTTAGATTTTATTTCGTTATAGTTTAATTTGAAAGGGATATTTACTAAAAACATTTTCTGAAGTAGCATCTATTGATTATTTGAATATTTAAGAAAACTAAAACTGTGCCTACTATAAAGAAAAGAAGAGTTTTCCCCTTTACAGCTGTAATTGGTCAGGAAGAAATGAAATTGGCTCTCTTATTAAATGTTATTGATCCAAGAATTGGAGGAGTGATGATAATGGGTGATAGAGGGACTGGAAAGTCCACTACAATCAGAGCCTTAGCTGATTTGTTGCCTGCAATCGATGTTGTTAAAGACGATCCATATAATAGTTCTCTAGTCGATCCTGATTTGCAAAGTAAAGAAGTTTTGGAAAAAATTACTCAAGGAGAAAATCTAGAGAGTATTCAAAAACAAGTACCTATGGTTGACTTGCCATTAGGGGCTACTGAAGACAGACTTTGTGGAACCATTGATATAGAGAAGGCTTTGAGTGAGGGTGTTAAGGCATTTGAACCAGGGTTATTAGCAAAAGCCAATAGGGGTTTATTATATGTTGATGAAGTGAATTTACTTGATGATCATTTAGTCGATGTACTTTTAGATTCGGCTGCTTCAGGATGGAATACAGTTGAAAGGGAGGGAGTGTCAGTTCGACACCCTGCTAGATTTGTCCTTATTGGTTCAGGAAATCCAGAAGAAGGTGAATTAAGGCCTCAACTATTGGATAGGTTTGGAATGAGTGTTGAGGTTAAGACAGTTAGAGATGCTGAATTAAGAGTTCAGGTTGTAGATCAAAGAACTTCTTTTGACGATAATCCTGATGAGTTTTCATTGAGCGTTGAGAAACAACAGGATGAACTTCAACAAAAGGTTATTAAAGCACAAGAAATATTAAATTCTGTTCAAATGGATGATGACCTAAGATTGAATATTTCTGCAATCTGCGGAGAACTAGATGTTGATGGTTTACGAGGAGATATTGTTACAAATCGATCGGCAAGGGCAATTGCAGCTTTTGAGGGCAGAACTGAAGTGCAAGAAGATGACATAGCAAGGGTTATTTCTTGCTCTCTAAGACACAGACTAAGAAAAGATCCCTTAGAACAAGTTGATTCAGGTGAAAGAGTTATTCAAGCTTTTTGTAAAGTATTTGATTTAGATGAAAAAGAAAATCTTTCAAAATTTCAATTGTCTGCAGAAGCTTAATTACAGTGAGAATAATTGGGATTGACCCTGGATTAGCTAGAGTTGGTTATGGAATTATTGAAATAGAAAATGAAAAAAAGATATTATTAGATTGTGGTGTCATTGAGACAGATAAAGATAAAAAAGAAGAAGATAGACTTTATGAGATATTCAAAGATCTTAATGAATTAATAAATCATTGGAATCCAACATCAGCGGCGGTAGAAAAATTTTTCTTTTACAGATCAAGTACTACCATTAGTGTTGTGCAGGCTAGAGGTGTAATTATGATGGTATTGGCCTCAAAAAAAATTCATGTTAGTGAATATTCTCCTGCTCAGATAAAATTAATCATTGCTGGCTCTGGAAAAGCATCTAAGAAAGAAGTTCTTGATGCTGTTATGTATAGCTTAGAACTTAAAAAACCTCCAAAACCTGATGATTCAGCAGATGCATTAGCCATAGCACTAACAAAACTGCATGAAGATGGTTTCAACTGAGGATTAAATATGACTATATTTGAAAAAAAGAAATTGGAAAGGGATACGTTTAGAAAACTAAGAGATGATATTACTCTTTATCAGACAGAAAATGTAGCAAAGAATGTAAAATTATATGTTGATTCATTTTTTAATGGGTATAAAAATATTGGTTATATAGCAATATATTGGCCTCTAAAAAATGAAGTAGATATAAGAAGTCTTAAGAAAAAATTTACTTTAGCTTTTCCTAGATGTAAAGATAAAAAAGAATTGTTATTTTATCCATGGGACGAAAAACCTCTTACTAAGGATTCTGAAGGGATACTAAGTCCAAATAACTCTTCCCCATTAAGTCATTTACAGATAAGCATGATACTTGTTCCATGTCTTTCCGTTGATAAAAATTTAACAAGATTAGGTTATGGAGGAGGTTATTTTGATAAATTAAGGAGACATAAAGATTGGAGAAATATTCCATGCATTGGAGTATTAACTTCTAATTGTGTAAGTAAGATTCCATTGACCAGAGCTGAGTGGGATATCCCTTTATCGGGCTTTATCACGGAAAAAGAAATATTTGTATAATAGAAGACTAATAAAGTGATTAATTAATAGTTTAAAAAATGGAAAATCAGGAAAAATACAATAATTTATCTAAATTAGTAGAAAAGTTGAAGAAATCAGAAGATCCAAAAAGAAAATATGAATATATTTTGTGGTTAGGCAAAAAATTGAAAGAACCAGATAGTGAAATCCTTGTTGAAGAAAATAAAGTTAAGGGATGCGTTTCAGAAGTTTTTGTTAAGGCAAATATTAAAGGCGGTAAATTATTTTGGGAAGGATATTCTGATGCCCTAATAACTAAGGGTTTATTAGCATTCTTAATTACTGGGTTAAATGAATTAACACCAAATGAGGTTGTTAAAATAGATAAGAAATTTATTGAAGATACTGGTTTAAAATCAAGCTTAACACCATCACGATCAAATGGTTTTTTAAACATTTTGTTGAAAATGCAGTCTCAAGCAAATGAATTTTTGTTGGTCTAATAATATAAAATTAAACTCAAAGTTAAAAGAAATAAAAAATGAGAAAATGCAAAATTGGGATTGTAGGTTTTGGAACTGTAGGTTCAGGAATTTATAAAATATTAAGTTCTGAAGTAGATTCACATCCAATTCTAAAAGAAATAGAAATTGTAAAAATAGCAGTTAATGATCTTAATAAAAAAAGGGATATTGAGCTAGAAAATAATTTATTGACTAATGATCCATTTGAATTAATTAATGACCCCTCTATAGATGTAATTGTTGAAGTAATGGGTGGGGTTGACTTGGCGAAAGATATTATTCTGCAATCATTAAAATTAGGTAAATCTGTTGTCACTGCAAATAAAGCGGTCATTGCAAGATATGGAGAAGAAATATATAAAACTGCATCTAAAGAAGGAGTTTACATATTGTCAGAGGCGGCAGTTTGCGGGGGGATTCCTATTATTGAACCTTTAAAAAGATCATTAAAAAGTAACAGCATAAAAAAAATGGTTGGGATAATAAATGGCACAACAAATTTTATTCTTTCAAAGATGACAAATGAAAAAGCTGATTATAAGGAAACCTTAAAATTGGCCCAAAGCCTTGGGTATGCAGAATTTGATCCAACTGCAGATGTTGAGGGCCATGATGCTGCTGATAAAATTTCAATTCTTAGTGAACTTGCATTTGGAGGGAAAATCAAAAGAGAGGAGATACATTCTGAGGGCATTAGTAAAATTAATCTCAAGGATATCGAATATGCCAATAAATTAGGATTTGAAATAAAACTTTTAGCGCTCTCCGAAAGGGGACAAGTTAATAATAATGATTCACTTGCTTTGAATATTTGGGTAGGACCTTCTTTGATTCCAAAATCGCATCCATTAGCAACAGTTAAGGGAGTTAACAATGCCTTATTGATAGAGGCTGATCCTCTTGGAGAGATAATGTTGTATGGTCCAGGTGCAGGGAGTGGCCCAACTGCTGCATCAGTAGTATCAGATATATTAAATCTGCATGCCGCCTCAGTAAAAAACAATAATTCAATCGATCCACTATTATCTTTTGATTTCTGGAGAAACTGCCATATCATAGGATCTTCACAAATAAATAAAAAAAATTACCTTAGAATTATTTGTCTTGATAGTCCAGGTGTAATAGGAAAGATTGGAGATATTTTTGGAAAGAATAATGTATCAATCGAATCAATTGTTCAATTAGATGCAAGTGAGGATAAAGCTGAAATTGTCGTTATTACTCATGAGGTGAATAATGGAGATTTTGAGATATCGAAAGATGAAATAAATTCGCTTAATGAAGTCAAAATTATTGCAAGTCAATTAAGTTGTATTTAATAAAATAGTTTGCAAATTTCTTTATAGCTTGGTAAACCGAAGAAAGTAACTGTTTGGTTGTTAGCACCTCAATGATTCATTCAAAACTATTAGGCAATAAAAATCAAAATAATAATTTAATTTGTTCTGAAAACCTTTATAAAGGTGCTTGTATAAAAATTAAAAATAGTAATAAGACTTTTCAAATAATTGGTATAAATATACATAAAGAAATTTGTTGGGTGAGAGAGTGGCCTTTTGCCTATAATTCTAAAAAAACATTTGCTTTAGAAATAAGTCAAATATCATTACAAATTTTTTGCTCAAATAATTATTCATAATAAATTAACTGCTTAGGAAATATGAAAAAAAATTTTTATTTATCAATATTTATTATTTTAATTTCTTTTTTACAGAATTCTTGCAGCTCCAAAAGAATATCTAAAAAAATCATAGTAGCAAGTTCTGGAAAAATTGAATCTTTAGATCCAGCTAGAGCTAGTACTCTTAAAGCAATTCAATTAATCAGTTCTCTAGGAGACACATTATATGAATTAAATTCCAACGGAGAATTAGTACCTGAATTGGCCTCGGGGATGCCAATTATTTCTAAGGATAGACTTCAATTAATTATCAATTTAAGAAAAAATGTTTTTTTTCACGATGGAACTTCATTTGACTCAAATGCAATAAAGTTTACTTTTGATAGATTCAAAAGAATTGGAACAATGAATTATATTTTAGGAAATAAGATTAAATCAATAGAAACGCCAACTGAATATTCAGTCATAATAAATTTGAATAAACCATCAAGTTCTTTAAATGGTTTGCTTACATCAGTAAATTTAACTCCAATATCACCTACGTTTTACAAAGAATATTCTGATAAATTTCTAAATGAAAAATTCGTTGGTACTGGCAAGTATGTGCTGACCAGCTTTTCTAATGAAGTCCAATTAATTGCTCCAAATTTGAATTATTGGGGTGAAAATCCCTTAAATAACGGCATTAATTTTGTGGGATATTCAAATTCATCTTCTCTTTTTGGAGCTTTAAAAAGTAAACAAATTGACGTGCTCTTATCAAATTCAATTGATGATAGTCAGAGAAAAAGTCTAAATAATTTAAGTAAAAATAAACAGTTTAAAGAAGGTAATAGCCCTTTCACTGAATTAAGTTTTATAAGCCTTAAAACTAGTTCTTATCCTTTGAGTAATCTTAATTTAAGAATGGCTTTGGCAAAAAGTCTTAATAGAAAATTAATTAGTGAGAAAGTAAGTTATGGATTAAGGAAGCCATCTAGATCAATTATCCCTCCTATATTAAAAAAAGATAATAAAGAACTGTGGCCTAAATATGATTATTTAGAAGCGAGAAGGTTATTGCAAAAGGAAAATTATTGTAATGGAAATATTCTTAGAATACCTCTTACTTATAGATCTAATGTACCAGCTGACAAGCTTATTGCTTTGACATGGCAGGAAGAAATTAAAAATTCTTTGAAAGATTGTATTGATATTGAACTCAATGGGGTTGAATCTACAACAGTTTATAAGAATTTAAGTTTAGGAATTTATACAGCAGTTATTCTCGATTGGACTGGAGCTTATTCAGATCCAGAAGCCTATCTCACCCCTCTTTTAAGTTGTAATGAAATAGTTGATGATATATGTAAAAAAGGAGAATCAGTTTACAGCGGTAGTTTTTGGGGATCTAATGAAGTGGAAAGTTTATTTCTTGAAAGCGAAAAAATAAGTGGAATAAAAAGATTAGAAAAACTTGTTGAAATTGAAAAAATAGCAGCAAATTCAATCCCTTATATTCCTATTTGGATATCCTCTCAAAAAGCATGGTCTCAAAATAAAATATCAAAACCTATTTTTAATGGTGCAGGAATAATTTCATTAAGTGATCTTAAGTTAATTGATGAGTAGAAATTTAAATAAAATACTAAATTATTCCTTATTAAAAATTACATTAATACCAATAATGTTATGGATAATTTCTTCATTAGTATTTATTTTATTGAGAGTTGCTCCCGGCGATCCTATCGATGCAATACTTGGATCTGGAGCCGATGAGGTTTCAAGGGAATTTCTAAGAAATAAATTGGGGCTAAATGAACCTTTAATAAATCAATATTTTTCATATATTAAAAATATATTGCACTTGGATTTTGGTCAATCTCTTAGTACCCAAGAGCCAGTCTTAAATATTATTCTTAAGTCATTGCCTGCAAGTCTTGAACTTGGATTCTTTTCAATATTAAGTGCCACACTAATAGGTTTCCCATTGGGATTAATCGGCTTAAGAAATAAAGGTAAAAAGACTGATTATATAGTGAGAATATTAGGAATTGCTACATATGCGATCCCTCCTTTTTGGGGCGCAATGATAGCTCAATTATTATTTTCTGTATTTTTTAATATTTCCCCAATTGGGGGAAGATTTCCAATATTTCAGCAACAACCACAAATTACAGGTTTTCTAGTTTTAGATAGTATTCTTTCAAATAATTTTATTGCTTTGAAAGGTAGCCTTTATCATCTCGCACTTCCTTCGATTACACTTGGCTTTTTATTGAGTGGTATATTCAGCCGCTCATTAAGAGTAAATTTGGAAAAGACATTAAAAAGTGATTACGTAAATGCTGCTATATGTAGAGGGATATCAAGAAAAAAAATCTTTTTAAACCATGCATTAACTAATGCTCTATTGCCAATTGTCACTATTTCTGGCTTGACTATGGCCTCATTAGCAGGAGGTGCTCTATTGTTCGAAGTAACTTTTTCATGGCCAGGTATAGCTTTAAGATTACATGAAGCTATTTCTCAAAGAGACTATACTTTGGTTCAAGGAATTGTAATTTTCACTTCCATGCTCATAGTTTCTTTAAATCTGTTCGTGGATATTTTAATTGCCTATTTAGATCCAAGAATAGAGTACTAATTTTTAGAAATTTCTTTAATAGTTTCAAGATCTAAAAGATGGAAATCAATTCCTAAATCTCTTTGGTTTTTAATTACTGTAGGGATCTCTTGATCTTTAATATTTTCTAAAAATTTGACTATAAATTTCGCAGATAAATCTTGTACTGGTATTGGATCTGAACCAATAAAAGATTCACTTATTTTGAAGAGGTCATTATTTTCTTTATAACTATTATTAATTCTTATTGGAGAAAAATGACTTGCTCCTTCAATAATAAGAAATCTATTTAATGGATTATTTAAAGCAGTAAAAACTCTAAATTGTTCATTCATTAACGGTGTAATAAGGTCATATGTACCACCTATTAGAAGAGTTGGCATTTCAATACCAGAATTTTTTTCTGTTGGCCATAATAAACTGCCAAATGAATTAAAACCTATTATCGCACGTGCCTTATTAGTGTTATTTTTCTCAGGGAATGGTATTTCGCTCAACTGACATTGAAGTAATTTAGATAAATTTGTTACCGCAAAGTCTTTTAAAGCCGATTCACATTTGTTCTTTAGTTGATCAGTAGGTTTATTGCCTTCATGTAAAAGTGCTATTAAAGCACCAAGTGAATGCCCCATTAAAATATAAGAATCATTAGGTAAATCAAATTCCCCATTTTCATGAGCTTTTAATACAGCATCTAAATCTTTAATTCTATGTAAGAAAAATTCTACACTTCCTGGGATTGCTTCCTTACCGTCGAGTACTTCTATGAAGGACTCTAAATTACTCCCTCTATGATCTATGAATAATATGGGCCAGCCCCTTTTAGCCAATTCGTTCCCTATCCATTTGAAATTATTAATTTCACCTCCAAGTCCTGGCATAAAAATAATCAGTTCTTTATCATTATTAATTTTTTTACTTTTCCATATTTCAATGTCAAAAGGTTTTACTCGGTGAGGAGCATTAATTTTTTTATCAATCTTTATTAGATCTTGAGTTGATATTTTTTCAGTATTTTGAAAGGCATTTTGGTTTGTTCTTTCAAGATTATTTAATTTGGATATAAGATCTTGTTGCATTGATAGTTCATTTTTCCAAGATAAAATTATTAAAATTAAGTTATCCATATCTAGCGAAATTTCTTCTGCAGGTAACTCTTTTATGATGTCTAAAGTTGAAATTTCTTTTTTTTCATCTAATAAATTTTCTATAGTGTTAAAAATTCCTATCCCATTATTGTCATTTGGAACTGTAATAGTTTTGCTTAATTCTGTGAGAATTTTACGCCCTATCCAACTTCTTAATACTTCTCTATTTAGTCCTTCTTCCTTGAAAACTGGAAATTCTAGAAATTTTGATAATTCAAAAAATCTTATTAATCCATTTTTTTTTAACCAATCTATTAATTCTGTTGAATCATCTTTGTATTTTTCTAATTTTGATAATTGTTCTATAGTAAGAGGGATTTTCATCTCTTCAAACTTAATATTTATTTTTTCTGCAGCCTTTGAACCATTATTAAAAAATAAACCACAAAAACCTAAAAAAAGTATAAAAAATTTTTTCACTTGTGATTAGACCAAATAGTTTTCAAATTAGCAAAAATTGGTGGATTCAATTTCCATACAATTTGAGGTTAATAACCAAGATAAGATTTTATGCTGCATTTGGTGCAGGAGGTGTTATTTATTTAACATCACTCATTTTTAATAACATTGGCTTATCAGCAACAGTTATTGGTTTGGGTTTCACCATATCTGCAATAATTGGAACCTTAACTAGACTCTTTACAGGTAATTATCTAAATAAAACAGGGGAAATTCAATTTCCAATAGTTACTTCATCAATACTAAGTATTGCCGCTAGTTTATGTCTCATTTTTTCAAGAGATGCTTTTTTATACATAATTGGACAATCAATTGTTGGAGCGGCTGCAGGTATATATTGGCCTGCGGCTGAATTTGGGGTCCCCTATTTTTGCTATCCGATCGAAACACGCAAAGCATATGCTCTTGTTAGAAGTTCGGAGGCTTTAGGAATATTCCTCGGGGTATTCTTAGGGGGTTTTATGACGAATTTTTTGTTTTCTAAATCAATTTTTATTAATGATATATTTTGCATGTTAGTTATCACATATTTAATATCTAGAAATAGTTCTTCGATTAAAAGAAACTTAGAAAATTTCCAAAAAAAATTAGTAGATCCAATTAATCAGGGACAAATGAAATGGAATAAAAATTCAATAATAATAATTTTATCTATTTTATTAATAACTACCTCTTTAGCTTTGATTCAAGTAACTTTGCCTCTAGATCTTGTTAAAGGCGGAGTATATCGGAATGCATTAAGCAAAGAAATTACAAGTCTTATAATTTCAATTCAATTAATTTTATTATTGTTTTTACAATGGCCTATCGGGTCTTGGATATCAAAAAAAGGTAGATTATTTGGTTTGAAATTTAGTTTGATAACTTTCTGTTTTGCTTCATTTTTATTATTTATTTCTAGTTACTTAAATATTACAGCTTTTTTTTTGATTTCTTTTTCATTGATATTAGTTAGTTTAGGCACTGCTTCTTTTCTTCCAACTTCAACAGATGTTGTTTTTAGAATAGCTCCTTTGAACAAAAAGGGTTTTGCACTTGCTCTACTATCACAATGTTTCGCTATGGGGTATTTTATTGGACCATTTATTTCGGGTCGTATATTAGATCTATTTGGTTATGCTTCAGGAATCTGGCTATCTATTTCATGTGCCTGTCTTATAATTTTTGTAATCCTATTTAAGAGATTATTTTAATTAATCTTTAAAAATTTAATTTTTTTCTAATTCAATAATTCTTCTCTCTCTTAGAAATAAGAAAAAAGGTGCAGAGAATGCAAATGCAATAAGAAAAGTTCCAATGTAAACAACCCACATGTTCTTCATATTCAACTTTTTTGATTCATTTACTATCCATATAAAAATTGCGCTTGCACCTACTAATAAGTCTCTAGAAATTGACTGAGCTGCAGGATTGGCATTCGCTAATGAAATGAAGTTATTGATATCAAAACTATTTCCATATTCCCTGGCAAATTCCAAATTTGCCATCATTGGAAGGATAGCTCCTAAAATAGATAGAAAAAGGTAAAGATAAGATAGGATCTGTTTGTTATCTTTTAGAATGTTTAATGAATTCACTTGTCAAAAATATTTCTTTTAATAATAGTATTTAAATGCTTATGGCTGTTGAAAAGAAAAATAAATCTGAAGAATATAAATTAAAAAAAGGAAATTTAAATTTTGCTGTAGTTGGCCATGTTGAGTGGATAAATTTCTTAAGAGTTGATAAATTGCCGAAGCCAGGAATCATCTCTCATTCTAAAAAGTCCATTGAATATCCAGCTGGTGGGGGCTCTATTATCGCGAAAATACTCTCTGATTTAACTTTAAATCAAATTCATTTCTTTACTTCATTAGGTAATGATGATTATGGAGATAAGTGTTTCAAGATTCTCTCAAATATGGGAATTAAGTTGCATGTAGCTTGGCGTGATAAACCAACTAGACGAGGATTTAGTTTAATTGACTCTCAAGGTGAAAGAGCAATAACAGTTATTGGGGAAAGGTTAGCTCCAACTTATATAGACAAGTTGGAATGGAACATTTTAAAAAAAATGGACGGAATTTTTATTACTGCATCTGATTCAGAGATTTTTAAAATGGCCAGATCAGCTTCAATACTATGTACAACACCAAGGGTGGGATTAAATACAATTAATAAATCAAATGTCCTTTTAGATGGATTAATAGGAAGTAATCTTGATCCCGGAGAAGTTTTTTCTTTTTCTGAATTATCGTTAAAACCTAAATATACTATTAAAACTGAGGGAGAGAAGGGTGGCATAATATTTCCTGGAGGAAGATATAAGGCTCTTAAAAATAAAAAATTAAAGATTGATTCTTATGGATGTGGCGATTCTTTTGCTGCTGGTATTCTTTATGGAATGGCATCTAATTGGGATATAGATAAAAGTTTAAATCTTGCTAAAGTAATGGGAAGAGATGCTAGTGAATTTTTCGGCCCATATGCAAATAATGATGATAAATAATTGATTTAACACTTTCATGAGCAACTTAGAAAATAAAAATACTAATAAAAATATTCTTGTAGAAAACATCATTGTTTTCTTTCTATTTGCTGTTCTTTTGGTTTTTAAATCTTTGCAAACTTTATCTAGAATTTTTACTTATGGAATTTTAAAAAAAGAAATATTGACTACTAAAAGTAACTTAGGCGTAGATATAAAAATAAAAATTAAATAGGTTATGAATATATTTGTAATTTTTCTAATTTTAGTAATTAGTTTTTTAGTCTACAAAAAAATTAAATCTAAAAAACCAACGAACTTAAAATTAAACAAATTTAAAAATAAACTGCAGAGCACGCAAACAAATATTGAAAGAATCTTTTTAAGGGAGGAAGAAAAAACCTTTTCAAATCCTTCTATAAATATTTATATTGGATTTTACGATAATGAAGAAAATATAAATAGAAAATCCAATATTCACAGAGCAAGACTTTCAAAATTTAAGAAATCCAAATTAAATGGTGAAATGATTTTTCAAGACGATAAACAAAGAATTTATAAATTTAATAAAGGTAAAAAAGTTTACTTGTAATTTTTATTGCTAACTACACTCAAGACTTTCTCTTGTTGAAACTCCGGTAGTTGGATTGATCCCGTCAGCAATTTCACAAAGATTTCTTTGATCTTCGCTGTCAAGAATGGCATAAGAAAAATCTGCGCCTTCTATTTGAGCCCCTGCAAAACTGCTTCCTGATGCGATCATATTTATTAAAACAGCATTTCTAAGATCTGTTTTTTGGAAATTAACTCGATCAGAAAGAGTATCGGTCAGGTCGATTCCATTTAAATTAGAACCTTTTAAATCAGATAGGGTTAATGTAGTCCCATGTAAATCAACATCACTAAAATCTGCGTCTCTCGCAACTGCTCCAGCTATAGAAGACAAATGAAGATCCTCTCCATGGAAATCAAATCCTGTAATATTAGATCTTACATAACTAGGTACTTCATCTCCTTCTCCCTTAACAGCAACATTCGCCCCGGCAAAAACTGGAGAAGATAAAACTAAGAAAGAAAAAGTTATGCATAAAAAATATCTTAAAAAACTAAAAAATTTCATATTAAAAAATTTGAATAATTTTATTTTATAACAATTAGATAATTTTTAAAATTCATGTATAAATTTGGAACTCCTTTTTAAGATTATTTAACACTATAAATTTTAAATCTAGGCTCTAAATTAGTTATACAATCTAGAAGTTTTTTGTTATCCTTGCTATTCGTTACCTTGAATTCAGATTCAACTGTACCGCCTTTATCTCTAATAGCTTGATTTAAAACTATGGAACCGTTTTCGTCAGATACTGATCTATGAAAAGTTCCTCTAGGTATTCTTAGAATATATCCGCAAGATTCTAATCTAACTTTATAAAAAGGATAATCCCAGCCAAAATTGACAAGAAAAAAAGTTCTTCCCCCAGAGATGGCCAGTAGATTATCTTCTTGATTGTGATGTATGTAAAATTGCCAATTATTAAATTCTTCATCATTTGGCGGACTAACTGCAGGACCACTGTGAATTACTAGATCTCTATAATTTGATTCATTAACACTAATATCAAAAAATCTAACGTCTTTCGTATCGCGAAATTTTTCATAACTTACCAATTCAAACATTTTCGATTTGTTTGATTTGATAACTGGAATTTCTAAACTTGAGTTCAATTTTCTTTAAATATTTAACAAATGAAAACAGATATATATATCCAAGAACGTATCAATTAACACTAAAAAAGAAACATATTTTTATTTATATTCCTTTTTCTTATTTTAAAAATTTGAAAATTTAGCGTTTATTTAATTTCAAGAAGTTTGATTTCCCAGGATAAAGTATTTTCTAAATTATTTTTCCCTATGAAGTTTCCTGAAATTACGGAGGTTAAATTAGATTTGGAAGAGGATACCAATGTTAAATATCTTTCGTCTATTAATCCTTTTCCACTTGGATCAAAACCTCTCCAACCAGCACCTGGAATATATAACTCAGCCCAAGCATGTAAATCCAACTCAGAAGGCAAAGGGTCTTCAAAATGATAACCACTTACAAACCTACTTGGAATACCAATAGACCTACAAGCTTCAACCATTAGCATTGCTAAATCTCTACATGAACCTATCCGTTCTCTAAGTGTTCTGCTAGCCGGCCATGCCGGACCTGTGTGTCTTTTGGTGTATTTAACCCGATCTTGAATAATCTCTATTAGTTGGTAGGTAAATGATAATGCGTTATTAATGCTTCCTGCTAAGGCTTCTTGGGCAAGTTCTACTGCAGAGGGATCGTGTTGTCCATTTGGCATCCATCCCTCTAATGCTCCCTGTAAATCTCTGTTAATAATGCTTCTACAAAAAGGTAATGTCAAATCTCTATTTTTAACTCCATCAATAATGTTTGGATGTTTAATAGTTTCAACTTCGCTGATTGATTCAATAATTAAATTATCTGTTAATCCATTGAATCTGATTCTATTAATCTCTTCTCCGCTGGCAGCAAGTAATGGATAAATAATTTCTGGTTCTGGGGTTATTTTTAATTCAAAATTCTTTAGTTTTTGGAAGCCATTTGACCTTGGCTTTATACATAATCTATGTTCGCCTAATTGAACAGGGTCTTCGTATTTATATTCAAGTTTGTGAATGTATTTAATTCTCATTAAAAAGCTTTTTAATTAATAAAATATTTCTCTTGAATAAGATCATTTAATTTATTTAAATCAATTTGCAATGAATCGATTGCCTCATGTAAACCATCATTAATTATATCTTCAATTCTGATATAACTCCACTTTGCTTTAAGCAAGCCTCTCATGCATTCTAATTCGGAAGGATTTTCAGGAAGAGGTGAGGAATCTATCATCTTAAGAGTGTTGCTTATCCCCTCAAGACAGTATCTTATTGATCTCGGAAAAATTGGATCCAATAAAAGGAATCTTGCGACTGAATTAGGCTTAATAGAATTTTGCTCTGCTTTCCTAAACATTTGATAAGCTCCAGCGGATCGTAAAAGAGCAATCCATTGCAGTTCATCAAGAACTCCTCCAAGTTCATCTAGGCTGGGTAGAAGTAAATAATATTTAACATCTAAAATTCTCGATGTTTTGTCAGCTCTCTCAATTAATCTTCCAAGAATGCTAAATCTCCAAGCAAGGTCTTTGCTTAGAGTCGCATCTGTAATTCCATAAAAAAGCTGACATGCCCTTCTTATTTCACTTAATTGTTCTTGTCTTGGCTTATTCCATATGGGTTCTCCTTCTTGCATATTCCAATATAAAATATTAATTTGTTCCCACATTTCTGTGGTCAAAACGTCTCTTATTTGTCGTGCGTTTTCTCTAGCTAATTGAATACATGAAATTATGCTATTTGAGTTTAAACGATCTCTTATTAAAAAATTAATAACGTCATCAGGTTTTTTTTCTGGGAATCTTTTATCAAAAGATTCTCTGTCACTGGAAGCATCAATTAACGGGAGCCAAGGTTCCGCACTTCCTGGTGGACAATCTAATGACATTGCTTCACTTACTTCCACGAAACGAGATATATTTTCTGCACGTTCTAAATAACGATTGATCCAATAAAGAGATTCTGCTACACGACTTAAAAGCATATTATTCACCTACAACCCAAGTATCTTTGCATCCTCCACCTTGAGAAGAATTGACGACTAATGATCCTTTTTTTAATGCTACTCTCGTAAGCCCACCTGGGCTAACCCATGAATCTTTTCCTCTCAAGATATATGGTCTTAAATCAACATGACATGGATATAGTTCTCCATCACATAAAGATGGCACAGTAGATAATTCTAATGTTGGTTGTGCTACGAAATTTCTAGGATTCTTTCTAATTTTATTTGCAAATTCTTCTATTTCACTGCTTGTTGAGTGAGGTCCAATTAACATTCCATATCCCCCAGCTTCAGCAACAGACTTAACAACAAGTTTTGGTAAATTTTCTAGAACATATTCTCGATCCTTTTCGTAATGACAAATATATGTTTCTACATTTTTAATAATAATTTCTTCATCAAGATAATATTTAATCATTTTTGGAACAAAAGAATAAATCATTTTGTCATCTGCTATTCCAGTACCAGGGGCATTTGCTAAAGCAACATGACCTGCCTTTAAAACATCAAGTAATCCGCTGACACCAAGGCAGGAATCTTTTCTGAAATTAAGAGGATCTAAAAAATCATCATCAATTCTTCTGTAAATGACATCTACTCTTTTTAAACCAGAGGTAGTTTTTAAATATACATAATCATCATTACAAATTAAGTCATGACCCTGTACTAATTGGATGCCCATTTCTTGCGCTAAATAACTATGTTCAAAATATGCACTATTAAAAATTCCAGGAGTTAGTAGAACTATTTTGGGAGTGTCTGTCCAAACAGCAAGTTCTTGAAGAGTTTTTAAAAGATATGATGGATATTCATCAATTGGTTTTACTATTCTTCCAGAAAAAAGATTAGGGAAAATATTTTTCATAACTAATCTATTTTCTAAAAAATAAGCAACCCCAGAAGGACACCTTAAATTATCTTCTAAAACATGCCAATCACCTTTTCTGTCCCTTATTAAATCAAGTCCCGAAATTTGACACCATTTATTTAATGGAGGTTTGAAACCTATCATTTGAGGTCTCCAACCTTCTGAACTCTCGATTAACTCTCTTGGAATTATTCCATCATTAATTATATTTTGAGAATTATAAATATCATCCAGGAATAAATCAATTGCCTCAAGCCTTTGTTTTAGGCCTTTTTCTAATGTTACCCAATCATCTTTACTTATTATTCTTGGCAGTGGATCAAAGGGTAATATTCTCTCAGTACCTTTTAAACCAGTATCGTTTAATCTGAAAGTGGCACCATGTCTTAATAATAATTTTTTTGCTGCAGAATGATTCCTGTTTAACTCTTCAAGACCCATATTATCTAAAGAGGAAAGAAGTGGAATTAATATTTCTCTTGCAGAGTTGACATTATCCTTAAAGTATTCATCAAAACTATTTTTTGGACGATAGCTTGAAAACATATATTTCATGGTTTAATAACTTTTACTTGAGCTTCAAAACTTAATTAGTATTTATGGCTACAAAAAAATATATCTCCTAACTCGATCTATTTCATTATTTTGATCATTGAAGTATATTTCTTAAAAATCTAAAAAGTATGAATTCTAGTAATTGGCAATTTGTTTTTTTTAGATATTTCGCAAGCTTTCTTTTTATTCTCTCTCACAGTTTGCTTGTTCTTGATCATTTACCTATTGGGGCGGCGCTCCATGGACTAGGGGAAGTTTTTATTGCACCTTGGGCGTTTAGGGAAAGAGCTTGGGATCTTGTGGTTATTGCAGTTTTATTTTTCTTCTTCGATATCTGGGGACTTATAAACACTCCTTGGAATTAACTGGTATTATTTGTATACTAATTTTGGAAAAGTGATATTTAATATGAAATTTAATTTTTATCAAATTTATAAGATAATTTTTCTTTTATTTCTTACAAATATTTCCAATTTATATGCACATAATCTAATTAATGGTGGTTGCAAAGGTCATTGTGGACAGAAAGTTAAATCAATAAATAATGAAAACAAATTAAAAAATTTTGATGATAAAATAAATATTGAGAGTAAAAATTCATGTTTAAATAAATCTCTTTGTAGAGGTTGAACTTCTGAAATTTTCATATCAATAAAATCTGCTAAATCACCAAAGTGCAGCAAGCAATAGTGAATGATTAACCAGAGATTGCCCAAATGATTTTATAATTATTAAGAAGTCAGATTTAACAATATTTTTCAAATCCTGAAAGTTGGTGATTTATTCTGAATTAAGTTGTATCTTTATATAAAAATAATAAAAAAAATGGAAGAAAAAACAGATCCTACAAAAAAACAAAAATTAAAGTTTGATGACTCTGAATATTTTCTTGATGACCTTCCTAAAGAGGCAAGGCAATTGGTAATAGGTCTTAGAACTGCAGATGCTCAAACCAAAATGTATGAAGATACTCTAAAATTAATAGCTTTAGGCAAAAATAAAATGGTTGAAGATCTAAAAATAATTTTGGATAAAATAGAACCAATTAAAAATGACTGAAAAATCAACTTGGCTTTTTTAAAAACGAATATATCTTTTATTGATATGT
Organism: Prochlorococcus sp. AG-418-D13; assembly: GCA_003214315.1. GTDB lineage: Bacteria > Cyanobacteriota > Cyanobacteriia > PCC-6307 > Cyanobiaceae > Prochlorococcus_A. The sequence continues at coordinate 97,692 of QCLU01000007.1, forward strand.
AGAATATTAGGGAACTAGATTTCATTAATTCAAAAGATATTTGAATAAGGATTGCTAGAACGAATAGCTAAAACCCAAACTAATGGATGGTTGAAATTCTGAATATTCATCAATTTTATTTTGCGTATTCTGCATCCATTCATCTACTTTTGATTGAACAAATATTGGAAGAGGGTATTTAGTATTTGTAAAATTTTCTAGAGATCCTGGATCTATATATTGTATGCCTAAGGATAAGTTAGTTTTGAAATTAGGAGTATTTTTATACTGATAGCCAAGGCTAATGTAAGGAATGATATAAAGATCATCTGGATCGGTTTGAATAGTTAAAATCCCACAAGCACTACAGGTGAATTTAAGATTATCATATGAGTAAATTTCCTTTGTTAGATCTTTTTTGTGTGATAATTTTAATGTAGAAACATCTGCATTTGCTTGGAAATAAAAATTGGATTTTGAATCATTAGGCAATAAAAAACGCTTATACAACATTCCAACTCCAAAATATTCTGCAAAAACATTCGTATCGTCAACATATATATCTTTATGAGTGAAGAAATTTTCTGGTAAATAATTTACTCTTATTCCAAATTGATTTTTTGTATATAAAGTTTTTAAAAGATCAAAATAAATTCCTTTATCTGATAAACCTGTACCTATTTCTTCAATAATCCTTTTTTCTGAATTTTGGTCCTTCCTTGCTTCTTTTGCCTCTTTTTCATCTTTAAGTTTTCTTGCTTGGTCAACTTCTCTTATCTCTTCCTTTAATAATGCTATCCAATCTTCACCTTCGCCATCGTTAAGATCTTTTGCTATTGTTTCGTTTCTAACGTCTCTTGCTTGGTCAACTTCTCTTATCTCTTCTTTTAATAATTCTATCCAATCCTTATCTTTACTATCTTCTGAGTCTTCTACTTTTATTTCTCCCATTAATAATTCAATCCAATCCTTATCTTTACTATCTTCTGAGTCTTCTACTTTTATCTCTTCCATTAATAATTCAATCCATTTCTTCCTTTTGCCATCATTTAGTTCCTCTGCTTTAATCTTTTCAATTAATAATTCTGTCCAATCCTTATCTTCAAAATTCATTTTCTCTTTTGCTTTTGTTTTTTCATTCGCAGGAATTCTCTGCTCAGCGAAAATTACTACTAGGAATATGAATACAAAGCTTTTAATAAATAGAGAGGTATATTTACTCAAATTTACAGAAGAGTTAAAATAAATATTAGTTTAACTATAAACAAAAGATAAAAAAATGTCTTTTGGGGAGATTTCAAATTTATATGTAATTGGAAGACATTTGTTTTCCTCTTTTTTTACTGAGAACTTTAGAAATACTGACGTCTATAAAAATTATATTTTAAACCAGACTTTCAGTAGCGAAGCAAGATCAGGACTTATTGATTTATCTGGTTTCACACCTACATCAGAAACATATACCGTTACAGATTTAACTTTTAAACTTAGTCCTTTAAATACATCAGATATTGATGTTGAGCTTAAATACAGCGGCAAGATAACTTTTAAAAAAGATAGCTCCTCAGATACTCACTACAGTGGTTTCTCCACTGCTTATCTTGATGCAAATGAAAATGAAGTTTCGTCTCCCTTAACCGCTTCTATTCAAATAACTGACAGAAGAAATGGAGGGAATTCTGTTTTAACAGATTTATTTACTTTCAATCAGATAAGTATCTCTGGTACAGGATTCTTTAAAACAATAAATGATGTAATAAATATTGGACTAGGTTCTGATGATGTTGAATTAAGATACGATTCCTTAGATATTGACTATACAAGTACTTCTAATGAAGCGATAGGGATAGATTTTAATGCCCTTTCTACAGATAATTACACAGTTACTAAAACTATTAATGGGTCATTAGTAGGGACTAGTAATGTTGATGGCATTGATGATGGTGATGCGTCGTTTTCAATTTCTGGCACTGCAGCAGAGGGAAACAGTTTAAGTATTTCTCAAGATGCAGTAGATCCTGATGGAACAGGAACATTAAGTTATAGCTGGCAAATATCTAGTGAAAATAGTACCTGGAGTGAAGTTGGAACATCTTCTACTTATTCGGTGACAAACAGTGATCAAGGTAAAAAGATAAGAGCAGTTGTTAGCTATACAGATAATGAAGGTTTTAGTGAACAAGTATCTACAAATACAAAGGATATTTTTAAAGGCAATTCGAATTTACATTTAATTGGAAGATCCCTGTTTTCGTCTTTTTTTACCGAGAATTTTAAAAATACTGATGTTTATAAAAATTATATTCTAAACCAGAATTTTAGTAGTGAAGCAAGATCAGGTCTTATTGATTTGTCTGGCTTCACCCCAACAACTGAAACATATACCGTTACAGATTTAACTTTCAAACTTAGTCCCCAAAATACATCAGATATTGACGTAGAGCTTAAATACAGCGGCAATATAACTTTTAAAAAAGACAGTTCCTCAGATACTCATTACAGTGGTTTTTCTACAGCTTATCTTGATGCAAATGAAAATGAAATTTCATCTCCTTTAACTGCTTCTATCCAAATTACTGATAGAAGAAATGGAGGGGATTCTGTTCTAACAGATTTATTTACTTTTAATCAGATAAATATATCTGGTACGGGATTCTTTAAAACATTAAATGATGTAATAAATATTGGACTAGGTTCTGATGATGTTGAATTAAGATACGATTCCTTAGATATTGACTATACAAGTACTTCTAATGAAGCGATAGGGATAGATTTTAATGCACTTTCCACAGATAATTATACAGTCACTAAAACTATAAATGGGGCATTAGTAGAGACCAGTAATATTGATGGCATTGATGATGGGAATTCGTCGTTTTCAATTTCTGGCACTGCAGCAGAGGGAAATACATTAAGCATCTCTCAAGATGCAGCAGATCCTGATGGAACAGGAACTTTAAGTTATAGCTGGCAAGTTTCACAAGACTTAATAAATTGGGACCAGGTTGGAACATCATCAAGCTATTCAATCACAAAGAGTGATGAAAACAAATATATAAGAGCAGTTTTAAGCTATCTGGATAACGAAGGCTTCTCTGAAGAAGTCTCTACCGAAAATCAATTTATAAAAGTAAGCCTAATTGGAGATGATGAAGATAACTTAATAACTGGTACAAGCGGCTCCGACATAATCAGTGGTTTAGGAGGAGACGACATCCTCATTGGAGGAGAGGGAAACGATACTATTTCCGGTGGCTCCGGCACTAATACTATTTATGGAGGGGCAGGAGATGACACGATCACATCCAATGGAGAGGGAGATATCGTCGATGCTGGAGATGGGAATAATACAATTATTATTGGTAGCGATGCTCATGGAGGAGAGTTCACCTCAGGTGATGGAAATGATAGTTATGTAATAGAAGAAGGTGCGACTGGAGGATTTACTATTACATCCGGAACAGGAAATGATGAATATATTATTAATAAATTCGATGGAAATGATAGATGGGATAGAGGTTATGTCCTCATTACGAGTGATCCCGGCACTAATGGAAATAAAATCTTAGATCTCAAGGATGGTGCGTCTCTTGGACATCCCAACGTAGGGGGTACAATTTTTCAATCTGGTTCAGGCGATGATGTCATAACTACTAGGATTAACAGTAGTACTATTGGTTCTTTCCGTACCAATGATGGCAACGATATTCTTAACTTGAGCGGTTACCGCGTCGATTCAAACGTTTATACAGGTAGAGGTAATGACACTATAAAACTCAATTATGACGGAGCTACTTATGACAATGGATGGGAAAGAATTTATGCAGGTGCAGGTGATGACACTATTGAAGTTACGGGAGATAATACAGCCAGGCTATTTATCTACGGAGATGACGGTGACGATGTCATAGATATATCAGCAGGTAAATTACATTCTTATGACGGAATGGATTTTCAGGTTCGTGGTGGTTCAGGTGATGACAGATTAATTGGTAATGACGATAATAATATCTTCGAGGGAGGAAGTGGAGATGATTCCATCTATGGCGGTAATGGCAATAACACGCTCAAAGGGGATGAGGGTAACGACTCAATAGAAAGTGGTAGTGGTAATGATACTCTCTACGGTGGTAATAATGACGATATCCTCAATGCCGGTGGTGGTAATGATGTTATTTATGGGGGACAAGATTTTGATACTGCCGTGTTCTCAGGTAGTTCGAATGATTACAGAGTAGCTCGTGCAACAGACCTTACTTTTGGTGATGCCTATTACATTCAAGATAAAAGAGATGGATCTCCTGATGGCTTAGATACTCTCTACGACACCGAACAGCTTAGATTTAGTGATGGGGATATTGAAATCGATACCTACTTCAGTGGCAAGGAAGGAGAGGGGGCAGGAGATGACATTTTACTCGGGACAGAGAACGATGACGTAATTGATGGTTATGGCGGAGATGATACCATTACCGGTTTAGGAGGAGACGACATCCTCATTGGAGGAGAGGGAAACGATACTATTTCCGGTGGCTCCGGCACTAATACTATTTATGGAGGGGCAGGAGATGACACGATCACATCCAATGGAGAGGGAGATATCGTCGATGCTGGAGATGGGAATAATACAATTATTATTGGTAGCGATGCTCATGGAGGAGAGTTCACCTCAGGTGATGGAAATGATAGTTATGTAATAGAAGAAGGTGCGACTGGAGGATTTACTATTACATCCGGAACAGGAAATGATGAATATATTATTAATAAATTCGATGGAAATGATAGATGGGATAGAGGTTATGTCCTCATTACGAGTGATCCCGGCACTAATGGAAATAAAATCTTAGATCTCAAGGATGGTGCGTCTCTTGGACATCCCAACGTAGGGGGTACAATTTTTCAATCTGGTTCAGGCGATGATGTCATAACTACTAGGATTAACAGTAGTACTATTGGTTCTTTCCGTACCAATGATGGCAACGATATTCTTAACTTGAGCGGTTACCGCGTCGATTCAAACGTTTATACAGGTAGAGGTAATGACACTATAAAACTCAATTATGACGGAGCTACTTATGACAATGGATGGGAAAGAATTTATGCAGGTGCAGGTGATGACACTATTGAAGTTACGGGAGATAATACAGCCAGGCTATTTATCTACGGAGATGACGGTGACGATGTCATAGATATATCAGCAGGTAAATTACATTCTTATGACGGAATGGATTTTCAGGTTCGTGGTGGTTCAGGTGATGACAGATTAATTGGTAATGACGATAATAATATCTTCGAGGGAGGAAGTGGAGATGATTCCATCTATGGCGGTAATGGCAATAACACGCTCAAAGGGGATGAGGGTAACGACTCAATAGAAAGTGGTAGTGGTAATGATACTCTCTACGGTGGTAATAATGACGATATCCTCAATGCCGGTGGTGGTAATGATGTTATTTATGGAGGAACAGGAATTGATACTGCAATTTTTTCTGGCAATCAAAATTCATATACAATTTCATCTGCTATTGAGAATTTATATGAAGTAATTTACATTAGTGGTGCTGATGGAATAGATAAGCTAAGAGGGGTAGAGATTCTACGTTTTGATGATGAAGATTTAGACCTTACTTCAGGCGGGAAAAATATTAGAGATACAGGTCAAGCAAAAATTTTAAATATCACTGGTAAAAATAAAGTTGGTTCAATTATTTCTGCTGGTGAATTAATTGATGATCCCGATGGGGTTAATGAAGAACCTAATATTGTTTATCAATGGCAAAGAAGTACATCTGGAAATAGTTGGCTAAATATAAACAATGCCAATAGTAGTAGCTATTCATTAACTGATAGTGATTCAGAAAAAAATATAAGAGTCAAAGTAAGTTACACTGATGGATCTAATGTTAGAAGCAGCATATATTCAGAATCTCTAAAAATCCTTAAAGAAAGTAGTTTATTAAATGGAACTTTTAATGATGTCGCGACAAATAACTCAATTTCAAATCTTGAAAAGAGTCAAGGGGTAACATTATCAGGGGAAGATTTTGGTAACGATGTAACAATTTTAATTAATGATACTCCAAGAAAAGCTACCCAAAATGATGGGCAATGGAGCTATGTTTTAAAAGAATCTGACTGGGAACAGTTAACTCCTAAAACAAATAGGTTCAGCATCCTTTTTTCTAACCAAGAGGGAGAAATATTTGTACTTTCAAAATCTATATTTGTTGAATCTGATATTAATTTCAATAATATTTCGAAATCAATTGATAGATCTCAGCCAAAGGGATTATCAATCGCTGCACAGAGTTTCCTAGATGATGAGGGCAGATTACTTGACTATGATCAGGATGGAGAAGCAGATGTTTATCAGCCAGATGTCGCAATTCTTCCATGGACAACTGCAGAACAATTTAATTTAGGATCTGAGGCTGATCAGACTAATGTTGTAGCCATAAATGTTCAGTCAACTTATTCATTAAAAGGAATAGAAGTTTTTGATGCTGATAATTCTCAGTATTCAATACCACTATCAGATGGAACAACCTATACGGTTTCCGTTGATTCGCAATATCAGACAACCTATGATCCAGTCGCCTTTAACATCTCTGGATTAGAACCTGGTAGCACAATCACTGCAGATATCTATCTGCCTTCTTCTTTCAATAGTGCAAATTCATATCTGAGATATAACTATCTTTATAACGAATTCAGGCCATATTTAGATACTGATGGCAATCCTTTATTCAGCTTTGATACCAGTGATCCTAATAATAAGAAAGTAACTTTAACTCTTACTGACGGAGATGCTCAGTGGGATGGTGATGGTATTAGAAATGGAATAATCGTTGATCCTGGGATGCCAGTCACTCTTTCCACTGATTCTGGCGAAGCTTCTTTCTCTATTTCTGGTAATACAGTAGGTGGAAATACATTAAGCATCTCTCAAGATGTGGTAGATCCAGATGGAACTGGGACTTTAAGTTATAGCTGGCAAATATCAAGTGATAATAATTCGTGGAGTGAAGTTGGAACATCTGCAACTTATGCAATAGCAGATAGTGATCAAGGTAAAAAGATTAGAGCAGTTATCAGCTATACGGATAACGAAGGTAATAGTGAACAAATAACAACGGTTTCAAGAGATATATTTTTTGCAGTTGCAGATAACACAACAGAAGGAATAACAGCCTCAGGTGGGAGCGGAAATGATCTATTAATTGGTTCTCGTAATAATGACACCTTATCAGGAAGTAGCGGAGATGACGAAATCCAAGGTGGAGATGGTGATGACACGATAGAAGGAGATGACGGCGACGATACTCTTTATGGTGGTGCGTGTAATGACACTATTGATGGAGGAGCAGAAAATGATGTTATCTATGGTGGAGATGGTGATGATGTTCTTAAGGATAATAACGGCACAATTTATGGTGGAGCTGGTAATGACACTATTAGCACAGCCTCAACTGAGTATTCAGCGAAGCATAAAACAGGTGGTAGAAATGGAGGATTAAAAGTATATGGTGGAGATGGAGATGATCTTATTCATGGGCCATCATTTGCTTTTGTTGATGCAGGTAGTGGAGACGATATCGTCCAACTTGGCTTAGGAAACGGATATAGATTAACTAGTTTTGGCCTTGAGGGCGGGGATGGATATGACCTTTTATATCATAGCTCTTATGGAAATGGCACACCAAATAGCTCTGCTGGAGAGTTTTGGGATAATCGCAGTTTTGATTGGACACTAGTTAATGGATTTGAAGAAATAAGATCTGGTGGAGATCCATGGAATGAAACGTTTACAGATAATGTTGGTCAGGCTGGAACCACGTTAAAAATTACAAATGGGTATGGAACTTATGACTTTAGTGCAGAAACTGATGCCAATATTAATTTTGAGGGAAGAACTGGTGAATGGTATTCTCAGGTAATTTTTACCGGGGGATCATTAGCTGACACCGTTAAAAGTTATGGGTCAAATGACACGTTAGATGGTGGAGCTGGTAATGACACACTTAATGCAGGAGCAGGAGATGACACTGTTACCGGTGGAGCAGGTGATGACACCATTGACGGTGGAGAAGGAACTGATATCGCAATCTTCTCTGGAAATCAAGCTGATTATTCTATTAATTCAACAGCTTATGCTCAGTATCAAATCATAGATAATCGCGGTATCGATGGGACTGATACTGTTAAAAATGTCATAACACTAAGATTCGCCGATGGCGATTTAGATATAACACCCTCTGGTCTCGATTTATCTGGAACAACTGCTGCCGATGTTTTAACTGGTAATACTGGAGATGATTTAATAAAAGGTTTGGGAGGTAATGACACCTTATCAGGAAGTAGCGGAGATGACGAAATCCAAGGTGGAGATGGTGATGACACGATAGAAGGAGATGACGGCGACGATACTCTTTATGGTGGTGCGGGTAATGACACTATTGATGGAGGAGCAGAAAATGATGTTATCTATGGTGGAGATGGTGATGATGTTCTTAAGGATAATAACGGCACAATTTATGGTGGAGCTGGTAATGACACTATTAGCACAGCCTCAACTGAGTATTCAGCGAAGCATAAAACAGGTGGTAGAAATGGAGGATTAAAAGTATATGGTGGAGATGGAGATGATCTTATTCATGGGCCATCATTTGCTTTTGTTGATGCAGGTAGTGGAGACGATATCGTCCAACTTGGCTTAGGAAACGGATATAGATTAACTAGTTTTGGCCTTGAGGGCGGGGATGGATATGACCTTTTATATCATAGCTCTTATGGAAATGGCACACCAAATAGCTCTGCTGGAGAGTTTTGGGATAATCGCAGTTTTGATTGGACACTAGTTAATGGATTTGAAGAAATAAGATCTGGTGGAGATCCATGGAATGAAACGTTTACAGATAATGTTGGTCAGGCTGGAACCACGTTAAAAATTACAAATGGGTATGGAACTTATGACTTTAGTGCAGAAACTGATGCCAATATTAATTTTGAGGGAAGAACTGGTGAATGGTATTCTCAGGTAATTTTTACCGGGGGATCATTAGCTGACACCGTTAAAAGTTATGGGTCAAATGACACGTTAGATGGTGGAGCTGGTAATGACACACTTAATGCAGGAGCAGGAGATGACACTGTTACCGGTGGAGCAGGTGATGACACCATTGACGGTGGAGAAGGAACTGATATCGCAATCTTCTCTGGAAATCAAGCTGATTATTCCATCTCTACATCTGTCTCTGGTTTATATGAGACGATCACAATTTCTGGAACAGAAGGTAATGACACACTTACCAATATAGAAACCTTACGTTTTGACGACGGTGATGTAGATGTAAGACCTGCAGGCAGAACAATCAAAGATAGTGGTCAGGGTATATTTGCTCCAATTTCTGGCGATCCAATTGTTGGTGGGACAATTACTGCTGGTGCTATCACAGATGATCCAGATGGAACTAATAATAATCCCAATATTTTCTATCAATGGCAGGAAGCATCCTACTCATCTAATACCTGGACTGATATCAGTGGCGCAACATCCAGTACTTATTCTCCTCATGCAGGAGATAGCAATAAGACATTAAGAGTTAAAGCTACATATTCAGATGGAACTGGTATTAGAAGTTCTCTATATTCAGATCCTCTCAATATATATAGTCAACCTTTACCTAATGTTTCCTTTAATCAGGTTGCCGGTGATAACACTATTAATAATGCAGAAAAAGTTTCTGGAGTTACTCTTTCTGGTCAAACAGAACTTGATGATGGTAGAGAAGTTACGATCTCATTTGGTGGTGCAACAAGAAAAGCAACTTCTTCTAATGGAACCTGGAGTTATACCCTTACAGATGCCGACTGGAAGAATTTAGTAAATGGCACCAATATCTTTACGGCGACCTTCTCTAAAGAAGGTGAGCAGATATTAGAGAAATCTCAGTCAGTAAATATTGCATCAGATATTACTCTCACTCAAAGTTCTCAATCTATTGATAGAACTCAGTCAAAAGGATTATCAATCGCAGCACAGAGTTTCCTGGATGATGAGGGTAAATTACTTGACTATGACCAGGACGGAGAAGCAGATGTTTACCAACCGGATATTGCGATTCTTCCTTGGACAACTGCAGAACAATTTAATTTAGGATCTGAGGCTGAACAGACTAATGTCGCAGCTATCAAAGTTCAGTCAACTTATTCATTAAAAGGAATAGAAGTTTTTGACGCTAATAATTCGCAGTATTCAATACCACTGTCAGATGGAACAAGTTATACGGTTTCTGTCGATTCTCAATATCAGACGACATATGATCCAGTCGCTTTTAATATCTCAGGATTAGAACCCGGCGGCACAATCACTGCAGATATCTACCTGCCATCTTCCTTCGACAGTGCAAATTCATATCTCAGATATAACTATCTCTATAACGACTTCAGGCCATATGTAGATACTGATGGCAATCCTTTATTTAGCTTTGATGTAAGTGATCCCAATAATAAGAAAGTAACTTTAACTCTTACTGACGGTGATGCTCAGTGGGATGGTGATGGAACCAAAAACGGAAGGATTGTTGATCCAGGGATGCCGGTTAATGATACTAATCCTGAGAACGGAACTAAAAATTCTAATATCGTTGGTTATATAAATGGCATTGAATATACAGGTGCTTATCATGTGATGCCCAATGGGACAATGATGACTGGTGCAAGTCATGGTGCAGGAACGGATCAAATAATATATTCAACTGTAGAAGAAAGTATGACAGAAACTGACTCAGGCGCAGGATCTGGATCAGGCTCAGGATCTGGTTCAGGATCTGGTTCAGACACAGGTTCCGGATCAGGTTCAGGGGATGATCCGTTTAAAAATTTCTGGGAAATGGATTATGAGCAAGAAGAAGTCCCTGATATTAGCGAATTAGTACAGGTTAGAGAAGGCGAGACCGGAGATGTTATTTATGCCAATAATGTTGATGATCCATATGAGAAGAAGAATTATATTTTAAAGGATAATGATACATCAAATGATCTGATTTTAATTACAGAATCATGGGGAGGAGCTGCATATCTAAATAATTCATGGATGGGTGGAAATAGCGAGGTTTTTGCAGTAGAGGAACTTGAATCTGGTAATTTTATAATTGCCATAAAGGAAATCAATAATGATGAAGGTAGTATTGGCCAGGAAATAACATGGCAAACAATTGAAACTAACTCTTCAGGGGTTCTAGATTGGAATACATCAACTAATACTCAAAGAATTGGTGGAACAGAAATTTTATTTAATGAAGATCTGAATAATGATGGATCAATAGGTTTTGATACAAGTAATTTAACTTTAAAAACTTCTGATGATGTAGGGGAAAAAATTGCACTAGATAATTTTGGTTCAGTCTATATAGTAACTTCTGATAATAACTACATCCCAGTGCTAGTGGAGTGGAGTGGAAGCTTAATAATCTTAGATGAAGAGATGACCTACAATAATGGAGATAAATTCAAAAGGGAATTACTTTATGCAGGTTTAGATAATAAAGGGACTGAAGATGATACTTCCGATGACAGATATTCTTTGGCTGTTAAGGAGACACATACTAATTCATGGGGAGGACAGTCGCATACAAATGAGCAATGGGTAATTTATGAAGTTAAAACAGATGGTTCATTTGATTGGTCAGGGACATATGGAGTGGAAATCTCTGATTATGAAACTATCTTTGATCAGGATATTGATGGTGACGGTTCTACAGGTGTTGACTTAACAAATCTTGAAAAGATTGATACAGATACTACCGGCGTTGAATTAAAAAGAGGTTCTGGTTCTCTATATATAGTTGACGGGGATACGACATTAAAAATAAAAGACGATTATGGTAATCCTGGACTAGAAAATTCAGGATCTTGGGAAGGTGGTAGCTTTAGTGCTGTTGGATATGCAGCAGAAAAGAAAGAGGACGGAAATTATGTATTAGTTATTAAATTTACAGAGTCATTTAATGATGACTTTTTTGCTGATGATACTAATAACAACACTGGAGAAACAGAGGAAAGGCAGGCTATGTCTGCATACGAGATTCATACAATAAACTCCTCTGGAATTCTTGATTGGCAATATGCAACCTTTACAACTTCTATAAGTAGTTATGAACCAATACTTGGACAAGATATCGATGGGGATGGTTCTATAGGCGTCGACTTAGATACTCTTGAAAATATAACTACCGACCAAATTAATGAAACCTTAAAGGTTAACTCTTCTGGTGGTTTATATATTTCTGATGGCGATAGTTTAATAAGTATTACTGATACGGCAGGTGGAAGTCCATCTTTGCAGACAAGTTTTGGAAGTCCAGGTGATGATTTTTATTATACTATGACACCAATGGCAGTAGTCAAAATTGATGATTACTACAGGGTTGTTATTAAACATACAGATACTTTTAATTTTGACGGAGAAGTCGATACAAATATCGACTGGGAAATATATAAAATTTCATCTTCAGGGGTTATTGATTGGTCTGGCCATATTTGGACAGAATCAATCACCACTTGGGAAGATGAATTTAATTTAGATCTTAATGGAGATGGTGATAAATCTGGTCAGATTGAATTAACTCCTAGAACTACTGATACAACAGGAGCAACTCTCGCAAGTGAAGGCGCGAATGGTGCACTATACATTATTGATGGTGATACTCAAATTGCGATTAATGATAGTTGGTTGGAATCCTCCTCAAACTGGGGAGATGGTAGTCACTCTTCAACGGCTATAGCAGTTTCTGATAAAAACAATAACGGAACTGCTGATAATACTGCTGATGATTATTATCAGGTGGCTGTAAAAATGTTAAATACCTGGACAGATTTTAATACTGGCCAGAAAAATACAAATGAAGATTGGCAGATATATTCTATTTATGCATCTGGCAGTGATCAGGGAAATAATAACTGGGATAAAACTGTCTGGACGCAATCTATCCAGAGTTATGAAGAAACTTTTGGCCAGGATCTTGATGGTGACGGAGTAGAGGGATTAAATTTAAGTAATTTAACTACAGCTACTGGAGATACAACAGGTTGGGTTCTGAAAAAAGATAGCAAAAAATCTCTTTATATCGCTGACAATAATGGGGACAATATTAAAACTATAAAAGATGAATATGGCGGTACTCCAAACTTTGATTACAGTTCCAGCTGGGGATCTGGTTCTAGAAGTTCTGAAGCAATTGCAGCAGAGATTAATTCAGATAACACATTTTCAATTGCAATTAAACATACAAATATCTTTGGCGAGGATTCCGATATCGATTGGGAAATATTAAACGTAAGTAATACAGGAGTAATTAGTTGGGATAAGAGCGTATGGACTCAATCCATCCAAAGCTACGAAGCTAGTTTTGGGCAGGATCTTGATGGTGACAGTTCAATAGGATTGAACTTAACTAATTTAACTTCTGTAGATACAGATACCCATAGTGATGTTTTAAAGAAAAATTCCCACGGTGATTTTTATATTGTCACGGAAGCAGGAGAATACATCGCTATAACTGAATCATGGGGAGGTGCCGCAAGATTTGACTTCTCAGATCAATGGTCTGGCGGATCTCATACCAGCAAGGCTGTTGCAGTAGAAGATGTTACCTATACAAATATTTCTGGAGAATCTGTTGACGGTTATGTAATTGCGATTAAAAATTCTGGAACTTATGGATCTGATGAGTTTACAGACTGGGAGCTTAGGTATACAGATGATAAGGGTGTTATTGACTGGAATAACAGTATCTGGACTCAATCGATAAAGAGTAAAGAATCTCTATTTGGCACAAATGCTGAGCAGGCAGATCTTGATGGAGATGGTGCTTTTGGTCTTGATTCAAGTGCGTTGGATTCAGTCAGTACTGATACTACAGGCGATCTTCTTAAAAAAGATGATGCAAATGCGCTTTATATCATTAATGATAAAGGAACATCTGATTCATCAGATGATGAGACCATCGCTCTAGTAGATCAATGGGGTGGTACACCAACATTTGACTGGAGCGATTCAGGGGGATCTGGTGATTACGCATATTCTCATTCATCATCAGCTTATGCTGTTGAATCATATGACGACAATGGCATTGAGAAATTCTTACTTGCCATAAAAATATCTGATACATTTGGTGGTCAGACAGAAACCTTCTGGGAAACTTTTGTTATTAAAGAGTCTTCTTCTGGAGCTGGAGACTGGGCTTTAGATTGGAGTAGCGGAACCTGGTCAAAAAATATTGGAAAAAAAGAATCCGTATTTGGCCAGGATATTGATGGGGGAGGAATTTATGATGCGGCTAGTATCACTACAACAGCAGTAAGCACAGATACAAGTACAACAGATAATACTGCGGTAACTCTGACTAAGGATTCTCAGGGCGGACTTTATATAACAAAGGGATCTACAAATATATTGATAGTTGATTCTGATGATGCTGCGGTCGCCTTTGACTGGGTTGATAGTTGGGCGGGAGAGACCAGAACCTCTACAGCCTATGCAGCAGAAGGTATTGATAGTGATTCTGATAACACAATTGATAAATACAAACTTGTTGTAAAGCATGAATTAAAAAATAATTCCTCTAATTCAACTTCCAACCAGTGGCAGGCTATTGATATTTCTACTGCAGGGGTTGTTGATTGGAGTTCTGAGAAATTTGGTGATGCAAAAATCTTTGAAGCAGATATTAATCAAGATTTAGATGGAGATGGAAAAATATGGTCTGCCGCCAGTGAAACTCTTTCCTCAATTTCATCAGATACAAAAGGCGCTTTAGCTTATCTAGATTCTTCTAATAATTTATATATTGCATCCGGTAGTGGTCAAACAAAACAGGCTGTTTTTGATTCCTCTGGTGGATTAATTTCTTTCAATGAAAATTATTCAAGTGGAGATTATTCAGATGTAAAAGAAGTAATAGCAGTAGAATCAGCGACTATTTCTAGTACAGATTTTTATAGGGTTCTTATAAAAAATACCACTACTTTTGGTTCTGATACTTCCATAAACTATGAAACTGTAAATGTAAATCAGTCAACTATGATTGTTGATTGGGGTACATTTTCTTTTTACGATGATCCCAAGAAATTAGAAGCTGCCTTTTTACTTGATATAAATGGCGATGGGACAATAACAACAATAAGTTCAAGTAGTACATCTGCAATTGCAACTGACACTACTGGCGCCCAATTAAGACAGACAAGTGATGGAAGTCTTTTTATCAAAGATGGCGATTCTACATTTCAAATAAAGTCTCCTGATGGTGGATATGTAGATTTAAACTTTGAAGAAACATTCAGTGGAGGTTCCTTTAAATCAGAGGCGATTGCTGTACAAAAAGTAGGCAGTGATTATAAATTAGTCGTAAAAGAAACTTCTACATTCGGATCTGATTCTGATATTTCTTATTTAGTTTATAAATTAACCTCTACTGGTTTGATTGACTGGGGAGATGTTACCTACAGAACAGCAGCAGAACTAAATGAATCAGAGTTTGGTCAGGATATTACTGGTGATGGAAATATAAGTAATGGTTCTACCTCTGAGGCTTCTGACACATTTGCCGATGCTGTAACCACATCAAATACTGATGCACAAGTAGTAGAAAAATTCTCTAATACGGCCCAGTCAGATATTTATTCAATATCTAACTCTGATTCATCTTCATCTGATTCCAAGATTGAGATGTTCGTAAAGGGAGTGGATGGGAGTGCAAAAGCAGAATACACCATGGATGTGTCTATTGTTCAGGATGCAAATGCTGCAGTACTCGGAAAAATTGCAGCTGATACAGGTACATCATCGACATCTATAAAGGCTCTTACTGGAGTGATGGATTTCAATGTTACTATCCCAGATAGTAATAATTATGGAAAGATTGTATCTCTTTCTTGGGTGTTACCAGAGGATACTGTTGATCCTGTTTACTATAAAAAAGATACAGCTACTGGAGAATATTTTAATTTTGAATTTAATGAAACTAGTGGAGAGGGAGCAAAATGGGATGATTCTACAAAAACATTAACAGTCTATGTCCGGGATAATGGTAAAAATGATTCTGATACGACTTTAGGGAAAGTTAGAGATCCTGGGTCAATTGGTTCTTCTTCTGATTCAACAGCTCCAGATGCCCCAACATCCTTATCAACATCTTCTGCTGCTAATGACACCACTCCTACAATCTCTGGAACTGCAGAAGCAGGTTCGACCGTAACTCTATTTAATGGTTCTTCTTCATTAGGAACAGCTACTGCAAATAGTGAGGGAGCATTTTCGATCACACCTTCTTCTGCACTTTCTGACGGCAGTTATTCATTAACCGCAACAGCAACTGATGCTGCTGGTAATATTTCCTCTGCTTCCTCTGGTCTTTCAATAACTATTGATTCCACAGCCC
>QCLU01000008.1 GCA_003214315.1 Prochlorococcus sp. AG-418-D13
AACTTAAAAGCAAAGTTTGACATTTTAAAAGAAAATTTTATCTAGTTAGATACCTATATTAATTTCTAATAAAACCTAATACTCTAAGAGGCTTTTTTTAACAAATAAAGACCGCCTGAAAAAGATACCAATACTGGAAGCCAAGCTGCAATAAATGGGGTAAGTATGCCTTTCACGCCAAGTGAACTTGATAAAAAAGAGAGTATATAATAAAAAAGAATCAATATTACACTTAAGCCAAATCCTTGGCTTTTTGATGTTCTTAGATTTTGTTTAGAACCTAAACTACTTCCTATTAATCCAAATACTAAACATGCACAGGGTAAAGTAAATTTTTCTTGAATTCTTACCGACATTTTTCTTGCTCCCCTTCCATCGCCAGTCTCTTCATAAAGTTTTTTTGCTCTAAGAGCCTGCATTAAAGTCATTTTATTAGCATCATCAGGAATTTCGGAAACTCTTAAAGGTCCATCTCCCAAGGGATACAAGTATTTTTTAAAACCTATAGTTGTAGTTTTTCCGCTTTCGTCCAACGTAATGAGCTTCCCATCAGTAAATATCCATGCTGATTTATCTCTATCAAAGATTCCTTGATCAGCTGACAGGATTTGTTTATACCCTAAAACAGAGAAGTCAATAAGAGTAACATTTTTCATAACGTTATCTTCAACAATCCTAGAAAAAAATATTTGATTTAAGAAAGTATTTTTCTCGGTTGATTTATTAGTATTTGGATCAGTATAGGAACCATACCCTTTAAAAAAAATATCATGTCCTCTTTCAATAGAAACAGATTTTCCTAAACCATCTCTTAATAAAGTTTCAGAATATTTAGTCGTTAGAGGCACTAAACTATTATTAAAGTAAAAAGTTAATCCAGTCATAAATAATGCAAGTATTATTGCCGGTATAACAAGTCTAGAAGTTTTAACTCCCAAACTTCTTGCTGCCAATATTTCAGAATTAGAAGACATCTTCCCATAGGCCAATAAAGTTGAAAGAAGTACAGACATTGGAAATGAGAGTACCAAAAAACCTGGTAATTTTAGAAACATTACTTGAATGGCAAGTGTAATTGGCAAACCAAATTCAACAATTTTCCTAATCAAGTCAAACATTACACCAACGGAAAGAGAAACCACAGTAAAAGCGGAAACTGCAAAAATCAAAGGTGGAACAAGTTGGCCAAATAGCCACCTATCTATAATTGGAATACTATTAATTAATTTTGATAAATATTTAATATTTTTTTTAAACATTATATTGATAAAAACTAATTGAAACGATATTCATAAAATAAGAAAATTAATTGATTATGCCAATAATTAATATTAGACAATTTAATATTAAAAGTTTAAGAAAACAATTTTCACTTCACATACTTTTTAAAAGAAAATATTCATTTGAGATCTTTTTTACCATTTTAATAATATTAGGAATTCCCTTAAATTTATATAAGAATAGATTTTATGATAACTCTTGGACCGTCGGCGAATGGCTAATATCCTATGCTGGCGGATTTGTACGCAGAGGCTTACCAGGAGAATTAATTCATTATATTTCTAACCAATATTTATTGTCACCAATATTATTAGTGTGGTTATTTAGTGTTTTTGCATTATTATCTTTAGCCTTACTAGTATTGAATTTCTGTAAAAATTTATTTGATAAATCTTTTTTATTATCTCAATTAATAATACTTGCCCCATTATCTGAGGATTATTTTGTACGAAAAGATGCTTTTTTAGTACTCTCTTATGGTCTGTCTTTATTAATAATGAAAGCTCTTTACCAAAAAAGGATCAAAAAATTGGTATCAATTTTGGCAGTAAATTTCATTTCAATGATTGCAATTTTTTCACATGAAAGTTATGGAATTTGGGGATTGCCAAGCTTGTTCATTATTTTTTCACTTTTTGAGAAAAACGACCAAAAAAATATCTTTCAATCATTTCTATATACAACTTTATTTTTAATGCCTTCAATCTTTTCTTTCTTTTTATGTTGGTTTTTTAAAGGAGATATAAATCATGCTTTAATGATTCACCAAAGTTGGCAGTCTCTTGGTGAAATAACACCCTCTATTTCTGCTCTTTATGAAAAGGAACCTACAGGTGCCATAGCTGCTATAGGTTGGGGCACTTCACAAGTATTTACTAGTAGTCTTCTATCTCAATTTAACTTATTTATTTTTTGGCATCCTGGAATGTGGTTTTTAACAATACATATTGCGATGAGGCTTTTTATAGGTAAGAAAAAAGACGTTAATCAAAAATTAAAACGAACAATAGTTTGTTCTCAATTAATCGCATTTATACCCATGTTTTTATTTGTCGATATTGGCAGATGGATATTTATGTGGCTTACTTCATCAGCTTTATTATTTTCTTTTTTATTCCAAACATTTGGTCAGAGAAAATTATTGAATTTTTCATCAACTCTTAGAGGAGAACAAATACTTACAAAAATAATTCCTGGATTTTACTCATCAAGAATTTATAATTATATCCTTTTATTTTTTGGTATTCCCCATTGTTGTTGGTCACTTGGAAGATATTTAGTCTCAAATCCAATAGGTTTTGGTATCAAAAATATTATTTTTTATACTAAATTTTTATTTAGTTAATTATTCCATACAACTTTTGATGAGGCAGCGTAATTCCATATAAATACCACTAAAATTCCTCCAATTTGAGAAATAAAAGTGTTAACGGATAATTGGCTGTGAAATAAATTAGTAACACCGACATTAGCAATTATTGGAAGGGAAGATACTAAAAGAAATTTTAAAAGTCCTAAAAAAAATCTTTTACCTACTAACCTGTTTATCCTAAAAGTAAGTAAGTTGTTAATTATAAAATTTGAACTTGCTGCAATTGTAACGCCTACTGGAAGAACTTGTTCAAAAGACAAATTTAAAACTCCCATTAGAAAGTAAATTGTAAAAAATTGAACGAAAACTCCAATAGAACCAACCAAGGCAAAACTAACAGCCCTTCTTGGAATAATCCTCCTTATGAAAGAGTGTATTAAAGAAATAAAGAAGTCCCATACCACAGGCAAATCAAGCTTAGAAAATCCATGTAACCGTTCTTTAAAAAGAATTGGAATTTCATTAACTTTCAATTTTCCTTTACTTACAGCTAATAATTCATAAAAAAATTTAAACCCATTTACATCAATTTTTTCTATAAATTCAAGACATACCTTTCTGTTAAAAACAAAAAATCCACTCATATAGTCTGATAAATAACTGTAGTGACCATATAGACTAAAACGAGCTAAAGAATTAGCAAAAGATGAACCTCTTTCTCTACTTTTACTTAACCCCCTAATTCTGGAGCCTATTGTAAAACGACTTCCAACAACTATATCAACTTTTGCGCTTTCTATAAACTTTAATGCTTTTCTAATGTAAGAGGGATCATGCTGACCATCAGCATCCATAACTACTACTAACTCACCAGAAGCACATAAACATCCTTCTTTTATAGCGCTTGAAAGGCCTGACCTGCCAACTCTGTTTATCAAACGAATACGCTTGTCATTATGCACAAACTCTCTAACTTTATCAGCTGTACCGTCACTTGAATTATCGTCAACTATAATAATTTCAATATCAGATGAAAAATCTAGTACTAATAATTCATTTATTATCTTAGAGATATTTCTTATCTCGTTAAATGTTGGTATTACTATAGATATCATATATTTGAAAATTATTTAAAAACTCTTAAATTTAAACTTTACCATACAAATTTTAAATTTTTCTAATAAAAGATTACAAAATTTTATTCTCAAAAATAACTTAAAGTTATTATTTTACTAAGAAAAAAAGCCCATATTATTTTGATAATTTTGAAAATATAATTTTACAGTATTCGCAAAAAATAAATTAATTTGAGGTGATATTCAGAGAGATAGATTTTTAAATTAAATTATAATATTTTGAAATTAATCAAAATTAAATTCTATTCATTATCTAATTAAACCAACCTTTTTTTTTGGATTTAACTTTTGGTGAGGTCTGAATCTTAGGCTCTTCGTCTACTCTACCTTTAATAATCATTAAAGGAACTATTGCCCATAGAGCTAAAAATAGTATCCAAAATAGATAAATGTTCATAGTATTAAAATTAATGAGATCATACTAAAATTAATTAAATATGATTCGTGAGTTTCTTTTGAAAGTTCTAATTTAGATGTATAATAAATAAATATTTTTAATTAAAGCTAAATAAATATCTAATAATTTTTTTTTTAAATAATTTAGATGCCTTGAAAAATTCTAAGAAGGTAAAAATTAGAAATTTTTATAAAAAAAATTAAAATAATTGCACTCAAAAAACCACTGCTTTGTTTCAGGATGAGTAGAGTGAATTTTTATAATGGCACGATAAAAATTTTTCGTGAATACTCTAAATCAACCTTATTTTTATCTAAAATCTATTTAGCAAAATTAAAGATTATTGAAAAAATGTGATTTATGTCATAAGCCAGATAAAATTCATTACAGAGTTAAATCCATAATTCATAAAAACTGGATTTTTTGTTGTAAAGAATGTTGGAATGTAATTTCTAAACATAATAATTATTCCTACGGTGGCACAAGAAAGTCAAAATAATAAATTTTCCCTGCAAACTAATATGCAAAATTAATCAAATAATTAGAAGCTTGGAAATCTATAAAATTACTTTAAATAAGAACTTGACTACTAATGATGACTTATGAAATTAACAAAAAAAAATGAATCACCCTTAACAAATAAATTATTTTTAATCGAAAACAGATTTTAATTATCTAAAAAAATTATTAATTTCTTTTTTTATAGATTTATATTCCAAATTAATTTCTTTAATAAATTCATCTACTTCTTTTTTAGTATTCTTATATTCATTTATTTTTTGTTTGGTTTTCTCATAAAAAATCGATTCAAATTTTCCTGGACTTATCTCCTCAATCCAATATCCTGCTAAACAATAAATTTGGTTTGGGACAAAAGAAATAATAAATAATTTTTTGGAATTTTTATATTTATAAATTAACTTGTGAGCGAAAGTACCTTTAGATTTGTTAGTCCCAAATAGAGAAATATCTTTTACTAAAGGCTTAAAATTCTTCGATAGATTCTTACTTTTTTCTACTGTATTTCTAGAAATTATTTTTTCTAGAGAATAACAATAATCGAAAAAATTAGTATTTTCTTTTTTTGAAGGAAATATAGTTATAAGGGAACTTAAAAGTAAAACAGATGTTAAAAGAAATTTTTTTAACATTTTTATTTAACTCAATTTATCATTTCATAAATATATAAAGACAATTCAAAAATTACTATTAATTACCTTAAAAAGATTCACATTAATTAAAAAGATTTCTATTAATTGGGCTAAACCTCTTTTAGTAAACTTTAAAAGTATTTCGGACTAATTAATTATTTATCAAAAGCATAACATTTTTTTCTTATAATAATATTATGAAAAATTCTTTTTTGAAAAATAAAAGTATCAAATCTTTTTTAGATTTTTTTAAAGAGTATCAATTTCAGCAATATTTATCTCAGCGATTCCAGGCAAAATATATGATTTTGAAAGAACAGTTGAATATATTTCTTCAAAAGGTATTCCTGAACCAATTTCATCTATCCTTCTAGTAGGAGCAATTATATCTCTGATCTTGGGTTCTGGATTTTTTATATTTGGAGAAAACCATAAAATCGGTACGGTCTTTTTATTACTATTCCTTATTCCAACAACAATAATTTTTCACGTATTCCCTTTTCATCAAAGAGCAGTATTTATGAATCTCGGATTGATAGGTGGATTAATTATTGCTGCAATAAGGGAACCAAAATAAATAACTTAATTAAATAAAACTAAATATTTTTTTTCCCATCTCTTAATTCCGGGAAACAATTCGCAATATGAATTAATTCATAAACCTCTTTGCTATCGTATTTTTTATTAGGAATTCCACTTCCTACCTCAATGCCTCTCTCTTTCATCTTCTTTAATATCAATTCTTGTCTTTGCAAACTTGACATAGACTTAAATCTTTTAGTTCTTTCTTCTTTATTCACTAGATCTTAATTTAGTTAAACTTTATTTTAAGGTTATATCAATTAGCGATTCATTAAATAAGTAAGAAAGCCAGTAAAAGTAAGTAATTTAAATCCAATAAAGAAAGGCAAATATTTTTTGAGCTTTTTGCCAAAAAGCAATAATTTGTTTAATGAATTGATCATGATTTACATTAAAGTCTAATTATTTTAAACATCCTAACGAATTTTTTTTAGAATTATCCCATTTCGATTTGTAAATTTTAAACAGTAGTTCTAAACTAGAAGGATTACGTCCTTTTTGTTATGAATGATAAAGAAACAATAATTTCATTATTAAATGAGTTTGCTAATCCAAAAAAAATGGCCTCATTTTTTGTTAACAATGCGA
This sequence comes from Prochlorococcus sp. AG-418-D13, assembly GCA_003214315.1. Lineage (GTDB taxonomy): Bacteria > Cyanobacteriota > Cyanobacteriia > PCC-6307 > Cyanobiaceae > Prochlorococcus_A. The sequence continues at coordinate 6,448 of QCLU01000008.1, forward strand.
CTTCAGATTTTTTATTCATAAGACCGAGTGGTAATCCTATAGATGCAAAAGGTTTCGAACAAATGATTACTAATGAAATTGTTCAAGAAAAGGCTGAAATAACTAAAATTCACCGATTCGAATTTTTAAGCGAAAATATAGTAATGTGCATTTTTACACTAGGTTCAAAATTTACTTATAAAGGGACACCCAATGATGACTTACCAACAGTTACGTCAATTTTTAAAAAAGTAAATAATGTTTGGAAAATTCACTGGATGCAAAGATCTACAGGAAATTCGGATTTATCTTTATGGGATTAGCAAAGTTTATAGCACTTTTAATGGTGCTACTACTTGTAGGAAGTTCTTTTGTTGGTTTAATTTTGTATTTTATAAAATAAGTTGATCAAATAAATAATACCCAGTAACTATTTCTTGTTTTAGAAAATAATTGCTTCTTGTATGATAAGTAATTGGATTTTCAGGTAAAAATAAAAACTTTAGACAGACTAACGCCTATATCTAAAGCCAATAAAGCAATTAGTAACTTACTCATTTTTTAGAACTCTCAACTATTTTTTTGTAAAGTTCCTCAGAAATAGGTTGCATAACCTTTTAAAAATCTAATTACAAATTAATTATTTTAAAATTCATTTCTCGTTACTAAATATACGAATATATGAATTTTTAAATAGGGAAAAAATATATGCACTATAAGTTCTTCTTATAAAGTATTAATAAATACTTAATCCAAAAACGTCAATAAATGTACAAACTTTTTTTAAAAAGAAATTAGAAATCTTATTTCAAGTAAATAGATCCTCTATAAGTAAGCTTTATAGTCTTTTCTTCTTGTTTTCTACAATATACGAATGACTTTCCATTGAAATACATGTTTACCATGATGCAGCTCCTGAACTTGCTCAAGTCCCCGTCCTATGGCTTGAGTCGTACTGCGGTCTATCAGATGGTAGATCGGACGATTTTGTAGTATTCACTACAATCTATTTATAAAGTATTTATACTTAGATGTCAACAATTAATAGAAACTAAACTTCAATTTAAAAGTAGATTCGGCTCTCATAAACTCTCGAACAAGAATATAGAACATATAACTACGAGTAACTCCCATAAAAACTGAAACAAATGCTAGAACTACACAAATAGGGCAATGTGGGAATCCCATTATTTATTTTCCAATATAAATTTCAATTCAGTCTCTGCATTAAGAATATCGATTCTTCTCTTGAGCAGTTTAAAAAATTTAATTATTTTTTTCAAAATTAAACCTTCTTTAGGCATCAATAATAATATTATTTAAGAATGAATATATCAATGAGCAAAAATACTGAAGCCATTGATATAACAAAAGTTTCGTAGCAATTTTATACAATAAACAACACCAACATTTGCTCAGATACTCTTAATAAATTAACCAATAAAGGCTTATTCAGAGTCAAATATAAAAATTGGTGATCTAGTTACCTTGCAGTGCTATTTTTCTTTTGCTAAAAGAATAGAGCGGACTAAAGTCCAATACTCCACGAGGATTTAGTCCGCTGCATAAAGCCTGAGAGTGCAAATTTTTCTTAATTAATATGCAACTATGCTTTATGAGGTAAATATCTTGATTGCGTAATAAATTTATTTTGTATATTGCTATTACAAAAATGATAAGTTTATTTAAATTAGTTACTAAATCCTCGTGGAGAAAGCTTTAGTAAATTTCTTTTACTGGTTACTGATAAGATCAGCCGAATCTCATTATGGAGAATCATTTGTATCTGTAGAAGTTCCATCTAATTCAATCAAAAGTTTTTCTTGATTTTAGAAAGTTTTTAATACTTAAATTCATAGCTTTCTGAAAATTGAATAACTAATTTGAGTTAAGTTGGTTAATTATCTCTATTGCAAAAAAAGATAAGGTTGTTAATCTTGCACTTAAAGAAGAAACTTAATTTCTTAAACTGATGCAATTTGATCATTTAAATTTCAATGAAGATGATGGCCTCATGTCCATAGAAGATTTAAGGGCTTTACGTCTTCGAAAAAAGAAAATTGAAAGTGATAAGAAAGCTAGAAAGTATATCCTAGATATAAATCAAAGATATAGAAAAATGAGTACCCGCAAAAGTAATAACTTTTTAAGAAATATGAACCCTTTTAAAAAGGCCGCATAAATTGTTAATCTTGATTTTGTTAATTTGTTTAACTTTGCAACTTTCAGAGTAAGATTTTAATGGTGTTTCTTTGGAAGAGTTTCACCAAGAGGGGTCAATTTTTGGCCCCTTCTTTGCCGAGATGTTTTTTAATTGAAACTCGTTATTAAATTAAAGTAATACTTTCCTAGAAGGCGAAAGTGATGTAAATCTTTTGTTTAAAGTTTTTTATTACCACTTAATGAAAACTCTATATCTTCAACTAAATCCTCCTATTAAAAAAACAAAAGTTTTAGCTTATGGATCATTTCCCATAATTTATTGAATTTTTTCATTTGCGATTTTTAATGGCTTCACCTACAAGTTGGGAATTCTACAAAGAAGTTGAAACTAAAATTCTATGGGTCAATATTTGTACCCAAAATTTAGAAGGAGTAGCTATTTCGATCAATAAATGGTGGAAGACAAGATATCCAGCATACAAAATCAGAATAGTTTCTAAAAAAGAATTTGAGCTAGTAAAAATGCAAGCTGAGAAAAAGGAGCAATAAAATTATTCTTTGGTAAATATTGATGCTGAATATTTAATTTTTGCAGCTATTATAAGATCAATAAATTAAGGAACAAATGAACTCTGCATTTGCAAAAGTCTCAAATTTGAAAGTTAACAGGGCTTCTAAAATAGCTATTACTCTCGCATCATCAACTTTCTTTTTGTATGCCTTAGGTCAAGCACCAATTTTTAAAAATATTCTTGCAGGTGCCTTCTCTTGCTCTGGCTAATTAAAATACTGTTTTTTTTGAGCTAAAAAAGCTAAAATAGATTGTGATTGACAGTCGATCTAAAATTAGAGGGATAAACCCCTCTTTTTTAATGTTTAATAGATTTATTACTGAAAAGATAATGACTCTTCTTATTTCTCTTTTCAGCTAATGAATATTGCCCCGCACCTATTAATTGATGCTGTGATATTAAGCGCTGCCATTACGATAACTTTGGTATTAAGAGCACAAGGTAAAGCTGCCAGAAAAGAAAAAGAAAATAAATGATTACTAAAGAAGAAGAAAAAGAATTTAAAAAACCTAAATTATATAGATTTTGGAACTTTCTTATTTATGGAAGTTCCATAGCTATTGGAGTTTTCTTAGTTTATTTATATTCTGCTTATGTCTTTATAAATAAATGACTTACATCTACGGCTTAGCGATTACTTATGGGGTTGTGAGTCTTTTATTGCTTGGTGGGTTTGCATACTTTGCTTTTAAAATGAGACGCTAATTTTTATATCTTCTTCAATAAAGATTTCTTAGATAAATTTTTTGATTTTTGTAGAGAATATCAACAAGAAATTCCACCTCAAAAGATGGCTGCGATTTTAAGAGAATATGCAGATAGATTAGATGAATGATAGATACTAGCAGACCGAAGAAGGTATTAAAAGACTAAATTTCTAGCAAAATTTATACAAATTTTTTTAAAGTTGGAATAAATTTTTTAAAGATATTTTCCTTGCAATTATTCATAATTTGAGATTTTTTTTTGATCCTTAATCCGTACAATTTTGTTCCTCTAACCGCACACATAAAACTTGAAATTTACTATTCAAATGAATTAGAACATAGTCGTAGTCAAAGGGTAAGTCTTATGGCACTAAATGACACATTTACTATCCAAGAAATTAATTTGGATAAAAAAGACCTTTCATTTGATAATAAGCTCAAAAAAATTGAAGCTTATTGGAATAATGAATGTACAGAACATCCGAATAACAACCATTGCAAGATTTTTTGTGATTAAAAACTTTAACTTTTAGGTATTCTTACGCTTGATTTTTAGATAATACCCGTACTAAAGAATAATCAGATAGAAAGGAGGCCAAGCAAATGACTAATTTAGGTATAGAAATTTTATTTTGGACAATTTTAATTTCTTATCTGGGATTAAGGTTTTCTCAAACTTGGAATGGATTCAAAAAACAGTATTAATTAGGAGAATAGAAAATGAAACTACAAACTCAGTTCACGGTTCCAAACAAAAAATTAAAAGATATTGATTGTTTTAAAAAAGTAGATTTTTTAGAAGAAATTTTAAATAAAGAATGTATAGATTATCCAAATCAAGAAGATTGCCTGGTTTGTTGCAATTAAAAATCAAAAAATAGCTGTTTTTTAAAAGTAAATAAATTTTTATTAGTATTTATAAATTTTCTAAAAGGGAGTTAGCACTATGGAATTAAGATTCTTCCCAATAAATATTTTTAGAGAGACTCCAAAAGTCACATTCTTCGATGCAGGCATAGATTGTTCTAATGGTTCTGATGTTGTGATCCATTCTGGGGAAGCTATATCTCCTCCAAATGATTTAAAAGATGAGCAATATTACGTTCACAATCATCAAATTGACCACAATTTAGTTATCACTGGAGAAAGGACATTTGTTTTAATAAATCCTTCCTGGGATGAACCTCATCATGTGATTTATTTAAATAGATCTATGGGAGCATTAGAAATTCCTATAGGAACTTATCACAGATCAATCTCAGGGGAAGAAGGTAGTATTGTTTTAAACCAACCCAAAAGAGATAAATTTTTTGATCCTTCTAAAGAATTTACCCCTCAAAAATTAGACAAAATTAATTTAATTAAGGCAAGAAAAAGTTCCCCTGTTTATTGGATTTTCGAAAATAACAAAATCAAAAGAATCTATTTTAATCCTCTAAAAAGAAAAGTTAAAACTCTTGTTTGAAATGAAAAAACATATATCCCCTAGTAATAATTTAACAAACCTGAATTTAATTATTAATTCTGATACTTATAAATTGGCTCACGAAGATATTGGTTTACTTAGCCGAAATGAAATGCGTGGAGTCAGAATGCTTCTTGAAATTACTAAACCAGATTTAATCCTTGAAGAAAATAAAATTCTTTCAACCATAAATATTTTTGGAGGCGCAAGCATTACAGAAGAATCAAATATAAAAAAGAGACTTGAAAATATAGAAGAGTTAATTAAAAAAAATCCTAAATCGATACTTTTAAAACGAAATTTAAATAGATTAGAAAATTTGCTTCTAATGAGTCATTACTATCAATCCGCAAGGGAGTTTTCTAAACTTGCTTCAATTAGTAATCAAAATAAAAACTGTAATTCTCATGTGATTGTGACAGGTGGGGGGCCCGGAATTATGGAAGCTGCTAATAGAGGTGCATTTGAAGCAAATTGTAAATCTATAGGGTTAAATATCAGTCTCCCTAATGAACAAATTCCAAATGCTTTTATAACTCCAGGTCTTTGCTTTAAGTTTAATTATTTTGCATTAAGAAAGATCCATTTTGTTATGCGATCAGTAGCTGCTGTATTTTTCCCTGGAGGTTTTGGCACACTAGATGAATTATTTGAACTATTGACACTTTGTCAAACAGGAATGAAAACTAAAATCCCAATCATACTTTTTGGTAGAGAGTATTGGAATAAGTTAATTAACTTTGGTTATCTAGCTGATCTTGGATTGATTGAAGATAAACATTTAAATCTTTTCCAATATGTAGACACTGCATCAGAAGCGTGGGAAATTATCAAATCATCAAAAATCTCAGATTAAAAGTAAGCCAGTTATTTTTAAATAACTTTTAATTACTTAATTTATAATTTGTTTTAACAACTTTTATTATTGAATCTTGTGGTTCTTCACTTGGGAAACAATTAATAATCCTATATTTTCCTCCTTTTTTATCAGTCTCAACAACTGTAAATTCAACGTATTTACCAATTCCATCTCTTAAATCCTTGACTTCAGTATTTATTATCTCTTCTTTATCATTTTCGATGATACGAGATTTACCTCCGCAACTTAACAAGGCGTTCCCCTCAGTGAGAAAAAAATCTTTGTCATTACTGCAAGAAGATAGGAAAGATAAAGAGACAATTATTAGTATAAAATTTTTCATAATCAACTGTTTGTACTTAACTACATTATCAATAAAGCATATTAAAAATATAGTTAAATCCCTACCAAATTAAAAATTTAATTAATAATATCAGTGCAATAAATAGAAATTATGTTAAAAAGAAATGCCCGATGCATTTAGAAAATCTTTATAAATATTTTGCCAGTGTATAATCCTTTGTTCAAGTCTATTAGGCGGACCAAGTTTAAAATTCTCCAGATAAGACTTATGAACTGATTCGACAATAACTTTATCTTCTCCAAGAAATTCCAATATACTTTTTTTCCAATTTTCTAAATCATTTTCACATAAAGAAGCAGAGGCCAATTTAATTTCAATAATACACTGATCAATTTTTTTAGGAAGATAATTTATTAAAACAATTCCTTTACCAGGCCAGATTATTAGATGGGTCCATGGGAGTAATCCAAAGGTATATAGATTTGCTTCACTACTAAGAGGGGTAACAAGTACATTACAAAATTCACTGAAGAAATACCTGTAGTTTTTAATTGGACCTTGTTCTTTATGTAGGGTATCTTTATGAGCTATTGCTACATGATAATCATCCAGTGTATTGTCATGGGCAATTTTCCAATTGCAATTTAAGGTATCAGTAAATTCAGAAAAAATGCTGTAATTAATATCCCATTCATCATTACATTTTCTCCCAACAAGCTCAATTTGATCATCTATAGATATTGGTTTTTTGCTGAAATTAATCCAAATTAAAGGGCCATTTATTAAACAGTTAACTTTTTCTAAAAAATAATCGCCTTTTTCTATTTTTGTTTCAAAATCATACTTTAATGGCAAGTTTTTAAGTTTGCCAAAACTATCAAAAGTCCAGCCATGGTAAGGACAAAAAATACTATTAGAAGGATTTAATTTTGTTTTTGGCAAACACAATTTTGACCCACGATGGGGGCATCTATTTTTCAAAACAGTTATTAAATTATTTTCTGAACGCGATATAATTAATGATTGATTAAAGAATTTTTTTTCCAATATTTTCCCAGGTTTGATTTCTCCAATAAAAATCAATGGGTGCCAATAATTTTTTAAATATTTATCTAATTCAAGTTCAAATATTTTTTGATCGTTATAAAGCCATGTAGGCAAAAAACTAGTTGACATTATTTAATTTTTTTGGAGGCCTCTTAAAAAATCAGATAGCTCATATCGTAATTTTGAAAACTCCGAATCAAGTTTCAATTTATCTAAATCTCCTTTTTGAAGATCTACCTTAACTTCTTTTATGATTCTTCCAGGATTAGGTGCCAAAATACATATTTGCTGAGAGAGAGCTAATGCTTCTTCAATATCATGGGTTATAAGTAAAACTGTCAATGAAGTTTTTTTCCATAATTCATAGAGAAATTTCTGCATAGATTCTCTTATCTGTAAGTCCAAGGCTCCAAAAGGTTCATCTAAAAGTAGAATTTTAGGGTTAGTCGCTAAAGCTCTTGCAATTGCAATCCTTTGTTGCATTCCTCCAGATAATTCTTTTGGATACTTATTTCCCGAATCCTGAAGACCTACAACTTCTAATAAATAAGATGTCCTATATTTTATTTCTTTCAACTTGTAAGAATTTAAATTCATTCCAAATGCAATATTCTCAGATGCAGTGAGCCAAGGGAAAAGACTATATTTCTGAAAAACCATTCCTCTATCCAATCCAGGTCCACTAACTATTTTTCCATCTACTTTTACGTTCCCTTTAGATGGACTCTCAAGCCCAGCAATAATCCTCAATATAGTACTTTTACCTGATCCAGAGCTCCCAACAAGAGTTTTAAATTCGCCAGAACTTATTGTAAAGCTTATTCCCTCAATTGCCTTTTTTCTATTTGAACCTTCCCCAAAATATTTTGAAATATTATTAACATCTAATTTCATTTAAACAGCCCATTTACATGTACGTCTAAGTAGAAATCTAAAACTCATATCCAAAGCAAATCCTATTAATCCAAGAACTATTAACTCTGCAAATATTTGATCTGTGCGAAAAAATCTTTGAGCCAGTTGAATCCTTTTACCTAAACCAACTTCTGCTGCAATTAACTCTGCAACAATGACTAAATTCCATGAAGTTGCAATATTAATTCTTAAAGTATCAATAATACTTGGCAATGAATATCTGCCTATTACTCTGATCAATAAATCTTTTGTATTACCTCCTAAAGTAAGCGTTGTTTCAATGAGTTCTTTGGGTACAAATTTTACTGAATCCATAACCATCAAAACATTAAAGTAAACGGTACCAATGAATATTAATGCGATTTTTGGAGCCTCTTCAATGCCTAAATAAATAATTAGCAAAGGAGAAAAAGCAGCTGCAGGCATATATCTAAGCATTGCAATTAATGGTTCAAATAAAGCACAAAAAGAAGGGAAAGAACCCATTAAAATTCCTAAAGGAACTGAAAGAATTGTCGCAATTATAAAACCAGCAAATACCCTACCAGTACTTGCAAAAATATCTTCAAATAATATTCCACTTTCAGCCATATCTAAAAGAGAATAAAAGACCGCTAAAGGTGATGGTAAAAACATTTCACTCACAAGTTTTAATTGACACACTATTGTCCAAATTAAAAGTGGTAGCAAAAGTGAGGCTATTTGAAGAAATATTTTATTTAATTTTTTCGGTTCACTACCAAATGAAAAGAGGGATAAAAAATATTTATCCCTCTTGATTAATTTCGAACTGACCATTTTATTTTTTTATTAATTAACTAATATTTTTAACAAACGAAGAGTCAAATAATTTACTCATATCTGGTTTTTCAGGAATAAATCCAACCTTTACCATAAAGTCTGCCATTTGTTTCGCTGCATAAGGCATATGTTTCATACCGAACCCATCACTAAAAGCTTCTAAATTTTCTTCCAAAGAAAAGAACCTAGTTCCACCCTTATATTGTTTGTATTCACGTGTTGGGATCCCAGCTCGCTTTGCCATAATCTTTTCAGATTTTCTTGGATTTTTTTCCATGAATTCTCTTACATCCCACCATGTTTTAACAATTTTTTGAACATCATCTGGTCTTTCAGAAATCAAATCTCCGCTTACAGCTAATAAATCAGGGATTGCACCGGGATATTCTTTTGAACTAGCAATAACTCTTGCTCCAGGCCTCTTCATTGCAGTTCCGGTAAATGGAGGGAATGCACCAACTGCATCTACTTTTCCTGCTGCGAATGCAGTAGCAGCCTGATCAGTTGGCAGACCTTTAATAATTACATCATCTCTAGTTAATCCAACATCATTCAGAGCTAAAACAAGTAAAAAATCATCAACAACACCTTCTTCTACTGCTACTGTTTTACCTTTCAAATCAGCAACACTTTTAATTGATTTGTCTGCAATTATTTGGTCATTCCCTGCAGAATTATCATTAACTAAAACAACTACTTCCCCTCCATTCTCTCCGGGTAAGAACGAAATAGTGTCATTAAGAGTTTGCGAATTTCCATCGATTTTTCCAGCAGCAAAAGTTTCCATGGATTGAACATATCCATCAAACCATTTCATCTGAACATTAACTCCATTTTTTTCAAACATTTTTTGATCAACAGCTATCGCCCAGGGCCACCATCCTGCCCAGTTACTGTATCCCAAAGTAATGGGTTCACCTTTTGGAGCTGCAGGACTTGATAGTGTACTTAATGAAATCGCTAATATTAGAGCCAGCAAAGAGGTAACAAAAACTCTCAATTTTTTAAACATTTTTGAAAAAAATTCCTTACTATCAATACTCAAGAAAAAGCAAACCTAAAGTTGTAATGACTGATACTTTTAAGAGATTACTCTTACTTAATCAATATTAATTATTTTTAAATTTCAGAATCTTTTTACTAATCCAATCTTGCCATAAATCGAATCCAGACTTGGTTATCGAAGAAATTTCTATCACATCTGCCTTAGGATTAGTTGAAGCTATGTTCGATTTTAATTCGTTAATATCAAAATTCAAATGGGGTAACAAATCAACTTTAGTTATCAAAATTAGATCTGCTTCTCTAAACATTATGGGATATTTTAAAGGTTTATCCTCACCTTCGGTAATACTTAAAAGTGCAACTTTAAAATGTTCTCCAATCTCAAATTCTGCAGGACAAACTAAATTTCCTACATTTTCCACTAACAAAATATCTAGTAAATCAGGATTTATTTTTTTTTCTAGTAATTTCAAACCTCCACTAACCATATTTGCATCGAGATGGCATGCTCTTCCAGTTGTAATTGGTACTACTGGAATATTTAGTTTTTCTAATCTTGCCGCATCAAGATTAGTGGTCATATCACCCTCTAAAACAGCACTGTGAAATTTTTTTGAAAGATCTTCTAAAGTTATTTCAAGTAATCTAGTTTTTCCTGCACCAGGACTACTCATTATGTTCAAGCAAAGCAAATTATAATTATTAAACTTAACTTTATTTTTCTCAGCTTGATGACTATTTTGATGAAGAATATTTAATTCAATTTTGTCTGAAATTGGTAAATGCATTTATATTTGAAAATACGTTTTTATTCTAGATACTAAATTTCTACTTTTCTTTAAAATCAATAGATGCGATTTTTAATTCCCTCCCACTAATAATTTCCTCTAAATTAAAATTGCAACATGGAGATTTATATCCATTCTCTTTCTTTGGAAAATATAATCTATTGCATTTAGAGCATTTCCCTTCAAAAGGTATTGTCTCAATTGTAATCTCAGAGGAATCTAACCAAGAACCCAAGACTGCAGCATTAAAAGTATTAATTAATGATATTGGTTCTACGCAAGTAAATTCGCCAATCTTAAGATTAATCTTTTCAACAACTATTTTTTTTTTATTTTTTTTCTCTGCCCACTCTTCCATTGAAAGAATAAGGCATTTTGTCATATCTACTTCATGCACGAAAATCTATCTCCATTTTTGATCAACTGACATATTGCATTTATCTGAAATCCATTGTGGTTTAGATTTTCTTGGGAGCTGACCACTTACTACAAGATGTGCAATTGAATCGCAAATAACTCTAGTAGCTAATAGAGCTGTCATATCGCTTACATCATATGGAGGCGAAACCTCAACAAGCTCAATTCCACATACATTAACTTTTCTGATAATGTACTCCAAAAGTTTTAATGCCTCTCGTGGTAATAAACCCCCAGGTTCAGGCCAACCAGTTCCAGGTACAAATCCAGCATCAATACAATCAATATCAAAAGAAATATATACACAGTCAGTTCCATCCGTAGCTTTTTCAATCGCAAAATCAGCGGCCTCTTTTAATCCCATTTCACAGATATCAGTAACTGTTAAAACATTTGTACTTCGTTCCCTGCAAATTTTCACTCCTTCTCTTGGTACTTGCCAACCTCCAATTCCTAATTGAACAAGATTTTTTGCAGGTGCATTTTTCATATTAGTTGCATGAAACCATGGACAGGTATGCATTCTTTCATCTAAATCTGTTTCTTGAGTATCTACATGTCTATCAAAGTGAATGATCCCTACTTTTTTATCTCCTAAGTGGCGACAAACTCCTCTAACTGTGGGAAAACCTATTGAATGATCTCCACCTAAAATAATTGGAAATGCACCACTAGCAAAAATATGAGCAACCCCCTTTGAAATTTGATCAAAACTTTTTTCATTATTAGCTGGAATTGTAAAAATATCTCCTACATCACAAATAGATATCTGCTCTCTCAGATCCACTCCCATTTCGTAATTGTAAGGAGTATAGAGAGCAGAAATCTTTCTTATTCCTTGAGGTCCGAATCTTGTCCCTGGTCTATAAGTAGTTCCAGAATCATGAGGAACACCAACGATCGCAACATCATAATTTCCCACTTCATTTACATTTTCAACATATGGAGCTTTCATGAAAGTATTGATACCTGCAAAATGGGGTAATTCTCCTCTTGAAAATGTAGATATATTTCTATCGACAATACTTTTTGCTCCTTCTAAACCATATTCCTTTGCTCGGGCAACCTCAGTTTCCCATCCTTTCAAAGGTAATTTTGATTCTTTTTCTAAAGCATCCATTCCTTCACTGGGATGCTTCCTAATAAAGTTTTGATTTTTAGATGATTCAGTAGTCACAAATTTAAAATTCTTTTTACACTTATTTCAATATTGTCAATAAAAATAAAAATGAACCATAAACTTGCTTTAAAAGATTCTCATTTAAACATTGTTAAATAACTATTCGCAAAAATAAAATACATAACTCTATTAAAAAGCTAGCTGGCTTAATTACAAAAGTATTTAAAATATTTAATAACGGAATAAATGATAGAAGAAGTAATAAGTTAAAAATTGTTAAATATTTTATTTTTCATATTTTCAATTTTATTGATTAATTCATCTAACCATTCTGTATTATTTTGCTCTTGTCTTTTATAGCTTTGACTTTTTTGAGTACTCATAAATTTCCTATATTAAGATTGTCCATTTAATATATTTGAACTTAAAGGAATCAATAAGCAATATTACTAAATCAATTGATAAGAAAAGCTTTAGTAGCATTTCATACAAACCTAACCAACACAAATTAACTAAGAAAATCTAAATCTCTTCAGTTAAGTATTTTCTACGATGATTTTATTTGATATTCTGATTTGAATTAGAAAAGAGTATAGATGTTCCTATGGAAAAATCATTTCTAAATTTTATTTATTGGATCTTATTAAAGTCAGCTGAAAGTTACTACGGAGATTCATTAAAAACAGAAGTACCTTATACTCCTTATTTTTAGTTTTGGTGAACCTTAACTTTTAATATTAGATCTCTAGTTTGAGAGTAATTAGTTTGGAATTAATTTATCAAAAAACACAATATGGGTTACTTATAGATTCACTACAAAATAATCTATTACGTTGTATTTCTTTGACTGATTGTGAATAAATTTTAGCTGTAAGGATCGCTCCAAAATTAACTAAAACTACAATTAAAAGAATTAGCTCAATTGCGAAGTTTGTCATAAGATTACCCTCCTTAAATTTTATAAAAACCCTATAACGTCAAAATATGTATTGAATAGAGTTTAAATTCCTATTTTTAGCCATCGAGATTTTTTGGTAATGGTCTAGGTTCACAATTTTTGACGCATTCTTCTAAAGACTTTTCAGAATTACTCTTAATTGCGCAACTACGTAGACAATAATAAAAGGTATACTTGGGATCTAATTCATTTTTGAATTGTTTATTTCTAAATGTATTCATGATCAAACTCCCTTTGATTTTTTTTCAAGTTGATTAATTAATTTATCCAAACAAAGAGCGTTGTTGATCTTTTTTGTGTTTCTAAAGTATTTCGTTTTGAACGTACTCATAAAGTTATACCTCAATCAGTGGATCCAACTTTGGAGTGATAATTGAAATTTCCTAGAGCAAAAATACTGATTATGAATATAGTGAAATATTTAAAACCGCCTAATTCATGATTTATATTTTAGGTATTACAACTCTTGATTCTTTTATATAACTCATAATAAATAACTACTAAAAAAGAAGGTTAATTATGACTTACGGAAATCTAATTAAAAATAAAATTAAACATGTATTTGGTGTTTGTTTGATTCGTTATCAATTGAGAGAAAACTAACTGATGGTCAAATATAATGTTTGCAATTCGGAATTTGTGATTATGCAACAAGACAAGTTGAGGAAGTTCCCTTTTTTCATTATTAATTTGAATTCATTTTTAAAGTAAGGGAAATTAGCTCCTCCTCACCCAATCAGGAGATCCACTAAACCAATCAGCAAGATCATCATTTTTGGGATCGAAATGATTTTCAGTTTCTAAGCCATCAAGGCCAAGATTCTGTATGAGTCCATTTATTCCATCTGATTTTTGCTTGCCATATCTCCTCAAGCTATTAGCTTTCTTAAGCCATGTCCATATAGTTGAATTATGTTTTGCAAACTTTTCTACATAAATTCTTTCTTCCAATGCAACAGGTTCATCTAATGAAATCCTCTTTACAATATCCTTAATTTTTAAACGAGTCTTGTTGGTTAGAAACATATTCATAAAAGAAGTTAATGTTTTATAAAAGTTTTTTTTATGAATGTCTTGTCAATGTTTATTTCAAGAAAAAGTATTTTTTAGGAGCTTTTCAAGGACAAATATATTTATTTAACAACAGGTATATTCAATTGGTAAAAAAGACTACTTAATTTGATTTATATAACTTATATAAAATCGAGTTCAATATAAGTTTCTCTATATAATTTAAGATTTAATTTATAAAATTGAATAAGGAAAATTTACATTGACAATCGATCTAAACTAAGAGAATAAATAACCCTATTTTTCTGACACAAACTTTTTATGTAATCACAAATGAAAGGTCAATGGACAAACGTTTATAGTGGTGATTTACCTCTTAGATCTTGGTGGGTAGATTCAGGTGGTGAGTGTGAATATATATCTATAGTTTTACCAGAGGTGTTTGGGATAAATCACTGGATAAGGAGTTTTTCTGGGAAATTAGCCAAACAAAATGTACCTGTATTAGCCTTACCCCTTTACGGTAGAACAGCTCCAAAATTAGATTTAGCATACAGCGAAGAAGACTTGAAATTAGGCAGGCATCATAAAAATTTAACCACTTCAAAAAATATTATTAAAGATATTTCTGCAGCACTAAATTGGGTTAAAGAAAAATATCCAAAAAAGAAAATCTCAATTGTTGGATTTTGTTTTGGGGGTCATGCAGCAGTTATAGCTTCTTCATTAAAAGGAATAGATAGTACATTTTGTTTTTATGGGGCAGGGGTAACTGCGCCAAGAAAGGATAATAATTTTGCACCTATAGATTTACTGGAAAAAGTTTCCGGAAAATTAAACTTCATATGCGGTTCTTCAGATGATTTAATTCCCTTACAAGATAGATTAGAAATTAAAAAAAGATTTAAAAAACTAGATCCTTTAGAAGAGAGATTTATTTATATCGAAGTTAAAGGTGCTGATCATGGTTTTATGTGCGAGGAAAGAGAATCCTTCCATAAGGATGCATCATCAATTGGTTGGAATTTATTGATGAAAGAATTAAATTAATAAAATTCATGAGAATGATTTTGATCAGTGTCTGCACTAATAATTTATAAAAATTCAATACCTTTATAAAAAAATTTTAAAAAATAGCCTTAGATTAAATAACTTGAAAAGTTAAATCAATTACTGTCAAAAATGAAAAAAATAAATACTATGAGTCTAAATAATTTTCTAGAGATTAAAATTCATGATGAAAAATTTATTCATAGCATTTGTTTTTGCATTAATGCTTATCAACCCTAGTATTTCTATAGCTGCACAATCTCCCGTTGATGTACAAGAAGTCTTTGTAGGTTCTGAGACTATGGATGGAGATGTTCTTAAATACCCAAAAGGAAAAGCAGAAATAAGATTACAAAGAGTCGAATTAGCCGAAGGAGGGATAGTTCCGCTCCACTCTCATCCAATTCCATTATTAGGCAATGTTGAGCAAGGTACGATAGTTGTCAAAAGACAAGGGATGGAAGATCTTATCTATACAGCAGGTGAAACTTTTATAGTTGGTCCAAAGACACCAAAACATACAATGGGTAATGCAAAAACTGATAATGCAATAGTTTGGTTTGCAGCAATAGGAGCAAAAGATGTTCCAATTTTAATTCCCGCTGAGGGATAAATTTGAACCTTGAATCAATTATTTTTAAACTAGAAATAATACTCCAAAAACTAAAGTTGAAGCAATAAATCCTACTCCAATTAATCCTACAATAATTCCAGTATTAAGCTAAACCTTTACCGTAACTAATTGTTTCCCTTCTTTTTTAGACATAATTTTTTTACCTGAATAAGCACATCCAAGCTACCAATGAGAACATTAATAGAGCAAGGCTAAGAATACTTTTACTATTAGCTTTACCTTGTTTTTCAGTCGATTTAAAAGGGATTAGTGCCATAAGACTCAATAAAACAAAATTATTTCATGTTTTTTTTATTTATCAAGAAATTTTTATACGTAAATAAGTTATAAAAACAATTTTAATTAAATAATTAATTACCCACACCACTCATACTATTTCTTGAATAGAAACTTTCTTCAACTAATAATGTTCGATAAACTAAACAAAATGCTTTGGATTTGGCTGACTTACGAAAAAGTTAAAAAAATGCCATGCCAGCACCAAATCAGCAGCACTATTTCCCGCAAATTATAGACTATGAATGAACCTAATTACTGGCTAATGAAAAGTGAGCCTGATGCTTACAGCATAGATACTTTAAAAAATGACGGTGTAACTTTATGGGATGGAATAAGAAATTATCAGGCTCGAAATTTTATGAGAAAAATGAATAAAGGAGATAAGATTTTTTTCTATCATTCGAACTGTAAACCCCCAGGTATTGTGGGACTTATGGAGGTAGTAGATCTAAATATTGTTGATCCTACTCAATTTGATAAAGATTCAAAATATTTTGATCCAAAATCGAAACCAGATAATCCGAGATGGGATTGTGTGAAAGTAAAATATAAATCTAAGTCAGATAAGATTTTAAGTTTACCTGAATTAAAGATTTTATTTAATGAAGATGAGTTATTTGTTGTAAAAAAAGGAAATAGGTTGTCTATATTACCTGTCAGAAATGATATTGCAAAAATACTACTAGAAAAAATATAAAAAATTTTTAGTCCTTAAAATTCATCGAGAACATATTGCCAATATATAGTCTTGTTAAATCCCTATTTTGAAAGCCTTTTTGCATCAAAAATCCTGCAATAGCAGCTTGTAGTATCCTGTATTGATCCCAGTTAGGATGCTCCTCAACAAATTCCTTCATAGCCTTTTGAAGATTTTCTTGAAGTTCACATTTGAAACTTATCACTTCATCTTTATGATTTAAAACTTTTGAATTCTCGTCGTAATTTAACTCTTGCATTTTAAAAAACTTATTGAAATTTAGTTTTACAAAGTTTAGTTTTCTCCAAAAATGCTAAATCGTCAACAAGCATTATCAAGAAACAGTCTCAGTTGATAGAATAATGAGAATCCAGTCATAAAGATGAGGGTCACGGAAATTAATTTTACAAATTTCAATCTTACTAAAATATAAAGATTTTATATAAATCATAAGTTTTCCACATACTTTAGATCAACAGATATTTTTTTAAAAAATGTTGTGGAAAAGTTGTGAAAAAATTTTTTTTTGAGGGGAAAATATTTCTAAAATTTCCAATTTTTTTTATCTTTTAATCCATTGATTCCCACATGTTTTTTATTTCATAAAATAAATTTTGTGCAATTAGTATCGGCCAATACATTTCAAAAGATCTCGTTTGGTCTTGACTTACAAAAACAAACCTTAAACTCCATTCATTCTTTTTCCCTTCTAACTCAATATACCAAGGTAGTTGTTCTAATTCTAAAGAAATAGATTCTTCATCCATTAATTCATCCTTGATAACTAAAAGTTGCTCATTAATTTTTAAAAGTAGAAGGTAAAGTGAGTGGAATTCACTTTTTTGCAACTCTATTGACCAATTATCAACACTAATCAAAAAGCAAAATTTGCCTTTTTTAAAATCTTTAAGTAATCTCCATCTTTTTTGGTCTTTTACCAAAATTAGCCTGGAAGTAAATCTGGTTGATCTTGTTCATCGCTTAGTTCAATAATTGACCTTTGAACGGGTTTAATAGTTGACTCCTCTAATAAGCCATCAAAATCATCAAAACGTCTTTGTTTAGCTCTGAAAGCAATTTTAACTGTAGTTAAATATCTATTAGTTGATTTTCTTATCAAGCTCTCACCTCTCTTTGCAAGATCATTAGAATTAACGCCTGCATTATTTGATATGTTCATTAAAAAAAATTTTTACTATAAAATATATCTTACAGTTTACTCGACCGTTTCAAAACATAAATTACAAAAAGAACTTAATTGATTCAAAAAATTTCATATGGAAGAAAGTTTATCTGGAACACTTGCTATTGATTTAGGGAACACTAATACTGTTATAGCTTTTCAAGATCAAAAAGATATAAATTCTGTTTTAATTGAAATTCCTAATATTACATCATCTCCAGGAGTTATTCCTACAGCAGTTTGGTTTGAGGGACCTTCAAAGATTCCTAAAATTGGTATTAGTGCTCTAAAGATGAGGGATAACTTAAATTCTAATTTGTTTTTTCATTCAAACTTTAAAAGATTAATTGGAAATTCTATTGAAAAAAATGACCAAAAAAATATCTTAACCCCTGCTGAATGTGGCGAAAAATTTTTTCAAATTTTATGGACAAACATCCCTCACAAATATGAGATCAAAAGACTTGTTTTAACTGCTCCAATAGATACATATAAGGGTTACAGAGAATGGTTAGTTAACCTTTGTGATGAAATCTCTGTAGATGAAATAGCCCTTGTTGATGAGCCTACTGCGGCAAGTTTAGGAATAAATGTACCATTTGGTTCAAAAATTATGACATTAGATATTGGAGGAAGTACAATCGATATGAATATAGTCAGAATAGAAGGGGGAGAAGGAAAGTCTGGTCCAATTGCTGAACTATTAAAATTTAAGGGTAATGACGTTAGCTCAATTTCAAAACAAAAAATAAGGTGTGCTGAAATAATTGGGAAAGCAGGCTCAAAAATTGGTGGAAAAGATTTTGATCAATGGATAGTTGATTATTTTGTTCCAGGTAATAATTATGTATCTAATCTATTAAAGGCAGAAGAAATAAAATGTAAACTCAGCTCATCTGTAATCAAATATGAAAATAAATATCCAATAAAATTATTTACTGCACAAAATCAAGAAAGTGACTTTTACCTAAGTAAAGAAATATTTGAGAAAATCCTAATTGAAAATAATCTTCTTAATCACCTAAATTCTTTACTCAAAGATTTATTAAATCAAGCAAGAGGCAAATTTTGCACAGTTGATGACTTAAATGCAATTGTTTTGGTTGGTGGAGGAACTCAAATACCTTTGATTAAAGAATGGATAACAAAAAAAATTTCAAAAATTCAAATAAAATCGCCACCTCCTATTGAATCAATAGCTTTGGGAGCTTTAGCAATGACCCCGGGAGTAAAAATTAAAGACATATTAAACAAAGGATTATCTATAAGATTATTTAATAAAAGAGAACAAAAACACTTTTGGCATCCTATTTTTTGCAAAGGTCAAACATGGCCAACAGAAAACCCATTTAAACTGATACTTCAATCCAGTAAAAATGATCAGAAAATATTCGAAATAATAATTGGAGAGACACAAAAAGAAAGAAGATATGATGTTGTTTTCGAAAACGGATTACCAAAGTTATCAGAGGTTCAAAATGAAGAAGAAATTATAAAGTGGGATAAAAAACCACTCAAAATAGTATTAAAAAATAAATCTAATATTGGAGAAGACAACTTAAAACTTTTTTTTAAAATTACGAAAAATGCTGATTTATTAGTGAAGTGTTTTGATATTAAAGATGAATTTTTAGGAGAATATAATTTAGGAAATATCTTCTAAAGCAAGCTATTCAAGAAAAACTCCTTCTTCATTATCAACATTATTTAAACGTAAACTAATACTTTCAATTTTACTAGTTGGCACTTTTTTCCCACAAAAATCCGGCTGAATAGGTAATTCTCTATGACCTCTATCTATCATTACCAATAGCATCACTCTTTGGGGTCTGCCCCATGAATATAAAGCATCCATTGCAGCTCTAATTGTTCTACCTGTGTAAATTACATCATCTATTAAAAGAATTTCTTGTTTCTCAATAGGAGTTGGAATATCTGCAGCTTGTATTAGGCGAGTTCCAACTCTATTTTGATCATCTCTATAAAAAGTTGGATCAATTGTTCCTTTTCTAACTCTTAACCCTGTCCTAGAGAATAATTCCTTTTCTAGCACTTCTGTCAGCTCAATTCCTCTAGTCGGGATACCAACTAATAGAAGGTTATCCAATTTTTTTACTTTTTCAATAATTTCGGAAGTTAAACGCGAAATAGTTTTTCTAAGCTCAACTTCGGTAAGTATTACGATCTTTTTTGTTTTCTTGGACATAATTTATCACTAAAATAAAAGCCGTCTAATATTTTCATAAATTAGCAAAAGCTAACTATGTTAAATATAAATTGTTAAAGGGTAACGTTTGAAGCTAAATTTAAGGTTAGATCAGTTAAGATCGATTTGATCTAAATATGTCAAAGATTAGCAGCAAAAATATAAAAAGATTAAGTGTTCCTC
The DNA here is from genome assembly GCA_003214315.1 of Prochlorococcus sp. AG-418-D13. GTDB lineage: Bacteria > Cyanobacteriota > Cyanobacteriia > PCC-6307 > Cyanobiaceae > Prochlorococcus_A. Next base: position 26,791 of record QCLU01000008.1, read on the forward strand.
AGAGCCCTGTAGTTCTAGCAATATTAGATGGATGGGGATATCGAAAAGAAAAATCAAATAATGCGATAAAAAATGCCAGTACACCAATCATGGACTCATTGTGGCATGCTTATCCCCACACCCTAATAAGTGCTAGTGGATCTGATGTAGGCCTCCCAAATGGTCAAATGGGTAATTCAGAGGTAGGACACCTTACCATAGGTTCAGGAAGAATAATACAACAGGAACTTGTAAGGATTTCAAATATTGTAAAAAATAATCAGTTAGGCTTGGTTAATGAGTTAAAACAGATGGCTGATTCATTAAAGAAAAAAAATTCTACTTTGCATATAACGGGATTATGTTCGGATGGAGGAGTACATAGTCATATTGATCATTTGTTGGGCTTAATAAAATGGGCATCTGATAATGAAATCAAAAAAGTTGCAATCCATATTATTACTGATGGAAGAGATACTCCTGCAAAAAGTGCTTCTAAATATTTAAATCAAATAGAATCATGTATAAAAAAATTTAATACAGGTGAAATAGCTTCCATATGCGGAAGATACTGGATAATGGATAGAAATCTTTTATGGGATAGAACAGAAAAAGCATATGCTAATTTGACTGATCCAGATATTCAAACAACAAATATTTCTCCTCAGGATTACATAGAAAAAAGTTATGCCAACAACATAACCGATGAATTTATAGAGCCCATACGAATTTCTGAAAACTATCTTAAAGATGGGGATAGTTTAATTTGCTTTAACTTTCGTCCAGACAGAGCAAGACAAATAGTCAGATCTCTTTCAATTAAGGAATTTTCAGACTTTGAAAGAAAAAATTATCCAAATCTAGATTTTGTCACTTTTACTCAATATGATCAGAACTTCCCCGTTAAAGTTGCATTTCCTCCAGAATCACTCAATAATTTTATAGGCCAAATAGTTTCAGAAAACGGACTTAAGCAATACAGAACCGCTGAAACAGAAAAATATCCTCATGTAACATACTTTTTCAATGGAGGAGTTGAAATTCCTTTACCTGGAGAAGAGAGGCATTTGATTCCATCTCCAAGAGTCGCAACTTATGATATGGAACCCGAAATGTCTGCAGAGGAACTAACTATTAGTTGCTCTAAAGCAATTAAAAGTGGAAATTATGCTTTTGTTGTAATCAATTTTGCCAATCCTGATATGGTTGGTCATACAGGTAACATGGATGCAACAATTAAAGCTATAGAAAAAGTAGATAATTGTATAGGTCAAATAGTTAATGCTACTGGAGAAATGGGTGGAAGCATTCTTATTACAGCCGATCATGGTAACGCAGAAGTTATGAAAGGACCTGAAGGAGAACCATGGACAGCTCACACAATAAATAAAGTTCCATTAATTTTGATTGAAGGTGAAAAAAGAAAAATCCCAAATATGGGAAATGAAATTAATTTAAGAGATAATGCCGGCTTAGCAGATATTGCTCCCACTTTATTGCAATTATTAAATCTCCCAATACCAAGAGAAATGACAGGCAAATCACTTATTCAAGAAATTGAATTAAAAGGTTATAATAAAGTAGTTCAACACGTTTAAAGTTAATAAAAGTATTTTAAGCAATGATTCAAATTATTAGTTGGGTATGGGTAGTTTCTGGTATTCTTCTCATTCTCTTAGTTTTACTTCATAGTCCTAAAGGTGATGGAATGGGAGGAATAGCTGCGAGTGGAAGCTCTATGTTCAACAGCGCAAGTAGTGCAGAAGCCTCTCTAAACAAAATAACTTGGACTTTTTTAATAATATTTTTGTCTCTTGCAATTATTCTCAGCGCTGGTTGGATTTCATAAAAGTTGAATAAAAAAAGGACCATTTTGAATGATCCTTTTTATAAAATTAATTATAATGACTATCGTTTATTTAATAATCGAAGTCACCGCCCATTCCCGGAGCGCCTGCAGGAGTAGCTGAATCTTTTTTCTCAGGTAGATCTGCAACTATGCATTCGGTGGTTAGAACCATTCCTGCTATTGATGCAGCATTTTGCAATCCTGAACGTGTAACTTTGGCAGGATCAACTATACCAGCAGAGGACATATCTACATATTCTCCACTAGCAGCGTTAAATCCATCATTAAATGGTTTAGTTTTTACATTTTCAGCAATCACAGCACCATTAGAGCCTGCGTTCTCAGCAATTCTCATAAGAGGAGCTGTAAGTGAAGCTTCAACAATGTTAGCTCCAATTAATTCCTCTCCTTCTAAATTTTTATCAGCCCATTCTTTAAGAATAGGAGATAAATGAGCCAGAGTTGTTCCTCCTCCAGGTACAATTCCTTCTTCAACAGCTGCTTTTGTTGCATTAATAGCATCTTCAAGACGAAGCTTTTTATCTTTCATCTCAGTTTCAGTAGCAGCACCAACTTTTATCACAGCAACACCTCCAGCTAATTTAGCTAGGCGTTCTTGAAGCTTTTCTTTATCGTATGAGGAATCTGTTTCATCCATTTGCTTCTTAATTTGATCACATCTAGCTTTAACTGCTTGCTCATTACCTTCGGCCACAATTGTTGTTGTCTCTTTATTGATAGTTATTCTTCTACCAGTTCCAAGCATATCTAAGGTAGCATTCTCTAGTTTCAAGCCTGCATCTTCAGTAATAAGTTGTCCATTAGTTAAAACGGCCATATCTTCGAGCATAGCTTTTCTTCTATCACCAAATCCAGGAGCTTTTACTGCAGCAACATTTAACACACCTCGTAATCTATTGACAACAAGAGTTGCTAAAGCCTCTTTTTCGATATCCTCTGCGATAATGACTAATGGTTTACCAGTTTTAGCGATTTGTTCCAAAACGGGAACTAAATCTTGTACTAAGGCAATTTTTTTATCAGTCAGAAGGATGTATGGTTCGTCTAAAACAGCCTCCATTCTCTCTGTGTCTGTAGCGAAATAAGGTGAAATATAACCTTTATCAAAGCGCATCCCTTCAGTAACCTCTAATTCAGTAGTCATTGATTTTCCCTCTTCTAGGGAGATAACACCTTCTTTACCAACTTTATCCATGGCATTAGCAATCATTTGACCCACTTCTTCGTCATTTCCAGCAGCAATAGTTCCACATTGAGCTATAGCATTGCTATCACTAATTGGTTTGGAATTCTCCTGAATTTTACCAACTAGAAATTCAGTCGCTTTATCAATTCCTTTTTTCAAGGTTATTGCATTAGCACCTGCAGCAACGTTTCTCAATCCTGCCTTAACCATTGCATGAGCTAAAACAGTTGCTGTTGTAGTACCATCTCCAGCGGCATCATTAGTTTTTGAAGCAGCTTGTCTGATTAAAGCAACCCCTGTGTTTTCAATGTGGTCCTCTAATTCAATCTCTTTTGCGATTGTGACACCATCATTGATGATTTGTGGAGCACCAAATTTTTTCTCCAGTACAACATTTCTCCCTTTTGGTCCAAGCGTGACAGCCACAGACTCAGCAAGGATATCAATTCCTCTCTCGAGCGCTCTACGAGCTTGCTCATTGTAAATAATTCTTTTAGCCATGTTTAGGCAGTGGTTTAGTAATAAGTTTTAATAATTTTTGAAACAAATACTTTAGCTTACTACAGCCAAAATATCCTTTTCTGAGAGCAAGACATATTCATCTCCTCCCAATTTAATGTCTGTGCCAGCATATTTGCTGTACAAAACTTTATCGCCAATACTCACTTCTGGAGTTTGTCGAGAACCATCGTCATTAAGTTTGCCAGGGCCCACCTGAGCAACTTCTCCAACCTGTGGTTTTTCTTTAGCCGAATCAGGCAAAAGAATGCCCCCAGCAGTTTTTTCCTCAGATGCGGAAACTTTAATAAATATTCTATCTCCCAGTGGTTTTACTGTAGAGACTGTAAGTGAAACAGCTGCCATAAATTAATGGAGTATCATGTTTGAGACGCTTTGCGTCATAAAAATGGAAAGAGAAAATCTCTATCCGTATCATCAACAACATAATCTGCAAAGCGGCAATTAAACCATACTTAAACTGTGCGGGTGGCCGAACCCATTTAACGAATCTACCCATGAGATGGTAGTATTTTCGGATTATGAGCTGTTTAAAATCAGCTATTCATCACCAATAGATAAAAAATGGTAGCAACTCCATCAACTTCTTCAAAAACAAAAGGCGTAGTACGTCAGGTAATTGGCCCAGTTCTAGATGTAGAATTTCCAGCTGGGAAATTGCCCAAAATATTAAATGCATTAAGAATTGAAGCTAAAAATCCTGCTGGACAAGATATAGCGCTAACTGCAGAGGTCCAACAGCTCCTTGGCGACCATAGAGTAAGAGCAGTGGCAATGAGTGGTACAGACGGCCTTGTAAGAGGCATGGAAGCCATCGACACAGGAGCACCAATATCTGTACCTGTAGGAGAAGCAACTTTAGGAAGAATATTTAATGTTTTAGGAGAACCAGTAGATGAACAAGGTCCAGTAAATACAAAAGATACTGCTCCAATTCATAGAGCTGCTCCAAAATTAACTGACTTGGAAACTAAGCCAAAAGTTTTTGAAACTGGAATTAAAGTTATTGACCTTTTAGCTCCTTACAGACAAGGAGGAAAAGTTGGATTATTTGGAGGTGCAGGTGTTGGTAAGACGGTTCTTATTCAAGAATTAATTAATAATATTGCAAAGGAACATGGTGGAGTTTCTGTTTTTGGCGGAGTAGGGGAAAGAACTAGAGAAGGGAATGATTTGTATGAGGAATTTAAAGAATCAGGAGTTATCAATGCAGACGATTTAACTCAATCAAAAGTTGCCTTATGTTTTGGACAGATGAATGAGCCACCAGGTGCAAGAATGAGAGTAGGCTTATCAGCACTTACAATGGCAGAACATTTTAGAGATGTAAATAAACAAGACGTTCTACTTTTTGTTGATAACATTTTTAGATTCGTTCAAGCTGGCTCTGAAGTATCTGCATTACTTGGAAGAATGCCTTCAGCTGTTGGATACCAACCAACTCTAGGTACTGATGTTGGTGAATTACAAGAAAGAATTACATCTACATTAGAAGGATCAATAACATCTATTCAGGCTGTTTACGTACCTGCTGATGACCTAACAGACCCTGCTCCAGCTACTACCTTTGCTCATTTAGATGCCACCACCGTGCTTGCTAGAGCTCTTGCAGCTAAAGGAATTTATCCAGCAGTTGATCCATTAGATTCAACAAGCACTATGCTACAACCATCAGTTGTTGGCGATGAGCATTACAAAACAGCCAGAGCTGTTCAATCAACTTTACAGAGATACAAAGAACTTCAAGATATTATTGCCATTCTTGGTTTAGATGAACTATCTGAAGAAGACAGATTAACAGTCGACAGGGCCAGAAAAATTGAAAAATTCCTTTCACAACCTTTCTTTGTAGCAGAAATATTTACAGGAATGTCTGGTAAATATGTAAAATTAGAAGATACCATTGCTGGTTTCAATATGATTTTGTCAGGTGAATTGGATGATTTACCTGAACAGGCATTTTACCTAGTTGGTAATATTGATGAAGTTAAAGCAAAGGCTGAAAAAATAAAATCAGAAAAATAAATATCTGAAAATAAATATATTTAACCTTCAATAATTTTAAATTTATGGCAATTTCTCTAAAAGTTTTAGCTCCTAATAAAAATGTTTATCAAGGCGAAGCTGAAGAAGTAATCCTTCCTAGTACTACTGGTCAACTTGGTATACTTCCAGGACATATCTCTTTAGTTACTGCGATAGATATTGGCGTTTTAAGGCTAAGAATGAATTCCCAGTGGAAATCAATAGCCCTAATGGGAGGCTTCGCTGAAATTGAATCAGATGAAGTAATAGTTTTAGTAAATAATGCTGAAATTGGTTCTGAGATTAATGTTCAAAATGCCGAACAAGATCTTAAAGAAGCAAAATTAGCAATAAGCAAATTTTCTGAAAATGAAAAAAGTCCAGAAAAAATTAAAGCCTTAAAAGAGGTATCGAAGGCTGAGGCGAGGATTCAAGCTTCCAAAAACTGATTTTTAAGCAGTTCCACAAAAAGTTACTTCAGGGAACTTTAACTTGGCCTCTTCTAATTTTTTGGTTTTACCCTCTTCTTGCCAATAATTTATTACTTCTGTAGCTTTATTCAATATTTCCACTCTTTCATTATCTGTAATCCAACCTTTGTTCTCTAGTTCACTTTTTAATTTTTCCCAAGCATCATCTCTTGGCCAGAAATAATAAGCAGTAAGAGGGCTTGGGCCTCCTCCTACTATTTGATCAACAGCTAAAGCAACATTATCAGGTAACCATAATACTTTTATAATGAATCTTCCTTCGTCAGGTTTAGGAGTATAACCAGTAGGTACTCCATCTTCATCAATTGTGGCAGCTGCTAATACAGCTGTTGCGCCCATCATTCCTGAATTAGGAGAAGAATTTTTGGACTTTGGGTCATCACTGTTTTTTTCTTTTGAATTTTGATTTAACTTATCTGAGGGGGTCATTCACTTATTTATGTTTAATAAATAATTTATCAGTTTATGGTCACATTTTGATTGATTTATTCAAAATTTCTTGATTTTAGTTATTGATACTTCAATACAGAATTTTTATCTATCATGGGGGACTTGATAAAAATCATAAATTGTAGCTTCCAATGAATCCCAAAGGTCTTTAGGGATATCGTTTTCTTCTGCAAACATTCCAAGCTGACTAGCCAAGCCTCTTGCTTGAGAAAGTTTCGAATCATTTGAATCTGAATTATTCATTTTAGAACTTTAAACTCTATAAAATAAATCTATTGATTAGATAAGTCAAATTTAAAATTCTAAATCAGAAATTTCTTTTAGTGCAGCAATACTTAAAACTTCTGGGTTTGTATCATTGACCAGAACATCATCTTCTATTCTTATCCCAATACCTTTCCATTTCTCGTCAATAATAGGTTGCCCCTCAGGGACTGGGATCCTATCACTTATATAGATCCCAGGTTCTACAGTAAGAATCATTCCATTCTGCAATGGCACTTGATAGTCTCCCATTCTATATGCTCCAACATCATGAACGTCTAAGCCGAGCCAATGGCCAGTTCTATGCATGTAAAGGTGTTTATAAGATTGATTCTCAATTATTTCCTCAGTACTGCCTGCCAATAAACCAACTTCTTTTAATCCTTCTATCAGAATTTTTAAAGCAGCACTATGAACAGTACTGGAATTAGATCCAGTTACGGCACTTTTAATTGCATTTTTCTGCGCAAGTAATACAATTTCGTAGATAATTTTTTGCTCTTTAGAAAATTTTCCACCTATAGGAATTGTTCTTGTTATGTCTCCATTGTAATAATCGATTAGTGAGCAACCAGCATCTACCAACAATAAATCTCCCTTATTTAAGGATGAGTTATTTGAAGTGTAATGCAAAATACATGCATTATCTCCTGAAGCGACAATAGAGTTGTAAGCAGGGCCCCGAGCACCTTTTTCTAAAAAGAATCCTTCTAGAAGACCCTGAATTTGTCTTTCATTGTTCTTGGATGAGATAGATTCTCTAACTAGTTCATGAGCTTCTGCTGAAATTTGTATAGCCTCTCTCATTCTCTTAATTTCAAATTCACTTTTAATTAATCTCATCTCATTTAAATAAATTTCTGGAGATTTTATAGAATTTGCACCAATCCCTAATCTTGAGCGGTTTTCAAGTTGTTGTGAAAATATCTCTAGTACTATTTTCTCAATTAATGGATGCTTGCCAATTGAAAAAACAATCTCATCAGAACCATTTATATAATCTGGGAGTAAATCTCTTAGTTCGGTTATTGAATGAGCCTTATCAGCCTTAAACTCTTTTTCAGCTCCGTCTAAACCCCATCTAAAGCCATGCCAGACTTCACTTATAACATCTTTAGGAGCAACAAACATAATAAATCTCTCTCCTTTTGGCTTGTGCGATAAGAAAAGAGCAATTGCGTCCGGCTCGTCAAAACCAGTTAAATACCAAAAATTACTATCTTGTCTAAAAGGATATTCACAATCGGCATGATGCTTTACAAGATTAGCACCAGGGATAATAGCAGCTTTTCCGCCTAATTTATTTAAGAAAATTTCTCTTCTTTCTTCAAAAACTTTTTTGTCAGGTTTAAACATAAATTGAGTATTGGCGTATTTTAAAAAAAAATGGAAGAATGAATTAATACAGATTTAGTACCTAATCTATTTTAATGGAACCAAGTGTTTACGGTTTAATTTTACTTATAGCTATTATTTTAATTGGGTCAGCATGTTGTTCGGGAGTAGAGGCAGCTTTTTTAGCTGTAAATTCAATAAGAATTCTAGAAATAGCTTCAAAACAAAAGCCAAAAAGTTCTGCAAATCAACTCCTTAAACTTAGAAAACATCTTGGCAGGACATTAACTGTAATTACTATTACTAATAATGGATTTAACATAATTGGGAGTCTTATTTTAGGTGTATACGGAGCATTGGTAATTAATAGTAGTTATGGCTTAACCCTTTTTTCCATTGCTTTCTACATACTTGTTGTCTTAGTCGGAGAAGTACTACCAAAAGCTCTTGGCACAAGATTTTCAGTTCAAATAGCATTATTATCTGTTCCCATATTGAGAATATTAAATAATTTAATGAGGCCATTCTTAATATTAATAGAACAAATATTTCCCGTTATTACTGCAGAAAATGAAATCTCTACTGATGAAGAAGAAATTAGACAAATGGCAAAAATTGGAAGTCAGAAAGGTTTGATAGAGGCTGATGAAGCAGCAATGATATTTAAAGTTTTTCAATTAAACGATTTAAAAGCTAAAGATTTAATGATCCCAAGGGTATCAGTACCTTGTCTTGATGGATCTTCGAATCTTGAAGAAATTTCAAAACTCATACTGTCTAATAACTCTCCATGGTGGATTATTTTGGGAGATAAAGTTGACAAAATACAGGGGGCAGTTGAGCGTGAGAGAATGTTGGCAGAATTAATTAAAGGAGAAAATAAAAAATTATTATCAGAAATTTGCGAACCTGTAGACTACATTCCCGAAATGATTAAGGCAGATCAATTATTAACAAGATTTGACAAGAACTATAAAGGAGTAAAAGTAGTAGTAGATGAATTTGGGGGATTCGTGGGGATTATTGGTGCAGAAGCTGTGTTATCTGTATTAGCTGGCTGGTGGAAAAAAAAATCATGAAACAATTGAAACTTAATAAATATTATTTACTTTTGAAAAATTGGTGGGAGACTATTGATCTTACCAACTATGAAAAAAGTTTTTTTAATAGAGAAATAATTTCTTTTAATCAACAACTTTTTAGGCTTAAAGAAAAAAAAATAAGAATTGGAGCATATGGTAAATCGGGCGTAGGGAAATCCTCTGTTTTAAATTCTTTATTAAAAAAAGAAATATTCAAAACGGATGTTATCAATGGAACCACAAGAGAAATACAAGCTGAAGAATGGAATATTAAAGATCAAATACTCAACAGTGTAGAGTTGCTAGATTCTCCAGGGTTTGATTTCTGCGGTACTAAGTGCCCAGATAAAGTTTACTCCTGTATAAAACACTCAGATATTATTTTATTTATAGTCTCAGGAGATTTAAATAGAAATGAATTAAGCGAAATCAGCTCCTTTATTAAAGATGGGAAAAAAATTATTGTAACTTTAAATAAAATCGATCTTTTTAATAAAACTGAATTAAAAGAAATAATAGAAAGTATAAAGTTTAAGCTTCCAAAAGATTTAAATATTCCCATAATTATTAATCATGAAAACAATCTAAAAAATTACATGTCAAAAATAATAAATCAACATGGTGAGATATTTTTAACACTAAATTCTCTTCAATCAGCTGACACATTGTTTATGCAGATAAAAGAGCAAAGATTGAAAAGAAGGCAGAAATTAGCGCAGTCAACTATTGGTAAATTTTCGACCATAAAGGCATCAACGGTAGCTCTTAATCCTTTTATTTTGTTCGATATTGCTGGTAGTTTTGCACTAGATACTGCATTGATAAGCGAATTAAGTAAGATTTATGGCTTAAATTTAAAGGGTGAATCTACCAGAAAAATATTCAAAAATATATCAATTAATAATTTATTTTTGGGCGTCACTCAAGTCGGAGTCAATACATCTTTCAACCTTGTGAGGAAATTAATTTTATTAACAGCACCTTTCACTAACGGGCTATCATTATTACCCTATGGACCTATAGCAATTATTCAAGCAGCAATAGCAATTCATTCTACAAAAATCCTTGGTAAATTAGCAGCCAAAGAGATATTTAAAAGAAGCAAAGCTTCTTTTATAGAACCATATATAATGATGCAAAATATTAATTTTAATGAACCAGAGATTTTTAAACACATAAAAATCTATTTAAGAAAAAGAAATTTAAATAATAATTTTGTTAGTTTTCTACCTTAAAACTTAAAATGGGAAACCGCATTGCATTATTTGGTACTAGTGCAGATCCACCTACCATTGGACATAAGAAAATACTTGAAGAATTATCAAAAATTTATGCTTTTACCATAGGCTATGTAAGCAATAACCCCAAAAAAAAGCACGTAGAGGATATATCAATTCGTAGCCATTTATTAAAAACACTTATTGAAGATTTAGATAATCCTAAAATTTTATTTAATCAAAGTGTTAGTAGCCAATGGGCAGTACAGTCAATCAAAAAATGTAAAGAAATTTATGAATTTAATAATTTAGATTTTGTTATTGGGAGTGATTTAATTAAAGATATTTTCTACTGGAAAAATTTTGACAAAATTATTTTGGAGGTAAGTTTTTTTATAATTTTAAGAGAAGGATATCCTGTTGAATCAAATACTCTTAAAATGTTAGAAACTTATAAAGTGAAATTTAAGATTTCAAAAATCAAAATCCCTGACACTTCAAGTTCTAATTTTAGGTTAAATTTTAATTGTTCTAATTTACCAACTTCATTAATAGATATAGTTAAGAAGAATAATTTATATGAATCCACTAAAATAGTTGAATGAAGTTTTTACTTGCTCAAATAAATCCAGTTGTTGGTGATTTAGAGGGCAATGCAAAAAAAATACTTTATATTGCCTCGAAAGCTAGCTCAATTTCTGCTGATTTTGTTCTTACTCCAGAATTGTCATTATGGGGATATCCCTCAAATGACTTACTTTTAAAAAAAAATTTAATTAAAAATCAATATCAAATTCTTGATCAATTAGCCTTAGATATAAATAAAAAATATGGAAACTTAAGTATCGCAGTAGGGATGGCTGAGACAATAAATGATTCTTTTTTTCCAAACCTCTATAATTCAACTGCGTTGCTTGAGGGCGGCGAATGGAAAATAATTGCTCGTAAAATTATTCTTCCCACTTATGAAGTATTTGATGAGAAAAGATACTTTAGATCAGAAGAAAAAGTTTCCGTATTGGTAAAAAAAAGTAAAAATAAAACTTGGCGACTTGGCTTTACTATATGTGAGGATTTATGGGTCAACAAAGATATAGAAGGTAGAGGAATTCATAAAAAAAATCCTATTATTGATTTAAAGAAAAAAAAAGTTGATATTTTAGTAAATTTATCAGCCTCCCCATATACTTTCAAAAAGTTAGAGCTAAGATCCAAAGTTTCAAGTTTTGCTGCTCAATATCTTCGAGTACCTCTGATTTATGTAAACCAGATTGGAGCAAATGATAATTTAATTTTTGATGGAAATAGTTTTATTCTTGATAAGAATGGATCTAAAATTAAGCAATTAAAATCTTTTTCAGAAGAGCTCTCCAGTTGGGAAATTGATCAAACAAAACCTGAAAAAAATAAATTTGAAAATTCTGAGATTTCATCAATTTTTGATGCATTAGTCCTTGGTGTTAAAGATTATGCAAAAAAATGTGGATTTAAAACAGCTTTAATTGGATTAAGCGGTGGTATTGATTCAGCACTTGTTTCGGTAATTGCGACAGCTGCTCTTGGAAGTGATAATATTTATTGCGTCTCAATGCCGTCTAAATGGAGCTCATCTCATTCAAAGAGTGATGCCAAAGATTTAGCTAGAAGGTTAAATATAAATTTCAAGAGCATCCCAATTGGGAACTTGATGACCTCTTTTGAAGAATCTTTTATAAAAACCATAGATTTCGAAATGGCTGAGATAACAAATCAAAATATTCAGTCAAGGATAAGAGGAACGCTTCTGATGGCTTTAGCAAATCAAGAAAAACATTTATTACTTTCAACAGGTAATAAATCGGAACTAGCCGTAGGATATTGCACACTTTATGGTGATATGAATGGAGGATTATCTGTAATAGGGGATTTATATAAGAGTAATGTTTTTAAATTATGCAATTGGCTTGATAGTAAAGATTCAATAAATCATAGAAAATTATATAAGTTAGATATGAATGTAGATATAATTGGAGAAAATATACGTAAAAAAGCTCCAAGTGCCGAATTGGGTCCTAATCAATTAGATACTGATTCTCTCCCACCTTATTCCATTTTAGATAATATTCTGAAAGGAATTATTGAAGATAAAAAAGATTTAAAACAACTTGAAGAAGATGGTTATAAAAAAGAATTAATTTTAAAAATAATTTCACTCATAAAAAAAGCGGAATTTAAAAGGAAACAGGCTCCTCCAATTCTAAAATTAAGCAGTCAATCATTGGGAAGTGACTGGAGAGTTCCCATAGCAATATCTTGTTAATCATTATTAGAAATTTTTTGAATTTTTTTCAAAGGGCGTTTAATTGACTTAAGGTTGATACCTTTTTTGATAGCAAGAATTATTCCTGCAGCTTCTAAATAATTATTTACTTCAAAAAGATTAGGATAATCATAAAACTCATTAGTAACTTTTAATGTATTTTGATTTTTTACAGAGATAATATTCAAACCTTTATCAATACCTGCTAGTACAGCTTCTCCACCTAGTGCCCCATTAGGAACAACAATAGATTCAATCTCATCAGGGTGTAGTGAGATTAATTCATGTTTAACAGGTAATTCAACAATATCAGGTGCATTGCTTAAACCAATAAGTACTGATGGTAAAAAGGTGTATCCTATTTCTTCTGCAGCTGCACGAGGATCTAAATTTTCATTCAACTCAATTGAATTCAAAGCTGGTGCGTGAGCACAGGGAACTTTTAAGAATTTGCTTATTAAATGACTTATAACTGCTTCAACTCCAGAAATAGGATCAACCCCTTTTCCCTCTCGATAAATATTTGTTTCTGAAGAATCTGAATCATCTGGAAATTTTGCCACAATTGCTATTGCCGTAGCTCCTTTTTCTATTAAACATTTACCAGCATCAATTAGAGTAACAGGATTTTTAATTATGCCACCACTAATTTTTGACGAATCAGAATCAATAACTATGTCTAATGGCTTATTTGTAACCACATAAGAATGAACATTAATCCCTAAAGTAGAAACACATGCATCAGCAACTTGTAAATGTCTTACTAATATTCCACTTTCAATTGCTGAGTCAAAAATTATCCCAATTTTCTGTTGTTTTACCCTTTTTAAAGCGATTTCTCCTTTAGCAAGTCGGTCTAAACTATAACCCTCAACATAAAAAATATTTTTATCTTTTTCAGAAAGAGTGCCTCCATTCATAACATTTGGATGAGTAATTAAACATCCACTTGCCGATGCTAATAATTTAGCTGTAGGAAGTGCATCCCCAGCAAAACCTCCTACTTCACAACCAATACCAGTTGGAACAATGAATATTGTTGGTGAAATTTCCATTAACAAAAATATTTCAATTTATATTCCTTAATTAGCTAAGACAGCTTTAATTTTAAGTTTTTTTGTTCCAAAAGAATCAAGAGAATTTTGAATATCAACAATTGACCATCGAATTACATCACCTTTTTTTTCTAAATTTGCAATGATAAATACCCTCAAATTTTTTAATTTTATTGAAACTGGCCAATCTAAATAAAAATCAACTGAACTTAATTTCATTTTTGATATTTACCAAATTGATCATTATATAAATCATCTTCGACTTCTTTACCAATAACAATATTCAAATCTGACTTGGGATATGCCACACACAAAAGTGCAAAGCCCTTTTCCCTCAAATCATCATTTAATCCCATAGCGTCCTCTTGATCTACAGATCCTTGCAAAATCATGGATGCACAATCTGTACAAACCCCTGAACAACAACTACTTGGTAAATCTATTCCATACATTTTTGCCGCTGAAATAATATCTTGATCTTCAGAACATAAAAAACTAAAAGTTTTTTGCTCAAAATGAACTTTTATATTGTATTCAGGCATATCCTAAATCTTATTGCTAAACTGCTGAACCTCCTACAACTTCTAATATTTCTTGAGTAATAGCTGCTTGTCTGGCTTTGTTATATGTTAAATTCAAAGAACTTGCTAATTCTTTAGCATTATCACTCGCATTATTCATAGCAGTCATCCTGCAAGCAAGTTCTGAAGCTGCCGACTCTTGAAGAGCTCTTAATACTTGATTCTGTAAATACAATGGTAATAACGAATCTAGTAGTTGATCAGGACTTTGTTCAAAAACAATATCTGATGGTAACTTCTCTGAATCACTTTTTTCAATATTTGATTTTTCAACAAGTAACTTACTATCTTTAGTTGTTAACCTAAAAATTTCATCATTTTCATCTGCAATACCTTGAGGATCAAGAGGCAGTAGTGTTTGAACGACAGGGGCGCAGCTAACTAGAGTGATGAATTTCGTATATATAATTTCTACCCTATCAGAATTTTCTGAAAGAAATTCAGCTAAGACTTCACTAGTTATCCCCTCAGAATCTGTTGCAGTTGGCACCTGTTCCAGCTCTTTAAATGTGCTTTTAATTGTGTATTTATCTTTCCTATTTTGGAAATAACCTATTGCCTTTTTACCAACTAAGATCAAATTTGGTTCATAACCTTGTTTAATCAGCTCTGCATACCTGATTTCTACCATCTTGATTATGTTGGTATTGTATCCTCCACATAATCCTCTATCAGCAGTTATGCATACCAAAGAAATTCTTCTTACATCTCTTTTTGATAGAAGAGGAGAATCTACAGCTTCAAACTGAACTCTAGATTGAATATTTTCTAAAACCCGAGCAAGTTTATCTGCAAAAGGCCTACTCTTAAGAACTTGATCTTGTGCCCTCCTAACTTTTGCAGCTGCAACTAATCTCATAGCTTCTGTTATTTTTCGTGTATTTTTAACAGAAACTATTCGATCTCTAATTTCTTTAAGATTTGCCATGATATTTTCTTAAGTAAATTTAAACTGTGGCAAGCATTGAAGATTTAACTTCATTAATCACCTCTTTGAGTGTTGCTTCTAAACCATCATTTAATTTCTTCTCTTTAAGAATCTCCTCAATAAATTCTGCTTTGTTTAACTTAAGATATTCTCTTAGTTCAGCAGCGAATTTAGTTACATCTTCCACTGGAACTTCATCAATAAGGCCCTTAACACCTGCATAAACAACAGCAACTTGTTCAGCAAGATTTAATGGTGAGAATTGAGCTTGTTTTAATAACTCTCTTAATCTTTTCCCTCTTTCTAGTTGTTGTTGAGTTGCTTCATCAAGATCAGAAGCGAATTGAGAGAATGCTGCTAATTCATCAAATTGAGCTAATTCTAATTTAAGAGTTCCAGCAATTTTCTTAATCGCCTTCGTTTGAGCAGCTCCTCCCACTCGGCTAACAGAAATACCAACATTAATAGCTGGTCTTAATCCTGAGTTAAATAAATCTGCACTCAAGAATATTTGTCCATCTGTAATTGAAATAACATTAGTGGGAATATAAGCAGAAACGTCACCTGCCTGAGTTTCAATAATTGGAAGAGCTGTCATTGAACCGCCGCCCATATTATCAGATAATTTAGCTGCCCTTTCAAGTAATCTGCTATGACAATAAAAAACATCTCCAGGATAAGCTTCTCTTCCTGGTGGTCTTCTCAAAAGGAGAGACATTTGTCTATAAGCCTGAGCTTGTTTTGTCAAATCATCATAAATAACTAGTGTTGCTTTGCCTTGGTACATAAAGTGCTCAGCAATTGCAGCACCAGTATAAGGTGCTAAGTATTGTAGAGCTGCGGCTTCAGAGGCTCCTGCACTAACAACAATGGTGTAATCAAGAGCTCCTTTTTCTCTTAAAACCTCGACCACATTTGCTACAGATGCTGACTTCTGACCAATAGCCACATAAACACAAACTACGTCTTGACCTTTTTGGTTGATTATTGTATCAATAGCAATAGCAGATTTTCCAGTTTGTCTATCGCCAATAATTAATTCTCTTTGACCTCTTCCCACAGGAATCATTGCATCAATAGATGTGATACCTGTTTGCATTGGTTCATGTACTGATCTTCTCTTAATTATTCCAGGAGCCATTTCTTCGATCAATCTGGTATCACTAGTTGGAATTTCCCCTTTCCCATCTATTGGTTGTCCTAAAGGATTAACAACTCTCCCCTGCATTGCCTCACCAACTGGAACAGATGCGATTTTACCTGTTGACTTAACGTTACTTCCTTCTTGGACTCCAAGTGCTTCACCCATTAAAACAGCACCAACATTATCATCTTCAAGGTTCAAAGCTATACCTTCGGTACCATCCTCAAATTCCAACAACTCACCGGCCATGACCTGATCTAAGCCATATATTCTTGCAATGCCATCACCGATTTGCAGAACAGTTCCTACATTGCTGACACTTACAGATTGGTCATAATCAGTTATTTGTTGTTTTAAGATTGAACTGATTTCATCAGGGCGTATAGATACCATGGATTTAAGAATTTAAGGTTGATTTAAAAGTTACTTGGAAAGTGACAAACCAAGTTTTCTAATTTGTGAAGCAAGGGAAGCATCAATTACTTTTGATCCTACACTGGCGACGAAACCACCAATAAGAGATGGGTCAATTTTAGTTACAAGTTCTAATTTTTCAGTTCCTGCTATATTGATGATCTTTTGGGTAATTAAACCTTTCTGTTCATCAGTAAGCTCGACTGCTGAAGTAACAGTTGCCAAAGCAATATTACTATTTTCTCGATAAATCTCTAAAAACCTTTCAAGAATAGAAGTAAGAATTCCAATTCTTTGCCTATCGGCCAATAATTTTAAGAAATTCAGTAAAGAAGAATTTACCTTATTTGAAAAAATTTCAATAATGATTTTCTTCTTAGCATCTGTCTCTAAAACAGGAGAGGAAAGTGCCTTCTCCAATTCAGGGGAATCATTTAATAATTCTAAAAGTTGTTTAACCTCAGAAACAATCTCTTCAGTTTGCGAATTTTCATTCACAACTTGAAGTAATGCCTCTGCATATGGTGTAGTAACTGAATTTAAAAGTGGCATTAGTTCACCTCAATATTGTTAATTGATTGAGTGACCAAATTTTCTTGTGTTGTTTTATCAAGTCTATTTGGGAGAGAATCTAAAGCTTTCTTAATTGCTAATTCAACAGCTTCTTTTCGAAGTTGAGAAATTGCTCTGGATGCTTCAGAGCTCTCATCGGAAATTGCACTTTGTTTAATTCGTGCCATCTCTTCGATTGCTTTTTTCTCACTTTCCATTCTGATTGATTCAGATCTTTTGAGAGAATCAGCTTTTATTTGAGAAGCTTTTTCTTCTGCTAAAGATAAGTCTTTCTTTGCCTTCTCTAAAGCTTGAGTTGCATTAAGAAGTCGATCTTCAGCATCTTTTAATTCAAGAAGAATTCCTTCTCTTCTTTTTTGAAGCATTTTACCTAGAAAACCAGGCAAAAATTTATAAAGGCCAAAAACCACTACAGCCCAATTAAGGATATTAGTTTCGAATAAATCGAAATTTAATCCAAAACCTTCTGTAGCTAAGAGAGTTAAATTCATTTTTCTAGAATCAGTCTATTAACAATAAGTTCGCTTAAATCATCAGCCTGTTTAGAAAGTTGATCACGAGCAGCAGATGTCTGACTTTCAATTTCTAGTCTTGCTTTTTCTTTTGAAGCATTTGCTTCATTGTTAGCAAGCTCTAGTGCTTCTTTATAAAGCTTATCAGACTCATTCTCAGCTTCGCCCACAATTCTTTGAGCTTCTGAACGAGCACTTTGAAGCTGAGTCATTAAATCAGCTTCTAATTTTTTAACCTCTGAAAGCTTATTTTTGGCCTCAATAATGTTATTACTTACAAACTTTTCTCTTTTTTCAACAACATTGCCAACAGGCTTAAAAAAGAGAGAATTTAATATGTAAGTGAGAGCAACTACTTGTATCGCCATTAGTGGCAATGTGGCATTTATATCAAATAATCCACCTTCTGTAGCACCAAAAAAATTAAAGGCCAACATATGATTCAGTTGAAGTTAAAAAATTAAATTTAAATATTGCTAATAAGGAGTAGAAGCAATATTAACTTTTACGAAAAAGGATTCGCAAAAAGTAGTACCAAAGCCACAACTAATCCATAAATTGTTAATGACTCCATGAAAGCGAATGATAAAAGAAGAGTTCCTCTGATTTTACCTTCAGCTTCTGGTTGACGGGCTATACCCTCAACAGCACCTTGAGCTGCGTTACCTTGTCCAAGACCTGGGCCAATAGCACCTAGACCAACTGCTAAACCAGCAGCTACAACTGATGCAGCGGAAGTAATCGAATCCATAATTTTGAAATAAAGAGCTTAATACTTGTGATAAATCTTTTTTGTCATACACGCTTGGACATCCTTTCATTTAAGAATGGGTCTGATATTTTCAGACCTACGCGATTAGCTATTTTGCCAGATTACAGACCCTTTGTAAAAGCGTCTGAATGTATTGGAGGACAGCTAATGATGTTCTTCAACAGCTTCTCCAATGTAGTAGGCCGCTAAAGTTGCGAAAATCAATGCCTGAATTGCACTAGTAAATAATCCTAGGAACATAACAGGTATTGGTAGAATTAGTGGAACTAAGAAGACTAGAACACCAACAACAAGTTCATCAGCTAAAATATTTCCAAATAGCCTGAAAGAGAGTGATAAAGGTTTAGTAAAGTCCTCTAGGATTTTAAAAGGAAGCATAATAGGAGTTGGGTGAACATAGTATTCGAAGTATCTCCAACCTTTATTGCTTAAACCAGCATAGAAATAAGAAAGTGAAACCAATAAAGCCAAGGCTATTGTTGTATTTATATCTGCAGTAGGTGCACCCAACTCACCACTTGGTAACTTAATCAATCTCCAAGGAATTAAAGCTCCTCCCCAATTACTAACAAAAACGAATAAAAATAAAGTACCTATAAATGGCATCCAATCTCTATAAACTTTTTCACCTATTTGAGTCCTAGCTAAATCTCTTATGTAATCCCAGAGAAACTCAAGCAAGTTTTGAAGGCCTTTAGGATCATTTTCCATTTTTTTAGTTCCTAAAGAAATAAAAACTAATAACGCTCCTAATAAAATCCAAGATGTCAAAAATACCTGGCCGTGCAGTCTAATATTTCCAATTTGCCAATAAAGATGTTGACCAACTTCTAATGCTGCAAAATTTGTTAGCAAGGAATTAAAGAACATTTGATTTGAATAAAAAATTTACTTAAGAACGTGAAAAATAAAAAATGAGTGAAGGTTTATAAATGAAAAACCCTATCATTGCAGGAAAAATATCCAAAGATCCTAGCTTGCTTGCAAAAATAAAGAGGCAAACTGGAACTAATAGTTGCAATTTTGATACACCTGATGATTCTTTACCAATTTTCCCTACACTTTTAGCAAGCAAACGTAGGTAAAAAATACCAGCAATTGCACCTATAAAAATACTAAAACCAAAAGTAAATCCAAGATAAATTCCAGTTATTGATGCTAATAAAATAGAAACAATAAAAGTAATCCCAAAAATTGTTAATTGCAATTTTGTGTATTCATCAATTTGAGAAAGCAAATTATCTATTTGAATGGCAATAGCAGATTTACTTTCTTTGATGACCGAATTATCCAGGGATTGAGGAAATTGAACATTCTCATTAGAAGGATGCTCAAGTTTTTTTCTATTTGAGTCCACTGATGTGAACATAGTTTAGAAACCCTCTCTGAATGGTTTGAAGTAAGTATATAAACTCACGGAATCTATCACGGAGAGGTGCCTTTTAGCTAGTTTTTTTCTATAAAAAATTAATTCTTAAGATTTATAATGAATCTAAAGACCATTTTTTACTTTATTCTTCAAAAATAAAATTTATGATAAGTTATTTTTTTAATTGCTTTAACACTTTAAAACGTTAATAAAAGACTTGGCAAAATCTCAATTAAACGTCTCAATAGTACAAATACATCTAAAAAAATTGGAGATAAGTCAAGAAAAAATAAAATATAAAAGAATTTCTAAAAGAAAAAAAACCTTTAGTTCTAATTACAAAAAAAATCTAGCCAATTTCACAGATTCTATATTTCCCTTACCTTGGACAATATGGCCTTATGAGGCAAAAATCCTCATTGTCCTCATTGGAATTTGGTCAATATCAGGAATATGCATACTAGGATCATCAAGTTGGTGGGTGGCTAGTAGGGAAATGGGAAATTGGGCTTACTTCTTAAAAAAACAAATTATTTGGACAATTCCAGGAATTTGTCTATTCTATTTGGTTCTTAATACAAACATTAGAAATCTTTTAAAGTTTTCAAGAATTATTTTTTATATTTTATTCTTTTTGATTTTCCTTACAAATTTTACTGGTATTACAGTTAATGGATCTTCAAGATGGCTAGTACTTGGCAATTTACGTCTGCAGCCATCTGAATTAATTAAACCTTTTCTAATTCTAGAAGCTTCTAACCTTTTCGCACATTGGAATTTAGTAAAGAATGATAAAAAATTTATTTCAATAATATCCTTTGGTCTATTAATTTTATTAATACTAAAACAGCCTAACTTAAGTACTGCATCATTAACTGGAATTCTTCTTTGGGTAATGGGTTTATGTGGAGGTGTAAAACTCAGCTCTCTTTGCTCATTTGCTTCAATAGGATTCATTACTGGGTGTATTAGCATCCTTAGTAACGAATATCAAAAACATAGAGTTACTTCATTTATTAATCCTTGGAAAGATCAACAGGAAAATGGATTTCAATTGGTTCAGAGTTTATTAGCTATAGGTTCAGGTGGTCTATTTGGCCAAGGTTTTGGACTTTCTATACAAAAATTACAGTATCTACCGTTCATGTATACAGATTTTATTTTTGCTATTTTTGCGGAAGAATTTGGTTTATTAGGGTGTACTTTATTCTTGGGATTTTTAGCAGTATTCTCCTATATAAGCCTAAGAATTAGTCTTAAGTGCAGGAACAACTATTCAAAATTAGTTGCTATCGGATGTGGTGTATTGTTGGCAGGTCAATCAATAATGCATATTGCCGTAGCAACAGGTTCAATGCCTACTACAGGCTTACCACTACCTTTCATCAGTTATGGTGGTAATTCATTAATAGCGTCTTTTTTTATTGCAGGGATGTTAATGAGATGTTCATTAGAATCAACAGGATTCATTGGGATGCTTAGTACACGAAAGACTCTCAATTAGTTAGAATTTAAAGGATTTAAGTCAAGCTATCGAATCATTTAATTTAGTTATTTCAGAATTATCTCAAAAAGGTAACCTGCTTATCCAGAGTGGTCTTGATAGTCCTGGTCCATTTACTATATTTTTGGTTTTTTGCGCAGGACTTTTAACAAGTCTTGGGCCATGCTCATTATCATTACTTCCAGTAACAATTGCTTATATAGGAGGAACAGAGAAAAATAAATTTAAACTTTTTAGTTTTTCAGGAGGTGTAGTTTTTTCGCTTGTTGCACTGGGGGGAGCGAGTGGATTCTTAGGTAAAATATATGGGCAAATTCCATCTTATTACACTTCATTTGTTGCCCTAATAGCAATAATAATGGGTTTAAATTTATTAGGAATTCTAAAGTTTCAGTTTCCGAATGGACCTGATCTAAAAATAATAGAGGACAAGATACCATCTCTAATAGCACCTTTTACAATAGGAACTACTTTTGGACTAGCCTCTTCACCTTGCATCACTCCAGTTTTAGCAACTCTTCTAGCTTGGGTATCGCAAGCCAAAAACCCGATAATCTCAATTATTTTTTTATTTTTCTTTGGAATAGGCCAAGTCACTCCATTAATTATTGCGGGAGCCACGGCAGAAAACTTAAAAAAATTTTTAGAGCTTAGAAAATTTAGTCAAATAATTCCCACCTTAAGTGGGATATTTTTAGTAGCACTAGGATTGTTAAATTTATTTTCAAATTGGATTTAAATGTTTATTTTTAAGAATCTAATTTTAAAAATATCAAGTTTAAGATTCGCTATATCACTAATAATCTTCATAGCGATTGCCAGTGGCATAGGTACTTTTATACCTCAAGGTAGTAATAATAATTTCTACATTGATAATTTCGATAGTGCTCCCATTTTTGGATTTTTAGATGGAGAAAAAGTCTTAAAACTTCAATTGGATCATATATATACAAGCTTTTGGTTTTTATTTACATTAATTCTTCTTTGCATTTCCCTAGCCGCTTGTAGTTTCAGGAGGCAAATTCCTTCATTAAAAGCTTCATTAAAATGGGTTGAATACAAGAGCGAAAAAAAATTTAGCAAACTGCAATTAACTTCAAGTCACCCAATCAATCAAGATGTGGACCTTATATCAATAGTTGATTTACTGCTTAAAAAAAGAGGATGGAAAACATACAAATTTAAAAGTCATATTTCTGCAAGAAGGGGTCTAATTGGAAAAATCGGTCCTTTAGTTGTACATATCGGATTAATAGTTTTACTTATAGGTTCAGCATATGGAAGTTTTACAAGTCAATCAAAAGAACAATATTTACTGCCTGGAGAGAGTTTGGATCTTGTTAATGAGAGCACAAACTCAAAAGCCAATGTAAAATTAGTCGATTTTTCTATAGAACGAGAAAGTGATGGTATACCAAAACAGTTTATTTCAAAGTTAAATTTTTCTTCTGAAGATCTAAATCTAAATGAAATAAAAACCGCCAAAGTTAATCACCCAATCAGGTTTAATGGATTAACTATATATCAAGCTGATTGGGCAATATCAAATGTTGTTTTAGAAATAGATAATATCCTTTATCAACTACAATTAAAGGAGATTCCCGAAATTGGCAATCAAGTTTGGGGAGTTTTAGTTGAATTAGGATCAGAAACTAAAAAAAATTTCCTTTTAACAATAGATAATGAAAATGGTCCACTTAAAATTGCTAATACAGAAAATTTTTCAGGGAATAATCTCTATATCAATGACAACCCATTAGAAGTTAACTCTTCAAAAGTATCACTGAAAAAAATAATACCCAGCAGTGGATTAATTATTAAAAATGATCCGTCTATACCTTTTATTTATTTCTCTTTTATTTTAATAATTTTTGGAACAACAATAAGTCTTATACCAACAAACCAATTATGGATTCTTGTAAATAATGAATCACAAAAGCTATTCATTGGAGGTCTAAGCAATAAAAATTTAGTTGGTTTTAAAAAAGAATTTTTTAAATTATCAGAAGAAATAAAAAAATTTTAATTTTTTTTCTGTCCGCTAAAAATATCTAACTGCATAGAAACATTCCCTCTGGGGTTAAATGCAGCATTTAAATGAATCCAGTGAGGCGAGCCCTCATTAACTAAATCATCCATAATTCTATTAACAACTTCCTCATGTGATATCTTTATATCTCTAAAATTATTAATATAAAGCTTTAAAGACTTCAACTCATAGACTCTTAAATTAGGTTGATAAATAATATTTAGCTTTGCAAAATCTGGATAACCAGAAAAGGGGCACTTACATGTAAATTCAGGTAATTGGATAGAAATTTCATAAATTCTTTTCTTATTTGGATTCTCGAAACAAATTATTTTTGATTCTTCAATAATTCTTTCACCATAAAGTGGTCTTTGCGTAGAATCATCTAATTTAGCTGTACTCATTTTTAGTAAAACTTATTTACTAAACCTATATAAAAAGATCAAAATCTGCAAAAATCTCAACAAGCTTAAGTATTACAATTGAATAAGGCAAAAGCTATTAAATCTTATTTTTGTATCATATATAACATTCACAATGTCGGTTAAAAGGTTTATATGTTTCTAGTTCAATGAAAAATTAATGGACATTTGTTTGATAACTATCGATAACAATTTAAATAAATCCCTTCAACCAAAAAGCGCAATTGGAATGTTATGGCTTCAAACACACTTTGAGAATAATCAGTGGGAAGCATTATCAAATAGTACAGTAATTATTTCTGAAGAAAATTCCCAATTATTAATTGAAGATGCCACCAATGCAGGCCTTGAAATTAAATGTTTGTCTGATATTTCAATGTTGGATGTTTTCCCAAAAAACAATTAAAATAGAAATATTCAATCTTTAATCATGAAGAAAATTGAAGCAATCATACGTCCATTTAAGCTGGAGGATGTAAAAATTGCATTAGTAAACTCTGGTATTGTTGGGATGACAGTTAGTGAAGTCAGAGGTTTTGGAAGGCAAAAAGGACAAGTTGAAAGATATAGAGGTTCCGAATTTACTGTTGAATTCCTTCAGAAACTCAAAGTAGAAGTTGTCGTAGAAGATGAAAAGGTTAATTCAGTCATAGATGCAATTGCTGAAGCAGCAAAAACTGGAGAGATCGGTGACGGAAAAATATTCATCACATCAATTGATTCTGTTGTGAGAATTAGAACTGGCGACAAAGATGAAGAAGCTCTTTAATTCAAAGAGTTTCTTTTACTAAATTTTGTATATAATCACTATTAATTCTTCTATTTGATTGACTTCCTAAGGTCATCCAAGCTAGATATTCATGATTTCCAGCAGGACCTACTAGCGGAGAAGCTATCAAATTCTTTATATTCCATTGGAAATTCTTAGCAGCATAAATAACAGACTCTATAGCCTCAGTATGGAATTTAGGATTGCGAACAACACCACCTCTACTAACTTTATCTTTACCAACCTCAAATTGGGGTTTAATTAAAAATATTCCCTCAATAGAATCACCTTCTAATAAATTACCAATAGATTTAAAAACTAACTTTAATGAAATAAAAGACAAATCAGCAACCACAAAATTTGGTAATTGATTACCTCTAGATAAAAGATCATTAGGTTTTAAATTTCGAATATTAGTTCGTTCAAAA
The DNA here is from genome assembly GCA_003214315.1 of Prochlorococcus sp. AG-418-D13. Classification (GTDB taxonomy): domain Bacteria; phylum Cyanobacteriota; class Cyanobacteriia; order PCC-6307; family Cyanobiaceae; genus Prochlorococcus_A. Next base: position 52,008 of record QCLU01000008.1, read on the forward strand.
AGTATGACTTTTGGGTTATTTCTAATCTTCCATGCAGTCTGTCCATAACCAACATCAATACCATAAACTAACTTTGCTCCTTGTTGCAATAAGCAATCAGTAAATCCCCCAGTAGAGATTCCTGCGTCAATACATATTTTATCTTTTACTTTAATTTCAAGTTTTTTAAATGCCTCCAATAATTTTTCGCCGCCCCTCGATACAAACATAGGTTCGGAATCAATAAAAAATTCAGATCCAATTAATACTTGTTGTCCAGGTTTATCCAATACTTTTCCATTGATATCTCTAACCTTGCCCGCAAGAATTAAACCTTGGGCCTTTTGACGAGTTTCACATAAACCTTTATTTAGAAGATAAAGGTCTAATCTACTTTTTTTAATCATCTATTAATCAATAAAAAAAGACTGAATAATGAACTTCTACAAGATTAAGATCCAAATTCTTTAATACCATCCAATTTTAAATTAGAACTAAAAAATTACCCATTATTAACGAAAGGAATAAATGCAAACATTTTTATAATTAAGCTTTTTTATTAGCCAGAAAAATGTTACATAAGAAAATAATAATGAGGCAAATATGTTCAATGGCAAGTACATCTCTAAGGTATAGGGCAATAATTCAATTTTGGTTATAAAGTTTAAATTGATAATTAATAAAAATTGTGATCGAGCGTTACACATTACCCGAAATGGGTAAAATCTGGACTGAAAGCGCAAAATTCCAGAGTTGGCTTAAGGTTGAAATAGCTGCATGTGAAGCAAATTTTTCCCTCGGGAAAATTCCTGACAATGCCATGAAAGAGATACGTTCAAATGCAAAATTTGATGAATCTAGAATTACAGAAATTGAGAAAGAGGTAAAACATGATGTTATAGCATTTCTTACAAGCGTTAATGAATTTGTAGGAGATTCTGGAAGATACATACATGTTGGCATGACCAGTAGTGATGTACTTGATACTGGCTTGTCTCTTCAGTTAAAAGATTCTTGCAAATTGTTATTAGAAGAAATTGAGAACCTAGAAAATGAAGTCAGATTATTAGCGAGGAAACATAAAAATACATTAATGATTGGCAGATCTCATGCAATTCATGGGGAGCCAATTTCCTTCGGTTTTAAACTTGCTGGATGGTTAGCAGAAATAATAAGGAACAAAAAAAGATTGTTAATACTGAAAGAATCTGTAGCGATTGGACAAATAAGTGGTGCAATGGGAACTTACGCCAATACGAATCCCAAAATAGAACAAATAACTTGTGATTTACTCGGCTTAAAACCAGATACTGCAAGTACGCAGGTTATATCGAGAGACAGACATGCAGAATATGTGCAAACTATTGCACTAGTTGGCGCTTCTCTAGATAGATTCTCAACTGAAATAAGAAATTTACAAAGGACTGATGTTTTAGAAGTTGAGGAGGGCTTTACAAAAGGGCAAAAAGGAAGTTCTGCCATGCCTCATAAAAGAAATCCTATTCGAAGTGAAAGAGTAAGCGGTTTAGCAAGAATTTTGAGGAGTTACGTCTTAACAGCACTGGAAAATGTTCCACTTTGGCACGAAAGAGACATAAGCCATAGTTCAAATGAACGTATCATGTTACCTGATGTATCAATCTGTTTGCATTTTATGCTCAGGGAAATGAAAGATATAGTAAGTAATTTGGAAGTTTATCCAAAAAATATGCTCAAAAATTTAAATATATATGGTGGTGTAATCTTTAGTCAGAAAGTTTTACTTTTGCTTGTAGAGAAGGGATTATCTAGAGAAAAAGCTTATAGCTTAGTACAAAAGAATGCGCATCTGGCCTGGAATACTCAGAATGGGAATTTCAAACAAAATATAGAGAGAGATAATGAAATAATGGATTTTATTGATCAAAGTGACTTAGAAGAATGTTTTAATCCTTCAATTCATCTCAATAATTTAAGTGTAATATGGGATAAGTTAGGTATCTAGGATTACTGAAAACCTTATCTAAGTTAAACCAGTGTTTTCAGAGGAATAATGACAAAAAACTTTAGGACTGAAAAAGATAGTATGGGAACAATAGAGGTTCCTATGGAAGCTTTATGGGGTGCTCAAACACAACGATCAATAATAAATTTTTCTATTGGAGAAGAATTAATTCCAATTGAGTTAATTTATTCACTCACACGCATAAAAAAAGCTGCTTCAATTGCGAATTTTAATTTAGGGTTAATAGATAAAAGAAAAAAAGATTTGATTGTAGAGGCATGTACAGAAATACTTGATGGGCTTCATGATTCACAGTTTCCCTTAAAGGTTTGGCAAACAGGTAGTGGCACGCAAACAAATATGAATGTTAATGAGGTAATTTCAAATATTGCAGCATTAAAAACTAATTCAGAGCTTGGTAGTCATCAACCAATACATCCAAATGATGATGTAAATAAATCTCAGTCAACTAATGACACTTTTCCTGCTGCTATTCAAATATCTGTTGTTAATGAAATAATCAGAAATTTAGTTCCAACGATAAGAGAACTTACGAAGATCCTTGATAAAAAAAGTAAAGAATGGAAAGAACTTATAAAGATAGGAAGAACCCATTTTCAAGATGCAGTTCCCCTTACTTTTGGGCAAGAAATATCAGGATGGTCAGAGCAACTTAAAGATGCAGAGAATGCAATTATTATGAGTCTGAATGGATTGTATTTCTTACCTCTGGGAGGAACTGCAGTTGGTACAGGGATTAATTGTCCAAAAGGATTTTGTGAAGAGTCTATAAAATCAATTTCAGATGATACTAATCTAATGTTCTATAAATCAAAAAATAATTTTTCAATCATGGCCTCGCATGATCGTCTAGCTCAAGTAATGAGTCAGATAAAAATATTAGCAGGTGCATTATTTAAAATTTCAAATGATATAAAAATTCTATCTTCTGGTCCAAGATCAGGAATATATGAATTAATTATCCCTCAAAATGAACCTGGAAGTTCTATCATGCCTGGCAAAGTGAATCCAACTCAATGCGAAGCCTTATCAATGGTATGCACTCAGATAATGGGTCTTGAATATGCAGTTTCAATGGCAAATTCTAACGGCACTTTACAGATGAATGAATATAAGCCTCTTATTGGATTTAATATTCTTACAAGTTTAAAATTAATTAAAAATGCAATAGAAAACTTCAGAATAAAATTAGTTGATGGGATGGAACCTAATCAAAAGAAGATGAAGTTAAATTTAGAAAATTCACTCATGTTGGTTACATCAATAGTGCCAAAAGTTGGTTATGAAAAAGCAGCTGAAATTGCAAACCTTGCCTTCAAAGAATCATTAAATTTAAAAGAGGCAACACTTAAATTAGGTTATTTAAACGAAGATGAATTTGACAAAGCGATGAATATTAATTCAATGATTTGATGAAAAAATTTAAGAATTATTGTCAATTCTCTTTGTTGCAGGATTAATATCTTCAGAGACTTTTACAAGATCATTAGATTCAGAAACAGGAAAACGATTAATAGCTTTTAATGCTAGCTTTGCTTTGCTTTTTAATTTATTACTAACACCAATACAATATTGCACTTGAGAAAGAACATCAATTGATCTTCTAATAATCCTCACTACATCACCTTCGTCTAATGAAGTATTAAAAACTAAATCTTGCCATTTTTTTCCCCTTGCCCATTCAGAAATAATTCCAGTTAACTCTGTTTCTAAATAAATAGGAATTTCAATATGAAACTTATTTTGTTGAGAAGCGACTAATTTTCTTAAACCATCTAATTCATTAAAAACATCTATTAACTTTAAAGAAGGCTTGAAATTACACCAAAGATTAGGCCTCCTTACATCAACACATATAGCTTGAATAATTGAAGCTAACTCAGGAGGATCTAAATCGTCTAAATAGCCACTAACTAAAACAAGACCAATCCATAATTCATTTTCACTTCTTATTGCACCAACTGTTCGTCCAACCTCTGTCAATTCCAAATCATTTAAACAACCAAAATGATTCAAAATTTTAATCAAATCGGTAAAAGTTCTCCAGTTATGATTTTCTTTATCCTCAAGAAGTTTTTTTCTCATATTTATTTCTTGTTCAACATCAACAATTCTTTTTCTATATTTCTTTAATTTCCTGGAGTCTCCAAATCTATGTGCGGGATGATCAGTTACTGTTTCTTCTAAATTATTAATTTGTTGCTGTTGTACCAAAACTTCCGTTGTCAGATCATATTGTGGAGTTTGTAAATCATTTTTCTTAGAAACTTCTAAAATTCGATCCGCAAAATACTGCGAAATATCATCTCCCCTAAATAACTCTCCAGAAAAATTCATCTTTGGCACTTCAAGTCCTAAGACATCAATTGCATCCAAATCATTAAAAATACTTACTATGTATGAGGGTTTGATAAGAATAAATAAATTGTCAATTGTCAAACACAATAAACCCTTAATTTTTTGGGATTCATATATTTTCTTACAAATCAATCCTGGAACAATTTTTCTTTTAATTTGTGGAGCTTTGATTGAAATTAAGCTTCCATCTTTAATATATGGGAGTGCATTAGTGATCTCTTCTGATAATTTTTCTGCTGCTTGTTTTTCTAAAATTTTCAAGAGTCTTCTCTCTTCTTTAAGACGATTTTTTAACTTTTCGTAGGCATCAAAATCTTTCCATGAAACGTTAGATGTAATTTTCTTTAATTCAATTAAATCCTTATCTAAATTTTCAAGAATTATATTCTCATCTGAGGATTCACCTAAATATAAAAAACTACCAAAACTTCTTTTAATTAATTCTTTAGACTTCTCTAAAGTATAACTTTGTAAAAGATTAAGTACCATTCCATAGCTAGGAGTGAATTGACTCTCTAAGGAATTTGGTTTACTAATAGCCAGTGCACTTGCTTCTTTAGCACCTTCGAATCTTGTTTGTAATGTGACAACATATCCTTGGGTATCTTTTCCTCTTCTTCCAGCTCTTCCTGACATTTGCAAAAATTCACTGCTAAATAATAATCTATGCCCTTCTTCTGTCCTTTTTGATAAAGAAGAAATAACAGTTGTTCTTGCGGGCATATTTATTCCTGCAGCTAGAGTTTCAGTTGCAAAAACAACTTTTATCAAGCCTTGCTGAAATAATTCCTCAACCAATTCTTTCCATGCAGGCAATAATCCAGCATGATGAGATGCAATACCGCGTTTTAATGCCTCGCATTGAGATTTATCTTTAATTGCCTCTTGATTATTTTTAAGATAAACATCTAATTTTTGGGATATCATATTTACTTCTGAATAACTTACTAAAGTTAAATCTTTTATATTCTCAATAGCCTTGTCACATCCTCTTCTACTGAAAATAAAATAAATAGCTGGCAACATATTTCGTTCAGCTAGTTTCGAGATCACAAAGCTAATTGAGGGAGACTTTGGTTGAATTATCCTGCCCACTTTTCCTCTCATTTTCTGCCCTTTAGGAGCTCTCCAAATCTTACAGTTTGGATGAATTCCATTACCCTTATTGTTTAAAAGTGGATGGAGGCCTTTAATACTACAAAAAATAAAATCTAGTGGGACTGGTCTCTTATCACTATTAATTAGTACTGTGGGCCCATGAACTTTTTCTATCCAATTTTGCAGTTGATCTGCATTAGCTATTGTTGCTGATAAAGCTATTATTTGAGTTCTAGTAGGGCAATGGATTATAGTTTCTTCCCAAACTGTACCTCTTTGGGGGTCATTCATGTAATGACATTCATCAAGAATTACAGATTCTAAATTTTCTAAGGGATCATCAAATTCATCAAATTCTCCATAAAGCATGTTTCTAAAAATCTCAGTCGTCATTACTAAGATTGGTGCTTCCCTATTTATACTTATATCTCCAGTTAAAAGACCAACTTTATTATCACCATATTGATTTGCAAAATCTCTAAACTTTTGGTTTGATAGGGCCTTTAAAGGTGTTGTATAAAAAACTCTGCTGTCATGAGATAAGCCTCTATATATAGCAAATTCACCTATCAATGTTTTACCCGAACCTGTTGGTGCCGTTAAAACAACAGAATTTCCGCTATTAATAGCTTGTATTGCCTCTAATTGGAAATCATCTAGGGGAAAGGGGAAATATTCCTCTAAATTAAGCAATAATTGTGATTGAAGAGAGGATGAGTTAACTTCTTAATATATGATCTATATAGATATTAATAAACAAAAAATACCTTGCAAACTTTAATGGTAAATCTAAATCTTTTTAATTAAATCCTCTATACTTTATTTTGCAAAAATGAAAAAAATAAAAATTCCAAAAAATAGAATCCGTAAATTAAAAACTTTTTCTTTAGGTAAAAAATCATTCGAACTTATAAGCTTAAATTCGCAAAATAAAAAACTTATAGACTTATGCAGTAATGATTATTTTGGATTAAGCAGGGAAAAGGATTTAATAAAAGCTGCTTACGAAATAAGCCTTTTAGAAGGTATTGGTTCAGGAAGCTCTAGATTTATTACAGGTTCAAGACCAATACATAAATTATTAGAAACAGAACTTGCCAAGTGGCTTGATCAAGAGAAAGTATTACTTTTCCCAAGCGGATTTCAAGCAAATATAGCCGCTATCCAGGTTTTAGCAAACAGAAATAGTATCGTATTAGCAGATAAATTGATCCATAACTCTTTATTGGTTGGAATTAAAGCTGCTCAAGCAAAACTGGTTCGATTTTCACACAATAATTTAAAAGATTTAGAAGATAAAATTATTAAATCTAACCCCACAAAAAATTCCATTTTAGTTGTTGTTGAATCTCTTTATAGCATGGAGGGATCAATTGCTCCACTCAAAGAAATAACGGAAATTTGCAAAAAAAATAGTGTTAAATTATTAGTTGACGAAGCTCATGCAATTGGGATCTTGGGCCCTGAAGGCAGGGGTTTAAGTTTTAATTACCGTTCGGATATAACAATGATCACTGGAACTTTTGGAAAAGCATTTGGAAGCGGTGGAGCTTTCATAGCTTCCAATTCAGAAATCGGTGAATACCTTATCCAAACAAGTGGTGCATTTAGGTACACAACCGCTCTTGCGCCATCTTTAGCTGCTGGGGCGCTAGAAGGTTTAAAAAAAATTTTAAAAAATAAAGAATGGGGTAATGATTTGTTATCTTCTGCGAAGATATGGAAAGATGAAATTATTAAAAATTTTAGTTTTCCAGTTCAGGGAGATTCTCACATTTTATCAATTATTGTTGGACAAGAAGAAAAGGCAATTTATCTACAAAAATATCTTGAAGAAAATGGGTTTTTAGCAATTGCGATAAGACCTCCAACTGTTCCAGTTGGGCAATCAAGAATCAGAATAACAATAAGAAGAAACTTAGATTTAAATCTGCTAAAGAATTTCATTGCAGTATTAAAAGAGTTTAAATGAAACAAATTATTACTCAACATGGGTGGGGACTAAATAAATATTTCTGGGATGATTATAAAGTTGATTTTTTAAATAATAATTGGCATTGGCAAGATAATGAAAGGGGCTATTTTTCGACAAATAATTATCAAGCAAAATGGATTAAAAGCGACTCTAAAAAAGAAATCAGAATGACTTTATGCCATTCATTTGGTTTTCATTTAATGCAAAAAAAAATTTTAGAAGAAGCAACTCATATTGTTCTTATCAATTCTTTTAATAATTTTCTTCCTTTAACTAATAAGAGAAACTTTATTTTGAGGTCTATAAAAAGAATGGAAACAAAAATCATAAAAGATCAACCTAAGGATATGTTGAAAGAATTTATACATAGATCATTTATGCCAAATGATATGAATAATAGTTTTAAAAATATCTTTTATAAAAGTTTAGAGAGTTTAAATAAAACTCTGCTTTTAAGTGATTTAAAACAACTTTACATCAATAGAGATTTTCCAGTATTTTTAACAAAAAATTGCAAAATTATTTTTATCAAATCATTAAATGATTTGATTCTTGACAACGACTCAAATAATAACTTTTTATATTCCTTAAATAAAAGACTTGATAGGAAGCCAATTTTAATTAAATTAGCTCAGCAAGGTCATTGCTTGAATAATTTAAATTTATACGAGATCTTACTAAATACACTTAGTGATTGAAATGGATAGTACAAATTGGAATGAGAAAATAAAAAATAATTTCAATGCAGCTGCATATCGGTATTTAGAGTATTCAAATATTCAGAAATTTTTTGCAAAAAAGATTGTTCAATTTATCAAAGAATTAAATCCTCAAAAAAAAGGTGAATGGATAGATCTAGGATCAGGACCAGGATTATTAGCAGATGAAATAGAAAAAAATTTTTCTTCCCAAAAAGTATCCAGAATTGATTTCAGCATGAAAATGCTTCTTGAGAATAAATTATCTAGAAAAAAAATTTTATGGGATTTGAATAATGATTTGCCTCCTGAAATAAATAACTGTTCTCTATTAACATCTAACTTTTGCATACATTGGTTAAACAACCCAGAAAAGATAATAAAAAATTGGTTTAGCAAATTAACATCTGGAGGTTTTTTAATCATTTCTTATCCAACTAAAGATTGTTTTCCTGAATGGAAAGATACTTGTAAAAAAATTGATATTGAATATAGTGGTCATAATTTCCTTTGCTCTAAAGAATTATTAAAAGATTTCAAATCAACTGAAATACATTATTCAGAACAGTTTAATTATCTTGAAAATTTTGAAGATGTATATAAACTTTTTAGAAGCATTAAAAATGTAGGAGCACAATCAACAAATTGTAAACATAAAACAGTGAAAGAGTTAAAAGAAATTCAAAAGTTTTGGCCAAAGAATTACAATAATACAGTGAACCTTTCATGGCAAATTGATATTCAAATCATAAAGAAATTATGAGTATTCACAATAATATTTTCAAATTTATAATTTGTGGAACAGATACTGATATTGGGAAAACTTTAATAAGCTCTTTTTTTGTTAAAGGATTAAATTCCTTTTATTGGAAGCCTATTCAAAGTGGTATTGAATCGCAAACTGATAGTCAAACTGTTGAAAAACTTGCACAAGTAAGTAAAGAGAAAATCATTAAAGAAGCTTATGTCTTTACAAAACCTCTATCTCCTCATTGGGCTGCTGAAATAGATAAACAAACTATTAACTTTGACAAGTTGAGATTGCCAAAAGTGCAAGGCTCATTAATTGTAGAAACTGCAGGTGGATTAATAGTCCCAATAACACGCAATTTTTTGCAAATAGATCAAATAAAACAATGGAATCTTCCGGTAATACTTGTATGTAAGAGCTCTCTTGGTACTCTTAACCATACCTTGCTCAGTATTGAGGCCTTAAAACGAAGAAATATTGAGATTTTAGGTTTAGTAGTCAATGGCGAAAAACACCTAGATAATCCAAAAACTCTAGTTGATTTTAGTGGTATTCCGTTAATTGCTGAATTTCCTTACATCAAAAAAATGAACTCAAATAATTTAGATATACTATGGAAAGAACTAGACATCAAGAATAAGTTAATCTCACTTTTAGACTCAAAAATAAGTTAAATGAAATCTTTGGATTCAAAAACTCCAAATCAAGATTGGCACCCAAATATTTGGCCACCTTTTACACAAATAAATAGCAGCAAACCACAAATAGAAGTAACTCATGGTAAAGATGCCCTCCTATTTACAAAAGATCCTAAGAAAGAGCTAATAGATGCAATTAGTAGTTGGTGGGTAACTCTTCATGGTCATAGTAACGAATATATTGCGGATGCCATTTTCGATCAATCAAAAAAACTTGAGCAAGTTATATTTGCTGATTTCTTACATCCACAGGCAAAAAAATTGGCAGAAAGACTTAGTGAATTAACAAAACTAGAAAGATTATTCTTTTCTGATAACGGTTCTACTGCTGTGGAAGTCGCTTTAAAAATTGCATTCCAATCATGGCAAAATAGAGGAGAGACAAGAACTCAAATAGTAGCTTTTGATGGCGCCTATCATGGCGATACATTTGGGGCAATGGCTTTAGGTGAAAGAAATATTTTTAATGAGAATTTCGATAATCTTATGTTCCCAGTTAAGAGAGTGCCCTGGCCTTCAACTTGGATGAACGATGAAGAAGTAGAACATAAAGAAAATGAGGCGATCCAAAAATTAGAAACTATACTTAAAACTCCCACAGTTGCAGTAATCCTTGAGCCACTTGTTCAAGGAGCAGGGGGGATGAATATGGTTAGACCTCAGTTTATAAAAAAAGTTTCAGAAATTATAAAAAATAATAATTCTTTGTTAATTGCCGATGAAGTATTGACTGGGTTTGGAAGATGTGGAAGCCTTTTTGCGTTTCAAAAGGCAAAAATCATTCCTGATTTAATAAGTATTTCAAAAGGTTTAACTGGTGGATTTTTACCGATGGGAATAACTTTATGTAAAGAAAAAATTTTTCAATCCTTTGTAGATGATTCCCCAAGAAAAACTTTTTGGCATGGGCATAGTTTTACTGCTAATCCTTTAGGTTGTGCTGCGGCGAACGCTAGCCTCGATTTATTAGAAAAAGAACCATACAAATACCTTGCATTTGAAGAAAAACATTTATCTCATTTAATTAACTTTAAAAACTTACCATACATAAAAAAGATAAGGGTATCGGGCACAATTGCTGCATTCGATTTAAATATTGGGAACAAAAAAGGTTATTTCAATAATATTGGGAAAGAAATAAAGACTCTTGCAATGGAGCGAGGGTTATTTATTAGACCCCTCGGTAATGTTATTTACCTGTTGCCGCCTTTGTGTATAACCGATGATCAATTAGAAAAAAGTTACTGGATAATAAGGCAAATCTTAGACAATCTTTAGAAAGAAATTCAAGGTCCCTGCAGTATTGCATTTTCCACATCTTCTCTATTAATGCAATAGGAAAATAGTCTTTTAGTATCTTGTCCTTTACTTTCCCAGATAACACTTAAATCTTCTTGTTCAAAAATAATAATTGCATTCCAATTAGAAAGTAACAGGTACCATTTAGATGGATTATTAACATCTTTCACAGCACCTAAATCAGTTAGCCACAATTCCAATGATTGAAGTGAATATTGGTTCATAGGTTTTGTTGAGAGATTCACAAACTTTTTTAAAGTATCATTTTAGTAACCAGATAGGTATTGTATTCAATTCTTTGCCAGTAAAAGAGGCAATAAAAATTGAACAAATTAAACTAATAGAAATGATAATAAATAAAAGAAATAACGAAAACAATTCCCCATTTGAAAAAGGTCTTCTATTACCTACTAAATTTTGATTATTTGAATCGATTATTAAATTATTTAAAACTTTAGTATTATTTTTCATTCTAGATTTTTCCTTTAGTTTGTTATCGTATATTTCCCTCAAACTACTATTATTCAAATTTTCATAAGCCTCCAAAACTTCTTGAAATTTACTTTTAGCGTCGTCTATTTCTAAAGAAGTTGTATCAGGATGCAGTTCAATGGAAAGTTTGCAAAAAGCCTTTCTTAATTCATGATTTGAGGCATTTTCATCTACACCTAAAATTTTGTAATAAGAAATTTCCCCTTTCAAAATAATCTTTATTAATATTGTAATTCTATTAAATTTTTACTAAATAGAATGTATTTAATGAAAAATAAAAATTTATATTTTTAACGAAATGAAAAAACAAAACATTCCCGAAGAAATTTTTGCCTTAATAACTGAAGAAGAAATAAATATTTTTCAAGAGTTACAAATTAAAATTAAAGAATTAAATAATAAAACCAATCTCACAAGGCTAATTGATGGGAATGATTATTGGGTATCTCAAGTTTTTGACAGCATTTGGCCATTTAAAGCTTTCCCGAATATTAATTTTAATAATAAAAAATTTTTAGATATTGGATCAGGCTGTGGCTTCCCAGGTTTAGCTTATGCCATAATTCATCCTAATTCAGAGATATACCTTATTGATTCTTCAAAAAAGAAAACAGATGCACTAAAAATCTTAATAAAAGAGATCAATCTCAAAAACAATATTCATGTAATCAATGATCGTATTGAAAACTTAGCTCATCAATCTTCAATGAGAAATAGTTTCAATATAGCTACCGCTAGAGCGGTGAGTAATCCTTCAACAATTTCAGAATATATTCTACCAATGCTCAAAAAAGAAGGGTTAGGAGTTTTATATTGCGGGAAATGGACTGATGAAAAAAGTAAAAATCTAGATAAAACTTTAGAAATATTAGAAGGAAAAGTTAAAGAGAAAAAGAAGATTTTGTTACCAAGAAGTAAAGGTACCAGAAATATTATTCTTATTCAACCAAAAAATATTTGCCCAAAAATATACCCAAGAAAAGTTGGCAAACCTGAGAAAAATCCATTATAAATTTATTTTTTTGATAATCTTTTAGCAACCTTATCCCCAAATTTTTCTTTTAAAGTTCTCAATTTTCTTATAACTTTTTTTGGATTTATATGACCTTCTAGTACTTTCAATAATTGTTCTTCAGAAACATCCATATCTAATAAATTAGAGTTATTTCCTGGGAACCAGTGACTTCCATTCCCAAGCAATTGATATCTAGCTTTTGCGTACCCTTCCATATCCAACCAATCAATTAAATTTGAAAGCCAAAGCAGAACGGGAATATTAATATTTCCTGGCGTATATTCCCAACTCGGCAAATTTCTATTCCAATTTTGATGCCACTCTAAACCCAAAGAATTAATTGATTCCTGCCTGAATCTATTTATTATCTTGGGAAGATACTTCTCAGAGTCTGATAACAAAGAGACAGCTTCTAAATGAAAATCAAAATCCGCCTCTTTTGCAATACCCACACTAAGAGTATGGACATTTTGATTTCTTAAGCAAAAAAGATCATTAAAAACTATAGGATGAAGTGGCTTACAAAGTTCCAACATTTTGTTTGAGGGAGTATGAAGATGTCCCCCTTTATCAGTAGGACTGATTATAAAAACCCCAAGATCATACTTATTTGCCAAATTTATAACCTTTGTATTTTCTTGATTGATAAAATACCAGTGCAAATTTACATAATCAAAAAAGTTTGTTGATATAGCCTTTTCAATGAGTGAAGATTTTCCATGAGTTGAAAATCCAATAAAGCCAATTAAATTTTCTTTTTGAAAATTCCTCAAAATATCAATGCAACCTCCATCTCGAATAGCCTGATGTAAATGTTCAGCAGTATTGATACCATGTATTGCTAACAAATCAATTTTTTTAACTTTCAATTTTTCAATACTAGATAATACATCTCGCTTAAAAATTTCCGGATCACTATTTGGTGGAATCTTTGTTTGGATTATATTTGGGATTATCTTAGTATTCTTAAAACACATCCCTAATTGCACCTCAGAAGTTCCATAGTACTTGGCGGTTTCTACATGACTTAAGCCATATTGTGTTGCAAGATCTAATATATTTTCTACTTTATTTTGTTCTTCGTATGAAACCTCAGAAAAATCTAATTGATCCCAACTTTTTTGAAATCTCATACCACCTAAAGATAAAACAGGAATCTTCAGATTGGTTCTACCAAATCTACGATATTGCATCTTTTTGATATTAGTGCTTATTCATTCTCGGTGGCTTTCCAAATGTTTGAAACATATCCCTATCGAGACTATTCTCTAAATCATCTAATTCTTCAAATTTGACCCAATTAATACAATCAACAGGGCATGTATCTATTGCTTCTTGTATGACATCAGAACTATCTCCATCTTGCCTAATAGCTCGACTTCTACCATGAAATTCATCAACAGTGAAAGTGTTCGAAGCGACGTGAACACAGTACTGACATCCAATACACTTTGCTTCATCAACCCATACAGCTTTTTCGGCTAACAGACCACCTAAGACGGGCTCATAGCCTGTAATCTCAATATTTTCTTCAGTATTATGAAATGGATCCGTAAAATCCATATCTTGACATTAGTTTTCCCACTTGGTTAAGACCAATTCAATAGAACCATCATTTTTATTTTTTTGCTCTACGATTTGATATCCATCTTCTTGCGTTTTAGAAATGATTGTTTGGTAAGCATACATTTGTGTAACTTTTGAGATAAATCTTTCAACTGGAATCTCAAATTGCCAAAGATCAAGGTCAGTAACTAATTCATATGTATTAGAATTGTTATCCCATTTAAATCCAACTTGGGTATCACCGGGTAAATTCATACTTATATCAACGGCTGTAAATTGACCTTTATATCCTTTTACAAACTTTTCTTCTTGATTAATACTATAACCGAAATGATTTAAAGCTTTAATTAATGGCTTTACTTCCTTGAGCTGAGTTTTAATTGTACTAAAATGTGACATTAGATTCGTTATTTAATTGTGTTAAGTTTTCACTTTGATTAGAGATGAAAGCATCAGAAGTTTTATTCTTAACTGTTACTTTACCGAGAGCTTCTTCGAGATTTTTTGTAGCTTCATTGCATGAACTACCAGTAAAACCTTCTACTGTCTCTTCAACTCTTCCGTCTTGATGAATTTTGAATCTCAATGTTTTTTGAGGCATTAAATTCAAGTACTTAGTACTTTAACTTTATATAGAATAACGAAATTTTTTTGTTTCAGTTGGTACAAGTTAATTAATTTTAATTTTTATATTGAATATCAAATAAATAAATTTTTTTGAGTCTAGTGCTTATAAAAAAAATTAAGAAATTTAGTTATAAAAACCTTGCATCCCCATTGAATCTAAGGCAGTTTTTGCTTCTTCCATAACGGAGAGTTCTTTATCGAAAAGAGCTATCTTGGTACATTCATCAACGAAACTTTCTTGAAATGTATTGTTTAATTTTTCATACAATCTACACAATGACCAGATGCAATTACTTCTTACACCTGATTCATTATCTATGTTTAAACTTATTAAAAGTTGTTCTGCTGCCAATTGAGCATTTTCCACAGAGGCATTTCCGATTTCAGCTAAAGAACTAGATGACCATAACCTTACTGCAGCTACATCGTTCTTCAAAGCATTTATTAATGGCTGCAAAACAATTTGATTATCATAATTAGCTAAGCTCCATGCAGTTGCTCTTCTAACATAAGCATTATCGTCAGTCTCCAAAAGACTTACAAGTTTCTCAACCGCTCTAGGACATGGATTACGACCCAAAGCATATACCGCACTCATCCTTTCAACAGGACAAGATTGATCAAGTAATGGTAACAAAAGGGGGAAAGATCTTTGATCTCTATATTCACAAAATATTCTTAGGCCCTGTATTCTTTCTTCTTTATTACCATTTAGCATTTTTAAAGCTTCATTGCACTCTTGAGTTATATTTAATCCTTTTGAAAAAGAATCTTCATCAATTTGCTCTAAGGGATCTATTTCAATTTCTAAGGCCAATTCTTGCGCTAAAACATCTGGATCAACAGCTATATCAGCTAAGCTTACTTTATTAGTATCCTTATTTTTTTTCATTTTGAAAAACTAAAAATATTAATTTACGGGAGCGGGAGACATCATATCTCCAGGCAACCAAATTCTTGCACTAACTGCAAGGAAAGCAATACCAAAAAGGGAGACAATAGCGAAAGGCAAAATTTTTGTCCTAATAAAACTCAAAGATTTAAATTTAATTAACACAATGATAACCTGTTTAAGAGACTTTTAAAAAATTTTTATTAGATAATATTATTTATTTTTTGCATTTTGTCTTAGCTGACCACATGCAGCATTTTTATCTAGACCTCTGCTTTTTCGCAAGCTAACAGCTAAACCGTTGTCAACAAGTCTAGATTGAAATAATTGGAGATTTTTTAAAGAGGTTCGTTTAAATTGAACCTCGTCAATTTGGTTATACTGTATTAAATTTACGTGACATTGAAACCCTTTTAGCAAATTACTCAATTCATAAGCATGTTCTAATTTGTCATTGACCCCACTTAGCATTAGATATTCAAAACTTACCCTCCGACCAGTTTCTCTTACGAATTTCTTACAGTCTTCGATTATATTTTTGATCTCATAGTTTTTTGCACTTGGTATAATTGATTCTCTTGATTTTTGGTTGGAAGCATGTAGGCTAATCGCTAATGTAAATTGACAATTACCTAAAATTTGGAAAGACTTTGCTGATAATTTACTTATCATTTTTGGAATAGCAACTGTGCTTACAGTTATCTTTCTCTGACTGATCTGAAAATCCTCATTTATTGATTTGATTGACAAAAGTAAGTCATCAATATTCAACAAGGGCTCGCCCATACCCATGAAAACAATATTATTCACTTTTCTATTCATTTCATTTTCGATAAATAATATTTGATCTAAAATTTCACTTGCTTTTAAAGATCTTTTCAAACCTTCCTTGCCAGTTGCGCAAAATCTGCAGTCCATTGGGCAACCAACTTGACTAGAAAGACAAGCAGTTAGTCTTTTTTTGGTTGGTATTCCAACGCACTCAATACTCTCATTATCGTCTGTAGAAAGTAACAACTTTAAAGTACCATCGTTAGCTAAGTTTCTTTCTTTAATATTTAGTTCACCTACTTTAAAACCATCATCCTTTAACTTCTTTCTAAAACTTAAAGGTAAGACCTCTATTTGATCAATATTTTTCTTCTTATTTCTATAGTTATAAATCCAATTATAGATTTGGCGACCTCTAAAAGCAGCCTGACCATAATCTAAAGCCACATTTTCTAAATCTTTAACACTACTTCCAAGAAGATTTTTCAAATTAGGTAGTCTTTATTGCAAAACTATTTTCACCATAACAGCAAACCATGTTTTAAAAAGAATTCTGTAAGAATAAGCGCAATAAAACCAATCATGGCCATTCTGCCATTCAGCCTTTCATTATAAATATGAAATCCATAACGAGGTGATTTTCTTTTGGGGACAATCTCAGGCTTAATCATCAATTACAAATTTAAAAAATTCATTCTAGTAACTAAATCTAATAATAGATAATATTTATTCATCAGAAAGAAGGCCCTCCTCCTGTAATCCCTCCAATGCTGCAGGATCTGGTAATTGATCTTCAGAAAATTGATTTTCTGCATTAGGCCTTGCGAAGGCCGCAAAATTGCTCGAAGTAGGATCTATTCCATGTCGGTTGCGCGTTGTCTCCAAATCTTCATCACTAGGATCATCAAGAATTGCAGTAGAGCTTACCGTAGGTGATTGTGGCATATCAACTGTATAATCTGGCCTCAAGTTCTGTGCTCTTCTGTAGCCACCGGATTCTTCTGCAAGGATATCTGGATGAGGGCCTGCCTCGGAGGATAGTTCCTCTACAAAACCGCTAAAACCAGTACCTGCAGGTATTAATCTACCGATAATAACATTTTCTTTTAAACCTCTTAACCAATCAGATTTACCTTCAATTGCAGCTTCTGTAAGAACCCTTGTTGTTTCTTGGAATGATGCTGCTGAAATAAAGCTATCTGTATTGAGAGAGGCTTTAGTAATACCCAACAAAACTGGAGTAAATTCTGCTGGAGCTCCTCCTGTAATTGCCATTGCTTGGTTTGTATCTTCAACTTGCCTCAATTCTATGAGTTCACCAGGCAAAAGAGTAGTATCCCCAGCATCTTCTATACGGACTTTACTTGTCATCTGTCTAACAATAACTTCAATATGCTTATCATCGATGGCTACACCCTGTGACTTGTAAACATTTTGTACCTCACTTACCATACTTCTTTGTAGTTTTGATATAGATTCTCGAGCTGCATCTATTAGAGGTTTTTGATCTTTTAAATCGTTAAAAAAGCAATCTAATAGTTCATGCGGATTAATTGGACCATCAGTTAAAGATTCACCACCTGTAACTTGCTGTCCATCACTGACCATTATATTTTTTCCAATTAATAGCTGATATTCATTAACTAAATCATCTTTTTCAATAACCGATAAAGAAACTGATTCTTCATCATTACCTTGTTTAATCTGAACAATTCCAGATTTTTTACATAAAATTGCAGAATCTCTGGGTCTCCTAGCTTCTAACAACTCTTCAATACGAGGCAATCCCTGTACAATATCTCCAGTTTTCTGTCTCTCAAAAACAAGTAAAGCTAAACCATCTCCCCTAAGAACTAAATCTCCGTCTTTGACATGTAACACTGAATCAGGCGAAACCATATAAGGCCTCCCAAGTCTTAATGTTACTGAGCTATTAGAAACTTCTTCTATTTCTCCACATGAAGTTGATTTGACAGAGTTACTAATAAGATCCCCATCAACTACACGATCACCAACTTTAACTACTGCTTTATCACTAGTATTAATTTTAATTTTATCTTCTTCTCTTTCAACAATTAACCTTCTTATGGGCTCATCGTCAACAACATTTGGTAATTGAACGAATCCTTTCTCTTTACAAAGAATTTGAGTAGTAGCTATTACATCTCCTGCTTTTACTAATTGGTTATTCTTGACTTGCAGTTCTGTATGTGTTGAGCCATGACTGGAGTCAGATATAGTATCTCTTCTTACAAGAATAGACTCCAATATTACTAAATTTAATCTATTGATTGATGCATCATTTTCATCTTCAATTGACTCGACGTCTATAGTCATTTGGGGAGTAGCATCAAAACTTTCAATGCTTAAATGTGTTCTAAGTAATTCAACGCCTTCAACTGATTTTATTAACTCACCGTCTTTATAGGTAAGCCTTTGGATAGCTTTTAAGCCTAAATGCGGTCCTTTTTCCTGCTTAACATGTTTTAGTTTGGGAATTTCCGCTTGATCAGGAATAGCAAATTCTTCAACAGTTCTTAATAATAATCCTCGACATTTAGGTGTTTCTAATTTTTGAACAAATAAAATTTCTTTATTATCAACGCCATCTAAAATCTTTTCACCTGGATTTACAAGATTTCCTTCTTCTGTAAATCTACTCAAAACTTCTTCATCATCACACTCATGAAAAGTTCCATTTCTTACAGTTATTTCACGAAGGATATCATTTTTTTGCGTAACAGTAACAATTCCTGATGTTTGACTAAAAATATCTTTTACAACTTCTGTTCCAGCTTCAATCCATTTCATATCTTCGATCATTAGAAGAGATATGTCCTTATTGATTTCATGTGTCTCTTGAGGAATCCAAAGCAATGTCCCTCCTTGACTTACTTCAAAACCATTTTTAGATGATCTTGCTTTTTTTACACTTAATCCCGGTGCATATTTTACTAGACCACCAGTTTTTGTTCGGAACTTTTCATCTGTTAAATCTGCTATTACTTCACCATTACTAATTTTGCTTCCGGGGGAAACATTTAAACGATAAGATGTGCCATCACTAGATTCCAAACTATATATTTGACCTGAGTGAGTAGATTCTTCAATTAATTTAAAATTGGTTAAAGACATTGAAGTAGTAACAATTTGAACTTCCCTTGAATCTCCTATTGATTCTCTTAATCGAACTTGTCCGCCAAACTCACTTGATTGGCTTGCTTCTGCCAAAACAGTTCCTTCATTTACAGATTTTCCAGATGAGATAACAGGTCTTGCATTAGGCGGCAAGTTATAAACATCTCCAGCTAAAACCCACAATCTGCCTAATCTTTGAGCTTTTAATGTAATATTACCCTGCCTATCTGTTACCTCTTTTGGTTGAATAACCTTGTCGTACCTTACTTGACCAGCCAAATCACAGATAACATCTTTAGTTGCTTTTTCTACACTCTTTTTCACTGCTCCAGCAGTAATCTGAGCAACAGTTATATCAGAATTAATTTCTTCACCGTCACTTACAAATAGCAGAGATCCGCCAGTAACTTCAATTTTTTGAGCTTTGGCAGATTTATTCCCCTGAGGAACTATCTTTAATATAAAATCAACTTCCGCTTGTTTAGCTTCTACTCCATGTGGGGTTCTATAACCTCTAACCTTTGCTTTTGAACCAAATTCAACTCTTCCAGAAATTTTTGATCTTACTACTCCACTTTCGGCAGTAGATACACCTCCAGTATGAAAAGTTCTCATTGTTAATTGAGTTCCTGGCTCACCAATAGATTGAGCAGCAATAATTCCAACTGCCTCACCTAAATCAACTAAATGATTATGAGCCAAAGCCCATCCGTAACATCTCCTACAAACCGATCTATTAGCTTCGCATGTTAATGGAGATCTTATCTTTACTTTATTAATGGATGCTTTCTCAATTTCTGCCGACAACACAGGATCTATGGCAGTATTGTGAGAAACAACAAGATTTTCTTCAGCATCAAAAATATCTTCAGCGGTAAGCCTGCCAAGAAGCCTTGCTCCAAAGTTACCATCTTCAGCTTCAACAACTATTGATCGTTCTGTTCCACAATCTTCTTCTCTAACAATTACATCTTGAGCGACATCAACTAATCTTCGAGTCAAATAACCAGAATCAGCTGTTCTTAAGGCAGTATCCACCAAACCTTTCCTTGCTCCATAAGAAGAAATTACATATTCAGTAACAGTTAGTCCTTCTCTAAAATTGGTTCTTATTGGGAGGTCGATAATTTCTCCTTGAGGATTAGCCATCAATCCCCTCATACCAACAAGTTGTCTTACCTGAGACATATTACCCCTAGCTCCTGAATTAGCCATCATCCAAACGGAATTAAGAGGATCATTCTGATTGAAATTATTCTTGACTGCATCTACCAATCTTTCATTAGTTTCAGTCCAGGTATCTATAACTTTTGTATGCCTTTCAACTTCGGTAATTTCGCCAAGTCTATAGCATTCTTCTGTAGCAGATATTTGCTCTTCAGCTTCTCCTATTAAATCTTGCTTAGCTTCAGGAACTTTTAAGTCATCTACTGAGATAGATACAGCAGCTTGAGTAGCATATTTAAATCCTAAGTCCTTTAAATTATCGGCCATTGCCGCAGTTATTGCAGTACCATGAGTTTTATAAGCCCAAGAGACTAAATTCTTTAAGGCCTTCTTATCAACTACCTTATTCTTAAATGATGGGGGCGTTTTAGCGAGAGCAGGCATTGTAACTGGATTATTCTTTTTTGAGTTTTTAGTAGTTTTACGTACTCTAGATGTTTTTTTGGGTTTAGATGAAGTCATGATTTTTAAATAAATGAAAAATAGTTTTTAAAGATTACGTTTTAGATACAGAATCAATGATGGTATAGTTCATAACTACTCTCCCAACAGTTGTCAGAACAAATCTACTTATTAAATTATCATCAGAATCAAATCTGTCCCTTCTTAAATTCCAGATTTCTAATCTTGAGCCATCCTCTAGCTCTTGAGTTTTTTGTGGGCTACGCATTTCGTCTTCGTCTTCAACTTCCCCATTAAATCTAACCCAAACCCATTCATGTAGGCTGAGTCTTTTATCTTCAAAAGCAAAAATGACATCTTCTAATGAAGCAAAAGTAGTCTTATTATCTCCGAATTGTGGTTTTTGATAATTCGGTTGCAAAGCCGTCAGATAATAAGATCCTAAAACCATATCTTGTGATGGAGTCACAATTGGTTCCCCAGTAGCAGGAGAAAGAATATTATTACTAGCCAACATAAGCATTCTTGCCTCAGTTTGTGCCTCTAAAGCTAAAGGGACATGAACTGCCATTTGATCTCCATCAAAGTCAGCATTGAATGCAGGACAAACTAAAGGATGAAGTTGTATAGCTCTACCTCCAACTAATTTGGGCTCAAAAGCTTGAATTCCTAAACGATGCAGCGTAGGAGCTCTATTTAAGAGAATTGGATGACCTTCAATAACTTCCTGAAGTACCTGCATAACTTCGTCATCGGCTTTTTGTATTAATTTTTTTGCAGCTTTAATATTATTTACAATATTTTGTCGTATTAATCTATGAATTACAAAAGGTTGAAAGAGCTCTATCGCCATTTCTTTTGGGAGACCACACTGATGCATTTTTAATTTAGGACCCACAACTATTACAGATCTTCCTGAATAGTCAACTCGCTTTCCAAGAAGATTCTGTCTAAATCTTCCTTGTTTTCCTTCAATGATGTCACTTAGGGACTTAAGAGCTCTATTATTAGCTCCAACAACAGTTCTTCCTCTCCTTCCATTATCTATAAGGGCATCAACTGCCTCCTGAAGCATTCTTTTTTCATTTCTTACGATAATTTCAGGAGCTAAAATTTCTTGAAGCCTAGCTAGTCTATTATTTCTATTTATAACTCTTCTATATAAGTCATTTAAATCTGAAGTTGCAAATCTTCCCCCATCAAGCTGAACCATTGGTCTAAGATCAGGAGGTATAACAGGGATTGCATCTAAAACCATCCATTCTGGTTTTGCATTAGTTGCAATGAAATTATCAATAACTCTTATCCTTTTTATGAGTTTTGCCCTCTTTTGCCCTTTGCTATTAGTAATTTCTTCTCTAAGCTCCTCAGCAACCTGATTTAAATCAAGGTCCTCAAGTAATTGTTTCAATGCCTCAGCACCAATTCCAACAAAAGGTTCATTTTCGATAGTTGAATCTTCAGCATAAATTTCATCTTCAATTTCCAGCCACTCATCCTCAGTGAGTAATTGTTTATATTTAAGTTCTTTATGATCACCTGGGTCTAAAACAACATAACAATTAAAATAAACTATTTGTTCTACATCCCTAAGCGGGATATCCAAAAGTATTGCTACGTAACTAGGGATTCCTTTCAAATACCAAACGTGAGAAACTGGCGCAGCGAGTTTTATATAGCCCATCCTATGTCTTCTGACTCTACTTTCAGTTACTTCAACCCCACATCTCTCACAAACAATACCGCGATGTCTTACTCGTTTATACTTTCCACAATGGCATTCCCAATCTTTAGATGGCCCAAAAATCTTTTCACAAAACAATCCATCCATTTCTGGTTTCAGTGTTCTGTAATTGATAGTTTCAGGTTTCGTAACTTCACCAACTACCTGTCCATTGGGCAATGTTCTCTGACCCCAGTCCATTATTCTTTGTGGAGAAGCTATTGAAATTTTGACGTAATCAAAGTGATTTTCAGTTCTTAAGTTGCTGTTTGTCATTTTTAGCGAATTTAAATTAAAAGGTTTTAATTGAGTATTCAATCTTCCTCATATTCAGAGGTTCCAAGTGATTCGTAAGTCGGCCTTGAAGGGGTATTTCTTCTCGGATTGATATCTTGCATTAAATCTACCTCTTTTCCTTCATCTGTATAAACCCCAATATCCAAACCAAGAGATTGTAATTCCCTCATAAGAACTTTAAATGACTCAGGAGTACCAGGCCTTGGGATGGGTTTACCTTTAACGATTGCATTAAGCGCTTCATTTCTTCCTTGCATGTCGTCAGATTTAACTGTTAACAATTCCTGAAGAGTGTAAGCTGCTCCATAAGCTTCAAGAGCCCATACTTCCATTTCCCCAAGCCTTTGTCCACCTTGTTGAGCTTTACCACCCAATGGTTGCTGTGTAACCAAAGAGTAAGGCCCAGTAGATCTAGCATGAATTTTATCATCCACCAAATGGACTAATTTGAGGAAATGAGCATATCCGACAGCAACTGGCTGATCGAAAGGTTCCCCTGTTCTACCATCTTTGAGTAATAATTTTCCAGGATCATCAGGGTTGTAAACCCATGCCTTACCTGGCTGCTTTGAAGCTTCCTCTAAAAATGCTTGAACAGTTTGATGAGATTTTTCAGCCCCATACATTTCATCAAATGGAACAACTTTAACCCTGCAATTTAAGTTGGAGGCTGCCCAGCCCATCAATAACTCAAAAACTTGGCCTACATTCATCCTACTTGGGACTCCTAAAGGATTAAGAACTATGTCTACAGGAGTTCCATCAGGTAAATAAGGCATATCTTCTCTAGGTAAGATTCTGCTAATAATTCCCTTATTTCCATGCCTCCCAGCCATTTTGTCACCCACTTGAATTTTCCTTCTCTGAGCAACATAAACTCTAACAACCATGTTGGCTCCTGGAGGTAATTCATCACCTTGTTCTCTAGTGTAAATGCGAACATCCAAAACCCTTCCCTTTTCAGTTTTTGGCACCCTGAGGGAATTGTCTCGCACATCTCGAGCCTTTTCACCAAAAATAGCTCTTAACAGTTTTTCTTCAGGTGGTTGGTCTGATTCCCCTTTGGGAGTAACTTTTCCTACAAGAATATCTCCGCTCTCAACAAAAGCACCAATCCTAATAATCCCCATCTCATCAAGGTTATTCAAGCTATCTTCCGAGATATTAGGAATCTCTCTCGTGATTTCTTCAGGTCCTAGTTTCGTTTGTCTTGCTTCAATTTCATATTTTTCTATATGTACTGAAGTATATAAATCATCAGTTACCATCCTCTCGCTCACAAGTATTGCATCTTCGTAGTTGTATCCCTCCCATGGCATGTAAGCAATTAAAACGTTTTGGCCAAGGGCTATTTCCCCTCCCTCACATGCGGATCCATCTGCTAAAACCTGACCAGATATAACTCTATCTCCAATTTTCACTATAGGTCTTTGGTTAAGGCAAGTATCTTGATTTGATCTTTGATATTTCTGAAGATAATGAAAATGTTCATTACCATGCTCGTCTTTAACGACAATCTCATTAGCGTCTACGTAAGATACAGTTCCATTAACTTTTGTTATGGGAACCATCCCGGAATCTCTAGCAACTTGAGATTCTAAACCTGTACCAACTAAAGGACGTTCTGGTCTAAGCAATGGAACAGCTTGGCGTTGCATATTTGATCCCATGAGAGCTCTATTAGCATCATCATGTTCCAAGAAAGGAATAAGTGAAGTAGCAACTGAAATTACCTGAACCGGAGAAAGCTGAACGTAATCAACTTGATGGGGAGGGACTTTTTCAAAATCCTGTCTATATCTTACTGGTATTAAATTTGCAATTATATTGCCATCCTTATCAGTTGCGACATCTCCTGGAGCCACCCTACACTCATCTTCTAAATCAGCAGAAAGATAAACAGGATTACCTTGTTTATTAACTTTACCGTTATTAACCTCCCAAAAAGGTGTTTCAATAAAACCATACTCATTAACTCTTGCATGGGTAGCTAAAGAATTTATAAGTCCTGCATTAGGACCTTCAGGAGTCTCAATAGGGCATAATCTTCCATAATGTGAAGGGTGTATATCTCTTACCGCAAAGCCTGCTCTTTCTCGAGTTAAACCTCCTGGACCTAATGCTGAGATTCTTCTCTTATGTGTTAATTCAGCCAGAGGATTAGTTTGATCCATGAACTGACTTAATTGACTGGAGCCAAAAAATTCCTTTATTGCAGCAACCAAAGGTTTGGGATTAACTAGTTGAGCGGGAGTTAGAGAATCTGTTTCTCCTACAGTCATTCTTTCTTTGATAATTCTCTCTAAACGATTAAGTCCAACCCTGACTTGATTTTGAAGTAATTCTCCTACAGATCTAACCCTTCGATTACCAAGGTGGTCAATATCATCTAGACTAGCGCCCCCAATATCCAACTCTAGGTTAATTAAATAGTCAATGGTTGAAAGAACATCTTCGTGGGTAAGTGTTCTAACATCGTCTGGTACGGTCAGTCTTAATTTTTTATTTATTTTATATCTACCAACTCGGCCTAAATCATATCTTTTGGGATCAAAAAATCTACTATGTAGTAGCTGTTGGCCCCCAGAAACGGAGGGTGGTTCTCCAGGACGTAGCTTCTTGTATAACTCAAGTAATGCCTGATCTTCTGAATTTATCCCCTCGTCATTAGCTGATTCAATTGAGTTTTGATAAAACTCAGGATGCCTAAGTTTATCAACCACATCATTATCTGAAAGACCCATCGCTCTCATAAGAACATGAGCATTAATTTTTCTAGTTTTATCAACTCTCACATAAAGTAAATTATTTTTGTCAGTCTCAAATTTTAACCATGCACCTCTATTAGGGATAACGCTAGCATTGTAAGTTCTTCGACCATTTTTATCCAGTTCATCTTTGAAATATACCCCAGGACTTCGTACAATTTGATTAACAATAACTCTTTCGGCACCATTAATGATGAAAGTTCCTCTTTCAGTCATTAATGGTAATTCGCCAATAAATACTTCTTGCTCTTTAATTTCCCCTGTCTCTTTATTAATTAACCTGCAAGTTACGTACATTTGAGATGCAAATGTAGCATCTCTTCTTTTAGCTTCCTCAACATCATGTCTAGGTCTTTTTAGCCTGTATTCTTCACCAATAAAATGTAATTCTAATTTACCTGTGTAATCAGAAATGGGAGAAAAATTTTGTAGTTCTTCTATTAAACCCTGTTCCAAAAACCATTTAAAGCTTGCTCTTTGTACTTCAACTAAATCTGGTAGATAAGTAGCTGTTTTTGCTACCTGTAAAGCGCTACTGCTCATCCAAGAAAACCTGCAATTTTGTGAGATTTACTATTTACTTTTAATCTACTCAACATTTAGCAATCTAACTTTTCAATCAATAATATGAGATCAACCATTAAATCTCTATTTCAACATAAATCAATATATAGAGAGGTATTAAATTTTGTTTAATGCTGATAAATCATTAACTGTGTAAGTTAAAACTAAAAAATTAAGAAAAATTTCCAGTAATTCCTAATACTAACAGCTGCGGCGTCAAATTAACAAGTCAAATTTAAACAAATCTTCAGCATTCTTAGATGACTCTTTAGCAATTGTGATTAATTCAGTGGATCTTAGATCTGCCATAAAATTGGCAACATTTTTAACAAATGCAGGTTCATTTCTTTTACCTCTATGAGGGACTGGAGCTAAAAATGGTGAGTCAGTTTCAATTAAGTACCTATCATTTGGAACAATTTTGGCACACTCATGAATTTCATGTGCTTTTGGGAAAGTTACTATTCCACTAAAACTGATGTAAAATCCAAGATCCAAAAATTGCTTCATTTCTTTTGGGGTTCCTGTCCAACAATGAAGTACACCATCAGGACATTTTCCTTTTTTAGAGAGATCATTACATATCTCAATCATTTCATTTGCAGCATCTCTACAATGGATAATTACAGGCAATTTCAGTTCATAAGCTAACTCCATTTGCGGAATAAGTGCTTCTATTTGCTGAGTTTTATTTTCATTTTTAAAAAAATCCAAGCCTAATTCCCCAATAGCTACAACTCTTCTATCTTTTTGAGCTGATTTTCTTAAAAGAGATTTTGAACTTTGTTCCCATTTTTTTGCTTCTAGCGGGTGCAAACCAACTGAATAGTAAATTTCATTAAATTTATGAGATATTTTTTTTAATTTTGGAATTTCTGTTAATTCACAACAAGCATGAACTAATTTTTTTACACCTTTAGAACGTAATCTTAGAACAACATCTTCAAGATCTTTTTCAAAATTTTCAAATATTAAGTGACAGTGCGAGTCTATGAGTTCGATACCGCTCATAATTTTGATCTACCTTTTCACTTGCTAGTAAGTGTAGTTTTGACAAAATTGTTGATTTTTGATTTTTTATTAGCACCATTATTCTTATGAAGAACATTTTTTTTAACTGCTTTGTCAATTAAGCTAAAAGCTTTATTAAGGCTTATTTTAACTAAATTTTTATTATCATCATTAGGGTTTTTTTTATATTTTTCGCAATTTTCAAAGGTTTTTTTGGTTAAAGTCCTAACAGTAGATTTATATGACTTATTTATTAAACGATTTCTTTCGGCAATTTGTATTCTCTTTTTTGCTGAATTGTTATTGGCCACAGAGGGTATATAAATAGAAGATTCTTATCATAACAAATAAATCGACTACTAATCAATCATATATAATTTAGAAAGTTATTCAATTGGGTTTTAGCCTTTCAATTTGAAAAAATAATCATATGAAGATCATAAATAATAAAAAAGAAGCTATGGAAGAATTAAAAAGGATTTCTGCTCGAACTAATTCAGAAAACAATAATGAAATCAATAGAATTGTTGAAGAAATTCTTCAAGAGGTGAAAAATTCTGGAGATATCGCAGTAGAAAAATATACAAAAAAATTTGATGGTTTCGACCCTGACCCTATGCGAGTGAGTGCGGATCAAATAAAGAATGCATGGGATGAAATTGATAACGATTTGAAGCGCTCACTTGAGATAGCTCATAAAAGAATTCAAAAATTCCATGAAAAAGAAATTCCTCAATCTTTCACTATAAAAGGTGAATATGGTGACGTAGTCCAAAGAAGATGGAGACCAGTTAAGAATGCAGGAATTTATATTCCTGGAGGTAGAGCTGCTTATCCAAGTACTGTATTAATGAATGCAATTCCTGCAAAAGTAGCAGGAGTAGAAGAAATTATAATGGTATCTCCTGGGAATAAAGAAGGGGAAATAAACAAAACTGTTTTAGCTGCAGCTCACTTATCAGGAATCAATAAAGTTTTTAGAATTGGAGGAGCTCAAGCAATTGGAGCTTTAGCATTTGGGACAAATCAAATCAATAAAGTTGATGTTATTTCAGGTCCAGGGAATATCTATGTTACAACTGCGAAAAAACTAATTTATGGCTTTACAGGGATTGATTCTTTAGCTGGTCCAAGTGAAATATTAATCATTGCAGATGAAACAGCTCAAACCACTCATATAGCATCTGATCTTCTAGCGCAAGCAGAACATGATCCTTTAGCTTCATCAATACTTCTAACTACATCAAAGAACCAGGCAAAAGAAGTTTTAGAAGAACTTTATAAAAAAATAGATGATCATCCAAGAAAAGAAATTTGCATGCAATCAATAAAAAATTGGGGGTTAATTGTGATTTGCGAAAATTATGAATCATGTGTTGAACTAAGCAATAACTTTGCCCCTGAACATCTAGAAATTCTCACTGTAGACTCAAAAAAAATTCTTGCAGGTGTAGAGAATGCAGGAGCGATATTTTTAGGGAAATGGAGCCCAGAAGCTGTTGGAGATTATCTTGCTGGACCAAATCATACTTTACCCACATCAGGGAATTCTAGATTTAGCGGTTCTTTGGGGGTTGAAACTTTTATGAAAAATACTTCAATAATAGAATTTAATGAAGAAAGTTTAAAAGTTAATAGCCTTGATATTATTAATCTTGCAAAAAGTGAGGGCTTACATAGCCACGCAAACTCAGTACAAATAAGATTTGAAGATTAGCTCACTCTTGAGGGTGAGTAAACCACTGGAGTATCTTTTTCAATTTTACCAACTAATACTTTGTCTGTAAGATCAACGAATAATCCATTTTCTAATACTCCTGGAATATTATTAATCGTCATTTCAATGTCTTTTGGATTCTTAATACCATCATCGAACAATACATCTAGGATGAGGTTGCCTTGGTCAGTAACAACTGGACCTGCTTTTTTAGTAGCCATTCTTAAAGAAGAACTGCCATTCATTTCTGAAATTACTCCTTGAACTTGCTTCCAAGCATTTGGAAGAACTTCTACAGGTAAAGGGAAAGATTGATTTAGATTTTTTACAAGTTTAGTTTCATCAACAACAATCAACAATATATCAGCTCTAGATGCCACTAACTTTTCTCTAACATGGCATGCTCCTCCTCCTTTTATTAGTTGAAATCCTGGATCGACTTCATCTGCTCCATCAATAGCTAAATCAATTTGAGATACAGAACCTAAGTCGATAAGCGGGATATCAAGTTCAAGCGCTAAAACTTCTGATTGAAAAGAAGTTGCAACACCTCTTATATTTTGAAGTTTTCCAAGACGAATTTCATTGGCGAGACTTTTTATCATTAACGCAGCTGTAGATCCAGATCCTAATCCGAGAATCATGTCACTTTTTACTTCCCTTATTGCTGCATCAGCAACTACTTGTTTCATTTGAGTTTGTGAATCCAAAATCTTCTTCTCTAATGGTTATAGATTATTAAATTTCAATGGGTGATTTATGTCAAACCTGGGAGTCGTTCTGGTTTAATATTTATCTCTATTTCTTTATTATCTCTCAAAATATTTAAAAGGAATACTTTTCCTATCTGAGCTTTTTCTACTTCATCTAGTAAAGCTTTAGGTTCTTTTATAGAGATATTTTCGGCTGCTATTACTAAATCGCCTCTTCTTAAACCAGCTTTTTCAGCGGGGCTATTAGGTATTACTGATTGAATTAGAGCTCCATTTCTTTCGGGTAATTGAACTAGGGAATTGGGGTCTCGATTATGTTCTTTAGCAATTCTAGGATTTAAAGAAATAAGCTGTACTCCTAAATATGGATGAATAACTTCCCCATTTTTAAGTAGCTGATCTGAAACAGTTTTAGCTAGATTTATAGGAATCGCAAAACCTAAACCAGCTCCAGGTCCACTTCTTACTAATGTATTAATTCCTATTACTTCACCATTGGAATTTATGAGTGGTCCGCCAGAGTTTCCTGGATTTATTGCCGCATCAGTCTGAATAAGATCTAGCCTTTTATCTGAAAATCCTAAACTATTAATATCTCTGTGTAGGCTGCTAACAATTCCCAAGGTAACTGTTTTTTCAAGACCATAAGGAGTGCCAAGAGCTATTGCCCAATCTCCAACTTCAAGATCTTCAGAATTTCCAAGCGGAGCGAAACCAGAATAAGTATCTTCATCAATTTTTACTAAAGCTAAATCAGTTACTACATCTGTGCCCAAAACTTGACCATCGCAAATAGATCCATCTGCCAAAGTAACTGAAACATTATCGACTCTATCTACTACATGAGCATTTGTTAGAACCAAACCTTTCTCATTAATGATCACTCCAGAGCCTTGTCCTCTCTCTCTTTCGGGAGCAATTCCTTGCTCACCAAGTAAATCCCTCAATAAAGGATCAAGTAAATTAGGGTCAAATTGTTGCCTCTCTATCAATCGCTCAGTATCAATTTTTACAACTGCAGGACCAACATTTTTCACTGCGGATGATACGAAATTTTGACTTTCGAAAGAAGTTAAAGCTAAAACTTCAGCATTTTGAGAAAAATTGATTAAACCAAAAAATATAATAAAGAATATTTGGATTAAATTAATAAATTTAATCTTGAGAAACTTCATTTAATTTAGGGTTTTAAATTTATTTAATAAATCTAATTGAAGAAATATATTATTGTTGTTTTTTTGTTTACATCCGTAAAATACAAATTTTTAAATTTTTTTTATAGAAAAAACTTCTTTATATGTGACAATAATTTTAAATAAATTTTTTAATAAATTTGAATAAAGAAAGCAAAAATAGGCTAGAAACTCTATTAGAAAAAGTTGCTAACAAAAGGGATTTAGAAATCCTCGATTTAAATATACAAACTAATCAAAAACCAATAGTTATTGAAATAATTATAAAAAAAACTAATGGAGATGACATTTCCTTAGTTGATTGTGCGCTATTTAATACCCCAGCATCTGATGAAATAGAAAAATCAAATCTTTTAAATTGTTCATATGTGTTAGAAATTAGTAGTCAAGGGGTCAGTGATGAATTAACCTCAGAAAGAGACTTCAAAACTTTTAAGGGTTTTCCAGTTAATGTTGAGGTAAACCAAAAGAATTCAAAAATAAAATTCGTGAATGGTTTACTTTATGAAAAATCTAATGATTATTTAGCCATTAACATCAAAGGTAGGATAAAGAAAATCCCTTTCGATGAAGTATTAAAAATTAGTCTTTGTACCTTAAAAGATTAATTATTTTTCAACCATTATTCAATTTCCCATCATAGATGGCATTAGTTATTCTCCCAGGTTTAAACAATCTTATTGAAGACATTAGTGAGGAAAAAAAGTTACCTCCTAATATCGTTGAAGCAGCCTTGCGCGAAGCTTTGTTAAAGGGATACGAAAAATATAGAAGAACTTTCTACATTGGAGTTAACGAGGATCCATTTGATGAAGAATACTTTAGCAATTTTGATGTTGGACTAGATCTTGATGAAGAGGGTTATAGGATATTATCTAGTAAAATAATAGTTGAAGAAGTTGAAAGCGAGGATCATCAAATATCTTTAGTAGAAGTTAAACAAGTTGCCGATGATGCTCAAATAGGTGACACAGTTGTATTAGACGTTACTCCTGAAAAAGAGGATTTTGGGCGAATGGCTGCTTCAACTACAAAGCAAGTTTTAGCTCAAAAATTAAGAGATCAACAAAGAAAAATGATCCAAGAAGAATTTGCAGACTTAGAAGATCCTGTTTTAACTGCAAGAGTTATAAGATTTGAAAGGCAATCAGTAATTATGGGGGTTAGTTCAGGTATTGGCAGACCTGAAGTAGAGGCTGAACTTCCAAAAAGAGACCAATTACCAAATGATAATTATAGAGCAAATGCAACTTTCAAAGTATTCTTGAAAGAAGTTAGCGAAATAGCCAGAAAAGGACCACAACTTTTTGTTAGCAGAGCAAATGCTGGATTAGTCGTGTATTTATTTGAGAATGAAGTCCCGGAAATCCAAGAAGGTACAGTAAAAATTGTTGCTGTTTCAAGAGAAGCTAATCCTCCTTCAAGAGCTGTTGGGCCAAGAACAAAAGTAGCTGTTGATAGCGTTGAACAAGAAGTTGATCCTGTAGGTGCTTGTATTGGAGCGAGAGGCGCAAGAATCCAACAAGTAGTAAATGAATTAAGAGGAGAAAAAATTGATGTCATTAAATGGTCATCTGACCCAATTCAGTATATTTTAAACTCTTTAAGTCCTGCAAAAGTTGATCTCGTTAGACTTGTTGACCCAGCAGGTCAACACGCACACGTACTAGTTCCTCCTGATCAATTAAGTCTCGCAATTGGTAGAGAAGGACAAAATGTAAGACTTGCCGCAAGATTAACTGGTTGGAAGATTGATGTTAAAAACTCCCATGAATATGATAAGGAAGCAGAAGATGCTGCAGTCTCTGCATTAATCATTCAGAGGGAAGATGAAGAGAGTCTCCAGAAAGAAGCTGAGCTTAGATTAGAAGCAGAACAAGCTGAGCGGGCTGCGGAAGATGCAAGATTAAGAGAGCTTTATCCTCTTCCTGAAGATGATGAGGAATATGGACAAGAAACATACGAAGAAATAGGTTTATCAGATAGTGATCAATTAGAGACAGTTCAAGATGGTGAAATATCCTCCAAAGAGGAGAGAAAACGGTGATACGACAAAACCCTATTATGCGCATATGCATTTCATGTAGAAAAACATATGACAGGAAACATCTTTTAAAGATTACTAAAGATCATAAGCTAGGTATTATGTTTCAAAAGGGGATGGGGCGATCAGCCTACATTTGCAAGTCAAAAAAATGTTACTCAGATTCCAAGATCAAAAAAAAGCTTCAAAAAGCTTTAAAAACATCTTTAAAATCTGAATTTATTGATATTTTTGAAAAAGAAATTACAAGCTACAATGACTATCCCAATAAGGACATATAATTAAATTAAATCCTCTTGAATTTCTTAAAAAGAGTACAAATCAAACTCAATGACTATCAGCGATAAAATCAGAATTTACGAACTTTCCAGAGACTTAAATCTGGACAATAAAGATATATTGGATGCCGCTCAAAAACTTTCAATTTCAGTAAAAAGCCATAGCAGTTCAATTAGCGCAGAGGAAGCAAAGAAAATAAAAAATCTTATTAATCAAAAAAATTCAGATAAAAAAATACTTTCTATTAATAAACCTTTAATTAAAAAAGATAATTATAAACAAAACAAAAAAGATGAATCTTCTGTTAGCTCCTCTATGAAAGAGAAACCTCTTAGTAATTCAAACAAAAAGCCATTGTTGATAAAACCTCTTAATAAACCTGAGAGTCTAAAAATAATTTCAAATCAACCTAAAAATCTCAATAAACCGACAATTGCCAACAGTTCACAATCTCAAGCAAATCTTACAAATCAAAATAGCATAACTTCTCAAAATCTCAAACAAGATAAAAAAACTTTACGAAATAACACAACCCCAACTATAAAAACTCCTGTAAAACCCCCTATTCAACTAATTGCTAAGCCTAAAAATATCAATAATAATATCAAATCTAATGATTCTTCCCAGAACATCTCCAGTTCAGGGAGGGAAAGACAAATATCAAATAAACCTGACCAAAATTCGAACAAATCTAAAACAAAAAATATTAATAACAGAACGTCCCCGCCCGAGCTCGTAGGAGCTCCAATAAGAAGAGAAGGACCCAATCAGCAAAATAATAAGCAAAATATTTCTTTTAAACAAACTGTCCCCAACAGACCCGGTGCGCCCAACAGACCCGGTGCGCCCAACAGACCCGGTGCGCCCAACAGAACTGGTTCTCCCAACAGATCTGGTATGCCCAATAGGCCTGGATTAAGAAACAAACCATCAGATCAAGGCAGGCCTGGATCTTTCAATAGACAATCCAATACAAATAAGCCTGGCGCTCCCAACAGACCTGGTATGCAATATAGGCCTGGATTAAGAAACAAACCATCAGATCAAGGTAGACCTGGATCTTTCAATAGACAAGCCAATTCAAATAAGCCTGGCGCTTCCAACAGACCTGGTATGCAATATAGGACTGGGTCTAAATTCAATAGTCAAAATTTACCTGGAATTAGAAAGCCAGTGTCACCTAATGAACTGTTACAACTTCAAAAAACTAACAAATCTGAGAATGACAAACAAGTTGTAAAAAAGAACGAAAAACAAAATATTGAGATAACGAAACAGAAGCCTAAAGCTCCAAATAGTCGTCCAAATACTGCCCCGAATTCAAAAAAACCACCCCATAGAACATTTTCAAATAATTCTAAAAAACCAGGAAAGACAGACTGGGACGATAGCGCAAAACTTGAAGCATTAAGGAGCAAAAATACACAAAAACAAAGACAGAAAGTTCATATTATAGGCGAGAATGATGACTCCTTAACATCTGAAACTAGTGGTTATTCAGGAGAAAAAATCTCAATCTTATCAGCTAGTTTAGCGCGTCCAAAGAAAACAAATTCTGATGAATCTAAATCTCAAAACACAATAAAACAATTTAAAAAGAAGAAAAAAGAGACTACTAGACAAAGGCAGAAAAGAAGAGCTATGGAGTTAAAGGCTGCTAAAGAAGCCAAACAAGTTAGGCCTGAAATGATAATCGTACCCGAAGATAATTTAACAGTTCAAGAATTAGCTGATAAATTAAGTCTTGAAAGCTCTGAAATAATCAAATCTCTTTTTTTTAAAGGAATAACTGCAACTGTTACTCAATCACTAGACTTAGCGACTATTGAAACAGTAGCAGAAGAATTTGGGGTGCCTGTTTTGCAAGATGATATCCAAGAAGCTGCTGAGAAAACAGTAGATATGATTGAATCTGAGGATATTGATAATCTACTAAGAAGACCACCTGTTATTACAGTGATGGGTCATGTAGATCATGGCAAAACAAGTCTTTTAGATTCCATCAGAGAATCAAGAGTAGCATCGGGGGAAGCAGGGGGCATCACTCAACACATTGGAGCTTATCAAGTTGAATTTGAACATGAATCTCAAAAGAAAAAATTAACTTTTCTTGATACCCCTGGTCATGAAGCCTTTACTGCAATGAGAGCAAGGGGTACAAAGGTTACAGATGTAGCTGTTCTAGTAGTTGCTGCAGATGATGGTTGCAGACCTCAAACACTAGAGGCTATTAGTCATGCAAGAGCTGCAAAAGTACCAATTGTTGTTGCAATAAATAAAATTGATAAAGAAGGTGCATCTCCAGACAAAGTAAAGCAGGAACTATCAGAAAAAGATTTAATTGCTGAAGATTGGGGAGGAGATACAGTGATGGTTCCAGTAAGTGCTATCAAAAAACAAAACATTGATAAATTGCTCGAAATGATTTTATTAGTTTCAGAAGTAGAAGATCTACAAGCTAACCCTGATAGATTTGCAAAAGGTACTGTAATTGAAGCCCACCTAGACAAAGCGAAAGGGCCTGTGGCTACTTTGTTAGTACAAAATGGGACCTTAAAATCTGGAGATATTTTAGCTGCAGGTTCAGTCCTCGGAAAAATCAGAGCGATGGTTGATGAACATGGTTCAAGAATTAAAGAAGCAGGACCATCATTCCCAGTTGAAGCGCTAGGATTCAGTGAAGTACCCACAGCAGGAGATGAATTCGAAGTCTACTCTGATGAGAAAACTGCTCGAGCCATTGTCGGAGAAAGGGCAACAGATGCTAGAGCCACAAAATTAGCTCAGCAAATGGCCTCTAGAAGAGTCAGCTTATCATCCTTATCAACTCAAGCAAATGATGGAGAGCTAAAGGAGTTAAACTTAATTCTCAAAGCTGATGTTCAAGGAAGTGTTGAGGCGATATTAGGATCTTTAGAACAATTACCAAAAAATGAAGTTCAAGTCAGAGTTCTACTTTCTGCTCCTGGAGAGATAACTGAGACAGATATAGATCTCGCTGCTGCATCTGGGTCAGTAATCATTGGGTTTAACACTTCATTGGCATCTGGTGCAAAAAGAGCAGCTGACGCCAATGACGTTGATATAAGAGAATATGAAGTCATCTATAAACTGTTAGAAGATATTCAGTTGGCAATGGAAGGATTACTTGAACCTGATCTTGTTGAAGAACCCTTAGGAAAAGCCGAAGTTCGAGCAACTTTTTCAGTTGGTAAAGGAGCTATAGCAGGCTGTTATATACAAACTGGTAAATTACAACGAAATTGTTCGCTTAGAGTTATTCGATCAGATAAAGTAATTTTTGAAGGTAATTTAGACTCACTGAAAAGGTCTAAAGATGATGTTAAAGAAGTAAATACAGGATTTGAATGTGGAGTTGGGTGCGATAAATTCTCTTCTTGGATTAATGGAGACATAATCGAAGCATTTAAATTTGTCACCAAAAAGAGGACATTGACACAATAATAAAATATTTAACTTTTCAATCCTTATCCCTATCAAAAAACAATAAGGTTGGGAATAGTATAGAAGCAACAATTTGTATAAAAAGATTGTTTAGTTGTAATTCACCACTACTTGCAATTTTGGAGAGCATTATTAAAAGACCTAAAAATGCTGAACCACTAAAAGCTATCCACAATGTTCTTCTTAACCCCTTGAAGGGAGACTGGGACTCTTTCAATAATTTCTTTTTTAATTCAGGATCTATTTTTGACATTAATAAACTAAATTATAAAATTAATTTTATATGAAAATATCAATATTTTAGTATTGCCGATATAGCTCAGCGGTAGAGCAACTGTTT
>QCLU01000009.1 GCA_003214315.1 Prochlorococcus sp. AG-418-D13
TTTCTAAATCATTAAAACTACTTTCAAGAAAATTTCCAATCCTCCCTCCAGAGCATGATTGCAAGAAAATTAACAAAATTAATAAAAAAAATTCTTTTTTTTTAAAAATCATATTTTTTCTAACTTTTCTTTTTCCTTGAAGATTTTTTATAACTAATCTTTGTTTTTTTTAAAATAGAACCTTTTTTATCTTTTAGTTTTTCTTCTAAAAGTGATACCGCGTAATCTATGGTGATTTTTTCTATGTCAGTATCTTTGGCAATCGAAACATTAGTTTTCCCACATTTTAAATAGACCCCATATCTTCCATTTAATACTTGAATTTTTTCTTTAAATTCTTTCGGTTTTCCAAAGTCTTTAAGTACCTCTTGACCACCTCTACCCATTTTTGGCATCGCAAGAATTTCTAATGCTCTTTTTATATCAACAGTAAAAACATCATCCTCTTTCTTTATGGATCTATTTTCAGATTCGTTTTCATTTTTAATCCATTTAATATAAGGTCCAAATCTTCCTCTGTCAGCCTCAACAACACCTCCTTCAGGATGAACTCCTAATAACCTAGGCAAACTTAAAAGTACAAGAGCCTCATCTAGAGTTAGATCATCAGTTTTCAACTCTTTGGGTAATGAAGCTCTTCTTGGTTTAGCTTTATCTTGATCATTATTTCCCAATTGTACGTAAGGTCCATAAGGTCCAAATCTTAAAAAGACTTTTTCCCCAGTCTTTGGATCAGTTCCAAGATCTGATGGGCCACTTAAAATTTGATCAACTTGCTTTATGTCTAAATCTCCCGGAGTAATATCCATTGGAAGATTACCTTTCGCCTGAATTTCATTACCAGATTCATCAATTTTTGTACCCTCTAGCCAAGGCCCGTTAGAGCCTATTCTGACTACACAAGGAAGGTCTTCGAAATCAACTTGTCTATAAGCTTTACCATCAATATCACCCTCTGTTTTCTGAACTTTTACCTCCAGACCATTTTTACCTTTATAGAAAGTCTCGAGGTATGGTAGCCACTCAAGATTACCTGAAGATATTTCATCCAATGAAGATTCCATTTTTGCAGTAAAAGTAGTATCAACCAAATCAGGAAAATGTTCTTCTAATAGAGCGGTAACAGCAAAAGCTGTAAAAGTTGGAGCCAAAGTATTGGAAGATATATTTGCATAACCTCTATCCACAATTGTCCCAATAATGTTTGCATAGGTAGATGGTCTCCCAATCCCTTCTTTTTCAAGAACTTTAACTAATGCGGCCTCTGTATATCTTGCGGGCGGTTTAGTTTCATGAAAAGTAGATTCCTTATTAGTAACTTCAAGAAATGTTCCGGTTGTTAAGTTTGGGAGAATAATTTCTTGTTGTTCAAGAGATGAACTTGGATCATCACTTCCCTCAACATAAGCTCTGAAGAATCCTGGGAAATCAATACTTTTCCCACTCGATTTAAATAATCCATCCCCCACACTAATTTCAGCATTAATCATAGTTAGCCTAGCTTCCGCCATTTGACTTGCTACAGTTCTTTTCCAAATTAAATCGTAAAGAGATAAGTCTCTACCAGTTAGATTAGTTTCCTTTGGTGTTTTAAATAGCTCGCCTGCAGGCCTAATTGCTTCGTGTGCTTCTTGAGCATTTCTTGCAGTTGAATTAAATTGTCTTGGTGAGTTAGATAAATATTCTTTTCCATACATAGAGCTGACACATTCTCTAGCAGCTTTTGTAGCTTGTTCAGAAAGATGAACCGAATCAGTCCTCATATAGGTTATAAAACCTCTCTCATATAGGCCTTGTGCACATCTCATAGTTTCTCTTGCAGACAAACGAAGCTTCCTGTTTGCTTCTTGTTGCAATGTACTAGTTGTAAATGGAGGAACTGGCTTACGAGTGGATGGTTTTTTTTCGATTTTTGAGACTAACCAATCCTCAGAGGAAAAAATCTTCAATAAATCATTTACTTTTTCTTTTCCAATTATTAAAGATTTATTTCCTTGTTTTAATTTGCCGGTCTGTTCATCGAAATCGGAACCATTAGAAATTCTTTGACCGTTTAAACTAAATAATTTAGTTTCGAAAGTAACATTATCTTTTACTAGGGAAGCTTTAATTCCCCAATAACTAGCTTTTTTAAAGGATCTTCTTTCTCTCTCTCTTCTAACAAGAAGTCTTACAGAAACTGATTGAACACGACCAGCAGATAAACGAGGGGCTACCTTCTTCCAAAGTAAAGGAGATAATTCATATCCAAAAAGCCTGTCCAAGATTCTTCTGGTTTCTTGAGCCTGAACAAGTTCCATATCAATTTCTCTGGTTTGATCTAAAGCTTTATTAATTGCCTTTTTTGTAATTTCATGAAAAACCATTCTCTTAGTGGGTATTTTAGGCTTAAGTATTTGAAGAAGATGCCAGCTAATACTCTCTCCCTCTCTATCTTCATCAGTAGCCAGTAATAGTTGGGTCGCACCTTTCAATGCATCTTTCAACTCTTTAACAACCTTTTTCTTATCTTTTGGAATTATGTAAAGTGGTTCAAAATCCTCACTTGTATTTACTCCTATCCTTGACCATTTTTCCTTTTTGACTGCAGCAGGTATTTCAGCCGCCCCTTTTGGAAGATCTCTTACGTGTCCCATAGAAGCAAGAACTTCATAATTAGAAGGCAAAAACTTTCTTATAGTTTTTGCTTTGGTGGGACTTTCAACAATAACTAGTGTGTGATCCAAGGTTTATTTCAAAAATTGGTGTTTTTGTTCAGTTAGGGCATATTATGATTATTTGAAACTTTTTCAAGTAATTTCTCTTGAAAATTTCAAAAATCATACCCACAAATTATAATCAAGTTAAGATTAACTCTTTGACCATTACAATCAATCATCTAATTTAATCCTATTTAATAAAGTGCCCAACGAAATCTTTACAATTAATTTAAATGCTCAAGCCATTATTCCAGAGGCTTTTATCTTATTAGGTATTGTTGGAACTCTTCTTGTAGATTTAGCGGGAGAAAAAACTGCATCAAAGTGGGCTCCATTAATTTGCTATTTATCAATTGGCAGCTCTCTTGTAAGTTTAGCCTTGCAATGGAGTAATCCAGTAAATAGTGCATTTCTTGGTTCCTTTAATTCAGATAACTTATCAATAGCATTTAGAGCAATAATAGCTTTATCAACTTTAGTTTCTTTACTTATAAGCTGGCGTTATACAGAGCAAAGTGGAAGCCCTATTGGGGAGTTCGCAGCGATAGTTCTTTCGGCGACTCTTGGGGCAATGCTTCTGTGTGGATCTACTGACCTTATTAGTGTATTTATATCTCTTGAGACTCTATCTGTTGCAAGCTATTTACTTTCTGGTTATCTCAAAAGAGATCCAAGAAGTTCAGAAGCAGCTTTAAAATACTTGCTTGTTGGTTCAGCTGCTGCTGCAGTCTATTTGTATGGCTCCTCTTTTCTTTATGGATTAAGTGGTTCAACAAATTTAACAACAATTGGTTTAGAGATTATTAATAAGCCTTCATTCATTACCTCTTTAGCTCTTGTATTTGTTTTATCAACTGTTGCATTTAAAATAGCTGCTGTTCCTTTTCATCAATGGACTCCTGATGTGTATGAGGGATCGCCTACACCTGTGGTGGCTTTTTTATCTGTTGGGTCGAAAACAGCAGGGTTTGCATTCGCAATAAGAATATTAAGCACTACTTTCTCTTCTTTCGATGATGAATGGAAACTTTTATTTACTATTTTGGCCATCTTGAGCATGGCTTTAGGAAATGTTGTAGCTCTAGCTCAAACCTCAATGAAAAGGATGCTAGCTTACAGTTCTATTGGTCAAGCTGGATTTGTAATGATTGGAATAGTATCCGGTACACAAGATGGGTTATCAGCTGCTGTTTTATATCTGGCGGCATATTTGTTTATGAATTTGGGTGCATTTTCATGTGTAATACTTTTCTCATTAAGAACTGGTTCTGACAGGATTCTTGATTACTCAGGACTTTACCAAAAAGATCCTCTCATTACATTAGGCTTGAGCCTTTGTCTTCTATCACTTGGAGGTTTACCTCCAATGTTAGGATTTTTTGGAAAGATATATTTGTTCTTTGCAGGTTGGGCAAATCATCAGTATCTTTTAGTAATCGTTGGATTAGTAACTTCAGTTATATCCATTTATTACTATATTTCAGTGATCAAAATGATGGTAGTTAAAGAACCACAGGAAGCTTCTGAAATAGTCAAATCATATCCTGAAATTAATTGGGGAATTGTTGGATTGCCTCCCTTGAGAGTTGCTCTTTATACTTGTGTGGCGGTAACTGCTCTAGGAGGAATCCTCTCTAATCCTCTTTTTAAATTAGCTAACACTGCAGTTTCAGAAACTCCTTTCTTACAAGACGTTATTGCTGCAGCAAACAATATTTCCTAGAAGAATTTCTCAATAAATGTCTAAGAAAGTCGCAAGTTTAGAAAAAATATCTAAAACATATGGGAAAGATGATCTAACTGTTAAAGCCTTAGACAGCGTAAACTTAGAAATTTATAAAGGTGATTATTTAGCTGTAATGGGAGCTAGTGGCTCAGGTAAAAGTACAGCTATGAATATTATTGGATGTCTTGATAGACCATCTGAAGGTGTTTACAAGTTAAATGATATCCCTGTTGAGAATTTATCTGATGATGAGCTAGCCGAAATACGTAACCAAAAATTAGGCTTCGTTTTTCAACAATTTCACCTTCTTTCAGACGCAACAGCACTTGAGAATGTTATTTTACCTATGATTTATGCTGGTATTAAGCCTGAGCAAAGATTAGAGCGAGGAAAGAATGCCTTAAAGAAAGTTGGCCTTTCTGAAAGAATGAATAATCGCCCTAATCAATTATCAGGAGGTCAACAACAACGAGTGGCTATTGCTAGGGCTATCATCAATAATCCTGCCATATTATTAGCAGACGAACCCACCGGAGCACTAGATTCAAAAACAACCGAAGATGTACTAAATCTTTTTGACAAACTGCATGAATCTGGAATAACTATAGTTTTAGTTACGCACGAAGATGAAGTTGCAAATCGCGCAAAAAAAATAGCCAAATTTAAGGATGGAAGAATAGTTGAATTAAAAGTTAATTAAATTTAGAACCTTCTAATTACCTTCAGTTGAGTTTCATTTTCAATTCTTAAATTCCCATTCGAATCAATATCTTTAATTTTCCATGTATGAGGACAAAAACCACTAGGTAAAAATTTTTTAGTGAGGAACTGATTTGCCGATTTGATCACATATTCTTTTCTGTTATTAAATTCAACTGAATCATGAAAAGCTTTAAGAACTTTGGCTGTCCAGTAATGTTTATTAATATTCTTAGTTTGAAGTACTTTTGATAATGAAATACCTTCTGATGGAGTGTAATTTAAAACATTCATGCCAAGACCTATTCTTACATAAATAATTTCCTTGCCTCTGGTTATAACCCTTGGTAGAAAACCAATCAACTTTTTTGAACCAAAGAAAATATCATTTGGCCATTTCAAACAAACATTTATATTTTCTTGTCTAAGCATTTCACATATCTTAATTCCTAAAGATAAATTAAATATTTGACTTGTAAATTCTTTTGCAAAAATTGGGTAAGCTGCACTTAACCAAATCCCTCCTTTTGGAGAAACCCAAGTTCTTCGGTTTTGGCCATAACCGGAGAACTGTTCTCTTGCTATTATCGCTACTGGCTGGTTTTTCTTTATTTCAGAATATCCAAGCAAGTTTGTTAGCTCATTTTCGGTACTTTTACATTTTATTTTGTAATGAAGTTTCCAGCTTGGATATTGACCTTGAATTTTTTTTAAATAAAAAACTGTCTTAGCTGCAGATCCAATAACTTTCACAAATTCTTTATTAAAACAACGAGCATCTTTTTGAAGATTAGATTAACTTTAGTCTTAATAAGTAAATTTTACAAATTGGACAAAAAATATTTGCCAATAGTGAATAGAAGGAATCCACATCCATTAAAAAATTGTCTTGATAATTTCAAAAAATCATGGAGAGACTTAGATAAACTTTCTAAAATCAACGAAAACTGGAAGAACTTAATCGGTTTGGAACTATTTCAAGAATGCAAACCATTGAATATTGAAAAAAAAATACTTACTATTGCAGTAAATCATCCACAGTGGCGACAAGCTTTAATCTATAACAAGCATAAATTAAAAGAAAGAATTGAGAAAATTGGAATTACTTTGAATGAAATAAAAATAATACAAAATTATGAAATAAATAATAAAAATATCAAAGCTACTAATGCAAAGATAGTTTGGTCAAAGCATCCAAGCAGAATCAATCAAAATAATATGTGCATTTGTACTCTCTGTAATTCCCCAACTCCTGAAGGCGAAATCAAAAGATGGGGAAAGTGTTCTTTTTGTTGGAGAAAAAAAAATAACTAAATTCTTTATTTAATTAAAATTAGTATTCCCATTTGCCCCCCCCCAATAGTCCTATATTCAGCTTTTTTAAATCCAACTTCCTTAGCAATATTTAAAAGCTCATTTTTCTTTGGAAAATTTCTAATACTTTTTTCAATATATGCGTACTCTGGACCTAAATGAAAAAGCCGCGAAATGGTTACTACAATAGATCTCAAATAAATTTTCTGAAAAATATAGGATAAAGAATTTTTTGATGAGTGATTAAAATCCAAAAATCCTGCCCTTCCTTTATCCTTCAAAAGATAAAAAACTTTTTTTATTCCTTCTTCAACATTATTCAAGTTTCTTAGTCCATATGACATACAAATCCCATCAAAATTTTTCGAATAATCATTAATTTCTAATACATCTTTAATTTCCCACTTAATAAATTTATTTTTTTTTAGCTCTGATTTTTTCTTTGCAATATTTAAGATATCCTCTGCACTGTCAATCCCAGTAATTGAGCCCCTTGGACTAACTCTCTCAGAAATTAAGAATGCCAAATCTCCAGTTCCACAGCACAAATCAGCCCAATCTTCACCATTTAAGGGTTCTAATAAATTAACTAATTTCCTCTTCCATAATTTGTGCAGTCCAAAACTTAATAAATTATTCAAAAAATCATATTTATAGGAAATTTTATTGAAAATGTTTTTGACTTCGATAGTTTTTGTGAATTTCATTTTAAATTTTAAAATTATTTATTTTTGGGATTAAATTAAATTTTTTATTCATATGGTCTAATTGGAAGTTTTTTTTCAAGTAGGAAAGTTTTTATTTCCTGTAAAGTAAGTTTCTTATCATGAAGTAATGACGCTAAAAGTGCTGCTGATGCCCTGCCTTCTTTGAAAACATCATAGATATCTTCTAGAGAGCCTGCTCCTCCAGAAGCAATTACTGGGATATCAACAATATTTGCAACAGATTCTGTCAAATGCAAATCATATCCATTCTGCGTTCCATCTCCATCCATTGAAGTTAGCAATATTTCCCCCGCGCCTAATTCCTCAACTTTCTTTGCCCAACTTAATACATCTATTCCAGTATTTTCTCGCCCCCCTTTTACATATACCTC
Organism: Prochlorococcus sp. AG-418-D13; assembly: GCA_003214315.1. Classification (GTDB taxonomy): domain Bacteria; phylum Cyanobacteriota; class Cyanobacteriia; order PCC-6307; family Cyanobiaceae; genus Prochlorococcus_A. The sequence continues at coordinate 7,538 of QCLU01000009.1, forward strand.
CCATTCACGAAGCTTATCAACTTTTCTTCTAGCATCAATTGCTATTACGATACATTGAGTACCAAATTCTCTAGAACTTTCAGAAATTAAATCAGGATTACTTACGGCTGAGGAATTCAAACTCACTTTATCCGCTCCTGCTCTTAAAAGATCATTAATAGAAGAAACAGAATCTATGCCTCCACCTACTGTAAAAGGGATTTTTACTGATTTTGCTGTTCTAGAAACAAGGTCAACTAATGTATTCCTATTTTCCACACTTGCTCTTATATCTAAAAATACTAATTCATCTGCGCCTTCATCAGAATATCTACAAGCTAATTCAACAGGATCACCTGAATCTCTCAAGTTAACAAAATTTACACCTTTAACGACTCTGCCATTGGCGACATCTAAACAAGGAATTAAACGAAGAGCTACCATTTTAGTAAAAATTGTCCAAATGCTGTTAATCTTGCATAATAACTTCCATTTTACCTCTTATGGCTGAAACAAAATTATTACCCAAAATCGGTAGTAAAATCAAAATTAACATTAACAAAGTAAAAGATAGACTACCAGCCAAATTAATTGATCAAATATCCTCTAATCCTAAAGCCGTAATTACAGGCTATAAGATGACAGATGGCAGGAGTATTGGAATCACAGCAAAATTTCAGAATGGTGAGCAAAACTGGTTTTTCCCAGAAGAAATTGAGAAAGGTTAGAGAATAAAGTGAATGATCCAAAACAACTATTAGGAATTAAGGGTGCATCTAAAACTTCAAGTATATGGAAACTTCGTATACAGTTAATGAAGCCAATTACTTGGATCCCTTTGATATGGGGAGTTATTTGTGGAGCTGCCGCAAGTGGAAATTTTGAATGGACATTAAGTAATGTTTTAGCTTCACTAGCGTGTATGTTAATGAGTGGGCCACTTCTGGCAGGTTATACACAAACAATAAATGATTTTTTTGATAAAGAAATTGATGCAATTAACGAACCAAATAGACCAATTCCCTCTGGAAAAATTTCAATTAAAGACGTAAAAATTCAAATTTGGGTATTACTTATTGCAGGTTTAATTGTTGCTTTTCTATTAGATTTATATGCTAAACATAACTTTCCATCCGTCTTACTTTTAGCATTAGGAGGTTCTTTTGTTAGTTATATATATTCTGCTCCACCACTTAAATTAAAACAGAATGGTTGGCTTGGAAATTATGCATTAGGCGCATCATATATAGCTTTACCTTGGTGGGCAGGACAAGCCTTGTTTGGGAAATTAACTATCGTGACGGCATTACTAACACTTGCTTATAGTCTTTCTGGACTTGGAATTGCTGTTATTAATGATTTCAAAAGTGTTGAAGGAGACTCAAAGCTAGGCTTAAATTCTTTACCAGTAGTATTTGGAATTAAAAATGCAAGTAGAATAAGTGCGGGCCTGATTGACATTTTTCAATTAGCAATGGTTGTAGTTTTAGTCATTATTGGTCAACATTTAGCCTCTGTAATTTTGGTTTTATTGGTAATACCACAAATTACATTTCAAGAAATGTGGTTACTAAGAGATCCTCTAAAGTTTGATGTCAAATATCAAGCAAGTGCCCAACCATTCCTTATAACTGGAATGTTAGTTACAGCTTTAGCGATAGGACATAGTTTTTTAGTTGCTTAAGGTGCAAAAGATTAAATCCAAATCTTTTTTTTTAATAATTCCAATATTAATTTTTTCTGGAATATCTTTTTATATTTTTAGTCTAATATTTACTACATTAAAATTTGATGTATCTAAAAAGAAGGGGTCTGGGATAACCAATTATTCTTATGTAATATCATCTTCTGATAATAAGATACTAAGCAAATTAAGCCGCAAATTTGAAGTAGATAATAGTAAACATAAAATTCCATTTTTTCTTAAACATTCTTTTATATCATCTGAGGATAAAAGATTTTATGAACATAATGGAATAGATCTAAAAAGTATTTCACGTGCACTTATTCAAAATATTAGAAGTGGTTATGTTAAAGAGGGAGGAAGTACTATTACTCAACAAGTTGCCAGATTACTTTTTCTAAATAATGATGTAAGTTTTCAAAGAAAAATCAAAGAAATATTTATATCACTCATACTTGAATTTAGATATAACAAGAATCAAATTTTAAAATTATATTTAAATAATATTTATTTAGGATCAGGAGCATACGGGGTAGACCAGGCTGCCCAAGTTTATTTTGGAAAATTTATAGCAGAATTGACATTATCAGAGATGGCATTAATTGCAGGATTAGCTCCAGCTCCATCAATTTATTCACCTTATCAAAATTTAGAACTTGCTATTAAAAATAGAAATAAAGTTCTTGAATCAATGTATGTTGATGGATATATTTCTCTTGCAAATAAGAATAAGGCTATTAAAGAAAAAATAAAATTAAATTATCAAACAGCTGATAATTTTTTAGATGATAAAGTATTAATAAATTTTATTCTTCAGGAAACAGATAAAAGAATTGGAAGTAAAAATAATTATAAGTTTTTAAGAATTAAATCTTCTATCAACAAAGATTGGCAAGAAAAAGGTCAAAAAATATCAAGATATGCAGGGCCTAAAGAAATTGAATTTGGTCTGTTATCTATCGAATCAAACACAGGACTAATCAGGACAATGATAACCAGCAAAAATCCATCAATTAATGAATACAATAGAGTGATTTCATCTATAAGACCTTTAGGTTCTACTTTTAAAATAATCCCTTATGCTGCTGCATTAATAGAAGGAATAAAATTAAGCGATAAATTTCAAGACTTACCATTATGCTGGGAAAGTTATTGCCCAAAAAATTTTTCAGAAGATTACAGAGGTTCAATATCTTTGATCGAATCATTTAAAAGTTCATCAAATATCGTTCCAATATCAATTACAAAAAAAATCGGCTTAAAAAATATTATTAATTTAGCGAATTCATTTGGACTAGGTTACAAGCAAGAGTTTGAGGAATTCCCATCATTAGCTATTGGCTCCTATGGAGATAATCTTTTAAACATTACAAATGCATATTCTGCAATAAACAATAATGGTAGGATTCAAAGCCCTGAAATCTTAGAAAAAATAGAATCATTAAATGAAGATTATATTTGGGAAAACAAATTTATTTCCAAGAAAATATTAGATTTAAAAATAAACAAAAAAATAAATAAACTTCTTGAAAAATCTGTAAAAGAGGGCACTTCAAAAGCAGCATCTATAAAAGGAATGAAAATTTATGGAAAAACAGGTACATCTGATGGAAATAAAGATCTCTGGTTTATTGGTTCCATTGAAAACCTTACAACAGGGGTCTGGATAGGTTACGACGATAACAAAGAATCTGAATTATCAAGTGGAAATGCAGCTTATTTATGGAAGAAGTTTATAGCTGAAATTTACAAAATCCCAATTTAAAAATAAATTATATTTTTAAGGTTTATAAGAAATTATTGCAGAATAAAATCCATCACCAGGATAATCTAAGCTAGGTAAAATTTGCTTTTGGCTAACCAATTTTAAAGCTTTGTTTTTTTCAATAAATCGTTCAATTAATAGATTATTTTCATCGGGACAAATAGTACAAGTTGAATAAACTAAAGTTCCATCTTTTTTCAAAAGAGGGAAAATACTCTCTAATAGTTTTTCCTGTAATAAAGTTAAAAATTTTATTTTCTCTTTACTTAAAGACCATCTAGAATCTGGATTCCTGGAAAGAGTTCCAATGCCAGAACAGGGAGCATCTAATAAAATTTTATCAAAATAAGATATAAGCTTAGGATTCAATTCAATCAAACTCGTAGCATCAGCCTTAAGGGTATTAACAGATTTCAAATTTAACCTTTCTAAATTTGATTGCAGTATTTTCAATCTTTTTGCTGATCTATCTACAGCAAGAATTTCAGCACTATCATTTGTTAATTCTGCTAAGTGGGTAGACTTACTTCCTGGAGCTGCACAAGCATCTAGAATCTTTTCACCCTCTTTTGGATTTAAGAGAGGTGCTATCCACTGAGAAGATCTATCTTGAATTGTCCAAAGTCCATCACTATATCCTGGTAAATTTTTGATAGATCTTGGATTAGATTTTAACGTAATTCCATTATGTAAATCTTTTATAATTTCAGCATCAATTTTATTTTCATGAAGTACTTTCAAAAATTCATCTAAATTAGTTTTTAATTGGTTAATTCTCAAATCAATTGAAGGTTTTTTATTAAATGCCTTTACGATATTTTCACCCTCGCTATTGCCTACCCATTTATAAAGATCCTTCACAAGCCATAATGGGAATGATTCAAGATATGAAATTCTTTCTTTTCTATCAGAAGATAATTTCGGAAAAATTTCTTGTTCTAATTTTCTTGATGCATTTCTCAATATCGCATTTACAGTTCCCGCTAAACCATTTAAATCTGTTTTTTTAGCTACTTCTACAGTGGTAGAAATAGCTGCAGAAAATGGAATTTTATCCATTTTCAATAGTTGATATAAACCTATATGAAGAAGCCATCTTAATTTTGGAGGCTGCTTTTTATGAGTAATTTTTGATGTATGATCCGCCCAAAGATCAAGAAATTTTCTATACCTTATACAGCCAAAAGATAATTCTGTAATAAAAGCTATATCAAGAGGATTAAATTGATAATTTTTTAAAACCTTTTCAAGGGCATGATCAGAAAAATCACCAGAACTAACTTTTAATAAAATTTCCCAAGCTGCCTTCCTTTGTAAATATCCTATGCTCAAAATATTATTTATTGCTAAAGATAACTTTAATATACAAAAAATTCAAAAATTTAAATCACCCTTTCAACTGCAGAATTGAACCAAATAAAACCTAAAATAGAAATCAGTGACAGATTAAATCCTAAAAAAAGAAAGATATTTAAAGAATGAATTCTTTCCCTAAAAAATAATTTTTTCTCTTCTTGATACTTCATTAATAAAATAAAACCTTAATTAGGAGTTCAAACGGCAACCTATATGGATGGATCCTGCATCAAGCATTATTCCTAGTTTAATTGCTATAGATTCTTCTAGCCTTGTGAAATTAAATTGATGGGTAGTTATCCAATCTAATTCAGAAAAAGTGATAATGCCCGTCGAATTACTTTTCAAAAAAAGTGTCCCAATTTTCATTAGATAAATCTAATTTAAAACTAAGTTAACATCCGTCCTTAATATTTCGTCATAACATAATATTCTTTTAATTTTTCAAAACCAAAGGTAGGTTATTACTCTTAATTTATTGAATATCTCTTAAAAATTTATCGGCCGTTTTTAAGTGATTATCTAATTTTTCCTCTGACATTTTATCGAGATTTCTCGTTAACATTGCCAGACGATATTGCTTTCTAAAAAAGGTTTCATTATCTTTAATAAATTTCCAAAATAAGCCATCCCATATTTCACACCATGGGCCACTTTTAAAATTAGACATTTTTTTTACATAATTAGAGCTTGATATATATGGTTTTGTTGAAAAGATACCTCCATCACTAAACTGACTCATTCCGTAAACATTTGGGACCATAACCCAATCATAGGAATCAATAAACATTTCCATAAACCATTTATAAACTTGATTGGGGTGAATTCTACATAGAAGCATAAAGTTACCAATAATCATTAACCTCTCAATATGGTGACAATAACCATATTTAATAATATTTTTTATAACAACGTCTACTGGTTCAATTCCTGTATTTCCTTGGTAAAAAGATTCTGGAATTGACTTATCTTCAAAATTCCAAAAATTACTGTTTCGCATCTTTGTTCCGTATTTTTTATATACGAGACAAATAAATTCTCTCCATCCAATAATTTGACGAATTAAACCCTCTAAAGAGTTAATAGGAACATTATTATTTTTTGCAAAAAGTAATGCTTTATTTACTACCACATCTGGGGTTAATAAGCCGCTATTTAAAAGAGGAGAAAGTAAACTATGCCACAAAAAAGAATTTTCTCTAGAAATAGCATCCTCATAATCTCCAAATAAGAAAAATCTATGTTTAAAAAAATCATTTAACCATTCATCTGCCTCTTCAAAATTAGTTGGATATAAAAAGTTATTACTTTCTCCAATAAACTCAATATCAAAATTAGCTAATGACCTTTCTGCATTAACTACAAATTTATTTTTTTGTAATTTAGGTATATCAGGTATATTTATTTTTTTTGGTAATTTTTTTCTGTTCATTTCATCGAAACTCCATTTACCTCCTAAAGGTGAATCATCAGGATTAACTAATATCTTTTTGCTCTTTCTTTGATTCTCATAAAATCTCCCCATAAGAGGTTTTTTTGGATTTGATGCAAATAACTCTTTCAAATCTTCACTGCTTATAAACATAGGAGAAGGCAAAATATTTAAAGCTAAATTATTACTTTCAACAAAATGATTAATCCTCTTCATTAATAAAAAATCATGAGGATCAATGAGATTTATTTTCTGATATTTATTTTTAATAAATTCCGATAAGTAATCAACTGTTGAAACATTATTCTTGTTTTCGATATATAAAACTTTAAAGCCAGATATTTCTAAATAATTTTTATAAGCGAGCATAGATGCTCTATGAAAAACTAACTTATTTTTATGGTTAATTAATTTATGAAATTTATCATTTCCAAAAAATAATGAGTCTTCCAAAAGCAAAACTTCACAATTTATTTTTAAGATTGGGCTTTCTCTAAAAAGTTGATTCGGGAAAATAATTGATACTTGTTTCATCTTTGCGACTTTCTGTTACTACATCTTTTTGAACAGTAGATAACATCATCCCAACAGTTTTTCCATTTTTTGCGCCACTTGAACGGCCTATTGCAAACAGGACAAGTTTTAGTAGAAAGATTTTTCAAAATTTATAATTTTCTTTTATGAGTAGATTTAAATCTAGTTGAATCTTTAAGCGCCATATGTTTTGTATTTCTTCCCGAAACTCTCTTTCTCCAGACTTTGAAGGATTTGGGTTTAAGATTTTGACGCATAATTTTTATCGCATCTTCCTCTTTTAAACCAAATTGATACTCAATAGCTTCAAAGGGTGTTCTATCTTCCCAACACATTTCTATTATTCTGTCTATATCCATACTTTCCATATTTATTGTTCACATTGTGAGGTACAAAGTTTTTCAATATCGGATCTACCTGTAATTTGAAGTCTATATTTTGCCCAATATCTGTAAACCAGTCTCAATAATGGAGATAAGAGCTTAATCTTCAAGGGATAATAAACCCAACCTAAACCAACTAATTCATAAGAATATGAAAGTACATCTAGTCCCCTAATAATTTCACCATTTTCCATAATCCCATGCAGGTTTGACATAGCTTCTGAATATGCGATGTCATTAAAAAGACTTTGATCATAATCCTTACTATTAATATCTATAAATGAAATTTGATTTAAGATATCTCTTTTTTTTAGAAAATTTGTTTCTCTCAAACAAAGTGGACAACCACCATCGAATAAAAAGGTTAATTTATTTTTCATATTTTTATTCAAATATAGAAATTAAATAACTTTTTTGTGGAATAAAAATTTTTTTTTAGAGTACAAGCTTTATAAAGCCTTAATAATTGCCAGTTCTAATTTAGTGAAATTACATTATCTTATAGATTAATAAGCCATTGATTAAGGGATACATCAATGGTTTAAAACTATTTATGATCAATCATCTAAAAGATGAACTCCTTCTCCTACGTCAGGAGTAAATTTACAATATTTTTCAAAAATAAGTCCAACACCTCTCATTTTTTCTCCTAATTCATCGTTAAATTTATTCCATTCTTCCGATTCACGCTCAGGTAAATCCCACCCCTGTTTTTCTACCATACTTGTTATTACTGTATAGTCCCATTCTATGAATGCCATTAAGTTAATTCAAACTACCAAATATTATAAACCAAGAGATTTAATAGGTAATCAATATTTTTTGAATATAATTTAAACGTGTGAAAAAATTATAAATGTCAATTTTGCCTAGAAGATTTGAACGAATCAAAAGTGTTTTAGATTGCAGAATGAAAAACTTAACTGTTTTAGTTGAGGATGTCAATAAACCACATAATTTATCTGCGATATTAAGGACATGTGATGCAGCAGGAGTTTTCGAAGCAAATTTTATTAGCAAAACGAAAGCCGTTAAGACTTTTAATAGTACTGCTCAAGGAAGTCAAAAATGGGTAAAACTGAATAATCATGAAAACACTATCACGGCAATATCTTATTTAAAGAATAAGGGTTTTAAATTATATGGAACGACTCTTAATAGTGAATCAGTAGATTATAGAAATTTTGATTATTCTCAAAATACATGTTTTGTTTTAGGAGCAGAAAAATGGGGACTAAGTAATGAACTTATATCAATGGTTGATCAATCAATTTTTATACCTATGAGAGGTATGGTTCAATCTCTGAATGTTTCAGTTGCTGCTTCCATATTATTATTTGAAGCTATTCGCCAAAGAAAAAATAAAGGTATATTGCCCGCTAATGGAGAAGGATTAAATATAAATGAATATCAAAAAACACTTTTTGAATGGTGTTACCCAGAATTAGCTGCTGTGTATAAAAAATCAGCTAAAGAATATCCAAAGTTGAATGATCAAGGGGAATTTGATCCTATTACAGATAACTAAATTTATTCAGAATTTTGACTATCAAAAATTTCTTCTAGATCCTCTCCTATAAAAGAAAGACCTAAAACTAAAAAAAACATTGCCAAACCTGGAAACAAAGCTGTCCACCATATACCTGTGGGCAAAGCGGCAAGAGCAAGATTTAAATCACTTCCCCACTCTGGGACATCTGCAGGAACACCAAGACCTAAAAATCCTAAACTTCCTAATACCAAAACAGCATCCGCAGCATTTAGGGTAAGCAGAATAGGCAAAGGTGTTATTACATTTGGGAGAATATATTTAAAAATAATTGTTTTAACATCAGCTCCTGAAACTTGAGCTGCCTCCACATAATTTTCTGATTTAACCAATATTGTCTGATTTCTGATTAATCTAAAATATTGAGGAGAGTAAACAATACACAATGCCAAAGCTGCGTTAAGGATACCCTTACCCAATACAAAAGCAACAACAACTGAAAGCAGAATTACAGGTATTGAAAAAATAGTATCCATTATTAGTGATAAACATTTATCAAAAAAACCACCAAAATAACCACTTAATAATCCTAATGGCAAACCCAAACTTAATGAAAAAAGAATAGCTAAGAAAACAACTTCTATCGCTAAAGATGATCCTTGCAAAGTTCTTAAGCAAACATCTCTTCCTAATCTGTCTGTGCCACAGAAATGATTAAGCGAAGGAGGTGCAAAGATATCATTGCTTAACATTGAAAATGAATAACCAAAAAAATTATTGGCCTCTAAAAATTTCATTATTAAAACAACAAGAAGATAAAAAAGTACAATTAAAAATCCAGTTTTTCTGATATTTGCGCCGACACGATTGATTGAGTTAATATCCAAAATCTTTTTTAGAGATATGACTGAAATATACCCAATTCTTAAAAAAAAAATAGTTATTAAATTTAAATTTTAAGAAATTACTGATTTAATTTTAGGACTGCCATAAAAGCTTCTTGAGGGACTTCAACTTTACCCATTGCCTTCATCCTTTTTTTACCTTTGGCTTGTTTCTTTAAAAGTTTCTTTTTCCTAGAAATATCTCCTCCATAACATTTAGATAAAACATCTTTTCGTAAAGCACTTATACTTTCACTTGCAATAATTCTGCTACCGATTGAAGCTTGAATAGGTATTTTAAATTGTTGTTTTGGAATAAGTTCTTTTAATTTCTCAACTAAACTTCTGCCAATTCCATAAGACTTATCTTTATGAACAATCGAAGTTAATGGATCTGCTCTTTCTGAATTTATTAGAACATCTAATCTAACAAGGTCATTCTTTCTATAGCCAATCAAGTGATATTCCATTGATGCATAACCTTGAGTCCTACTTTTCATTTGATCAAAGAAATCTGTAACTACTTCTGCTAATGGAATTTCATAAATCAAAGTAACTCGATCAGTTGTTATATATTTCATATCTATGAATACTCCCCTTCTTTCCTGACATAAACCCATTAATGTTCCATTAAATTCATTGGGTGCATAAATTTCCATTTTCACATAAGGCTCTTCTATTGATTCTCTAAGTTGTGGATCAGGAATTGTAGAAGGGTTATCAATAAAGATATGTTCCTGCTGATTTAAATTAACCTTATAAATAACCGATGGTGCCGTTACGATTAGATCCAAGTCATATTCTCTTTCTAATCTTTCTTGAACAATCTCCATATGAAGAAGTCCTAGAAATCCGCACCTAAATCCGAAGCCCATTGCGCTACTGGTTTCGGGCTCATATTTTAAAGCTGCATCAGATAATTGTAATTTTTCTAGTGATACTCTTAAATCTGGGAATTGATCAGCATCAGTCGGGAATAAGCCACAAAAAACCATAGGATTTGCTGTCTTATAACCAGGCAAAGGATCATTGGCAGGTGAATTTAAAAGAGTAATCGTATCTCCCACTCTCGCATCAGCAACTGATTTTATAGAAGCAGCTAAATAACCAACTTCTCCTGCATGTAATTCATCAACTTGCTGCTGATCAGGCGCCATTATTCCTATCTCATCTAGTTCATAATTTTTTTTACTTGCCATTAATAATATTTTTTCTCTCTTATTAAGAGACCCAGATATCACCCTGAAATAAACAATCACTCCTCTGTAGGGATCATAATAAGAATCAAAAATGAGTGCCTTTGTAGGTAGTTTAATTTCATCTTGAGGAGGAGGCACTCTTCTTACAATTGCTTCTAAAATATCCTTAATACCAACTCCAGTTTTTGCTGAACAATTTATTGCATTAGATGTATCAAGTCCAATAATTTCCTCTATTTCAAGTTTTATTTTTTCGGCATCAGCACCTGGTAAATCAACTTTATTTAAAACAGGAATTATTTCAAGATTATTTTCTAAGGCAAGATAAACATTAGCTAAGGTTTGAGCTTCTACTCCTTGACTTGCATCAACAACCAGTAAAGCTCCTTCACAAGCTTGAAGAGATCTACTAACCTCATAAGAAAAATCAACGTGCCCTGGAGTATCTATTAAGTTCAAAACATATTCTTGAGAATCATCAGCTTTATATTTCATCCTAGCGGCCTGTAACTTGATAGTAATCCCTCTTTCTCTTTCAAGATCCATACTGTCCAAAAATTGTTCTTGCATATCCCTTTGCTGCACAGTACCAGTATCTTGGAGCAACCTATCGGCAAGGGTAGATTTACCATGGTCAATATGAGCGATTATGCAGAAATTTCTAATTTTTGAAACCGATATATCAGTCATATAGAAAGAAAAATTCTCCTCTTATTACATCTTGATTAATATTAGCTAATTAGAATTATGGATGGAAACCAAAAATGGAATTATTTCTTTTTTTGATGTCTTTTATGAAGGTACTGTTTTTTTCAAACGCTGATCGTTCTGGATAAATTAAGTCATTTATTTTTTTCTTAAGATTATGCTTGTCGTTTAAAAATAAGACTGATTTTTCTAGAACCTCAACCATAATTGAAACCGCAGTACTTGCTCCGGGAGATGCTCCTAACAAAGCAGATAATGATCCATCAGATGAATTCACAATCTCAGTTCCAAATTTCAAAGAACCACCGCCTTCAGTTTTTTTAATTATTTGGACTCTTTGACCAGCATTCTTTAAATACCAATCAGAGGGATTAGCTGAGGGCATCATATTCTTTAAATTCTCAACTCTTGAGTTATGGTTCTTTAGTGATTGTGATATTAGGTAATTAATTAAATCGTTGTTCTTGAAACCAACGTCTAACATAGAAAAAATATTATTTTTTTTAATTGAACTAAATAAGTCAAAGTATGAGCTTTGCTTTAAAAATTTTGTTGTAAATCCAGCAAAAGGTCCATATAAAAGAAGTTTTTTATTATCAATCCATCTGGTATCTAAATGAGGCACAGACATTGGTGGCGAACCAATATCAGCCTTGCCATAAACTTTTGAGTTATGTTTTTCTGTTAGATCTTGTTCCTCGCAAATAAGCCATTTCCCACTCACAGGAAATCCACCATAACTTTTTGCTTCTGGAATTTTCGATTTTTGCAAATAATTAATTGTTTTTCCACCAGCACCAAGAAAAACATAACCAGTTCTAATTGAAGTTTTTATACCTTCTGAACTAATTTCTAGTTCCCATTTCTTATTATCAATTTTCTTTAAATCTACTAATTCTGTTTTGTACCTAATTTCAACATTATTGTTTAAAGAAACTAATGACAAATACTCTTTTGTAAGAGCCTCAAAATTAATATCTGTTCCTCTACCTATCCTGGTAGCAGCAATTTTAGTAAATTGATTTCTATCTTTTGTTATTAAAGGAGCCCATGATGAGATTTCATCAAAAGATGTAGAAAATTCCATATCAATAAATTCAGGATTTTCGGTCATTTTCTGAAATCTTTTTTGTAAAAAAGAAATATTATCCTGACCAGACACAAAGCTAATATGAGGAATAAATTTTAGAAACTTTTTAATATCAATTTTCCCTGCTTCATACAATGAGGCCCATAAAGACATGGATGTTTCAAAAGAACGATTTATTGAGAGCGCTTTATCTATTTTTATATTTCCTTTTTCATCTAAAGGGGTATAGTTTAATTCGCAATTAGCCGCATGTCCTGTACCTGCATTATTAAAAGCGCCAGTACTTTCACTGCCTGGAGCATTTAATTTTTCTATAATAAGGAATTTTAAATCTGGTAAAACTTCTGAAATTAGGAGGGCTAAAGTACTGCTCATTATCCCTGCGCCTACTAAGACTGCATCAAAGTAGCTATTGTCAATAGTGGGATTTTTAGATGAAGTCACAACAGAAAAATTATCTTTTTTGCAATTAATCAGATTTCTTTCTAGGCTTATTATAAAGTTAATCCAAAATTATGAGTACTGAAACACTCTCACTGACAAACGAAAATGTAGAAAAAGTCCTTGACGAGCTAAGACCTTTTTTAATTTCTGATGGAGGTAATGTAGAAATTGCAGAAATAGATGGACCAATTGTCAAAGTCAGGCTTCAAGGGGCATGTGGTAGTTGCCCAAGTAGCACTATGACTCTAAAAATGGGTATTGAAAGAAAGTTAAAAGAAATGATTCCTGAAATAAGCGAAGTTGTCCAGGTTTTATAAAAAATTTTAAACTGATATATATATTATTTAGTTTTTAATTCCTTCAACAAAGATGATTCCATATCAAGGCAATCAATTGGAAGTCCTTGACCAATCGCGATTAAAAGAGGTGCAAGAATTCCTAAAGTAAAAACTAAATTTGATTGGCTTACATCATATTTACTCAAAGTAAAAGTTATCAAATAAATAATTAAAAAATATGCATGTAGTGAAAAAAATTCTTTTGGCTTTAGAACTGGCCACCTTAAAGTATTTCCCAAGAAATATAAAAAACCTGTCATAAATAAATAGTTACACGAAGATTAAATCAAATATAAACATAATCCCTTTTAGAGACTATTTATAAAAAAATTTACCTAAGATAATAATTAAAAAAATATTAAATCTTAGTTTCTATTTGTAAAAACTAGACATGAAGTTAAAAATACGCTTATAATAGTTTGGTAGCAATTGCTACTTTTTCGTTCACCCTCAATTGAGGGCGCAGTTCGAGTCATACCATGGAACGGGGGATGGCCGTGTTGTCACATCGAAACATGACTACTTTAACTTACAGAGGTAAAAACTACGTTCAAAACAAAGAAGCTGCCAAAAAGCAACTTGTTGAACTTACCTACAGAAGAAACGTATACACCAACAGAATGGATGACGCTTCTTCAAGTAATGAAAAAGCAGAATTAAATTACAGAGGTGTTAATTACACTAAATAATTTAATTAAACAAATTAAAAGCCCCTTTTTCAGGGGCTTTTTTTTTGGCTATATTTATCAAGAGTTCTTTTAAAAATATGTCTGAAAGTTGCTGTAATACAAACACATCGAATAAAGCACCTAATCAATTCGATCATAAAGATGCGATTCAAGAAAGATATGGCTCAGCCGCACAAGAAAAAGAAAGTTGTCTTTGTACACCAGTTGGGTTTAATCCCTTTTTACTTGAAGCAATTCCTCAAGAGGTTATAGAAAGAGACTATGGGTGTGGTGATCCAACAAAATATGTTCAAAAAAATGATATAGTCTTAGATCTTGGAAGTGGTAGCGGCAAAAATGCTTTCATTTGTGCCCAAATTGTTGGGAAAGAAGGGAAAGTTATTGGAGTTGATCAGAATCCTGACATGCTTTCTTTATCAAGATCAGCCTCTAAAGAAGTTACAAAAAATATAGGTTTCAACAATACAGAATTTCTAGAAGGTTCAATTGAAAAACTTGATGAATTAGATAAAGATTTAAATCCATTAATCGCAGATAAATCAGTTGATATTATTTTAAGTAATTGCGTTTTAAACTTGGTAAGTCCAGAATCTAGAAATAACCTTCTAAATAATATAAAAAGAGTTTTAAACGATAATGGAAGAATTGCAATTAGCGATATCGTCTCTAACAAAAAAGTTCCTTTAAGATTGCAAAATGATCATGATTTATGGACAGGATGTATTAGTGGAGCATGGTATGAGCCAGAGTTTATAAGTGATTTTAAAGAACTTGGATTTAAAAATTTAAAATTTGCAGAAAGGAGTGCTGAACCTTGGAAAGTAATTGAGGATATTGAATTTAGAACAGTAACTTTAGTGGGCAATATTTAAAAAAATTCAAGAGTTGAAAATATAATATAAATTTCCATGAGAAATAATCTAAGAGATCAAATACCCGCATTAAAAAATAAGTATTATTTCAACTATGGCGGTCAAGGACCATTACCAAAATCTTCTCTAGAAGCAATTGTTAAAACTTGGGAAATTATCCAAGATTTAGGACCATTTACCAATGATATGTGGCCTTTTATTTACAAAGAAATATTGACTACAAAAAGAATCATTTCGCAAAAATTAGGCGTGAATTCAAAGAATGTAGCTTTTACCGAAAATATTTCTTCCGGTATGATTTTGCCCTTTTGGGGAATAAAAGTAGAAGAGGGAGAAGAGTTGTTAATAAGTGACTGTGAACATCCTGGAGTAGTGGCTGCAAGTCGAGAATTTTGCAGAAGAAATAAATTAATATTCAAAATTTTGCCAATCCAAAAAATTAAAAATCTAAACGACGAAAATATAATTTTAGAGATTTTGAAAAATCTAAATAGTAAGACTAAGATCCTAATTATTTCTCATATCTTATGGAACTTTGGATATAAAATTCCTTTAAAACAAATTTCTATCGAATTAAAAAATAATCGAGAAGATTCTTATTTACTTGTTGATGGTGCTCAAACCTTTGGCCACATAAATATTGAAAAAGAAGTTTTTTATTCTGATTTATATTCAATAACTTCTCATAAATGGGCATGTGGACCAGAAGGACTTGGAGCCATTTATGTCTCAGATAGATTTATTCATGAAACAGATCCAACAATAATTGGTTGGAAATCATTAAAAAAAGAACAAGGCATTTATGAGCCTTCAGATAATCTTTTTCATGATGATGCAAGGAAATTTGAAGTAGCTACCTCTTGTATTCCTTTACTTGCTGGGCTCCGGAATTCTTTAGATCTTTTGGATAAAGACTGCCATGAAAAAGAAAAAAACAAAAATATCCAAAAATTAAGTGGAAAACTTTGGGATGACTTAAATCAATCAAAGGGTGTTAAATTAGTTCTAGAAAAAAAATATTTAAATGGGATTGTTAGTTTTAATATCGAAAATATTAAAGATAAGGATAAATTTGTAAAGAAACTTGGAGAAAAAAAAATTTGGATTAGAGTTTTAGAAGATCCAAAATGGTTTAGAGCATGCGTTCATCAAATGACTACAGAAGCTGAGATTGATTTACTTGCTAGAGAAATAAAAAAAACATTGACTTAAAGATCTATTGATATAAAAAAAATTAAGTTTACCAAGGTATCTCAGAGTTGTCCCATGCAATAAATTTTCCTGTAGATTCTGGTGATTGATTTTTAATAATATTGATCAAGAATTGGGAGGATTTTTCTTTACTAAATAATTTATGTTCTGGAACAAATTTATGAAAAGGTCTAGATAAATCAGTATCTACTGTTCCTGGATGAAGCAATGTGATAGTAGCCTTTGGGAAACGTCTAGCCCACTCAATACTTAAAGATTTAAAAAACTGATTTTGCGCAGATTTTGCAGCTCTATATGAATACCAACCTCCAGTTTGATTATCTCCAATGCTACCAACTCTTGCACTTATACTTGCAAAATTAAAATTAAAATCTTTTGGTATAAATTCTTCAATCGCTTTAGCTAATAAAATAGGAGAGAAGGCATTTATTGAAAAACTTTCCATCATATTTTTTTTATCAAGATGTTGTAATCTTTTTTCTGGTTGAAGAGAATCACTATGAAGTCTACCTGTAGCATTAACAACTAGCCTTAATTTTGAAGGATGATTTGATATTTTATTTTTCAACTGCAAAAGGGATTGAGAATCCTCTATATCTAATTCCCAAAAAGGATATAATTCACTTTTTCTTCCACACAAAACAACATCTAAATCTTTTTCACTTTCATTCAGATCTTTAGCTAGTTGTGTTCCAATTCCACCTGCGCCTACAACTAAGGCTAAGCCTTTCATTTTATTAAAAATAACTCCATTGATTCTAAGAAACTTTTCTTGTGATTTGCGTAAAGATCTTTCTTATTTGATTAGGAAATTTTATTGAGATTTATTTTTTTCTTTTAATAATTGATAAGCTATTTTTCTATCATCAAAATTAATAACTTTATCATTGAGAATTTGGTAGTCTTCATGTCCTTTTCCTGCAATTAAAACAATATCTTTTTTATTGGCAAATTTAATAGATTCATTTATTGCTTTAAATCTATCAATTTCAATTGTTATTTTTTCTCTTTTTTTTATACCCATCAAAATATCATTTACTATCTTTTGGGGTTCTTCTGATCTTGGATTATCTGAAGTTATAAAAAGTTGATCAGAAAACTCTTCAGCTATTGATCCCATTAAAGGCCTTTTACTACGATCACGATCTCCGCCACAGCCAAAAACAGTTATGAGTTTCCCTTCACAAAGTTTTTTAATTGATTGCAAAACTTTTTTTAATCCATCAGGAGTGTGTGCATAATCAACAATTACTGTTGGAAGAGATCTTGAAACGTCATTATTATCAATTTGTATTTTCTCCATTCTCCCAGGAGCACCAGGGAAAGATTGTATTAACTTTGATAGATCTTTTAAAGAAAAATTAATTTTATACAAAATTGTTATTGCTTGAATCGCATTCATTAAATTAAATTCACCGACAAGTGGAACAAAAAGTTGAATTTTTTCCCTAGGTGTATGAAAAATACAGGTGGAACCACTTTCAGTAAATTTTTTATCTGTTACGAAAAAAAAATCATCATTTTCAAATTCACTTTCAGTAATCTTTGTAGAGACTAATAAAGATCTTTTTTCAAGATCAGATGATAATTTAGATATCCAATGGTCATCATGATTTAATACACAAATCCCATCTTTTTCTTTTAAGTAAGGTGGGAAAAATAATTTTCTTTTTGTTTGAAAATATGATTCCATATCTGAGTGATAATCAAGATGATCTTGAGTTAAATTAGTAAAAATAGCAGCCTCAAATTCGCATCCTGATATCCTGTTTTGAGCAATAGAATGAGAACTTACCTCTAATATCGCGAATTCACATTCTGCCTCAACAGCAGCATTTAATTTCTTTTGGAGTTTATCGGCGAAATCAGTTGTATGAAGAGCCACTTCTGAAAAGCCAGGCCATCTATTGCGCAAGGTCCCAAATAATGCAGTCTTTTTACCTAATTTTTTTAAAAGATATTCCAATAAAAAAGTAATTGTCGTTTTTCCATTTGTACCCGTAACACCAATAAGTTTAAGTTTTCTTGAAGGCCTATTCCAAAACTCAGCGACTATTTGACCAAAAATATAATCTAAATTATCCTCTATAACCAAAATCTTTTCTCGATCAATAGATCCAATTTTCTCTTTTGCAGCAGACCCAATAATGGCAGCCTCTGCGCCATTTTCAATTGCCTCAATACAATATTTTCCTCCATCAACATTTAAACCAGGCATCCCTAAAAATAAAGTTCCTTTTTGTACTTCTTTAGAGTTAAAAGAAATATTATTGATTTCATGATCGATTAAATCTAATGAAGGTATAATTCCTACCAAATCTAAAAGTTTATGTAATTTTATAGATCTCATATGAAAAATTATTTCTCCAGAATGGTACTAATATTTTTTTTAAACCAATTCTTTAATTGATCATCTTTTAATCTTGGAGAAATGCGAGGCAATTCTATAATCTCTTCGGACCTAATTCCTTCAACAGCAATAACAGGTACTTCATAATCATATTTTTTATATTTATCTTTATATAAATCGACCCTATCAATATCAATTTCTTTAAGCTCCTCTAGAGTAGGGAATAACTCATTAAGATTTATTTTTGCCAGTTTATTTTTTAATGAATCACAAAGGCAACATCCCTGCCTAACAAAAATAAATATTTTCATTCATTTAGTCAGGCACAGGGTCACATCCACAGGGAGTTAAAGGATGACATCTGCTTAATCTTCTTAAAGTTAACCACCCTCCCTTCCAAGGACCATGTCTAGTAATTGCCTCATATCCATAAGAGCTGCAACTTGGAATAAATCTGCATCTTGGTCCGAAAAAAGGAGAAAACCACTTTTGATAGAACGAAATCATAAAAAGAAGTATAGAAGTAATTGATTTATTAATAGTTTTGAACACTTTAATGATGTAAAATAATATTTCCAGTAGTAATTAGTTTAATTGAATTTAATCAATTATCCAATTTATTGCAAATTTCTATTTAATTTAAAATTATGTCCAGATACCGCGGCCCCAGATTAAGGGTTACGCGTCGCTTGGGAGAACTACCAGGTCTCACCAGGAAAGCTTCAAAGAAGTCTAATCCTCCAGGTCAGCACGGCCAAGCCCGTCGCAAGCGATCAGAATATGCAATTCGTCTAGAAGAAAAGCAGAAACTTAGGTTTAATTATGGAGTTTCTGAAAAACAACTAGTTCGTTATGTAAAAAAAGCTAGAGCTCAAGAAGGATCTACAGGAACTAACCTACTAAGACTTTTAGAAAACAGACTTGATAATGTTTGTTTTAGATTAGGTTTTGGAGGTACCATTCCAGGCTCAAGACAATTAGTAAATCATGGCCATGTAACCGTTAATGGAAAGGTTCTTGATATTGCTGGTTATCAATGCAAATCAGGCGATGTAATTGGAATTAAAGAAAACAAAGCAAGCAAAAAACTTGTAGAAGGTAATATAGAATTCCCTGGTTTAGCAAATGTCCCACCTCATCTTGATTTAGACAAACCTAAATTCACGGGGAAAATAAATGGGAAATGCGATAGAGAGTGGGTGGCTCTTGAAATAAACGAACTACTAGTTGTTGAATATTATTCAAGAAAAGTTTAATACTACTTTTCTTTGGATTATTAAATCTCTCATTAAAAAAAATGAGAGATTTAATTCAATTCTTATTTTTAAAAATAATGGGAAATAAGGAAAATAATATAAAGAAACCAGGTTTTAAGACCTTATCTATACACCATGGGGAAACATTTGCAGAAAAAACCGGATGCGTTATGCCTCCTATTTTTTCTACATCTACTTTCAAACATGGAAATAAAGATAATTTCGACTACACAAGATCAGGCAATCCAAACTTTAGAATTCTAGAAAGCGTCCTTAAATCAATAGAAGATTCTAAATACTGTACAGTTTTTGGATCTGGAATTAGCGCGGTAACTGCAATTGCATCAACACTAAAATCAGGTGACAAGATACTCTGCGAGTCAAATCTCTATGGTTGTACAGTGAGGATGTTCGAAAAAGTTTTCAAGAAATTTGGACTAGAAGTTTTATACACAGATTTTACAAACGAAAATAATATCAAAAAGATTTCATACTTAGAGCCAACCTTGATATGGCTAGAAAGTCCAACTAATCCACTTTTGAAGGTACTTGATATTAAGGCGATTTGTGATGAAGCGAATAAACTACAAATCCCAGTAGTTGTGGACAACACCTTTTCAACGGCACTTATTCAAAAACCATTGGACCTTGGTGCAACACTATCACTAGTAAGCACAACAAAATTCATTAATGGACATAGTGATGCACTTGGTGGAGCAGTACTGACAAATAATGAGGTATGGAATAGTAAGATGCTTTTCTCTCAAAAAGCTCTAGGGCTTCAACCATCTCCTTTTGATAGTTGGCTCATTACGAGAGGAGTAAAAACTCTTCCGTTAAGAATCGAACAACAAACGCAAAGTGCAAAATTAATTTCTGAAGAATTAGACAATCATAAAATAATTAGTAAAGTAATTTATCCTTTTAATCAAAAACATCCGCAATTTAATTTAGCAAAATCGCAAATGAGATCTGGAGGTTCGATGATCACTATAAAATTAAATTTAAATAAAGAGGATACTTTTAAATTTTGCAAATCTCTCAAATATTTCTCCCTAGCAGAAAGCCTTGGAGGAGTTGAAAGTTTAATTTGTCACCCAGCAACAATGACTCATGCTTCTGTTGATGATGAAACAAAAAATCTTTTAGGGATAGATGATCCCCTTGTCAGATTATCGATTGGATGTGAAGAAACAAACGATTTAATCTCAGACATATTATTTGCTTTAAATAAATTCTGAAAATTGAGAGATTTACTTAAAAAGCCTATATGGAAAAATTTAGAGTTGGGATATTCTATTCCTGATAGTATTCATGCTGTTTCTGTAGCATTACCAACTTGGAATGATGTAATAAATTACGAGGAAAAAAATCAAGAATGTATGAATTTATTGAAGTCCATTTACCCAAGATTCGGGCTAAACCCCATTGTGAAAAGATTATGTGAAAAAGTAAAAAAAGAAAATTACTATAACAATAAAAGTATCTGGCCATATCCGAATGAAAGCATAGCTTTTAAAGCAAAAAAACACATTGATAGAAATACTTCTGAACAATTCTCATTAATAGAAAAAAGAGATAATTTAGCTTTCTTAATAACTGAAAAAGAAGGAAGTATTTATGCGAAATCTTTTTGGCAACATACTGGTCTTGGCATATCTTCAAGAGCTGCTGCTATAGAACTCGGTCTTGAAGATTGCCCTCCAAAATCTTACGTAAATGAATGTTCTCAAAGAATAAAAAATAGAATTTCTAAATCTACAAAAATTAACTCTAATGATATTCACTTAACTTCATCTGGAATGTCTGCATTGCATACATCATTAGAAATCATATATAAATTATTTCCAGCTAAACCAACACTCCAAATTGGTTTTCCATATGTAGATGTACTTAAATTACCAATGAATATCTTTCATGGAGCCAAGTTAATTACAGAAGAAAATTGCGAGGATATTGAATTTGAAATCAAAAGCATAAATCCATCAGCATTAATTATTGAACTACCGAGTAATCCAATGCTCAAATGTGTAAACATTAAAAAAATTTCAAAAATAGCAAAAAAGTTAAATATTCCCTTAATTGTTGACGATACAATTGGTTCAAATTTAAATATAAATTCCCTAGAACATGCAGATATAGTTTTTACTTCACTTACAAAAATTTTTTCAGGTAGTGGTGATATTCTTGCCGGATCATTAATACTAAATCCAAAAAGCAAATGGATTGATCAATTTAGAAACGCATTAAACGAGATTAATCTTCCAACACTTTCCGATGGAGATACAGTTTATCTAGAGAAAGTTAGTAGAGATGTAAATCAAAGAGTTTTTGAACAAAATAAAGCATGTTTAGAATTAAAAAAAAGATTAGAGACCCATAGCGAGATTAAAAATATTTTCCATCCTGAAAATTGTCCAAATTTTAATTCTTTACTTACTGCTGATGGAGGATTCGGCTGCTTATTATCATTTGAATTAAATGGAGGATTAAACAAAGCTAAGAAATTTTATGATTCTCTACAAGTATCTAAAGGACCTAGTTTAGGTACAAAATTTACTTTAGTTTGTCCTTATGTTTTACTAGCTCATTATGACGAGTTGGATTGGGCTGAAAGTTTTGGTATACCCTCACACCTTATTAGAGTATCAGTTGGATTAGAAGACCAAGATCAATTATGGAAAAGCTTTTCTGAAGCACTAAATAATTTCTAAATTCCTAGTATTTTCCGTATAGAAACTTATATACTCTTTTACTGAATAATAGTTAGTATTAATATATATTTTCTCAACATATAAATGGCAAAAATTTATGAGGACAACAGTTTTGCTATTGGAAACACTCCATTAGTAAAATTAAAATCAGTTACTAAAAACGCGAAAGCTACAGTACTTGCAAAAATTGAAGGTAGAAACCCCGCTTACAGTGTCAAATGTAGGATTGGCGCAAATATGATCTGGGATGCAGAGAAAAATGGGAAACTTACAAAAGACAAAACTATTGTTGAGCCAACTTCTGGTAATACAGGAATTGCTCTAGCTTTTACTGCTTCAGCAAGAGGTTATAAGCTCATCCTTACAATGCCAGAATCAATGTCAATTGAAAGAAGAAGGGTTATGGCAGTGTTGGGTGCTGAAATTGTTTTAACAGAGGCATCAAAAGGTATGCCTGGAGCAATAGCTAAGGCAAAAGAAATTGCAGAAAGTAATCCATCTCAATATTTCATGCCAGGTCAATTTGATAATCCAGCAAACCCTGAAATTCATTTCAAAACTACTGGACCAGAAATCTGGGATGATTGCGATGGTGAAATTGATGTCCTAGTTGCAGGGGTTGGAACTGGCGGCACAATTACAGGAGTTTCAAGATACATTAAGCAAGAGAAGGGCAAGAATATTACTTCTGTAGCTGTAGAACCATCACATAGTCCTGTTATTACACAGACAATGAATGGAGAAGAGGTTAAATCCGGACCACATAAAATCCAAGGAATTGGAGCAGGATTTATTCCTAAGAACCTTGACTTATCAATTGTTGACAAGGTTGAACAAGTAACAAATGACGAATCAATAGAGATGGCTCTTAGGTTAGCTAAAGAGGAAGGTCTATTAGTAGGAATATCTTGTGGGGCTGCTGCTGCTGCTGCTGTTAGATTAGCTGAACAAGATGAATATGCGGGGAAGACAATTGTAGTTGTTCTACCTGATTTAGCAGAGAGGTATTTATCATCAATTATGTTTACTGAAGTTCCAAGCGGAATCATTCAAGAACCAGTCAAAGCCTAAATCTATTTTTTCTCCAGTAGTGAATCTGGTGAAATATACATCGCATCGCCATAAGAGAAGAATCTAAATTTTTCTTTTATGGCTTTCTTATACAAATCTAATAATCTTTCTCTACCAATCATTGCACTTACTAAAAGTAATAATGAACTTTTAGGGAGATGAAAATTAGTTAATAATCCATCAACTACCTTAAATTTATAACCTGGCTTAATTACTAAATCTACATATTTAGCTATGGGAATAAAGTCATTAATTTCGTGAGAATAACAACTTTCAAGAGCTCTTACGCTAGTTGTACCAATAGCAATTATTTTTCTATCTGTTTTCTTTATTCTTTTTATTTCCTCCACTACTTGCTTATTAACACTTACCCATTCTTTATGAAGTTTTAAGTTACTTAAATCTTCTTGATCAATTGGTTTGAATGTTCCATAACCCACGTGCAAAGTTATCGGTAAGATTATTACTCCTTTTTTTTTTAGATTGGAAATAAGACTTTTGCTTAAGTGTAAACCAGCTGTTGGTGCAGCAACTGCCCCCGGATTAGTTGCATACTCAGTTTGATAACTTTTCTCATGAAAAGATTCTTCTTCGGAATTTTTAATATAAGGAGGGAGAGGGATTTCCCCGTATTCATCAAGGAGTACATTCATTGAATTGAGACAAGTTATATTTTCCGGAAATTTAATAAATCTCCCTCCAGTTTCTTCATCAACTCCATCAACAATCAAATTAATATCTTGTGCTAAAGGAGATTTTAATTTTAATTTTCTATTTATTTTTAACTTTTTCGCTGGCTTTGCCAAACATAACCAAACACATTCATGGGATCTTTCTAAAACTAATAATTCGACTAATGTCTTATTTTCTAATTCAACCTTTAACCTAGCTTTCATAACTTTAGTATTATTTACAACTACAAGATCCCCTTCTCTAAATTCATCAAAAAGATTCTTGGTAAATTTATTAGTTAAGCAGTCTTCTTCTAAAACACTATTTCTAACTATCATCAATCTTGATTCATGCCTAATTGCAGAAGGTTTACTAGCAATTAATGAAGAATCAAGTAAATAATCATAAGCTTCAAGCTTATAATCTCTTTCTTCATTATTAATTTGAGAAATCAATTAAATTTAGGAGACAAGAGTCTCTGGCTCATCTTCAATTAGGGAAGCCAAGTCTTTTAAGAATGAAGCTCCATCAGCTCCATAGATCACTCTATGATCAGCTGTTAGATTTACTTGCATTATTTTTTTAACAGATATTGAACCATCACTATTAGCAACAACGGTTGGTTTCGATGATGCTATGGCTAAAATAGCACCGGTACCTGGAGGAAGAATAGCGTCGAATCTATCAACTCCAAACATCCCAAGGTTAGATAAAGTGAAGGTTCCCGTTGAGTATTCATCAGGTTCTAATTGTTTTGATCTTGATCTTTTTACGAGATCTTTCCATTCCCTAGACAATTCAAATAAATCAATATTGCATGGTTCTTTTAAAACTGGAGTTATCAGTCCACCATCTTCCATCGCAACAGCAACAGCAATATTTATATTTTCTGGATAAGAAATTCCATTTTCTGAAAAACTTGAGTTAACTTGAGGATGTTTCTTTAGTGTCTTTGCAACTGCTTTAACTAGTAAAGCAGTCATAGTCACTCCGTTCTGTTTTACTTTTTTATAGAAATTATCTAATTTATCTGTATTGATGGAGTAACCCACCCTAAAACATGGCACATCTAAACTAGATTCCATATTTTTATTTACTGCTTTTTGAAGAGTATTAAATTGAACTGTTTCTCC
This sequence comes from Prochlorococcus sp. AG-418-D13, assembly GCA_003214315.1. Taxonomy (GTDB): domain Bacteria; phylum Cyanobacteriota; class Cyanobacteriia; order PCC-6307; family Cyanobiaceae; genus Prochlorococcus_A. Next base: position 32,792 of record QCLU01000009.1, read on the forward strand.
GGGATTACCAAAACTATTTCCTGAAGCTTCTGGTTTACTTTCAACTCCCAAATTTGCACCAGGGATACTTGCAGGAGAACGACTTTCGCCTATCCATGGAATAGAGACTGGTTGGCCATTAGCTTTTAAAATATCATCTGCTTGAATTCTTCCATGAGGTCCTGATCCATGAACCTTTGCTAAATCAACACCCATTTGAGAGGCAAGTTTTTTAGCTCTTGGAGATGCAATCACCCTCGAAGAAACATTACTCGTAGCAGCATTTATTTGATCACTATTAAAAGATGGGGCTGCCTTTTCACTCATTAATACGACTTCTTTTTCTTGTTTTTCAACAATTTCACTTTGAACCACAGGTTTTTCTTCAGTTTTATTGCTTACCAATTCAAGTTGATCCGAACTAGAGACTTCGGGCTGATTTCCTTTATTTTGTTCTTGAACAGAAGCTATCTCATCCTCATTTTCTACAATCAATCCAATAGTCTCTCCAACTGGCGCAGTGCTTCCTGCAGGCATTAAAACTGCTGCAAGATATCCATCTTGAAAAGATTCAACATCCATATCTGCCTTGTCAGATTCAACAACTAAGACAGATTCACCTCTTTCAACTTTATCTCCTGGATTTTTCAACCATTCCACAATCTTGCCCTCTGTCATAGTAGAACTCAAGGCAGGCATGAATATTTCGTGAGACATAAGAAAATTGTTATTGCATAAGTTTCAAGGATTTCTACCAAACTTCCTAAAGTTTTATGATTTAGAACCCTTTAAACTCTTGTATTAATTATACGAAATCATGTTCATAGTGGGAACTCTTAAAACTTAAGAAAGTAATAATTTAGATCGATTAGAATTTAAAACTTTTCGAAATTAAGATTTACTTATATTTATCAAAAATACTAAATCTTCTCTTTAATTATTATCTATGGATTGAATAACTCCATCTTTAACCGTAATCGAGACTTGCATTTTTTCAATAAGATTGTCTCCCACAGTGACATCACAGAAACTATCCACTTGCCCTTGATCAACAATTTCGTCCATTTTTAATTCGCGAACTTGACTCTGTTGTTGAAGTAGATTTCTTTTTTGTTCTTCAATTTCATTTCGTTTTGCTGCGACTTGTTGTTGCACCTGACTAACCTGTTCTTGAACCCTTGGATCTAGAGGATTAACCGATTGGGATCTAATATTATTTACTATTTGCTGTCCCTCTTGTTCAAGTTGAGATAATTGCTGGTCAATGTTTGAAATTGCTTTGCTTAATTCTTTTTCAGCATCTTCCTTCCAGGTTGGTGTAACTACAGCTTTAATAGCTATTGAGCGTTTAATAGATATTGAGTTTTTTGTTTCCATAAAAAATTAAATTACCTTTTCAATATAGATAGAACAAATCATATTTTCTTACTAAATTTGTTTTCATACATATTTTCTATTTGTAATGAATATTTTTTTTCTATTTCTTTTCTTTTTTGTTTAAGAGTTTGTGTTAACAAGCCATTTTCTAAAGTGAAGGCATCAACAAAATAACAATCTAATATTTGTTCTTCTGATCTTGCTCCTAATCGACTTTTAAGCAAATTATTAATTTGTGATTTAAAAAATTTACCAATATTTTTATCCAGGTTTAATTGCGAATGGTCTTCTTCCAAAAACTTGTTTTTAACCAATTCGACATTAGGCACTACAAGGGCTGTTAAACATTTCTTGTCTTGTCCTACTAGTTGAATCTGATTAATCAATTCAGAACTAAGGATTTCGGTCTCAAGCGGATTCGGTTCTATATTTTCACCACTTGATAGCACTATTGTATCCTTGGCTCTTCCTGTTATAAAAAGAGAACCATTTGGTATTAGGAAACCTAAATCACCAGTATCAAACCAACCATCCTTAGATAAAACATCTTTTGTAGCTAATTCATTATTAAGATAACCTTTCATTACTTGTGGACCCTTAACAAGAATTTTTCCGACTTCTCTGAACTTCAGAATCTTTTTTTTATCATCATTTACTATTTTAATTTCAGTAAATGCTAGAGGCTGACCGGATGATCCTCTAACATTTAATTCTCTTCTCCTACAAGTTAATACTGGACTAGTTTCTGTGAGGCCATATCCCACCAAAACATCTACACCTAAAGATTCAAAAAAAAGATCCACATGTTCTGGCAATGCCCCTCCGCCGTTAATAGGAAATTTCAGTTTTTCTCCGCATAGTTGTCTAAGAATATTCGGCCATAAAAAAATAGTAGACAATTTATGTAAAGGATATCGACCAATAACAGAACCCAGTAAGGGGATTTTTGATTTAAAAGTTATTTGATTGATATCTAAATTTCTTATCTTTCTTAGACTTCTTTTGAAAACTGAACTATTACTTATCAAAAACTTAATAAGTTTTTGCTTTTTGGAAGGCATTTTTTTCAACGCCTGAAAAAAACCATCATGTATCGCCTCCCATAGTCTTGGGACAGTAGCCATGACAACAGGTTTTATTTGTGTAATATCATCTTTCAGAAATTTTGGAATTGTATAGTATTGAGAACAACCACATGAAAAAAAGAAATATTCAGCACTCCTCTCATAAGAATGCCAGATAGGCAACACGCTTAATACAGAGGTCCCAGGTTCTGGATCAGCGATATAGGCTAAATTGATTATTTGATGTAAAAAATTTGCATGAGTCAAGGGGACACCTTTAGGTTTTCCTGTTGTCCCAGAAGTGTAAAGAATAGTAGCGACGTCATCAATTTCTGGATTAAATCTTTCAAAATTATTATTTTGTGAATTTTCTTTTTCTACTGAACTTATGAATTTACTCCAACTTATTAAACTTTCAAATTGTTCATCTTCTAAATTGATTATAAATTTCAGTCTTTTTTTTAATTCTTCTTTGTTGTTTAACTTTAGCCAAATATCCTTAGATTCAACTATAAGACCTACTGAATTAGAGTGCTCAATAATATAGTCTAATTCTACCGAAGGAGAATTAATACCTCTCACTGCATTTATAGCTCCTAAACGCATTAAGCCTTGATCAACTACTAGCCATCTTGGAGAATTTTCAGATATTACAGTAACTACATCCCCCTTTACTAAACCATAATTTTTAAAAGAAAAAGAGACTTTTGTTATTAAATCGGCCAGCTCAGAATAAGAAAATTTTTCTTTGTATTTACCTCTTAAATCGCAAACAGCTAAAGTATCACCACATTTAAATTTTAATTTTTCCCAAATTTGATCTATATGATGAAGGTTCTTAATAAAATCTCTATTTTTAGCAAATTTATCTTTTTTAGAAAGAGGTTTGGCTGACGGCCAGTATGCTAAATCACCCATATTAAATTGATTTTGAAATTTTAATTTCTATTTTGATACAAAATCAAAATTAAATTCTTCCTGAATGATTTTTTTAACAATTCTCTTGACTTCTTGAATATTTAAATTTTTGTTGTAATCAATCATATTTGCCATAAGACAATTTTCGATCCCGCAAGGAACAATTTTATTAAAGTTTTCTAATTCGCAGTCAATATTGATTGAAAATCCATTTATTGTAATCCATCTTTTACAACCAATTCCAATTGAAGCAATTTTCTTATTTCCTATCCAAACACCAGTGAAACCCTTTCTTGAATGACAATTTATATTAAAAGTTCCAAGAATTTTTATAATAATTTCTTCAATTTTTCTTAAATACCAATTTAAATCTTTATTAAAATTTTTCAAATCTAAAACCAAGTAAGTTACTAATTGTCCAGGCATATGACAAGTAACCTCACCACCTCTATCAATCTTAAAAACATCATATTTATCATCATTCAGAGAAAATAATAAATTATCGTAATTAGATCCCCTACCCAACGTATAACAGAGTTGATGCTCCCCTATCCAAATAAAATCAGGGTTAGAGTTATCTAAAATCAATGCCTCCTGATATTCTTTTTGTAATTTATAAACATCATTAAAAGAAGTAATCTTATCAGGTTGTTTAATTATTGCTGTTCTATTAAACATATTTAAGTAGATTTAGAAAGTAAGTAAATATTTTTAGATTTGTTATGAAAATTTTAATCCATGGAAAAAATCTTGAGCTCACTGGAGCATTAAAAGAATATACTGAGGCAAAGATAGAAAAAGCAACACATCACTATAAGGATATCGTCAAAGAAGCCGACATACACCTCTCAATAGAAAAGAATCCAAGAGTCTCGTTCCAAACTGCAGAAGTTACAATTTTTGCGAATGGTACTGTTATTAGAGCTGAAGAAAAAACTGAAAATCTATACTCAAGCATTGATTTAGTCTCAAATAAACTTTGTAGAAAATTACGCAAATACAAAGAGAGAAACAATAAAACAATCCATAATAATCAATTTAAAAATAAAGCGTCTTTCCCAATTGAGACTACGGAATCAAGATTTTTAGATGAAGTTTTACTTAACGAAGGAATAGAAGCAAGTCTGCCTGAGCCATCTATAAAAAATAAATACTTTGAAATGAATCCAATTTCATCAGAAGAAGCAAGAAAACAACTAGATCTAATTGATCATGATTTTTATGTTTTTCGAAATAAAAAGAATAATGAACTTCAAGTTATATATAAGAGAAATCATGGAGGTTATGGACTGATTCAATCTAAATAACTTTTAAATGCCCAATATTGAATATGAATTAAACGAGAAAATTCATGCCATTATTATTAACCCCTATCTAACCTGGGAAGATTTCTGCGCAAATTGCGATTTAATAAAAAAATATAACATCAAGAATATTTCTACTTCAATTAATTATTTAGATGATTTTAAAAACCGTTTCAGCAATTACAGCGCAAACATAAACGCTCTCATTTCTTACCCTTTAGCAGATTTACCAGTTACATTTATTGAAGAATTAGTTAATTTTGCAAAAGATAAAGGTGCAAACGGAATTGAATATATACCAAACTTTTTTAATTTATCCAAAAGAAATTTAGAAACTTTCGCTGCTGAAATTGAGCAAGTGAATTTATCAGGATTACCAGTTTCAATAATTATAAATAAATCAAAACTACAAAAAGAAGTTTTGTACAATGCAATAGAAATCTCTTTGGAATTAGGAATAAAAAATTTTCAATTCGGGGACGGGTTTGGGCCTCCTATTACATCAAATGATGTGGCGGAAATACTACAAATAACCGGCTCCGATAATCAAATCAAAGTTGTAGGTGGTATAAAAAAACTGACACAAGTTATTGATTTATTTGATAAGGGGATTAGTTGCGTGGGAACTTCCAATTTTTGTGAAATTTTTGAAGAAGTAAACGTTATTTAAATGTCTGGTTCAGGTGAGTGCAGACTAAAAGGTCTCTGTATTAAAGCTTCTCCATTAGGCGAGAATGATAGATTAATAACTATCCTCACCGATGAGCAAGGGATTGTTAGGTTAGCGGTACCTGGTGCTAGGCGTCCTAAAAGTAGTCTTGCTGCAGCTACTCCTTTAACATATTTAAGTCTTCAGATATTTGGGAAAAGAAGTCTTAAATCTGTACGTCAAATTAAAATATTAAAAAGCTATTCTGGTCTAGGAAAAAATATTGAATGTCTTGCAGCCGCGCAAGCAATAACTGAATTAACTTTTTTATTAGTAGGTAATAATGACAAGCAACAAAACTATTTATCTTGCGTTCTTGCACATCTAGATAGGATTTATTTGTATGAAGAATCTAAAGAAGAAGATATTACAATGCTCTCAATGAGTATTCAATCTTTAATCCATCTATTAGCCATTGGAGGTATAAATTTACCAATTCATCATTGCTGCAAAACTGGAGCACCTATTATTCCACCTTTAGGAAATTGGGAATGGAGTTGTTATTATTTGCCAAGTGAAGGGTTTTCGTCCATTGAAGATCCTCAAAGTAATCTAAAAATAAATGCATCTGAAGTTGCTCTATTACAGAGACTTCTTTTCCCCGAATTACCAATAAAATCTAATGGAGAATTATTGGGACCTAAAAAAGTCTGGCTTAAAATATTATTTATTATTGAAACTTGGATCTCTACTCAACTAGAGAAAGATCTATCTTCTCTAAAAATGTTGAGAGAAATATATAGTTAGCATATTCATAAACTATGAATAAATTTTAAAATTACGATCTTGGGTGCTCTGACTGTTAATTTAATAAATAGTTAATTCAATCAATGTGGTTCATGTTGCCTGGTTGGGTAAGAAATCTCCTTTTTGTGGAAATGTAACTTATGGTAATTCAACTACTGAAAAATTAAAGGCCAGAAGTCATAAAATTAGTTTCATTCATTTCGACAATCCTTCTAGTTCAAATTCATCAAAACCATTATTTCTAGCAAATGATCCTGATGTCAGTCTTCCATATTTAATTAAGTCCCAGGTTTATACAATACCCTCACCAAGAGCAGAAAAAGAGTTAAGGCTATCATTGGAAAGATTAAAGCCTGATTTAGTACATGCAAGCTTAACTTTATCTCCTTTAGACTTTAGACTGCCAGAGATTTGTGATGAAATTAATCTTCCACTCATAGGAACATTTCACCCACCATTTGATGCAAAGAATAGAAATTTAACTGCTGGAACTCAACAGTTAACATATCAACTTTATGCTCCATCTTTATCAAAGTTCGATAAAATAATCATTTTTTCCGAACTTCAAAAAAATGTTCTTTGCAAATTAGGAGTACCTAAAGAAAAACAAATAATTATTCCAAACGGTGTTGATGAGAATATTTGGAAACCTTTTTGCGAAAAAAATAAAAAATATGATCAAGTAAAAAACAAACTTGGAAATGAAAGAATCTTTTTATATATGGGTAGGATTGCCAATGAAAAAAATATCGAGGCACTTTTACGTTCTTGGCGCCAAACAAAAACTCAAAATTGCAAATTAGTTATTGTTGGAGATGGACCAATGAAGCCAACACTTGAAAATAGTTTTTCTAACCTTGGTGATGAGAAATTAATTTGGTGGGGTGCCGAATTAGATTTAGAAACTAGGGTAGCAATAATGCAAATAGCAGAAGTATTTTTCTTACCAAGCTTAGTAGAAGGTTTATCATTATCACTTTTAGAGGCAATGTCTGCTGGTACTGCTTGTGTGGCTACAGATGCCGGAGCTGATGGTGAAGTTTTAGATAACGGAGCAGGAATAGTAATTTCAACTGATAATGTGGCTGCACAATTAAAAACTATAATCCCAATTCTTGTAGAACACCCTTCATTTACAAAAGATCTTGGAGAAAAAGCTAGAGAACGTATACTTGAGAGATACACAATTACTAAAAATATAAATTCACTTGAAAAAGTTTATATGAAGTTAAAAGATAATTTAAAAACCTAACGAAACTCTTTACTTCGATTACTAGCTGAAACTATTGATTCAATTAATGCTGACCTTACACTCTTTTTTTCTAAAACCCTTAAAGCAGAAATAGTTGTTCCACCTGGAGAGGTTACTAAATTTTTAAGCTCAGAAGTAGTAAGTTTTTTTTCCTTTATTAGACAAATAGTCCCTAGTATCATTTCCATAACAAGTTCCTCTGAAATTATTTTTGGAAATCCACCGCTTAATCCTCCATCACTTAATGCTTCTATAATTAAAGCAATAATTGCAGGACCTGATGAAGTTAAAGCTAAAAATATATCAAGGTATTCTTCAGCAAATTCATAAATTTTACTAGTATTTTCAAATAATTTTTTTGTAAATTGTTTTTGATCTTCTGTAATTTCTTCTCCCCAAGAAATCCCTGTTAAACCTTTTCCAATAGTTATTGGAATATTTGTAACCACCCTCACACATTTATGATTAGGGAACTTTTGAGTAAGTCTATTTATTGAAACCCCTGCAAGAATTGAAACTATTAAATTGTCCTTATTTTTTATATGATGAGCCTCACTTATATCATTAAATTGTTGGGGTTTTATCGAAAGAAGTTTATATTGACAATCCCAAATTATTTTTGACTCTTCAGAACCTGATTTATAAACGTTTATGTTATGTTTATAATTTGTTTTTATATTTTCTAAACTTCTTTCTGAATTTACAACACAAAAAAGATTCTCCGGCAGAATTAATTTGTTATCTAATAGAGGGGTTATTATAGCACGCGCAATATTTCCAAAACCAATAATCGCAATTTTATCAGTCACAGATTAATCATGAATAAGCACTTAATTTAGAATTACCCCATGCTGGTTCAGGAGTAGTATTTTTACCCAAACTATATTGGGGTGTGTTTTCTGTAGTCACAGAAGAAGGAGAAGCTTCTTCTGGTGAAGAACTAGTTACATTTACACAACTTGGTGCAAAAAGAAAAATACTTTCTCCGACTCTTTCTTGATGTCCATCAATTGCATATGTGCCCCCAGCAATAAAATCAACCGCTCTTTGAGCTTGATCAGGATCCATCATAGTTAAATTAAGAATTACGGTTTTTCTCTCTCTTAATGCTTGTATAGCTTGAGGCATCTCATCAAAACTTCTTGGTTCCATTAAGCTTACTTCTGAGGATGAATTTGAAATTCCAGGCATGCCAACCACTTTTGATGATCTGTTGTTATTCATAAAATCGAATGGATTTGAATTTGCAAGGGCATTTGCATTCCTTGTATTTTGTTTGAAATTATTAATATCATTTAATTCATCCTCTGACGCATAATCCAACTCATCAAAATCATCATCGAGATACTCATCCCCTGCAACAACTGCCTTTAATCTAGAAATAAGTGACACCTTTTAAATCCTCTTGAAATTGATTACTAAGGTTTAAGAACCTTAAGTAATAGATTCATTTTTTAAATGAATAAACTACCTATACTTAAATAACGTTAGTTGAACTTTACTGCAAGTTTATAGATAAGATTTATATAAAAAATAACTAATCAAGATCTACCTCCAAAAATCAATGATCCTAATCTTAACCAAGTTGATCCAGCGTCAATAGCTTCCTCCCAATCACCTGACATCCCCATGGAACAATCTGGAAGTTGCAGTGAATCAGCGAGAACACGACATTTTTTGAACAACCCTGAATTTTCTTTAGAGCTAAGTCCTTTAGGATTGATAGTCATCAAACCGGTTAATGAAATATTTTTCAACTCTTGAATTTCTCTCCATTTCAATATTAAAAATTCAGGATTAAAGCCTCCTTTAGTAGGGTCATCACTCAACTTAACCTGCAACATTATTAATGGATTTTTCTTCTCTTCACTAGAAATATTAGAAATCTTTTGCAACTTTTCAAATGAATCTACTGAATGAATGTATTTAAAATTTTGAACTATTTTTCTTATTTTATTACTTTGTATTCTTCCAATAAAGTGCCAATTTATTTGTTTAAGATCTTTCAAGATTAATTGTTTTTCAAACGCCTCTTGAACCTTACTTTCACCAAAATCGTCCTGACCTATATTTTGAATAGTCTTGATTTCTTGACTTTTAAATCCTTTACTTACAGCAAGAATATTTACATTTGATGGTATTTTATTTTTTATTTTTAAATAATTTGCAGGGTTCACCTTTTATAAGAAAGTTTGCGTAAATAAATTCTCCCATTTAGATAGTTCTTCAGATCCTTTTCTTCTAGCTTTTTGAAGGTTTAATTCGGCCTGATTACGGGCATCTAAATAAGGTATAACTTCAAAAAAAACTTCTCTCTGTCGAACTTCTACCAAGAAAAACATTTTTTGAGCGTATAAAGTCGCATAAATATCTCTCCCATCATTTCCAGGAGAAACTTGGTATAACATGCCAAATGTTGGATGGTTTAAATAACGCTCAGAACTCAAACCTAAAATATTGTGTTATTTATAATGCACCATACAGTTTTCTAAGAAAAATTGCTATGCAAATAAAACAAATCGATAATGTATTAACAATTACATTGAGAGATTTTGAAGGATAAAGAGTTCTAAATCTGTTGGTTTTTATAATAATTTTTTTCTTTGAGAGTAATGATTCTGCTCCATGATCAATTCTCAGAAATATATTTTGAAATAACCTTTCCACTAAGATTAATAAAACATTAAAGGATTTCTTTAATCCTAAATTTCGAAAATTTATTGATCTAACTGACACTGATTTAATGATATTTTGAAGTTCTTCCTGCACTAGAGGAATAAAACGTAATGCAATTAACAACTGAAAAAGCCACTTGCTAGTTGGCAATCCAATCTTTCTTAATGGATACATAAACCAACTTAATCCCCATACAATGTCTTCCTGCAATGTGGTTAAAAGCATCAAATTCACACTATGAATAACGGTAAATATCAAAGTGGAGGTTTTTATTCCTAGTTCAAAGGCTTTTCTTGATAAGTTGTAGGGACCAAAATTAATAAACCATATTTTCTGCGAAGGAATTTGCAAAATATTCCATTCTTTTTGGCTTTCCAGTACTACTTGCAACTCATTGGGATTTCTTAAGTATCCATCAAGTGATTGAATATCAGACGAGGCAATTATTGATATACATCCAATAAATAGTGATAAACATGAGAGAAAAAATAATGATCGCCACCATACTCTAGATGGCAATAAACTTAAAAAAGTAATTAATAGTAAAAAACCAACTAAACTCAATCTCCATATTGGACCTGCCCAAATTGGAGTGATTAAAAATATCATTACGATAATTATTTTTAATCTACTATCTATAATTCTTAGCCAACTTCTATTACCATGAACGTATTGACCAACAGAAAATTTGGTTAGCAAATTCATTAATCTTTTTGAATTAACTCAATATTTTCTCTTTCGACTTCTTTATTTAAAGCTCTTGGCTGTTTTCCTCTCCAAAGTAAAATGAGGGGAGTGCCTTCAAAGCCTAAATTTACTCTAATTTGTTTTTCAATATATCTTCTATAAGTTATTCCGAATAATTTAGGGTCATTTACAAAAAGAGTAAAAGTGGGAGGTTTGTTCTTTACTTGAGTACCGTAATAAAGCCTACCTTGCTTGCCGCTTCTCTTCGTTGGAGGACTTCTCCAACTAATTGATTCTTTAAGTACTTCATTAACTACAGATGTTGTAACTCTTCTTCTATGTTGATTTACAGCATTAAGAGCATGCTCAAAAATATTATCAACTCTTTGACCAGTTAAGGCAGATATAAAAATCATTTTTGACCAGTGTAAAAAATAAAGTTTAGATCTAAGTTCTTTTTCTACTTGATAAATTGTTGAACTATTTTTTTCTACAAGATCCCATTTATTAACAACGATTATACAAGCTCTGCCTTGTTCTTCTATGCGCCCAGCCAGCTTCTGGTCTTGATCAGTTACTCCATCCATAGCATCTATAACTAAAACACAAACATCACTTCTATCTATAGATTTAAAAGCCCTATTAATACCAAAGAATTCAGTGCCATATTTAACATTTTTCTTTCTTCTAATCCCAGCAGTATCAATGATTTTCCAATGATTATCACCTTTTTTAATAAATGTATCTATGGAATCAGTTGTCGTACCACTAATATCACTAACTATTGCTCTTTTTTCTCCACAGATTGAATTTAACAAACTAGATTTACCAACATTAGGCCTACCAATAATTGACATCATTATCTTTTCTTCATCATCCTGGATATTATTTTCAGGAAGTTCGCCAATAACGAGATCTAAAAGATCTCCAGTACCTGAACCATGAATAGCCGAAACAGGGTTAGGTTCACCCAATCCTAATTTCCAGAACTCTGAAGCTAGGGATATTCCTAGAGTAGTCGATTCGCATTTATTAACAGCAACAATTGTTTTACAGGTTGAATTTCTTAACCATTTTGCTATTGATAAATCACCATCAGTAACGCCTTGATTCCCATCTACCACCAGTAACGCGAGTGAAGCCTCTTCTAGAGCCAAGAAAACTTGTGTCCTTATCTCTGGGAGAAATTCACTATCATCATCAAAAACTAAACCTCCAGTATCAACTATTTGAAATTCCTTACCTCCCCATGAAGCATTTTGATAAGTTCTATCTCTTGTAACACCAGGCTTATCAAATACTATTGCATCATTACTTTGGCAAAGGCGATTAACTAAGGTAGATTTCCCAACGTTCGGTCTTCCGATAATTGCTATTGTTGGAAGAATCAATTCTTCTCTCCAAAGAAAGTAGTATCCATTACAACTATACCTTTAATAGAATCATTTACCTTATTCAAAAAAACTTATTTAATTTCTGGATCACCAAAATGCCCTTTAACTGGATTAACAGGTGGTGAAATAGAATTTGGCATTAATACATTATCTTTTGAAAAACAATCATTTTCAATCGCCCAATAAATTAACCAATTTACTGCCGTCGCTCTTCTAGTTCTTCTTGGATAGAGTTCATTAATCTTATAACCTTTAAAATTAAGAAAATTTTTCAATCCCTGTTTATAGTCTTTTGGAATTGATCGAGTCAAATGTACTGAGGCTGGTCGCTCTGAAATGATTTGAGGAGCTTTTTCAAATTTTTCTGACCAATAATTAGGAGTTAATGCACTTGAAACCCAATTATTTTGGGTTGTTTCTCTAGTATAAAAAAGTCTTTCCCAAACTAATTCACAAACAAATACGTCACTAACCTTATCTTCAAGAACAATAAATAATAGATCCTTACATATTGGCCATGAAAATTGATTTTCAACTAATTTTTCTTTTTTATACATTAGTCGAACCTTATCAAAATCAAAGAAAAATAAGGCATAAATTCCTTTTTATACTGGGATGCGTATTGAATAATTTGATCAGGCATCCCAACACTTAAAGCTATTAATGATGTATTGATGATATCCTCTTTTTTTAAAATTTCCCTGACTAAATTCCATCTTTTGCCAACTTTCATAATGGCCAATACCGTTTTATTTGCCTTACTTTCCCTAATTAGGGTTGTTAATTCAGATTCTGAAGAAGGGCATTCTTTGATGGTCAAGGTCTCGCCTTTTTTAACCAAATCAAACTCATTCAAAGCTGCTGCTGCTGAAATAGAGGAAATACCAGGTATGGTTTTGGTAATAATTTCAGCATGATTATTTTTTATTAACCTTAAAATATTCGAAGAACTAGCAAATAGTGAAGTATCGCCAAGACAAAGTAAAACGACTGATTCACCATTTTTTATAAATTTCACAATTTTTTCTACTGCGTTAGACCATATTTCATCAGGATCAAAGTCCTTCCTAGCCATTGGAAAGATTATCGGTATATTTTTTTTAAATTTGGTATATTTCTTGACTATTTCTGCAGCGAAACTCTTTTTATTATCATCTGATATTGGAAAAACTATAACTTTCGCTTTTTTTATTGCATCCACAGCAGCAATTGTTAAAAGCGATGGATCTCCAGGGCCTACACCAACGATGGTCAATGTTGGTAAATCAGTTTTATATCGATTAAGTAAGCTTAAGAACTTGTTTATTATCATTTTTATTTTATTAACTTTAGCTATGTACCCTTGGCATCATATAAGTTTCAGCTAGTATTGCTGACTCAATTTCAGACAATTCCTCTAACCTTTTGAAAGTTTGATTTTTAGAGAATTTAGTTTGCGCTAGTTTCCAGTAAACTCCAAAATGTCTTGCCTCGCTCTCAAGCAGAGACTCATAAAGGGATTTAAACGATTTATCTTCAGAATTCAGCGCAAGCAAACTTAATCTTTCATGACTTCTTGCTTCAATAAGTCCTGCTATTAAGAAACTATCAAGCATTCTATTAGGCTCATCCTTTCTTATATTCTTGGACAATTCAGCTCCATATGGAGGAGGTTTTAAGGACTCAAGAGAATGTCCAAGATCCTTTAAAAAATAAAGTATTTTTTCAAAATGCTCTAATTCCTCTCTCGCTATTGGACTTAGAACTTCTGCCAGATTTGGTTCTGATGGATATCTAAACATCAATTGAATAGCTACTCCTGCTGCTTTTCTTTCACAATGAGCATGGTCAATAAGAATATCTATTGGATTAGATAATGCTAGTTTGATCCACTCATCAGAGGTAAATGACGATAAATATTTAATATGAGAAGTGGGCCTTTTAAAATCGATTAACATTTAATCTTTACTACTTAAATATCCAATGATTCCTTCAAGAGCTAAGGAGTAACTTGATATGCCGAATCCACTAATAATTCCTATAGCTTTATCTGTAAGAAAAGATTCTTTACGAAAATCTTCTCTACTGAAAATATTTGAAATATGTAACTCTACAAATGGAATTTTTGATCCAATTAAAGCATCACGAATAGAAATCGAGGTATGAGTAAAAGCACCAGCGTTTATAAGAATACCTTGAATACTTTTTACAGAAGCCTGAATTTTATCTACTATTTCTCCCTCATGATTACTTTGAAAACATTCAAGATTAATACTTTTTTCTTTAGCAACTTTAGTTAAATCTTTTTCTATATCACTCAATGTTTTATTACCATATATTTCAGGTTCTCTAGTGCCCAAAAGATTTAGATTTGGTCCATTTATCAATAAAATATTCATCATCAATAAAGTCTTTTCTTTACAAATGCTATCTAGAAAGAAACAAAAAAACCAAAACAATTTTACACAAAGTGTCCATTAACTGATAAGTTCAAATAGTGGGGGTCGGTGCCCGAGTGGTTAAAGGGGGCGGACTGTAAATCCGCTGGCTCTGCCTACGTTGGTTCAAATCCAACCCGGCCCACTTTAAAATTGCCCTTGTAGCTCAGCGGTAGAGCACTCCCTTGGTAAGGGAGAGGTCTCGGGTTCAAGTCCCGACGAGGGCACTCGCGGGACACAACGTATAAAAGTGAAAGGAACTTTTTTAATAAAATTTTTAAAATTAGTAATTCCTAATTCAAATCAAATTCTCCTGGAAATCCTATTTCCTTAGCTCTTTGATATAGATTGATTAATCGTTTACACCCAAAAGCTTTCGAGAAAAAGGTTTTAGGTATACCTCTAGAATCTATGCAATAACTGGGATCTCAGAGGTCAGCATTTTACATAAAATTCATATATATTTAACAGAGATCGTCTTCATTAATGCCACTTTCTTCATACCGTATGCACAGAATTTATCTTGCAGCGACCATGAATTATGGTCTTGGTTCTTATGATCCAGAAGAGTTGGCCTACTACAACAAAATCAGAAAAGAGATTGATGATATGAAAAAAGAACCTATTAAAAAAGGGATACCCCTTAATTGGGATAACTCCGAAGGAATGGATAAATGAATCTAAATACTTTTTTATTAATTGATGGAAGTCTTATGCTTATTGGTCTGCCTTTAATGATGATTTTTAAAGGGAAAAAAACTGATACAAATTTCACATGATTCTAACCATATTCAAATTCAATTGTTGATCCTTTATCCGTATATGGGAGTTCCTCAAACCGTACATATTTTTTAGTCAGATGGCTTGTATGTCTAGTTAGAACATAGTTATAGACGTCATGAGCAAATGTCTTCCAAATCCACCCTTAAAGAAGAACATAAATCTGAGATTGAAGAAAGATCAGAAGAAGAACTTCTAGAGGAAGAAATTAGGAATCAGCAAACATTGGATAACTTTGTTGTATCTGATAAGAACTGGAGCTGATCAAAACTTATATATTAGGAGAAAATTATGAACTTAAAAAGATCACCATTCTCAATTTTAAGTAAAGAGAGAGGAGAAATTGATTATATCAAAGGAGTTTACAAGAGAAAAATTCAAGCTGAAATTGATTCTTATAAAGATCCCGAAGGTGAAGATAAGAGAGGATACAATCCAATCTCAAGATGTATTAATGCTTGATAGAATCTCAATCTAGTTAATCTTTTTTTTCTTCTTCTTATCCTTTTTTTTCTTCTTCTTATCCTTTTTTTTCTTCTTTACCTTTTCATAAACCTCATCAGCCTTCTTTTCAATACTATCCAGCTTATTTGAAGGTTCCATTATAGCTTCTGCTTTTCCTTTTTTAACTGTGGTATCTTTTACCTCAATAATTTTAACTGGCTCTTCTTTAACTACAGTATCTTTTGCCTCTTCAGTTTTAATCCCAAGCTTACCTTTAATAAAATTGGCTATAAAAATAAGAACTGGTACATGGGCTAGACCACCAATTACTATCCTTGTTTCTGAATAAGCCATTTATATAGTTAAAAGAACTGAGATATTTAAGCATAAATTTAATTTTTAAATTCATTTTATTAAGCCAATAAACACTAGCAATCATTTCTTGATTCGCAGATCAATAATCTTGCTATTAATTGAGTAGAGACTTTTTTATTAAATGCCATTAGACGTATTTTTAATGAATATGTGTGTTGTAGTTATAGCTTTGCTTATCAGAAGAGAAATCAAACTTAAGAAGGCTAGATAGATTATGAAGACGCAAATTTTTAAAGGTCAATACATTCCGAATGTTCATGCTATCACTCTTTTACTAATGCTTCTTCTGTGTTTGTGGTTACCGCTTGCACTCAGATTCTTATTAATAATTTAGTCGGACTAATTATTTAATACTCTTAATCTTAAACTCTGCTATATCCTAATTTTGTTTTAAAGATCTTATATGGAACTCCTGTTCCGTTCATGGCTTCAATTACTTTATCTCCCACAGTTCCGTAAAATTCAACAGAAAAATCAGTTCCCAGATCAGCATGAGCCTCAAGATAAACACCTAATGCTGGATTAGCTAAATGTGCTAGTAAAGCATCATCATTTTTATAAACTTCTGACCATACAAAACGAAGAGGGTCATCAGGATCTTGATCAAAAGTATGATGGAGCATTCCTGGTTCGTCAGCTTCAACTGCTTTATCTGTCTTATCTGCAATTTCTAAGTATTCTGCAACCTTATCTTCCTTAACTTTAAGTTTTGCAAGAAGCATAAATGGAGTATCTGATCCAAAACTAGACATAAAAAAAAGACTCTTGCGAGCCTGGGTGATGGGGATTCCCATCATGACAAATTAATTAGAAACAAACAACTCCATCAATAGTTAATTTTTATTACTTACAAACACCATATGTAGTGCTAGGATTTTATAAAAAGCCGGGTGATGGGGATTATCCCGCTTTTTGAATGGGCGAAGCTAACGCCCTTTTTTTTATGGGTATAACTTTTTAATAGCTTCTTGTTGTTCTTGTTTTTTTATTTCTTCAGCATCATAAATGGGACAAGTATTCTGTTTAAGTGATGAGAAAAAAGCACTTTTTTTAAAACGTTTGAATATAGGGGTCAGTAGTAAACGTTTCACTTTTTATATTTGCTAAATTGCTCAAACATACTTAAATACTGAATAGGAAACACGCTGGTTAAATTTTCTATTCTCTCTTCATCCAATACAATACCATCCGGTAATTTCTTAATTAACTTTGGAATAGCTTTTTTTTGTTTCTTCTCTGCAGAAATTAATTCTGTAAGTAGCTTCTTTTTTTATATTTGTTTTAATTAATCCATCTTTTTCAAGCATTGATTTTAAATCAAGATTATTTCCTTTCAGAAGAGCAATTAAAACAGTATCTGCGATTTTTAAAGCTTCCGCAGGTTCTTTATCTTTATTTATTTCAAATATACAGGTACAGGCATCAACACCTAATGCTCTTGAGATACAATCATCATTTCCAATTTCATCACAAGGCAGTCTAAAAGACTCTTCAATTTTTTTTAGATCATATCCATTCTTACCTTCTGGAAAACCAGCGTGAGCAGAAAAAGGAAATAAAAACAATATTGTCGCAAGAAATAAGCGTTTCATTTATTCCCAAGTTTTCATATCAGTAGTTCCTTGTGATCTTTGCATCCAGGCATATTTCCATGTGCTATTTTCATTTTTAAAAATGCAAGTATAAGTTGAAAGATCTTTATTTTGATTCCCTTTATAACTGAAGATTTCATTTAGTGTAAAAACCGCGTAGGCTATCTCACCAAAAATTTCAATTTTATGGATTTTGATTAGTTCTGAGGATTCTGCAACTAAGTCTTTATTATCAAACATTCCCACTAATCCTTTCGCAGAGATTGGATTTCCACTTGGTCTTACAGCCAAAAAATCCCCTGTTACGTTTGGTATTAAAAAAGAAGAATCTTCACTGGTTGCATAACCATTAATTAAATTTTCTATAGCTTGAGTACTTGACATTTAAGGAGAAATTAATTTCCCTTATCTTAGATCGACTTTCAGTAATTAAATGGTTTTAAGGTGTTGAATCAAAAACTTAAGTATTTTTTTGAATAATAGAAATTTAGTATTGAGTTATAACTTCAAAAAATATGGAAATAACTATAAAAAAAGGGACTTCATTAGGTTTAGAAACCTACGATGTTTTAGGCTTTAATTCCGAAGAGGAACTTGAATTAGAGATTTCAAAACTCATTCGAATTAGACCTGAATTTGAAAAAAATCCAAATTAAATTTATATATTTTTAAATAATTAGCATTACGACTATTCAGAAACCCAACTTGTGATTTTAGTAGTGCTATAAATATGACCTCCAGCTTCTATATTCTTTATGGTTTCAGGATCTGAAAAAACATGCTTAGCGACACCTTCTTCAGCTTGATGAATAACAATAACTTCTTTGGGATCAATTAAACTTTTGCCACGATATAAAGGAGTAAGTCCTACTGTTTTATGAAATGCATCTATCTCTGGACTATCAAACATTTTTACCCACTCCTCAAATGAATTTGAAAGTTTAAATGTGAAAACAGTAGTTTCAATAGTCATAAAAAAGAGCTAACTGCTCTTTATTTTAGATCGACTGTCAATTTTCAGGAAAAAACAGGCGAATAGGGTGTTTGTCCATTCATTAATGATGTATCAATTGGTTTACAGATATTCATCAGAGCATCTTGTCCGAAACCCGGCCCGGAGGGCCCATCTATAAACTCCTGAAACTCTTCAGCAGAAATACCCTCTTTTACTTCCCAAAAACAATATACGGGACCAGTTTTAGTTACGGCATTTGCAGAATGGTTAAAAAATCCTTTTTCTTTATTAGCAGCTACTGCATCATCCCATCCACCACCTGGTGACATTGCCGCATAAGCTGTTTCCCACCATTTTTCAGCTTTTCCTGCCTTAAATTCATGATGAACAATATAAAAAGTTGATGCCATAAAAATAATATTTGAGCTGATAATTAAGCTACTTGATATAAGTAAAGGAAAGATTAATTTATTTTGAATTCCTAAATAAAGGGGGATAAAAGCCCCTCACTATCGACTTTCAATATATACAATCGAAATCAGAATCCAGTTATTGCTTCATAGAAATCAGCGTCTGGCAGTATTTCCTTCAAGGGTTCAATCTCCTTGGCAGGGCCTTGGACCTGCACAGTAATATCTGACACTTCAAAAAGCTTGGGAATCATATGTCCCATATTTTTGAGATGAAACAAAGCGGCCGCACCATCTTTATATGCCTCTCTTACATAAGCCTTATCTGAACCGCATATAGTGATATTAAAAAAAAGACAGTCAGGTTCATTAGCTTTTGTCAGTACCAAAATTTCTTCTAAAAGAGCTATGCACTGATCCATCTTTCCATCCTTAATTATGAAGTGGGGATGGATAGAAACCATATTTGTATCTAGAGACATAAATTTATAGATATTTCTTCTATCTTTTTAGCAACTAATCTTTATAAACAAGTTAAAAATATAGATTATCAAAAAATTAAGAATTTTAATTTGGTATCGCATGTACCGTTTATATGTTTTTTGGTAGCTATTAATTGGTTATGAGTTATTTTGCTGAACCTAACCATATTGAATATGATGCATGGTTCGATGAAAATGTCGACCCAATAGATCTTGTGAATTACTCAGATGAAAAGGAGTTCAGTGATTCGGTACACTTTAAGTTCCATAAGATGTCCACTAGAAATTTAACGATTGGTTCTTCTGATAATTTTCACTGGTGAGTAAAAGATTTTTCAATTCATAAATATTTATGAATCTTATGCAGAATATGTCCCATCACTTTCTCTTCTTGCCTTAGCTAATACAATTTCATCTACAACTTTTTCAATCATGTAGGCACTTTTTTTACCAACGCATTTTTCTTTTTTAATACTCTCAAAATCATTTGGGATTAAATCATTATGTTCACAACAATCGCATTTAATATCAATTTTCTTACCGCTGAAAACCTCCAAAGCCCTAGAAAAAATCCATTGCTGAACTGAAATACTTTCCCAACTATCAAAATTCGACCACTTTTTAAAATCCCTATCAAGAATATCTTTTAACCCATGAACCTGATTTACATATACTAAGTATGAATCTTTTCTTGGTTCATCATATCTACCAATTGTTTTAAGAGAATTTTGATTCATTCCATATACATTAATTAGGTAGCCCTATAAATCTAAAGGATAATTTCAAACATATAAACGAAAAAATGTCTTAAATAAGATCATTAATTGCTTTATTTAATCTAGAAATATGATTTGTATTTCTGAGCAATTCAAAATCATTAAAATCAAAGCCGGGGCCAACACAACAACTCACTAAAGTAAATTCGCCTGTACTTTTTGCAGCTTGCCAATATCCAGATGGGATCATTTCTACTGGATTATTTGAATCTAAAATTAAATTTCTTATCAACTTATTATCATTATCTAGGCACCATAAATTCAGAGGATCGCCCCTTAGATAAATCCAAATTTCATCTGCATTTTTTACTCTGTGCCAAGCACTTTTTGCATCTCTTTCCAAAAGATAATAAATTCCTGTAATAAAGTTTCTAATTTGGCCGTCTTCCCTGATTAGAGACTTCTTACTCCTTACTACCTCTCTAAACCATCCACCTTCAGGATGAGGGGATAAATTAAATTGTTTAATTATTTCTATATTTTTTTGATTAGGGTTCACTTCACAAAAATATCTTTTAAATTTCTCTTACAATTAATATCAACTTTAAAATAAATCAAAATAAAATTTATTTTCTAAAAACTTAAGCACAAATAACTGACAAATCTACAAAATTTTTATTTTCATCTGCCAATTCAGTAATGATTCGATTTAGCCATTCAGAGGTCGTTTCACAATATCCTACATTTAAAATGGTTTTTTGCTTTGCTGTTTCTTCTTTATTCATAGTTAGAGTATTTTTATATAAATTAGTGTTTAATTAAATCCATGTGAATAAGTCTTAATTACTATCTATTGCAAAAAGTTGTATTTAATACATATTTAGCAACCGCTAGTAAACAAATAAAATTAAATCGTTGACAAGAAAATCTATACAAGTAAGAGTAGAAAAAATTATTATTTAACCTATGAATAACATCAAGATTGAGGAATTGATGAAAGTAAGGTTCGATGGTATTGCAAATAGAATTGGGCAATTAAGCAAAAGGGAAAGTGAGTCTTTGTTGCTTGAGCATCTTGAGTGGTTAGAGGGAGGATGGGAGACAGAAGAAATCTTATTTTTAAAAAAGCCCTACAGAAAATGGTGGTTCTAAATTTGCTTCTATAAATAATTAATGATGACCTAAGGGCCCAGGTCCAAATCCTATTTTGTAAGAATTTTTTAAAGATTTCTCAACAAATGATTTTGCTTTTTGTATGGAATCAAGTAGCTCAAAACCTAAAGCTTTGTAACCACAAATAGCAGCACTTAAAGTACAACCGCTACCGTGGGTATTTTTTGTATTTATAAAATCATTAAATAGCCACTCTTTTCTACCATTTAAGTCAAGAAAAAAATCCTTCCCTTTCATATCTTTTAAACCGCCACCTTTTATAAGTACCGCTTTAGCTCCAAGACTAATAATTTTTCTTGCGGAATTTTCGATATCTTCTTTACTCATTATTTCTAAATCAGAAAGTAGATTTGCTTCATAAATATTTGGAGTTACCAAATCCGCTATTGGTAATAAAAGTTTTTTATAAGCATTAATGGCAGAATCTTCCAGTAATTTAGAACCAGTTCTAGTAACCATTACTGGATCAATAATTTTGGTTATTTTATATGTATTTAATTTTGATGCAGTATCATTAATAATCCTTTCATTTAATAACATTCCAGTTTTTAAGGCATCAATACCAAAATCACTAAATAGAGTATCTAACTGACTTAAAAACGTGTTCTTCTCTACTGCTTCAACGCATCTAACCTCAATACTATTTTGTGCAGTAATACATGTAATAACTGAACATCCATGTACTTTAAGAGCCATAAAAGTTCTCAAGTCAGCCTGGATACCTGCCCCACCCCCGGAGTCACTTCCGCCTATAGAAAGTGCAATTTTAGAATACATAGTTTAACAAACTAGAATTAATAAATATCATAAAAAATATTCTAAATTTAAATTAGAAATCTGAATATGAATTAAAAAAATCTAACTCCAATTCCATAGCTCTACTGTATAAATATTTGGCCTGATTAATATCATATGTTTCTTTATTGGTCTCAATAAGATTTTCAAGTGAATTTGCTAGCTTTTCAAAGCTCTCATCAGAGTAAGTAATTATCCATTCTTTATATTTAATGTCAAAATCCTCCTTATACAAACTTTTACCTATCCAAGAATAAAGTCGCATACATGGAGTCATTGCAAACATTATTTCAACAGAGCTAAGTCTTTTGGAGATATCATCAAGGAAATCCGTATAATTTTTAGTAGCTTTTTTTATATAGTTATTAGATAAATCAATATCCCATTCTTTTGCATAAGTTTCATGAAGTATTAACTCCTCTGAAACGCCCATTAAAAGTTCACTTAACTTCCTTATTGAGTACTTATCTTTTGATTTAGAAACTGCAAGACCATATGCCTTAGCAAAAGTCTCTAAGAAAAAATAATCTTGAGCTAAATATTCTTGAAATATATTTTTAGGGAGACTTCCATTCTTTAAACCTTGAACAAATTTTGTATTTAAACTTAGTAAAGCAATCTCATAATTATCCTCCCAAAGTTTTTTTGTTATTTTCATTTTTTTGATTTTTAGTTATTCTAAAATTTTTTATATTTTTTACCTACAAACTTAATCTTATTTTTCTAGGATTGAAAGAAAAAAATTATGAAAGAAATAAATATCTTATGGTTTAAGAAAGATTTAAGAATTTTTGATAACGAAGCTCTTTGTGAGGCTATAAAAGATAATGATATTTTACCCATTTACATTATTGAGTTAGATATTTGGAGCCAAAATACTCATTCATATAGACAATGGCAATTTTGCAAAGAAAGTCTAATAGATTTAAGAAATGAACTTGCTGAGATTGGACAACCATTAATTCTTAGTACTGGAAAAGTTATTAATATTTTTGATGAAATTAGTTCAAAATTTAAAATCAAGGGCATATATAGCCATCAAGAAACTGGAGATTGGCTTACTTATAAAAGAGATCAAAACGTAAGAGAATGGGCTTTAAGCAAAAATATTATTTGGAAGGAATTTCTACAATTTTCAGTTTTCAGAGGAAATTTAGATAGGAATAATTGGTCTAAAAAGTGGCAGAAAAATTCCGAAAAAAACTTACTTAAAGCTCCAATAAGAATTAATTCTATTAACTTTGATATTGGAGAAATGCCCTCAGAAGAAATTTTTCCCTTTAAAAAAGAAACTTGTCCAGGAAGAATGCAAGGTGGAAGAAAAAAAGGTTTAGAGAGAATGCAATACTTCTTTAGTAATAAATTAGATTCTTATTCAAAAGATATTTCTAGCCCAGAAAAATCATTTGATAGTTGTTCAAGACTATCTCCATATATTTGTTGGGGATGCATTTCATTAAAAGAAATTTTTAATAAGGCAAATATGTCAAAAAACAATAATTCCAGGATGTTAAAAAGTAGATTAACTTGGCATTGTCACTTTATCCAGAAACTTGAAAGTGAACCAGAACTAGAGTTTAGGGAATACCATCCTTTTTTTAAAAATATTAGAGAAAAAAATAATGAATTACTGTATTTATGGAGTTCAGGTAATACGGGCTTTCCTTTTATAGATGCATGTATGCGGTCATTAAATTTCAATGGATGGATTAACTTCAGGATGCGAGCTATGTTAATGTCTTTTGCTAGCTATAATTTATGGTTACCATGGCAAGATTCAGGTTCCGAATTAGCAAATAAATTTGTAGATTATGAGCCTGGGATACATTGGAACCAATGCCAAATGCAATCTGGAACTACATCTATAAATACCAATAGAATTTATAATCCTATTAAGCAAGGTAAAGATCATGATCCCCAAGGAAAATTTATAAAAAAATGGATACCAGAATTAAAGGATATACCACTTAATTTAATTCATGAACCTTGGCTTTTATCTAGATTTAATAAAGAAGAATATGAACAAATTAATTACGTAAGGCCAATAACTGACATCCCAAATAGCACTAAAACTGCTAAGAAGAAAATTCAGGAAATCACTAAAAAGGATGGATATTGGGATATCTCAAAAGAAGTTTATTTAAAGCATGGCTCTAGAAAAAGGCTTAGAAAAAATATAAATAATAAAAAAATTATTTCTAAGGAAAAGGAAATACAATACGAACTGAAATTAGATATCTAAATTTGATTATCAGAAATTCCTCGATTTCTTTTAGTGAATAGGAAGGTTTCGAATTTTGAAATTTAATATATAAATCCACGAAGAATTAATGCAAGCTTTAATGTATTTATTAGATTTTATTAATTATGTCTGAAAGATTTGAATGGGACGATACCAATAGTTCAGGTATATGGTGGAGTACTAATGTAAGTATTAGAGACGAATGCATCTTACTTAAAGAAGATACTCAATGCGAAGATTCTGATATCGTCGAACTTCTTAAGAGTATTGCACAAAATATTGAAGATAATGGCCTTTAATTTTTAAAGCCATATTCTCTCTATTAAATATTTTCAATACCTTTTACAGCTTTTATTAATTCGACACTTATACCTTTTTCACTCATTGAATGACCAGCATCATTAACAATAATTAATTCAGAATTCTTTAATTTCTTATTTAGATCCCATGCACTCCTAACAGGACATACAACGTCATACCTCCCCTGAATTATTTTTGTTGGAATCGATTCTATTGTTTTTATATTTTTCAAAATAAAATCATCTTCTAAGAAAATATTATTAATAAAATAATGACATTCGATCCTTGCAAAGGCATCTGAAAAAGAATTAACTTCAGACTTATCAAAATCAAATTTTTTATTTATTAAATGACTTGTTGAGAGTTCCCATTTTGTCCAAGCTGCTGCTGCTTTTGATCTAAGATTCGCATCTGAAGATGTTAGATACTTATAAAAAGAACTTATTAAATCATTTCTTTCTTCTTTTGGTATTACAGAAATATATTCTTCAAATTCATCGGGGAATATCTCACTTGCACCATATTGATAGAACCATAACAATTCAAACTTTCTACATAAAAATATTCCTCGCAAAGTCAAGCTGATAACTCTTGAGGGATTTTTAATTGTATATATAAGTGAAAGTGTTGAGCCCCAAGATCCACCAAACAAATGCCAAGTATCTATTCTTAAAAGAATCCTTAATTTCTCAATATCATCAACTAAATGATTGGTCGTATTTTCTTTTAATTCGGAGAAAGGAGTTGAAGAACCGCAACCTCTTTGGTCAAATTGAATAATATCGAATTTATCTGGATCAAAGTATCTTCTATATCTTGGTTGACTTCCTCCTCCTGGGCCTCCATGAATAACTAGTATTTTTTTACCATTTGGATTACCAGATCTTTCCCAATAAATCGTATGAATATCACTTACTTTTAAAAAACCCTTTTCACGAACTTCAATTTTAGGAAACAAGACTTGATCTTTCATTGTGAAATATTTTTAAACACTTAAAAACCCATATTATCCAAAAAAAAGTCTAGTTTAGAAGTAGTTTGTTAAAAAAAAGGACTGTTGGTACAGTCCTTTTTGATATTTAATTTCCTTCTAACAGGATATAAAATTACATATTTTAAAGTCTATTTACTCATAAACCTAGAATACGTGAATTCGGGGATTTCTCTCGATAATTTCAGTCCCTATTATCGCTGGTAATTATAAAGCGAAGTCTTATCAGACTAATTGATTGAACTTGAATTTTCGAATAATCCCATTCTCAGGAATACGCTTCCTATATTTTGGAATTTGCTAAATTTCAGGCGGACTATCAATCATTTAGATTGCCTCCGAACTCAACATTTATAAATTACTCCTTTTTATATTTTCAGTAAATCCGTAAATATGCTGATTTACTTTTTTCTTAATTTGTAAGAGGATTTTAATGACCCTTTGTTTTTTATATATAAAATATAAAAATTAAAGTCTATAATTCTTGGTTATTCAGATTAATAGAGCAAAATAGATTCAATTATTCTTTTATCACTATCAGAAAGTTTATAATCTTCCAATTTCCACTCAAAAAATTTCACACACTCATCAATAGAAGGATTCTTATCCCGGCACTTACGTCACTCTCTAATCCAATCTGCAAAGGTAAAAGTTATTTTTGTAGTAAGCATATTTACCAATCAGGGTAATTAAAATCTCGGCCATCGGTTCTTCATAAAATTCCCCTTCTTTAATACCTTTATAATATTTTTCAATAATCTTTTTAGAAGAAGCTATTGAGGGAATTAAATCTCCTACATATATTGGCTCCATCGTAATTGATATAATGAATTTAATTATTTATTATTCTATATAAGAATTTAATAAATAGATTATTAATATTCATTATGGATTTCATCAAAAAGAACAAGCTCTTAACACTAATGGCGGTAGTTGCAGTTTTATCATTTGCATTAGAAAAAGTAGGCATAATACACCCTTAAATTAATAAAGTTTATTTGATAAATACTTCCTAATGAAATAAGTAAACAGATAGTATTACTGCAAAAATAAGCAATGGAGATAATAATGTAAAAATTAAAGTTGAAAGATTAATCAGCATAAATTTTAAATAAATACACAAATTTAATAAACATCACTTTTAAGCATTTGCAATAAGTAGAATTTAAATTATTACGATATAAAAAAACATTTGATTAAAAAAAGATATAAAGAAGAATATATAGAGGGCTCAGACTTACTATGGCCTAGTAATAAAGAAGATAAAATAACTCGGCAATTTTATAAAGATTTATCTAATATTTCAAAAAACATAAACTATAGTAAAAAGAAAAAGCTAAAACTTTTTGAACAAGTAGTTAGAATAATAAGAGGCAAAGGCTGGGGTTAATTAATATTCAAAATAAAATGGAAAATGTAATGATACTAATTAGAAGTTTTTTTCTTTTAAGACCAAGATTTTTATCCACTATATTTTTTATTCCTATTCTTTATGGCATTGGTTGGGCTTTATCTCAGCCACTTTTATTGTTTAATTTTGAAAAAGAAAATTTATCCTTAATTGGTACTATTTTTACTTTCTTCCTTTTTATCTTTTTACTCCCATATTGGTTTTATATCAAACGAAATAAATCAAGTGCTTGGATACTTATTGGGATAACAAAAGACAAATTCTTAAAAAACTTTGTCAATTTTTCTCAAGGTATTTTATTTGCTTTAGTTTTAATAATTCTAATTCTGGTACCACTATTACAAAAAAATTATATTTCTTGGATAGGTGAATTCTCGCCAATAATATTATTAAATTCTATAGTACTGGGATTAGGTGTTGGATTCGCAGAGGAAATAATTTTTAGAGGCTGGTTACTAGAAGAATTAAAATTTGAATATGGTACAAAAATATCAATAGCTCTACAAGCTATAATTTTTAGCTTCGTGCATAATTTATCAAATGAGATCTTTTGGAACATAATAGGATTACGTTTGGGATTTATTTTACTTGGGATATTTCTATCATTAGTAAAAATTAGAGATAAAGGTTCTTTATGGAATTGCATAGGAATTCATGGAGGACTTGTGGGTATTTGGTTTTTATTAAATAACGGATTAATAGAATTCAAAGAAAATACACCTTCTTTTTTAGCAGGGCCTTTTACACAAAATATTCCAAACCCAATCGGAAGCTTTAGTGCAATTTTAATATTACTTTTGTTATGTATTTTTTATACAGTAAAATCAAAAAAAATTGTTACTAGACGTTTTAATTAGATATAAATACCGATTGATTTTTAATTAGTAATTGTCAGATTAGAATAAAGCTTAATACTCATATGAACTTTGAGGCAGGAATAAGATTTATTGTGTTTTTAATAATTTTTGGAGTTACAAACTATCTAATGATGTTGAGAAGATATGAAAACGAGATCAAAAAAAAGAAATATTTACAACAGGAAAAAATTTCCAGGCTATACCCTAAAGGTTCATTTATTTTCTGAAATTAAAACAAGTTTTTGTAGAATTTCCTCACCATTTTTTATTAGTTTTTTGCCAACCTTCATTTAACAATTTTTGCCATAATAATCTTGCTTCTTCAATAACAATTTTTTTTCTAGTTTTCATCAATGGAGGATTTTCTCCATGAATTCCCATAATAATTCCTTCTTCAATAATCATATAATCAATAGATTTATCAGAATAATCTCTATCTTTGTAGAAACGCATCACCCCTACAAAATTAGAGTCAATTAACCAGAAATCATTATTTGAATTCAATAAACCAAAATAAAATTAAATTTATCACATGCTTTGATTGCAATCTGCGAGGAATATATTTAATTAGTTTTTTCATATTTGATATATTTTTTCTTTTTGTCTACTTTTTTTCAATTCGCCACGTTTTTTCTTAACCTCAACTCTTTTCTTTTGTGATGTTTTAGTAGGTTGTGTAGATTTTCTTAATTTAAATGGTTTATTTAAAGCATTTTTTATGATTGAACTAAATTTCATTAAAGCTAGCTGCCTATTTAATAATTGATTTCTGTGTTCTTGAACCGCTAAACGCAAGCTATTATTTACTAATTTATTTTTCAAGTTTCTTTTAAGAATTTCTTTCTGATAATCATTTAATACTTTGGAATCTTCTAAATCAAAAATAATCTCTACTCTGCTTTCAATTTTATTTACATTTTGCCCTCCAGGACCGGAGGATCTGGAAAATCGCCACTTAATTTCGTTGGATGGGATTACTAATGTTTTAGTAATTTTTAAATCCATTTTTAGTTCTTTTTGATTTAGAGTTTTAGAATCATCTCCTTAATACTTTAAAATATACCTTAAAATTCGATCGGTAAATACTGGGCGGTTATGTTAGGTAAACCGAAATTCGGTGTATTTGCCGTATCAATCTCTTCGGTATTTATCCTTTCATATTCCAAAGAATTATCAGATATTGAATTTGTACTAATTCAAAGGTCACTTATGTATTCAATGTTTGATCTTCTTTTTGAAACACCTTCATATCGCCCTGTATATGTTATTTCCGATAGTGAAATGAAGGAGTTAAAGAAAAACCAACATCAAGAGGAGCTTGATGAAATTACAACACAAAAAGTAAGACTTGAAGATGCTTTTAAAGCTCAACTAAAACATCTTGAAGAGAGAGAAAAAGAAGTAAAAAAAGAACTTAAAGTACTCTCAGCCTCAAAAGATAAATAATTTATTTTTAGAGGAATTACTTTTTTCAAAGACGGTTAAAAACCGTCTTTTTTAATTCTTCTAGTTTTAAGGTATCTATTAAATCCACAGATTTTAAAAATATTTTCCATAATTAAAAAATGAATAACAATAAAGAAAAAATTAGAATGTTCTTACCCTTTAGTTGGGTAATTTGTGCAGCAATATCTTTTGCTTATATAAATTCACATTTAATAAATACCTAACTTAAATGTCTTATCCCTCAAGAGAAGAAATACTTGCATCTTCAAAAGGGTGGGTAGCATCTTTTTTGAATTTTCTTCCTGGTTTAGGATCGGGTTACTTATATCAAAGAAGATGGAAACCCTATTTTTTTACCATCACTGCTAGTACTGCATGGTTCGCTTTAGGTATTTTTTTACAAGGAGATTCAGAACCTTCTCAAAATGAACAAATAATTGGAATTTCTGGTCTTTTTTTTATATCAATAGTTACAGTTATAGAAGCCAACTTGGCTTTCAAAAAAGCAAGTAATAAAACAAAAGCTGAAAAAAAGAAAATAATGTCCTCTAACAAAAAAGGATGGTTTAAATAATTCAAAAAATCAGTTCTAAAAAAATATTTAATTAGTTCTCAGTTTTTTAATTTAAGTAAAAAAATACCATATATAATTTTTAAAAAAAATTTTTTTTAGTTATAAAAAAATAAAATTTCCTTTTCTTTGAGACCTTCCCATCCCGAGTCTATTAATAATTGATTCAATGTTTCTTTATCAAAATGCTTAGAACCCGTTTTGACGCATCTATTTCTCATTGATTTTTTAACACCACTCCTTTGTCTTTTATTCTCCTCATCCATAATTCTATTGTAGAGATCTAGCATTTTATGAGGGATTGGAGTCCCGTCAAGATCCACTCCATTTTGAATAGCAAGATCAACAGCCTGCATTCCCATTTTCTTCATATATTAAAAAAAAGCTTAAACTATAGTAAAACAAAACTTATTAATCTAAAATTCTTTGAATAATAATTTATTGATTTTGAATTTCCTTAAGTACTCTAATAGCCTCTTTAATGTGTTCAGGACCATTCAATAAATCTCTAAAAATATGCCTAACTGTCCCTTTGCGATCAATAACGTAAGTTACCCTACCATCCATAAAACCTAATACTTTAGGAACCTTAAAAGTTTTCCTAAGAGAGTCATTAATATCACAAAGTAATGGATATTGTAATTTATTTTTATTAGCAAATGCCAAATGACTTGAGGTACTTCCATTACTTACTCCCCAAACTTGTGCACCTAATACTTTAAATAAGTCATATTTATCTCTAAATCCGCAAACTTCTATAGTGCAACCCGGCGTATCATCTTTTGGATAAAAAAACAAAACAAGGGGATTTTTTAAACCCTTATTTGATCTTTTAACTCCATTTTGATCCAGTAAAGAAAATTCTGGAATTTTATCTCCAATCTGCACAATGATTCTTATAAAGCTCCATATTAGAGGTTAGTATGTTTTTTTTGTGGCCTTAAAGTAGATAACTGATATTAAAGTCAGTTTTTTTGTTTTAAAAGATACTAAAAAATTTTTGAAATAAACTAGGGTGAATTTATTAATTCAATAATATGGAATTAGTAATTTATATTTTTTTATTTCTTATTCTTTTTTTGGGAGTTATTTTTAACTTAAAAATAACTAATTTCAAAAAAGTCAAAGAAATACGAAACAAAGCTAAAGATTATTCAAAAAAGAATAATTAAATATATATTTCTAAGATTAAAATTCAATTTTTTCATTTGGAGTAAATACTGAGCAATATTTTTTTACTAGGTCCTTTGGCTTACTAGTGGAAGAATTCGTTAACTTTAATTTTAGTTTTTCTCTAGCCTCATTTGCATTAATCTCACCGAGTCGATATCTTGCACACGTATCCAATACTTTAAACATTTTTGTGGTAACTGCTTCAGCTGGATAAATTATAAAAAATAGGTAAAAAACAACAAATAAGTACTTCATTTTTTTTAAGATAGTAGATATTTAGCGAATAGTTTCAATAATTTAGAAAAAAAATTAATTTAGAAAAAGATTAAAATTTAATAGAATAATCTAATTTGAGTTGAATCAAGGATTTCTATAAAATAATAATAAAAGAAATTAAGATAAAATAAGTGATAGTAATAAATAATCTCGGTGAAAATGAGAAAATTAATAGATAAACATAAAACTCTTATAAATTGGTACCAAAAAAAATTCAAATTGAGTGATTATCAATTACTTTGGTTAGTTTTCTTTAAAGGAGTATTAATAACAATAATATTTTTCAAAATTTTTTAATATTAATAAAGCTTTTCGGAGAATGAAATTTTCACATGATTTGACTATATTTAATAGTAGATTTCCTAATTAGTTAAATAGTTATCAGCTATGAATATTTTTGGTGTAGGTTTGCCTGAAGTTACTGTAATACTTATCTTAGCTCTTTTAATTTTTGGTCCAAAAAAGCTTCCAGAATTAGGAAAACAGCTTGGTAAAACTTTAAAAAGTCTTAAAAAAGCGTCGAATGAATTTCAAAATGAAATCGATCAAGTTATGAACGAAGAAGATAAAGATGAATCTCCTAAATCTATAGAAGGCAATCAAACCAATGAAATTAATCAAGAAAAAATAGATTCAGAAAACAGCAAAAACTAATATCTTGGATAGGCCCATAACCCCCATAGACGAATTTGAAAGAGCGTTAGATAAAGCAGCTCTTACTAAAGAAGAATATGAATTAATAGACTACATCCGCTATACAAGTGTTTTTACACAACCTAGTCTTATTAAAGATTTAAAAAGGCCATCAAAACCTCCGCTTTTGTCAGTTCTATGTCAAATTTGCAGAAAAATTGGTTCGGAGATGCCAGATCATTTCAAAAAAGTAACTGAGTGGTCAATTGAAATAAGTGATCACGATACAAAATGGGATGCTCATTTAATTTGCGCAGAAGCATTGAATGTAGACAAAATCCCATTAAGTCCTATTCATGGAACAACTTTATTTGATGTTCTTGTTGTACATAAAGAATTATTTCTTGGATTTGATTGAATTAAATTAAATTAATCATCTAAAGGCACGGAATCAGTATCTATAACTTCCGAATTATCATAATTATTTATTTTATTTTCAATCCAGTTATTTATATAACTAACTAAAGGCAATGAACCTCTAAAAATAAAAATAGAAGTAGGCAAAGCGCTTAATAAACCGACTAAAGGACTTTTAAAAAGTAATCTTCCGGCTTTAATGTTAAATAAAATAATAAGCGCCGAAGGAACTATAACTTTAACTACTGTTTTGAGCGCCTCAAGCCAACCAACACGATATGTCCACCATATTAAAGTTATGCCAACTATATAGAGGAATAAGTAAGTCATAAAAATAGTATAATAATTATCTATTTATCTTGTTCTTAATAAGAAAAAGATTTTATAAATTTTTTTAACATCAATCAATCAAATTCTAGTAATGAGTTTTTCTGAAATAAGAAAATTTTTATTAAAGATGCAATCCGATGAAGACTTAAAAAAGCAGGTTACTACATCCTCTACAGCAGATGATGTAGCCCTGATAGCTCAACGCTTAGGTTATGACTTTTCAGGAGATGATCTCTTAAGATTTAATGGACAAAAAGTTGATAAAGTTACCGTAAGAAAGGTAGATCATCCAGGAGAATACCACTAAATTAAGACTTAACCCATATTGCAAGCCCTCCGCCCCTGCCTCGAGCACATAACCAATTATCTTTAGTGCTAATCCCTACAAGTGAGAAAAAAGGCATTTTTTTGTCTTCTGGTTTTTTTAGTTCCTTATTAAATATTGGAAGACTACTAATACTAATTTTCAATTCTTCAAAATAGAAAGCCAATAAAGGTCTAAGCCCTTTTAATTCTGCCCTGCCTATAAAAGTAATATTTAATAATCCGAAATTAATTGAATTTTTTATTTCATAATTTATTTGATCCTCTTTATTTTTACTTTTTAATTCGAGTCTTGCCGACAATACTTGGAGAATGGAACTGGGTATATTTTTGATTTCATCTGACTCCTTTCCCCATACATATTTAAACTTCCATATTCCTAACAATTCCTCATGTACAATTCCACTACCATTTTTTTGAGAATTTTTTTCTAACAGCTTTATCTCATTAATATCAGGTAAGTTTTTCATAATAGATTTTAATCTAAGAATCAAATACTAAGATAACTTCACAAAAAATGTTCTTAGTTAAAAAATCTCTCCAAAAAGATTTCTTTGTTTCAATATATTTCCAAGAAAATAATTTTTTGGCACACATAAGGAACAAGATCTCGTTAATATGTTTACATAAAGTAACTAAACTAATGGATTTTATTTCTAAAAGTCAAGGATACATACCTCTTAAAGCAGTTCCTTACATATTTTTCCTAGCTGTTGTACTTAGTATTACAACTTCAACTAATACATTTGTCTAAAACTAATTAGTTTTACGAGAAGAGTAAAGTTGATATTTAATGGACAAATTTGATGTTGCAATAGTCGGTAGTGGAATAGGGGGATTGTGTTGCGGTTCGATTCTCGCTTTATCGGGAAAAAAGGTACTTATATGTGAAGCACATACTCAGCCGGGAGGAGTTGCTCACAGTTTCAAAAGGAAAGGTTACACTTTCGAATCAGGTCCTTCATTGTGGAGTGGAATAGGTAAATGGCCGACAACTAATCCCTTAGGGCAAATTCTTAAATTACTTGATGAAGAAGTTGAACTATTTCAATACAAAGGTTGGCAAGTAATTGTCCCAGAAGGCAATTTTAATCTTGATGTGGGGGAAGAACCTTTTAAACAAACAATTAAAACTTTAAGAGGTGAGAAATCTGTTAAAGAATGGGAATCATTTATTTCCGGAATAAAACCTCTTAGCCAAATAATAAATGAAATACCTTTACTCTCATTTTCTCCAGAATCAATAAATTTCTTAGATCTAATAAATTTAACCTCAAAATTTTTACCTAATATCAAGCAAATACCAAAAATTAATAAGGGCTTTGGGAATTTAGTAAATAATCATCTAGAGGATCCTTTTCTTAGAAATTGGGTTGATTTATTGAGCTTTTTGATAAGTGGTATGTCAATGCACGATACAAATACAGCTGCGATGGCCACTTTATTTAACGAATGGTTTGAACCAAATTCATACCTTGAATACCCTAAAGGAGGTAGTGAATCTATTGTAAAAGCCTTAATTAATGGATTTAAAAAAAATGGAGGAGAATTAATTCTCTCTTCGAGAGTAAAGAAAATTAACTTCAATAAAAATTTAGCGACAGGTATAACTCTTAATAATGGTTCTAGTTATAGTTGTGAATCTGTTGTCACGAATACTGATGTTTGGAATTTAAAGAAGTTAATTCCAAATGAAATTTCAAAAAAATGGAATACAAAAGTTTTACACCCTAATAAATGTGATTCTTTCCTTCATATACATCTAGGTTTTGATGCTGATGGTATTGAAGATTTGCCAATACATGCAATACATGTTGATGAGTGGGAAAAAGGTATAACCGCAGAAAGAAATATAGCTGTATTTTCGATCCCATCTGTTTTAGATAAAAATATGGCCCCTAAAGGTAAACATGTACTTCATGGATATACTCCCGCAAATGAACCTTGGGAAATTTGGGAAAACCTAAATCCAAAGGAATTAGAATATAGAAATTTGAAAGAAGAAAGATGTTCAATATTCCTTAATGCAGTGCGAAAATTCATCCCTGACATAGATGAAAGGATTGATTTAAAGATGCTAGGAACCCCAATCACTCATAGAAAATTCACCAATACCTATTGCGGTAGTTACGGCCCTGCATTATCTGCAGCAAAAGGTCTTTTCCCAGGCTGCAAAACTCCAGTGAAAAATTTATTTACTTGCGGTGCAAGTACATTTCCAGGTATTGGAATTCCTGCTGTTTCAGCAAGTGGGGCTTACGCAGCTGAACAAATTATTGGTAAAAAAGAATTTAAAACTCTTCTTAAGAAAATAAATTTATGAATCAAGTTCTTTTTATAACTCTTCAAACACTTAGTTAAGAAATAAGAATAAAGAAAGCAAAAACGTTCAATAATGATAATCTTTATCTGGACATAAACTTAACTTATAGCTCTTATATGTTTTTCTTATCAATTCCTCAAGCCTGGCATTTAGTTGGCACTTGGTCAGAACAACTTCCAAGCGAGTCAAATCTCATAGGAATGGGCCAAACAGAATTAATGATGACTTTACATTCAATATTCGTTCCTCTCTTACTTGTGATTTCATATTACCTATTCAATAGACTTAATAAAAACGAATCAAAGAAAATTAAAGGATGATCGTTAAAGGTTTATTTAGCTGAACTTCTTCTAACTACTTTTCTGCCTGTAGAAGTATCAACTCCGCTTGAATCGTTAGTTTGTGAATTAGTTTCAACATTATCAACATCACTCTTATCCATTTCTGCGCAAACACCTACCACCATGGCAGCTTGCATTTGATCTGGTAAATCTCCAATAGTTAATAATGCCTTTAAAACTAATTGAAGTCTAGTTTGCCGATCTATTTCAGGTCTTAGTTTTTTTACGGTATTCCAAAGTTCTTGGGTAACTTCTTTTAAAAGTTCTCGATCTACAGCCAAATTAAATCCTTTTGTGTTTCTACTAATCTAACAAAAAATTGGATCTCGTAAAATAATATTCAATAAAAAGATTGTTAGTTAATATTTTTCTATCCAAATACAAGTTGCATTTGTTGATGCAATTCATACTTCTCTTGCAAAAGTTCATCTTTTTCAATCCTTTTTAGAGTAAAAGTTCTATAAAATTTTTTTTGAATCTTTATTGGAGTATTATCAAACTTTGCATTTTTGCTTATTAGAGAATTCCACTCTTTTGAATTAAAAGGAGCATAAGGAGAAGATGAAATCACTTTCATATCTTAATAATACATCTGTACTAATATTAGTACATTTTTACTATAGCGCAACAACCGCACCCACTTATCTTAATTTCAAAGTATCCTTATGAATGGATTGATTTTTATTATCTAATTTGTAGCAACTATAAGTTTTATAAATGAATAAACGTATCATTCCTAACTTAATGATCCTTTTTTTTAGTGTCTTAAGACTTTTCTTACTTAAAAACCCTTTAATATGGTTAATTTGTTGAAATTAACATTGACAAGATATATTTAGTAATCCCTCCTATAAAAGGGATAATGAATTAATTAAAAATGCTTCTTAGTAATGCAAAAAGATTAAAGATCCAAGGAATAATTAAAAGAATTGCTCAAGATAAATCAATTACATTAGAAGAAAGGATATATGTTGAGAAATTTGCACACCATAATTCGACAATTTCTCTTTGGCTGAAAAAAGCTAACAGCTTTAGAAGGAATGGTACAAAAAATGATGGGGGTATTGATAACCTCTTACAATCATTTGGGATAGATGGGCTTGATAAAGAAAATCATTTCAACCCAAATGAAGATGATATATCGGATTGGTTTGGCGGTGCTCCTGGTTGGCTAAGGAGAAGCTAGATTCATTAATTATTCAACTTACCCAAGCTATCTTACACAAATATATACTCATAAAAGATATAAATACCCAAAAAACCCATGGTATAAATTTAATCGGAACTAAATATTTTTTTGAAAAGGTTTTCATATAGATTTTTCTTTTAGATTATTTCTTCCTTACCGTTTTTGAGAATAGGTTTAATTGCTCTATTTAAAAATTAAACAATATTCGAAAACTAAAAGATATTAAATCACTTTAAGTAGATAAAAGTTAATCAGCCTTAATTATCAGAATCTAAGCAACTTTATTTTCAATGTTGCTTGTAAAATTTACTATTTTTGCCTCATCATGGTCTGAATCATTCCAATATTTTATAAGTCTTTTTAATTCATCAATCCTCTTTTTGGCATTTGCAATTTTTTCAGTAGTTGTCATATAAAATTTTTATCTATCTAATTAATGCATGAAAAAAAAATATTTCAATGGGATTAACAATTTTTAGACTATAAATATTAATTTTTGGTTAATTAATTAAATACACTATGGTCCTCGAGCAGCTGAGTAATTATACTTAAAGAAAAGCAAAATTTATGAAGAAATTAAATTCTTTAATTTTGAATAGTACTGTTAATTTCTTAGACTTCATATACTCTGGTAGATCTTTACAAAGATTTTGGGTTTTAGAAGTAATAGCTAGATCACCTTATTTTGCATTCCTTTCAGTTCTTCATTTTAAAGAATCCCTAGGAATTAAAAATGAAAAAACAATGATTTTAATGAAAGAACATTTTTATCAAGCTATTAACGAAACTGAGCATCTTAAAGAAATGGAGAAAAGAGGAGGAGATAGGTTTTGGATTGATAGATTTTTTGCAAGACACCTTGTGCTTGCCTATTACTGGATCATGGTTTTTTATTATTTCTTCTCTCCAGCTAATGCTTATGATGTCAACATAAAAATCGAAGAACATGCATTTGAAACTTATTCCAAATATTTAATAGATAATCCAAATGATCAAAAAATAAAAGAAATTGCTCAAGATGAATTAAATCATGTCCAAGAACTTAACGAAGCTTTGTCAATGCTTACTTCAGTTTAGATTAGTGCTGAGAAATCTATTAGCAATATTGAGAGCATCACCGAAGAAGATATTAACCCTAGGCTAATCATCAATGAGACATAACCTTTTTTTCGAGGCAATTTATAAAAAGATATTCCAATAATGAATATCATTATTAATAAGAAAAAAATTATTATTTTTTCATTTACTAAATTGAGATGTATAACTAAATTTTTTTCTTCAAGAAATTTGAGGAATTCAGATAAAACTAATTCTTCTTCTATTTTCTTTAAATAGTCAAATGAGCTTATAAAAGCAGAGCTTAATAAGGATAATGTAACTAGTGCAGTAACTGGCTTTGTTAACCTGTTAAGTGTTCTGTTAAAACTTATCAATAAAATAAAAATAAATAAAGAGGTTACTAAAGGTATTAAAGGTATAAGAGTTGTTGAATTTATGAAATTTCCCACGAAAATAATATGTATCTAAGTTAAAATTTTATATTATTTCGACGCGTTATTTTATTAAATAAGATTTTTTAAAATCTTAAATGTAATTAGTACCTATTGCATTCTGTGTAAATTGATACCAAAATTAAATTAGAATTGAAAAATAAAATGTTAGCCATTTCTGAAATTATTATTGCAAGTGCTATCTTCCTAGGTATTGTATATTGGGAAGTTAAACTCCTATATACCAAAACTACTGTAGCGAAATAACTTCACTCAAAACAGGAAAATTAAAAACATAGAAAATTTAAATAAAATTTAAGAATTTAAGTTGACAAAAAAAGCTCTGAATATGAGAGAATAAACACAAATATTTAACCCCCTAATGAGCGAAGTTCAAAATCCTAATACTAACTCAACTCAGCAGCAGCAGCAGCAGCAGCAGCAATCTTATTCAGACAGCAAAATTAGTTCTGCAGAGAGCGAGAGGCTATATCTTGAGATGAAAGAGGCTTGGCTTTAAATTTAATTCGTGTTTGAAATAACATTTCTATAAATTTGTAAAAATTTTTTTTAATTTTGAAGTAATCAATACTGTTTTATTTTCTATACCCTTTAAATTTTGTTTAACTGCAAAGTAATCTTTTGAGAAAACTAAAGCAATTAGAGAAAATTAATGGAAGACTTGCAATGGGAGGGTTGATATATTTAGTTTTTACAAAATTAGTTTCCAACCGTGCCGACATATTAGACCAGCTTAAATCTTATTTGATTTAAGAAATGAATTGGAAGTATTATCCAGGAATATTTCTTTCTATATAAGCGTCAGTTAAAGCTAAAGCTAACCCCAATAATGTTGAAAATATAGCAATTTCAGTTGATTCCATTTTATTTTTGAATTACCCCTAGTTTGCTAAATAAATCAAAGTTCGGCAACAAAACTAATAACTTACTATAATACGCATGTACTATTATTTATTGTGAGTTCAGCATCTCCTGAGTTTCTTTTCGTTAGGCCTGGTGATTATGTCGCAATTAAAAAAGAAAATTGCGAAAATATTAATGAAAAGGATAAAAATTATTGGGTCGGTCAAGTTATCGACTGTATTGGAGGAGCTAGAAATCCAAATTCATGGACCTTGTTTCAAGTTGCCAATATTGATAATGGAGAGATCACTATAATCAACGCGGATATTGTAGAAAAAATTTTGAAACATTCTGAAAGTTAAGCTTATGAATAATTAAACAAACTTCCTTCAGTATTACAAAAACAAAAAGCAAAATGCTCGCTTTAAAGAGAATTACCCCAGTTCCAAGCAGGCAAGTCCGTATACTTGATTCATTGGGCAGGGAGGTTGAATGCCTTTATACATTCTGTAAGTTTTTGATATTTCCTCAAATCCCAAACTTGATAAAAGATAATTTGCATATGGATTCAGATTAGAGCAATCCAATAAGATTTGGGTATCTAAATCTCCAACCAACTCCCTTATTAACAATTCAGCAAGTGGTGGAGTATCCGCTAAAAGAGGTCCAATTCTCCAGCCTTGCTCATTATCCTCCAATACACAAGGTCTTATCCTGCCAAATCCATGGCACATCCCATTATTATCGACAATTGCACTGACATTGCCATGAGAATTTTTCAACCAGTCATTTAGAAAATGTGGTCTAGGACTAGGTTCTCTTTGATCATCATAAATTAAGACCGCTTCAGAGGAAATTTTAGTACCCTGGACAACTTTAAAAGAATGAAATTGATCTTTATAGAAATTTCTCAATGGCAAATCTTGAGACCCATTTAATTTCCATCGATTTGTAATGGAGGATTTTCTAAACCCCCACTTTGCGTAATCATTCAATCTATCTGGGGCAGCCTCAAGACCAATACAATCAACATTTTTTA
>QCLU01000010.1 GCA_003214315.1 Prochlorococcus sp. AG-418-D13
TATACGTTACTGTTACATAACTGTATTTTATTATGTATTTGCACAAAAATATTTTAAAGGTTTAGGTCAGGTAGTTTTATAAGACTTCAATTGACAGTGGATATAAAATAAGGGGCAATTAGCTCCTTTTTTTTATGAAGTTAAA
Source organism: Prochlorococcus sp. AG-418-D13 (assembly GCA_003214315.1). Classification (GTDB taxonomy): domain Bacteria; phylum Cyanobacteriota; class Cyanobacteriia; order PCC-6307; family Cyanobiaceae; genus Prochlorococcus_A. The sequence goes on from QCLU01000010.1 coordinate 146, forward strand.
AAATATTTTAAAAACTACTGGAGCACTTCATATCCTGTTGGGATTATTAATTATTTCTCTACTCATTTTTTCAGTGGAAACTATTGCAGGTGATGCTTCGAGTGAAACATTGCTCCTTGTTAGAGGTACTGCAGATGTTGTAGCAGCTAGTAATATGGGAATTGGTTGTTTATTGATTATTTGTAGCTCCATAAAAGATAAAGCTTCTTTAAGAAAAGTTTTATCAGGTGAATTAGCTTTGATGTTTTGTTTTTTAGCAGTAGCTCTATTCAATACTTTTAACGCTGGGACAATTGTCGATGGAGGACCTCCTCCGCCTTTTTGGATTGTTTTAATAGTGAATCCTCTTTTATGTATTTATGGATTAGTTAACAATAAGAATTGAAATGCTTACTAAAAAAAGAGCTGCTTTTAAAAGCATTACCTCTTTAAAAATTGGAGGCATAAACAAAACTCAAAATAAACCCCAAAGAAAAACACCAACTCACACTCATCAAAGAAGTATGTATATGAGAAATCAACTGAAACTTAGAAAATAATAATCTAGGTAAATTAATAAGGGATTTGCCATCCAGCATGAATAACCCGCATCCTATACCTATTAATAAATTATTAGCTAAACCGAACCATGCAATAACCACAGCTATTTAAGGGAATATATTATTATAAAACTGGAACGGGTTAAGAACCTAATAATAATTATCTACTTAAATGAACAATCACAAACACCTCGCTAAGAGGTATGTGTCTTTGATGGAGAGAGCTAGTAATTCTATTGGTAGGAAGGAAGCAATTTCTCTATTACATAAGGCAGAAAAAATTAGATTAAAATTGGCTAGCACCGAAGATTTAGAAGTTTTCTACCACTTAGATGATTCCGACCCTTATTTCGCTAGTTATAGAAAGATAAAAAAAAAATGAAAAATGTCTGAAGCTAAATATATACCTTTTTAACTTGGAGAATCCCCCATAGCCACATTGATAACTAATTGTTGACCAATAGCTAATTTAATTGCTATAAATGTTAGTACACTTGTACTATATTATTATGGAGGACTGGCAGGAATGGGACTATCTAGAGGAAGAGACATTAAAAAGAAAACGACGGAAGATATGTATTACTTGCAATCACTTCAGGTACAGCACGACAAGTTCTTGTGTCACCATCCTTACCTGTCCGTTTCATCAAAAGCTTATTCCTCAAGGAGATCATCTCATTAAGGGCTGTAGATACTGGAGAGAAAACATTAGGATCTTTGCCCCAGAAGCCGCTTGAAATCCACAGAACAAAATTCATCGCTTCTATTATGAAGGTACTTACAAACTTCTAATGAAATCTCTTCTTGCAAGTAATAGATCAAAAGCCATATTAGGTATTGGAGTTTTAGCTATTAGTATTGGTGCGATATCAAAAAAAGTTATCAGCTACCCATCAGGAGGATGTATGAAAGGAGGTCAAGAAATGACCTTTAATTTGAATAAATCCATTCTCAATAAGTCCTGGATAAGTTAAAATCTGAAAAGTTAAATATCTATGACTTCCTAAACTTTAGCTATAAATAATTGCTATTAGTATTGTTACAGCTAGTGTAATGATAAGTGACCCTAATAATTGCAATAAAAATACCTTTCAAAAACTGTTACTATAACAAGCTTTTGAAAGGTTTACTGGACCCCCGTCAGTTCTCTGCTGCATCGACCTGAAAAAGCCATAGACTCATAGAACTCTAATAATAGCTTGAATAACTAGGTTTTCATTGCTATGTTGGTCCTGCATAATGGTCCTGCACAAGTGTCTAGTATCCACCAAAGAAAAGGTAGAACTGGTTATTACATAACAGTTGCGACACCAAAATCTTTAAGGGCTAAACTTGGGAACTCAATAAGGAAGAAAGTAGGCAATACTCACAAAGAAGCACTCGCGAACAGGTCAAAGGTTGAAGCAGAAATACAACGTCAAATTGGAAAGGAACTAAATCAACTATCACTCGTAGAGGAAGTTCAAGAGAATTATAGAAAGAATGATCTTTCTGAATTACCAAAATCTGAGAAGGAGAACCTAAAGGATATTTATCAAATTGATTTTGATAAAGAAGGAGAGCCCACCAACCCTGAAGTAGTTGCACTTTGGGAGGAACTTGATGGAAAAACAACTTACCATCAATGGATCAATAAAAGAAAAATGATTGAAGGTGTGAGTAAATCAACAGTTAATGGATGGTATACAAAATTAAGCAAATTAGCTAACTGGAAAGGGTCAGATTATTTATCAGAACTAACTAAATCACAAGCAATTAAGTTCAAAGATTATCTCATTCAAAAAGGATATGAACCATCATCAGTGAAAAATATCATTGGAACTTTAAATGCTTTTTGGAATTGGGGAATAGAGAATGAAATTATCCAAATGAATATTTGGACAGGTTTAAAGAAACGTCTACCAGATCCAGAAAAGAAAGCATTACCTCCAAAAGAAATCCTGGATAAAGCAACAGTCAAAGCTTCAACAATCACCTCTTTAAGAAAAGAAAAAGATTATGCATTCTTGATTCAGAGATACACAGCATGTAGAAAAGGAGCTGCTAATGGATTAAGGCACTGTGATATTGATTTAAATAAAAAGACTATTACATTTACAGCATGGGAAAAATTAGTCAATTACGAAAAGAAGAGGGGAGGAAAAAGACGAGAAAAACAAATTAGAAGATTGAAATCTCAAAAAGATGAAAGAACAATTCCAATGTCAAATGCTCTCTATGAAGCCATAAAAGATATGCCACTTATTAAAGGTTCAGATGATCCTATCTGGCCGAATAGATATAAAAGCAGTGATGACTCATGGGGTCATCATCATTGCAATGAGTTCAAAAATAAATATGGTTTACCTTCTCATGATTTAAGAAGATTTGGAATTACTGCACTTATTAATGAAGGTGTTTCTCCTTATAGGATTTGGGATGTAGTAAGACATAAGATTCCAGGGATGTCAGAAGTGACAATGATGTATAACAGACCAACAACAAAGGATCTTATTGAAGCTATGGAAGTGATTGCGAAGTAGATTCTTTCACACTCATCAGAAGTAAATATCTCATTGACAGTCGATCTAAAATAAGGAGCAATTAGATCTTTTTTTATGAATACCTTAATAGTTTCTACTTTTGATTGTTCTTTTGAGTATTTCGATAAATTTGTAGCCGATTTCCATGAAAAGGAGGGACATAAATATGTCGAGGAATATGAACTCATCAAGGTAAATGACCATAAAAGTCACCTAATACTTAAAGTAAAAGATTTAGAAGGATTTGCTGCTGCTACAAGTACTCCAGAGATGAAAGAGTGGGATAAAGAAAATGGATATAAAGACATTTGTTATTCACTAACTCCAGTTGAATAAGCAGCAATTAGCCTGATTTAGATAAGGAAAATCGATGCCTAATCAATACACTGACAACACTATTAAAAAGAAATGTAAACAACTTAAAATTCCATATGCAAGGACCATAAAAAGAATAGAAGCCGGTATGACGGAGGATGAAATATTCTTCCCAGGTGATTTAAGAAAGCTAAGGAAGACAACTCCAATAACTATAAATGAAAAAACTTATCCAAATTTAAAAGAGGCAGTAAGACAATTAAAGCCAAAAGCTAGTCGCAGAACTATTGCAAGAAAACTTAAAAATACAGATTTAACTCCAGAAGAAGTATTTGAATATACCCCAAACCCTGGATATGCGTCTGGGATAATTTATTTAATTACTAATAAGACGACTAAAAAAGAATACGTTGGAGTATGTATTAGAAGTATTGAGGAAAGATGGTCAGGTAGTAATGGACATGTTGAATCTGCCAAAAAAGGAAAATATACAAATAAAAACTCTCTACAAACAGCTATAAGAGAATATGGAGAAAAAGATTTTTGGATGGAAGAAATTGATAATGGATCTTCGATAGAAGATTTAGCTGCTAAAGAGATTTATTGGATAGATAAATTAGAAACCCTTTTCCCAAATGGTTACAACCTTAATAAAGGAGGATCTATAGGCGGTTCAAATAAACAGCCATATGAACTAGATGGAATTAAATTTGAGAGCAAATCAAAGGCAGATGAATATATAGCCAAAACTAGGAATATCTCTATAAAAACAGCTAAAAAACGTAGACAGAAAAATAGAATTGACGTTCGCCCGCCATCTAAACCTGGTGAAGGGGTTTATAAAAATAAGTCTTATAAAACGTGGAGCAATATCAAACATAGTTATACAAATCCAAAAGCCAAAAAAGGTTTTATTAAAGGGATACAAATGTGTGAGAGATGGAAGAATGATTATTATTTATTTCTTGAAGATATGGGTGAGCCAAAAGATGATTCATTTATTTTTGTAAGGCTTGATAAGACAAAAGATTTCACCCCTGAGAATTGCCAATGGATGAATAAATCAGAAGGTAATAAATTATCTGCAAAATATGGCGAGGAGAAACGGAAGCAAAAACTAAAGCAACAACAACAACAACAATAACTTACTTTTATGTATTCCAATGAGTTGAGCAAGAGTCCATTTTGAATCGGCTAGAAGGTCGAGGAAATAAAACACGCATACAATAAAAACATGAAAAAACTAACACCAGATCAAAGATATTACCGAAAAAAGAAGAAAGAAGCTGAAAGAAACTTTAGAAGGATGAAAGACAGAGATGGAAAACTTTCAATCAAAGTAACCAGAAAGGTATTAAACGTAAGCATTAAACAAGAAGCATTTATAATATTAGAAGACCTAGCCAAGAGAGCAAAACTTTCCAAATGGGAAATGCTTTCTCGTATATTGCTATATCAAATTCCGCAGTATCAATCTTTAAATTCAAGTGAAATTAATAGATATGACTGGCCGACGATTAAACCTGCTAAGACTAAACACTACAAGGGTTCAACTGGTAATAAGCAAATAACCTACAGGATTAATTCTACAGCTTGGAAAAAGTTGGATTGTCATAGTAAAGCCGTTGGAAAATCTAAAGCCCGTCTTGTTCAAGAATTAATAATGGATCATAAGCAAATTCCTGACAAAACCATTAATCAGAAAAAGGAAAAAGTAAAAAATCATAAAGAAAAACATGAAAATTATCATTCGAAGAATCTCACAAAGAAGCTTTTTATAAACAGCGATAATGTTATTGTCCATAAGAAAGGTATTCCTATGGATAAATGGGACGATGATGAATATAGGCAACTGGAGAATTTACAAAAGATTCAAATCAAAATGTTTAAAGATATGCAACGTAAGCAAGCAGAGGAAAATTTATTATTAGGAACAGCTACAGATGATGAGACAGCAAAATATAGCGATTGGTTATCAGATGATCCACAAGATATTTCAGAACCTCCAGACTGGATTTAAGATTGCCTATGACAAAAATATCTATATTAATTCAATAGAAAACTTATCCTAAATCTATACAAGTGGTACTTAAAATGGAAGATTCTTATAATTTTCAATTGAATCTAATAAAAATTCTACAAGTTCATCCTGATCTAAAGGGCAAGAATATTTTTTAAATTCTAGATCAAAGAAATATCTATCATGCCTTGGATAAAGATCATAAAAAACAAAACCTGCTAATTCTTGAAGCAATTCAGTCTCTGCTCTTATTAACTTCATACCCGATTGAATAGTATTAAACTTTTTAGAATTTATCTTTTTTGATAATTTTAAAATCTCTCTCATACAATTTTCAGTTTCTGGGGACATTTGCTTCTCCTAAAATCCTAAATCGTCTTCGTTTTCACTCTCCTCCATTACATCAAAACCTTCTCTGGGTAAATCAATTTCTGGGATTTCCTCTAGAGTCTGTCCATAGCTCATACGGTTCTTAACAACTGTAGTATTTTCTTTTACTGCATCCGCGATACTTTTAATCATGTCATAGCCACCACCTACTTTCTCAAAGTATTCAGCAAGTGCTTCTTTAAACGTCCTCCGAACCTCCTCATTGATGTGATGCATCACTCTTGTCGCTTGGTCCACAACTACATCTTCCATATGTTGATGACTAGCTCCGATTTGTCTCTTACTTTCAGAAAAATTGCTATTTAGTTTTGCCATATTAGTGGCTATGTGGGCGTCAATTCTGTTGCTTGCTTTGAGCGCATTTAAAATCTGCTCATTAGTTAAAGACGACTCTTCTTCGTCAGAGCCGTACTTTTTGTCAATAATTGTCATTAGTCAAAATCAAATCTGACTTCTAGATTAAACACAATTAAATGATGAATGCAACTGCTATAACTAGGATTTACTAACTTTTCTAAAAATTGATATACCCTGTTCGGTTTGTGTTTGGAGATAACCGAAAGTATATTAGGAGTTTAAATAGGAGTGTCAATCTCTTTATTTATTTGCAATTGATCTCAGCCAAATATCATAGTTATTACAAAGATTAACACTAATATTCTATATATCGCCTATGACAATTTAATGTCAATCAGTTGCAACCATTTGGTTTATATAGTAGTACCCTTACGTATACAGGGGGAAGATAACAAGACAACAAGTTAGTTATACATATATCCTCAGCGAGACGAAGTCGAGCGGGTGATTGGATATTCTGTAAACACTTCCCCACACTCATCTAACTAAAGGGATAGTGATGTGTGTAATGACCACGAACATCCATTAATAACACTATTAATACCGATCTATAAACAAAGAAAATGAACATTCAAAACATGAACCTCTTCAATGGAGATTTAAAACAAGCTATTAACATTGCCAAAATAATCAAAGATAAATATGACCAATCCAGGAAACATACTAGAAACTATTCTGGACTTAAAGCTTACTTTGCTAATGAACTACTTATTTATGGGGAAGTAGAAGAAACTTAGATGTGTTGTCAATCATCTACGATTAATTTTCTTATTTATCGGGTATGCCAAATCATCATCAAATTGAAGATCATATTGATACTTAAACTCTGAATAGTTAGAAACACCTGGGCAATATTCATTAAATTTTCTTTTCAAGTAATATCTTAATTTGTCCCAATCTTTCATTCCCAAAGATTTGCCTATTTGATTAGTAATGACATTGAGAATATATACAACATAATCCAGCCTTACTGATTCACTTGTAGTTTCCTTTCCTATTGCCATTGCATATTTAGAATTTTTCTCGCAAAACAACCTAAATAATTTTTCATCTTTCTCTTCAATTGCTACTAAATAATGCTTAGCCATAAGTTTAAAAAATCAAAATAATATATACAGGATAGCTTGCTATGACTCAATTTTTTTAATTTTTTTTAACTGTCCATTTGTGGACAATTTATTATTATTAATTTCCTTTTTGAACACTATAAATGCCAACTTTTAGTGTCCATTAGTGTACAGATTTACAGTCGGTAACATAACTAAAAATCCTATAAAAAAAATACCAACTCTCTAAAGACCACACCGTGAATTTCTACATTTAATAATTAAGTACTAAAGTAATATTGATTGACAGTCGATCTAAAATAAGGGGCAATTAGCTCCTTTTTTTATGCCTCTTGAAACTACTGTTTTTACATTCAAAATTAGTGTCCCTTATGAAGAATGGGCTGCTGTTTATGACAGCGAAGAAAATATAAAAATGATGAAAGAAACTGGAATGACTTGCTTATACAAAGGTGTAAATAAAGATGATCCAACCAGTGTAATTGTCATTGAGCAGGGTGAAGAAGGTAAAGCAATAGCTATGTTTAAAGATCCAGAAGTTAAACCATTAATTGAGAGTGCAGGTCATATTTATGATTCAACTGTTATTTCGAGCTACTTTTAATTGACAGTCGATCTAAAGTAAATAATAAATCTTGGTGAGTTTTGAAGTGATTACAAAATTTCTTTACTTAAACTTATCTTAAATTAAAGAATTAAAAATAAATACAATTATATTTTGCTTTGAAAAAATTTTTATTTACAAATATCTTTATTTTAGGTTTAAGTGCTTCATCAGTGATGGCTGATCATTGGGGTAAACCCAAAAATTTATCTAGTAATGGTCCATGGAATGAAAACTTATCTGCGATTATTAAAGATTCAGACAAACTAAGATTAGAAAAACCTAAACAAACTATCGTAAAACAAGCAGGAGTATCGAATATTGTCGATTTTGAGGGAACTCCTAGAGTTTACTTTCAGTGGTTGACAACAGATAAAGAAAAAATTAGAAATTTTGATCACATTGCTTTTATTGATTACAAAGATCAAATTTGGTCTGAACCAAAAGTTGTAAAATTTTCAGCTAGCAATGATTCCAAAATTTTAAATAAGCCTGAAAAATATCCAGTAGATCCAACAGTAGTAAGAACTTCGGAAGGTAAATACAGAATATATTTCACAACACATTCAAAAAAAGGAACATATATTGCTTCTGCCGTATCTGACGATGGAGAAGATTTCAACATTGAACCAGGGAAACGTTTTAGGAAAAAAGGATTTGATATAAAAGATTGTGCTGTAGTTTTTTTTAATGATTTGTGGCACATGATAACTCCTTCTCATAGAAATGATGGAATTGGATATTATTCCTATTCAACCGACGGATTACTCTTTGTTAGGGGGGATGATCTTAAGATAGATTCAAAAGGTGATTGGTTAGGAAACTTTTTTATTAAAAATGAAAAAGTATATTTTCTTGGAACTAGGTTTGTAGCAAGTACGAAGGATTTTAAAAATTGGCAAAAAGAATTCAACCATAAATTAAACGATCCTTCTATGTTTGTTATTGGAGAAAAAAATATTCAAATTTCTACTACAAGATGAATGAAACGCTTACTACTCCCACTACTTTTCAAACTATTCAACAAAAGCACTTTCCTCTCATCGCTTAATCAAAACTCTTGCCCTGTTTTAGATTCTGAAGAGATAAAAAAGGAAGAACAGAAAGAAGCTATTGAAAGACTATATCCCTAGAATTTCAACACAAATTTCTGAGCCCTCATATCGTTATGTTAAGGACCTAAATTAACCCCTAAGGGGTCTGTATGGCTCTCAGAGAGGGTTTAAGCAAGAGCTAATGCTTTATGCTGTTAAGCCTATGCAGGACCAAGAGCACTTGATGTATCTAAGTCATATCAATAATTTCTAATGAAATAACTGGTCCTGCATATATTAACTTTTTCTTAAAGGAAAAGCCCTTAAATAGATATATTTATCATTTTTCTCTTAAAATTTTTATTTTTCATGATCTGTTTCTCTAGCTATAACTTAATTATGTTAGCAATCCCTAATATGGTCCTGCATTTGGTACTGCAACTTGGTCCTGCACACTGGTCCTGCACACCAAATTCCTAAAATAAAAAGACCTATCAAAAGCCTGTTATAACAAGCAGTTTGATAGGTATTACCGGACCCCCGTCAGTTCTCTGCTGCATCGACCTGGAAATGCCAGAAGAGGATTCAAAGTGGGCTTTCGTTTCCGATTACAAGATCGGTTTACTACCGCATCACGACAGTCTCCTCATGTCGAAAGAGAGTCAGATCAGAGCACATAAAGAAGAACTTAACCAAAGATCCAGTGACTTAACTCTAACTTATTTTTTTATGCATTTGGAGATGGCCATATGTCTCTTACCATAGTTAATAAAACTTGTGCCTCATCATATCTTTCTGAATGAGTTTTACCATTTAATAAAAATGTAATGTGAGCCATTTTTCTTCCCAGAATTTCTCGAGATTTGCCATAAAAATGAATATTAGAACCCTCAATTTCAGATAACATTTTAACTCTTGTTTCCATTGAAATTGGGAAATTCTTTTTTAATCCCAGTAGATTTATCATAATTGCCCCTGCACAGTTCATTTTGATCTCAGGTGGCATTATCCCAGATGAAATGCAAACATATTGATCAAACTGACTTGAAGTACAAGCTTCAATAGAGAAATGAGCTGAGTTATGCGTTCTAGGAGCTATTTCATTAATTAATAGACCATTATCTCCATAGAAGAATTCAATAGCTAAAACTCCAACGTAATTAAGTTCATTGACTATTGAAGAGAAAATATTTATTGCAAATAAGTTCAAATCATATTCGGTTGTAGCAGGTGCAAGAACCCAATCACAAACATGATTTAATTGGAATGTCTCAACGATTGGAAAGAATCTTATCTTACCGGTTCTATCTCTCGAACCAACAAGAGCTAGTTCTTTTTCATACTCTATCCATTCTTCTATTAACCATTCATCAGAATTATTGTCTATTAAAAAAGAATCTAAATCTTCTTTTGTCTTTATTTTTTTGTTCCCTTTACCGTCATATCCACCTTTATTTGATTTTACCATTAGTGGGAAAGTCCAATTATTGATTTCCACATCCGAGAGGTTTTTAAAATCTTCAATACTTATCCATTTTGGACATGGAATATTCATTCTATCTATTAATTTTTTTTGAGAAAACCTATCTACTAAGGGCTTAATTGAATAAAGGCTTGGAACAAAAATATCGTTATTGTCAATTAAATTTAATTTATCAATTTTTATCCATTCATTTTCAAAAATTATTTTTTCACACTTATTAATTAATGATTTATTACCTCTTATTTTTAAAGGATCAGCTTCTATGACATGATCTGCTTTTAAACCAGCAGGATCATCACAAGATTTTGTTTGCACACATACTTCTAAATCTCTTTTTTTTGCTGCCTCGGTTAACATCAAAGCCAGTTGACCGCCTCCAATTATTCCTAGAGAATAATTTTTCTTAATGCCGTTAATATTTTTTTTAAGACTCATAGCATGATTTTATTACCATTTCTAATTCTTAACAACTGAATTTTTAAGTATCTAGAGCTTAGATTTTGCTAATATATAAAGTATTTAATACCAAATATTTATAAATTCTTAACTAGGTAATCAATTGTGAATAAGAGAAAAATATTAGTCCCGTTAGGTGATAAGTCATACGAAGTAACTCTAGAAGCAGGGATACTGAATAATATCAGCGAAGAACTTTTAAAAATTGGAATAACAAAGAATAGAAAAATACTTGTGATTTCAAATGAAGAAATATCAAATTTGTATGGAGAAAAATTCTTAAATAATTTAAAACGTAATAAATTTCAGGCCAAAATGTTCCTTATCAAGGCTGGAGAATCATATAAAAACTTAAAAACCTTAAATGAAATATATAATTTTGCATTTGAATTTGGTTTAGATAGAAATTCAATAATTATTGCCCTTGGAGGAGGGATTGTTGGAGATGTAAGTGGTTTTGCAGCTGCTACTTGGCTGAGAGGTATCGAATATATTCAGATTCCAACAACATTATTATCAATGGTTGATTCATCTGTGGGAGGAAAAACAGGAGTAAATCATCCAAAAGGTAAGAATTTAATTGGAGCTTTCAATCAACCTAAAGCAGTTTTTATTGATCCAGAAACTTTAAAAAGTTTGCCCAAAAGAGAATTTAGTGCAGGCATGGCTGAAGTAATAAAATACGGAGTAATAAGAGATAAAGAACTTTTCGAATACTTAGAAATTGAAAAAAACAAAAATGAACTTATAAATCTCAAAAATGAATATTTAATTAAAATAATTAATAGTTCAATTAAAACAAAGTCTAATGTTGTTTCTCAAGACGAACATGAAAATGGTGTTAGAGCAATATTGAATTATGGTCATTCTTTTGGTCACGTTATTGAAAATTTATGTGGATACGGCAAATTTCTGCATGGTGAGGCAATATCAATTGGTATGAATATTGCGGGGAAGATAGCAATTGAAAAAGGGTTGTGGTCTAAAGAAGAATTAGAGAGACAGCGAATTCTCTTAGAGAGTTATGATCTTCCTACCGAGATCCCCAAAATAAATAAAGAAGACGTTCTAACAATACTTATGGGTGATAAAAAAGTTCGTGATGGCAAAATGAGATTTATATTACCGAAAGAAATTGGTGCTGTTGATATATATGATGACGTGGAAGATTCATTATTTTTAAAGTTTTTTTCTTAACGCAAACAGGTTGAATTTATATTCATTTTCTTCTCATTAAACTTTTTAAAAACAAACCACTTAAAATCTCCTAAACAAACAGGATCTACGAGTCTAAGTAATGCCTCTCTTCTTAAAAGAGCATTTGATAAATTCTCCTTAAATTCTTTCTGAATCCCATAAAGTCTCTCAGCCAATCCAAGCGCCAATAAAGCCTCTCCTTGTTTAGTTATTCCAACAGTATCAAATCCAAGAGTCTCAGCATCATTAATTAAAGTTTCTATGCACACATGAGATGTTAAATCGCAATTTCCTGGAGAATCTAGGACATTATTCTTCATTTTTTGATTTTCGTAAGAAACTATCGTCCCATCAGAATTCTTAGAGTTATAGTATTTTTTAGATTCTTTAGCGTAATCAATTATCAATAAAATACCATTATTGATTTTCCCATAAATAGCTTCTAACCATTTTGAGTTATCTACATGCCATTCTGTCGTCCATCCTTCAAGAGCATCTTCAGGCGGAATAGTTATTCCCAACTCACTTTTAGCAAGTTCAAAACTTTTTTCCAATTCACGTGTAATTGGCATTTTATCAAAAAATAATTTATGAGATTTTTTGTCTATAGAAACTGCTTGTCGAATTAGTTTTCCCTTTGAGAAGGTTATTCTTTCTACTGGCAAAGCATCCAAAACTTCATTTGCTAGAACTATTCCATTCATATTATTTTCCTCTACTTCATCCAAACCTTTCCATAAAATATCAATACCTAAGTTCAAAAATTCCTCCAATTTATTTTTTTGTTTTTCTAACATCCCTTCATTAGTTTCAATAATTACAAAAGAAATAACTTCTAAAAAATTCTTGCTGTTTTCTAAAAAATATTTAATTAATCCACTCATAAAGCTTCCATCTCCAGCTCCAAATTCAGTTACAGATAATGTCTCATTAGATAAAAAACTACTTTTGAACTGAATCAACCAATCTTCTATTTGTTTACCAACTAAAAAAGCAAAATCATCAGATAAAGATGGTGATGTGACAAAATCTCCTCGAACGCCTAACTCAGCTTTACCGCTGCCGTAATAACCATTAATAGGATCATTTAATGCAAAATTCATAAAGTCATAAAAACTTATAGTCCCACCCATTTTTATTATTTTTTTTACTAACCAATCTGGATTATTCGCGGGTAAGCTATTCATCGGCGAAAATATAAAGAGACAAAACTTATTTATGCCTTCAAAGATTAACTATTTATTAGGAATATTTCTATCTATATTAGTTTTAATTTCACATAAACCCGTTTTCGCTATAAATAATCCAAATCTCTTACCAGAAGAAAAAACACCAGTAATTGATTTAGCTAAAACATTAAGCCCTAATCAGAAAAAATCTTTAGAGGAAAAGCTCAACAATCTAGAAATTGAAAGTGGGTGGAAAATTAAATATTTATCTCAGTTTGAAAGTTCTCCTGGTAGTGCAATAAAGGACTATTGGGATTTAGATGAGACAAGTTTGTTGATAGTTGCGGATCCTAGAGGGGGAAATTTGCTGAACTTTAACGTAGGAGAGGCTTATTTTAATTTTATGCCAAGGTTATTTTGGGTTGAACTTCAAACAAGATTTGGCAACCAATACTACGTTAAAGATCATGGTGAGGATGGTGCAGTATTAGATGCAATTGATTCAGTAAAGATTTGCCTCGAAAGAGGAGGATGCCAAGTTGTCCCTGGCCTACCCAAAGAGCAATATATATGGACTTTATGTACATCGATTCTTGGAGGTTTAGTAGCAGGTTTTGCATCTGCCCCAAGAAAAGAAGGTCAAGTCATATCAATTGGATTTTTAGCTCTTCTTTCTCCTTTATGGGGAATGTTATTTGGAATTTTTGGTTTGGCACCGATAATATCCAGAACAAATGATTTATTACCTTTATTTAAAAATGGTTTAGCTTTTACAGCCGCAGGAATTGCAGGTTATATCTTATCTCAAACATTATTTTCAAGATATGAAAAGCCCAAAAATACTTAAAATATGATCAGAGATATTTAATCCTAAAAAAATTTATCTTCTTCACGAATTACACCAGACTCTGAATACCATCGATGAGAAACATGCCTTAATTCCTTATTTTCAAACTCAATCCATGAAAAGTTAATTAGCAATTTCCCGTCTTCATCATTTTTATATCTTGGTACCACAGCAGTGTTGAAATAAATCGTTCCTTTGCTATCAATTTTAAACATCTCTCTTAAACCAAGATTTCTTTTAAGCCGGTTGTGCATATGACCAAAAATTACAAGATCAACTTTTCTTCTCTTTTGTATTTGAGAAATAGCAGCAGACAAATCTCTATCTCCCCAATCTAAAGAGGGTAATTTCCAGTCTTTCCCACAAATGCTTTTAGGTTCAGAACCTAAACCCGAAGGACCAGCATGTGACATAATTATTAGAGGTATTTCTTCAACAGTCTCTTCTGAACATTTGATAATTTTATTTATTGAATCTTGTTCGGTTATAGGTCCATAAACGCCTTTAACTTCTTTTGAAAGATAATAGCCTCCGCCAGAACTACATGGTCTAGCAGACAATAAATTTATTTGATTATTAAAAACTTTCAAATCCCATGCACAATATTTTTCACCAAGAACACGTATCTGCTTTGAGAGAGTGTCGCCTGTAGAATCTTTTCCTCTATCATGATTTCCTAAAATCACAAAAGTAGGAATTTTGATCTCATTGATTTTTTTAATTATTTTGACACTACCATCAGAAATATCACCAACAAATAAAACAATATTTGGTTTGATAATCGATAAAACTTTCAAGTCTAATTCAGACCATTGACCATGACAGTCACCAACAATAGCAATTTTTAAATTTGTCAGAATTTTTTCTGTTTAAAGGCATATAATCTATTTAGAGATATTCTAAATCCTGACCAGTATAACTTCTACTGCAAAACAGAAATCAGTTCAAAACGAAGAGGATTTGATTTCTGAAATAAAGGAGCGTTGCAAAAAAGCTAATGCAATTATTCTTGCGCACTATTATCAAGCACCAGAGATTCAGGAAATTGCAGATTTTGTTGGAGATTCATTAGATCTATCTAGGAAAGCTGCAAATAATGACGCAGATATAATAATTTTTTGCGGTGTGCACTTTATGGCCGAAACCGCAAAAATACTTAGCCCTAATAAAACAGTCCTATTACCAGATATTGACGCAGGATGCTCATTAGCAGACGATTGTCCTTCAGATAAATTTCAAAAATTCAGGGAAGAAAATCCAGATCACTATGTCGTAAGTTATATAAATTGCACTGCAGAAGTAAAAGCTCAAAGTGATCTGATATGTACAAGCAGTAATGCAGTCTCATTAATTAAAAAGATACCTGAAGATAAAAAGATAATATTTGCGCCAGATCAGAACCTTGGGAGATGGGTACAGAAAAATTCAGGAAGAGATCTTAAATTATGGCCTGGCAGCTGTATTGTTCATGAATCATTTAGTGAAGAGGAACTTCTAAAATTAAAATATCAAAATCCAGGATCAAAAGTAATTGCTCATCCTGAATGTAGTCAAAATTTACTAATTCTCTCAGACTTTATTGGATCAACAAGTAAGCTGCTTAATTTCGTAAGTAAAGATCCATCTAAAACTTTCATGGTACTAACTGAACCTGGAATAATTCATCAAATGAAAAAGAAAGAACCTAATAAAATTTTTATTGAAGTCCCAGATGTAGAAGGTTGTAAATGTAACGAGTGTCCATATATGAAATTAAATACTTTAGAAAAAATTCTTGATTGTTTGAAAAATAATTCCCCGTCTATTGAACTAGACCCAGAAATAATAAGAAGAGCTTATGTGCCAATAAAGAGAATGCTGGATATGAGTAATTAATTTAATGAAAATACTTTATCTTCCTTATTAATTTTTAGGAATGCATTAAGGTTTGTGGTGTCGGGCTTAAATTCGCTTATCTGATTCTTTCTATTAATTATATTTATTAGCTCTTTTTCACCAGCTCTATATTGTTTATCTTTTCTAGTTCCTATCTCTCTTTGAAGTATAGGGTTTATATTCATTCTTACTTCTATGTCTGGAATAATTCCAGATTTGTTTATATCAGTGCCGTTCGGAGTTAAATACTTAGCGACTGTAACAGTTAGACCTGAACCATCAACTAATGTTCTCATAGATTGAACTAGACCTTTACCAAACGTTTTCTTCCCAACTAATTTTCCTCTTTTGTTATCTTTTATTGCACCAGAAACTATTTCACTAGCACTAGCAGAACCCTCATTAACTAAGACAACTAAGGGCTTTTTTGTTAGAGCTTGACCGTTTCCTCTTTTTGTTTCTTTTAAACCATCTTTACTTACTGTACTTACTATTACTCCTTTGTTAATGAAGTATCTTGAGATATCAATGCTTGATTCTAATAAACCTCCTGGATTACTTCTCAAGTCAAGAACATATCCTGCAACTTTTTTTGTTTCTAAATCCTTAATAGCATCTCTAATCTCTTTTGATGCATTTGCATTAAATTGTTTAATTCTCACATAGCCAATTAATAAACCATTTTTGGTTTGATTGACTTTACTTGATACAGATTTTATTTCAATCTTTTCTCTTGATAAATTCTTAAAAAAGGATTTAGAACCTCTAAGAATTTCAAGCTTAACTTTAGTACCTCTTTGTCCTCTTATTAATTTCACGGCTTCCTCTATACTCATGCCTTCAGTAGAAATATCATCTATAGATAATATTTTATCTCTAGCTTTTATTCCAGCATCAAACGCAGGGGTGCCCTCTATAGGAGAAATAATTATTAAATCATCAGATTCTTTATCTTTAACTATTTGGATACCAACTCCAGTTAATTCACCAGTAGTATCGATTCTCATTTGATTAAATTCCTTAGGTTCTAAAAATCTTGTATAAGAATCATCTAAATCAGAAAGCATATTTCTAATCGCATCATATGCTTGATTGCTGTCTGAATATGTTTTTGATAAAACCTCTTTTCTTAGATTAATCCAATTAGACTTTTGAAATTTACCACTTGAATCAAGAAAATCTCTATATACAATTTGCCAAACATGATCAATTACTTCTTTATAACTATTATTTAAAACTGTTGCTTCTGCAAAACTATTTAAAAATAGCCCAGAAAAGGTTGTCGCAAAAAGAATTATAAATTTTTTTTTAAGCAATTTTTTTATCTTCAAATAATGCGATTTTTTTTATTATAAAAAGATTTTATTTATAATTTCAAAAATTTGACAAATCCTTAAGGATCAATCCACTTTCCATCATCCTTAATAAGTTGGATTAAAGCATTAACACCCTCATCTTCAGGTACTCTTTTTATCTCTTCTTTCCTTCTATATAAGGCAATAGTTCCTTTACCTTTCCCAACATAACCATAATCAGCATCCGCCATTTCTCCTGGCCCATTAACAATACATCCCATTATTGCTATATCTAGACCCGTTAAATGTGAGGTGGCGTTCCTAACTTTATCTACAACTTCTTCTAGATTGAAAAGTGTTCTACCACAACTAGGGCAACTGATGTATTCAACCATTGTTTTTCTTAATCCTAAAGATTGCAAAATTGAATAGCAGACTGGTATTTCCTTTTCTGGAGCTTCTGTTAAGGAAACCCTGATAGTATCTCCTAATCCCTCTGCTAAAAGCGTTCCAATTCCAGCAGTACTTTTAATCCTTCCATAATCACCATCACCAGCTTCGGTCACTCCTAAATGTAAGGGATAGTTATATCCTTCTGAGTCAAGCCTATCTGCAATCATTCTGTAAGCTGCCATCATGACCGGAGCCCTAGAAGCTTTCATAGAAATAATTATGTTATGAAAATCAAGCTCATCACAAATTTTGACGAACTCCATCGCAGATTCTGTCATTCCTAATGGCGTATCTCCATAAGTAAAAAGCATCCTCTCAGATAGAGACCCATGATTAACTCCAATCCTTAGAGCTTTGTTTTCAGCCTTTAAAACTTCTACTAAAGGGGTAAATCTTTTAAGTATTATTTGCTTAATAGTTTCAAATTCCTCATCTGTATATTCAGTTCTTGTAGGGTCTGATTTTTCAAAAACAAACAATCCAGGATTAATTCTTACTTTATCAACATGTTTTGCAACTTCCATTGCAATTTTCATACCATTATGGTGAACATCAGCCACCAAGGGGGTGTTGATATTATTTTCTAGTAATTTTGCTTTTATATCTTCTACTGCTTTGGCATGTGCTAAAGAAGGGACAGTTAACCTTACTATTTCGCAACCCACATCATTAAGTCTTTTGATAGCTAAGTAAGCATTTTCGACATCCATCGTATCTTCATTTATCATCGATTGAACTCTTACTGGATAATCACTTCCAATAGCTACATCACCCACCATTACTGTTCTAGTTATCCTTCTCTCAATATGAGTTGAATATCTTTTGGAGAGACTATTAACCTCTTTTGATTGAGTTAATGACATTAAAATTCTTGATATTCAAAAAGGATTTCACTAAATTATACGGCATATAGTTTACCACTTACATTCTCTAGGTCTTTCAAAGTTAGATGGTAAGGATTATTGATTTCTTTTGAAGGAAATCTCAACAAATAAGATGGATGAAAAATTACCATAATTTCTCTCCCATCTTTTTCAATCCATTGACCTCTTAAATTACTTATAGGATCTTTAACTTCTAAAATAGCTCTCATAGCAGTTGAACCAGTAAGTAATATAAATTTTGGATCAATTAGCTTTATTTGCTGTAATAACCAAGGTTTATGAATATTAATTTCTCTAGCAGTGGGTTTTCTATTATTTGGTGGGCGACATTTAATTACATTACAAAAATAAACATCCTTCTTATAGTCAATCCCAGCTTGTATTAATAATTCGTTTAATAGCTTACCAGATTTACCTACATAAGGTTTTCCTTCTAAATCTTCCTGTGCTCCAGGTGCCTCACCAATTATTAACAAATCTGCAAATACACTTCCTCTCCCAATTACTAACCTTTTCACCGAAAATAAAACTTTAAATATTTTTATCTTAAGAACTCAAAACATGAAAATAAAATAGATTAAGAAAATGAACTAAATTAAACCATAGTGTGATAGTTTTATTTATTCTTAATTTATGCATTTGTCATTATTAAAAGTCATATTTGAAAAGTCATAAGTCAATGAGTCAAGTTAATTTATCTGATCGGGCACTTTCAATTGAGCCTTCTCTTACATTGCAGATAAGTGCTAAAGCAAATCAATTATCTGCAGAAGGAGTAGATATTTGTAATTTAAGTGCAGGAGAACCTGATTTTGATGCCCCAAAAGAAGTTATAGAGGCTACAAGTAAAGCTATATTTGATGGATTCACAAAGTACGGGCCAGCAGCGGGCAATTTAGATCTCCGAAAAGCAATTGCAAATAAACTTCAAATTCAAAACGATTTAAATTATGAATTTGAAAATGTAATGGTCACAAATGGTGCTAAGCAAGCAATATATAATCTTTTCCAAGTCTTGTTAAATACTGGAGACGAAGTTATTATTCCTTCTCCATATTGGTTAAGTTATCCCCAGATGGTTAGATTAGCGGGTGGGAAGCCAATTGTTACAAATTCTTCTGCAGAAGATGGATTCAAAATAAATATAGAAGATTTGAAGTCTAAAATCTCTTCAAAAACTAAATTTATAATTATTAATTCTCCTAATAATCCTACTGGAAGAGTTATGTCAAAGGAAGAATTATTACAAATTGCCGATTTAGCTAGAGAAAATCCAAATATCAATATTCTTTCTGATGAGATTTACGAACTAATCCTTAAAAAAGAATTTAAACACTACAGTTTATCTTCATTAGCAAATGACTTAAAAGATAGGATTTTTATAATAAATGGGTTTGCGAAAGGATGGGCCATGACTGGCTGGAGGATAGGTTATTTAGTAGGTCCCAAAGATGTAATCAAAGCATCCTCAGCATTACAAAGTCAAAGTACAAGTAATGTTTGCTCTTTTGTTCAAAAAGGTGCTTTAGAGGCTTTAAAAATTAATAATGAGTTTTTCTCAATGATAAATAGCCATTATGATCAAAGAAGAAGACTTCTCTATGAGGGCCTTAATAATATAAATGGGATTTATATTGAAGAACCTAATGGAGCA
Source organism: Prochlorococcus sp. AG-418-D13 (assembly GCA_003214315.1). Taxonomy (GTDB): domain Bacteria; phylum Cyanobacteriota; class Cyanobacteriia; order PCC-6307; family Cyanobiaceae; genus Prochlorococcus_A. Next base: position 20,307 of record QCLU01000010.1, read on the forward strand.
TTTTACGCATTTCCAAAATTACCTAACTCCTCAATTACTTCTGTTGATTTCTCCAATAAAGCTCTTCAAGATTACGGATTAGTTGTTGTACCTGGAAAAGCTTTTGGGGCTGATCAATGTATAAGAATATCTTGTGCAGCTTCAGCAGTTAGGATAAAAGATGGACTACAAAGGATTGAAAAAGCAATCTCTGAATACTATTGATTAAAACTAAGTTATGTTTAATCTAAAAAATTTCCTACTAAGTTCATCTTTATTATTTTCTATTTTTTCATCACCTGTATTTTCAAATCCCAAAGTTTTAAAAGTTGGAGCAATACCTGATCAAAACCAAGATGTTTTGGACAAAAGATTTAATTTATTTTCAAAAGAATTATCCAAACAACTTGATGTAGAAGTCAAATACATGCCTGTTATTAATTATGTTGCAGCAGTAACTGGATTTAGAACTAAAGATTTAGATTTAGTTTGGTTTGGCGGTTTATCAGGAGTTCAAGCTAGACTACAAACTCCTAATTCAATTGTCATAGCTCAAAGAGATATCGATAAGGAATTTAAAAGTGTTTTTATAGTAAACAAAAATTTAGAACTTAACCCAATTTCAAACATTAAAGGACTTAAAAAACTAAAGAATTTGAGATTTACTTTTGGCTCTAAAAACTCAACTTCTGGAAGATTAATGCCAGAATATTTTTTAAATCGAGCAGGGGTAGAAATTAAACACTTTAAAGGGGGAAAAGCAGGTTTTAGTGGGAGTCATGATGCCACTATAGCTTTAGTTAATAGTGGAGCATTTGATGCTGGAGCTTTAAATAAACAAGTTTGGGAAAACACTCTTAAAAATAATCCCAAAAGAACAAGTAATTTAGAATTATTCTGGATCACCCCAGAATATGTTGACTATCATTGGATTGCTCAAGGGGATCTTGAAAATAGATTCGGGGAAGGGTTTACAAACGAACTTAAATCAGTAATTCTAAATTTTGATATCAAGCAAAAATCACATAAACAGATATTAGATATGTTCAATGCAAAAAGATTTATAAAGGCAGAATCAAAACAATATAAAAATATAGAGGAAATCGGGAGGAAATTAAATAAAATTAGATGAATAATACTGTCTTAGAATTAAAAAATATATCTTATAAATACAAAAATGATCTTATCCTAAATAAAATAAATTTAAAAATAAATTCAGGGGAGAAAATTGCACTTTTAGGTAAAAGCGGTTCAGGAAAAACTACACTTATATCAGTATTTAATGGCACTATCAAGCCAACTCAAGGTGAAGTTAAATTATTCAATAAAAGTTTCGAGGAATTAGATAGAAAGCAGAAAAGTAAAATAACAACTATTTGGCAAGATTTAAGATTAATAGAAGATCTCTCTGCAGAACAAAATGTTAATTGTGGACTACTAGCGGAAAACAATTTTTATTTCGCTTTTAAAAATTTACTAAATATAAGTTCTTTTAAGAAGGCGCATAAATATATGCAATTATGTAGACTTCATAACTCTATTTACGACAAAAAAATCAGAAAACTATCTGGGGGGCAAAAACAAAGGGTGGCTATAGCTAGATCATTAATTCAAGGATCAAATATATTACTTGCAGATGAGCCTTTTAATAATCTAGATCCCAAATTGATAACAACAATTAAAAACCTACTGCTAGAAAGTGTCGATAACAACAATACAAAAAAATCCCCAAAGACGGCATTAGTTGCATTACATCGATTAGATTTGCTGAACGATTTCGATAAAGTTATTGGAATCAGGGATGGCAAAATTTTTTTCAATATCAAAAGAAATAACTTAAAGAAGTTTCATTTAGACAAAATATATTAATTAGTTGAATAAATTAAAATTAAACTATACCTCATTATCTTTTCTTCCAATTTTGGTATGCATACCTCTAGGGTATCAATTAATAAACAATATTCATTTTGGAGGATTTAAATTATTTCAAGAATTCTTAATTTCTGCATTTAATCCCAAGATCGATAATGAAATTATTATTACCGTAATTAAACGATTAAATGAAACTATCTTAATTGGTTTTTTTAGTTGGTTAGTAAGTATTATTTTTGGAGCAATTTTTGGAATAATTTCCTCAAATATTTTTTATAAAATCTTTAATTTTCCAAATTTTTTCTGCCGCATAATAAGGTTTTTTCTTACAATAATTAGATCTATACACGAAGTGTTATGGGGAATACTATTAATGCAAATATATGGAATAAATTTTTCGATAGGAATAATAGCTATATGTATACCTTATATTGCTGTAAATTCAAAAGTTTTTGCTGAACAATTAGAAACTATTGACTACAAAAGTTTTGAATCTATAAATCAAATAAATGCACCTAAATTTTCTTCTTTACTAACTTTAATATGGAATCCAATAATAAATACATTTAAAAACTTTGGTTTATATCGATTAGAGTGTTCAATAAGAAGTACGGTGATTTTAGGACTTTTTGGTATTGGTGGAATAGGTACCAGTATTTTTTTATCTTTCCAAACTTTGAATTTTAGAGAGTTATGGACTTATTTATGGTCCTTAGCAATTTTGATAATTCTTTCTGGATTAATATTTAAAAAAATAAAATTTAATACTACAAATAAAATTCTATCTATTTTTTTTATTGCAGTTTTTTTAATAACAATTTTATTTTCTTTTTCATATTTTCTTTATTTTATTTTTAATAATAATGTTGAAAATTTTAATTCCGTTAGTTCTCTATTTAAATCAAGCTCAGATTTAGGATTATTTGATTTCTTAAAACTTATATTAGAAACAATAATTTTAAGTCTTTTATCAACAGGAATCGCAATTAGTTTACCTCCATTAGTATTAGGAATTTTTAACAACAATACTTCTAAAATTTTTATAAAAATTTTTGCTTTTTTATTACGTTTAATACCTACACCTGTAATACTCCTAACTCTATTAACTTTTAATTATCCTTCTGTATCTTTAGCAGCTTTAACATTAGGTCTCCACAACGCTGGTATTACAAGCAAATTACTTTTTACAAATCTAGATAGCCAAGACAAGAGAAATTATATTGCAATGAAATCTCTAGGAATCTCACAAAAGACTAGTTGGCTTTTAGGTTTATTTTCTCAACAAGCAAAAAGTTACTTAGCATATTGCGCTTATAGATCTGACATCATTATTAGAGAAACTGCAATTGTTGGGGTTATTGGAAGTGTTGGTCTAGGTTGGCAATTGCAAGAATCACTAAGTTCCTTCGCATGGCAAGAAGTTACCATTGTTTTGATAGCTTATAGCTCCATCGCAATAGTTGGCGAAATAATAAATGGTAAAATCAAAAATAGTTTAACTTAATTTTTAGAAAAATTTGTTGAATCAAGTAATTATTTTTTCCTGTTATAGTGATTAGTTTACCTAAACAGCTAGTTGTAATTGGAGATAGCTCAGTTTATGGATGGGGAGATAATGAAGGTGGCGGATGGTGTGAGAGGCTTAGAAAAGATTGGAGCAATAACCAAAATGGGCCAGTTATTTATCAACTTGGAGTTAGGGGAGATGGGATAGAAAAAGTTTCATCTAGATGGGAAAAAGAATGGTCATCTAGAGGAGAAACGAGAAGAAATAAACCTAAAGCAATCCTGCTAAATGTTGGTCTTAACGACACTGCAGCAATTGGTCAGATAAATGGAAGACATCAATTAGATATAGATGGATTTGAATATGGATTAGAGAGGCTAATTAATGAAATGAACTCTCAAACAAATGTATTTGTTATTGGTCTTACACCAGTTGACGAAAGCAAAATGCCGTTCGCAGGATGTCTATGGTACTCAAATGATTTTTGTAATTCTTATGAAAGGAGAATGGAGGAAGTATGCCTCAATCAGAATGTTCCATTTCTTCCTACTTTTAGAGAAATGTACTCTGATAAAAGGAGTAAAAATTGGATTACGCATGATGGGATTCATCTAAATTCCGAAGGTCATTTCTGGCTTTTCCAAAGACTTAAAAGCTGGGAGATTCTTACAAAATGGAAGGAATCCTAGGTCTTTCCAAATATTATTAATTTAAAAAATATGAATATAAAATAAGAGCAAAGATAGCAAAAACAGAAGCAATACTTGTCTGAATAGCATTTACCAATTCATTACTTAATTTATATTTGCTTTGAAATTTAGCACCAATAATACTTTCGGAAAGTGTTGCCAAGAATCCAGAAACTACAACAACTATAAGATGATATTTTGTAGAAATAATTGATAGAAGAAGCATTATAAAAGCCATAAATATTGATCCCAAAAAACTAGCTAATGTTCCTTCTATACTTATTCCTCCCTCAGTTCCCCTATCCACCTTTTTAAGTGAAGTAATTAAGTATGTTTCTTTACCAAATCTTTTTCCAATTTCGCTACCAAAAGTATCCGCCAACTTTGCAGCAAAACTTGCAGCAAAACCTACTTTAAACATCACTACATTGGCTGCATTAAATTTGGTCATAAGGGCAAGAAATAATCCTGTAGCTGCTGAGCCCCATACATTCTCAGGACCTCTTCTCCCGCCTCTTTTTTCAGCAATTCCTTGTGCTTTTTTAAATTTAAAACCTATTTTGGTAACGAGGGATCCAAATAATAAATAAATGACAACTGACATCCATCCCTGCCAAGACAAACATCCCCACAAAATTGTGCCTAAGATGCCTGCACTTACCCAACCACTTTTCGTCATCAAAGGAATCCTGCAAAATATATAAATCAAAATAAAATTAATGCAAAAACCTATAAAAAATTGATTTCTAATTAAATCCATATTTATCTAATTCTTTAATTTCAAATCAATTCTCCACTGATTTAGAATTGATGATGCGTTAATACTAGCCGTTGAAGTTCTCAAGATAGTGTCGGAAAGCTTAACAAAGGTAATATTATTTTTTTTAAAAAAATCAATTTCTTTAGCGGACCAACCTCCTTCAGGACCAATTACATTCCAAAAAATACCTCCTTTTTTATTTCCAAATTCTTGTTTTTTTCTTAACCATTGATTTAAGTCATATAGTGTTTCTTCTCTAGTTATAGAAATTGAAACTCTTTCTTGATTATCTCTACTTTTTAGCCATTCAATAATATCCATTCCACTTAAAATAGATGGTTTCCATAATCTCTCACTTTGCTCAACAGCTTCATTGATAATTAAATTCCATCTCAAAAGTTTTCTAGAAAAATTTAAATTTTTGTTTACCTGTCTTTCTGAAAATAATGGCTGTATATAATCAATTCCTATTTCAGTACACATTTTTAAAATATCCTCAAAACCACTTTTTGGGATAACAACAGCTATTCCTAATAAGTGAATTTCTTGTTCTTGAAATAAGTAAGGTTTTTTTGATTTAATTATTTCTAAGCAATCATTTTTAACTTTTATAGCTTTCCATAATGAACCCTCTCCGTTAGCTATAAATATTTTTTTACCATTTTTTATCCTCATAACTTTATTTAAATAATGAGCCTCTTCTTTAGAAAGTTCTAAATTATTGTTCTTAATATTTTCAATTCTTTCATGGGAAATAATTAATCTTGTTAAGTCTTCCATCTAAAACACTTAATCTTTAAAAACTAAATCTTCATGTTCTTCAACTGACCAATCATTATTTTCACCCCCAATAATTAAATCTTCAATTTTTACATAATTATTTGATATCTCATTCAAAGAATTAATTAATATATCTATTGAAATGGAGTCTGAAGTTCCAAAATCAACCCAACATCTTCCCCAAAGGTTTTGATATTCCATGACTCCTAAATTATGCATTAAGGCTGGAAGAGATGCGTTTTTTTGGTCATTATCGTATGACATCCAACTTAGATCGGAACCCTCTTCATGAGTTTGCAAATTTTCAGAATTAAATCCACCTAACCTTCCTAAAACGTACCAACTATCAAATACACCATCTAAATAATTTTTTTCATCTTGAGTTGGTGATTCTGAAAACCTGATCCATATCCAACAATTAAAAGGATCAACTTCCCTAAAAATAATATTCATATTGACTAATAGCTTTTTAGATCTAAAGCTATTATAAGTAAGTTATTACTAGATTAAAATTCATACCTATAACTTAATTAATAATGCTTGATTTAAAAGAAATATCTTATCAACCCCAAACTGGTGAAAGAAAAATAATAGAAAATTTAAATTTAAAAGTTCATGAAAATGAAATCATTTTAATTTGCGGCAATAGTGGTTCTGGGAAAACAACACTTCTCGAAATAATAAGCGGATTAACAAATCCACAAAAAGGAAAAATTACTTGGAAGAATAAAATTTTATCTTCTAGACAAAGAAGATGGTTTTGTGGAGTAGTATTCCAATTTCCTGAAAGATACTTTATAGGTACAACCATTGGTAAAGAATTAAAAATAGGCCATAAATCTTTAAGAGAAAAAAATATAGAAATAGTTTTAAATAAAGTTGGTTTAAAAAAAATTAATCTGACCCAACCACCAGAACAACTAAGTGGCGGACAACAACGGCGGCTAGCTGTAGCAGTTCAGCTACTTAGAAACCCCTCAATTCTTTTACTTGATGAACCAACTGCTGGATTAGACTATTCAATGAGAAATGATGTAAAGAATTTAATTCTTGATCTAAAAAATAAAAATACAATTATTATTGTTACTCATGAACCTGCCTTATTTGAAGGAATTCCTTCTAGGATATTATTCTTGGAAAAAGGGAAAATTAAAAATTCTATAAAAGAAAATCATGCAGGATAGGATAGTACGGGCTACTGCCGCAAATGGAGGAATAAGATTAGTTGCGGTCTTAACAACAGAATCTTCCTTAGAAGCAAAAAAAAGACACGGTCTTTCTTATTTAACCACCTGTATCTTAGGAAGAGCATTTAGTGCTTCACTGCTTTTAGCAAGCTCGATGAAGATAATGCATGGGAGAGTTACTTTAAGAGTTAGATCTGACGGACCTTTAAAAGGATTACTAGTTGATGCAGGTAGAGATGGAAAAGTCAGGGGTTATGTAGGGAATCCTAATTTAGAATTAGACCTAGTCAAAATAGGTAATAATAAATATTCTTTTGATTTTACAAAAGCATTAGGTACAGGATATTTAAATGTAATTAGAGATAGTGGATTTGGAGAACCCTTTACAAGCACTGTCGAATTAGTAAATGGAAATATTGCTGAAGACTTAGCTTCATATTTATATCATTCAGAGCAAACTCCCTCTGCTGTATTTATTGGAGAAAAAATTCAAAATAAAAGTGTTATTTGTAGTGGTGGCTTATTAGCTCAAGTTCTACCTAAAAAAGATACTGACCCACTACTTGTCTCACTACTTGAAGAAAGATGTAAAGAAATTAATTCTTTTAGCGAAGACCTATTTCAGTCAAAAGAAAATCTTCTTTCGTTAATAAGAAATATATTTCCCGATATTGACGATAAATCAATATCTGAGAAGGCTCGTTCCCAAGAAGTTAGTTTTAAATGCAAGTGTTCCAAACAAAGAAGTTTAAATGCAATGAAAATGCTTGACAAGAGCGAATTGAAGGACATCCTCAAGAAAGATGGCAAAGCAGAATTGATTTGTGAATTTTGCAAGAATAAATATCTTATAAATTATGAAGAAATTAAATCGATCATAGAAAATCAATCATAAGAAAATTACACCTAGCCATAAAATAACCATAGCTGGAATACTTTGAATTTTTTGTATTGATAAAGAATTGTTTGATACTTCCTGAATGAAAGAATTATTTTCAAGTAATCCACCAAATATTAATCCTATCGAAAGAAAGGTAACACTCCAACCTAGAGAACCTATAAATCTTTTACCCGATTTAATTTGAGTATAGGTAAGTATTAATGTTGAGATAGAAAGCAAAAGTCTATTATTGGAGTCTGGACTGATAAATAACAAAATTAAAAATAATAGCCCAAGAGATATTTTTATTGAAAGATTGTCAAATGAGGGAGGAGTTATTTTTGGCAGACTATACTGACTTGAGTTCTTAGAGTTATTATTTAAATTTTTTATCTTAGAAAGCAGTGGAAAATTATTATTGGTAAATTGATTAATTTGTTTTTCTTTTTTTGAAGCACTAACAGCTTCATAGCTCACATTCCCTGATTGCCTAGCTTTCAAACTCCCCATCAGTAATTGATCGAAGGAGGATTCTATTTTTGCTTTCAAAATTAGATCTTCACCAGCCTCTTCAACTTTAAGGTCTCTAGCCCTTTGAATATCCTCAAAAGCAGCACCTTCTTTTACACCTAAAATTTCATAAGGCGATTTTTCATTATTGTTTTTATTACTGTTTGAATCCAAAATTTTTTACTAATACTAATAGATTAACCAATTTTATAATCCATTAAGGCTTTATAAAACAATTGGTTCGACTCCACTAACAACTGGAGCAACTTTGTTTAAAGTTAATTGATTATTGTCTTCAACAAATTGATTTAGATTCCACTCATTTTTAAAAAGAATAACTGGCCTGTTCCAACAATCCTTAACTATTTTACAATTGAATATTCTGCCTAGTTTTTCAATGGCTGGCCATCCATCAGAAACCCATCTAGCCAATTGATATGGCATTGATTCAAGATTTGAATCCACACCATATTCACTTTTCAACCTGTGAGTTACAACCTCCAACTGCAATTGACCAACAGCTGCGAGTATAGGGTCTCTTTTGCTCTCATCGAAATCATAAAGAATCTGAACAGCACCTTCTTCACGAAGTTCATTAACACCCTTTCTAAAGTTTTTAAATGCTGAGGGATTTGGATTTCTTAGCCAGCTAAATATTTCAGGACTAAAGGATGGTATACCTTCGTACTCCAGATGAGTACCAGTATAAAGAGTATCTCCAATAGAAAACATCCCTGGATTATTCAAGCCAATAACATCTCCAGGATAGGCATCATCAACTACTTCTCTATCTTGCCCAAATATTTTTTGTGGTCTTGATAATCTAATTGTTTTCCCAGTTCTGGAATGTTTAACTGACATATCCTTTTCAAATTTTCCACTACAAACTCTTATAAAAGCAACCCTATCTCTGTGCTTTGGATCCATATTTGCCTGAAGCTTAAAAACAAACCCAGTAAATTCATCGCTTGCAGGTTCAATATCCCCTTTATTGCTATTTCTTGAAGTTGGCTTTTGAGCCATTTTTAAAAAACTATCTAAAAATGGTCTTACACCAAAATTGGTCATGGCAGATCCAAAGAAAACTGGGGTTAAAGAGCCATTAAAAACTTTTTCTTTTTCAAATTTCGATCCTGCCTCATCGAGAACCTCCAATTCTTCAAGTGAGTTTTCAAGTAAATCTCTCTCCACATATTTTGATAGCTCTTTATCTTCAAGACTTAATCTTTTCTCATTCGATTGTTTTCCTCTCACGGCTTTATCAAATAAAATCACCTCTCTCGAAAATCTATCAATAACTCCCCTAAATTCCTCGCCACTCCCAATTGGCCAGTTAATAGGTAAAGTATTTAATCCAAGTTCTGATTCAATTTCATCAAGTAAAGAAAATGGCTCTCTCCCTGGTCTATCCATTTTATTTATAAAAGTAAATATTGGTATTTTTCGCATCTTGCAAACTTCAAACAATTTTCTAGTTTGAGGTTCTAATCCTTTAGCAGCATCTTCCAACATAACTGCATTATCAGCAGCAGCTAATGTTCTATATGTATCTTCGGAGAAATCTTGGTGTCCTGGGGTATCTAATAGATTGATTACAGATCTTTCGTATTGAAATTGCAATACAGTTGATGTAATAGAAATACCTCTTTGTTTCTCAAGTTCCATCCAGTCTGACGTTGCTTTTCTCTGATTACCCCTAGCTTTTACTGCTCCTGCCTGTTGAATGGCACCTCCATATAAAAGAAGCTTCTCAGTAAGAGTCGTTTTCCCCGCATCTGGATGTGAAATAATAGCAAAATTTCTTCTTTTATTTACAGCATCCAGTATGTCTTTATTATTTAAAATTTTAGTACCTAAGTTCATCTATATAATATAAGGGCCTTACACTTAGTTCTTAAACATTACCATAGACTATTAAATATTTATCACCGTCTTCAAACACATCTAAAGAGGATAGATCATTCTCTAAAATAAAATTTTTTAACTCTTTAAAGGTATAAGAAGCTTTTAAAGATGCATAATAATCATTAGTTAAAATCTCATTATATTTAGTTGAACATTGTGCTTTGAGTTCTAAAGCGGACTTTTCATCTAATGGCCTTTTCAAGTCCTTATGAAAATTTACAGTAATGTTACTAGACAAACTTCTTATGGTGTCGAAGAAATCTTCAAGATTGGTAATGTGATGAATCAAACTATTACTTACGAGTAAACTAATTCTTTTTTTAAGTAAAAAATTATTTGATTTAATGTCTTTGATATCTGAACAAATGTAGCGTAAATTTTTTAATTTTTTTTGTTCAGTAGCAATATTTTTATTATATTCTGCTCTCAAAATCATCTCTTTAGAACCATCTATTCCAACTACTTCAGTATTAGACCATTTTATTGCTAACTTTTTAGAAATATTTCCTGGGCCGCATCCTAAATCAACTATTAAATCTTTTTCACCTAAAGAAATATTTTTTCTCAAGAGATAATTATCTATTTGATTAATTAGATTAACCTCCCCTTCTGAAAAATCAGCCTCATCATAAGAAATGACCTGCTCTTTTTCTTCCATTAATTCAGGTTCAGGGATTCTTTCCATATTCTTTCTTGAAACAAAGATTTCATATTAAACATAATTCTACACAAACCGTTAAATAGTGGTAAGAATGGTTGCAGACGCCACAGGTAGAGTTATTCTTCCAGTACGGGTTATTTACATACGTTTTTTTTATCGTGACTGTTGCACCAAATAAAGCTTCTTCAGAGAGCAATTCCAATAATCTTAAAAAAGATGATTTTCCAAAGACTGCGCCAGCTGCTTATCCTGTTTTTTTTAGATCTTACAGTAGGAAAACTAGCTCTGGCAAAAGGGAGAACTGGAGTGAAGTAGGTGAAAGAAATTTATCGGGCTTAAAAGAATTAGGAAAACTTTCTGAGGAAGAATTGATCCTAATGAGAGAGATGCAAAGCAACCAAAAAGCCCAACCTTCAGGGAGATGGTTATGGATTGGAGGAACTCCTTGGATTAATAAAAACCAAAATTTCTCTGGAGCATACAACTGTACTTCAACAAACTTAATAGATTGGGAAGCTTTTGCTTTAATGATGGACTTGGCAATGATGGGGTGTGGAACAGGTGCAATAATTGAGCCTCATTTTATAAATAATCTACCTACAGTGCTAAACAAACTAAATATTAAGTCAGTTAGTGAAGTTGGAATAACTCCTAAAGATCAAAGAGAAGAAAAATCATCATTAGAAATCAAAGGGAAAGATCTTTATATCAAAGTTGGAGATAGCAGAAGAGGGTGGGTAGATAGCTATAAATATCTTCTTGAGGCATCAAGTAACGAGAGTCTTGAAAGAGAAATTGATGTTTATATTAATTTGAAAGACATTAGACCTGCTGGAGAATCATTAAAAGGTTTTGGTGGTATGGCAAATCCTATCAAATTAAAAGATCTCTACTCTAGAGTCGCATCACTTCTTGGAAAGGCAATTGGCAGGAAATTGAGTACAGTAGAGTGTTGTTTATTAATTGATGAAGCTGCAGTAACCATAGTTGCTGGCAATATAAGAAGAAGTGCCGGAATGAGACAATTTGCTTCGGATGATAAGGAAGCAGCATCGGCAAAAGAAAATTTATGGAGTCAAGATGAGAATGGCAATTGGAGAATAGATCCTGAAAAAGATGCCCTAAGGATGGCTAATCATACTAGGGTTTACCATACAAAACCCACTTTTCAAACTGTTTTGGATGCTGTAACAAAACAATTCCATTCAGGTGAGGGGGCTATTCAATTTGCTCCAGAAGCAATCGCAAGGTCAAATGCAGATATTCTTAAAGATGATGAATTGAGAAAGGAATTTATTGAAATCTACTCGCAACAAGGTAAGGATGAAGCGAGAAATTGGATAAATAGTAGCTATGGTCCATTTTCTGAAGAAGAGTTAGACCACAGGATGAGCCGATATGGACTTAACCCTTGTGGGGAGATCTTGGGAAATGATTTCCACTGCAATTTAGCTGAAGTTCATTTAAATCAGATTGATCCAGAAAATTTTGAAGAGCAAAAAAAAGCTTTTAAAGCAGCAGCTCTTTCTGTAGCATGCTTACTTAATCATGAATTTGAAGTTGAGCGTTACAGAAAAAGTAGAGAATATGACCCTATTGTAGGAGTAAGTTTCACTGGATTATTCGATTTCTGTGTCCATGCTTTTGGGACGCCATGGTTGAAGTGGTGGGAAGCAGGGAGGCCAAATAGCGAAGAAGGAAAGGCTTTCAAGGAGAAGGAAGCTAAATTCCTAGATTCCTGGAGAAAAATAGTAAAAGAAACGGTCTGGGAATATTGTGATAAACATAATCTAAGAAGACCAAATCGATGTACAACTGTTCAGCCAGCTGGCACTAAAAGTCTTCTAACAGGAGCAGCTCCAGGGTGGCATCCGCCAAAAGCTCAAAGATTTATTAGAAGAATAACTTTCAGGAAAAATGATCCAATTGCTTTAGCATGCATGGATTATGGTTACTCAGTTGTTCCATCTCAATCTGATAAAGATGAAAATGGCTGCTTACTAGATAATCCATTTGATCCAAGATGTACAGAATGGTTAGTTGAAATCCCTACAGAAGTTAGCTGGGCAAATATAGATGGTGCAGACCAGATAGATATCAATAATTTTTCAGCATTAGCTCAATTTGATTTTTACATGCAAGTCCAGAAATTTTACACAGAGCATAACACTTCTGCAACCGTAGAATTTAGAGAAAATGAAATCGAAGATTTAGCGAAAGCTATTTATAATGCGATAGAAAATAATGAGGGATATATTTCAGCAGCATTACTAGCTCGATTTAGTGCCAACGCAACATTCCCGAGATTGCCTTTTGAACCAATAAGTAAAGAGGAATTCATATCATTGCAAAATAAAGTTATAGAGAGGAAAGTTAACAACGATTTCTTTGACGCTCTCAATAAATATGATGTTGGAGAACTATCTGAAGCTGGCCCAGCTGGGTGCGATTCAGATAAGTGCCTCCTTCCTCTGGCTAAACCGAAAGATTAAGTTTTAAATTATTTGTAAATAAAAAATATAAATTAGTTTTTAAATATTTAATTTATGGCTACCTCTTAAATAGGAACATAAATTATTTATGACTTTAAGCTTAAATATTGGGAACTTATTTAATGATTCCTCTAGTCATGCTTTAGTTGATGAGCTAAGAAAAAGGACATCTGAAGAAGAAATATTAGACTTTGAAGAAAAATTTAACTCCAAGAATAAAAAAAATCTACACGTTTATATATGTAGATTTCTAAAAAATAGATCAATATCCAGGGGACTTGCCTCTAAATGGTTAGTAACAATAATCAAAAACAAAGAATCAAAAATTAATGCTTTGCAAAAATTAAATAATTAAGTAAGAGCTGAAAGTTTCCATAGAGCAATTCCAAAAATTGAGAATCCCATAATAAAAGTAAAAGCTAAAGCATTTACCAATTGAACCTTATCATTCATTTTGTTTGCGAATGGTAGTAATTGAGCAAATAATGGAGTCTCTTCAACTATTGCAGATTTTTTTACTGTAGTTTTTTTGCTTCTAGAAAACATAAAACAAATTTTATAATCTTAAGAATTTTACATTTAAAAGTTCATTAAATAAAAAATACTTCTCAAAAACGAACAAAATGTAACCTGTAAGTAATTACATAGGGTCAATATATAAATATTTATAGCAGAAACCTAATCTATCATTAATATATTAACTTTATTTATTAAAGAACTAGACAATTAATTTACTTGGATGTTATTATAAATCTGTAGCAACCGCTACCAAAACGTTCAACTTGTGTTTAGCAAGCCGCAAATCGACTTAAGCCATGGAACGGGGACTTAAGCGAAACCGGAGCTTAAAAAATGACTCTAATTTACAGAGGACAAAAGTACGTCCAGAACAAAGAAGCAGCTAAGAAGCAGCATAATGAACTAACTTACAGAGGTAAATCTTATACAAGCTAGTTTATTTAACCAATAAACAGAAAAAGCCACTTTCAGTGGCTTTTTTATTGTCCAATTTTTAGACTAAAAAAATAACTTAATACTTCTCACAAGCATTAAAATAATATGATTCAATTGCATTCATAGATTTGATAACCATGACAGACCAGAAACCCTTATTTAAAGCACCTTATGACATAAAAGATGTCAGTGCTCTTTTTGCTATAGTTGCCTTCGTATTAATAATCGCTGCCATAGTTGGTAATAACTTATTTGGTTTATTTCAAGAAAATGTGAATTTCGGATAGTGATTTTAGTATGCGTTTAATTTTTATTCAACAAGCTCAATTGCATAGACGGTATCCTTACAATTATTTTTTTTATCCCACTCTTTAGCTGCATCTGAATTCATTTCAGCTTCAAGTGCTTCCATATCTAAGACGTTCATGAGTAAATGAGATTTTTGCTCGCCAGCTTGTACGAACTCATATTCTGAAACTACTTCTTGACCCATTGCTGTTATAAATCCAGAAACGTCGGTTTTGAATTTTTCAAATGTGCAGCTAAAAGTCGAAATGATGAGTGTATTCATAAAAAAAAGGAGCTATTTGCCCCTTATTTTATCTCGAATTTCAATTACTTACTATGAGTAGACTTTCGCGACTATCGGACCAGCTTCTTCATCAGTAAAAACCGGTGTGGTCTCCCAATTAAGGAATTCACCCCATTCAGCTGCATGCTGATATATCGCTTTTGGATCATCTGTCTTTAAAACTATCCACCCTTCAAGAGATCCTGGCGCATGATATCTTCCAATCATCTCAACTCCAGGATAATCTCCTCCTCCTCCAAGAAATTTTTCCGCACCTTTTTGATGATATCCAGTCTTAAATGACCAATGCTGAACGTAAAGCATTTTGTATTTTGTATTGGCTTTCTATTAGTAGCAAGAAAAAAAATTCTTGAAAATAAATATTGTTAATTGCCATTATTTTATTTTCTTTTTCTCATTTTTTCAAAGATACTTAAATATCTAAGTGGGGAAAGAGTAGCTAGATTTTCTAGCCAGTGACTAAGTTTCTATGATGGGCTAAACAAGCTCAAAGAAATTGACTAACCCTCTGAAGAAGTGATCGAGTAGTTTAAGGCTCTAGTCTTGAAAGCTAGATTTAGTTTTAGTCATACCTGTGATTTGGAAGACAACTTGACGTGCAGTTCCGGATCAGTTCCGAAAAATTTAACCATCTTTTGATATAATTAAAAAGCTAAAAATTTAATATTTTTTACCTGGAGGGGTGGTCGAGTGGTTTAAGGCTCTAGTCTTGAAAACTAGCGTGTCTGCAAGGGCACCGTGGGTTCGAATCCCACCCCCTCCGTACTAGACAACTGACTTCTAAAAAGATGACTCCATTTAGGGGTTTTTTATATTTTCTGTAATTTTAAGCAAGTTCCTTAGAGTTCCTCTCCATTACCGTAAATTAAGGAAAAAGTGGTGAACTTTCGGTGAACTAAAAAAGATGGTTTACTTATGAGAAATAAAAGATTTTGAATTATTGACAGTCGATATAAAATAAGGGGCTATTAGCTCCTTTTTTTTATGAATTTATTTAGTTCTGAAAATAAATTTATAAAAATCATAATAAACATTTTTTTTGTTGCTGGCTGGTATATTGCATCTAATTGGCTGACAGGACTTTTATGTCAATTTTTTTATGGAAATTATTGTAATACTGGTATTGATCCTAGTGGAAATGGGTTTTTAATTATTGTAACTCCCTGCATCTTTGGTTTTGGGGTTTATTTTGCTTCAAAATATGTTTGGTCTGACAATATAAGATCAAATAAGCTTTCTAATATATTTTTATTAATCACAATCATTTTAGGAATATTTATGATATTGTAAATCACGATTTTTTGCTTTCACCGCTTCATTGGACATTTGACAGTTGATATAAAATAAGAGGCAATTAGCTCCTTTTTTGTGAAGAAAGTTTGGAAATCAAATGATGGAAAAATTTTTGACTCATGGGATGAGTGTCATGAATATGAAAATCGTAGCGGAAAAAAATTAAAATCAAATAATACTTTAAATTTAGGTTCAAGAAATTTTAATAGAAAAACAAATCTTAAGCAATTTTATAAAGTAGAAGAATTAAGGATAAAACTAAGAGAAAAAAATGAAGAAAGATCTCAGGCTTTTCAATGGTTAGCAATAAAGCAGAAGGCGGCAATAACAGGAGACCCCGATTTACTAATTTACTTAAAGCAATACGTAAAAGAAAATTATTCAGTAGATGTTGATACGACACCTCTTTTAACAGAGGATGAGGAATTATTTTATTTAAAGGAAATTCAGAAATTTAATGAATTTGAAAGAGAAGCATTTGCATATGTTGAAAAATTGGAAGAGGCAAATGAAAGAATATGGAAAAGGGTTAAGAATATGTATTGGAGTCCTCCAGCAAAGAGTGTTGGATATCTATCTGAATACGAAAGATGGGATAGGTGGTATAAAGAAAATGGTATTGATGAGGATGACGTGTCGGAAAAAGAGGAAAAAAAGGAAAATGCTGTTGAGAAAATTGCCATTTCATATTTCAGGCTTGTAATTCACGTTGTATTAAAGAATGCTAATGAAAATTCAAATCTTTACCAATTGATGGAAATAGGAAGGATAAGACTTATTAAAGCAATTGAGAAATTTGATCTTGCCAGTGGCTACAAGTTTTCTACGTACGCATATTGGTGGATTAAATCCGGTATTGATGCAGCAAATGAAGAACAACTTGAAGAACAACTTGAAGAACAAAAAATGTCATGATACTCTTACTACTTTTCTGACTTGAACTCAAAAAAAGGAACATCAATTGCTATTTCCGTTGTCGCTATTTTCCTATTTGGGTTTATTTTTTATTCAACTTTTGCCCCAGAAAATATAGAAAAAAGATGTTATTCCAGACATAAAATCCGTGTACAAATGTCGAAATGGGATGTGTCCACAAGCTACCTAAAATATCTTTTGGAGGAATGTCTTAAATGAAACGCTTACTGCTCCCACTACTAGCCGTACTAGCTTTACCTAATGGTGTTAATGCTGAACAAATAATGTCAATTAAATCTCAAGAATGTGAGGAATGTAAGTATTTAGAGGGTTTTGTTTCTCCAGAAAATATATCTGAAGAAGTATTTAAAATGGTTGGTAAGAATAATAAATTAAATAGCAAAGAAGCAGTAGCAATACAGAAAAGAAGAGGAGTTATCATAACTGGAACATATCCTAGTTTTAAAAAAGGATTTAAATGTCCACTTATAGATAGTGAAAAATGGGCAATTAGTTATTCGCATAAAAGGAAGGGTCATGCTTTGCATAAAGGTATTGATATTCCACAGCCAAAAGGGACTCCAGTATTGGCAGCTGCATCTGGAATAGTTGTTGGTAAATTCTTAAATACAGAGAATCGTAAAGGCATAGAAATTGTTTTAAGACATAGTCCTGAAGATACTGGGTTACCATTTTTCACCTATACTCAATACACACATTTATTAGAAATGCCCTCAATTCCATTGGGGCAATTTGTAAATGCTGGTGATAAAATTGCAAGAATTTGGAATACTGGGAAAATGGGGAAGAAAGTAAGAAGAAGTGCTGTTCACTTCGCTGTGATGTTTTCAAACAATCCTAATTGGACAAATACAGGTTATATTTTTGCTCCTCAAAATGGTTATTTTATGGATCCAGTATATTTTTTTAATAAAGTAAGCTCTTCTGAGTCTTACAATTCAGAAAATATTAGAACTCTCCCCAAAAAAGACAAAAAAATAAAAGTAGCTTTTCAACTTTCCAATGGAGAAAAATATCCATTTAACGCAAAGAGAGTATGGCCTTTTGCATGTGAGAGAGGAGTACTCTGAAATAAAACTATTTTTAAATGAAACACTTACTATTCCCACTACTAACTGCATATGCTGATTGAGAGTATATTTTTAAAACCTTTACTTTGCTCTAATTTTTGACTATAAAATTAAATAAAAAGACTAACTTTTATGTATTAAATGGATAACTACAGTAATACTGTAAATTGGTTTTTTGGAAAAGCGAGAGAATTTTTTGGACCAGAGCCAGGTGCACTTGTGCCCTTAAATATTCTTGCAGCTTTTTTTGCTCATGAACACTCCGACGCGTCGATGAGAATCCTGCATGGTTATACCTCTATTGGTCTTGTTATAGGAATTTTTAGTGCATTTAGTATTTTTATGAATATCCGCTCAAAATTAAAAAAAATAAGAGTTTTTGTACCCTTGCTTGTAATTAATGTATGGGCTTTCTATGTAAATACCTGGGTAGCTATAAACGGTATGGGAATTCCTTACGGAAAACAATTTCATATATTTTTGGCAATTTTAATAATCGCAAATTATTTTGTATTTAGAAGGTATACAAATTTAAAAGAGGTTGCTTAAATAAGCTAGTCAATAAAAACTTTAGATATAAAATTAAATTTATAAATGAAGGCAAATAAATCAAATTCTTAATATTTGGTGAATCATGTAGATATTTATTAAATTATTTTCTTTAATAAATCGGACATATTTTGATGATTTCTGTTCCTTAAACATAGAAAATCTTTTGATTCGACGAGGAAACATCTAGACTTGAAAATGGCCTATCTTTAAGGATACCGTGAGTTCGAATCCCACCCCCTCCGTTCCCACAAAAAGTGACTTTAAAATATCCCTAATTAAATAAACGCCTTTTTGGGACCTTCTTGTTAAGATAATTTTATTTGTGCTATGAGTAAAGGTTTCGCTACAGATAATTTAATATCCAAAAAATCGAAAAAAAGAGTTGTTTCAACTGAACCTCAAGAAAGATTAATATCTTGGTCTCCTTGGCCACCTGCTAATTTTCAAACAAGATATCCTGCTTTCCCCTTTGTTCTTACAATATTGATTATAGTAATCGGACAATGGTACCTTTCACTACTCAGGTAACCTGAAACTGCTTTTTGTATTTAAATTTATATGAACTAAGTTTGAGTATTTATTTTGTTTTTTTTAATTTTATTATTAGCTCATTTTCAAGCAGCAATCATCCCAATATTATTAGGTATTAGATCGATCAATAAATTCAAACACATCCGCAAGAACAAATTGATACCTTTCGGTTTTATTTTTTTAGGATTGGCATCGATTTCTGAAATGATAGATCATACCCAAACATCTTGGATTTATGTAGATCATTCCTCTTTATTTAATTGGTTATTTTATTCTTTCCTATCTTTAGGTCTAACATGTTTATCAATGTCAGTTATAAAAAATAAATTTATTCAAAAAACTAATTTTTGCATTTCTTTATGTTCAATAATCTCATATTTTTTATTTGATAAATCTATTGCTCTTTTTTTTCAAGTAATAATAAGTATCCTTCTAATTATAAATTGGCAAAGAGTTTTTAAAGATTGGCTTTTTATCCTATACCCAATATTTGGTATTTTTTTTACGACTTTCTTTGGAACAAGGCTCTCAATTAGTGGCGATCAATTTTGGCATGTTTTAATAGGTCCATCTGGAACAATTAGCGTTCTTACCTTTTATTTAGTATTAAAGAGATCGGGCAAAAAATTTACTTAAGATTCTTATGAAAATATTTGTATTTATAAGTTTTATACTTTGCTTAGTCACAATAATCTCTCCAGTTGAAATCTTTGCTGAAACGGCACTTGATGTTTATATGAATGATTTTTATTCTAAATCGAATGAAGCTAGCCAGATTCTTAAAGAAATCGAAAATAGTCTAAAAGAAGGATCAAGAAAAAAAGTATGCTCTAGACAAAGAGAGGCTGCAAGATTAGGTCTATTAGCTAATAAATCATTAATTAAAGCCTTTGAAATTGAGGGATCTGATCCACCAATGCAAGCAATAAAGGCAAGTCAACAAAGATGGGAATCTATTCTAAATGAGTGCTGAAGAAAAACAGTAAATCAATAAATCTTTTTAAATTTGCATTCTTACAGATTTACTAATTAAGGGAATTTCAGGTTCAACTCCATAAATACATTTTGAAATCGAATAAATAAAAATACATAATGTAAATATAAAAATTATTGAGCCTAATTCAACTATGGGAAATATTCTCAAGAAATATGAAATTATTATCAAAGCAATATCAATAAGTAATGCTTGGCATGCGTTATATCTAACGAAATAGGGAACATTTGGATTTCTTGCTAATCCAGCAAACAAAATTATAAATAATAAAAAACTACCAAAAGGCAAAGATTTTTCAATTATTGCTATCGGGAAAGTGAGTAATAATAGAATTTTTAAAAATGAATATTTATAGAACAAATAATATCCAAAAGGTATTGATGCCTTTAATGGCAAAGTATACAAAAATACTGATGAGAGCCTTTGGAATATCTGATTCAATATATTATTGAAATTTAGTTCATATTTTAACCTAATTTTTCTGTAATTAATAAAAGACTTAGCCTCAAAAAATCAATTTTGGCAGATGGTTATTAAATATTAGATAATTGATTAAGGTTCATAATTCAAAATGCGTATCCTACATACAATGTTAAGGGTTGGAGATTTAGATAAATCCATTGATTTTTACGTCAATAGATTAGGAATGAATTTATTAAGAAAAAAGGATTACCCTAATGGAAAATTCACTTTAGCATTTGTTGGTTATGGCTCAGAAAAAGAAAACACAGTAATTGAATTAACTTATAACTGGGACAAAAAGTCTGAAGACTATGAGCTTGGAGATAAATATGGTCATATAGCTATTGGAGTAAAAGATATTCATCTAATTTGCCAAGGATTAGAAAATAATGGTTGCAAAATAACAACCAAACCTAAAACAATGAAAAACAGTACTACTGTATTGGCTTTTGTTGAGGATCCTGATGGTTATAAAATTGAACTTATTGAAAGAGATTAAAAGCTCAGAAGTCTTTAATTAAATAAACAAATAACTAAAATTTTAAAAAGATTGAATTATCTAATATAACGTTTTCAATTAACGGGTGAATCCCTATAAACTCATATTGGATAGATTCTGTAGTTTTAATTGCCATAAAACATTACTTCTAAGATAAGGGATCCAAACGTACACACAGGAAATTCAAAACTTTATGTAAACTTTATATAATCTATATTAAATCTAAACAGATTAGGTAGACAATCTAATTAGATTTATTTATTATAGAATTATCGCATAAAGCTTATGCCTAGTAATTGGTCAAAAATAAGAGATGAATGGCTTGATCGAACTGCCATTGAGAAAGATGATGCTAAATGGGCATTAGAAGCTTTAATTAATTCTGAAGAAGAATTATTTGAAATAGAACAAAAAATCAAGAATAAAGAGGACGCTATAAGTCAAGTAAAAATTTTGAAGAAAAAGGTTAAAGAAACTATTTCCTCGAAAGAAATTAGTCTCGATGATATTGCATTAAATACTTCAAACTCAAACAAAGTACAAATTTCAGTGCCATCAAATCTTACTTATCTTTTGAAAGTTTGGGCCGCAGCAGAAGGAAGAGATCTATCGAGTGTTGCTTTTCAGTGTTTAGAAACTGGTATTAGGGAAATGAAAAGCAAAGGTTCAATACCTTCAGTAGCAGTAAATAGATATGACTCAGCCTGTCAAAAGAGGATTGCACTAGCAGAAGTAAACAATCTATTGGAGAAATACGAAATAGCTCAGAATGAAATTAAATAATTATGAATAAAAGAAAAATCATTAAAGGATACAAAACATTAATATCATCAAGGTTTAATGTAGAAACTTCTATAGATAAATTCAAAGATGGAATAATTTATACTCTTTATTCTGATCAATTTAATTCACTTAAAGTTGGTTTTGCTGAAAATGATAAGGTTCTACAAAAAAAATTATCAAGTGAATCATTGATATTATTGGATATGAGAAAAGGCAACAAGAGAGATCTATGTTTATTAAAAACTACTTTAAAAGAACTTGGTATCAAATGTTCAGACAATTTTTATTTCAAATACTCAAGATCTTTTATGAGACATTTATCTACTTTAGGTTGGCCTGTTGGAAGATCACTTTATAAACAAAGAAAGATTAAAAAAGAACTTGCATGTGCATAAATTCAAATATAATCACACTCTAAAGTTTCTCTAGTCTCTCTATTTGTGATTGGATTAGTTCCAGTGGCACTTTCGCAAAATTCCCTAATAATATCTTTTGGCAAAAAAACATTTGTGAAGTCTGCGCCTTGTATTTTTACATTTTCAAACTGGGTACTATAAGCAAAAGAATCCTCTAAGTTAGTATTTGATAAATCTGTTCCATCTAAAACAGCTGAGTCTAAAGTAACTTCTCTTAAGTTGGAGTTACTTAAATTAGTATCTTTCAATTTTGCTCCATAAAGAGTCGCATTTTGGAGCTCACAACCTGATAAATTTGCATCTTGTAAATCAGTCAAATAGAAAGTTGCTCCTTTTAAATCAGATCCAGAAAAATCCGCCCCTACTAAGGATTGTTTACCATAATCCAATGCAGCGAAGCTTCTAGAAGGGAAGGTTAAAATAATTATTAAAAAAGTTAAAATTATAAATCTCATTTGTTTGAGTAGTATTTCAATAAATTCTAACTTCTTAAGTTGAAATCTAAAAATTAATTATTTACTGAATGCTATATTTATTGAAATAAAAAATCACTTTCTAGGTTTTGGATATAAGTCCTTATGATGCAATAGTTGTTGGTTCTGGAGCTACAGGAGGAATAGCAGCACTTACATTGGCAGAAAAAGGGATCAAAGTTTTAGTAATAGAAGCAGGGCCTCAAATTAAAAGGCATGAAGCTAGTAATAATGAGCCAAAAAGTACATTAAAAAGATTATCAGGAGTTTTAACAAAAAAACATGCCAATCAATGCCAACATCCTGGTTATTGGAAAAATAATCCTGACTTATATTCAAATGAATTGAAGCATCCTTATGACTTCCCCAAAAAAAAGCCATTTCTTTGGACCCAAGGTAAGCAATATGGGGGGAGATCATTAACGTGGGGAGGCATAACGTTAAGACTTTCCTCAGAAGATTTTCATCCGGCTAAAAAAGACGGCTTCGGACCAAACTGGCCTATTTCGTACGAAGAACTTTCCCCTCACTATGATTTTATTGAAAATTTTTGTGGAATTTATGGACGTAAAGATGATATCAATGAAGTCCCGAACGGTAAATATATTGGTGAAATTCCTCTTACAGAAAACGAAAATGTTTTTGGCAGCAAAGTTAAATCAAAATTAAACTATCCATTTATCCAATCAAGAGGATTTGACCGAAATTCATCAGTAAAAGAAAAAAAATGGCCTAAGTCCTCAAGCGTAGGAACCTCTTTAAAAAAAGCTTTAGATACTGGAAATGTACAAATAATCTCTAATTACCTAGTGGAGTCATTTGAGATTAACAAGATAACAGAGATTGCCTCAAAACTAACTATTGTAAACCTAGAAAATGGACACAAAGAAGTATTGGATTGTGATTTAATTCTTCTTTGCGCATCAACAATTTCAACACTGAGAATACTCCTGAATTCAGAATATAAATCTAGTTCCTCAGGTTTTAAAGATAATTCTGGGAAATTAGGTAAATACCTTATGGACCATATATCTATCTGTAGATTTTTTTCAGTCCTAAAAACAAAAAACTCAGAAAAACAATTAGATAATCCTCTCGATCTTTCTGGAGCAGGAAGCTTCTTTATTCCATTCGGTTCAAATTTACCAAAAATTGACGATATAAATTTCCATAGAGGTTATGGAATTTGGGGGGCAATTGATCGATTAGGGATACCTAAATTTTTGCAAAAAGACACAAACACATCAATTGGCTTTCTTATCGCACATGGCGAAGTACTTCCTAGAGAGAAAAACTCAGTTTCTCTCTCAAAAAAAACAGATGAATGGGGTATCCCAATTCCCCACATTGAATTCGAATGGAGCGAGAATGAATTAAAAATGGCAAAACATATGGAAAACACAATACGAAAATCAATAAAAGCTGCAAATGGAGAAATAAAAAATATTGATGAACTCATAAACATCCCACTAGGGAGTTTATTTACAAAAAATTTGATCGCACTCTCAAATGATCCCCCTCCCCCGGGATATTACATACATGAAGTAGGAGGCGCACCAATGGGAACTAATGAAGAAAATAGCGTGGTTGATAAATTTAATAGAATATGGAGATGTAAAAATGTACTTGTGCTCGATGGAGCGTGCTGGCCAACTTCATCTTGGCAAAGCCCCACACTTACAATGATGGCCTTGTGTAGAAGAGCGTGCCTAAATATTAAAAAGATTTAGAGGGAGTAAATAGTTGATTTAAATAAATTTCTGACACAGAATTATCAGTACATCCGTTTTGAACCAGAAAAGTAGCTAATGCTGAATTTATAAGCTTATATTGATCCCAAGTTGGGTTACTTAATACGAAATCTTTCATAGTGTTATAGAGAGTTTCTGAAAGCTCTGTCTCTAAAGAAACTTTATTTAAAGAGCACTCGGCAAGTTTCTTATCAGTTAAATTTGATTCTCTGATTTGATCCATAAATTTACATTTCTTACATAAATATAATGATGTTTTTTTCTAAAAATATCAAAAAAATTCTGCCAGTAAACTTTTCAAATTATCAAATGAGACTCATGTTATAATTTGTTTTTTTTGAAATTTACTTTTTAAATAAGGAAATTGATTAAATTTTAAAAAAAAGTCAACAATAATGTTGAAGTCCTGTTTTTTTTTAAAACTGCTGGCATTTCTAATCCAATGTGGATTTGGACGTGGAAAACAACCTTTAAATTGTGGAAAATCTAGTTCTAAATACTTTCAAGATTTTATATTAAGAATACTTATACATACTGAGTCTATCAAGACTTAGGCGAGAAAGAGACAGATGATTCAGCTATTTTCAATGGATTTTCTTAAGATTTGATCTTCATTAGGCAAGAGAAGCGTGACAGGTCCCAAAGGATGCTTTGAATTTGGATAAATACTATGGTGATGGTGATGGTGATTATGTTCATGTTGATGAGCCTCGACATGTTCATTTTCTAGGTAATCACCTTCTCCTCGGTTTGATTTTTCTTGGTTATGAGTTGGGATTTGATTTTGTATTTCGCAAGCACCATTACATTCAGGATCACATAAATCACAGCTTATACCCAAGCCCTCTACATGGTCATGATGACTTTCTTGTACCATTCCGACTTCTTTTTCAAAGCCAAATAAATTTGATCTATATTTACAAGTTGAACAATTCATAAAATTCTTACCTTCGTTATTAATAATCTCTTCAATTCTTTCTACAAAAGTGTCGACCACATAAGGCTGTGATGAAAGATATTTTGCATGTATAAATGAAATCTTCGGATTATTAATGGCAACTAAATCACTTTGCCTTTTTATTCTTGTGACAAGTACGCCTGAGAAAAGGAAATAAGGGAAAATAATTATATTTTTATAACCAAGTCTCACAACATTTTTCAAGCCAGGTTCAACAAGAGGAAAAGTTACTCCAGAGAAAACTGTTTCCCCCCAGCCTAAACCAATACCCTCTACGATCATTCTCGTAATTTTTGAAACATTGGAATTCGCATCTGGGTCAGAAGAACCTCTACCAACAACCACCAATAATGATTCTTCAGGTTTGAGAGAATTATTTTGTCTAAATACATCTTTAACTCTTTCACAAGCTGCACTGATCATTAAATTATTAATGCCTAATTCTCTTCCATAAATTATTTCAATACCTGTCTTACTTGAATAATTAATAAGCAAGCTAGGTATATCATTTTTTACATGGCCAGCAGCGAAGAGCATTGCGGGTATTGCAATTACTTTTTTTATAGAAAGATCTCTTAACTTGTCTAGAGCATCAACAAGTGAAGGTTTAGCGAATTCCAAGAAACCATATTCAACTAAAATGTTTGGATATCTTTTTTGGATAAACTTAGTTAATTCTTGAAATTCAGTAATGGCTAGTTTATTTCTACTCCCGTGTCCACATATAAGTATCGCGACTTGATTATTTAACTTCAAATCTAAATTATCCAAAATCAAGTTATTACTTATACCATAATAGTAAAGAACAATATTATGTAGTGAAAAATAATAATTTGCTTGAAGTTCCAAATATCAACTCAAAAGATGCAAAATTAAAGAAATTAATTTATGACGTTGATGACTCCTTATTTAATAAGCATAACTACTCTAATGAAAAATTCGAGCACCTTTGCGTATGTAGTGGAGGTACAACCTCTAGCTGTGCAAAAAATGGTTTTACAACTCTTGATCTAAGAAAAAATCACAGCAAAATTCACCTAGATAGAAAAACCAATTTAGTAACAATTGGAGGAGGAGTAATAATGGGGGATCTAGTAAATCATTTACAAAAACATAATCGAAGTTTTCCAATTGGACTTTCTAAACTTCCTGGAGCAGGCTATATACTTACTGGTGGAGTAAGCCCGCTAAGTAGAACCTACGGATTAGCCATTGATAATATTGAATCAATAAAAGGTTTCTTGGGTAATGGCACATTTATCTCTTTAAAAAAAAATCAAATAAATCCAGAAGAACAATTGATTTGGGAAGCAATTAAAGGCGCAGCACCCTTCTTCTCAATTATTACCGAAATAGAACTTAAGACTTTCCAATCTAATCCAATTAAAGTTATTGAGGGATTTGTAAATCTAAATGAACTTTCAGAAATAATAAAACTATCAGAGGAATTTCCAGAAAATATTAGTCTTCAATGGATTTTTTCCAAAAAAATTTATATATATATTTTTGCTGAACTCAATAATTTAGAGGATAAAAGAACAGAAGAATACTTAATGCTTCTAGACAAATTTCCCGCTCTAGAAAAACAATTTTATGAAAACTTTAACAAAATTAATTTTTTTCCAAAGGAATTGAATTTATATGAGCTGAATGCAAATAACCATTCTGAGGTAATTAGTCTTCTTGGAGAAGATTTAAAAAATGATATCCCAATTTTTATAAAATGTTTGAGTGAAATAATGGATAATAAACCTAATAATTCCTGTTATATTGCTTCTCAACAACTAGGTGGCAAAACTAAAAAGTCAAATCATGGAGCAAGCTTTTTTGTTCATAGAAAAAGTACTTGGAAACCATGGATATATGCATCATGGAAAAAAAATGATCTTCAAGAAAAAGAAGTCGCTCTGGAATGGATTTATAAATCATGGAGAAAGCTAAAAAGGTTTTATCCAAATATTCACTTAGCCCAATTGCATAATCATTTGAATTCTCATGAAGAAGAAATTACATTAGCCTTTGGAAATAGAATGAATGAATTAAAAACTTTAAAGAATATTTTTGACCCACAAGGTATTTTGCCTCCTCTATAAGGTAACTTCTTAATTATAAAGATACTTAAAATGTCAAATTTCTCAAGATATTTATCTAAAAATTGGTTAGATGATCCAAAGTCAAATATTCTCTCTGGCTTAGTTGTTGCTTTTGCAATGATCCCAGAAGCAATTGCTTTTTCAGGTATAGCTGGTGTAGATCCTAAAGTTGGCCTTTTTGGTGCATTTTGCTTATCTATAACAATTGCGATTGTTGGAGGAAGAAGGGGGATGATCACTTCAGCCACAGGTTCTACAGCTCTTTTAATGACTGGACTTGTTGCTTATGGAGAATCACAAGCTCCTGGATTAGGAGTTCCATATCTTATTGCAGCTGGAATATTAACTGGAATATTACAAATTCTTTGGGGATATTTAAGACTTGCCTACCAAATGCGATTCGTTCCAACAGGAGTATTAAGTGGATTTGTAAATGCATTGGCACTTTTAATATTTCAAGCACAACTACCTCAGTTAGGAATAGGTATTAAAGAATCAAAAGGATTAGTTGAACAAACTACCAGTCAATATCCAATTAACTCTCAGATTCCAGTAGTTTGGATTCTTGTAATCCTAGGATTAGTAATTATCTATGGGCTTCCAAAAATCACAAAAGTAGTCCCTTCTCAACTTATCGCAATAGTAGTAATTACTCTTATGAGTATATTCTTTAATCTAGATGTTCCAACAGTTAGCGATTTGGGTAAATTACCTGATGGATTACCAAGTATTTCTCTCCCTTTTGGATCAATAGAAAATGGGAAAGTACCTTTTAGTCTTGAAACATTAGGGATAATTTTACCTACTTCACTTGCAATATCTCTCGTAGGTTTAATGGAAACCTTTTTAACTCAAGACATTTTAGACGATGTAACTGATACAAGTTCTAATAAAAATAAAGAAGCAAGAGGACAGGGAATAGCGAATATTGTGGCATCCTTATTTGGTGGGATGGCAGGATGTGCCTTAGTTGGGCAATCTGTTATGAATACTGAAAATGGTGGCAAATCTAGATTATCAACCCTCTCCTCAGGTATATCTTTACTAATTATGATTATCCTCTTGAAGTCTTGGATTGGAGCAATACCAATGGCTGCTTTAGTAGCAATCATGATAACAATCGCAATCAGTACAGCAGATATAAATGGATTAAAAAATATTAGAAAGATACCTAAAAGCGATACTGCAGTAATGCTTATGACATTTGCAGTTACAATGCTTACAAAACCTCATAACCTTGCGCTTGGAGTTATTGCAGGAGTTGCATTAGCTGCAATTCTTTTCAGCAGAAAAGTCGCAAAAGTTATAACTGTCTCAAGAGCTAAAGAAAATAATTTGACTACTTACAAAGTAAAAGGACAATTATTTTTTGTAAGTAAAATTTATTTTTTACAAGGATTTGATATTCATGAACATCCTGAAAATATTGTAATTGATATGTCTTCAGCTCATATTTGGGATCAAAGTGGTGTTGTTGCTCTTGAGCAAATTATTAGAAAATTCCAGAATGGTGGTTCTAAAGTTGAAATTGTAGGATTAAATAAAGAAAGTCTTAACTTATTTGAAAGACTAGGTGGTATTGAAAGCGCTCATTAAAAAAGTTAATTAAGACTAACTTGTTGATAACAAAACCAAAGCCATTGCTGAAAAAGCAAATTCCTATGAGATCTCCAAGCGGTTTTTGAACTATTTAGATCGAAATTTTCAGGAGGAGGTACATCTCCCTTTTCTTTATCTCTTTCAATTTCACTAATAATTCTACGCACCGTAT
Source organism: Prochlorococcus sp. AG-418-D13 (assembly GCA_003214315.1). Classification (GTDB taxonomy): domain Bacteria; phylum Cyanobacteriota; class Cyanobacteriia; order PCC-6307; family Cyanobiaceae; genus Prochlorococcus_A. Next base: position 49,657 of record QCLU01000010.1, read on the forward strand.
ATTCAGGATGACCTAAATGCATAAGCTGTTTTTGATCATAAGATTCAAATATTGTATATCCAACGTTTTCCCCATAAGCCAACAAATTCAATTTCCCTTCTTTTTGAGCCTTCTCCATTTCCAAATCTGGTAATCCCGCAAATCTACTTTGAGGACATATAAATTCATCATCTTGTGTACCCATCAAAGGGTGTCCAGGAACAAGACTTTTTAGGGGGAATACCCCAAATAATTTCCTATCAAAAACTTGCTTATCAACCCCTGCCAAATAAGCCAGCGCAAAGCCCGCCCAACATAATCCAAGAGTACTCGCACAAGAATTTCTGGCTTCATTTACAATTTTCACAAATTCATCCCAATACTTAACCTCCTGAAAGGCTAGGTGTTCAATAGGTGCTCCAGTAATAATGATTCCATCTAACGGTTCTGGATTATTTGCTTCTTCCCAAGTTATATAAAGATTATTTAGATGATTAAGATCCCATGTTTTATAAGAGTGAGTTTCAAGCTTTATCCAAACTGGCTCAATTTGAAGAGGAGATAAACCAAGTGGATGTAGTAAGTTAAATTCATACTGCTTGCCAAGAGGCATGATATTTAAAATACCAATCCTAAGAGGTCGTATATCCTGTCTTTTTGCCAATTCTGGTTCGATCCAAGATATATGATTTTTCTCAACATCACTAATCTTGTGATAGTTACTAGGAATTATTAAAGCCAATAAATCTCCTTTCCTATGTGATTTGTGAAAGTGCTTGTTCGAAATCTGCTTTTATATCATCAATATGCTCGATTCCTACAGAAACTCTTACCATCGTGGGAGTAACACCTGCAGATAATTGTTCTTCTTCAGATAATTGCTGATGAGTTGTTGAAGCCGGATGAATTACTAATGTTTTTGAATCCCCTACGTTAGCAAGGTGGCTCGCTAATTTTAAGGAGTCAATAAATCTTACTGCATTTTCATAACCTCCATTAAGAGAGAACATAAGCATGCAACCCATTCCCCTTCCAGTAGTATATTTTTTGGCACTTGAGTAATATGGATCAGATTCTAGGCCTGGGTAGTTAACACTACTTACATTAGAATTAGAATCCAACCATTTTGCTAACTCTAGAGCATTAGAAGTTTGTCTTTCTATTCTTAAACTTAGAGTTTCCAGCCCCTGCAATAACAAAAACGAATTAAAAGGACTTTGAGCTGATCCCCAGTCTCTCAGGCATTCAAGTCTTGCTCTTAACGCAAAAGCTATATTTCTATTATCAGGTACTCCCAAAGATTTGCAGATATCACTACCGAAACCAAAAGCGTCCCAATGAACGAGTCCATGATAAGCAGCGCTTGGCTCACTCATTAGTGGGAATTTACCATTTCCCCAATCAAAGGTTCCGGCATCAACAATAACCCCTCCGATACTTGTTCCATGTCCACCGATCCATTTCGTTGCACTTTCTACAACAACATCGGCCCCAAAATCAATTGGTCTTATTAAAGCACCACCAGCACCAAGGGTATTATCAACTATTAAAGGAATTCCATTTTCCTTCGCCAAAGCAGAAAGTCCTTCAAAATCTGGAATGTTGAACCGAGGATTTCCCATTGATTCGACATAAATTGCTTTGGTTTTATCATCAATTTTATTTCTAAAACTATCGATACTATCACCATCTGCAAATTTAACTTCTATTCCTAATCTTGGAAATTGTACTTTAAATTGATTATAGGTCCCGCCATATAGAAAAGATGTAGAGACAAAATTATCCCCTGCTGTCATGCAGTTCACGATTGCCAAGAATTGAGCAGCTTGTCCTGAGGATGTTGCAAGTGCTGCCATTCCTCCCTCCAAAGCTGCCATCCTTTTTTCGAAGACATCTGTGGTGGGGTTCATAAGTCGAGTATAAATATTTCCAAATTCTTTTAATCCAAAAAGATTCGCACCATGCTCGGCATTATCAAAGACATAAGAACTAGTTTGATAAATGGGTACTGCTCTAGAATTTGTAGTTGGATCAGGCACTTGACCTGCATGTAACTGAAGAGTCTCGAACTTTTGGTTGGTCAAAATTTTTTAAATAATCCTATTATCTATTTAACTTAAAAAAGTCCCAAAAAAAAAAAAAAAAAGATAAATATTTATAAATCCTTTTTTAATGAAGGGTAATTATCTTTCATATATAAACTCAAATCCTCATTTATCGCAGATCTGAGATTCTCAATATTTTCAGAATCTATTATTGGAAAAGTTTTATTAGCTTCAGGATCTTTTTCAGTAATTGATTTCCAATTCTTACTAACATTTTTTTCCGAGTTGTTTAGAACATCATCAAAATTGAAAACCTTGTCGTTGTTTTTAGCGTCAAATTCGCTAAAAGCTTTATTTATGATCTCCTTTCTATTTTCAAATAGATTTTTGGCTTTTAAAGTATCTGGAATACCCATAACTGGTTGTAATTCCTTAAGAAGTTTTATTTCCTCTTCAATTAAGAGTTTCCAAACACTTTGTTTATTTTTTGGAAGATAAGAATTACTAAAAATATTAATTTCATCCAGGTAAAAATTTAACCATAAATAATATGATTTTTCTTCAATATTTTTTCTAACTGATAACTTTTTATTTTGGATCTTTGGAAGTAACTTTTCTGCTTTCTTTAAAAACTGTCTGTCTTCTCTTTCTAAATTTATTAATCCCCATCTTTGACTGTAGTCCCATAAATCTTCGTATCTTGTTAAATCTTCTTGATTCCAACCAAGAGCTTTCAGTTCATGAGAACGATGTGATAATTCCTTTTTCAAAAAAACCTTTTAAAACCATAATAATTCTAACTCCGCAATCAAGATTAGTAAATAAATGAAGAACTTAACTTTTTAGTAAATTAAATAAATAATCAATTATTAAAATAATTATTGATTATTTTCAATACATTGATATAGCTTGGATATTTTTTAGAAATTTGATTACTATATTCATTTTTTTTAATATGATTTTCCTCTTTGTTAATAAACAATTTCTTGTAAAGATTTTCAATATCATTAAAAAGATAATCTCCTTTTAATTTTTCATTTAATTCTAAAGATAATTCAGATTTCACAGATTCCTGGCAAAAATTAGTGATTTCTTCTGAACTAATTAAAACCTTATAAATTTCTTTTTTTTCTTCTGAATTAGCATTAAAGCATAAATAAATAAGATTAATCATTGAACAAATATTATTTTTGATTTTGAATTCTTTATAAATATCTGGCCAAAATTTTAAAGATTTTAGACCTTCTAAACCTCCTTGACTGAGAGAGTATTTATTACACCAATTTACAAATTCTGAGACATCTTTTGGACATCTATTGAGTTGCAAAAGCATATCTGATAAAACTTGTCCTGCTTGAAAATTACGAGTTGGTTTTCCTTCAGTTGGTAGAGTCATACTCCCTAAGACATCAGCCTTAACAGCATTTAATTGAGAAAAAGTATAATCTCCTTTTTCACAAAATTTATCATTAATTATTTCCTTTGCACTTATTATTTCTTCACCATAACCAAGTTCTTTTAATGAAAGATATTTATTTTCTAATTTATTTTCTTTTCTAACTTGTAATGATACAGATGCGGCCTGATCTAAACATTGAGTTAACAAAATCGTATTAATGGTAGGTAGCATTCCTGGCTTATCGGAATGAAAGTTATTTACAAAACCTGCAAATATTGATGAGATATTTTTTATTGATTTTATGTATTGACATTCAATATTATGAACTCCAGGAGAAACTTGAATTTTCGGGGACAATTGATTCAAAATGCGAGCTCCTATTAAAGCAGTTAGGGCATCAGGATGGCAGAAATTTGCAGTAAAACTATCATTAGGATTTCGTAAAGCTCCGTGACGATGGAATCCTGTAAAAAAAGCTAAATTTGGATATTTATTACAGAGAATAAAAGGATTTTTACTTTTATTGTCCAAGCAAAAAGAACCGACGAGACAGCCAAGAACCACATTTTCTCTTTTTAAAGTTTTTCTGAGTTCTAAAGCATGTTTAACATCATCTTTTATGTGATTACTGTTTGAAGCAAGAATAACTATCTCACATTCCAAGAGAAGATCTTTTAGATCAAAGGCCTTTCTTTTTCCCTCTACAGAATAATGTCCCATTCTCTTAATCTTTTCAATAATCTCATTATCCATATCAGAAAGAACATCATTTGAGAAAGCACCTAACAAATCTCTATCTTTCCTAGGAGCTAAGAGAATATTATTTGATTTTCCATGCAAAGCACAGTTGTATGCTAATGATGCAGGATACAAACCAACACTGTAGAATCCAACTTTGCTGTTCCCTATACCATCAATCAATGAATAAAAATATTTTTCATCATTTATGTTTTCTATGAAATTATTCTTCATTTTTGGAAATTCTTGATAATTTTTTTAATTTCTTACCCTTAACAACATTTTTCTACATTAAAGCAATTTTTGACCATAGCAAATTATTTATTGTAAATATTGAATTTTTTAATTTATAATTTCTTAAAAAGAAATCTATAAAAATAGAAATAATTATAAATATGGAATATATGGCAAGTAATTTACAGGCACAAAAACAATTAATTTCTTCTAAAAATATCTTAATTATTCAAGATATTGATGGGGTTTGTATTCCTTTAGTTAAAGATCCAATGACTAGAAAGTTAGAATCAAAATATATCTATGCAGTAAAAAAATTTGCAGAGGAATTCTTTGTTTTAACTTGCGGGGAACATGAAGGTCCAAGAGGGGTTAACAGAATAATAGAAAGGAGTTTAAATAGCACTACTGAGCCTAAAAACAAAGAACTATACTTAAGAGGTTTAGCAGCGTGTGGAGTAGAGTATCAAGATAATAAAGGAGAAATAAGTTTTGAAGGAGTCTCAGAAAAAGAACTAAATTTTTTATCTAAAGTACCTAATTTAATAAGACCAAAATTTAATTTTATAGTTAAGAATATTTTCCCTGAACTTAGCCAAGAAGTTATCAATTTTCACGCAGTAAAATCGATATGTGAAACACGCTTCTCGCCAACAATTAATTTCAATAGCCTATTTGATTTAGTTGACAAAGATTCTGATAAAAGAAAGCTTATTCAAATTAGTTTTGAAAAAATGATGAATGAAATCATCTTAAAAGCTGAATCCGAAGGCCTCAAAAACTCATTTTTCCTTCATATTTCACCAAATTTAGGTAATAAAAATGGTAGGGAAACAATTAAACTTTCTTCTCAAGATGATATCGGATCAACAGACATACAATTACTTATTAAAGGAGCAGTTAAAGATTCTGGAGTTTTATTTCTTTTAAATAAATTTATTGCGGATAAAACTGGTAAAGCTCCTTTTGGAAAAAATTTTAATTTTAGAAACTCTCCAAATTCTGTTACGGAAAAAATTGATTTATGCAAAAGAACTATTCAAAAAGAAAATATGCCTTTGATTGTAGGAGTTGGAGACACAGTAACATCAAAAAAAAATAATGATGAAAAAAGTTATTTAAGAGGAGGAAGTGACAGGTCTTTTCTAGAATTAATACAAATATTGGGTAATGAATTTGGGATCAAGAATAAAATAATTTTTGTAGACAGTAGTTCTGGTGAAGTTGAAAGACCCTCTACAAAAAAAAATGGTTTGATAGGGATTAGCGATGTTTATGACAACTTAAAGTTTGACATAGTTTTTAAAAATGGTCCCAAAGAATACATAAGTTGGTTTATTGAACTTGCTAATAAGAGATCAAACTTTAAAAAAAATAGTTGACTTTTTAATTTTCGAATGACAATTTATAAATAATAGATTCATGAAAGAAAAATTCCCCTCAATATATAAAGAACCTATAGAAACATTGCAAATTAACATAGGTTATAAATGCAATCAGGCTTGTAAGCATTGTCATGTCAATTCGAGTCCCCTAAGGACTGAAAAGATGTCCAATGAAATGATATCTCTTATTCCAAAGATAATTGAAAAATACAGAATCAAGACTTTAGATATTACAGGTGGCGCCCCAGAACTTCACCCAGAGTTTAAAAACCTAATAACCAGTTTGAGCACAAAACAAGTTGATATTATTGATAGGTGCAATTTGACAATTTTCTTTGAAGAAGGTTATGAAGATCTTCCTCAATTTCTTGCAAAGAATAAAGTGATAGTAACTGCTTCTCTACCATGTTATGAAAAAAATAATGTTGATTTTCAAAGGGGTTTTGGGGTTTTTGAAAAAAGTATTAATGCCATAAAAATTCTTAATGATTTAGGCTATGGAAAGAAAGAAAATGGATTACAATTAAACCTTGTTTACAATCCTGTAAGCCCAATCCTTCCTCCTTCTCAGGAAATATTGGAGAAGGATTATAAAAAAATACTATTCGAAAAATACAATATCGTTTTTAATAATTTATACACAATAACTAATATGCCAATAAATAGATATGAAGAATCTCTTAGAAGAGAAGGGAAACTAAATACTTATTACAAATTACTAAAAGAAAATTTTAATGAAAAAAATTTAGAAAATCTTATGTGTAAAAAGACAATTAGCGTAAATTGGCTAGGGGAAATTTATGATTGTGACTTTAACCAACAAATAAATTTCCGAGAGAACAAAGGACCAAAGACACTTTTTGATCTATTGGATGAATCATTTACTTTTGACTACGGGGTGGCTGTAAAAGAACATTGTTTTGCTTGCACTGCAGGTGCAGGGTCAAGTTGTGGAGGTACTTTAAGTTAAAACCTGCTAAATGCAATTAGGACAAATAGCTCTTACATTTAAAGAGGACTCAATTAGTTTAAAACCATTAACTTTTGCTGCAACTTTGCCTGCCTCTAAAACTTCATCATTTTCGAATTCTTCCGTTCTTCCACACCTGATACAAATCAAATGATGATGGTCCGGTGTGTCGTTACTTAGCAATTCATATCTGTGCCCACCCTCACTGAGTTCTAATTCATGAAGTAAACCCATTTGTACTAAAAGTCTTAAAGTTCTATAAATTGTTGCTAGTGAAACTTTAGAGCTTGTTTTAACTAACTTTTCATGAACCTCTTCAGCACTAAGATGCTTTCCAGAGCCAATATTTTCAAATAAATTAAGAACCTTTAGCCTCTGAGGAGTTAACCTCTTACCATCTTTATGTAAACCATCACCAAGAGGAGATGTTATGACATTGTATTGCGAGGATAATGACAAAATTAACCAATGGCTATTCTCAATAATAACTCTAGATGAGAGTAATACAACTTATTTATTTAAAATGTTTACTAAAGTTCTTCAAAATATTATGTTAGATGTATCTTTATAAGTAAATGATGAATGATCAAGAAATCTCTTCTGATAAATTATCATCGAAAGTAAACGCCTTGCTAATTATTGATATTCAGGAAAAAATAATAAGACCAATTTTTAATAAGGATTCAATAATCAAAAACATCAAAAAGCTAATAGATGCCTACCAAATTTTAGAAGAAAACATATTTATATCTGAACAGAACCCACTCAAATTAGGGGTAACGATCCCTGAATTATCACCCATAGCAGGATTTAGAAAATTTGAAAAAATGGAATTTAGCCTAGCTAAATTAGAAGAATTTTTAAAAGAACTTAAAGATAAGAAAATCAGTAATTTGATAGTTTGCGGGATCGAAACGCATATTTGTATTCAACAAACAGTCTTAGATAGCTTACAAAAAGGATATGAAGTTACCCTCATATCTGATGCCATTGGAAGTCGAAATATGGTAGATCATGAAATAGCATTACAAAGAATGACTCATAGTGGGGCGATCTTAACAACAACTGAATCAATAATTTTTGAATTATGCAAAACTGCGGATAGAAAAGAATTTAAAGAAATTAGAAATATAATTATAAGTTAAAGAAAAATAAAGACTGGTTTGTTGTTTAGAGATAATTTAATATTTTATTAGAGATAAATTTTTAGGTTTTATTTGAATATGAAATTAGTTACTGAAAACTTCCTTCTAGCAATATCTATCTTTTTTATTGGAACTTTATTGTCGATAATAATTTCTAAACTTTCAAAAATATTTTTAAAAAAGATTTCCAAAAGAACAAAAACAAATTTCGATGATTTTATTTTTGAGGTGATTTCTGGAATTATAAAACCTATAGGTTTCCTCCTCTCATTTTATTTTTCAATTGACTATTTTTTTGCTGATGAAATAACTTTCATCTCTGTCTTATTGAATATTTTGAAATTATTTATATTGATAATCATCATAAAAGCTCTCAATAAAGTTTTAATAAGATCTTTAACAGAGTCGACCTCGAAAATTAATGATTCCTCAATCAGTTCAATGGTATCTTCACTAACTCCATTGATAAAAGCATTAACATGGACTATTGGCTCTATATTTTTCTTACAAAATATCGGTGTTCAAATGACTGCTATTTGGGCTTTACTAAGTGCAGGAGGTATTGGAGCAGGATTAGCTTTAAAAGACCCAGTTCAGGAGTTTTTTGAATACATAACAATTTTGCTTGATAAACCTTTTCAAAAAGGTGAGTTTATAAAATCTGATGGAGTCCTCGGAATGGTTGAGAGAGTGGGAGTAAGATCCTCAAGGATAAGGAGTATTAATGGAGAAGTAATAGTAATGAGTAATAGCGCCCTTACAAATGGAATAATTTCAAATTACGCACAAATGGAAAAAAGGAGGTTAGTGCACAAATTGGGAGTTGTTTATGAAACCTCTCCAAAACTCATGAAATTGATTCCAATAATAATTAAAAAAATAGTTGAAGAGACAAAAAATGCATCTTTTGATAGATGTCATTTCACAGATTTTGGCGACTTCAGTCTTAATTTCGAACTTGTTTATTACATCCCAACAAATAATTATCTCGCTGCAATGGAAGCTCAACAATATATAAATTTAAGAATTATTGAGGAATTTGCAGTTAATAATATAGAGTTTGCATTCCCAACACAAACCTTAAATATTGAAAGTAACAAAGCCAAATGATCTACAAATCTCTTCACTTAAAATCCAGAGTTTCGAAGCCAACTCCGAATTATTTGCCTCATCACTAACCTTGCTTTCAACTAATTTATGTTTTTTAAAAGATATAAGTTTATTACTTAAATGAACGTAACCAATATTATTTAAATTTGAATCAAAAACAATTTCAGAAAGTATCCTACCAGCATTTTCTATACTTTCAGAAATTCCTAAAATATTTTTTGCAACTTCAGAAAAAATCAAATAGCCAAAGAGATTAAAACGTTTACTATATCTAAAAAAACCTGAATCATCATTTGGTATTACGAGTCCGGGAGCCCAAGTAATAACAGAAATTTTACTAGATGATATTTTTAATTTTTTTGCAAGTTCTTTAGCAAACAAAATATTACATAACTTACTATTTTTATAAGATTCATCAGCATTAAAATTTAAAAATTGACCCGTAACTTTTTTTCTAAAATCAACTAGATTTTTAAGCCCTGCTTTCTTTCCTATATTTCCACCTGAGCTATTGGGATCATGTACATCTGATGAGGTAATAATGATTTTAGATTCTTCTTTATCTCTAATTAAATCTTTTAAAATGTTCACTAAGTAAAAATGTGCAAGATGATTAACTGCAAAAGTTAGTTCTATCCCTTGTTTTGATACTTTAGGGTAAAAAGAACCCGTATATTGCAATCCTGCATTTAAGACAACAACATCTAAAAAAATCTTTTTGCTAATAAAGTAATCCTTAATTTTTTTAATATTCTCTAGATTTGAAAGATCACAATTTTCAATAATATTTAAATATTTACTGAGGTGATATTTATCAAAATACTTCTCAATTGTTTTGAGAAATTCATTCTTTCTTAATTCAGATTTTAATACAATGTATAAATTATTTTTCGTCTTTAGTAAATTAATGATGGCAAAAAGTCCTATACCTGAATTACCTCCAGTAATTAAAATATTTACATTTTTAATCATTTAACTTGCTATATATTTTTTTATAATAAAAAAATTTATAGGTTTTTTTATATTTTAATCTTATAAATTATTGTTAAAACACTGAAAACTTAGTCACTAGTAATTGAGTCAGTTGATTATTATTAATCTACTCTCATTACAAGTATTGGATGAAATATATAACCTTAAGCGCAGAAGTAATAATTTGTTCCATAAATTTCTTTAATCATAAGATTTATATTTAATGTCAAAAGAATATATGCCAGATGTTCTTGTTTTGGGTGCAGGGCCTGCAGGTATGGCAATTGCCTCAGCTTTAGGGAAGGAAAAATTAGATGTTGAAGTGCTTTCTCCAAATGGTCCAGATGAACCTTGGCCAAACACATATGGCATTTGGGGGAAAGAAGTTGATCAACTCGGACTTCAGGATTTACTTGAATATAGATGGAAGAATACTGTAAGTTTTTTTGGGCATGGCGCTTTAGAAGAACAGGACGACGAGAATAAAGCCACGGAACATTCATTAGATTATGGACTATTTGATAAGAAGAAACTCCACAATTATTGGTTTAATGAATGCAATAAGTCTCTTATTAAATGGCATCAAGGATTTGCAAACAAAATACATTTTGAAAAATACAAAAGTACAGTAACTACAAAAGATGGCAATACTTACTCTGCAAGATTAGTAGTAGATGCAACAGGATATGATCCTGTTTTTCTTAAATTAAAATCGTGTGGTCCCTTAGCAGTCCAAACTTGTTATGGGATAGTAGGAAATTTTAGTAAACCTCCACTTAAAAAAGGGCAATTTGTATTAATGGACTATCGAAATGACCATCTTAACGATGAGCAAAAAAAAGAACCGCCAACTTTTCTTTATGCCATGGATATGGGGGATGGGAAATATTTTCTTGAAGAGACATCTCTTGGTTTAGTAAATCCACTAACAATGGAAAATTTAAAAGAGAGACTAGAGAAGAGGCTTTCTTATCGAAATATATCAATCACAAGCATGCAACATGAAGAACTTGGCTTATTTCTCCCTATGAATATGCCAATCCCAGATTTCAAACAACAAATACTTGGATATGGTGGTGCTGCTTCAATGGTACATCCTGCATCTGGATATTTAATTGGTAATGTTTTAAGAAGAGCTCCACTTGTCGCAAAGGCCGTCTCAGAAGCAATTAAAAACAAAAATCTAAGTACCTATCATATTGCTAGGAAAGGTTGGGAAACTTTGTGGTCAAAAGAATTAATTCGGAAGAAATCACTTTACCAATTTGGATTAGAAAAACTCATGAGGTTCGACGAGAAACTGTTGAGAGAATTTTTTGGCAGTTTTTTCCAACTACCTAAAAATCAATGGTATGGTTTTCTGACTGATACTCTTTCCTTAAGAGAGATTGTATATGCGATGTTTGTAATGTTTATAAAGGCTCCATGGAGTGTAAAGAAAGGTCTTATGATTATGCATGGTAGAGAATTTAAAATGTTACTTAGGATAATATTTCCAAATACATAGTTTAAAAATGAGAACTTTACTAATAAGTGGAGCCAGTAGAGGAATAGGACTAAATATTGCACATAAAGAATTAAAAGAAGGTAATAGAATTAGTGTTGGCATAAGAGATTTAGAATCATTAAAAGGAAGCGCTATTGATCCAAATAAATGGCCAGAAGGAAGAATTATAATAAATCACTATGATGCATTAAAAAAAATTACTGCCGAAAATTGGATAAAAAATACCGTAGATGAATTTGGAGGCTTTGATTCAGTAATAAATTGTTCTGGAGTATTATCGAAAGTTCCTCTCTTATACAAAGATGGTGATGAAGAAGATATTTTAAATACATTAAATATCAATTTTTTGGCTATTTGGAATTTATGTAGGCTTTCTTGGGATCATTTATGTACCTCAGGCAGAGGAAGAATTATTGTTTTAGTTTCAATGAGTGGGAAAAGATCTAAAGGTGATTTAGCCGCTTATTCTTCTTCAAAGTTTGCTTTGATGGGATTATGCCAAGCGATGAAAAATAAAGGTTGGGATAAAAATATAAGGGTTTCAGCAATTTGCCCAAGCTGGGTTAATACCAAAATGGCTCAAAATATCTCTTCCTTAGACAAATCAAGCATGACACAACCTGAAGATATTGCTGAAATATGCTCTACTATTTTAAAGTTACCTACCCAATCAGTTCCATTTGAAATTGCCTTAAATTGTAATTATGAAATTTAACCTAAATTGAAAATTAAGTAAGCCATTGAAATCATTGCAATTGCAATAAATAAACCTTTTATTCGATTAGTTAGCAATGAAAAAAGAGATAAATCTTCAGAAAAGTATCCGCCAAAACTTCCTGTAATACATAATATAACCATTGGTAGAGATGCCATTCCGAAAGAATAAGATATAGATTTTACAAATCCAAAATTTAAATAATTAAAAATAAAGGAACTTAATGAAAACAATAAAAATGATGCAAATAGAGTAATGGAAACTTCAGCATCCAAAGTGTGAGGTAAGCTACCCTTTAATTCAAATTGCTTTTTACATTCTCTAATTTGTCTTTTAGAAAGCTTTAAATAACCAGTTTCCGGAATTCTTTGCGACTTATATTTTCTTAGTAATCTTGCTTCAAGCGTTTCTGGCTCCTTTGTCATAATTGATGTTAATAATTCATCTGGCTTTAATTTCTTAATTTTCTTTTCAAGATTATCCGTTTTCCCAATCCTATAAAGGTCTCCTACTCTAATAAGGTAAACATATCCCGACATTTGCGTTGTAGAATTAATACTGTTCCTATTTAG
>QCLU01000011.1 GCA_003214315.1 Prochlorococcus sp. AG-418-D13
GTGATACATACGATGTATCTTGAATATTTTAGAAGACTATATGCATCAATCAAATAAGTTTTTAATTTAGGCTCGCTTGTTTTTATAACATTTCCTTAAGTAATAGCTATATAAACAAAAAACATTCTCAAAACTTTTTAATAAATGAAATTGTAAATTTAAATACAAGTTCCTGTTTTAATAATAATTTTTCTAAAAAATTTTGATTTAAACTTTAAACATCATTTAAATTTTAATGCATAGATTTTTGATATAGCTATTCAGATGATTTTATTGTTTTGATCTTATCCCAAGTAGTTTCGAATATATCCGAAAAAATAAATATTACTGGTCTATCTTTTATAATTATATTTGCAGATATACTCTCTCCAGCTTTGAGAAAATATTTTTTATCATTTTTTTCAATAAACTGTTTTTCTAAAGATATTATTGTTTCATAATAAAAATTAGGATCATTTTGCGAAATGGTTTTAGATTCTTCTGCGATTGATTTAATTTTCCCTTCGATATCACCATAAGTTGTAAATGGAAAGGCATCTACTCTTACATCAACTTTCATTTGTTGTCTAAGCTGCCCAATTTGCGAATTTGGAATATAAATTTTCGCTTCAAGTGGAGTATCAGGTATTACTTTTAGAAGTAATTCCCCATTCTGTGCAAAATAATCTTTAATTAATTTTTGGGATTCAAAGATTTTTCCTGTCACGGGTGATTTAATTAAAGTTTTACTTTTTTTGTATCTGTTCTCTTTAATTTTTATCCTTGTTTGTTCTATTTTTGAATTTATTTGATTTAATTTTTCTATCGTATTATAAATATTTAAGTCAGAGGAAGCTCCTTCTTTTTTAAGGATAATATAACTTTTTAATAACTCTTTATTTATTTCTTTTTCATTTTCTAATTCTTTTATTTTGTTTTTAAGGGAATCTTCTTGATATTGGTAAATCTCATCTTCTAGTTTAATTAACACAGTATTTTTCTTAACTTTCATACCCTCCTCAATATATATTTCTAATATATTTCCATCCATATTTGATTTTATAGATTTTATAGAACCAGTGTTTTCGATCTTTCCCCTTGTTGTAATTACTTCATCTATTCTTAGATAAGCTGATAAAATTATTCCAAGTCCAATTAGGGAGCAACTAGATATAAGTAGATATTGAATCCATTTTTTTGGTGGATTGTATTTTATTTCCTGTTCATCATTATTAATCATAGATTACATTCTTAAAAAGTATTTAGATCGTGAAGCATTTTATATCTGCCATTTTTATTTAATAAAGTGTTATTATCCCCTTCTTCAATTACTTTGCCTTCATCAATAACGAAGATATTATTAGCTTTTTTTAAAGAATATACGCGATGAGTTATGAAAATAATATTTGTCTTAAAGGCGAGATTTGTTAAGTTATTAATAATTTTTTTCTCTAATAATATATCAAGTGCACTGGTTGATTCGTCTAAAATTATTAATCTAGGTTTTGTCAGCAATACCCTTGCCAATCCTAATCTTTGTTTCTGCCCCCCAGATAAATTACTACCTTTTTCACCTACATAACTTGCGTATGAATTTGGCATTAAATTAATAAATTCTGTTGCACAAGCAATTTCAGCAGCCTCTTTAATTTCTTCATAAGTGGCATCAGGTTTTGTTAAGGCTATATTTTGAGCAATTGAACCATCAAAAATAAATGTCTCTTGAGGTACATATCCTATTTGTGTCCTTAGTGAGTTTATATCTACTTTTGAAATATTGTTATTATCGATAAAAATCTCACCTTCAGTTGGATCAAAAAATCCCATTAGTAGTTTCATAAGAGTACTTTTCCCAGATCCACTTTTGCCAACTATGCCTACAAATTCTCCAGGGTTAATATTTACCTTTATATCCTTCAATAAAAATAGTTGATCTGAATTAAATTTAAAAGAAACATTCCTAAAAGAAATATGTCCTTCAATATTTGGAAGGTATGGAAGATTATCACTTTTTATTTCTCTCTCATTTTTTGAGTCAACTATATCTGATAATCTTTCTAATGCTAATGAAGTTTCTTGAAAATTTTGCCACAAACTTGTCAATCTTAAAATCGGATTTGTTACGTAGCTTGATAGTATTCTAAAAGCTATTAGTCCACCTAAAGTCATTTCACCTTTTAGTACTAATCCAGCTCCTATCCAAATAACAATTAGACCAGATAGCTGTTGCAAAAATTGATTTGCTGAACCTGCTGCAACACTCGTAATAGTATTATTAAATCCAGCTTTAATCTGATTTGAATAAAATTTCTCCCATCTCATTTCAGTTTGCATTTCAAGTGATTGCCCTTTTATTGTTTCTATTCCATTAATTGATTCAACTAAATGGCTTTGGACTTTAGCATTGAATTCTGCTTTTTCCCTTAATTGTCTTTTTACTATTGGAGAAACAAAAATTGTAAGAAAAACAAAAAAAGGTATTACCGCCAAACTTAATAATGTTAATTTTACTGAGTAAAGCATCATTACTATTATGTAAATAACTGAAAAAACAGCATCTAGAGTTATGGTTAATGCTGTTCCGGTCATAAAGTTTCTTATTTTTTCAAGCTCGGAAATTCTGCTGCTTACTTCTCCCACTCGCCTTTTAGAAAAGTAATTGAGAGGTAATCTGTAAAGATGTTTTATAATTTTTGAACCCAATGAAATATCTATCCTATTTGTGATATCTGAAAAAAGATACGTTCTCAAAGTTCCAAGTAAACCTTGAGAAAAACTCATTATTATTAGCAATATACCAAGTACATTTAAAGCATTTAGATTTCCTTGACTTATAACTGTATCAATAATTTGTTGTATAAGTAATGGATTAAAAAGAGCTAGAAGTTGTACAAAAAAGCTTGAAATTACAACTTGTAATAATGAGTATTTATATTTTTTAATTGAGGGAAGAAACCAACCAAATCCAAATTTAAAAGATTTATTGGAAGATAAGTGTTCTATTCCTACTAGTTGTAATTGATCAACTTTAAAATTATCTAATAATTTATTTATATCTATCCATTGTTGATCCTTTAAGGGATTACTTACTAGAAAATTATTATTTTGATATTTCCAAAGAATTTGATATTCATTTTTAAAAATAAATAATGCTGGTAGTGGAGTTCTTTTGAATTGATCAACATTTTGAGGTTTAAAGTTTGTTCCAGTTAAACCAATAAGATCTAATATTGTTAATAAATTTGAATTATCTAGATCAGAAATTTCATCTGCTTTTAAAAATTTAGATAGAAGTCTTTTTGCAGCAAATCTTTGAAAAGGAAGTTCATGAAATATGGATAACATTTTTAAACAGACAAATAATTGATTTCTTTTTTCTTTTGTCCTGAAATGTGGAAATTTTTCATTATTTAATTTCCCATACCATTCTTGAAATGTTTCTTTCTTAGAATTTTCATTTAACTGTCTAACCTTTGTTTCTTTTTCCATTTCTTTTTTCTGAGTAAAAGATATTGGACTTTGGAAATTTGGTATTTTTAAAATCCTTGATTTTATTTGACTTAAAGTTTCTAATTTAGAACTTTTATTTATAAGCTCACCTTTTTTTAAATATTTAAAGTTTTTACTGCATGCAAAATAATTAAATCCTGAATTATTAAAAATTGGATTAATTTCAATTTCAGGTTTTTTCCCGAAATATGTTTTTGATAATTTTAATAAATTCGTATCTGATAATTGGTTGTATATATTTGAATTCCTTATACATGAAAAAATTTCTGGAACTGAAGTATAAATAAATTTTTTATAAAGTTTTGGAAATTCCTCTATCAGCTTTAAAAATACATCAGATGGTAAAATTTCTAAATCAACTGAAGTTGAGGAAACCAATGTTTGCTCTTGAATATCAGATAATATATGTTCAGCTCCAAAAACTTCTCCTTCTTTATAACTATTCAGCAAATGAAGATTATTTTTGTTCTCAAAAATGCATCTTACTTTTCCACTTTTGATTCTAATTAAACCTGGAAAAATATCTCCATAAGAATTAATTTCTTCTGCTTGATTATACTTTTTATTTATTAAAAAGCCTCTTATTTCATTTAATTTTTTATTAGGTAAATCAGCGAATATATTATTCCATTTCCTTAAAAATTCTTTATTGGATTGCGATTTATATATCATTAAAAACTATTTAGCAAATTTTTTACAAAATCTCTTGTTATAGAATTTATATATTTATTTCCTAATTCTAGTGAAATTTTTGTACTAAGCAAATCATCGAGTATTGCATAATCAATATTTTTTAATTTACAAATTATCCACCATCCATCGATTTCTATAGGAGAATTTACTTTATCAATAGTAGAATTTTTTAAACAATCTAAAAGTTTTGGATGTGGTAGGTTAGCTCTGACTGGTCCAATTATTCCTTTTGAAAATCTTTCGCTTCCTTCAGAATATTGAAGAGATAAATCTTCAAAAGATTCATTATCTTCAGTAATTTTGAAATATAGTTCATTTGACAAGTTTTTATTTTTAGTTCTTAAAAGTTGGTAGGTAATAAGATCATATGATGACTTTTTTTCATTAAATTCAATTGATATATCATTGCTGAAATTTTCTTTGCACCAATCTATCCAAAGGGATTTTCTTATCAATATGTTGAAGAAGTTTTCTTCATTCTTTATCTCTTTTATAGGGAAATCAATTAATTCATTAGTTATTTGTTGATCAAATTTTTTGAACCAATTATTAATCAATAATTTTTTATCTTCGGAGGATTTAGGAATATTTTCCTTTATAGTCTCTAATATTATTGATTCTTTGATAATTAATTCAAATAAGTTTATCTCAGATAATTTCTTGTAATCATTAATGTCAAAATTTATTTTTTTTAAGATTGATTTTTTAGACATATGGAGTTTTCTTTAAAATATTTTTTGGATTAATTCTGAATTTGAAAACTTAAAGATTAAACTTATTATTTATAACTATAAATTTATATAATATTTTTGACCATTGTAAGGTGTAAAGATCAAAGGTCTATTTGTTGAATTTATTATAAGTTTATTAATATTTTAGAGAGTATTGGATAGTAAATTTTTTTAATTGATTTTATAAAGTTACATTTTTGGTCATTATTATATAATTCCTGTTTACTTGATAATTTTTATTAGGAGGATTTATTTGATTTTTAATTAAAAAAATAAAAGTATATATTAACGGTAGAAGTAATGATGTCGCAGCAAATAAAGCAATTACCTGGTTCAACCTAATAAATGGTTTTTTTACAAGATCCTCTCCACACAAGCCACAAATCAAAGTACCTTTTGAGGATTGTTTTTGAAATTGATATTTAGGATTGCAATATGGGCAATAATATTGAACCATTTTAAAATTTTATTGTTTTAATCATTATCTATAAAACCAGAAGAAAGTCATCTTATTAAAAAAAAACGAGGGCTTATTTAAGCCCTCTTTTATCTCTTAGTTATATTTTTTACTGAAGTTAATAACGCACCTAAATCATGGATCCATGTTGCTAACTTCTATTAAGCTAATGCTCACCAAAATTAACTAATTGTCTTTAACTGGGGCAAAAACTCTAGAATTAAGCTTGTTTCTTAAAGGGCACCTAAACGATGCAGAAGAAGGAAGCTTAGACATTAATAAAAAATAATTGGAGCAGTTAATTAAATTAGTTCGGTTTATTCCGAAATTGCAGGCAGGCTATCGATCATTTTGAAAGACCTCCTAGAACTCAACAATATAAAATTAGGAAAATATTTCTCTAATGACAATCCGTTTTTATACGCATTGCTTTTTAATTAAAAATGTCCGAAAGTAGTAATCAATCGCGTTAATTTTTTTGAGATATTTTTAGTAAGTTTTGCTTATTTCTTTTGATATTTAATTCGACTATCTTAATTTTAAATAATTGAGGAAATCTTTTATGAAACTTTCAAAAAATGATAGTAAAACTGATAAATCTAATACATCTAATCCTATAGACGAATATTTTCAATGTCTCTCATATTGCGATATTCACCCAAAAGGGATAGACAATGACTGCGAGGTCATTTGTATGGAAAGACATCTAAAAGCTAACTATTGGTAATTAATAAATTTCTACTTATTATTTAAATCCCTTTGAAAAAAGGTTAGTACGAACTTTAAATTTCCATACATTTACCACCCCTTTTGCATTAACTGCTGCAAGTGCACAATCATCAGGTCTCCAGGAGATTTCCCCTACTAAATCTCCTGCGAATGCAGCTCCAACTGGATCACCATTGCCGTCTTTTTTTAGAAAACTTGCGACAACAGAACCATCTCTTGATCCTGAGGCTACAAGCATGCCTTTATTTGAAAAGGCTAGGCTAGAAATAGGTTCGGTATGGTGCCATAGCTCTCCCGGCATAGTTCCCTCGGGACCGTCACCTATAAAGCTCCACACTGTAATTCTTTCACTGCCACTAGTTGCCAGTAATTTTCCACTATCGTCAAAAGAAAGGTGACTAGGTTTTCCTGGGTATCCTGTCATTTCAGCATCCATTCCGGTTGATCTTCTCCAAAAATGAACTGAATTGTCTTGACTCCCGCAAGCGACTATATCACCATCAGGACTTAATTCCATTGAGACTAATGATCCTTGCCACTCGAGCTTTTGATTCGTTTTATTATTTACTATGTCAAAGAATGTTACTCTCCCGTAGCAGGCTGTAGCTAGTTCATTATTATTTGACCATTTTATTGCACTCACTGTGCTTGGATGATCATCTGATTCCCATTTTTCTTCACCAATTTCATTAAAAACATATACTTTTTTTGAAGAAGCCGCTGCAAGAAATATGCCATCATTTGACCACTTAAGATGCTCTACCCAAGCCTTGCCAAGATCGAGAGTTTTAATTACTTTACCTTCGTGACAATTATATATTTGAATATTTCCATCTTGACCGGAAGTTGCAAAAATCTCTCCTTCTGGATGAATGGACATTGCTAATAGACCAGCAGAGTGTGTATTTTCTTTTTTCCAAATAATTTTCCCAGTATCTCCTTCAAAGGCAAAAATACCTCCTGCTACATCCCCAACAATGAATAACTTTCCTTTAATAGCCCAGCCACAAACTATGGCATAATCATTAACTTCAGCTGTCCATCCCTCGTGGAACATACCTCTTGGGCTAAATGATTCTATATCAGGCATTTTTCAAAACCTTCTTTCATCTCTTTCTCGTCCAAATTTCTACCTATAAAAACAAGTTGGTTTCTACGAGGTTCGTTACCCCATTCCTTATCAGGTTGCGCTGTAAATAACATGTGTACTCCCTGGAAAACTATTCTCTGTGGGTTACCTGAGTAGCTAATGAAACCTTTAGTTCTAAATATATCCACCCCTTTTTCTGAGAGAAGTCTACCCAACCAAGTATTAAGTTTTTCTGGATCAACATCTCCAAATCGTTCAATTGCAATGGACGTTACTTCATCATCGTGCTCGTGCTCGGCTTGCCAGAATCTTTCAATATTAAATGGGATCTCTTTTGAATTATTGTCTTCACTTTTAATGATTTTCATATTGAATTCTTCAGCAGTGTGCTGTGTATATAAACCTATCTTTGATCCCTTTTCGATATCTAATATGAATGATTTATTTCCTTTATCCTCCAATTTAAGATTTATATGTTCTCCAAATGGAATGATATTCCCAGGTTCTAAGCTTTTAGCTTTTTCTGCATAAAGTCTTACGGAGGATTCAGCACCATCTTTAAGTTCATCCTCACTCTCTCCTTGGTTAGCGATAGCTACTAGGGACATTTCTGGATCAGGTCCTTCTTCGAGCATTAATTCATATTTACCTGCAGCAAGATCGTAAACACCTGTCCATTCAAAAGGATATTCTGGCTCAAGAAATGTTGGCCTGCGTTTAAGGATCTGATCAAGATCAAATGCACTTAGATTTAAGACTGTTTCAATTGGTACTTTGGCATTCTCGGCTCGAATAATTCGAGTCATTCGATTCATATCCCTCAATCTTGATTCAAGGGTATCTAATGCATCATCAGAGACTAAATCAGTTTTATTAAGGACAAGAACATCTGCAAATGCAACTTGTTCTGAACTTTCATCACTCCTTCCTAGCTGCTGATCAATATGAGCAGCATCAACTAAAGTTACAATTCCATCAAGAGTAAATTCAGAACTAATTTCTTCATCCATGAAAAAAGTCTGAGCAACAGGACCAGGATCTGCTAAGCCCGTTGTTTCTACCAAAACATAGTCAAACTTATCTCTTCTTTTCATAAGGTTACCAAGGACTCTTATCAAATCTCCGCGAACGGTACAACATATGCATCCATTTGACATCTCAAATACTTCTTCATCAGCATTAATAACGAGTCCTTGATCTATACCTACTTCACCATATTCATTCTCGATTACGGCTATTCTTTTACCATGCTCTTCACTTAATATTCTATTAAGTAAAGTAGTTTTCCCTGAACCTAAGAATCCAGTGAGGATTGTTACTGGAACTCTATCTTTGATGCTCATCTACAGATTTTTACTAAATAAACAATAATTTAATAATAGTAATAATAGGGAATGAAAACCGTTTTTATTAGAAAAATTTAATCTGAAAGTTTGTACCATTCAGACTCAAGATTGGAGCCAGATTCATTATCACAGCTTCCACCTAGTGAATCAACAATTGTACAAGTGTTGTGTACGGCTACTGAAACTGTATTCCCATCCATCATCAATCCATCAACGAATATTTGATTAGAAGCTAAAGGAACTGAACTTTGTCTACTTAAGTTCCTTAATAACTTAGATGCTGGAATTTGTTCAGGAAATATTGCCTGAACTTTCTCTTCATCTAACATTTTTAAAGTAGAACTTATGTTGTCTGGCCTTAAGCTTGAAGAGTCTCCAAGAAAGTCAAGTAAACTAATGGTTTCAAAACCAAATGCATCCCCGTAGTATTCCATTGCTTTGTGTTTAGAGACAATTACTCTGTTTTCCTCAGGAATAGAGCTTACTTGTTCGACGATCCAACTATCTAAGCCTTCTAAGAGAGAATCAGCTTTTTCGAATCTTTGATTAATTAGTTTTCTATCACCTCTATTAAAAACTGAAATATCTTTCTTTAAACTTTTGCTTATAAGATCTCCCATTTTTATGATGTTATGTGGATCATGCCATACATGTGGATCTAGACCTCCATGGTCATGATGATGATGCCCCTCTCCTTCGTCTGGAACTTGTGCTATTGGTTCTACATCACTATTTGAAACGTCTTTAAAAAAGTGTTGAGTTGCTTCAAACTCAAAAGGCATGTGTTCAGTAAAAAATATATATTCACCATCTTCTTTGATATCCACATTAAAAACAGTACTTTCTTTTCTTTGATCAAAGTTAAGAACAAAAGCTTTATTACTCGCTATCAAAGTACCATCATTTTTTCTGCTTATTGAGTCTTTAGATCCTAATAATTCTTTGGCTAAATCTTCAGACCCTTCTATATCATTAGATTTGAGAATCACCATCTTCATTGCAGGATCTGCATATTCGCCATCGACTTTTTCAAATGACCATTTGTATGAACCCTTAGAAAGCTGGAATTTACCTGCCCATTCGAAAGCACCCTCAGCATGATCATCATGTCCACCATGGTCTGAATGATCATCATGACCTCCATGATCAGAATGATCATCTACCTTAGCTGAATGTTCAGCATGATCATCATGTCCACCATGGTCTGAATGGTCATCGTGACCTTCATGATCAGAATGATCATCTACGTCTATTGCACTAACACCTACAACAACAGTATTTTTTTTACTTTCCCAATTTCTCATACTTGGAGTCATTTCTTTGCCAAGAGTGAATACTTTGTCTGCGCTATTTAGTAATTGAGCTTGTCTTGGATTGATCTTTAAGTCATGAACATCCTGTTTTCTATCTACTAAGCATGTAACTTCGTCAGATGGTAATGCAATTGATTTAACTAAATCACAAACTAGTGGTTCTACTGCTACGTATGACTTCCCTTTAGCCATTACATCCTGCCCAAAACCAGAAAATATAATCGTTCCAGCGATTACGGAATTTTTAATAATTGACTTATTTGAACCTGTTTTATTTGATAAAAGTCTTTTAAAAATTGACATGAAAAATTATTAAATACTTAAAAATGATAATCATTTTCATTGCGTCTGACAAGAAAAGGTATCAAATGTTATGAAAATAATACGCAGCTTGTATTATTGGTAAGCTTGTAAAGTGACTTTTTTCATGAAGATTAATTAATGGCTACTTTAGTCGCTGAAAATTTAACATTTGCATACACAAAAAAAAGTAAGCCAGCTTTAAATAAGGTATCGGTTGAGATTAAACCTGGAACTTTAACAGCGCTTGTAGGTCCAAATGGTGCCGGTAAATCCACTCTTTTGAGGATATTGCAAGGACAAAATACTCCAGATAAAGGCGAAATAAAAATTGACGGTGAAAATTTATATAGATCTAGAGCTTTAGTGGCACTTATGCCTCAAAGAAGTTCTATGAATTGGAAGTTTCCCATTACAGTTGAAAAATTGGTATCTCTTGGTCAAATAAAGTATTCAAAATCAAGAAGTAATAACCCCTTTCAAATCAAGGCTCTTCTAGAATATCCTAATTCTTGGATTAATAAATGTTGTGAATTAGAAGCGACAATGCAAAGAGTAGGAATTGCTAATTTGGCTAATAGAAGACTCGATTCTCTTTCAGGAGGACAGCAGCAAAGAGCTCTATTAGCAAAAACTCTTATGTCCCCTGCAAAAATATTTCTTCTGGATGAACCTTGTGCGGCATTGGATCCCCCCGCAAAAGAGGACTTCCTGAAAATTGTTCGTCAACTCGCAGATGCGGGATTTTCTTTGCTAGTAAGTAGCCATGATTGGGGCGAGTCTCTAAATAACTACGATCAAGTAATCGTTCTTGATAAAAGTGTTTTAGCAGTTGGTAGTCCTGATCAAATAAAAGATAAATTAGATGCGATAAACATAAGCTCTATAAAGGAAAATAATTTCTGTGATTAGAAAATGTTCCTTCTTAATTTTGAGCTTGATAACAGTTTTGGCAAAGGCCGAAATATTCGAGTGTATGAAACAAAAGTTGAAACTTTCTTGGATTTTTTTTGGGGGGATGAATATCTTTAACAGGACAACCTACCATTTTCGACGTCTCTCCGCATTGAACGCAGGTCAAATGATGAATATCTCTGTCTACGGGAGTGTAAAGAACCTCTCCTGTTGGGAGATGTCTGGAACGAATTAATCCATGCTTTATCAAGATTTGCAGATTTCTATAAACAGTGGTCAACCCCATAGATTTGCCTTTTGTTATCAACTGCCTATGCAATTCTTGACCGCTCAATTCATCCTCGCATTTATTAAGTTCTTCAAGAAGTTGTTCTTGTCTTTTGGTAATGTCAGACTTAGTTACCATTGTTTCCAAAATCTTTTTTTGTCTCGTATTTTTGATCATACCGAATCTTTCGAATAATGTCTTTTATTAATAACAACTGGTGGTTGGTTCCATTAATAATAACTATATTTTCCGGGATCTTATGCCCAGCTATGGGAACTGTATTAATCACCCATAAGAGATTATTACAAGTTAATTTAATCTCTCATTGTGTCTTGCCTGGACTTGCTCTCGCATTAGCGCTTGGAATTCACCCTTCAATTGGTGGTGTTATAAGTGGTCTTCTGGGCTCAGTAATTGCGGAAAGTTTAACTAATAGAAAAAGTGAAAATTATGAAGCAGTTATGAATACAATTCTTGCTGGAATGCTTGGGTTTGGAGTCCTTATTATTCCTCTCCTCGGAATAAGGATTGATTTAGAGGCAGTATTATTTGGAGATTTGTTGACAGCAAATTTTGGAGATTTACTTAGAACAATAATTGCATTTTTAGTATTTATAATTTTAATGACTTTTGGATATGAAAAGGTTGTTTATGTTGGATTAGATCCAGAAGGTGCATCCGCAAGTGGTATAAACGTTTCTTTATTAAATCTTGCTTTGAGTTTTACAACGGCATTAGTAATTGTTAGTTCAATGTCTGCAGTGGGAGTAATTCTTGTAATTGCTCTTCTTTCTACTCCAACTTTGTTAGGGCTAAATATGGCTCATAGTTTAAGAATTGCAATGATGAGGTCTTCATTTTTTGGATTATGCATCTCACTTCTGGGATTTATTCTCTCTATAGTCTTTAATCTTTCGCCTGGGCCTGCAATAAGTGTTATTTGTGTTGCATCTCTTTTAATTCCTAAGCTTCGCAAATAATTAAATCTTAAATGTCCAATCAGAGTTTAATGCTTGAGCTTCTGGATTGTTTTTTAAAGCTACTTCCATAGCCTCTTTTTTATTATTAGCTATAACAACTTCATCAAATTCCTTTCCATTTTTTTTGAGACTTACTTTGAAACGCATAAAAATTTTTTTATTAATCAAAAGTTAACGACTAAGCAACTAGATTTAAATACTTTTAAAAGTTAATTGATGAAATAGAAACTTTAGTTATTTTGAAGTTTTTCTACTACAGATTCTTTCTCAATCTTAGCTACATCCTGTAATCCATTAGCATCAAACCAAGGAGCGTTTTCCCAATTAAATCCTTCCCCAAAAGTATTATCGGGAGCAGCTACGTACCAGTGACATGATGAATCTGGAACATCTACAGCACATTTTGACCAGTCAGCTTCCCATTGTGGAACTTGTACCCACATTACAGATGCTAATAAAAAAGAAAAAATAAAATTCATAATTATCGGTTAGCAAAATTTTGAAAGATTCTTTTCACATTCTTTCTTTCTTTTCTTCCAGTAATTCTCAAGTATTTGATATTTATGCTTATTTTTAAATTGACTTAAATGAATATTATTCTGATTAAGAACTGAATTATTTTTGATTTTCATGACTCAAGCTGTCTATGCAGAACATATTTAAGACACTTTATAGATTTTTTGAAGTGAATTTATACTTAATTTTTGTCTTACTTTTGTATAGGTAAGTATTTTTCGGGATTATTTTCAATATAAGTTAGCGAATATTTGATAACACCTAGTATTACTGAAAAAAGAGCAATTGCGGAAATAATAAAAATGATTTTTTTGTAAATGCTTTTCATGAATTTTTTATGTTTTTGATTATTTTTTTCATCAACGCCCAATTTTTCTAAAAGATTTAAATAATTAGTAATTTATACTGTAGCCTTTTAAATTACCTAAGGAGTAAATTAATTAAATCAGAAACTCCTCACACACTTTTTTCTGATAACTTTAAAAGTACTCGACCGCAATGTTTGAGTACTTTTTATATTTTTTGTTATGTGACAGTTAAGATAGAGGACTATTAGGTATTACATATTTTGAATTTTGATGTGATATTAATATTGTGTGTAGGAGAAATTGATTTATTTCAGTGGAAACAAGGAAACACTTGATTTAAATCAATTTTAAAAAGATCTCTCTCTGAGGGATCTTTTTTTTTGGATTAAAAGAAATACATATTAAATACTGAATATAA
The DNA here is from genome assembly GCA_003214315.1 of Prochlorococcus sp. AG-418-D13. Classification (GTDB taxonomy): domain Bacteria; phylum Cyanobacteriota; class Cyanobacteriia; order PCC-6307; family Cyanobiaceae; genus Prochlorococcus_A. Next base: position 13,554 of record QCLU01000011.1, read on the forward strand.
AAACAAATATGCTTTCTTCAAAAATAATGCGAGATGTCATTACAAATTAGTAATTTGATTCGTTAGATTATGAATCGTTGATTTTCCTCTGTTAATGAAAATACTTTTTTTAGCAATTTTAATTTCTTCAAGCTTTTTGTTCCCTTCTTCATCATTTGCCTCACATGTTGAACTAAAACCTTGTATTGAGATTGCCCATTGTGTACGAGAAGAATGGGAAGTTAACAATATTGAGAAACCTTTTGAAGAGATTAAAACATTTATCGAAAACACTCCAAGAACTGAGATTATAGAAATTGATGGCGATTATCTTCATGCTGAGGCAACTAGTAAATGGATGAAGTATGTAGACGACCTAGAAGTATCCTTTCTACCTGAATCAAACATCTTATCAATAAGATCAGAATCAAGAGTTGGAGAAAGTGATTTGGGAGTGAATCAAAAAAGAGTTGATTTACTAAAGTCGAAAATGTTTTAGGATAATAGATTTAAAAAAAATAATTTGTTTTATTGTTTTTTGTATAACTTTTCCTTTTTTAAAAAAAATAAGTAGATAAAAAAGTGATAATTATCATCATGCCTTGATAATGGCAAATTTATTAGATTTTCTCTAAAAAGATGATCATAAATTTTATATATTTATTGTTATCTAGTTTTGTTTTTTTCTGGTTTTATATAAACATTAAAAAAAATGGACTTAAATGGATAATAAAAGGTCTTTTTCTAATTGGAATATTGGTATTATTCATTGGTGGATTTTTTAAAATATTTTTCACCTTACCCCCTAATTTATTTATAAAAATATTTTTTCTTATTGTTTATACATGGTGCACTGTTGGAATAAATGTAAATTTCATGATCCCTTTAATTAGTTTGATTGACCAAAAAATAGTAAAAAAATAAAACTAATATATACCTTAATTATTAGTACAAAGATAAATCTATTTCATTAATCTGTAATATTCAAATTTATAAGATTTATTTTTTTCCTTTTGAAAGTCTTTTTCTTGTATACCTAGTCTTTAATGCCAAGTCTGTAATTATATATATTCCAAATAAAAGAATAACTATTCCAATAAAATATTTCATTATTTTTTATGTAATTACTATGTTTGAGATTTACTCATGATGCCAACTGATTTTAATATCTATTTCTTGAGATAAATTTCTTGTAACTGGACATTCTTTGGAAGCTTTTTTCAAAAAATCAATAGTTTCATTAGAAGTGCTCTCTGGTATAAAAATATCTATTATTAGTTCTTTTATCTTCCTCTTGCTATTTTGTGTCATTAGTTTTTCAATATTTAAATATATACCTTTCAAATCAAATCCTTTCGATTTAGCTTTGATTGCCATAATGGTTAGCAGGCAAGTACCTAGAGATGTTGCTAATAAATCAGTTGGGGAAAAACTTTCACCTTTACCACAGTGATCTAAAGGTGCATCCGTTCTAATAAGACTTCCAGATTGTAGATGAATAGCCTCACAGTTTAAATTTCCTAAATAAGAACATTTCACTTTAGTCATTTTAAAAAAATTAAATTAGGAAAATATTATTAATAAAAAATTATGGAACATAAGAAGATTATTGATTAAAATTTTTATTTGCATATTAGTGGAGTATTAAGGAAATTCATCATTCAAGTTTTGAAATCAGTTTTTATATCCATATTCCTCTAAGCAATACTCAATTAATTCAATTGATTTATTAAGAGTTCTTTTATTTTTATTTTCTATATCGAAGCATTCATTTAAAACACTTATAGATTCATTTAAGGTTGATTCTTCTTTATTTTTTAAATCTTTAACTTGATTTAAATAAATTATTTTTTTAATCCCAATAAGGGAAAGTATGATTATTGAGATTGTAAAAGTTGCTATTTTGACTTTATTCATATAATTAGTTACTACAAATATTTTAATTTATTTAATATCTAAAAACTTTAAATAGCAGATAGAACTAAGTAATTACATATGTAGCTGCTGATATTGCAATAGCAGTAATTGAAATGAAGATGTATGGAACAACCTTTAAAGGTATATATAGATTATTTTTAGACATAACTAAAACATATATACAAATAATTACATTCTCTTTAAACTTTATAAGTCTTCAAATATACAAATTAATTTTCTTAGCAAAAATTCAATCCTTTTAAAGATTAACAAATTTATATTCATTGAATTTTCATTAAATAAAGTATCTCTAAATCTTGTCTTGAGTCCGATATTTTTCTTTTTAAGAAGATTAATTCTTCTTGGCTCATTTTTGATTCTTTTATCATCAATTCTGCTTGTTCAATAGCATGTTCTATATTTCTAATTTTTATTTCTCTAATTGAGGGATCATCTTTACATGCTTTTTTAGTATTCGCATCTAACATAAGTTTGAAAAAATCACCTTGAATATAACCTAAATTAAAACTTCATTATTTTACAACCCCAAATTTAATTAAAATAAATTATTATTTTATTAAGAACTTTATCCTTAGCTAACCCTCTCTTCAAATGATCGAGTGGGTTTTTTTTATGGTGTAATATACTCCTAGCATTTACTACTAATTTGGAAGATTCAAAACTTAATCCTGAGGAAAATAATTCAATCGAATCGGCCCCCAATTTGAATGAAGATAATAAAGTTCTTAATGAGGGGAATAAAAAAGAAGAAAATGTTAAGGCATTTACAGAATTTCTAGAGAAAGCAAGTAATCAAGATTCTTTAGAAGAAAAAGTAAAATTTGATTCTGAGCAAAAAAAACTAAAAATTGACAAATCACTTTTTAAAAGATTTCTTAATAATGGATTTGATGGCATTTCAAGTAATCCAAATTATAAAATGTTGGCATTATTAATAATCCTTTTAATTAATTTGTCTCTATTTTTTGTAATTGGCAATATGGGTAAAGCGTTTTTAAGAAATGCAGGAATTATGGGTTAGAAATTATTTATTTCTCTTTGGATATTCATCTTTACAATCTTAATTCTTCAAATGAAACTGTGATATTTTCTTGTCAAATTAATATTTAAATAAAATTTGGATAATAAAGAGCCAGAAAATCCAGTTGTTTATCTTTCTAATTTAGTCAAGAAATTAGATGTAAAAAACAGAAATGGTTTAGTAGCCTTAGCAATAGTAAACCTTTTAGTGATTCTTTTATTTAAATTTTATTTGAAAGGATCTGGATTATTATCTTGAATTTGCCTGCAGGTATAATTATTCAGTGTTTTAATTAATCATTAGAGATTGTATTTGAATTCAACAAGGAAATTGAAGGCCTTATATAAATAAAAATAGACCCATACATATCCTGCATAATTCTCATTTCGTCGTCTAAATATATAATTGAAACCTGGCAATTTGGCGATTCTTTATTCCAAGGTAACTTATTCCATACCTCTTTAACTGGATACCATCTATCCATAAGTAGTTCACTAAATAATGGAATCTTATTAAGTCCATCAACTTTGGAAACCTTTGTCTTTTGTAAATTCATATCAAGCATATTATTTTCTAAAACTAAATCACTTGCTAGAGTTATTACTCTTCCACCAAAAGTAGGCAATAGTTTGAACCAACCTAAGATAGGAATTGTTGTTAGCCCAAATATTGTAGTGTCAAAAGTAGATATAAATTTTTTTTTGTCAAAATCAATTTTTTGAGCAATTCTCCCAATAGTTGATATGCCAAAGGATCCTACTTGCAATTGATGTAATTTAAAAAAAAGATTACTTTTAAATTCATCATTTAATGCCTTTTCAATAGCAAGGAAGAATGGAGAACTTCGAAATAATTCTACATTTGAAAAAATCAATTCCCACTCTCCAGATAATGATTTTTCTGATATTTCAAAACCAAAGTCTTTAAGATCCTCAATCAATTCATCCATTTCATTAGCTTTTTCCTCATACATAGGAGAAATTAATTTATTTAATCTTTGCCCTCTATCTGTAACTGCAGCTATTTTATATATATTTGACTTTATCTCTCTAATTTCTTTCATAACTCCAATACAAGAAATACTAATTAATTTTAGGAATTTAATTTGAAGTTGATGGCAATTTTAATAATGCTGGTAATAAAATCAATTAATATTCTCCCCACCTTTTACCAATATCAAAACCCCATTCAGTGGTTAATTTAATTACTTCATCATGATTTTTGCATTTTGAAAGGGATAACTTTTTACTAGGATCATTTTTTATTAGCTCAGCAATTTGATTAAGTTGCTCTATTTTTTTTAGAAAATTACATAGATCTTTATCTGACATTTATCTAGGAACTAAATTTTTGGTCATAAGTAAATATGTAATATAAAACCCAGGCAACACCAATAATCAGAATTGCAATCATTATATTTACTGACCAAACTACTTCTATCATGTAATTTTTTATTTATTTTTAATATATCCAAAATTTATACTTAATTAACCGTTAATAGTTTAAATCTAGAACAATACACTACTTTTGCTAAGTGTATAAAATAGTCTTAAAGAGATTAAAAAAATTATGGGAGAAGCTAAGAGAAGGGAAGAGTTAGGCTTACCACCTAGAGAAAAGAAAAAGGAAAAGCAAACATCGAAAAATCAACTAAATAAAATTTTAAATAAATATCCTTATTTACCTTTCATTTTAGGTTTCTCATTACTAGCAATATTAATTATCGACTTAGTTAATTACTACAAATAGATATATAAAAAAGGGGAAATTTTTTGCAGAAGAAAAAATTATCGTCGCAATTGCGAAATTATTTTTCCATAATAACTATAAAACTTATGAAACCGATTAACACTTCATGTGTCTTAATTTTAGGAGTACTAACTTTGTTTTCAATATCTAATGCAAATGCAGGTGGCTGCAGTTCTCATACTGAGAAGAAGGCAGAAATTGAATGCTTGTCTGATGATAAAAAATGTATAGATACGAAAGAAAATGAATCACTATACAAAGTTGAGGCCTAAATGTTTGATAATCTTGGAACTGCTCTAGTACAGGCATTAGGCTTTTTTGCCGTTTTTGGTTTTTTTGTATATCAAACTTTATTCGCAGATCGCAAACCCAAAAATTCAAAATTAACTCCTAAAAAAACAAAGATTTCCGACTCAAGAGAATCAATTAAAAAAGAACCTAAAAAAGGATTATTTAACAGAAAATCTAAACCTGTTGAAGAGAATTTACCAGTCCAAAAAAAGGGATTATTTGGGAGAAAAAAAGAAGTTATTAAAGAAGAGATTAAACCAAAGAAAAAAGGTTGGTTTAAATAGGTAACGGTACTTAAACTCTTTTTTGATATCTTTTATACAAAAACTTTTTTTAGCAACTCTATAATTTATAGAAGAAAATAGTAAAAATGGATCATAGAGAAATCACAAAAAAATATAGTGAGTTACTCAACAAGGCTGAGTTTGCTAATGGCCGTAAGGAAGTTGTAGGTCTTTTAAAAAAAGCTGCCAAATTGAAATCTCAGATTGAAATCAATTATTAGAAATAAAAATTAGTTTAATTCTAAATGTAAAAAAATTTCTTAAATAAGTTTTTACATGAGATAATCTCCATAGATTATTTTTCATATGAATAAAAAAGGTTATACAACCGAAAGTGGTGGTAGACAAAATGGTTTTGCAATTGAACCAGAAATTAACCCCATATCAGAAGGCGAATCAAAGAAATCCGTATTTTTATTTATTGGAATATTATTACCTTTTTTAATAGGCGGTTTTTATTATTTAAGGACTCTGAATATATTCTGATATTTTATAAGCCATTTTTAGCAATATATTCTTCTGAACTAACTATATCTTGCATTAGGCTCTCAGATGAAGGATTAAATCCATTTTGCTCTAAGAAAGATTTAACCTTTTCAAATTTTTGCTGAATTTTTTTTGTATATGGAGTTGTCATCAAATAATCATCTTTTTCAGTTGAATAGTTCATTTGATTAACGGATTACTTTTACAATTAAATTTTGCAAAATATACAATTGCTAGTGAAGTTATAAATATTACAAAAATAATTTAATAGTAATAAATACTTATAAGTTGTTTGTGTTAGATCGCTATTGGTTGACTTGTTAAAGAGTACTTAAAGTAACTAGCCCCATTAAATCTCTGGACTGCAGATATTTTTGAAATACTTCAGAATAAAATGCTTTTTTAGCAGCAAATTTTGATTCGAATTCTATTACTAATCCAAGCTGGCCTCCATCCCATTCATTTGAGGTTGATTCTTGTATCAAATCTCTTTTTACTATTACTCCTCCTACAGATTTAATCCAAGGTAATACTGTCCTTATATATTCCAGGAATAAATCAGCATTTGGAATTGAAATTTTCTTTAGCCAATAGCTTTTTGTCATCAAATCAACATATTCTTGGTAGAATATAGCACATCGAGGTAAGTATTTATCCTTAGCTATACACTTAGCGGTTATTAAATGGAATCCGAAGATGATTTATTAAATTTACTTCTTAAATCTCCAAATTCAGAGAGTATACAGACTATTGCCGAACAACTTGAAATTGATCATAATTTTTCCTTCAGCAAAGATGGAAATGATTTACAGGGTGTTTGGGAGCTTAGGTGGAGTAGTTCTAATAGTCCTTTTTTAAAATATTCTCCTTTTATTGATAATCTTCAAATTCTTGATCCCTTAAAGTTAAATGGTCTTAATTTACTTAAACCTAGAGGAATAAATTCAATTATTGGTACTGGTATTTTAATAAGACTTAATTACATAAATGAAAAAAAAATTGGGGTCAAATTTACACATGCTGGTGTTATAGGTCCTAAATTTGGAAGAAAAAATATAAAGGCTATGAAAGAAATAAATAATGAACAATTAGGGTGGTTAGAGATAACTTATTTAAGTAATAAGCTTAGAATCTGTAGAGGTGATAAAGGAACTTTATTTGTTTTAAGAAAAATAAATTCAACGACTTTATTCAATAATTTCAAGGAATTTATTAAAATCTATTAAAAATATCAATTAATTCTTTATCCAAATATACTTTAATACGAAATAAATTGGTAAATATTTAAATGATTCTTTAGGTATTTCATAACTTAAGAATTTTAGTGCCTCTTCTAACCAGTAACCAATATCAAATCCTAGAAGAATTTTTTCTACAACAAACCAAAATTCTTTATCAAATATAATTCTGAAGTTTAAGTAAATATATTCCCAATGAAAGGTATTCCAATATTGGGTTAAAAATGAGGATAAAATAAGCCAAAGTGATATAAATAAAAAACTTTTAAGAAATTTATAAAATTTTTTCATATATCAGCAAAAGTTTTATTGAATTTCAAATATCCCTTATTATTATTTGGATCAAAATTTATTTCCATGAAATATATCCAAAAAGATATAAAAATATTGAGAAAATAGTAAATTTTCATGGTATTAATAATCTATTCTTCTTTTTTTAGATTCTGTGCTTTTAGATTTTTATTCTTAAGAAAAAATCCTAAAAACAGAAAAGCAAAATATATTAATAAACTTATGCCAAAAATTAAAACTATCTTTGAAATATCCATAAATGATTTTTTTAATATAAATTACAGCATTTTTTGCAAAGTATTATCTATGGTAATGATTTTTCATTTATCACGATAACGAGCTTCAATTATTAAGCTAATAATATTATTTAAATCATATGCAAGTAGCTTTTGCCTGGAGTCTTTGTCTATCAGTTGGTGTTGTTTTATTATCAATTATTCCATTAACTATAGGGAGAGTTAAAGCGGGTTATTCTGTTGAAAACATGTCTGCTCCAAGAGCTTTATTCGATGAATTACCTTCTTTTGGTAAAAGAGCAGTTTGGTGTCATCAAAATTGTTGGGAAAGCATTTCCCTACATGCACCTGCATGTCTTCTTTGTTTGATTACTTTAACTGACTCTAATGTTGCAATAATTGCAGCATTGATTCATCCTATTTTTCGTTTTTTGTATATTGGTGCATATGTATTTAACATCCCAACAGCTAGAGGTTTAATGTGGGCCTCAGGAATTTTTACAACACTTTTGCTTTACAAAGAGGGCATAACACAATTGATATAAACTATTTAAACAATAAACTTTTCTAAATCTTTTAATTGGTATTCATTGATTAGCTCCACTTTATTTGATTTTGCTAGTTGATGGGCAGACTTTGTAAAGCCAGATTTTGAGACTATTATTGCATGTGTACCTTTCCAAAATAATTTACCAGCTGAAATTTCCTGAACTGCTTTATTTCCAATAGCTTTTTCATGATCTTTGCATTGAATGCATATTCTCAAATCATTTATTGACGCAATTAAGTCAACCCCTTGATCTCCTGTATTAGGGGTTGCTTTTACTTCCCAGCCATTTTGTTTGAGAATTTCCATACAATGATTTTCAAATCTAATACCTTTTTTGTAGTTTTCATTGCTTTTATTTAAGTAGTTTTTTTCTATTAGGTTTAAGCATGATTTCTCTATTTGACTTGCTATAAATACAAACCAATCTTCATTCTCTAGCTTTCTAATAGATCCAATTATCTCATCATCAATATTAGGATTTTCATTACAATACGATCTCCACTTTTCAAAAAATAATTCCATACTTCCAAATTTTTTTAAAATTACTTTTTCCCAGAAGTATGGTATACCCTCTTTAAATCGATTGGATCCATAAAATATATTTTTTTCAATGGCTTTTTCATCAAGAGGTGGATTGCCAATCCATTTTTTATAATCCTCGTTACCGTAAGCATCTATTTCCCTTAATCTGATCCTCTCCTCTAACAAATTGTATTTGTTTTCTTCTATTAAATTATTAATTGTTTGAATAAAGAAATTGGAATTTAAAGCATTATTTAATTTAAACTTTTTCTTTTTAATTTGATAATCTCTTACAATTACAATAATTAAAAAAATGATAAAAATAATTAAAATAAAAAAAATTTTCATTAATGATTTTTATTTTCTATCTAAAAAGTTTGTGTTTTTCTAATAACAAAATTATTTTTTGTTATTACCGAAGATTCATTTACTTCAAACCCATTAATTGCTGATATTTCTCCTTTTATGCCTTCTAAAGTTAATTGCTCGATAATGCCTTTTATTACTTCATCCTCGACCAATTTTCTATCAATTCTTTCAGGTGTAATATCTGTAAGCCATTTTGAAGTCTTTTTTTTTACAACCTCTGTAGGGTTAGTTATTTTTAAGTAGATAGCCATTTTTTAAGTCATTCAGTTGAATTATAAGCATTAAATCTTCTTAACTTCTATTATTGTCATTACTTTCCCACTCAAGAAATTGGAAAACAAAAATTGCAAAGATAGAGAAAAATACTATAAACAACCCTAACCATCCTATAAATTTGTGCTCTGTAAAAAGATTTGTAAGCATTGATTTTTCCTGATATCTTGATTCCATTTCATATTGATAAGAATCAATAACTTGAAATATATTCATAATTAAAAAATTAATAAATCGTTCAATTGGCGGATAATAATTTCAACCGTTTAACTTACTAAAGGCTTCCGATAGGAAATCTGGCCTTTTTCTTATTATAGAAAAATTCAGTTTATTTATTAAGACTAAATTGACTTCAGCAATCGTTAAGATTTCGTATTTCTTGTTAAGAAATTTTGAAATTACATTAATCCTAGGACTTTTATCAATATTGAATTCGCTCTCGATTATTATTTTTTCACCAAGAAATAAAGGAGATTTATATTTTATTGAAGTATTGATTAAAGGTAAATCTAAGCCATTTTTAGTAAGTTCGAAATAACTTATACCTACTTCTGAAAGTGCATTTATTCGGCTTTCTTCAAGCCAATTAAGATATTTACCGTGCCACATTACGCCTGCATGATCTGCATGTTGAGGTAAAACAATTTTTTCTATTTTCCAAACTGGTTTTGAGTTCATCTTTTATTTAAAAAATATTTTTATTCAATGAAAAAAACTTATTTTGATATTGTAGATTAATTTTGTTTATTAACATAAGAATCATCAAGACTATATTTATAAAGTTATGTTTAATCGTAAAAATAGAAGTAGAAAAATGAAGAAGATTTTTCAATGGGAAGAATATTTAAATTGGAAAAATATGTCAAAGGAACAGAAATTAAATTTTAAGAGGGCGTGCTTGTTCCCATTTCTCGTATATATAGTTTATGTTTTTCTTAAACAGTACTCTTTGGCAATTCTTTTGTTACTAGGTCTTTATTTTTTAATTCGATTTAAAAATAGAAATAAGTTGGGAAGATGAATATTTTTGCTATTTTGATTTATTTAGATTTGTTTTAAAATTATCTAGTTTTTCTAAATAACTTTATTGGCATATGACAATAGTATTAGATAAATTTTTTTTATGAAAAGAATTATTTTGTTTTTATGTGTATTAGTTTTTTCAATATTTTCTAATACGAATAATTTATTAGCAAACGAAATTGAAAATAACATTAAACAGAATATTTCTAATAAAATTGAAGAAATTAAGCCTGATAATAAAAAAAATAATATTTCTAATTCTTCAGCAGAAGATATTTTTGGTGATGAACAAACTTTTCCATTCGTTGCAGGTTTAGGGAAAAATGCAGCCCATTGATTTCAGGGTTCTTTATAATTTAGAAAAAGATTTTTTTAATACTAATGAAAGGTCTTAGGGTCCTAGAGCTTTCTGAAGCACTTAATGTTGATAGCTCCGACATATTAGCTGTTTGTGCAATTCTAAAAATAAAAGCCACATCTAGATTAAGTATGCTTTCATTTGAAGAATGCAAAAATGTAACTGATTTCTATGAAAATAAAAATTAGATTTTTTTTATATAAATATATTTATTATTTAATCTCTTTAATCATTGATACTAAAGTTGAATGAATTTCATCTTCAGATATTTCATTTTTAAAATTGATATTTACTGACTGACCATCGTAATTGATTTTTATATAACTGTTATTAATTTCTTCCATATAAGCATTCTCAAATCTTGATATCTTTCCATAATGAATAAGATATTTGTGAACCGAATCAATGTGATCATTGTTCATATGATCACAAACTCTTTTACTTGTTTCTTTACTAATAATTTTCATTTAAAAAAATAAATTTGTTTTAAGCTAATGTATTTTTTTCAAGATTCAAAGTTTTAATCATTTTAATTATTAAATTTTTAACTTCATTTTTATCAACAGCTCTAACCAAGTTATTTCTCAAATTTGATGCTCCTTTAAAGTCTTTACATGTCCAAGAGATATGTTTCCTTGCAATTAGCAAGCCGTGATCTCCTTTTTCTTTTATTAATTCATCAAGATGCTCAATAATTAAATAAAGTTTTTCTTCTGTGTTTGGTTCTTTAAAATTTTTATTTTCTCTAATGGCATAATCTATTTCGCCTATTTTCCATGGTGATCCTAAAATCCCTCGCCCAATCATTACACCATCAGCATTTGTTTTTTTTAAACAATTAAGAGCGTCATCTGGATTTTTGATATCTCCATTAGCAATTACTGGGATTTCTAATAACATTTTAAGTCTCCCGATCATTTCCCAATCTGACTTGCCTGAAAATCCCTGTTTTCTAGTTCTTCCATGAAGTGTTATCATTGTTGCTCCCGCATCCTGAAGCTTTAATAAGAAATCCTCTATATTTTCTTCTTTACTATCCCATCCGAGTCGTGTTTTTACTGTGACTGGAATTTCGACAGCTTTTACAACATTTTTGACTAATTCTATAGCAAGTTTTCGGTCTTTAATTAAGGCACTGCCTCCACCTTTCTTCGCAATTTTTTTTACTGGACATCCCATATTTATATCAATTAAGAAAGCTCCAGAGTCCTCAGCTTGTTTCGCGGCTTCAGAAACAGCATATGGCCTATTATCAAATATTTGTACTCCAGTTGGACCTTCTTCTAAATCTATTTGATTGATTTTTTGTGTTCCAAATCCTTTTTTAAGACTTGTAGCATTTATCATCTCTGTAAAAAGTAAAGAGTTTGGAGCCCATTTACGTACAAGTCGCCTAAAAATGTTATCTGTAACTCCTGCTAATGGAGATAGCATGACCTTACTCGTAATTATCCTGTTAACTCCCCTTCCTCTTAGTTTTATATTTGAAGACATATAATTTTCATTTTATTTAATCTTTCTTTATTATAAATTCAGATATGGAGCTGATTTTATGTTTTCTATTTATTTCTTAATTTATAAGAAGTGCTTTTACTTAAATAGGCCTAATTGATTACTTTTTTTGCTAGTTTATGTAAAGTTTAAATTTAAAAAGGCAAATTTTTCTTGTTTATATTAGTATCTTTTTTTCTTCCAATAATTATTTTTATTGCACCAATAAATGTAAAAGCTATACAAGGTAATTTAGATTTATCGAGCGCTCAAACTTCTGTCGGAAAAAGATTTGCTAAGGTATTTTGTGATGCTAAGAGGGAAGGATTAGATTCTGATTTTGCTAGTGAATATGCTTTGAATAATACATATTTAAAATTTGTAGCATTTCCAGACGATGATGAATATTTGGATAATTTATGGAATTTCACCCATAATAATATATTAGATAATTGTGGTGAATTTGTAGATATAAATGATCTAAAAGACCTAGAGATTTTTTTTAAAGAAGAAGGTTTAATTGCATCAAATAGGGAACTTTATTTACCAACTTTTGAGAATAATTAGATTAAACTTTTAGCATGTACTAAAATATAAATAGAATATGAAATTTTATGAAACTATTAGGTTTAAATTCACCTGAAATATTCATAATTTTAGTAATTTTACTTTTAATTTTAGGTCCAAAAAGAATTGAAAAAGGTTTCTTATTATTTAAAAAACTATTAAAATTCCTATTAAGTAAAGATGAAGATCATAGCTTAGCAAATTCAAAAGTAAAGGCAGAGGAAGCAGAAGAAAGTGCAATTAAAGAAGAAACAGTAGAGGCAGAAGTAAAGGCAGAGGAAGCAGAAGAAAGTGCAATTAAAGAAGAAACAGTAGAGCCAGAGGTAAAATCAATTAAACCTAAAAAAAGAACTGTTAAAGATGAAATAATAGACGTAGAAGTTGATTCTGATAATTAAATAAGATTTTAAATAAATTAAATATTACTAAACAGGCTTGAATACTAAAATAGGATATTTTTAGAATTATTTGGTTATTTTTTTTTAATATAAAGGGTCTTAATTTTTAATAATTTAATGAATTATAAGAAGGTTTTTATGAATCCAAAGCTACTTCGATAGCTGCGATTAAGTTTTCGTCAAATGGTTTAACACCTGGTTTGAATCTTGCAATTACTTTACTATCTTTCCCTATCAGAAACTTCTCGAAATTCCATTCAACATCTCCTTCAGGTTCAACTTTGTTGAGGGTTGTGTATGGTTCTGTGGTATTGCCTTTGGCATGAACTTTTTCATAGATTTCAAACTTAACGCCATATTTTGTTGTGCAAAAATCTTTTATTTCTGAAAGAGAGTCGGGTTCTTGTTTTCCGAAATCATTACAAGGGAACGCAAGTATTCTTAGGCCCTTGCTTGAATATAAATCATGTAGCTTTTGAAGATCCTCATACTGAGCAGTATTTCCGCAATAACTTGCTACATTAACAACTAAAATTACTTCCCCTGAATATTCACCTAGTTTTATGGATGATCCGTCTGCGGATAGAACAGTAGTATTTTGAACGTCAACTTGCATGTCTAAAAAAAATCACCCTTTGAAGATAGCATTGTATAGACTTTATTGTGTTTAATTTATATGGTGGTTTTGGTTATTTCTTTTATAAGTTTTTATGTTTCATTAATTTAACCCTTTATAATTAATATTATTATTTAGGTTAAATTTGGACCCTTTAGACCCTCTTACTGAAATTATTAATTCCGGTCAAGGTTTTTCACCTGCAATTGCTTTAGAAAGAATTATTTGGGCAATTATTGGAATCTTTTTTTTAGGAGCAATTTCAAGATCAATAACTAATAGCATGCGAAGTCAAAATTGGTTTGGTAGAAATTTTTTATTTAGCTATTCTAAAGATAAAAAAAATACAGATGATACATCTTCACAACCTTCTGGAGATGACGAATAAGTTTTATATATATGAAAGAATCAATTTTTTCTAAAAAGAGAATTTTATTGATTGGTAGTGGCGAACTTGGAAAAGAATTAGTAATAGAATCCAAAAGATTAGGATTAGAAGTTATTGCAATTGATCGATATGAAAAAGCACCTGCAATGCAAGTTGCAGATTATTCAAGAGTAATTGATATGGGAGATAAAAATATTTTAAAAAATGTTATAAAAGAATTTAAGCCTGACTATGTTGTCCCAGAAATAGAGGCACTTTCAATTGAAGCCCTAAAAGAACTGGAGGATGAAGGATTCAATATTGTTCCTAACGCCAGAACTGTAGAAATTACAATGAATAGAGATAAAATAAGAGACTTAGCTTCTAAAGATTTAAAAATTAAAACTGCAAAGTTTGATTATATTTTTGAATTTGATGATTTAGAAAAAAAAGCAGATGAAATTGGATTCCCACTTTTACTTAAGCCTTTAATGAGCTCTTCAGGAAAAGGGCAGAGTTTGGTTGAAACAAAAAATGATTTACAAAATGCTTGGAAACAGGCACAAGCAAATTCAAGAGGAAAGGTTAAAGGTGTAATTATTGAAGAATTTATTAATTTTGATTTTGAGTTTACTCTTCTAACTGTAAGAAAAGAAAATGGTGAAAATATTTTTTGTTTACCAATTGGACATCTTCAATCTAATGGAGACTATCAATGTAGTTGGCAACCTTTAGAGATTAAGGAGTCCTTAATTATTGAAGCTAAGAAAATGACAAGTAGAATTTTAAATAACCTTAATGGAGCTGGATTATACGGAGTAGAGTTTTTTATAAAAGGAAGTGAGGTTATATTTTCAGAATTATCTCCAAGACCACACGACACTGGTATGGTTACATTAGTTAGTCAAAATATTAATGAATTTGAATTACATTTAAGGGCTTTTTTAAATTTACCAATACCGCATATAGATCTAATAGAACCCTCTGCAACCAGAGTTATACTCTCTAACCAAGAGTATCTAAATCCTATTTATAAGGGTCTTAATGAAGCATTAGAATTTGAAAAGACTAAAGTGCTCATATTTGGTAAACCAGTTTCCAGAAAAGGCAGAAGAATGGGTGTTGTTCTCTCATCAAATTCTGACATTAATTTGGCTAGAAAAAATGCAGATGAAGCTGCTCGTAAAATAAAAGTCAGTACTACATAAATATTAAATAAAAATAACGAAAAAAATACTTATTTCCTTTGTTTTTGTTCTATGTCTCTCTGGGTATTATTTGAGTATGTTCTTTATTTCATAATGATAGAAAATTATAAAGGTTGGGATATAACTTTAAATTGGGATAATAAAGATTATCTCGAGAGGGATACTACTAAAAGTAATTTTTTTAATCAAAAGGAAAAATGGATTGGTGTTCACTTAAATGGTGAAAAAATCTTTGGTTCTTCTCTAAAAGAAATTAGGCATATTATTGATTATCCTAGTTTGCATGCAAAGTAGGTTAAAAGATTTTTTTAATTATCCTTATTATTTTCATTATCTTCAATAAGTTCATTAGCAAGTTTTCTTAAATCTCCCTTAATCGAGACCCACGTAAAGGCGATTATAAAAATTGAAGCAGATATTGCAACAGTGATTTTTTCGACAGGGGACATTCCAAGTGCAATAGCAAACATTTCAAACCAAATACTAATTTTTCATTATATAGAATTTTTTTAAATAGTTAGAATCAATTTTTTTTTTGCAATGATATTTAATTATTCAAAATATAATAAATAAAATTTAAATTACTTATTTTATTTATTGTTTCTGATTGCAATTTTATTCAGTAAGATTAAATTATGGAAAAAAAAAAGTGCCCCCAATGTAAAAACTTAATTTCAAAAACTTCCCCAACATGTTTATATTGTGGTAGACCTAATAAATTTATAACTAAGGAATACGTAAATAAAAAGTGGAATAAAGATAATAATAAAAATTTATTTGATTATATTTTTATTAATAAATATCTTGTATTTATTTTATTTTTAATATTTACAATTGTTATTATTATATTTATTTAAATAACATCAATTAATCACTCTATTATTGCATCTAATACTTCTCTAGTATTTATTGATAATTTATGTTTTTTAATCTTCTTTATTGTTTCTACCATATTACTTTTGTAAGGTTCTGAATAATAATTGTATCTACTAAATACTTTTACAAAACGGGAAATTACTATTGGATTTAATTTATCAAAGTCAATTATCTTTCTTGCAATATATTTATAACCAGAACCATCCATTGCATGAAAAGTACTATTTCTTGTTACGAAAGTATTTAATACGGCTCTTAAAGTGTTTGGTGATTTTGAATCAAAGAACTTATTTTCAAATAATTTTTCTATACCGCTAGTTTTATCATCAGTTTCTAGGGATGCATTGAATGAAAACCAACTATCTAATACGACACTATTATTTTTCCATTTATTGAAGAAAATATTTGAAATAGTCTGTCTCTCAGGACAATTAATCCTAGTGAAAGAATTCAATGCTGCTTTTGCTAGCGTCATCGAATTACTATCGACATAATTAATTATTTTGCTTTTGATTTCATTATCATCACTATGTAAAAGTAGTTTCCAAATAGTTTCGATTAGTTTTCTTTCGTGTTTACCTTCTGGCCAAACTTTATCTATATTTTTCTCTATTTCTTGTAGCTTAAAATATAATTCTTTTTTTAATTTGGTACCGAATAAATAATTTAATTCGTCAATAGTTTTATATATTTTTAAAGGATCTATATTTCCCATCTCTGATTCAATTTCAGCAAATGTTGGAATACTTAGTAGTTCTGATAGAAGATATAAATTAATATTTTTATTTTTTATAAATGACATTAAGGTGCTTATTAATTTACTTTCAACTTTATGATCTGGTTTTTCATCTAATCTGCATAAAATGATTTTTTTATAAAATACTTTTACAGTATTAGATATTATAAAAAAATCTTTTTCATATTTTAAGATTAAAAATTTTTCATCTAAGGTAGTGTCTGATTCCCACTCAACTGGTGAAGAGAATTCGCGAAAATAAGTTACTAAAGGGATTTGGAGATGAGATCTTACATTCCTAAAAATAAATTCTTGTTTTTTGGTTTTTAAAACAACTGTTTTTTCTATTATTTGATTTTCACCGCAAAATATAGCCAGATTTATAGGAATAATTAGAGGTAAATCATTATATGGGTTCTTCTTTATAGGATTACTTTGAGAGGCTTGAATTGTAAGTTTTTCGTCTGTTTGATCCCAGAATCTCTTGAATTTAACTTTTGGTGTGCCATTTTGCTTGTACCAGACTTTAAAGTCTTTAGGATCGATTTCCTTATTGTGCTCTAAAATTTTATCGACAAATTGGTCTATTGTTGCTGCCTTCCCATCATATGTTGAGATGTAATTACTAAATCCTTTATAGAAATTTTTGTCTTTCACAAGGTTATTAAGCATCCTAATTATTTCTGATCCTTTCTCATATATTGTGGTCGTATAAAAATTGTCAATTTCTTGATATTTTTCTGGCATTACGGGATGTGATGTTGGACCAGAATCCTCTCTAAATTGATTTCTTCTAAGAAATTTTGCATCCTCAAGTCTCTTGATTTCATGATTATGCAGGTCTGCAGTGAATTGTTGATCTCTAAATACTGTTAAACCCTCTTTTAGAGATAACTGAAACCAATCCCTACAAGTCACTCTATTACCCGTCCAATTATGGAAGTATTCATGGGCGATCACACCCTCTATTCTTTCTAATTCCTCATCAGTTGTTGTTTCAGAATTAGCTAGTATTAGTTTTGAGTTGAAAATATTGAGACTTTTATTTTCCATTGCTCCCATATTAAAGTGCCTTACTGCAACTATATTGAACAATGACAAATCGTATTCAAGGTTATATTTATTTTCATCCCATCTCATTGATTTCTTTAATGAATTTATTGCATGTTGAACATATTTTTCATCGCCATACTCAACATAGATATTTATTTTTACTTTTTTATTTGATTTTGTTATGAAATTGTCTTTTATACAATTAAGCTTACCTGCTACCAATGCAAATAGATATGAGGGTTTCGGATATGGATCTTCCCAAATTATTTCATGTCGATTATTTGCAAGATTATTTTCTTTTACGACGTTACCATTTGAAAGTAAAACAGGATAATCATTCTTGTCTGCCTCAATTCTTACGGTGTATTTGCTTAGAATATCAGGCCTATCAGAGTGAAAACTTATTCTTCTAAATCCCTCTGCCTCACATTGCGTAGTTATAATTCCATTGCTCTCATACATTCCTAAAAGGGATGAATTGTCCTTCGGTTTAATTATTCCTTCTATTTTTAATAAAAAATTATCTTTATTTATATTTTTAATTTTTAAGATATTTTTTTGTTGTTTGTAGTATTCCTTTTCTATGAGTGAGTCATCCATAAATATTTTTTTTAATAATATATCCGTACCATCAAGAATAAGATTTCTGGCATTCTTATTTTTTTTTACCAATTTTAATCTCGTCGTTACATTAACAGCATTTTTCTTAATTACGAAGTCCAAAAAAATTTCTGGAATTTCATAATCAAAAACTGTGTAATCTTCAAGTTTTACAAATCTTGAAATATTCTTTTGGTTTTTTGGATTGTTCATCTTTACAAAGAAGTTAAGAAGTTGAATAATCTAGAATAGTTATTTTGAATCTATAAGTTTGACCTATTATCTTCTGTTTCACAAAAATGTGTTTTAATCTCCCCAGAAGGTAATAGTTCGTATAAAGAAGGATTATTAATATCAGGCGATCCGTCCTTATTCAATTGGTACCTCCATTCCCATTTTTTATCTGTAAAGGAAATATAGTCTTTTCTTAGAGAGTATGGAAGCATAAGCTTTGTTTTATTCCAATCAATATTTATAAATGCTCCTGGCTTTAACTCAGATATCTTCTCTACTACGGAAAAGTCACCATTAATATTATTTCTTATCATAAGATTAAGCTTTGAATTTTCACAGACATAGTTACTATTTAAAGCTAAGAAAAGTATTGAGGTTATAAAAAATGAATGAATTTTCTGAACTCCTTTATAATAGATTTACTATCAAGCTGAATGATTTAATAAAAGATCTTTTGGATCAATTTAAATCATAATAGATTGCATACTCTTTAGATCTACAAGATTACAATTGAATTTCTCTTCATAATCCTGAACTGAAATAAAATTATTTAAAAAACCTGAATATTTTGCATGTCCGCCAACGGTACTTGAAAGTATATATTTTGGATTGAATTTGTTAATCAATTTAGGTAATACATCAGCACCTTTTACAAAAGAACCTACTAGGGGTAGTTCTAAATTTTTTGTAGGAGTAATGACTGCATCAAGATTTTGTTTGTTTATATTTTCATCAAGATATCCATGGGGTTCTATATAAAATCCATTATCTTGATCGTCTTTAACAATATATCCGTTTTCTATTTGTGGTACTGGAGCCCCAGAAGTGGCTTCAAAACTTAAATTTAATTGATTAGTCTTTTCACTTGGCTTAAGTATTTTAATTGAACTAAAACCAATATTTTCTAATGTCTCAACAGCACTTTTAGGACAAATTATAGGAATATCTTTTCGGAACATTTCTAATGTTGGAACATGACAGTGATCAGGCAAACCTTGTGTTAATAAAATAATATCTATTTCTTTATCTATTAAAATTTCTTCTTCTAATGATCCCTTAAAAAACCATTCACCTGGAGGAAATATTAAATCTCCTTTTAGCCAAGGATCAATAATTAAATTGGTTTTTTTAAATTTTATAAGCCAACCATTTGATCCAAGGTAGGTCGCTTCAAAAGTCATTATCGCTAAATTAATTTTATTAGACTATAAAGTAATTTTGGCTTTATCGAGAAATTATTAATTTTGTTTAGTTTGCTTCATTTAAAATTTGAAATGACTTTCTTTTTAGATTAAATATTAAAACTTGGTTATCTTTACAACTAATTTTAAAATCTTCTTTTTCCAGAATTTGTATTGGGATTAGAGCTAATCCTCCTGTTCCTGAAAATATGATTGGCATAGTGTTATATTTCTTTCCATTCATTTTTTGTAAGTCAATAGCTTGAGAAACTATTTTTCTGGCTTTGTCAAATCCATAATCTTCTATTAATTCAGACCATAAAAAGTTTACTGATTCATATTTCGAAAACTCTATTTGTACTGTTTTCATTAAAAAGTATTAGATATATAAGCGATTAATAGATAAAAATAAACTTAATTACAATTTTTAAACCTATCCATAACTAGTTGTAACATATCCACTACATCTCCATCGGTTAAATTTAAATCCTTCTTTAAATCATTGCAAGTTAAATTCATTTCAAGTGCTGCTTCAGCCATATGATTAACTTTTTGGTTGTCACCGCCCAATGATATAAAGGGATTGAAGTTTTCTATCATTTAATACTTGTTGTTACCACCTAGTTCTAGCTAAGAAATAATCAATTATCATTTATTGATACAGAAGCTTATAAATATGTTATTTAATATTTAGAAAGTTTTTATTTTTAAACAAGAGATATTGATATACCTTTTGAAATCAAGGCGAATCTTCTGGCTCTAAGTAGTAAAGGAAATATCATATTTGTGCGTTTATTTGATCTAAATAATCTAGAAAGTAGAAAAAGTAAACTATTTGAGGGATTATTTATCTGTTTGCAAATAGTATTAATAGCATCTGCCCCATGAAAGATATCTTCATCTTTCAGAAGAATAGCTCCTTTATCTAGGTCATAACCTTTAGCTAAGAGGGATTTAATTAGAGTTAAATTTTTACGACCATCAATAATTTTAATATTAGTTATCTTGCTTTTGATTTCTAGGAGCTCAGCAAAATGATTGCAGAATGGGCATTCTCCATCATAAATAAAGGTATAGTTTGAAGTCATTAGAAAAAAATAGTTTTAATCTTCTTAAAGTACGCTAACAAAAAATGTAATTTCTCAATAATAAAACAAAAAATAAATATTTTGTGTATTTTTAATAAAGGAATAGCTAATAGATTCTCATAATTACGAAGAAATGTCTCAATATAGGTATATTTATCATAAAAATCTGTATGCTTACTCGGAGATATTATGTTTTAAAATCATGAATTTATTGGCTTCTTTTGCTTTAGGTGGTTTCAATCCTTGGGCAGCAGGCTTTGGAATTGGTTCTTTAGTCCTTTTTGGTCTTGTTGGTCTTGTCGCGGGACCAAACCTTAAGAATTTTGACCCTGATGCATAAATCATCAATTTAATAAAGATTTTTGAAAGACTCATTTGAGTCTTTTTTTATGCGGTTTTTAAAATTTATTTTTAGAATTAGAGCATATTATATTTTGCCAAAGAAATGTTGTTGAATCCTTTTTATCCATTTACTTTTTTGAAACTATCTTCTCTAAAAGCAACTATTGTTTTTTTATCAATACTTTTAATTAAATCAAATTTGCTTAGATTTAAAGGGGGACTAATAGGAGGTCTTTTTGCCTTGATACTCATATCAGGTATTTTTGCCTCTAGTACAATAGCTTTAGGATCTTTAGTTTATGCCTATCGACTAAAGAAGAAATCTAATCCTGATGATAATCAAATGCAGGATTTAGAAACTGTTAATGTTTAAGTTATTTTGTGAATTAAATTAAGTTGAATAACCTAAAATGGAGTTCCAGGAACAAAATGCAATATTAAAAATCCAAAACCGGCAGCAAAAACTATTGATACTGCGATGATAAGAAGGCCTGAGGCCATCCCTCCTTCTTTAAAAGCCATATAGTTAGTTAATAATAAATTAATAATAGAACATTTTTTTTCTCAGGTAATAGTTCTAATTACTCATAATTCATCCAAATTTATTATTAATGGTGAATAAAAGTAAAAAGATAGAAGTTATTGAGATGATAAAACCAAATATAATTAATGGTTTAGATTTGACATTTTCTTCTTGCTTAAGCTTACTTTCGGAAGAAGAAAAATCTCTATCTTTTTTTTTATAAATAAGATTGGAAAAAGGTTTAATCACGATGAATTTTAGATCTAAGCTAATTACCCTAAATTTTTGAACAAATCTTTATGGTAATCAACAACATTTTGACAACTTATTACAGGTGTAAATTCCATATGAATACCAAATTTGGCTCTCCATGGAGCGAAATGCTCAAATATTTCTTTATCACTATGTGCCTTACATAAACAAACTACCCTTCCTTCCCCCGGAGCATGTACTCTAAATAGCATCTCAAATTTGTCTGTTTTATCTGCTTTTGCCATTTCTCCGTTTTCCCATGCCTCCACAAATAATTGATAAGCTTTTACTTGATTCTCAATATCTGGAAATTGGCAGTCGGCAAGAAATAATTGCATTTGAGTTATCTTAAATTATTACTTATTATCCCTCAAATACTTATTTATTAATGGTACTGTTTGAATTTGAAGATCAGAAAAAAATATTTTCCTAAATAAAGTGAGAAGAGAGAGTCTCAAGAAATTTTCCAATATCTTTTTTATATAAAGTATCTGTGATTTTTAAAGAGAATAATTCATAACCGTTCATATCAATTTTTTTGTCAAAATTAGTATTTCCCTTTAATGAAATATTTTTCATTATTGTAATTATCACTATTTCAAATTTAAACAAATTTGTTTAAAAGGCAAATTTCTTTACATTATGTTTTTTAAGAGATTAATTTCAAATGCAATTAAATAATTATTAATTCATTTAATTTAAGAATTAATTAATTTTCCTAGAATATATAAAAGTGCATTAGTTAAAGAAAAAATTACAGTTGATAGAGATGCAATAACGGGTAATAAATTGAACCATAACTGCGAAGTTGTCATTTTTGAATCAATAGGCAAAAAATTAGTTCTTTTTTTAATTCTTATTTGTAGCCAAAAAATAGACAATGGATAAATAATTCTTGAGAAAGTAATTAAAATAGGAGGTAAAATACCTTTTTTTGAAAAAAGTATAAATCCTGAAAAAAAGTATAACGTCCAAATTAGAATTCTTTGAATGAGAATTAACTCCTTGCTTTTGCTAGACACTATTAATTAATTAACTTTCATAATTTTAGTCATTTTATATCTTTCAAAAAAAATGTTATTTATAATTACTTTTTCTTTACGTATAATTTCCCATTCATTTTTAAGAAATAATTTATAACTTATTAAGCTTGCTTCTGTTGAAAGAGAAACCAAACCTTCTTTCTTAGCTTCATTTTCTAATTTATGAAGTAACTTAGATCCGTAGCCTTTTCTTTGGTATTTACCTTTACAGTAAAATAGTGCAATTCTATCGGTGGGATATCTTATGGCAAAAGCAGAAATAATTCCTTCTTTACTTATAAGCCACCCGTTTCCTTTAATTATTGATTTATCAAAATTTGGGTTATTCCAAGCTTGGCTTGACCATGCCCTTTTTTGTTCTTGACTATAAATTTTTTCATCTAATGATTGAATTGAATCAAAATAAACCTTCTTTAATTCGAGTTGATCTTTAATGGTGATTTGTCTTAAATTCATATACAAATCTTTTATTTAATATGCCTAGTAAAAATATAGTCGCAATTGGGGGAGGAGGGTTTGGACGTTCATTAGGCTCTCTTGAAATTGAAAAATATATAGTTTCTTTAAGTAATAAAAAAAGACCTAAAATTTGTTTTATTCCAACAGCATCTGGCGATAGTAGTTTGTACAAACTAAATTTTTATAGAGCATTTTCTAAACTTGATTGTATAACAAGCCATATTGATTTCTTCTCTAGAACAGAAAACTTAGAAGAGAAAGTTTTAACTCAAGACATCATTTATGTTGGCGGAGGAAATACAAAAAGTATGTTAGCTGTTTGGAAAGAATGGAATTTACATAAAATTTTGCAAAATGCTTATGAAAAAGGAATTGTAATGAGTGGTGTAAGTGCTGGGGCTATTTGTTGGTTTGATAAAGGTATAACTGATTCTTATGCTAAAGAATTAGCCATAATTGATTGCTTAGGCATAGTTGAAGGTATTGCCTGCCCGCATTTCGATGAAGAGATAGAGAGGGAACCTTACGTTAATGATGTTATTCAGAGAGAAATTATTGAATCTTGTATATGTATTGAGGGCAATTGTGCCTTGCATATTAAAAATGATTTTGACTATTCCTCAATTGATTTCGGTAATGGTAAAAACTGCTTTAGAGTTGCAAGGGTAAATAATATTGTAAAAAAAGAAATTCTTTGAAAAGAAAATATTTTGAATATGTTTTAGATCTCATCATTCTTCGAGATAGAAGTAAATTCAATCCCTTTGTATTTTACGAAAGATGCAGTCCATACTTCTTTTGATAGATTGCCAAGATATTTTAGAAACTGTTGTGTATCTCCATCTCTTATCCATTCAGATTTAATGAATGGAAGCTCTTTCTGCATTCTTTTAGGATGCATATTAACAAGAAGCAAACCTTTTTCTTCAGAAGCCCTTTTCAAAGCACCTTCATCACTTCTTTGAAACACTCTCATTAGAAGATTTAAAATTACCTCTTCTCCAAGTTTCTTGAAATTTTCTGATTCCTCTAAATTATCTTTAATTTCTTTACCTCCAAGAGGCATTGCTCTAACTAAGTTTTGCTCTATTAAAGCTATTGCAATTAGATAATCTTGGCTAGCCATATTCTAAAATAATACTTTTTTGTTATTCTAACCTCTCGAGTTCATGAAAATCTTTCATGGATTAAATATCTGAGATAAGAAGAAAGGAAATAATTTATTAATTATTTTCCAATACAATTAAGCTATTATTTTTTATTTTAATTAGTAAAATAAAAATTTTATTTGATATGAGGTTTTTATTTTTTTATTTTTCGGTAATTTTGTAGGTCTTTATTTATCATGGCCAGGTTTACTAATACAAGAAATTTGGAAATGTTTTAATCAAATTATTGCAAAATCTGCATAAGATAAAATTTCTTTAAAAGCTGCATTAGAGATTTCGCCCATTTACTTTCTAAATGCTAAGAATAAAAATACGACTTCCAAAATAAGAATCGTAGCAGATGCTTGTTTTCGTTAATATGTTGAGTGATTGAATATGACTACTAAATAATGAATAATAATATAAGATTTGAATTATCATTTAAAAATATTTATCAGTTAGACGATAAACTTAATTTCTGCAAATTAAATAATATCAAAAATATCAATATTCCATGTAAAGGAGTTATAAAGAAGGATTTATTTAATTCAACTATTAAATATATATCTAAAAACTATAATGAATTTAATGTTACCTATCACTATAGTCTTTATCATCAATATTCAAAAAATAAAGAAAAATCGTATCATGATTTTTTAGATTTTGTTAAAAGTTCACAGACTAATAAAAATTATGAAATTCTGCTTGTTTCGGGATCAAATAAGAAAAAAAACTTTGACTCAGTTGATGTATTAGCTTATTTAAAAAAAGAAAAAAATTTAAAAATTAAATTAGGTATAGCTTACAATCCATATTTGGAAAAATACTATAATATTTCTTCGGAAAGAGAAAGGTACGAAAGAAAAATTTCGACCGGATTAATAAATTCAATTTGGTTTCAATATGGTACAGATATTAATGTTCTTCAGAATGAGGTGACTTATATTAAAAACGTAGCAAAAGAAGAAAAGTTAAATTTATTTGGAAGTTTATTTATTCCTTCTAAACAATTTATAGCACGGTTTAAATTTCGTCCTTGGAAAGAGGTATATATATCTGAAAAGTGTTTACATACCTTAAAGAATTTTTTTGATTTCACAAACGATTTAGTTAGTTTTTATAAAAAAAATAATATTACACCTGTAATTGAATCTGATTTTTCATCATCAGAGAAACTTGATTCTGTTTATAGTTTTTTAGAAAATGAAAGATAATTTCTGTCAATATTAAATCTATGAAAAGTGATGTTACATATGACTTATTAATAATAGGTGGAGGTATATCTGCGTGTGTTTTTGCTTCGAACTATCTGAAAAATAATATTACAAAAAAAGTTGGATTAATTGAAATTGGTCGTGGACTTGGAGGGAGATCAAGTACAAGAATAAGCAAAAAATATGAAGGATGGAAACTAAACCATGGTTCTCCAAATTTTAATATATCTAATAGTAAAAATAATCTTCTATTAAAAAGATATATTGATGAATTATTGGAAAATAAATATATAAAAATTGACGACTCAGAAATATTTTTTTTAAATGATGATTCTAATTTAGAAACTATAAAAAAATCTGAATTTTCTTGTGGGGTTAATTATCTATCTTTAGATTCCATGAGTGAATTATCGAAAAAGATAATTGACTCAAATAATTTAAATGAGAAAATTGATTTTTTCTTTGAAACTTTCATAGTTGATATGAAGTTTAATGATAAGGAATGGTTACTAACATCAAAAAATGGAGATAAATTCAAGTCTAAATATATAATTTGTTCAACTAATTTGTTGTTACATAAGAGGTCTTTAAAAATATTAAACGTAAATCAAATTCCATTAAGAAAAGCAATTCCTGTTAATAATGATAAAAAAATAGATTTACTATTAAATTTCTTAGAAGAACAAACATTTATTCCGAGGTTAACATTTTTAATTTATACAAATGAAAATTATAGTTATAAAGATTATTATTCTAAAAAACAAAGGTATTTTTATTTAAAAAATAATTTAGAAAAAAAATATAGATTTGAAAGAATTATTTTTCAGCTGCAAGATAATAATAAATTAGGAATTGTAGTACATTCAAAAAACTCAGAGTTGATTAATTCTTATATTAGTGCAAAAGATGAAGAAGTTTTTAAACAAAAAATAATTACCAATTTCAATAAACTGTTTGAAGAGAATTCTTTAGTACATAAATTAACTTTTGATGAAAAAATATCTATTATGAAATGGAGAGCTTCACAGCCTTCTGGCCTTGCCGTACCATTATCTTTACAATTTAGTAGAAAATATAAAATTGGATTTTGCGGAGACTGGTTTGAAGGAGATGGATTTGGTAGAATTGAAGGTTCTATTTTAAGTGCTTTAATATTAGAGAAAAAAATTAAAGACTTAATTAAATAATTTTTTCAGTATGAGATCTATATTAGTGTTTTTTTCAATAATGAATTTATTTGTATTATTTTTTATGCTGTTAGGTTTGAATTTTTCGTAATAAATGCTCCATGATTTTAAGAAATCATTCTCAGCTTGTTTTTTATCCTTCCCCCTTTCTTTTATATCTCTTTGGACAACTCTTTTCATGCACTCATTTTTTTTTGTTTTTATTTCTAAAAAAATATAATCCTTATTATTTAAAGTTTTTGAGAATTCTTTAGCAAATATACCCTCAACAATTAAAAAACTAATATTACTTGTTTCGTTTAAAATATTTTGAATTGTTTTCTTTTCGAAATTATAATAACGATCACAGATTGAAATTCCATTATTATAAATAAAATCAAAATCTCTTTTGAATAGCTCTTTATTAAAACTAATACTTCTATCAAAAAAACCTTCTACAAATTTTGGTAGTAATTTACTTATTAACCCTGTCTTATAGTAATTGTCGGTACTTAACACAATACCATTTTTATTTTTTTTTATTATTTGATTTGATAAAGTTGTTTTCCCGCTTCCGGAAGGTCCACTTATAAAAATAAGCTTCATTTTTATGATCTGTTCTTTATAAGATTTTAACTTTACTATTAATAAATACCTTTAAATTTTGAATATACATTTTATCTTTTTTTTAGTTTCCAAAATAATTTAGAGTACTTTGTTATGGCTCGTAAGCTTGCATAAATATTAAATTTGTGTCTTTATATAATTGTAAATAAATTATTTCTATTCAATTAGTTATTGTCTTGTTATTAATTCCACTGGAATTTGATAATATTAAATGAATTGCTAATTTTATTACTTATATATTGCAATGATTTCTGAATTTCTCAGCAAACTAAAATCAATTTTATTTAAAAGTGCAGTAACTCCTGAAACTCCTTTAAAGAAAGAAAAAAAAGCAGCAAAGTCTGCAAAAACCAAAACAAAAACCAAAACGGTAAATTCTAAGAAAAATATTGAAACTTTGACTACACTTCCAGGAGTTGGAGCAAAAAGTGCAAAAGCTTTATATGAGGCTGGATTTAAAACAAAAAAGGCAGTTATCGCTGCTGATGAAAAAGATCTTCTTGCTGTGTCAGGAGTTGGAATAAATCTTGTTAAGAAGCTAAAAAAGCTTAAATAGTTAAATTTTTTTAAACCTCTATAAAAATTAATAATATTAAAGATTTACAAAAACTTTATAAGTTATAGGAGATTATCTTCTTCTTGCTTTTCTTCTTTGCTGCAACTTTCTTTTGTATTTTTCAATAGGAGTTTCGTGATGCCTAAGTCTTTTTAAATCTGCAAAGATTCCAGATTTAGATACTTGTCTTTTAAATCTTCTAAGGGCAGATTCAATTCCCTCATTCTCTCCAACTGTTACTTGTGTCAAAATTTTATAAATAAAAACCATTTTAGCACCTTAATAGATAAATTTAAACTTAAACCTTCGTCTAAAGGATTGATGGTTTATTTAGCTTGATGTTTTTGACCACTCAACAAATCTTTTTTTATTACTTTTTATCTCTTGTAATGATTCAAAATAATATTTTTCCCAATTATCTTTAGGCAGTCCAAGAAATAACATAAGATTTAATGGGTATTGATCGCTGTCGGAACAATTTCTAAAATCATCTCTGAATAAAAAGATTTCCTTTTTTAGTGCAATTGCGATACCTAATTCAATCATTACACCTTCATCTGGTGGATTTCCATTAACAATAGCGAAAATACAATCACATTCTTTTAAATCATGGAAATTACTTCTTGCAACGTCATATGCCCATTCACTTTCTTGTTGTGTTAATGGTTTTGCTCTCTCAAAAGGTTCAAATACTTCTACATTTAAATCATTGAAGATTTCAATGAATTCATGTAAGAGGGTTTTAGTTTGTTTTGAAAATCCATATGGATTAGCCAAATATAATTTCTTTCTCAATTTAAACCTCTTTTTTTGATGTACTTTTCACGGTCACTTTTTGAATTTAAAGTATTTTCCCAAGGAAAAACAATCCATTGACTTTTTTTTGTTACATGTACTGTATTCCACCATGTAGGTTTGATTTTACTAAATAATACAAAAAACATTGCTCCTTCAATATTCTTGAAGGTCGTCAATGTAATGCCTGTTTCATAAACATCATCTACTATTAGTGAATTCTTTATTGGTTCTGAAATTAATTCAATTTTTAATTTATGGCTTAGTGCTACAGCAAGACATAATCCGCCACGAGGAATTCCATATATTCCAGAAAATTCCTTAAACCTACATTTATTAGCTATTTGTTCTACGCTCTCATCAAATTCGCTCCAAGTAAAATAACTTATCATCTTAATTTTCGTTTTTTTCTGTTGTAGTAGCGTAATTTGAAGCGATAACACTTAAAAGTGCTACTACTTGCTCATTTGGACAATTAGTATTTTTTTTTAAATTTTCACATTCATTTATTATCTTCTCGTATGTATCCTCAACTATCCCGTTCATTTGATCGATACTAAAAGAATATGAGTTATTCATTTTTGTATTATTAGTTATTTTATTTTTACTTAAATATCCGACGAAGTAAATATTCTTAGTATTTATAGATAAAATTATTCCCACATGGGGTCATTTAATTTTTCATTTTTAAGTGAAGAAGGAACATAAGTATGTAAAGTTTCAATTTTTATAGCCCATTTTTTAGAGTTTCCCTTTAAACTTTCGCTTTCAATTAGGTTTGTTAGGGGAATCCTTTTTCTAACTTTAAGAAGCCCTAGACAAGCTTCCCAGGCTTCTTGATTTTTATAAATGTCTAACCAAAAATCAAAAATATTTTCCAAGATTTCTAAAGGAATATCAAATGAAATTCCCATTGAAGGTCTTTCTATTAAATAATTTTTGTTTCTTAGTTCATTTAATAAATTATTTACGTTTAAATTAATAGCTAAAAGAATATCTTTTGCTGATTCATTACCTATTAATTCTTTTCTATGGCAATCTAAAAGATTTTCATCCTCAAGTATATTTTCATCGCAATTTTTTATTCCCACAATCCAAAAACCTTCTCCATTATTTACTCCACTAGCAAGAAATAGATATTGAGGTGAATTCTCCAAGACTTCAAATCATTTTTTCCATTTTTAACATTTTTTGCCTGATATGAAAATAATTTTGCTTTGCATTTAACAATATAAACTCCTCGTAAAAAAAATTTAGATGTTAAAGTAAAGTTTTAGAAAATGTTTGATTTAAGAGAGTTAAAACTTATGTTTTTGGATCCTACTGATTTGATCATTAATAATATAAATAAATACCTTTACAATAATAAAACAATTAAATTTATTTTTTCTTAGGAAATAATTTTCCTATTTTTTCTTTTTGCAAGTACTCTTTTTTAGTTCTTATTTTTTTATCTTCTAGTGATTCTTTATTAGTACTTACTGCATAAATAATATAGAAAATCATACCAGTAAATATTAATCCTAAAAAAATAATCAATATTCCTATAGGTTCACTGGGACTAAAAATTTTGAGATCTAAAGCAGTACTAAGGAAAATTATCATCAATAAACTAATTCCTTAAAAAATTTTATGGAAATCTAATTGATTTCTTCGTATCCAAAAAATGTAGCATTGTCTGAATTTTTATACCCATTAGCTGCTTCCTGTGGGTTTTGACTGTCAAGTTTTCTTGCTTTAGCATGAATCATATTAAATGGAAAAATCACAGCTCCTACAAAAAAATGAAGAATTAAGAAATCTGAAGGTAGTCCATTTGTCCAATCTGGAAAAAATAGCAATGTCATCAATGATTCGTACATATAAGTAGTCAAATAAACCTCTGACTATTATTACTGAACTTATCGCAATACTTTTAATTTTTAATAAATTGAAATTAAATTTGCTTTTAATAATTATTAGATTGAATTGATAAGTATATTTTAAAATACTATTATATTATTTATAAGTATTGATTATTAGCTGTTGTTAAAATTCTTTTTTGGCTTACTTTTATTTATAATTTTTCAATTAAAACCTGTATTAGGCTTAGGTTTTGATACATCTGACCCTAGTGTTAGTTTGCTACAAAATAGGATCTCTAATAATTTCTCTAAGAAATATTGCAATGCTATTCAAAATGGTTTTTCTAAAGATGAAGCAATGAAATCAGCTATTGTAAAAACAGAAAACATTATATCTTTCTCTTACAATCCACAGAAAAAATGGATTGAGAAGAGTGACTTGGCAAATCAAATTTCATTGAAAGTAGTAAATGATTGTGGATGGTCATTTGGATTGATTGGAAAAGAGGGAGTTGATTATTTTAAATCATATTTTCTAGAAATTTACGAAAAAACTACTCCTGACAAAAAATTTTCAAGATAGATTAGGTTAATGAATAATATTTCAGACAAATTAGTATTGACTATAATTTTGATTACTATTCTTTTTGTATTTGGATTGATTTTTTCAGTGAAGTCTCCTGAGAGAAAGGTTATAGATTCACCAATAATGTGGAAAGATGATTATTCTAATATCTCGATTTTTAAGAGCAATAATATAAATTCAGAAAGAATAAGAATAATTTAATAAAAACATTGCTTACTAAAATAAAGGATATTACTAAAGAATATAGAAAAATTTTTTTCTAATCTCAATCAATTTATCATTCATTGTTTAATTTAAGTATTTCAAAAGAACTGACGCTAGTTTTAAATCATCATTAAACCATGCTCGTATAGCCATAGCTCTTCGAGGATCATAAAAATTTTGTTTTCTGTACCAACTAAGAACTTCTGAATCTGATTTCTTCCCATTACATGACAAACAACATGGGACGCAATTACTTGTACTGCTAATCCCCCCTTTTGACATTGGGTGAAGGTGGTCGAGTGATTCTGAGGGTTTACCGCAATAAATACATTTATAGTTAGTAAGTTTATTAATTGACTCTCTCCAATTTTTATTACTTATCTTGGGACAAAACTGATCAAGATAAATAGCATCCTGTCTATGCATGAAATTCTTGATAATTTTTTCTGATAATAACAGTTTTTTGTAAAGTATGATTGAAAAAGATAAGATAAGACTTCTTAAAGCAAATGTTTCTTTTGAAAAGAATAATTTTTACTTATTAATACAACGGGTAATTTATAGTTAATGCTTTATTTATTAACAATATTATTAGGAAATTTAGATAATTCTTTATTTAAAAGTATTTATATCTTTTTGATATCGTTTTTTTCTAATACGTTCTCAGCTTTTTCTGGAGGAGGAGCAGGATTATTACAATTGCCAGCATTAATTTTATCTGGCGTTCCTTATTATCAGGCTCTGGCTAGTCATAAATTAGCAACAGTAGCACTAGGAATAGGAGGTTCCTTAAGAAATTACAAATCTTTAGGTAATGATATAAGTGTTGCCTGGCAAATTTTAATCTTTGGATTACCAGGAGTAATTTTGGGAGCTTCTGTAGTTGAATATATATCAGAAAAATATTTGTACTTAATTTTAGGAATAATATCCATATTATTAGCTTTTTACTCATTCCTTAAACCAGACTTAGGCTTATCATCTGGTAATAAAAAGCTTAATTTTGTTCATAAAATTAGATTTTTAATTTTTATTTTCCTTATAGGTATATTAAATGGTTCTATTTCTTCAGGAACTGGATTGCTCGTAACAATACTATTAATAAAAACTTTTGAAATGGATTTTCTTCGAGCCATAAGTATGACATTTTTTACTGTTGGGATTTTTTGGAATTTAGTTGGAGCAGTTATTTTGGCAAGAATAGGATCGGTTCCTTCAAATATATTGATAGTATTAATAATTGGTTCCTTTACAGGAGGATATTTCGGGACTCACCTGTCAAAATTAAATGGGAATATTTTAATTAAGAAATCTTTTATAACAGTTTGTATTTTTGTTGGAATCAGCTTATTGATTAAATCTATAAAAAGTTTTTTATGAATTAATTGATAATATCAGTACAATTCGGTAAAAAGTCTAAAGCAGGTTTTTTTAGTTTAAAAATAAATTAATTTTTATCTTTATTCATTATCAAAAGGGTTTCTGAATAACTCGTTTTATTAAATAATACTTATAGACTCCTTTTTTAAAAAACAAAAAAAAGGCCTCACATACGTGCGGCCGGGTGATGGGGAATCTTATTTTTAAACCAATTTCTTAAAAAATGCAACCCCCTATCTATAGCGTAAACATTAAGGTTTTAAAACGCTACAGATGGTGCTTTAATAATTTTCTTGTATGTAAATTAAAAATCCTCAAATAATTTTGTAATTTTAAAGTTTATTAGTAAAAATCTTATTTTATGATTTCAAATGTTTTTGGTAATTTTACTTGTTAAAAATGTCCTGCACAGTATCATTCGTAAGAACTTTGCTAGTAAAAAGCTTTAATGATTGAATTAACTTTACTAACTCTTTTGAATTATGTTGGGGATAATTTCTGCGAGTATAGAAATCTAGGTCACGATAACTATAAATCTTTACTTCTTTCCTACAGTGATGCAAGTAATAAATTTGGACCATTAAGGGTTAAAAAGGTTATCGAGAAGTCAGAAAATTTTAAAGTTACGGCTGTTGCTATTGCTGCAATTAAGTGCCCTCAGCATATAGTTAAGTAATGAAGTTTGAATTAAAAACTGAAAAAGAAAATTATTCAAAATCATTTTCACAATTTTTTTGGGTAGTTTTTATTCTCACTTTAATAATCATCCTTTGTGATGTTTCACTCAAATTAGGAACCATATCAAGAAGTTATGATATTGACTACTATTGCAGAGTTTTATCCGTTGATAAATCTAAACCTCAATTTAAAAAATTATCCAGGCTTTCTAGGCTGAAAAGTAAACAACAAATTTGGGAATTTTGTATGAAGATTATTAAATAATAATTAGCTAGATGCTGATGAATAGAACTTTAATGCAAATAACCAGAACTTTCTTGAAGTTATAAGAAATATTGAAGCAACAATAACTTCAAGCAATATTTCCCAAACTTGAGATAGTCCTAGAAAAACTTCAGAAGGAATTGTGGTTATAAAAGCAATAGGAATGAAAATACTAAAAAAAACTCTTAAAGAAAAAGAAAATGAATTTAGAGGAAATCTTCCAATATAAAGGAATGATCTTAATACTTCTATTGCATTCCAAGTCTTAACAAACCAAATAGTAGTAGTGGAGATAAAAAACCATAGGCTATACAAAATACAAATTGAGCAGCTTATCGTAATCAAGGACAGGGTCAGAAAACTCAAATTTAAATTTATTTGATTTATTCTCATACAAAAGAGCAACAAGAAAAATCCAAGCAATATTTCTAAAAATCCAGATGGATTTATTTTTTTTAATGAAATAAAAAATTGACTATCAATAGGTTTTAAAAGTACGAAGTCTAATGTTCCTTCTCTTATATGTTTAACTATTTCTGTAAGATTAGGATTGAACCAGGTATTTGTTATTCCATTCAAAATTGTATAAATAGCTTGGATTATTAGTGCCTGTTCAAATTTCCACCCTCCAATATATCCATTATTTTGAAAGAAAATAGATAATAGAAAAATACTCCCTACTAAACTTAAAATTGCAGTAAATAAATCAACTATTATATTTGTCTTATACTCCAATTCAGAAGCTAAAGATGTATGTAAGAATTTTTTATAAACTTTTAGATATTTTCTTAAATTCATGACCCCATTGCTGTATATTTTTTCGTTCCTTCAGACCAGATTTTCTTAAATAATGGGAAAAGTAAAAAAATCCATAGAATTTGCATACTTAAGCCTCCACTAATATTTGTTTCATTACCTGATAGTAAGTTCGCAGGGAAATCAATTAGATATGGGAAAGGAGTTAAATAAATCCAGGATTTAACATATGCGGGAAATGAAACTACAGGAGCTAACAGACCTGAGAGAAATAAAGTTGGAATAAATAACAATCTTTCTATTGATGATGCTTTCTCTGTCCAGAAACATAGACATGCAACTATTGACTGAATTAAAAATTGAATCAAGAAGGATAGGAAAGTAGATATTATCGATAAGAGTAAAATTCCTAAATTTGGAAACCATATACTTTCTGGATTAAAAATAAAAAAGAAAAATGCGATGATTAGTGCGAAAGGAAATCTTGTTATTTGTTCAGCAAGATGTTGTGCAAAATATCTGAAAAATGGATTTAAAGGTTGGATTAAATACGGAGATACTTTCCCCATAAGAGAATCCTCTTCAAAACTAAATACAACCCAAACTACAGAAAACTGTCTTACAAAAAAAGCACATAAGAAATACCTAGAAAGCATAATATCACTAATGTTTATTGATTCATTTAAATTATTATTGGTCCAAATATTTAACATGAAAAAAGGAATAATACCTGAAATTGCCCATAATGCAATTTCTACCCTATATTCCAACATGTTTGAATATTGGACTTTGAATAAGGTGAATATTTTACGGTTAATAAAATTAGAAATCATAATTTTTTTTTATTAATATCTTCCCAATAATTTCATCTATAGGTGGTTCATTTATAAAAAGGTCTTCAATATCAAAATTATTTAAGATAGTTTTTAGTGAAGAGGTAATAGAGTCGTTTTCAATTTTTATAGTGATTTCATTCTTTATTTTATTTTTAACAGTAAATCCGAAATTTTCTAATTTAATTGCATCGTCTTCTGAGCGACAAACTATTAATATTTCTTTAACAGGAGATAGCCTTTTTAATAATAGGTCAAGTTTTCCATCATATGATATCGCCCCTTCTTGCACACATATAACTCTCTTGCATAGAGATGTAATATCTTTCATATAATGACTGGTTAAACATATTGTTGCATTAGTTTCCTTATTATATTTTTGAAGGAATTTTCTTAAATTTCTCTGTGCATTAATATCTAATCCAAGTGTAGGTTCGTCTAAAAATAGAATATTCGGTTCATGCATCAAAGCTGCTAGTAATTCTGACTTCATACGTTGACCTAGTGAAAGTTTTCTAACAGGTATGAATAGTTCTTCATCAATTTCAAGCATTTCCGATAGTTTTTTTATTCTCTTTTTAGCTTCGAACTTATCTAAGTCATATATTGATGCATTCAAATAGAATGATTCAATTGGCGGAAGATCCCAAATAAGCTGTTGTTTTTGTCCCATTATTAAAGTGATATTCTTTAGGAAATTTTCTTTTCTCCTGAAAGGTAAGTAGCCTGAAACTGAAATCGAACCTTCACTTGGATAAATTAAGCCACAAAGCATTTTTAATATTGTTGTTTTCCCAGCTCCATTAGCACCTAGAAAACCTACTATTTCTCCTTCTTTAATTTCAAAACTTATATCTTTTATAACTTTTATACTTTTTGTTTGTCTTCTAAAAAAATGTTTAATTGTTCCTTTTAAGCCTGGTTCTTTGGATGAAATATCAAATGACTTAGATAAATTTCTTACTTCGATAATATTTTGTACCATTTAAATTTTTAATTACTGGAATTTTATATTTGAATAAATTGTTAAATTATTTTTTTATTTTAGAAAATTTTTTAACCAATTAAAAAATATCTTTTAACGATACAACCAGCCAGATAAAAAAGTTAATTGGATTAAGTAACTCGCTTACCTTATTTTTCTTTTCATAATTTAATCCTCTTAAAAAATCAAATAGAAAATTACTATTTTCTTTTTTATCTTTATTTTTTTTAATTACATTACCATTTTCGTCGAGAAGATCAATTTCATCTTCAAAAAACCATTGCTCTTTTCCATTAGATAATTTCAAGACAACTCCAATACCTTTGCCATCAGTTATTCTGAAATCACTTATCTTACCCAATGAAGAAATATTTATCGCATCAATAGTTTCTTTGGTAAGTCTATCCTTAGATAGTTCTAAGTTAACTTTAACCGAATTTCCTATCTTTACCTTATCCAAAATTGACATTTTTATAGGTCATTATACTTAGTGATAAGGGATTTATGCGATTAATTCAAAATTATTGATTTATTTCAATAATTATGATTTTTTGAAAACAGCTTCAAGGATTCTCTTTATTGAAATTGTTAATACTCTCAAAAATACAAAAAACAGACCTAACCAACCTAATATTACAGCTATTGATAACATGCTTGAACCTAAATCACGCTGTAGAAAATTCTGCATATAATTTTTCTAATTTATATAGATTTCAATCTACTTAATTAAATTACTTATTGCAGATGTAAATATTCAAATTTTAGATTTTTTTAAATTCTTTTTTATTGGCTTATTTAATAGATATGATTTGTGAGTTAAAATTTAGTTAGTAAATTAATTTAATATTTTGGATCTATCTTTGAATTCATACATTGGAATAGTTTTTATCATTACTGGCCTAATAGTTAGATTTGACTTGAAATTTTCTATTCAAAAAGATCTCAAATAATTTTTA
The DNA here is from genome assembly GCA_003214315.1 of Prochlorococcus sp. AG-418-D13. Lineage (GTDB taxonomy): Bacteria > Cyanobacteriota > Cyanobacteriia > PCC-6307 > Cyanobiaceae > Prochlorococcus_A. Next base: position 51,188 of record QCLU01000011.1, read on the forward strand.
ATAAACTCTTTTTAGTTATGACTTCATAATCTTTATTTTTATAATTGCTGTAACTAGTGCAAATACTAAAAAAAGCAGCTGTGAAGCTGCTTCTAAATGGTGGCGGGGTAGAGATTTGAACTTCCGACCTTCGGGTTATGAGTCCTACTTATTTTCCTCGTAAACCATTGATAGTAATGGGTTTAACTTCTGATGTTACACGGCTTGTTACACCACCTTTAACAGTTTTTTGATGTTACACGTGTAACATCTACAGTTTAAAATTAACAGATATATCAAGTGATTTTAAGGATACCAATATTACACGTGTAACAAAATCAGGGAATTTTCTTTAACCCGAAAAAAATTCGGGTTGATAAATATTCCGTCTTTATTTGAGAACAATGTAGTAACAAATACCTACAAAGATCAATTTGATGGTTTATAAATAACTCCTACGAGTGAACCCGTTCCAATTTGTTTACTCTGAGGTTTTACCGTTGATTCCTTATCTCAAGCAGTAGATCTCCTACTCCTGGCAGATTTAAAAACGGTCTTTATTTAATTTAAAACATGCAAAAGAAAATCGTCAAAAAATATGCTGACCTTATACTCCAAGCTAATAATGCTACTGGAAGAAAAGAAGCGGTGGCTTTAATTCATAAGGCAGCAAAGTTAAAAAATAAATTTGATAGCTACGAGATGATGTAGTCTGTTATTGATTGACAGTCGATCTAAACTAGGGGGCAATTAGCTCCTTTTTTTATGTCTCTTGAAACTACTGTTTTTACATTCAAAATTAGTGTCCCTTATGAAAAATGGGCTGCTGTTTATGACAGCGAAGAAAATATAAAAATGATGAAAGAAACTGGAATGACTTGCTTATACAAAGGTGTAAATAAAGATGATCCAACCAGTGTAATTGTCATTGAGCAGGGTGAAGAAGGTAAAGCAATAGCTATGTTTAAAGATCCAGAAGTTAAACCATTAATTGAGAGTGCAGGTCATATTTATGATTCGACTGTCATAACAAGTTATTTTTAATTAACAGTCGATTTAAAATGATGAAATCTTTGATCGTCAACGTCCGCCATTAAATCATATTTTTTTAATTTTTTTGTAATCCCCTTATATTCAATATCGTTTATTAAATAAGCTAAATATTTTTCTATAAAATTTATATTGATTTTTAGCTTCATTAGTATCCTTTATTTATTAATAGCTAATAATTTTCGTTCTAACTTTTTTTGATTTATAGTCGATCTAAACTTTTTTATTAACACACTCATCACAGATAGAAAAAAAGCTCGATTATATTTCTAGAAGCAAGCTCTCATGAATATGTTTCTTTTGTTGTTTTTTCAATCCTTCACTTATTTGTTTTTTTAGGCAAAAAAAAAGACTCTTGCGAGCCTAGGTGATGGGGATTTCTATCATGACAAAATAAATGGAAACTTACAACCCCATCAATAGGTAAAATTTATTACATACAAACACCATATGTAGTGCTATTATTTTTAAAAAGGCTGGGTGATGGGGATTATCAAGCTTTTTAATCGGACGTATCTTACGTCCTTTTTTTGTGGATAAAATAAGCACTTACATTATTTTTCTTTAATTATTATTAGGAGCAGTAATTAAAAAAAATATTTTATATTAATCATTTTTTTTCAGAACCCCCAATAAATATTTTTGAGGTTGACAATAAATAAAATTTTTCATGAAGAGTATTTGAGAATCGTTTTTCTTCGTAATAAAATTTTAAATCAAGTGGAGAAATATTCTCATCAAACCATTCGTCATATTTTGTATAATTATTTTTTGCGAAATAAGACATTTTAAAATGCCTTATTTTTTCTACCCTTAGCAACCATTACCACTGGCACTAATAGATATGTAAAGAAAGAGATTAAGAAAATATCTATATTCATTTTAAAAAATACCTGGGATGATCCAGCCAAAAAGACCGTAG
>QCLU01000012.1 GCA_003214315.1 Prochlorococcus sp. AG-418-D13
AATTATGCAAATCTATTTAAATTAATGAAAAAAGTGGGAGCTTTAGATAATTTACTCCCGAAAGATCATACTCATCTATTCATTAATAAAGGTGGGAATTTGAAATCGTTAGATTTCAGATTCCCCTTGGGTGCTCCATTTAATGGACTAAAAGCTTTTTTTACCACCGAACAACTTACTTGGGTAGATAAGTTCAGAAATGCCTTAGCTTTAGGTACAAGCCCAATAGTTAGAGGATTGATAGACTATGAAGGTGCAATGAAAATAATTAGAGATCTAGATAAAATTAGTTTTAAAGAATGGTTTTTAAACCATGGTGGAAGTGAAAAAAGCTTAGAAAGAATGTGGGATCCTATCGCATATGCTTTAGGTTTTATTAATTGCAAAGATATTTCAGCAAGATGCATGCTAACTATATTTATGATGTTTGCTTCAAAAACAGAAGCCTCAAAACTTAATCTTTTAAAAGGTTCTCCTCATAAGTGGTTAACTCAACCTATTGTCGACTACATCACAAACAAAGGAGCAAAAATACATCTTAACCATAAGGTAGAAGAAATCATTTATGCAAAGGAATCTTCCTCTTTTTCAGTAAATCAATTAAAAATATCTTCTCCTGAAGGAATTAAGGCAGTGTTTGCAGACAAATTTCTAGCTGCCTGTGATGTTCCTGGAATAAAAAAAATAATTCCAAAAGAATGGTATCAATTTAAAGAATTTGAAGGTTTAAAAAAACTTAGAGCTGTAGCTGTTGCCACAATCCAATTAAGATATGACGGTTGGGTTACTGAATTACAAAAAGATAATACTGGAAACGAACCAATTGGACTAGATAACCTTCTTTATTCTGCTGATGCCTCTTTCAGTTGTTTTGCTGATTTAGCACTAGCAAGCCCAGCAGATTATAGAAAAAAAGATATGGGATCACTCCTCCAATGTGTTTTAACTCCTGGCGATAGATGGATGGGAAGATCTACAGAAAGAATTACAGAAGAAATAGACAAAGAGGTTCGTCGTCTATTTCCATCCTCAAAAAACCTTAAATTGCTTTGGAGTAATGTAGTACAAATTCCACAATCACTCTACAGAGAATCTCCCGGTATGGAACCTTTCAGACCTAACCAAAAAACATCTATATCTAATTTCTTCATGGCTGGTAGTTACACAAAACAAGATTACATAGATTCTATGGAGGGAGCTACAATGAGTGGTCACTTAGCTGCTGCTGCAATTTTAGAGAAGAAAGCAGAATTAGCAAAAAATCTTGCAGTAAGTTAATTCATGGGTACTTGGCTAAAACATGACGTAATTACAGTTGTTAATGCGCCTCTTGAAAATGTTTGGAATACATGGAGCGATTTAGACTCAATGTCTCTTTGGATGAGCTGGATTGAATCTGTAAAAACAGTTGATGAAGAGACTAATACTTTACCAGATTTAACAGAATGGACTTTGGCTGCAAATGGCTTTAGATTTAAATGGAAAGCTCAAATTACAGAAAGGGTCGAAAAGAGCAAACTTACATGGAAATCTATAGGAGGTTTAGCAACCGAGGGATCAGTAGTTTTCGAAAGTAAAACTGATCAAATCACAACGGTAAATTTAGCCGTAACATATGAGCTACCTAAAATGATTGCACGTTTTATGGAAGAAAATATTTTAGGCAAAATGGTTACAAACGAATTACAGGCCAATATTGATAGGTTCAAAGATTTAGTTGAAAAGAACTATTCAAAAAAATTTTCTAACTAAAAATATTAATTGCTAAATCTAGTAGTCCTTCAAAAGTATATTTTTGTGCCTGACTATCAACTCTTCCAAAAATCTTGTTACATATTTTTGTTGTCTGAGGTCCAATAGTTAATAACTTAATTTGATCAAAATAGTCTAACCATTGTTTACCAAGTTTTTTTTCTAGTAAAAAAGCAGCATTTACTACGGTTTTACCGCTTGAGAAAATAATTGCATCGACTTTTCGATTAGAAATAATATCAATTGTTTCTTGCGGAATTGATTCAGGACATCTAGTTTCATATGCAGCAACTTCAAATACACGAGAACCAGCCTTTCTAAATTGATCTGCAATTAAATCCCTACCACCTGTTTGTACTCTTGGTACAAAAACTCGAAGTCCATAACCAGATACTGGGAAATTATCAATTAAACTTTCAGCAACAAATTCTGGAGGTATGAAATCAGCCTTAATCCCAAAATCATCAAGAGTTTTTGAGGTTTTTTCTCCGACTACGGCGATTTTTGTTTTTTTAGAACATTCTTTTAATGAACTATTAAAGTATCTAAGTCTTTTATTCACAAATTTGATCCCATTACTACTGGAAAAAATAATCCAATGAAAATCATTTATTTGATTTAATGCTTCGTCAAGAGGATTCAAATCATCAGGATCACCAATACTTATTGCAGGCAAATCAAATAAATTAGCGCCCTTGCTTGTGAAAATCTTTTTTATATCCAATATCCCTTCTTTTGATCGAGTAATAATTATATTTCTTTGATCAAGGGGTAGATCAACTTTTGGCATCCTTGTCCTCAACATTATTATTTTGATTTTTATTTTTTAATTCATCGAGAAGTTTCAAGACTGATAATCCTTTATCAAGAACAACATCGTCTTTAAAAATTATCTCTGGAACTCTTCTCATCTCAATTCTTTTTCCTAAAGTATGCCTTATAGAGCTTTTAGCAGTATTCAAGTTTTCCACAATCTCTTTCCTTATTTTCTCTTCAGCAGTTGCAGTTATGTAAATTTTACAGTGTTGCAAATCACCTGATAAATCAATCTTAGAAATATTGACAAAATGATCTCTAATAAGATCATTTTCTAAATCATTCTGCAAAATAAGGGTTATTTCTTTCTTCAAAAGAGAAGAAACTTTTGCAAGACGGTAATTATTTGGCATTATGGTTGTAAATTTATTGGGTTTGTCATTGCTTGCAAGACAAAATAAACAGTTATGAAAGCACTTAAGACAGAAGATATCAAACCTACTATTGTGAGTGGGTTTGATCTATTCTTGAATAAAGGTTCAAGCAAAGCAACAAGTCCCCCAACAATGATAGATATCAAATACTTTGGATATCTCGCAACATTAGAAAAAAATTCGCCCATCAGCTCCACAAATAGATTACTTTTTTAGCTAAGTTTTAACAAACATTAAACAGCATGATTACATTATATCAATTTAGGCATAGTGCTTTTTGTTTAAAAACAAGAATGGCTCTTCACGCAAAAAAACTACAATATCGAGTTGAAGAAGTAACACCTGGAATAGGCCAATTTGAAATCTTTAAATTATCAGGTCAAAAACAAGTACCTGTAATAGTCGATAGTAATGATCAAGTTATTAATGACTCTTCAACTATTTGCGAATATTTAGATAAAAAAAATGAAAACAATCCACTCTTTCCTGAGGATCCAATATTATTTGCACAATGCAAACTAATTGAAGACTGGGCAGATACTACAATGGCTACAACTTGTAGAAAAGCTTTAATAAAATCTGCAATAGAAAATCCACAGCTAAGAACTGCATTACTTCCAGATGAAATACCCTCTTCAGTTAAAAGTATTGTTGATAAATTACCTTTTAAAAATCTTAGTAAAATTTCTAATGTAGTTTTGTCTTCTAAAGATAATTTAGAACTCCAAAAATTACTGGAAGCTTTATCAAAATCCTTGATCAACAAGAAATATTTAGTTGGAGATAGTTTATCAATTGCAGATATTTCAATTGCTGCTCAATTATCCCTTCTTAAATTTCCAAAGTCTGCAGGACCAATTCTTTCAGGAGAGGGAAGCCAAGAATACATAAACAACCCTTATTTAGAAAATCTTTTCATTTGGAGGAACAACTTAGAAGAATATCTTTTTAGTGCTAACTCTCAATAAATTCAAACTTCAATTTATATTTATTTGTTTTTATAGCATGAATAGAAGGATCACCAACTTTTGAACCATAAGAAGCAACATATTGCACTCCACAAATTGATGGTTTGATTGAATTATCAACTTCCAATATTTCTTGGGAACATTTTTGAAATTTACTAATGGTCTCTACCTGATTAATCCTTGAAGCACCGGGCTTATGTGCTGTTTGTATAACAAGCTCGTCTGCGAAAAAAATATCATCATCTTGGATCTGATTTCTCCCTGTAATTCTTGAATCGATATAAAAATCATCTTTTAAATAAGTAATTTGATTATTAATAGATTGAGGATCATTTACAACCTTGATTAAGGTTTCACCAAATATTGCTTTTCCAATAGATTCAGAATTTTTTGCACGATTACCAACAATTAAATCTGAATCATTCTTAAAGAAATTTACTTTATAAATAACTGGCTCTTCTGAATCATTAACTATATCTTGAGAAGTAACAAGCCAATTCCCTTCGAACCATTTAGGATAAATTAAATCCTTAGAAGTATCCGATAATTTAAAATTTGGCAAATATAATTCTGGCCATTGATTTACACGATTTTCCAAAAATCCTCGTACGTTAGAATCTACTAGAGCAAAAGAAGTTTCTAAAAAAATTCCTTGAAAAATCAAGCAAAGAATTAATCCAAGAAGAATTTTCATTATGTCAAATCCACTAATAAGAGCATCAGATCATTATGTATTATTAGAGCCAGATTCAAAAGAAAAAATTGTATCAAAGCAAGAAGCAATTTTATGGTTAAAGAATTGGCTTAGTAAGACAGAAACACAAACAATATATCAAAATATAGAAGATCCTGATCAGGAATTTTTTGAAGAATTATTGGAAAGCACTTATGAATTAGAAATAAAATTAGGATACGTTATCAAATGGTTTGCAGTAAGAATTGAACCAGATTAACTAATTATTTCTTTATGAATTGCATTAATTATTTTCATAGCAACTTCTTCAATATTTTCTTTTTTTACTTGAATTCTTAAATCTGCTTGAGAATACAAATTTTCTCTAGATTGAAAAATGCTCATATATAGATCATTTAGATTCTTTCCCTGAAGAAGTGGCCTATTTCTAATTTCATTTTTCAATCTTTCAATTGCTATATCTTTGTCGAGATCTATCCAAGCAATTATTCCCTGTCTTAAGATTCCCCAGTTTTCCGATTTGGTAACTATTCCTCCCCCAGTTGAGATTACTAATGAAGGAATTTTGATAGTTTCTTTAAGGCAGTTTGCTTCTAATTCACGGAAATTATCTTCTCCTTCATCATTAAAAATTTGATTGATAGATTTTTTTGCCAACTTCTCTATTAATGAATCTAAATCAATGTATTTATACTTCAACAATTCAGCCAGCTTCAAACCAGTTTGTGACTTGCCAGAACCCATCATTCCTATTAAAAATATGCTTCTGCCCTTGATGGTATTAACTGTTTTTTCGATAATGGATTGTTCCATAAAGACAAAAGCGTATTTAAAACCTTAAGATAGTATTATCGCAGACAAGTATGACTTCTACACAATCCAAACCATTACATGGAAAAGGACGTGAATGCGTCATAACTCGACGTGCCTGCTTTAGTTCTAGTCACCGTTATTGGCTTCCTGAAAAAAGCCCAGAAGAAAATTTATCTCTTTTTGGAAAGTGCAGTATTGCACCAGGACATGGTCATAATTATGAACTTATTGTTTCAATGGGTGGTGAACTAGACTCTGATGGAATGGTACTTAATCTCTCTGATGTAAAACACTCTATTAAAGATAAGGTTACTGGACAATTAGATTTTCGTTTTTTAAATGATGTCTGGCCTGAATTTAATGTTGATAATCAAGAGGGAATTCTTCCCACAACTGAAGCATTAGTAAAGGTCATTTGGCATCGTCTGAAGGATGATTTACCTCTTACAAGTCTAAGACTTTATGAAAACCCAAATTTATGGGCAGATTATTTTGGAAAAAACATGGAAGCATTTTTAACAGTACAAACTCATTTTGCAGCAGCTCATAGACTTGCAAAAGAAGAGATATCCTTAGATGAAAATAAAAAAATCTATGGAAAATGTGCCAGAGTTAATGGACATGGTCATAACTATCTTGTCGATATAACTGTAAAAGGAGACATTGATAAAAGAACAGGAATGGTTTGCGACTTATCTGCCCTCCAAGAGATAATTAACGATTTAGTTGTTGAACAACTAGATCATACTTTTCTTAATAAAGACATCGAATTTTTCCATAATTGTGTTCCAACTGCTGAAAATATAGCTTTATATATTTCTGATATTCTTAAAAAACCAATACATCAACTTGGTGCAACATTACACAAAATAAGACTCCAAGAGAGTCCAAATAATGCTGCAGAAATTTATGTTGATCAAAAGTTAACCAATTCATTGAAGTTAAAATTTGAAAATAGTTTAGTAACGCAAACTTGAGTATCCCAAGAGTAATAATTGTTATAGCATCAAGTCTTGATGGAAGAATTGCATTTCCTGGAGGTGGAGAATCACATCTTGGAAGCGATGAAGATAAAAAAATATTAAATCAAAACTTATCTATGGTTGATGCCACCATTTTTGGTTTAGGTACTTTAATAGCTCATCAATCAACTTACCTAGTTAAAAATCTCAATAATAATGACGAAGTAAATATATCAAAAAGCCAACCAATTTCTATAGTTGCTTCAAATAGCAAAAAATTTAACAGTAATTGGAAATACTTTCGTCAACCAATTAGAAGATGGCTAATAAGCTCAAGTAAAGTTGATAATTCGTCGAATAATGAATTCGAGAAAGAACTCTTTTTCGAAGATTCATGGAAAAAAACTTTAATTTCACTCAAAAAACAAGGGATAAATGATTTAGCTCTTTTAGGAGGTGCAAAACTTATAAATTCATTTATAAAAGAGGATCTAATAACAGATATAAAAATTACAATAATTCCACGAATTATTGGAGGTAGATATACATGGATCCCTCCAGAACAAACAAATGCGATTTTTAATCTCGAAAGACTATGGGAAATAAAATCAATTAAAAATTTAATGAATAATGAAATCCATATTCATTACAAAAAATATTTAAAATAGATTCAATAATAAATGAACCAACCAATACATAAAGTTGAAGTCAAATTATCAATTAAGGAAATCTCCAAGGAGATATGGAATGAATTAGCAAATGAAATTAATAATCCATTTTATGAATGGACTTGGATTAAAAACCTTGAGATATCAAAAAGTGTTTCAAGAGAAACTGGTTGGCAGCCACTATATTTTGTTGCTGTTAAAAATGAAGAGATATTAGGAATTGCCCCACTTTTTTTAAAAAATCATAGCTATGGAGAATTCATTTTTGACCAATCATTTGCAAGATTGGCTCAAGAGCTGAATTTAAATTATTACCCTAAATTAATTGGAATGAGTCCTTATAGTCCTGTAAATGGATATCAATTTCTTTATAAAAAAAATAAAGACAAGAACGAAATTACAAATTTACTTATAAACCACATCGAAAGCTTTGCGATTACAAACAAAATTCTAAGTTGTAATTTTTTATATATTGATGAAAGCTGGGGCAACCATCTTAAATCTTTGGGATACAATGAATGGATAAATTCCAGCAGTGAATGGAGGAGTAATGGAGAAAAAACATTTAATGATTTTCTTTCTAGATTTAACTCTAATCAGAGAAAAAATATAAAAAAAGAGAGGAAATCAATTACTAAACAAGATATTAAAGTAGAAATTTTTAATGAAGATGATATCAACCAAGAAATCCTCAAAAAAATGCATAATTTTTATGAACAGCATTGCTCGAGGTGGGGAGTTTGGGGAAGTAAATATCTAACATCTACATTTTTCGAAACACTGGTTGATAATAAAAAAAATCTTTTACTTTTTAGTGCATCAAAACATGATTCAAATGAAATTTTTGCTATGTCGATGTGCGTTAAAAATCAAAACAACTTATGGGGTAGATATTGGGGTAGTCAAGAAGAAATATCTAATTTACATTTTGAATTATGCTATTACCAGCCAATTGAATGGGCAATAAAAAATAGTATAAATTTGTTTGATCCTGGAGCGGGTGGTAAACATAAAAGACGGAGGGGGTTTTTTGCAAAAAGCACCATTAGCTTGCATAAGTGGTTTGACAAAAATATGGAAAATATAATTAGTCCTTGGCTAAATGAAGTGAATAAACAAACCGAGATGGAAATTGATTTTGAAAATAAATCTATACCCTTTAAATAAAAAATTATTCGGCTTTATCAAAGATTATATTAGTAATATAGTTTGAAATTAAATTCCCAAAATGAATTCAAGTCAAAGTTTAGATGAAAAAATAAAGCTTGATAATAGTCTATCCAACAGATATATAGACTTAGATCCAAACGGTTATTTCATTATAAAAGTAGATTTAGAAGAAAATAAAATAATTTTAGAGCACTTTCTAAATAATATTAATGATGACGGATATGCGCTTGACCCAGAAACAAATGAACCAATTAAATGCGACTCTCAAAATAAAAGAGTATGTAATGAAGTTTTTGAAGGAATTAGTGCGAAACAACTTGGAATATTGATCACTGAAGAAAGAAATGACTTAATAACCAGATTCGATCATGCTCTATATTTAGGCCGGGAACTACAAAAAGCGGAAGAATGTTTATACAAAAAATTACCATATATCCAAGATTAAGAAATTAAACGAAAAAATCTAATCTTTTCATCTGATGTTAAATTAAATAAAAATAAAAAAATTAATGAACATCATTTTCTATTTTGCATTTATTTGTTTTGGTTTTGGAGCTGCTTTCGCATTAGATAAGCTATTAAGAGCAGTTAAATTAATTTAAAAACTATAAAATTTTAATAGTCTCTCCATATAAATCATATTCATCCGCAAAAGAAATATTTGCTTCAACAAATTTACCAATAAAATTTTTCAAATCAATTTTCTCTTTAACAGATAAAATTACAGTTCCGTCAATTTCAGGCGCGAAATTGTAGGACCGACCAATTAATTCGTTATTATCTGATATTTGTTCTACCAAAATCTTCATTTTTGAACCAACATATGTCTGATTTTTTTCTTTAGAGATATTTTGTTGAACTGAAATAACGTTATCTTTTCTTGCCTCTGCAACCTCTGGAGATACTTTATTTGGCAAATTAAAAGCTGCAGTTCCTTCCTCAGGAGAAAAAATAAAAACTCCCACATGATCAAATTTATGCCTATTCAAAAAATCAAGAAGATGTTCAAAATGTTCTTTTTTTTCTCCAGGAAAACCAACAATGAGACTAGTTCTTAATACAGCAGATGGAATTTCTTCTCTAATTTTCTCCAAAATTGATTCATTTAAAGAAGCCTGCCAAGGTCTATTCATACTCTTCAACACATCTGGATGACTATGCTGAAGTGGTAAATCAAAGTAAGGCACTATATTCTTTGAATCTTTGAAAGCTCTGATAACTTCATCAGTTAAACCTGTTGGATAAGCATAATGTATCCTTATCCAAGGAATTGAAACTTTAGAAAGCTCATTCAAAAGTTTGGCTAATGATGGTTTCCCATAAATATCCTGACCATAATTAGTTGTTATTTGACTAATTAATATGATTTCTTGAATACCCTGTTTTGCAAGACTTTTGGCTTCTGAAACTATAGATTCTATTGTTCTACTTCTTTGAGGTCCTCTCAACTTAGGGATAATACAAAAAGCGCAATTATAGTTACAGCCTTCAGCAATCCGAAGATAAGCAACAAATTTGTTTTTATCTACAAAACGAGGCATTTCCTCATCTGCAATAAATTCAGGTATTTTTGAAACTTCATTAACGATTTCCCCTTTTTCTACTCTGTCTAAAACCTTGGCTATCTTTTGATAATCTCCTGTTCCAACCAAACCTTTTATTTCAGGGATTTCTTTTATAAGCTCATCTTTAAAATGCTGAGCCATACAGCCTGCAACTATTACTTCCTTTCCTTGATTTGTATATTCTAGAATTTTTCTAATAGATTCTTCTCTAGCTGTTTCAATAAAACTGCAAGTATTTACAATAACAACATTTGCATCATTTATATTGCTGTCAACTGCATAACCCTCTTTATCTAATAAGCCTTGCATATGTTCAGTATCAACAAGATTTTTCTCACAACCAACATGACTGAATGCAATCTTAGATAGTTTTTTTTCTTTTACATTGAGACTATTGTGCTTCACAACTTGAAAAATAAGAATTAAAAGATTTAAACAGCATTTCGTATATAACTTTCATGCCAAGATAATATTAGGATAGATAATGTAAATATCAAACTTTGATTTTGTATGGCGCTTAAGACTTTAAACAGAAGAAATAAAAAAGATTTGAAATGGCCAAAAATCATAATCGCAATTCTCAGCACTATAGGCATAGTTGACACAGGTTCGATTACTTTAAAAAACTGGGGATTATTTACTTCGCTTTCATGCCCAGGGATACAAAATGGTTGTGAAACAGTTTTAAATAGTCCTTGGGGCATTTTATTTGAAAATAATCAAGTTAATATACCTCTCTCATTAGCTGGATTCATAACATATTTATCAATATTAATTATCACAATAATACTCTCGCTTAATTTAATTTCCCCAAAAGAAAAACTAAATAAGTTTTTATGGTGGTTAGTATTTCTAATTTCTTGTGCGTCATCAACATTTAGCTTTTTCTTGATAAATATAATGTTTTTTAAGATTCAAGCATATTGCTTTTTTTGTATACTTTCAGCAATTTTATCGTTTTCTATCTTTATAATTTCTATGATTGGAGCAAAGTTCGAAAATAGAGAACCTATGATTTTTAGAGGTTTCATTGTAGCCATTAGTGTCCTACTGGGGGGACTAATTTGGTCAACAAACGTTGACCCCTCTAATGCTATTGATGTTGCAAACCCCACTGAAAATATATCGCCAATAATTACCACTTCAAGCTCTCCCCAGAAGGTAAAGTTTGCAAAATTTTTAAGTGAAAGCAATATTGTTATGTATAGTGCATACTGGTGCCCGCATTGCCACGATCAAAAACAATTATTTGGTAAGGAAGCAGTTAAAGAATTAAAAGTAGTTGAATGTGCTAAAGATGGTAAAGATAATGAGTATGAGCTATGCCAAACGAAAGGAATCAGTGGATTTCCTTCTTGGGAAATAAATGGAGAAATTATTAGTGGTACCCGTGACTTAAATGAATTAGCAACAAAAACGGACTATCAGGGAGATCTTAATTTTTAATAAATCTTTTTTGAATTTTTTGATCTAACTGTTGTCTAGTATGGCATTCCCAATTTTTATCTTTTTCAGGGAAATCATCTCTATAATGCCCTCCTCTACTTTCTTCTCTATATAGACAAGCTTTTAATAAGGTTAAAGTTGTTATTTGTCTATTCTTTAAATCAAGTAAAAGATTTAATGCCCTCCTATTGGGTTCACTAAGTTTAATTTTTTGATCAAATTTTATTTTTTCAAGACTATTTAGTAAATCATTTTTATGTAATTTATTTATATCATTTTGAATGTAATTTAAAAATTTACTCATATTTACCTTATTTCGAGATACACCTAAATTTAACCAACATAGTTTTCTTAGTTCGTCAATTTTTTCAGCAATTATAGAAATTTGATCTTCTTTAGGATCTTCAATATCAAACTCTTGAAATGATCTATCAAATTTTTCAAATTTAGAAAGGTCATTCAAAACAATTGAAGACATTTTTCTTGCAAAAACAAGACACTCCATCAGTGAATTACTTGCCAGCCTATTAGCACCATGCACACCTGTAGAAGCAACTTCTCCAACGGCATATAATCCTTTTCTTGTTGAAGATGCATTTAGATCAGTTTTAACACCTCCCATCCAATAATGAGCTGCAGGAGCTACGGGTATAACCTCATTTAAAGGGTTAACGCCATAATCCTGACATCGACTTAAGATCGTGGGGAAGCGCTCTACAATTTTTTCTGGGTCAATATACCGAAGATCTAAGCCAACATGGTCTACATTATTATCATGCATATTTTTCATAATTGCTCTACTTACCTGATCTCTAGTAGCTAGATCACGATTTTCAAGATTTTTAACGGGACTTTCACCATTTTTATCAACTAAAATCGCTCCTTCCCCTCTAAGTGCCTCAGATATTAAGAAGCAAGGTGCACCATAAAATTTTAAAGCTGTTGGATGAAATTGGACGAACTCTAAATCTTCGATAGCAGCTCCTGCTTTCCATGCAAGAGCAATCCCTTCACCAGAGGATTGAGCAGGATTTGTTGTATTTGTAAATAAGTGCCCACCCCCACCTGTAGCCAAAACAACAGCTCTCGATTGAATCCAATATAAATTTGCTCCATCAAGAACCTGAACTCCTCTACATTCTTTATTTTCAATGAAAAGTTCAGTTACTCTTACACCCCTGCAATGAAGAATATTTTTTTGATTCTCAATATGATCTTCTAGAACTTCAACCAATGCTCTTCCAGTACGATCTTTTACATGTAAGACTCTTCTTCGTGAATGAGCTGCTTCTAAAGTGGTAGCTAGTTGATCAGAACTTTGATCAAAAATCATCCCTAAATTCTGCAACCTGTCCACACAACCTGGAGCTTCTTTCACCAGCATTTCTACAGCTTGAAAATCACATAGTCCATCACCTGCTTTTAAAGTATCCTCAGCATGAAGATCAAATGAATCATCTTGTCTAACAACAGATGCAATTCCTCCTTGAGCCCATCTACTGGAAGATACCTTACTAGTATTTCTATTTAAAAGAAGCACGTTTAAATTTGAAGGCAATTCAAGACAAGTCATAAGGCCAGCAGCTCCAGCGCCTACAACAATTACATCCCAATTATTTGTTGGTATCGGTTCTTGAGAAAATGGAGACCTTAACATTAAACCAAGCCACTAAGAGTTGGATGCAGAATTGCTAAAACAATAAAAATACCATCAACAATTAATGTCGTTTGAATTACATAACCAGAAACTAAGAGTGCTTTACCACTGGTAGTATTAATTGTGGCAGAATCAAAAATTTCTTTTGAAATTAACCAAAGTATGAGACCAACAAAAACAATAATAGATAATGATTTTATTTGAATAAGATTCTCTGAGGTTTTTTGAAGAAGTTGGGGTGCAGTTTCAGAATCTGCTGTAATTACCTGCCTCCATTGATCCATTATTCCGATTAAAAATATTGTAATGTCGGTAACTGCAGTTCCGAATAGAGAAGAGATATAAAAACTTGAACCTATTTTCCAATTCGTACCAAGTCCAATTAAAGCTAATGGGAGAACTACAGCTTCAACAGGTATGTGTAGAATAGGGAATGGGCTTAACCATCCCCAGAACAAACATCCACCAAGCCAACTGCCTGATACACCAAGTAATAATGAACTAACAATAAACCACTTATTTGATACTTTTTTATTCAAAACAAATGCCACTAAGACAATAACAAAAGTAAAACAAAGAGCACTTATTGGTTCTAATCTAACCCAAGGAGCTTGAACAAAAATAGGTAAAATTACAAAAAAAGAAGACCACAATCTTAAAGATGTAGGATTTGATAAAAAACTATTTTCGTCTGAATCAACTGTCTTATGCAATTCATAGGTAAATTTATCTTTCACTTCTAAATTTTTTGTAATTAATTCTTTCAATAAAAAAGTTACTTTACTTAATTTAAATCGTGTTTTTAAAAACTGCGAATGACACATCTTAATAAATTATAAGCCCATAATTTCACACCTCTATTTATTTTTTTAAAAGTATTTAATACACTTTGAGTCATATATCAGTTTAGAATAAATATAAAGAAGAGAATTTGGCCTTAAATTGTGTGGCAAGAAATTAATTACAAAGAAGATTCCAATGATCTTTTGGTTCCTAGTATTACTTATAAAATAAACCCTGCAGAAATTGAAAGTGTTGAAGCTAATTCAATTGCACAAGAAATAGGATTTGAATCAGGTGATTCAATTATTAGTATTAATGGGAAAAAACCCAGAGATTTAATTGATTATCAGATTCTCATTAGTGAAGAAATTTTGGACATATCAGTTTTAGATAAAAATCATGAAGTTCACAATATAAGTATTGAAAAAGATCAAGACGTTAATTTAGGTATTAATTTTAAAGATGCATTATTTGATTCAATCAAGCAATGCAATAATAGATGTTCATTTTGTTTTATAGATCAACAGCCAGATGGTAAAAGAAAAAGCCTTTATATAAAAGATGATGATTATAGATTAAGTTTCCTATATGGCTCTTATTTAACTCTTACGAATTTAAAAAAAGAAGACTGGGAAAGAATTGCTATACAAAAACTATCCCCACTTTTTATTTCAGTTCATGCCACTGATCCCGCCATAAGAGAAAAATTATTAAAAAATAAAAAAGCAGGAGTGATCCTTGATCAAATTTCCTGGTTTGAAAAAAACTCTATTCAAATACATGCTCAAATTGTTGTTTGTCCAGATATAAATGATGGGGATATTCTTGAGAAATCAATTTTGGAACTTGCTGAATTTTACAAAAAAACTTCTCACACAGTACTTTCAGTTGCAATAGTGCCTGTTGGACTTACAAAATTCAGACCGGAAAATGATGGATTAAAATCAATAAGCCCAGAATATGCTATAAAAACGATTAAACAGGTAGAAAGAATTCAAGCCTCTCTACAAATGACTCTTGGAACTCGTTTTTGTTGGCTAGCAGACGAATGGTATTTAATAGCTGGTTCAAATTTACCTAGTTATAAAACCTACGAAAATATGCCACAAGAATCTAATGGAGTAGGATCAATTAGAACCTTTCTAAAGATATTAGGTGAGAAATCTAACAACCTGCCAACAAAAATAAAACACCCAAAAACAGTCAGTTGGATTGTTGGTAAATTAGTTTATGAAGCTCTAATTCCTACAGTTAAGAAATTAAACTTGATTGATGGATTAATAATTAATTTATATGGTTTACCAAGTATTTATTGGGGTCAAGATCAAGTTGTTACAGGTCTTCTTACTGGAGAAGATCTAATACACGGGCTGAAAAATAAAGATTTAGGAGAAGCTGTTTACATACCATCTATTATGCTAAAACTTAATACTGATTTATTTTTAGATGATAAAAATGTTAAAGAAGTTGAAAATCAATTAAATACCAAAATTCACGTTCTTGATGATTCTAATGATATTATTAATACTTTGATTGGCTAATCGAATAACTTCGATATTATAAAACATGTTTAGAAGAGTAATAAATCCTATCTTATTCTTGCCACTTGCTCTAAGTATCAACTCTGTTAATGTACTATCAAGCGAAACTAAAAATAATATTGATCATGTTCTAGAAGAAAAACCAAATATTACTTTTATTGATTATCAAGAAATAGAAAAAATTGTATTAAATAATCAAGAATTAAAGTCATTACAAAACTTAGTAGCCTCTGCAAGCTTTAATCTTTCCAGTCAAATTGCCAAAAGATACCCATCCTTAGATTTTCAAGCAAATGGGTTACCAAAATATGTAGCAGGTAAACAGTACAGTAACAAGTCACCCACTTTAAAAACATCACAATTATCAGCTAATCCCTCATTAAATATCAAATGGGATGTAATTGCCCCGCTTAGAGGATCTGAAATTAATATTGCCAAAGCAAATTACAAAATTGCAGAAAATAATTATGAGATTAAGAAAAAAGATTTAATTCAAGAGGCAAGAATAAGGTATCACAAATACCAAAAGTCATATCAAGATATACAAAATAAAAAATTCACACTTGATTTATCAATTACAAGTTTAAAAAATGCTAATGCGAAGTTAGATGCTGGAATTGGTACAAAATTTGAAGTTCTTGAAGCAGAAGCTCAATTATCTCGAGATAAACAATCACTTAATGAAAAGAAAATAGAACATGAAATTAATAAAATTTCTCTTAAAGAGATTCTTAATATTAAGGGGGATTTAAAAAGTAATAATGAGCAAAGTTTAATAGGATTCTGGAATCATAGATTGAATAAAAATATTAATGAAGGTTTAGAAAAAAATCTTTCCTTAAAAAATCTTCTTCTTCAAAAATCAATCAAAAATAGCCAAGCAAATAGTTTTTTAGCTCAAAATAAGCCAAATATTTACATCAGTAATACATTATCTAGTACATTTACAAAGGGTGACTCACTGTCTGAGGTTATTGACTCTGAAGAATCTGGATCTAATTATACAAATACCATAAGTCTAAATTTTGCATGGAATATTTTTGATGGAGGACAAAATAAGGACTCTTACAAATCAAAACTAGCAGATGCAGAAGCTGAAAAATATGCTTATGAAAATCTAAAAAATGTTTTGACCACAAGTATAAGTAAAGCTTACTTAAATCTTAAATTAAATGAAGAGAAAATAATTTCTTCTCTTAAAGAAATTGAATCTAGCAAAGAGTCTGTAAGGCTTTCAAGACTTAGATATGATGTTGGAATATCAACTTTAAAAGATGTTCTAGTTAGGCAAAGTGAATTAAGTAATGCAAAATCAAAAAATATTAATGCTATATATAATTACAATTTGAATTTAGATGAATTAGAAAGATTAACTTTTATTGACTTAAGTAAAAATTGTTTGGGTAGTAATAATACTAAAATTAAAGATACAGATTCTATTTGCAATATACAAAGATGAATCCACCAAATTTAACTAATAAGCAACTAATTGAATTAGATTCTTTATTTGAATTAGTTAGTCAACGTCAAAATAAAGATTTTGGAAATATTAGCGCCAGCAATAAAGCAGACGGATCATTATTAACAAGTTGTGATTTATGGAGTGACAAAACAATCGTAGATGGATTAGCTTCAATAGCTCCAGGAGAGGGCGTCCTTAGTGAAGAAGGGGAAAAGGTAATTCCAAGCTCAAAAGCTTATTGGGTGGTCGATCCACTCGATGGGACAACCAATTTTGCTGCAGGTATTCCTTACTGGTCTATATCAGTAGCAAGGTTCGTTGATGGTAAACCGCAATCTTCTTTTTTAATAATTCCTACATTGAATAAAAAGTTTTTATCCATTAAAGGCAAAGGTGTTTGGTTAAATAACCATAAAATTGATCCCGGCCAAAATAATCGTCAAAGTGAATGCATTTCTTTGTGCAGTAGATCTATAAAAATTTTACAAAAAAAACCAAACTCAGTATTTCCTGGCAAAATCAGACTCTTGGGTGTATCGAGTTTAAATCTAACGAGTGTAGCGATGGGACAAACTTTCGGAGCAATAGAATCAACACCAAAAATATGGGATATTGCAGCAGCCTGGCTGCTATTAGAAGAACTCAATTGTTCTATAGAGTGGTTAAAAAAAGATCCTTTAAATTTAGTTTCAGGGGAAGACTTGAGCGATGTTAATTTTCCATTAATTGCTTGTAGATCTATAGAAAAAGTTGAAATTTTAAAGCCGTGGGGAAATTTATTATTGGAAAAATAGTTGCATCATAAAGAAATAATTGCTTGAAAAATTTCTTAATCAGATACAATAAAAAATAATTAAATAAATAGAATATTTGAAGAAAATTAATATGCAGCGAAGTTCAACATGGATACTGAAAAGTTTATGGGGAGCTTGTGAGCGATGGAGCAAATCTGATTGTGTGGATTTAAGCGCTGCATTTGCATACTACACACTTCAATCATTCTTTCCTATTCTTCTGATTTCTCTTTCAATAGCTTCATGGTTCCTAGGAAAACAAGAAGGATTAGATCAACAAATAATCTCTATTGCAGCTCAGCTTTTACCTCCTTCAGTAGTTGAGTTAGTAGAAACAACATTATTTAATTTGATAGATCAAGGTTTTGGAGCAGGTATTCTTGGGGCTATGTTTCTGCTTTTTACAGCAGGCAATGCATATCTATCTCTTCAAAGAGGTTCAGATCGGCTTTGGGAAGACGAAATTCCTTCTAAAAAAGTTAATGCTGCTTGGAGAGTACAAGCTTCGAAGTTTCTCAGAAATAGAGTTGAAGCCTTTTTAATAGTATTCTTTATTGGTTTTTTAATGGTACTAGATCAGATTAGTGCAAATCTTAGGATGATCCCAAGTAACGTTTTAGAAAATCTTTCACAGTCTAATAATCTTATTTCTGATTTATTATTAAAGTTGCCGCTATTGCAAGTTGGTCAGTTTGCAATACCACTAATTGGCTTTTCTTTAATGGCTCTTTTATTACAAGCACTTTTACCCAGTAGAAAAGTTCCATTGAAACCACTTTTACCTGGATCTTTTCTTATTGGAATTGGCCTAACCACTTTGAACTTAGCAGTAAGTAAAAGTATTCTCTCACTTGGAGTAAGATTTCAAGCATATGGTTTTATTGGAGGTTTTCTTGTACTTACTTTGTGGGTGTGGCTATTAGGAGTGATTTTATATTTTGGACAGTGTTGGAGCGTCGTTATTGCTAGTATGACCTTACTAAATAAAAAAAGAAATCATAGATAAGAATAACCAAGATGAATTATTTTCTTAAAGCTAATAAAAATCTTCTTACCTACTCATTAATTATGCTTATCGTTATTCCAATTTTTGGATTTAACTTTTTCATTAGCTTTGTTGGAAATATCCTTATTCTTTTATTTCTAATTCCTCTTTTATTATTAGTTTTAATGTTTATAGGTTTTAACTCATTCAAATCTAAAATTAATAAATGTAGTAATTGTGGTTCAATGTCATTAGGTTTGAGTGAAACCTGCATGAATTGTGGTGAAGATTTAGAGAATATAAGTAAGAATAATCAATTAGATAGAAAGCCTAGTGAAAGTACCATTGAAGTTAGAGCAGAAGAAGTAAAATAAAATATTAACCTATTCCAATTTGCCGAAGAATGCTTTGTCCAGTAATTAATTCAGTACCAAGACCAATCAAAATACCCATCATTGCCATACGGCCATTCCAGGTTTCTGCAAAATTTACAAAGCCAAATCTTGGTTGATTTTCATTATTCATAATTAACTAGGTTTATCTATCAGATCATTTTAACGTTTTAAGGAAGAATTTATGATAAATAATAAATTATTTATTTAACGTGTCTTACACCATCAACAGGTCGATACTCATCTCCAGTCAATTCCTCATACACAATAGCTGGCAATCCTGTATCAAACATTGTTTGCAATGCCTCTTTTAACATAGGATTCCAACCTCCAGTACTAACTTTTCCATGTCTTACAGTCCAGTCCCAAGTCCCTTGAAGATCTCTGGGTAATCTACCTTCTCTGTCTCTTCGGGCAACTAAGTCTAAAGATTCAACTAAACCAACAATAACTGGATTTTTACCATAAGAAGGAGTAAGACTTAGTTCAAGTCTAACTGGATCTTCTTTGACCATTTTCAAACGAAACCTTGGTGGTAACTTGAGAGATCTAATTACCGCTGAGACAATTTTTGTTCTTAATTCCAATTTTTTTCCTTAAATGTATTTTGATTAATCAGTTGTTGAACCTTTTTCTTCTAACGTAGAGTCATTGTCATTCGAAAATCTTACTGTTAATAACTCCTCTTCCGTTATGTTTCCTGATTTATCTAAAAGTTCTGGATGTATTGTGTACTTTTTTTGTTTAAAGCTGGAAGTGCTGAAACGTTTATTTTTATTATCAGATATACCCCAACCATTGGACATTACTTTAAATGCTTTCCAAACTAAATAAGTTAAGGCCGCAGAATATATGATTGGAAATAGAATAGTCATCAAACTTATAAATTAATTAGTTATTTGTTTAATATCATAGCCCGAAAAAAAGAAATTTAGCTATTTTAGAATAATTAATTATTCTCTAGATTAAATTAATTTATTTAGTAGTTATATTTAAATTACACTAAATAAGGTGTATTAAATCTCTCGAAGAACATAAGAAAATCAAAATTGAAAAGATACATCCGAAAGCCATTACTACTCGCCTCATTAATTACAGTGGGCATTACATTTACTGAAAAAGTAATATCCCAGCAATTAAGTAAACCGAAAATTAATGAAATTAATTTCTATTCAAACAAATCTTTCATAACTAAAGCTGTAGAAAGAACCGGTGCCGCTGTGGTGACAATTGATACTCAAAGATATGTTAAAAAAAGAAAGTTTCCAAGAAATTCTCAACTATTTATAGACCCATATTTTGAAAAATTTTTTGGATTAGATTTACCTAAAGACAATCGACCAAGGATAGAGCAAAACCAAGGAAGTGGATTTATATTTGCAGATGGACTTGTAATGACCAATGCTCATGTTGTGAATCGATCAGATAAGGTGATTGTTGGTCTTACCAATGGCAAAAAATTAAACGCAAAACTTATTGGGCAAGACTTTTTTACTGATTTAGCTGTACTAAAGATTGAAGGGAAAGGACCTTGGCCAAAAGCAAAATTGGGTAATTCGGCAAAAATTAAAGTTGGTGATTGGGCTATAGCAGTTGGCAATCCATTCGGACTGGAAAACACAGTTACCCTTGGTATTATTAGTAATCTAAATAGAAATGTCACTCAATTAGGAATATATGATAAAAAACTCGAACTGATACAAACAGACGCTGCTATTAATCCTGGCAATTCTGGAGGTCCACTATTGAATAGCGATGGAGAAGTAATTGGTATTAATACGTTGATAAGATCAGGTCCAGGAGCGGGTTTGAGTTTCGCAATCCCAATTAATAAAGCTAAGGAAATTGCCTATCAACTTATAAAAAATGGAAAAGTAATACATCCTATGATTGGGATTAGCCTAATAGAAGAAAGTAATTCTGAGAAAAAATTTAATGTCGTAAAAGTTGGATATATAGTACCGAACAGTCCAGCTGAAAAAAGTGGAATCATGATAAATGACATTTTAATAAAAGTAGGAAATAAAGATATTGAAACCGCATCAGACGTTATAGACCAAATAAGTAAAAATGGAATCAATAAACAAATCAATATATTATTGAAGCGTAGAAATAAATTTATTCAATTAAAAGTAATACCAACTGATATAACTAATCTACAAAATAACTAAAAGATTTAATTGTAATTCTATTTAATTATTTCCACAAAACTAGAAATCCATCTACAATCCTCATCTCACAAGTTGTAATGCATTCAAAATAACTTTCAATGGGATTGGAAATTTGAAAATATTTTTCTTGGAAATCATAATTTTTTATATAAATTGTTAAATCTTATTTGTGTATTTTTAACATTAATCAAGGATGAGAATCTATTTAAAAATAAATGAGTCATCTTACATAGCCAGATGAAAACTTTATCAAAAATTAATCAAATTTTTAATGGCTTTTAGTTTTTTCTAAAAAATATTCGTAATTACCATCATATGAAAATAATTTTGAATCTTTAATTTCGACAATTCTATTTGCCACCTTTGAAATAAAATAACGATCATGAGAAATAATTAATAATGAACCTTTATAATTTTTAATTGCTAATTCTAAGTTTTCTTTAGATTGCAGATCCAAATGATTAGTTGGCTCGTCCAAAAGAAGAAAATTACTAGGAGTAATAATCATGAGCGCCAATGCTAATCTTGCCTTTTCTCCCCCACTGAGTTGCTTAATATATTTAAAAACAGTTTCATTTTGAAAACCAAAACCTCCTAAAAATGTTCTTACTTTTTTTTGGGACCATTCTGGAGACTTATTACATATTAAATCAATAACCCTTTCCTCCAGTGTCAATGCTTCGGCCTGATTTTGTTCATAATAGCTAGTAATTATATTATGTTTACCAAGATTAATTTCTCCAATTTCAGGAGATATTTTTTTCATAATAATTTTAAGCAATGTAGATTTACCGCAGCCATTAGGTCCTAATATTGCTATTTTTTCCCCCGAAGAAATTTTTAAATTAACATCTAAAAAAAGAATTTTATCCTCAAAACTATGAGACAAATTTTTGATATTTAGAACTAATTTTCCTGCGCGAGGGCACTCTGGAAAATTAAAAACAGGACTTTTTGCGTTTGCTACAGGAGCCTCAATTTTAGAAATCTTTTTTAATTGTTTTTCTCTACTCTTTGCTTGAGAACTTCGTGTTGCGCTAGCTCTAAACCTATCTATATACCTTTTCTGTAACTCAATTTCTTTTTGTTGTAATTGATATGCCTTATTTTGTGATTCTTCAATTAAAGATTTCTGTTCAACAAAAAAAGAATAGTTTCCATTATATATTTCAGATGTTCCTCTATCTACAAAAATTATTTTTTTACATAATTTATCTAAGAAATATCTATCATGACTGATTATTATAACTGCAATTTTAAGCGATGATAGATATTCTTCCAACCAAAAAATAGTTTCTAAATCTAAATGATTGGTTGGTTCATCCAGTAAAAGTAAATCAGGCTTTTGTAAGATTATTTTTCCAAGTGCAACTTTCATCTGCCAACCACCCGAAAAATTGCCAACTAATTTATCAGCATCTTCTATAGAAAAGCCTAATTTTGGTAATATTTTTTCTACATCAGATTGCATTTTATAACCACCTAAAGCTTCAAATTTTGCTTGATATTTTGCGAGTTGATTTACAAATATTTCAAGTTCATCGGAATTTTTTCTTATATCCACAGATTTCATTTTATTCTCAATTTCTAAAAGTTTAATGGCAACAATTTGTATATCTTTAAAAGAACTTTCTAATTCCTGTCTCACTGAAAAATGCAAATTACAATCAAACTCCTGTTTTAAATGGGCAATTTTAGGATTTCCCTCTTTGATGATCGTTCCACTTGTTTGCTCTTCCTCTCCAATTAAAATCTTAAATTGGGTTGATTTACCTGCACCATTAGAACCAACTAAGCCAACTTTTTCTCCTTTCTTAATCTCCCAATTAATATTTTTTAAAACAACATCTGTAGAATAAATTTTGCTTACACCTTCAAATCTAATCACTGTTTTAAAAATAGAATTTACAAAATCTGTGGCTTATTTACTAAAAATATTTTGTGGAATAAAATTAAATCATGAAAAGAATAGAACAAATTGTAGTGATTTTCATAGCTGCAGCTCTTGCAATTCCAAGTTATTGGTTTTTTTGGACTTTGGCTGGTGGAGGTGGCTACAACAAAAGAATAAAACCTATGAGGAATCCAAATAATAATTATTCGAAACCTTTTCCTAAAGACCTCCTCGAGCCTTGATTAACCACATTTTAGTTGCCTCGTCATCAATAGTACTCAAATATTCAATAACCTCTTCTTTAGTTACAGAAATATTTAACTCCTTGCCAATATCGCATATTTTATCTAAAGCTTTTTTGGGATTAGTTAAGGCTGTCATAAACAGACTTTGTTTCTTTTTGGAATCGTTGGCTATTAACTTATAGAGCTTTTCAGCATTGCTGGACATGTTTTTAAAATCTATTTATTAATAGATTATTACTTCAAGCTACATTTTGTTCATTATATTTATTATTAGATAAATCATTATCCACATCTTTTATCTCTTTTGCAGAGGCATCTGCCATACTTCTTGCGTCTAAACATAAAACTTTTCTTAGTTTCGCAAAGTTAGCTGCGTGAGATTTTCTACCATCTTTTTGAGCATAATACTCAGACTGCTGAAGAATATGGTGAAGATGAGTTAACAAATATGGACTAATTACAGCTGATACCAAAACGTCACTATTTTCATTATCGTGAGAATCAGAATTTACTAATCTTTTTTTCGGTTTATCAATTATCGACCTATTAGGAGAATCAATTTTTCTTGAATTTTTCATGGGACAATAAAACAATTAATTGATACGGACATAAATTTCCTTACTAATAATATACACAAAGATAGTATCCTTGACTAACTGTGTATACTAATAAGTAACAGTTATCAACTTTGACTCATGGCTACCCGCCAAAACTCAACAAATGGGAAGCCTAAATCCCCTAGAGTTCAAGTAGTTCTTCCAGAATTAATATGTGAGCAATTAACTATTTTGGCTAATAATGAATCTAGGACAGTTAGTAATATGGCAAAAGTATTAATACAAGAGGGTATAAAAAAATATTTCGAAAAAGAAAGTAAATCTCCTGTTTCAGAAAATAATTTAAATACTGATAGATTTAGAAATGAACTTGAAAAACAAAGCGTTAAAAGATTAAAAAGAGCTCCTCAAAGGATTAGATACTATAAAAAATCTGATTAAAAATAATTAATTTTGAGGCAATTTCTGTAAATCTGCAGTTTTTCCCATTACTACCAAAATATTTCCTCTTTCCAAGATATATTTTGCTGGAGGGTTAACTGTTAACTTTTCAGCAGGTCCTGCTGCAAGAACATTAACTAAATAATTTTTCCTCAAATTCAAATCTCTCAAAGATCTTCCAATAAATTCTTCTGGAACAGTTATTTCATCTATACCAGTTTGGTTATCAAGTTCCAATCTTTCAATTAGATTTGGTCTAACTAGTTCTAAACCTAATCTCTCTCCTTGCATTCTGGAAGGGAATACAACTTTATCTGCACCTACCCTTTTTAACATTTTTTCGTGCAAGTCACTCGTGGCTCTTGCTATTACTCTTGTCACTTTGCTGCCTTCACTATCTTTAGCTATAAGTGTCGTAGTTATACTTGCTTCAATAGGTTCACTTATACCAACAACAACAGTATTCATCTCAAGTATTCCAGATTCCTTCATAGACTCTTCATCAGTACAATCTACAACTCTGGCTTCTATGGAAGGTTCCAATTGTCTCAAATCATCAATAGCTTTTTCCGAATAATCTGCAGCCAAAACGTCTGCACCATTACTTATAAGTTCTCTACAAACAGCAGTTCCAAATCTTCCTACGCCAACAACTGCAAAAGTGAGAGCTTCTTTTTCTCTCTTTTGAGACCACTGCCACCAATCAGCCATAATAAAACTCAGTCAACCCTAAACATAAAGATCAGCCCTAGGATAGCCAATTCTCTTTTGTCTATCTATTCTACTCTTATATAGAGCCTGCCAAAGTGCACTTAAAAGCAAAAGGATACCAAGTCTGCCCACAAACATTCCGACAATAAGAATAAATTGGCCGAAATGATTTAATTTTGCAGTTAAACCGATATCAAAACCAACAGTTGCAAATGCAGATATGCAAGTGAACAGAATTTCTAGGAATGTGAAAGATTCTTTCTTAACAAAGGTATTTGTTGTACTTAGCAACATTGCCATTAAAAGAACAAAAAGCAAAGATCCAACTGTGATTCCAACTGCCTTTAGAATAACTTTATCTGAAATTAATCTATTGCTAATAATTACATCTTTCTGACCTCTTAAGGTAGATCTAGTGGCAGCCATTAAAGCGATAAATGTAGTTGTTTTTATGCCTCCACCAGTACCACCCGTACTTGCTCCAATAAACATTAAAGTCATTAATAACAATAGACCAGTATCTGATATGGAGTTCAAGGAGATTGGATAATTTGTAAAGCCTGCAGTTCTTGCACTTACTGTTTCAAAGACTGATGACATTAAACGTTCAAAAAAATTCAAATTATTGAAAAATTGACTATTTAGCAATGATTCAGTGATAAATAATCCTAATGATCCGAATAATATTAGAGACAAACTTGTCCTTATAACTAGTCTGGAATGAAGGCTTAATTTTTTATAAGAAAAATTTCTTTTATTACTCCAAATATCATCAATAACCCGCCATCCCAATCCACCCATAACAATGAGAAAAATAAAAACAATATTAACTAAATAATTTGCTCTATAGTCTTGGAGACTATTTGACCTTAAAGAAAATCCTGCATTGTTATATGCCGATATACTGTGAAAAATTGACGACCATAGTCTTTCCCAATTATTTTGAATATCTACAAATCCAAAAGAATATAAAACAATTGCACCCAAGGATATGATACTAACCGCAGTGATAGCAATGCTTTGAAAAGTTCGACCAATTCCTCCAACTCCAAATTCATCTAGAGTCTTTCCTTTATCTAATCTAGTTCTTAGCTTGGCCCCCTTTACAACAAACCCTTGTAAAAATGTTGTAATAGCCATTAATCCCAGACCACCTGATAACAGCATAAAAGCTAAAAAAACTTGGCCAAAGAAATTTAAATCAACACCAATATCTATTATGGTTAAGCCAGTAACAGTTATTGCAGAAGTAGATGTAAAAAATGCTTCCCACAAACCAACCTTTGAAGATGAACATAATGGTGAACTCAAAATTAAAGTTCCAAGGCAAATAATAAACAAGCCTGTAACAATAGTAAATTGTGGTACTGATAGCTTTTTGTAAGCATCTTTGATCTTATACGCCTTACTTATAAATTTCACGATATTACCCGTAATTTAGAATTATCAATGCTGGCACTGTAAATGACATTATAAGTGTTAATCCAGCTCCATATTTTGCGATATCAAAAAATCTATATCTTCCAGGACCATAAACCATTAAATTTGTTTGATAACCCATTGGAGTCAAAAAAGATTGACTTGCGCCGAACAAAACAAGCATTATCAAAGCGCTTGGTGAAATACCTAAAACATTTGAGAATTCAATAGCAACAGGCAAAATCAAAGCAACCGAAGCCGCATTACTTACAAATTGTGTAAGAATAACTGTCGATATAAAAATTACGACTAGCGCAAAATACAGGGGCATTCCATTAAGGACAAAGTTTAGATTGACTGCAATTAAATCCGCCAATCCTGTTACTTGCATAGCCACACTAAAGCATGATAAGGATCCCAACAATAAAATGACGTCTAACCTAATTGATTTTTGTATCTCTGCAGGTCTTAAACATCCACAAGCCACCATGGCAATGACTGCTAAAAGGACTGAACCAACTAATGGAATATTAGAAACCGAAGGCAAAACAACCATTCCTATTGCAATTGCAATCGATATAGGTTTTTTTATCAAAAAAGGTAAGTCATCTTCGAATTGATCTAAAATAAGCAAATCATTGCTAGCTTGCAAACCTCTAATTGAATCTAATGGTGCTTGCAATAATAAAACATCTCCAGCCCTTAGAACAGCTTGGCCTAATCTCTCCTGAACAGTTTGTTGACCTCTTCTTAATGCTAAAACTGTTGCATTATGACGCTGCCTAAATCTTAATTCTCTCAAACTTGCACCGGCAAG
This sequence comes from Prochlorococcus sp. AG-418-D13, assembly GCA_003214315.1. Lineage (GTDB taxonomy): Bacteria > Cyanobacteriota > Cyanobacteriia > PCC-6307 > Cyanobiaceae > Prochlorococcus_A. The sequence continues at coordinate 27,098 of QCLU01000012.1, forward strand.
AGTGGAACCAGCTGGTAAGAGGGCTTCAAAGGTCTTAGTACCTTCATCATCTGAGAAAACATTAGCTCCATCGAAAGATTTTTTGTTTTCTCCTAACAGAACGGTATGTTCCTGCTGCAGCCTAAATAAGTCTGCCCTTGTAACGCGGATTATTAATCTGTCATCCGGTTCAATCTTTCTATCAGCCAAAGGAGGAAGAATAACTTTTCCATTTCGTTGCAATTCCAGAACATCAACATCAAATCGTCTTTGCAGTCTACTATTTCTGACAGATTGTCCAACTAATTCTGAAGTAGAGGGAATAGTAACTTCAGTAAAATATATATTCATATCACCATTTTTAATAAACTCCTTATCTCTCCCTCTATCTGGCAAAAGCATGTCAGAAACTAGAATCATATAGGTTGTACCTATAAGCCACACAGGAATTCCTATTGAAGTCAAACTAAATAATTCCAAAGCTCCATAACCTAATTGTTGACTAATATCACTTACAAGAAGATTTACTGAACTACCTAATAATGTCAAAGTTCCACCGAGTAAAGTAGCAAAAGAAAGAGGTAATAAAACTTTTGATGGTGATATATTTCTTCGCTCGCACCAACTTTCAATTAAAGGTAACAACGATGCTACTACTGGAGTATTAGGTACAATTCCAGATATTGGAGCAATCAAAAAAGCTATTAAAGAAATTAATTTCCTTGGAGTTCTAATACTTTCAGAAGAAATCAATTCTCTTACTCTGTCTAAAGCACCACTCTTAAATAATGCAGAAGAAACTGCAAACAAACCCATAAGAGTAATTAAAGATGGGCTTCCAAATCCAGCTAAAGCTTTTTCAGGAGAAAGAACCCCTGTAACTATAAATATTCCAACACATAACAAACCAGTCAATTCTGGCGCAATAGTATTTTTAATAAACAAAATTATTGACATTATTAAAACAACTACCGTTATAAACGCATCAAAATTATTACTAACTACTGCAATTGAATTCATACGAAACTTATTTAACTCAATATACCCAAAAACAATATTTCAAAAAAGTTTAATTGAAATTATCTTTTTTTAAGAAACTTTTTAAAAATAGATTTTTTTTGGAATATCCATGAAGATGCAGATTTTAAGCTTTCAGTAATATCAGGCAACTTGGAAGCATATATAAGTCTTCTTGCCTCAAAAGCCAATTTCCCAGATAAAGTAACCCCAAGCCCAGTAATTGCAGCTTCTCCTATTCCTAAGCTAATCATTTCACCATTATCTTTAAATTCAAAGGGTAAAGGGTCCTTTCCTTTAATTAAAAGTTCTAAATTATTAGCCAGATGATTTCCTTCTTGAATAGCGACCTGAGCAGTTATAGGTAAATCCTCCATTCCCTCAATAACTGAAATATCGCCAATAGCAAAACAGTTTTTATATTTTTCTATTTGCAAATTATTATTAACTAAAATTCGTCCAAATTTTTTTACTATTTGATCAGTTTCTAAGTAAGACAAATTAGGTTTAACACCTGCAGTCCAAATAACAATATCTTTATCCAAGGAAGTTATTCCAACCTCACTAGAAATACTAATCTTAGTTTCTGAGACTTCTTTAACTGTGGAATTCAAAAGAATGTTGATTTTTCTTTTTTCTAATGCCTTCTCTGCTTGTTCTCTATTAAAAATTTTATTTTTATTCAGGATTTCGTTTGATTTTTCTATTAAATTAATTTCAAATTGGTCTGTAAATATATCTTTAATTTTGCATGCCAACTCGATGCCAGAGGGACCACCTCCAACTATGAATAACTTTTTATGCAAAGCATTATCTTTTGATTTTTTTAAAAAAGAATTTAATTTAGTTAGATCATGAACATCATTAAAAAAATAACAATTTTCATCTACACCTTTTATAAAAAAACTATTAGGAATAGATCCTGTACAGATAACAAGATACTGATAACTTAATTTTAAATCGTCAATAAATTCAAGAATATTTTCTTTGAAGGAAATCTTGGTTAAACAATTTTTTAAAAAAGTTATACCCGCATCAGAAAAAATATTTGCAAATTTTGGGCTGGCTTCCCAACTTCTTATTTCTTTACTTAAAACTTCATACATTAGAGGTTTAAATATAAAGTTAGTTTCAGAATCAACCACAAGAATCGGTAAAGAGGGATTAAGATTCTTTAAATTCAAAGCAAATGTCATACCTGCAAAACCTGCTCCAACTATTACTATTGGTTTTTGTATTGATTTCATTAGAGAAATATTGTTATGCGTGAATGTATTATTAAACTATACGAATAATTTTTAAATTGAGCGAAATAAAATTAAACTCATAACCAAACTGAATAATGATTGAAAAAATCCAAGAAGATATTCAAACCAACTTAAGGAAATATAATAAAGAGCTAGTAGATATGAAGCCTCAAGAAATGCTTACATGGGGTTATGAAAAGTTTGATAATCAATTTGCTATTACAACAAGTTTTGGTATACAGTCATCAGTCCTTTTAGATACGGTTAGTAAATTACGTCTACAAAAAAAAATCAAAATATTTTGGATAGATACAGGTTACCTTCCTCCAGAAACATACCATTACGCTGAAAAGCTTATTGATAATTTATCCCTAGAAGTTGAAGTTCTACAAAGTGAATTATCTCCAGCTAGAATGGAAGCCAAATACGGAAAACTTTGGGAAACAAATAAAGAGAGTGATTTAGATAAGTATCATGAATTGAGAAAAATAAAACCTCTAGAAAATGGTCTAGAAAAATATGATATTGTCTGCTGGGCAAGCGGTGTTAGATCAAGTCAAACAGAAAATAGAAACAAAATGAATTTCCTAGACATAATTCGTCAAAGACTCTCTTTAAGACCTTTATTAAATTGGACAAATAAAGATATTTTTTATTATATGGAAGAGAATAATTTACCTGCCCATCCACTTTTTATCAAAGGTTATTCTTCTGTAGGAGATTGGCATTCAAGTTGTCCAGATGGTATTGAAGCAAAGGGCAGAGATACAAGATTTAGGGGGATTAAACAAGAATGTGGAATACACTCTAATGATTAAATTGATCATAGAACAATGGTCTCAGATTTAAATTTTTTAATGGTAGGTAATAGTAGGCTTCATTGGGCAAAATATTCTAAAAATCAATCTAAATTCTTCCATACCAAAAAAGAGCAAAAAGTTCCCGAAAATATAGATCTTGATCAATTAATTTGGGCTTCTGTAGGAACACTACCAAATTTTTTGCTGAAAAAAGAAAATGAAATAGAAACTAAAGATATTCAGTTATCAAATCTTCCTGATTATTTTGGAGTTGATAGATCTCTTGCTTGTATTGCCGCTTTAAAAATTATTGAAAACCCTTTCAAAAAAGATTTGCTAATTGCAGATTTTGGAACAATATTATCAATAACAAAATTGAATTCAAATGGATCTATTATTGGTGGTCAACTTCTTCCAGGTTTTCTAACACAATTAAAATCTATGGAACAAAATACAAAAAATCTTAAGGTTCCCAAAAAATATGATATTCCGATCAAAGATTTTTTAATTAATACAGAAGAAGCAATCTTAAAAGGAGTAATCAACTCTCTTACTGGCGTGATTAATAGTTTATTTAATCCCGACAAGGATATTTTAATAATCTGTGGAGGAGACTCTCAATTACTCACAAAATCTTTAAATAATCAAAAAGAAAATATTATCAATGCTCCTAATTTAGTTATGGAGGGGATGATTATTCACCACCTATCCGTTAGAAAATTAGCTTAAACCAAGGTCTGCAATTATATGATCAGCCATTATTGCTGCTTTTACCTTTAAGTAAATTTTTTCGATGTTCCCTTCAGTATCAATTAAAAAAGTATTTCTCATCATTCCCATATATTCTTTTCCCATGAATTTCTTCAGTCCATAACTATCGTAATCAGAAGAAACTTTGAAAGGTTCAGGATCAGTTAAAAGAATAAAAGGTAAATTAAATTTTTCAATAAACTTCTGATGAGAAGATGCATTATCTTTACTAATACCAAGTACAACAATATTATTTGTTTGGAGTAAATCCCAATTCTCTTTAAAATTACATGCTTCCTTAGTACATCCTGGAGTATTATCTTTTGGATAAAAATATAGTATTATTCTTTTACCTTTAAAATCACTAAGAGAAACTTCTTTCTCAAAAGAATCTTTTAATTTAAATTCTGGTGCTTTGTCGCCAACCTTAAGAGCCATTGAAATTATTAAATGAGTATGAATATAAAATACCAAAAATTTGGTTTTATGAGATTAAAGGTGTGCAAGATGTCGCAACTTTAGAAGAAATTAAAACTGCAAAAAACCTAACAAATTCAAGATCAAAGATTTTCTTAGAAACAAGAGCTTATTTAAGACAATCACTTTCAACACTTTTTGATTTAGACCCCCTAGAAATTCCAATTAATGCTCATCCTGGAGAGCCTCCAAGTTTACCCTCTGGAATGGGAAATATCAGTTTAAGTCATTGTAAAGATGCCATTACTATAGTCTGGCATAAAAGCAAAATAGGGATTGATATTGAGAGAATAGATAGAGATTTTAACCATATAAAATTTGCAGAAAAATATTTTTTTCATACCAATAAATCAAATCATAATAATTATCTAACAAAAAATATGATCCTAAATCAATGGTGTGCTGTTGAAGCAGCTATAAAATGGGATCATGGAAAATTAGCTAAAGACATTAACCATTGGCAATTTTTTGAAAAACCAAAAGAGTTAATTCATAAGAAGAAAAATATACATTTAAGTTATTCACGGATTAACTTCCATAATTGGACTATCGCTTTAGCCTACGAAGAAAAAACTTCTTTTAATCCTGAGATTATTTGTTGTTCGAAAAATTTTTAGTTTTCTTTTCTTCTAAGCAGTTCTTCATATTGAGTTTTTTCCCATCCATTATTATTGGGTTCCCATATTTTTAAACCTCTTAAAGATTTGGGAAGATATTCTTGTGCGACCCAATTATCTGGATAATTATGAGGATTGACATAACTATTAGAGTTATTTTTTAAATGAAGTGGAACATCAAAAGCATTGGAAGATTTGATTGTTTCAATTGCTTTAAAAATACTTTTCGTACTATTACTTTTTGGAGACAAAGCTAAATATAAAGAAGCCTGCGTTAAGAAATAAAATCCTTCAGGAAAACCAACTCTATCAAAAGCATCACAACATGATTGTACAACTACTATGGCATTAGGATCAGCTATTCCAATATCTTCACTGGCAGATATAAGTAGTCTTCTAAAAATAAAATTAGGATCTTCACCAGCCTCCAACATATTTGCAAGCCAGAATAAAGTTGCATCTGGATCAGAACCTCTTATGGACTTGATAAAAGCACTTATTACATCGTAATGATTTTGACCATTTTTATCGTAAACAATATTTTTCTTTTGAAGTGCATCCTCTGCTATTGAGAGATTAATGTTGATTTCTTTAGCATCATTTTCAGCAGTTGTTTCAATGGCCATCTCTAGCGCATTGATTAATGTTCTTGCATCTCCGCCAGAAAATTTAATTAAATGACTTATAGCATCTTGAGTTAAAAAAACCTTTTTTGAATCTTTTTTTTTAGAGTAGTGAGTTATGACTTTTTGTATTATTTTCTGCAAATCAAGTTCTGCCAAAGGAAGTAATGTAAAAATACGAGACCTGCTAACAAGCGCTTTATTAACAGCAAAGAAAGGGTTTTCAGTTGTTGCACCAATAAAAGTTATAGTTCCATTTTCTATTGAAGGTAATAAAGCATCTTGCTGAACTGCTGTAAATCTATGAACCTCATCGATAAATAAAATTGTTTTTCTTTTTGAATTTATTAATCTATCTTTTGCATTAGCGATTTCATTTCTTAATTCTTTAACACTTGATAATACTGCATTTAACTTAATTAATTTTGAACGAGTATTAAAGGAAATAATTTCAATTAGAGTAGTTTTTCCAACACCAGGAGGGCCAGAAAAAATAAAATTACTAATCTTATCGTTTAATATTGCACTTCTTAAAAGCGAATTCTCATTGAGGATTGGTTGTTGACCAAAAAAATCTTCCAAATTCTTTGGTCTTAATTTATCTGCCAAAGGTGCATTATCTTCTATTTGAGAATAATTAGTAAATAAATTTTCTGAGTGCATATAAATAAAATCAAAAAATCATTACTTTCAATTCTAGGTAATTACTGTAGGAGTTTCCATCTGAGTAAGTTTTGAAATATTCAATAAAGCATCTAAATCATTTATTAGAGGTTTCAAAGCGATCTGAGGATTTAACGAAAGATTCTGTTGAGGATCGAAAAATTTCTCAAAGTAAAGTCGTAATGTTGCTCCCTTAGTTCCAGTTCCAGAAAGGCGCACAATTACTCGAGAATTATCATCAAGGACCAATCTTAAACCTTGATTTTCACTTATGGAATTATCAACGGGATCTAAATATGAAAAGTTATCTGCAACTTTAACTAAATGGCCAGCAAAACTATTTCCTTTTAAATTTTCGAGCATAGAAGTTAGATTACCAAAGATTTGATTAGCAATATTTGAGTGAATTGCCTCATAATCATGTCTTGAATAATAATTCCTACCAAATTGTTTCCAATGATTCTGCATCAAATCACTTACCGAACATTTTTTCTCAGCTAAAACTTGTAACCAATACAAAACTGCCCATAGTCCATCTTTCTCTCTCACATGATTACTACCTGTTCCGAAACTTTCTTCTCCACATAAAGTAATTAAATTGGAATCTAAAAGATTTCCAAAAAACTTCCAGCCAGTAGGTGTCTCGAAACAAGGTATATTTAATGCTCGAGCAACATTATCAACCGCTGAGCTGGTTGGCATGGATCTTGCCACACCTGTAATACCATCTTTATAACCAGGGACACATTTTGTGTTAGCAGTTATAACTGCAAGGCTGTCACTAGGATTTACAAAACATCCACTTCCTAAAATCATATTCCTATCTCCATCTCCATCGCATGCAGCACCAAAACTGTAAGATTTTTTATTCAATAACAAATCAGCCAAGTGGGATGCATAAGTAAGATTAGGATCAGGATGTAAACCTCCAAAATCTTTTAACGGGTTCCCATTCATGACACACTCATGTGTAAGACCCATTTTTTCAACAAAAATATTTTTTGCATATGGGCCGGTAACCGCATTCATTGCATCAAAGATTAACGAGAAGTCTTTTTTTAAAAAATCACTAATTTGATCAAAATCAAAAATTTTCTCCATTAAATAAGAATAATCTTTTAATCCATCAATAATTTCTAAGGTAGTTTCACCATAAGAATAAGTTCCATATTCACTAAAATTAGGTAATTGAATTTTACAAATTTTATAACTAGTTAGTAATTGTGAAGCCTTGAAAATCTTATTAGTAATTATTTCAGGAGCTGGGCCACCATTAGAGATATTCAATTTCACTCCAAAGTCGCCATCAATCCCACCAGGATTATGACTTGCAGAAAGAATAATTCCACCAATAGCGTTTTCTTTTCTAATTAAATGTGATGTCGCAGGAGTAGATAATAAACCGTATTTTGGAACAATAACCTTTTGAACTTTATGAGCTATGCATATTTGGACAATTTTTTCTATTGCTTCAATATTGCCATATCTGCCATCACCACCAACTACTAATGTTGAACCTTGTAAATCTGTCAATGATTGTAAGATTGCTTCAATAAAAATTTCTAGATAATGTTCTTCCTGAAACTTTAAAGTACTTTTTCTTAAACCAGATGTTCCTGGTTTTTGATCTAGAAAAGGAGAATTAATATTAATTACATTAACTTGTGTCATATTTTTTAGTAACTTCCAAAAATCTAACTAAATTAATGAGGCATTTCGGAGGTTCTTAACATAGCGATAAACCATAATGAGGAAATTAATAATGCACTAAGAATTCCATAGTTAACACCAAATTTAGAAATTGTAATTGGAACTATTAGTGGAAACGTTAATGCCCCAAGCATTGGGGTAAAAGCTACAATTTTTTTCAGCATTAATTTAATTTATTAAAACCATTCAGTCTCAGCATTATCTTTTTCATTAGTATCGTCAAGTGGTGTAGTTCTATCAAATTTCATTGATATACTTTTTTCTTGCTCACCAGATAGATCAACAGCTTTAATATCATATTTTTGAGTCCCGTCTCTAAATGGAACTTGAATTCTAAAAGTACCATCTGCGGCAAGGGGTACATCTTCTCCACCTATTGTAAGTTTTGCAGAAGGCTCTGTAGCTCCATAAACAATTAATTCAGAATCAGCAACGAGCCAAAAAGATCTATTTTTCACAATTCCGCTTCCAGAATCATTTAAACCTGATGACCATTTACCAGCACCTGAGTCTGTAAGATTATCATTAAGATCTTTTGAATTTACGTTTTCCATAAATTCTTCAGAACCAACTTTTCTTCTGAGAGGAATGTTAGTTGCTGCTTGGTATAACCTTTCATGCATACCATTTTGTTCTGAAACAACAGGATCTGAAATATCTAGGATTGATTCAGAAGTAGAATCCAAATTAAAAGGTACAAATTTATCAAGAATTTGCTCAGAAGGATGAGAGCCAGGAACGTGACTTATGGAAGAAAATGCCAATGACATCCAGTTAAAACCATATTTATAACCTAATTCGACTTTATAGTCTCTATCTGGAAGTGGGATTGGCAAGTACCACTCAGTACTGTAACTATCAACTGCTATTTCCCTTAGTGTTCCTTGATTCAAATTGCTTCCTTCAGAACCAGATGCATCAAATAATCGTAAACATAATTTATTGGCTCCCAAAGATTGCGCCTTTTCTCTATCTGCATCAGAAATTTGCCAAAAAAACATAAGCCCAATCTGGATCTCGGGGTAGGAATACAACATTTGTTTTAACTTCTTCACTACTGTTGAAAGCACTGGACTCGAAAGTGTCTTCAGATTTTGACTGAGTTAAAGTAGTGTATGTTTTTTTTGTAGATTTTTCTTGGTATTTGAATATTAAATCAACTAAAACAGCTTTTGTTTTGCGACTGTATAGCGGAACTGATAATTTACTTGCTTCTTGACGCAATTGTCTGAGGGTAAGTGAGAGTAATTGATCTTTATTCATGATCCCATCAGCCACTTTAAATTCTCCGATTTTGTTTGGGATCAGTATGTTCTTTTTTTTGAGGAATTGTGTGTCTTTTTGCCCTGTCGTCAGCATCCTCTGACTACTAAAAAATTCTCAAGATTGATATTTCTCTTCAAAACTGTTGGTATCAATGCAATTAATTAATTTTCAGGTTTTTTTTTAATGTAAATTAATTTTCTTTTTTTTTAAATTTTATTACCTAAATTTGTTAACGACTCAACAAAAATATATTTTTTCTTCGGGATCAATTAAAAGGGGATTTAACGTTGTTTAATTAGAAGTAATAAATCATCTATCTCTAAATCCTCAATATTTTTACCTATTTTTTTTGAAAAAATACTTAATTTTTTCGAAGTGGATTCTAACTGCTCATAAAAAAGATCACTAAATTTTTTATCATCAAATTTTTTGGATTGGTTATCACACCATTCTCTCAGGGGATTTTTATTTTCATATTCAAAACTATTATCTACATTGATAATTTTTATAATCTGGAGGGAATGAGCGAGTATTCTTAAATGATGTTTCTGCATTATAGGTAGATCAAGATTATCAATTTCTTGAATAGTTTCTATGTTTAAAGGATTAGACAAGGGATCAAGATGATTAGACATTAATTTTTAGTTTAAATAAAGGAAAAAAACTCAATATTGGGGGTATCTTTAGTTAGAGTATATAAAGCTAATTGTAATAAGTTATTTTTGATAACATGGTCAACGAAAATTTAGTTAAAGATGTAGTAAAAGAACCTTATAAATATGGTTTCGTTACTGATATTGAAACTGAAAAAATATCAAAGGGATTAAATGAAGATATCGTAAGATTAATTTCACAGAAAAAAGAAGAGCCAAAATATCTTCTTGATTTTAGATTAAAAGCATTTAAAAAATGGCAAAAAATGAAAGAGCCTGATTGGGCAGGATTAGGATATAAAAAAATTGATTATCAAGATATAATTTATTACTCTGCTCCTAAGCAAAAAGAGAAAATTTCTAGTTTAGATGAAGTTGATCCCAAACTTCTTGAGACTTTTGACAAACTGGGGATACCCCTTACAGAGCAAAAAAAACTCACAAATGTAGCAGTAGACGCTGTCTTTGATAGTGTTTCTATAGCCACAACTTTTAGAGAAGAACTTGCTGAACATGGAGTCATATTTTGCTCAATTAGTGAAGCAGTAAAAAATCACTCGGATTTGATTGAAAAATATTTAGGTACAGTAGTTCCAGCTAGTGATAATTATTTTGCAGCACTAAATTCTGCTGTTTTTAGTGATGGTTCTTTTGTTTTTATTCCAAAAGGTGTTACCTGCCCTATGGATCTATCTTCCTATTTCAGAATTAATAGTGGAGATTCAGGACAATTCGAAAGGACACTAATCATTGCTGAGGAATCAAGTTCTGTGAGTTATCTAGAAGGTTGTACAGCTCCAATGTTTGATACGAATACCCTACATGCAGCAGTTGTAGAGCTTATAGCATTAGACGACGCCTCAATAAAATATTCAACGGTGCAAAATTGGTATGCTGGTGATGAAGAAGGTATTGGAGGAATTTTTAATTTTGTCACCAAGAGAGGAAAATGTTTAGGTAAGAGAAGTAAAATTAGCTGGTCTCAAGTTGAAACAGGGTCTGCAATTACATGGAAATATCCTAGCTGTCTTCTTTTAGGGGAAGAATCTGTAGGAGAATTTTATTCAGTGGCACTCACCAATAATCTTCAACAAGCAGATACCGGCACAAAAATGATACATATTGGTCCTAAGACCAAATCAACTATTGTTAGCAAAGGTATTAGTGCAGGCAACTCTATAAATAGTTATAGAGGTCTTGTCAAAATGGGAACAAAAGCTACAGGAGCAAGAAATTACAGTCAATGTGATTCAATGTTGATTGGGGATCAAGCTTCTGCAAATACATTCCCTTACATCAAATCTCAACAACCCAATTCTGAAATTGAGCATGAAGCAAGCACATGTAGAATCTCAGAAGACCAACTTTTTTATCTCCAAAGCAGAGGTATAGAATTTGAGGAGGCAGTATCTATGATGGTCAGCGGTTTTTGCAGAGATGTATTTAATCAATTACCTATGGAATTTGCTGCTGAAGCTGATAAGTTACTTGCACTTAAACTAGAGGGATCAGTAGGTTAATGAGTCAATTTCTAAACTGAAATGCAAAATAAAATGAAAGAATCAGATCCAATTTTAGAAGTTGAAAATCTCTCTGCATCTACTGATAATCTTCCAATTTTAAAAGGGGTTTCACTTACTGTCTATCCTGGTGAAATCCATGCCATTATGGGAAGAAATGGATGTGGCAAAAGTACTCTTTCGAAAATCATTGCAGGACATCCCTCCTATAATATTACAAATGGCGACATAAAATTTTTAGGTGCAAGCATCAACTCTCTAGAACCTGAAGAGAGAGCTCAATCAGGAATTTTTCTTGGTTTTCAATATCCAATTGAGATTCCAGGTGTAAGTAATCTTGAGTTTCTTAGAGTTTCAACTAATGCTAGAAGAAAATTCCTAAACAAAGAAGAGTTAGATACTTTTGATTTTGAAGAATTAGTTAAAGAAAAGTTAGAACTTGTGAAAATGGATCATGCATTCCTATCAAGGAGTGTAAATCAAGGATTTTCCGGAGGTGAAAAAAAAAGAAATGAAATTCTGCAAATGGCTTTACTTGAGCCTAAGATAGCAATATTAGATGAAACCGATTCTGGTCTAGATATTGATGCTCTAAGAATAGTGGCATCAGGAATTAAAAAAATATCTAATACACAAACTGGAATTATACTAATTACCCACTACCAAAGATTATTAGATGAAATTGAACCAAATTATGTCCATGTTATGTCAGACGGACAAATCATAAAAACTGGTGAGAGTAATCTTGCTCTAGAGCTTGAGAAAAAAGGGTATGAATGGACTGATAACTTTATAAAAAATACGAAATAAATGGAAATTATTGAAAAGATAAAAACCAATAAATCGATTGATAATTTAACAGAAATACAAAAATTCTGTCTAGATAAATTAGAATCAACCCCCCTCCCTAATCCTAAAAGTGAACAATGGAGACTTGCAAATAAATCAAAATTGTCAAACTTTTTAGACTACTCGGTTAATGAAAAAAATCCAAAATTTGATACACCTTTTCCTAACACTTCACAAAGTAATATTAGGTTAGTAATTGGTGATAATTGCCTAATTAATGTAATAGAGGAAAATTATTCAATAAAGCAACTAAGTGAGGATAAATTAGTTAAATATATCAAGGAACAGATATCTTGTTTTAATCAAAACGAAAATTGGAGTGAATTACTAAATCTGTCTTTAAACTCTAGAAAGAATACCTTGGGATTAAAAATAAATGGATCAGAAATTCCTCCTATTGAAATCTTTAGTCACGCATCAAGTAATTCTTTAAACGCAAAAACCCTAGTAATATTTTTAGAAAAGAATTGTGATATAGATTTATTACAAGTAAATCTTGGTAAAGACAACTCTTCATTATCTCAATCAACATTCTTTTGTTTAGAAGAAAATAGTTCCGTAAACCACGGTGTTGTTTCTTACGGTGAAAACAAATCAAATCTATTAAATTCTCTCAATGTAATTCAACAAAAAAATAGCGAATACAATTTAGGATCTTTACATTTCAAATTTAATTATGCAAGATTTGAAATTCGTATTAAACAATCTGAAGGAAACGCTAAAACAAATATCAAAGGTATGCAAATAACAAAAAAAGATGAACAAATTTCTACTTATACAAAAATAGACTTTAATGGCCCAAATGGATTTCTAGATCAAATAAACAAATCACTTGCTGACGATAAATCACATGCAATATTTGAAGGTTCAATAATAGTTCCGAAAATTGCCCAAAAAACTGATGCTTCGCAATTAAGCAGAAATTTACTTTTATCAAACCTCGCACAAATAGATACCAAACCTCAATTAGAAATAATTGCTGATGATGTCAAATGCAAACATGGAGCAACAATTTCGCAATTAAATGAAGAAGAACTTTTTTATATGCGAACAAGAGGGATCACATTACCAGAAGCAAGTAAACTACAATTAAGTTCTTACTTTCAAGAAATAACTTCATTTATTCCCGTTTCAAAAGATAGATGGGATTTGCTTGATAAACTTTTAAATGAGAATTAATGGAAACGATTCAAAATTTTCCTGACATAACGAAGAAAGACTTTCCTCTTTTAAATAAGAACTTAAAAAGTAATGAGCAAATTATTTATTTAGATCATGCTGCAACCACTCAAAAACCAATTCAGGTTTTAAAAAAAATTGATGAATATTATAGAAATTTTAATGCCAATGTACATAGAGGCGCACATCAATTAAGTGCTAAAGCAACAGAAGAATTTGAAAATGCAAGATATTTAATTAGTAAATATATAAAAGCGAACTCAACAAAAGAAATTATTTTCACAAGAAATGCTACTGAAGCAATCAATCTTGCGGCTAGATCATGGGGCGAATCTTCATTAAGAGAAAACGATGAAATTCTCTTATCAATAATGGAGCATCATAGTAATATTGTTCCATGGCAAATGGTTGCAGCAAAAAATAAATGCAAATTAAAATTTATAGGTATAGATAAAAATGGGAAATTAGATATAGAAGATTTTAAATCAAAACTAACATCTAGAACTAAGCTTGTTAGCCTAGTACATGTTAGTAATACTCTAGGTTGCTGTAATCCAATCAAAGACATAACTAAATTAGCCAAACAAAAAGGTTCTTTAGTGTTAATAGATGCATGTCAAAGTTTGGCGCATCAAAAACTGGATGTGATTGATCTTGATATAGATTTTTTAGCGGGATCAGGACATAAACTTTGCGGTCCTACAGGTATTGGTTTCCTCTGGTCAAGAAAAAAAATCTTAGAAAAAATTCCTCCTCTCTTTGGAGGTGGCGAAATGATTCAAGATGTTTTTGAAGAGACAAGTACTTGGGCAGAGCTACCACATAAATTTGAAGCTGGCACTCCAGCCATTGCAGAAGCAATAGGTCTTGCAGAAGCAATTAATTATATAAACACTATTGGATTGGATGAAATTCATGAATATGAAAAGACTATTACTAAATATTTATTTGAAAAATTAAATCAAATAGAAAATGTTGAAATTATAGGTCCATCTCCGGAGATGGATCCAGACAGAGCATCACTTGCGACCTTTTATATAAAAAATATACATTCAAACGATATTGCTGAAATTCTCGATTCAAAAGGAATTTGCATCAGAAGTGGACATCATTGCTGTCAACCTCTTCACAGATACATTGGAATTAAATCAACAGCTAGAATCAGCATGAATTTCACAACCAATAAGGAAGAAATTGATATATTTATAGAAAAATTAAAAGAAACTATAGATTTTCTAAAAATCAATTCTTAAATATTCAAAACATTTTTTAAAAATTCCTGAGATTTTTGCATTACTAGCTCTTTATTTTTAATATTTTTAAACCCATGCCCTTCATTTTCAAAAAAGATAACTTCTGAATATTGATTATTCTGAATCAAAATTTCTTGAATTTTTAAAGTTTGTTTATACGAAATAACTCTATCTTGTTTTCCATGAAACAATAAAATAGGTTTTTTTATTTTGTTAATTTGATTTAATGGCGATCTATCTAAGTAATCATAATGATTTTCTTCATAATTTCCTACCAAAGAATTTAAATAATCTTTTTCAAACCTATGAGTGTTGTAATGCATGTCCCTCAAATCCAAAACAGGATATTTACAAATTGCAGCTGTAAAAATAGACCCGTATAATAAACAATTTAAAGCTGTTAACCCGCCAGCACTATTACCAAAAATTACTACTTTGTCACTATCAACTAAATTTAAATTAATTAATTCAAGAGTTAATGCTTTACAGTCATAAGAATCAACAATTCCCCACTTAAAATCTAATCTCTCTCTATATGCTTTACCAAATCCTGATGATCCTCCATAATTAACTTCAGCGACCAAAAATCCCTTCGATGTCCAATATTGAACTTCAGAATTATATGATCCATCAAAACATGAAGTTGGTCCGCTATGTGCTCTAACAAGGAGCGGTGGCTTTCTGAAATTTTCAACAAGCGGCCTATAAAGAAAAGAATGAGTAGATTGATCTTCAAAACCTTTAAACCAAAATGTTTCAGGTTTTGAACAATCTTTTATATGCTCAACAAATATCTGCTCAGAAAAATTTGATAAAACTTTTTCTGCAAAATCAATTTCAAATACAATTCCCAAAAAATCAGATCCATAACCTTTTAAGAGAACTTTTTTCCGAAAAACACTAAAATCACTTATCGAGGTAAAAGGAGTAGAAAATTCTTTAACGAATTCAAGATCTTTATATTCTTCCACTATTAAGCTATTTTCTTTTTTTGCTACACAAAATAAATTGTTTATATTTCCTGAAAAAAATGTTATTCCTGATACCCATTGTGGGGCTCCATATTCAATCAAATTTCTCTCTACTCTTTTCTTAATAAAAATATTATCAATTTCACTAACATCTAAAAACAATAAGTTCCACCATCCAGAACTATCTTCAGAACACACTAAAAGAGTTTCACTTATCCAATAAGGTTGAAAAAAAGAAACGTTTTTTTTGGAATTTATCAGCTTATTTGAGAATTTTTTTATTTTTTGTATCTCTCCATCTAAATCTATTTGAGCAAAAAATAGATCATTTTTCTCCCAGGGCATGCATGGAGAATCCCACTCTATCATTCTTAGTAAAGATGTTTTTCCGCACCCAGATGGTCCTACGACCAAAAGTGATTGATTATTGTCGATGCTCAAGTTTAAATTTTTAATTATTGTTTTATTTGATCCAGGTGGGCAAAGGTCAGCATTATTAATAAGAATTGAGGGGTAATCTGAAATAACATTTTGATTGCTTTTTGGGTTGGTTTGACTAATGGATTCTACTTTTGACTGGAATCCTTCTAATCTTCCGATCCCAGCAGTAAATTTTGCAAGTTCTTCGATCTGATTAACAATGAAAAATAACGAACCTTCAACCATTCCAAATGCAAAACTTGCCTGAATAAAGCGTCCATAATCAATATCACCTTTAAAGTAAGGGATTGCCATTATTAAATATGGAAAGAAATTTCCAGCATAATTAATGGATCTTCTCATGACGTCTATTATTACTCTCCATATAATCAGTAAATTAAAGTTTCTCACAACTTCTCCTAAGCGCCTTTCAGTTTCACTTCGCTCGGGATTTTCTCCAGAGTAAAAGGCTATTGATTCAGCATTATCTCTAATATGTACTAAGCCATATCGAAAATCTGCCTCATATCTAAGTTGATCAAAGTCAATCTTTACAAGATTTTTTCCAGCAATTAAAAGGATAGAAGTTGCAAATGCAGCGTAACCAAATAAAGAAAAAGTAAGTGTTGTACTAATACTCCATAAAATAAGAATATTAAGTGAAAATGTTAGTAGGGCATCAAAAATACCTAATGTGAAAGAAAGACTTTGCCCAGTAAAAGCTCGGGTATCATCTGTGATTCTTTGATCAGGATTATCTACATCGGTTTGTTCTTCATCATTGGGATTTAATTGGTAATAAGCTTTATTAGTCATATAATCTTTGACTAAACTTTTTGAAAGCCATTCTCTCCAAATTATTCCTAACTTATATGTAAAAAATATTTGGGAAACACGTATTGGTAGAGCCACAGCGAAACAACAAGCGTAAATCCCCAATATCCGATAAAACCCATCTTCTTGTTTTTCTACCAAAGCATTTGTTAAATCTCTTGCTATGAATCCAATACCTGCATTTATTCCGTTTACAGCTAAAAGCATTAATACAATTATCGCAAGGAATAACCAATGTAGCCATCTACGGTTTTTTTAATTGACGTCTTAAGCTAAAAAAGCTGCCTGATCCAATTAGAAATAAGACAGAGAAAAGCAATCCCCAGCTACCAGCCCAAATTGAATTGACAGTATTTACTACACCTCCGAAATACTTTGCAAGAAAAATTGGCTGAAAGCTTTCAAAAAAACTGATTATTCCTGTTAGACCAACAAGTACTACTCCACCGACGCAAAATAAAAGAGAAATCAGAAGCCATATGAATTGAAATC
>QCLU01000013.1 GCA_003214315.1 Prochlorococcus sp. AG-418-D13
AATAAATTCCAAGAAACGATAAATCTCTTAGATGCAGCAATTAAATTAGATGATAATTATGCTGAAGCCTTTTCTAATAGAGGTGTCGCTAAAGGTGCCTTAAATAAGAATATTGAAGCTATTAATGATTTTACAAAAGCAATTGAAATTAATCCTTTCTTATCAGACGCTTACATTAATAGAGGAATAACTTATGAACTTTTAGGTAATACCTTTTCCGCATGCGAGGACTGGGAAACAGCTGCTTCCTTAGGTAGAAAAGAACCTGAAAAATGGTTTAAAAAGCAATGTAAAAATAGCTTAGAAAATAAGTTATCAAAGCAAATTAAGTTAACAGAGACTTTAAGAAAAAAAAATATAGATCAAATTAATAATTTTGAAAAAGAAAAAGAAGAAAACTTGAGAACAATAAACAAACAAAATTTATTTATAGAATCATCATCTGAAAAACTCTTAAAACTTGAAGAGAAATTAGATTCCCTTTTAAATTCTAAAAAAGAGGAAAATTTAAGTTCCCAAGAAAATAATATTAAATTAGAGGAATCCAATACTTCATCAAAGAGTTTAAATAATTTTTCAAAACCATCTAATATTCTTTCAGAACCATCGAATATTCCCTCTAATAATTCAAATATTATCACCGATATTAAGAGTCAATCTCAAGCAAATAAAATTAATAAAATACTTATTTTTTCTAGTTTCCTTTTCTTATTTATTATTATTGTGTATCTTTATATAAGGAAATCAAAATTCTCTCAAACCATTCAAAAAAAACAGTTAAATCTTTTAGTATCTAATGTTGATTCTTTAAATAGGAAACTTGAACGAAACGAACAAAAAATAAGAAAAATACTCACTAAGAAGAGAAAAATAGATAATACTCTAAATAATCAAATTAATAAAAATAATCTAATTGACGAAGAAAGATCCGAAGTTTTATCCAAAATTAAAGAAATTCAAAATGAATTTAAAAAATCTAATAGAAAAATTACTAGTGAAAATGAAGATTTAACTAAAGAAAAAATAGATAAAGATGATCTTTTAATTGATATAGAAAATTTAGATGAATTTGAAGCCTCTAATGAAGATTTGAATAATGATGAAGAGATGAGTAAATCTAATGAAAATTTAAAAGATTTAGGAAATGAAGAATCTTTTACTAATTATAATAAAGAGAATATTGAAGAGGATGTCCAATTCTCGTCCCAAAATATAGAAATCAAGGAAGTTGATAGTTCTTACAATACAATTAATGAAGCTAATAATCTTAAAGAGGATAATAAATTCTCTAACAAAGAAAATAAGGAAATTAATTCAGATAAATTAATTTTTAAAAAAGATCAAGAATTAATAATTAAATTAATAAAAAATTATAATTTTAATTCCAAAAATATTAATAAATTAAAAGATTCCTTCCTGAAAAATGATTTTAAATTATTACATCAAGATGATTTCATTAAATTAATTTTTAATTTTGATTGTTTATTTAATAAATTCTTAATCAATTTATTTGAAGAGAATCCTCAAATTAATTCCGATGATACTGATGAATTTTTAATTAATTATCTAAATGATTATATAAATAGTTTATTTAAAAAAATTACTATGGAAAATCAAACTAAAGATCCAGAAAAACCCTGTTATGTTTTTATTTATATACCAAATAAAAGTTTTTTTGAAAAAATGAACAAAATTAATAAGAATTTCTTTTCTAATGTTTCTTTTGAAAAGAAAATATTTATTTGTAACAAAACTTTGCTAAAAAGAATGTTTGATGAGTTTTTTACAAATGAAAAAGATGAAGACTTAAATCTATTTAATTTTACACTTAAATACATAGAAAACCTTGACCTCAATCACGATTTGACGATTCATTCATAACCAAAAATTAAATTGTAAATTTTGTATATTTCTTAAAATTTTTTTTTATTTATTTTTGATTCTATAAAATGTACATCCTTTTACAGATTTTTTTTTAACATAATTGTATCTTTAATATAATTTCAAAAAAGCAATAACACTAAATGAAGTATATGAAGTTTAAAATTTTATTTAATATTTTTGTTTTTTGCTCTTTACCAGCTTTCTCACAAACAAACTTTATGCCTACTGAGCTTATAGCAGAGCCTGGTGAACAAAAATCTAATAATCTCACTACTGGAACAAGTTCTTCGTTAAGGGTATCTACATCTTCATCTTTCGGTACAAACGTAAACGCATCTACCTCAGGCAGATTCACCACTAGTTCTACCTCTAATTTGAAAAGCAAAGATGGAGAATATACTAGTTCGTTTGGAGGATCCTTGACTGATAGAGGTGACATCAATGTTGAAGTTACTAACATAAGATCCACAGGTTCAGGTACTCACTCTGGGACTGGATCTACTGAGGGTGATGTTTTTAACATCAATTCAGATGAAGCTATGGCTGCAGAAGGTAAAGCTTCAGTACAAGGCATCTTTAATAATCTATTCATAGAAATAGATGGTCCAAGTACAGTAAATGATGCAGAAATAGAGGATTTAAAAGCTGTTAAAAACCCCATTACAGGAGATTCATTAAATCTGGATTCTGAAAATAGAGAAGAAAATCCCATCGACACAGCTAATTCTTCTTCTGGAGTGAGAATGGATTCAACTTTAAATGTTGATATTTCCAATAATGATTTTAACAATGCTTTTTCTCAAGCTTTCTAAAATGATATATTTTAAATCTTATCTGAGGCTTATTTTATTGTTATTTATTTGTTCAAGCTACCATAACAGTACTTTTTCTCAAACAAACTCTATACAAACTGGTGTGACAAATAAACTAACAATTAACTTAAGGAATGAAATAGGTGTAAGTACTTCAGCAAATGTAAAAGGGGACGCTGTTGTTAACAACAAAGCAGAATTAGAACTAAAAGAAGACAGTAAGATAACAAAGAATTTTAGCTCTGAGGATGATCCAGGAATTTCAGGTGATTTTGTTGTTACCCCAACAGGCTCTAGTTTTAACTTAACAGGTTTAGTTGCAGCAAACGAGTATATTATAAAAAAAGCTGAATTTTCTTCAGAAATAACTAATCAAGATCCTACTACAGGAGAGTTGATTGGTAACGGAGAACCTGTAAGTGGTGACGCTTCATCAAGTCTTTTTACTAATATGGTACTTGATGTAGAACAAACTAATTCTTCCTTTACTTCTAGTTTTTCAAGTAATTTTTAAAAACAATGAGGAATTTAATAAAAAAATTATTTTTAACTTCATCTCTTTTAATGATTGGTTACATGAATCCAATTTATTCCCAGAGTAATTCTTCAAATGTTACGAATTCCGTATCCCCAAGTGCAAGTTCCACCACAACTGGTGGAACAAGTATTAATTATCAAACAAATCAATCATTCTCAAATGATGTTGGATTTGGACCTGGTTTTGTATGCAGAACACCCTCAGTAAATGTAACTAGTAGTTATGCAGGTGCTGATTCTACTAACTGGGCACAACTTGGAGATAGCGGAACTTATGCTGATAACATTTCTGCCTCTGTGGGATTAGTCATACCTTTTGGATCTGGAGTGATGGATTCATGCAGGACCGTTGCAAGTCAGGTCGCAGTCGATAAAGAAATTTCTACTCAACTCTCAATGATTAGAGCATGCGCTTCTTTGAAAAAGGAGGGCATTTTAGTAGATGAAAACAAATTCCCTTTATTATCCGAATGCGTAATTAAACCAGGTCAACCTGAATTAATAGTTAAAAAAGACACTATTGCAGATAAAAATGTAGATAAAAAAAATGATGTGAAAGAACAACCTAAAATTCAACCTCTCCTGAAGATCCCAAGATTAATTAATTAATAAATATTAGAGTTTCAAACTAAATTTGAAATTGTATTATTTTTTATAGACAAATTCTTCTAAAAGTATTAAATATAAAGTGGGCATATTATGTCCGATTACAACCTCTAGAAATCAAATAAGATTTCTTTTTTACAACCTTAATGAAAAAATCATTATTAGTTGCAGCTGCCTTATTTACGGCAACCACTGCAACTCAATTAGCACAAGTTGCTAAAGCATCACCTCAATTTAAGGTGACCGCTGCATCACCAGGGGCTATCGACTTCACAGGAAGTGGAACAGCTCAGTTCAATAACTCAATTGGTACCAATAACAGTTTCCAAGTGGGTTCTAGTACTAACCTTGGTGTAAATGCTTCTGCAAGTTCAACTCCTGAGTATGGTGTAGCTGGTCAAGCCAAATTAGATCTTGGTGGAACTACTACCCTTAAACAGGTAATTGGTACCTCTGGACAGGCACAGAATACAACAAGCACTGCAACTGCAGCTGCTACTGTTGCTCATGATGTAGCTTCAAAGAGAGCCTATGAAGCTCAGTCTTCTTGGGAATCATCAAACACTGGTTCCTATACAGCATATGCTGAGCGAGAAATAGAAGCTGGTAGAGCTTCAAGAAACGCTGATAACTCAGTTAGTTTCTCTGCAAGTGCACAGTACTCTAGAGAATCTGAATGGACTGCAGCTAGAGATAGTTCCTATCAAAACTCTTACGATGCGAACTACGGAAGTGAATTTACAAGATCACTTTCTAGTATTAACTCTAGTGATGATAGTACAACTGATAGTGGAACTATTAAGGGTACTTTCAAAACAGTTGAAACTGGTTCTGCACAAAGTGCTGGATCTCAAGCTGATTGGGAATCCTCAGCATCTAGCTCTGCTGAAGCTTCAGCGGAACGCTCTTACGACAACACTTACACAGCAGGCAAAACCTACGGTTCTGGAAGCAATGCTAGAACATTTGCCACATCAACTGAATGGCAAGCTGCATATGATAGGGAGTACAACAGTGAATACAGTAGATCTTATGCTGTAGCCGCTGCAGGTGCTTCTAGATCAAGTGACAGTAGTGTTGAAGTTAATGGAATTGGATCAGATGCAAACATTGCAGCTGCAAGCTCATCAACATTTGATGTAGAGATTAAAGGTACAAACCTAACTGGTGTTGACCTAGGATCTACCGCAACTGCTAATGGTTCTGCTGGTGCAAACCTAGCTACATCATCATTTGCTAACCAAAGTCAGTCAAGTACAGCTTCTGGCTTTATGCAGGCATTTGGTGGAGAGATGGGAACTCCAACTGGTACAACAACCGAGACAGGAACTTTAACAACAACCACCACTCAAGTTTTCGATCCTAGCAGTTAAGTATTAATTACTTTAATTGCAATTTAAGAGGGTCTTATGACCCTCTTTTTTATTGTTTTTTTAATTGATGAATGGCTTCAATATTTAAATATTTTGGGAAAGATAGTTATAGGTTAAAAAAATCTACATATGAATTACTTATTTTTTTGTTTCTTGCCCAACTTTGGTTACCATCCTTAATTTTATAATTTGCAATTCTTAAATTATTTTCATGAGGATTATGGTACAGAAATTCCCTTTTACTTAAAAGCAATATTTTTGGATTTAATCCATTTTTTACAAGCCTATTTTGCAAATCATCGTCTTCATAACCCCATCCCTCAAGGTCTTCATTCCATCCATTGATACTAGTGAGATTCTTTCGAGATGTATAGATAAATCCATTAGTAGGCTTTATAAATCTATCATCAGCATTTATATTACTGCCAGAATAATCCCAACCATCTCCAACAAGAAATTCATTTTCATGGAATTTAATGTCAGATATTAAATTATAATAAGGATTTAATATGTAATCTGTATCCATTTTCATAATTAAGTCCATTTTACTTTCTTTTAAAGCAAGATTTAAAGCAGCGCTAAAGTGAAAATACTCCTTATTATTTATCCTGATGATTTTTATTCTGTTGTCCCATTTGGAAAGATATGAAATATCATTTCTAGAACTCCAGTCCGTTATTATTATTTCATTAACCAGTGGATTTACTAACCATGATTGAAGAGAAACTAGCAACATTTTCTCGCGATTCATGCATGCGCAAATAATTCCTGTAGTTTTATTCATTTACAAATACTTTCTTTATGCAAAAGTTAATTTTGTTATTCTAAAACAATAAATTTAATTTATAAAATTTTTCATAACTTTAATTATCAGAAATAAAACCCCTAGATTTTACTTCTTTACTATTAAAGATATCTTTTTCTGAAACTGTTTGATTATCATTATTAAAAATAATATCTGTATCACTATTTATAAAGTTCAGTGATTTATTAGATTTATTCTCCTTTTCAGCTGCTTCGGGTTTGTTTTTTAAATCTTCAAAGAATCTTTTAACATCGCTATCAATTTTTTTTCTTATTTCTAGACTAGGTATTAATGAAGAGGAGGTAGATTTGTTTTCAAGATTATTCTTTTTTTGAGGAAACATTTTTTTATTTGCATCTAACTCTTTTTTTAATTTATCGTTAATTTCCTTTAGCTTTAGTATTTCTAATTCTTTTTTTTCTAATTGTCTTTTTGTTTTTTGTTGTTTTAAATTTTCATCTCCTTGATTTATAAAGTTAGTGATCCTTTTTTGTCTTAAAGTTACTTCTTCCTTTTTTTTTAACTCTTCTAGCTCTTGATTTTTTTTAGAAACTCGAGCGCTGTGCAAAGAAATCATTTTTTTTACCCATTTTGGCTGTTTTCTTCTAGGCTCCGAGGTATAACCCAAAACTTCTGTAAGAAAACATAATTGATTAGCAATTATAAATTTTGGTGAATCTTTTTTTATAGAATTCCACCCATAAATTTTATTATCAAATAATTCTTTTTCTTGTAAATTTTCACAGTCAATTGTTAATTTTCTTCGTTTGTAGTTTTTTTCTTTTATCCAAGCAGATATTTGGCTTTTATTTATTTCAAAATCAACAGTATCTATATAAAATTCATTTTGCACTTCACTCCACTGAGAAACTACATTTTTATTTATTCCTGCTTTTGAAAAACTATCAATAAAACTAAAAGCTATTAGTACTAAAAAAAGTTTATTAAATAAAATTCTAAATTTGTTTAATAACATTAAAATGATAATTTTTTTAAGTATCACAATAACAAAAGATCTTTGAAGCTTAATTCTTAAGAAATATTATGGATAGAATTTTCTTTGATTAAATCCATAGATTTATGATGACCAAATGCTGCTGCTTTTTCCCAATCTGATAGAGCACCTTTTAGATCGTTGATATCTTTTTTAACATTTCCTCTGTAGAAATAAGCATTCCCATCTTTTTTATTGATCTCTATAGCTATATTCAAGTCAGATAATGCATCCTGATGTCGATTTAAATCACTTTTTAATAAGGCTCTATTGATATAAGCAGAGGAATATTTTGGACTAAGTTTTATAACTTGGTCAAAATCTTTTAAAGCATTGCTAAATTCTTTCTTTTCAATTCTTGCAATTGCTCTGTTAGTGAAAGCATTTGTAAATTTTGGATTTATTTTAATAGCTTTTGTATAATCAGATATTGCTTGATCATACAATTTTAATTTTGCCTTTAGTATTCCTCTATTATTCAATGCACTGAGAAACTTTGGGCTCAGTTCTATTGCTTTTGAATAATCTTGCATTGCACCTGAAACATCTGATTCATGATCTCTTACGATCCCCCTATTACAATATGGGCTAGCAAATCTAGGGTTTATTTCAATTGCTTTTGAATAATCTTCTATTGCACCATTGAAATCATTAATCATTTCTTTTGCAATTCCACGATTGTTAAGAGAATTAACGTCATTTTTGTTTATTTCAATTGCTTTTGAATAATCTTCTATTGCCAAATTAAATCTCTTTAATTTACTTCTAACATTTCCTCTATATTTATAGGCTTTTGAAGAAGAAGGATCTAATTCAATTGATTTGTCAAAATCTTTTAAAGCATCATAAAACTTTCTTAATTTTTCTTTGCATCTTCCTCTATACATTAAAAGATCAGAATTATTTTTATCAATATCAATCGCTTTATTAAAAAAATTTAGGGCAACTTTAAAATCACTTTTTTCGAATTTATCTAAAGCAATAACCTCTAAATCTTTTAAATTTTTAGCAGTTGATTCTTGCATAAAGAATTTTATAAAGTATTAATCTATATTAATTATAGATTAACGAATATAATCAACTTACAAAGGTTTTTTTCTAAAAAATTTTAAAGTTTAATTCTTTTTATTTAATTTTTATAAATGAATTTTTTAGAAATATAAATTAAATTCATACTATAATAATTTTATGGAAGATGATTTGCTTGAAGCGTTAAATTTTATTCGTTTAGGAAAATTTAAAGAAGCAGAGAATATTTACAAAAATAATATTTTAAATTTAGACAAAAAAAATCCAACAGCTTTTATTAATTTAGCTGAAATTTATAATAGAACCAATAGATCAACTGAAGCAATTAAGCTTCTTAATTACAGCATTGCACTAGGTATTAAAACAAGTACTTTATGTTGCAATTTGGGAGGATATTATAAGAATTCTGGAGATAATATTAAGGCTTTAAATTTTTTTAATGAAGCGATTGATTTAGATAATGAAAATTTTATAGCTTATAGCAATTTAGGAAATATTTATCTTGAAAAAAATGATATTTTTAGTGCAATTAAAAATTATAGAAAATCTATTGATTTAAAACCAGATTTTCCAGATGTTTATAATAATTTAGGATCCGCTTATTATCTTGAAGGGCATTACAATAATGCTTATGAAGTTTTAAAAAAATCAATAGAGTTAAACCCTTATTATGATGATGCAAAATTTAATTTATCTCAGATATCTCTTTTAATTGGTAAATGGGAAGAAGGTTGGGATAATTATGAATATAGAAATATAAAGAAAACTCAACCTATTCTCCCACATTTTTTGCCAAATTTAATGCTTTGGAAAGGTGAGGAATTACTTTCTGAGGATAAGTTATTAATAGTTTCTGAGCAAGGTTATGGAGATACAATTCAATTTATTAGATTTGTTTTTTATTTAAAAAAAATTAATGTGAATTTAACTTTTTGTCCTCAAGAAAAACTTCTAAATTTGTTCCAATTTTCTAATAATTATAATATTTACTGCGATAAGAAAAATTTGTATAAAGAAAATTGTACAAAATGGATACCATTATTATCTCTTCCAAAAATTTTAAATGTTTCTCCATCTTTTAATGATATTTCCTCTGCTTATTTAAAAGCAGATAAAGATCTTTTTAATAAGTGGTCTAATATTTTTGCTAAATATTTAGGTTTGAAAGTTGGAATAAACTGGAAAGGTGATAATAAAACAGAAAATAATCCATACTTAAGAGGCAGATCTATTTCTCTGATAAACTTTTTAGAAATTGCAAAAAATTCAAAATTTAATATTATTCCAGTTCAATATGGAGAAGGAAGAGAACAAATTAAAGATTGTTCTTTTAAAAATAATTTAATTATTCCAGATCAACTTGAAGCAGGTCTTTCTAGTTTTGAAGAAACAGCCGCAATTCTTTCAAATTGCGATTTAATAATTACAGTGGATTCATATATGGCTCATCTATCTGGAGCTCTTGGAATTAAAACCTTTTTAATTTTAAAAAAAATTCCTGAATGGAGGTGGGGAATAAACGATTCAAATACATTTTGGTATGAATCTATTAAAATTTTCAGACAGAAAAAAAATGGTGATTGGAGTAGTTTAATTAGTGAAATTTCATCTGAATTAGTTAATATAGCTAATAATAAAGTTTATAAATTATGACTTCTATTAGTGCACCAATATCTGTAGGTGAGCTTTTTGATAAGATTACTATTTTAGAGCTTAAAAGAGAATTTGTTGAAGAAACTAAAAGAAACAATGTTGAGAAAGAATTAAATCTTCTATTAAAAATCGTAGACCAACTTGATCTTCTAATTAAAAAATCCCTTTACAATCAATTAAAAGATATAAACAAAAAATTGTGGTTAATAGAGGATGAAATCAGGATTAAAGAAAAAAATAATTTATTTGATGAAGAATTCATAATTTTAGCAAGATCTGTTTATAAAAATAATGATGAAAGATCACGCATTAAAAGAGAAATAAATATTTTATTTAATTCAAATATATTTGAGGAAAAATCATATAAATAGATAAATGTTTTCCGAACCTAGAAAAAAACCGCCAGGTTTTCTAAAAAAAAATAATTTCAATAAAAAGAATTATCTCCAACTTAAGAATAATGCGATAGATATTTTTTACAAAAAAAGATACGAAGATTCGTTAGATATACTCAAGGAATTATTAAATATTAAGAAAAATGATTATGAAATCTATAATTTTATTGGGATAATTTTTGCAATAAAAAAAGAATTTAATAAATCAATCTTAAATTTTGAGAAATCTTTGAAAATAAATGATCAAGTAAAGGAAGTTTTTTTTAATTTGGGTAAAGCTTATTTAGAAATGGGAGAATTGGAAAAATCGAAATTTAATTTTTATAAATCTTTAGAAATTGATCCAAAAAACTTAGATTGTATTTTAGATCTAACTATAGTTTTAGTAAAAGAAGAAAAAAATGAAGAGGCTTTAAATTTAGTAAAACAAGGACTTGATTTTTTTTCAGATAACAAAGAGTTACTCTTCAGATATTCAAATTTACTTGGAAAAACTAACAATTTTGAGGAGGCTTTAATTCAATTTAAGAAATGTATTAATCTTTACCCTAATGATGAAAACTTGAATATGGTTTATGGCCACTTTCTATGCGAACTTCATATGTTTGATGAGGCTCGAATCTATTTCGAAAGAGGGTTAGAAATAAATTATTCAAAACCTATGATTCATATGAGCTATTCTGAATTACTTTTTAGAGTAAAAAAATTTAGAGCAGCATGGGAAGAATATGAATGGAGATTTGTTGGGGAGAAACCTGAAGTAGCAATAAATATTAATCCAATTGCAATTAGAGGCTATGAAGAAAATCTAAATTCTGGCAAAAAAGTTCTTTTAATATCAGAACAAGGTCTTGGAGACACATTTCAATTCATTAGATATGCCTCAACTTTAAAAAATAAAGGCATTGAGATTTATATGTGGGCTCCTAAACAATTGCATAAAATTTTAAGGTCTTCCAATTTAGTTGATAAGTTCTTAACTATCGGAGAAGCAAATAAATTTAAAGAGGGAAGTTACATACCATTGATGTCATTACCTTTTGTTCTGAAAATTTATCAGAATCAAATAAATATAGACAAACCTTATTTAAAAATAAGTAATAAGCTTAATATTAAATGGAAAAAAAAACTTTCTTCTGAATTAAACCCTATTATTTGTATTCACTGGCAAGGAAACCCAGAGCAAGAAAAAGGGCAAGCTGTAAAAAATAATAGATCATTTAATCTTGAATCATTTCTTCCCTTATCTAAAATAAAAAATATTTCTTTATTATCCTTACAGAAAGGATTTGGTTCGGAACAGATGGAAACTTGTTCTTTCAAATGTAAGTTTGTAAAAATTCAGGAACAGATAGAATCAATTTGGGAATTCTCAGAAATAGCAGCAATTATAAATAATTGCGATTTAGTAATTACTAGTGATAGTGCACTAGCACATTTAGCTGGTGGATTAGGAGCAGAAACATGGTTGTTACTAAAATATTATCCAGATTGGCGTTGGGAAGTAGAAGGTGAAAAGACATATTGGTATAAAAGCATGAGGATTTTCAGGCAAAAAAAAATTGGTGATTGGGATTCAGTGCACAATGAAGTTGCTCATGCAGTTAATCAAAAATTTATGAAATTATGATTGCTTCTTCAAACAACAAAGAATTTAATAAATTAATTATTTTGATAAGTTATCAACTGACGTAAGTAAATTATCGCCAAAACTTCTATACAACATTTAATAAAATAAGATAGACAAATTAACTTTAATGAATTATTTAAAGTTGCCACAAAAATACTGGCTAAAAAACCTCGCACTAATCAATCACACATAATCACGAATAAAATTAAAAAAGGTATTTATTTTCTAATTAATTAAAGTAATGGTGTATAAGGATACTACATAAAAAAAATACAAGTTTATTCTTGTATTATGATAATGCAAAAAATTCTATTTATAAATATTTTTATACTTAATTTTCTTTTTGAGATAGATAAAAAAATTCTAGCTGAAGAAATATATATAAAATTACCATTATCAAATAATTTAAATGATATTCAAAATTTAGATGATTTTAAAAATAATACACAACTTATTAAAAATTCTTATTTTATAAACGACAAAACTTCCATTAACATTTTTAAAAATAATTTTTTAGAAAAACAGAAAATTCAAGATATTAATAAACAAAAAAGTCTATTAATAAACGAACAAAGCTCTTTAAAGGAGGAATATAAACCCAATTTTAAAGATATTGGTAGCACATTTTTATCTCCTTATGGGGGGCATGTTCCGCGAGCACCAGATGAAAGTTTGGAAGCTTGTAATAGAAAGGAATGTTATGAATAAATTTACTAAATAAATGATGAAGATTCTTATAATTTATTGCAAATAAATTTATAAATATTTAGTCATTTTTAGCTTGCAAAAAGTTTTTATTTATTAAATATTCAACTTATTTTTAAGGATAAAAATCTACTTTCCAACGCATTAAGCAATAATTTAAAGGGTTATATCCATTGCAATTCCAAAACTTGAATATTTTAATAGCAAAGTGATGGAAGTTAGCATCATTAAAAAAAGCCCAACCAATATAAATAGCAAATGCAGTTACAACAAATGCAGCATATTGAAGCCAATGGACTCCAGAACCATCAATTCCATTTTTATCAAAATTTGAATTGCTCATTTATAGGATAGGATATGCAATCCAACCAAATAAGGTGTAGTTAATAATCACAGCCATAAATCCAATCATTGCAAGCCGTCCATTAGTCCTTTCTGCAATAAACCAATAGCTATTTGGCCATTCAAAATCACCCCCCATATTGGATATTTGATCTTCTGAAACCGGATTCTCTTCAGACTCTTTATTATCAATGTAGAAATTAGAATCTGGGTAAAAGCTTTCGCTTGAAAAATTATCTTTAAATTTTTTCATTTTATTAATAATTAAATTTCAAATATACTAAAAAAGTTTTTTAAATAATGTTGTTATATCTGCTTTTTAATATTTGATTTACCGCGCATAATGGAGGATAAGCGCCTTAACATTTTTCTCTTAATTAGTTCCAATTTTCTAAATTTATTTTGATCATTTTATAAAAAATGTGGGCCACAAAGATTACAAGTCTAAAGATATATATATATAGGCTTATATTTTAAAAAATTCAATAAAATCTTATTAAGTTTAGTAAAAAACCACAAGAACCCCTCCTAAAAAGGAGGTTATTTTCCCTAGTTTTTACCTAATTTAAATTAGACAATCGTTAAAAATCCTGACGAGGGCGACAGGATTCGAATCTGCTACTTAATGCTCCCAAAGTACTTTTTATCTCTAGTGCAGCACTAGATTTTCAAGATATAGTTAATTTTTTGCTTGATTCTACTTGATTCGTCAACTTATTTAAGTAGTGCTGCCCTAGTTTCCTTTTTTATCTATTTCTTTCAACTATTCTAAAATTCATATCTATAGCTCCTTTTCTTAAAGGAATAATTTCTTGATAATCACCTTCATAGCAATCCTCCGCTGCTTTCTTGCTTGGGAATTGTGCGAGTACAGTAAACGGTCCGTCATAACCTTCTCTTACATCTGTTTCATAATCAACTGTTAATGTCTTTGCCCCGCAACCATCTACAACCACATTATTTACTCTTGCAAAGTATTTACCTGCTTGTTCTGGATTTGTAATTCTGCCAGAAATAATTACATAACCAACATTCTTGTCTTTTGGAACTTTATAACCAATCGCAAGCCCAGCAATGCCTGCAATTAAACTAATTAAAATAGTGTTTTTCATTAAAATTTGTTTTTTTGAATGGTAATCGATTCTCTCTACGTTGGCTGTTAATTATTAACTATTAGCGGTGCAAGTATGAATTATTTAATTTAAAATCTTCGAAAGCATGCGTCCCCAATCAACAAAATCTTAAAATATTTATTTTTGTTTTTTTTTATTTTTATAAGATAATTAGGATTAATTGAAAAAAGGGT
Organism: Prochlorococcus sp. AG-418-D13; assembly: GCA_003214315.1. Taxonomy (GTDB): domain Bacteria; phylum Cyanobacteriota; class Cyanobacteriia; order PCC-6307; family Cyanobiaceae; genus Prochlorococcus_A. The sequence goes on from QCLU01000013.1 coordinate 14,072, forward strand.
TCCAATTTTTACAGAGCCATCGCTACCATCTTTGAGGATATTAAAAAAACATTTTCTGCTATTTCCAGAAATCATTCCAGGCCAAATTGAAATAACACCTATAGAAAAGCCCAAAATAAAAATTGAAATTTTTTGAACATAAAAGGTTTTATAAAATTTTGGCATAAAAATTAATACCCTTTTATGTCTGTAGCAATGCACTTCTGTATTGTTTGCTGATGCCACGACCTCCAATTATCATGTACCCTTATATCTCTATCGGACGGTGATGAAGTGATAGGACCAATTATTTTTGAATTTTTATTATTTTTTCTTTTACGACTAAAAGAATATTTTAAGTTTGCTTTAAAAACTGGTTTTCTATGATATTTTCTTCCTTTATCGTATGGCATGAAAATGAGCTAATTGGCCTCATTGTAGATCTACTGTCAATAAAAAATAAATTTTGAAGAACTGAAATCCTCAGAAAACCTAGAATTTACATCAATTTGACATCAAGAGAGTGATGTCAAATTTTACCCAATAAAAAAGACAGGCTGAGAAAACACCTTATGACTTTGATTATTAGAGTCGGGCCGACAGGATTCGAACCTGCGACCTAGTGCTCCCAAAGGACTTGATGTGGTTGGTGAGGCGCTAGGTTTTCAATCTATAACTCATTTATTGCTTATCCATGCGTGATTTGCCAGGACAAAATAAGTAAGTTTTGACGGAATTTTGACGGAATTCCCATGAGTTTTGAGTGTTCTCATTACATTGAAAAGAAAGATCTTTGATGCTCTCAGTATTTTTATTAGAGAGTTGGAATTGCATCTTTACCCCTCTTTTTTTGTCTATTATTAATTTATGGAGAAATTTACTCTTATAAATAAGGACAGATCAAGAATTAAAGTCTTTGAACCATTCGAGGATGTATCGAAGCCTAGTCCTAGTATTGATGCAATGATGATTAGTTATGGATGCGTATATAAAAGGAGTAGTAAACCAGTTATGAAAGGGAGTCGAGTTGAAACTATTGAAGCTGCACGAAAAGAATATAAACAATTATTAGAAGAAGGTTGGATGAAAACCAGTATTTTTAGAAGTTACTTTTAATTTAAAAAACATTTGCATAATTTCTTAGAACTGTTAATTTTAGTGGACTTAGATAAGTTCAAATGCAAGATCAAAGAATTGAAAAGATAGCAGCTGTTGCAGTAAACATAACTAAGGTGCTGGTAATAATTTATCTAGGCTTCGTAGAAGTATTTAAAATTGGCAAATTACTTAGAGAGAAGTTAGATGCTGAGTTTGATGTTTCTCAAAAATGGGCTTCACAAGCTTATACAATTCTAAAAAAACGACAAGCTGAACGAAAAGTGGCCGGAGTTTAAAAATTTTTGCTATAAATTAATTGAGGCCAAACCTCATCAGCACACTCTACGTTTGCTGCAGGACATAGATTGATTCAATATAGTTGCGAGTCGATTTAATAACCCTTTCAGTAGTTGGAATTTCTGGAGGGGTTTCTTGTTACTGATATTTATTGAGTAAACGATTATAAATTACCAATAGTACTATTACTCCAACTATTCCATAAGTTGCATGGGTTCGGTCATGATGATTCTGCCAAATCTTCTGTAAAAATTCCTTCAAAACTTAATAGCTATTGTCCAATGAGGATAACACCCATAAGATTTTTCTCTAATTAATTGTAATTTTCTGCTATTTTTTTTTTACTACTCTCCCATCAGTTTCTCAATAAGAAAACAGTGCTACTAGTAAGCACATTTTGAGAAAGTTTAAAAATTCTAGATCCCCCTACATATCCTTTTTCTCATGTAAGAATGAACAAATAATAAAAAAGATAGGCTGGGAAACTTATCTATTAATTGGATTGTTAGAGTCGGGGCGACAGGATTCGAACCTGGGACCTAGTGATCCCAAACCACTAGGTCAGAAGACCTTATAACTACGTTTTTAAGCTATAACTGCAGTTAACACTACAAAAATCTTCTAATATGTTATGAGATTTTCTATTTGTTTTTAGATTTTTCCTAAGTTTTTCCCTAAAGTTGACCTAGTGCTACTTAAGAGATTAGGAGATTCCACAAACAAATAGATTTCTAATATTCTTTATGAAACTAGTTTGGAAAATAATTAATTTTGCTTTGATAGGATAAAACTAAATTTAAATTTCTTAAGAACTGTATGAAAATTACTTGGTTGGCATCATACCCAAGAAGTGGAAATACTTACTTAAGAACAATTTTGTTCAATTGTTTTGGGATAAAGACTGCCAGTATTTATCCTAATGATTTAGGAGGAAATAAAACTTTAGAAAATTTTGTAGGTCATATAGAACATAATCAAAATAAAACTATTACATTTCAAAAAGGCTCTATCCCAATAATTAAAACCCATAAATTAAATCAAGACGAGAATAGGTCAATATACATAATTAGAGATGGAAGAGCAGCAAGTGTGAGTTTATGGAATTTCTATGGTAAAAAAATTCCAATTAAAGATATTATTCTTGGGAATCATCCTTTTGGTACATGGAAGGATCACTTGAGTTCATGGAATCCATTAAAAAGGCCTAACACTCTACTAATAAAATACGAGGATATATTATGTAATTTTGAATATGTTTTGAATTCGATTGAAACTTTTTTAGAAATAAAAGTATTGAGTAAAAAATTACCCTCTAGGGATACTGTCGCTCTTTTTGATGGGAGATGGGTCAGGTCTAAAACAGACTGGAAGGAAAAAATTTCAGGTGAAGAATTAAACTTATTTAATAAAATAAATTACCCTTTTCTTAAAGAATTCGGATACGAGTGAAGTTATTCAATCTTATTCTATAATTATTTTATTTAATTAGAATTTTCCCAATTTTTCCCCAAGGTGGGTTTTACCCTTCGCTGAAAAGCCAGTTGGGGCGGGGAGATTCGAACTCCCGACCTAATGCTCCCAAAGCACTGGGCGGTATTTTTAAGAAAACCTTGAGATATTAGTTATAGCCTAGACTAATTATAGATGGTGAAGCGAGTTCGAGACACCTTATTGCTAAATCTTCAAAGATCTTACAAGATGTTTTTAGAACTTTAGAGCTCCCTCTAGAGCCACCCTATGCCAAAGTCAACTGAAATAGAAGATTGGGTATCAGCTTTAAGGTTTTTTATAAAAGATAACTCAGAAACATCTTGGTAAATAATACAGAACAATGGATCTTATCCTACGAAAAAGGAAAGTTTGATAAGAGGAGTGCAATTTAAATAATTATTATTAGATATATATTTAAGTCCCTAATTAAATAAAAGTTTTATATGCACTTTGAAAGATCTTTCAGATATTTGACTTGAATATTATTTCTCCTTTGCCAGACTTATAATAAGTTAGATTGATTAAATATATTTACTTTTCACTTTTGCAATGAAGAAAGATATAAATGAGCTAATACAAAACAAAGAATATAAAACGGCAGAAAAATTACTAAGAAAGTTATATGTTAAAAATGAAATTGATTATCTTGAGTTACATCAATTAGCTTTTTTAAATATCATTAAATCAAATAACATTGAGGCTATAAATTTTTTAAAAAAATCTATAGAAAAAAATCCAAATTATCCGAATTCATATAGTGATCTGGGAAGTTTATACCTAAAAGGTAATCGCATTTCCGAAGCAAAAAAATGTTTTATAAAGTCTTTGGATTTTAACAAAAACTTATTTAGCTCACTTAATAATCTAGGTATTATATATAAGAATCAAAGAGAATATAAATTATCCATCAAATATTTTTTGAATGCTTTGAGAGTCAATCCTAAGAATTATTTAGTAGTTTATAATTTGGCTCAATTATTCGATGCACTCGAAGATTATAATAAAGCAAAGGACTTTTATCTAAAAACGCTTAATCTAAACCCATCATATGGTAACGCAATAGTTGCTTTTTATAACTTGTTATTAAAAACATTTGAATGGAGAATTATTAAAAAATTTGAACCTAAACTAAAAAATTTTGGTGTTAAGTTTTTTCAAGGAGGTGACCCCTTAACCTTTCTTTATTTAGATGAAGAAAACCACGTAAGAAAATTAAGAGCTATAAATTTTTTTAATTCTAATTTTAGAAGGGATCATATAAAATTAAAATCTCAAAATAATAAAAAATTAAGGATAGGTTATATTTCCAATAATTTTGTATTTCATCCAGTTTCATTTCTAATCTCAGGAGTTATTAAGAAGCATAATCGTAAAGAATTCGAAATTTATGGTTATTCAATTAATACAAAAAAAGACCAAATCACGAAAAAAATATCAAACCTATTTGATGTTTTCAGAGATATATCAGTTAAATCTGATGACGAAGCGGCAAATATAATTAGATCAGATAAGTTAGATTTCATTATTGATTTAATGGGATACACTGCTGGATCAAGAATGGGAATATTATCTAAAAAGGTAGCACCTATTCAAATTAGTTATTTAGCATATCCTTCGACTACTGGATCAGATCAAATAGATTACTTTTTAGCTGATAAATATGTTATTCCTGAAAAAGAAGTCAATAATTTTACTGAAAAAGTAATAAATATTCCTGGAACATTTATTTGTTTTGACGATACCACCAAAATCTCAGAAAAGAGTACTAAAAATCATTTTTATAACTTAAAGCAAAAGAGTTTTATTATGGTTGCTTTTCATAGACCGCAAAAATTAAATTTAAAAACTGTTTCATGTTGGTCTGACATACTTAATTCAATTGAAGATAGCTTTCTGTGGATTAGAAAGCCAAATAAATATGCCATGAAAAATCTTTTAGAATTTTTTGAAATGAAAGATATAGATCGTTCTAAAATTATTTTTGCTGATAGAGAGCCTACTTATGAAAAACATCTCTCAAGATACAAAGTTGGTGATTTATTGCTAGATACTTTTAACTACAATGGACACACTACCACGATTGAAGCATTGTGGTCTGGACTACCAGTAATCACCCTTCAAGGTAATAATTTCGCATCAAGGGTAAGTGCAAGTATTTTAAGATCAATTGGTCTAGAGGATTTAATAGCAAATACAATTAATGAATACAAGCAAAAAGTAATTTTTTATGCAAAAAATCCAATTGAAATTAAGGGTCTCAAAAATAAGTTGTCTAAATTGAAGAGTGATGGAGAATTGTTTAATACAGAAACTTTTACAAAAAGGCTTGAGAATGTTTTAAAAGATTTAAAAAGATAATTAATAAAAAAAACAAACAAAAAATATGTTGCCTTAATGCGCAAGGCTCAACAAGCTACTGGAAGAAAAGGGGCATTCGGATTAATTCATAAAGCAGCAAAGTTAAAGACTAAATTTGATCAATACGAGATGATGTAATCTAATTGAAATACTAAATATAAATAAATGGATAAAAAAGGGGCTAAAGGTTACTCGATATCAACTGCAAAAATAATTAATCAGGACTTATTTGATGAATATGTAAATAAAGTTGGACCATGGCTGAAAGAGGTTGGAGGCCAAGCCTTTGCAAAAGATACAGAGCCTCATGGGAAGGAGAGGACTGAGGATGTCAATTTAGCAGTTATTTGTGAATTCCCATCAATGAGGGCAGCCCTTGAAGCTTATGAATCTAAAGAATATAAAGAGCTTTCAAAGCTAAGAAAAGAAGCAACTGAAAATTCCACGTTTACAGTTATGGAAGGTTTAGATGAAGCTGCAAAGCTAAGAAGAGCAATGGGTTTGTAAATATATGTAAGTTTTTATATTCGTTACATAGCGAATAAAGAGTTAGAGTAAGAATAATGGAAGCATTTGATTGGAGATAACTTCACTAGTCCAAAGCAACTATTTATACCTTCACAAAAAAATTAAAGAAATGACTATTTTTATTGGAAATTTATCTTGGGAAACTGAGGTTGAAGATCTTGAACAACTTTTTAGTAATTATGGAGTAGTAAAGAAATGTTATTTACCTCTTGATAGAGAAACAGGAAGAAAAAGAGGAATTGCTTTTGTAGATTTAAATGATCATAATTCTGAAAAAAAAGCTATTGATGATCTTCAAGATGTTGAATGGATGGGAAGAGAGATAAGGGTTAATGAGGCGGAGAAAAGAAACGGACCCAATAAAAAAAAATACAATAAGTTCAATAGAAACAATTAGTACTTATTGCTTGGTGGTTTTGTACCGCTTTGTTAAATGGATAAAACTAACACTTGGTTAATTAGAGTATTTGCATCTGTTCTTATTGGTGTTTGCCTTATCGCATATCTAAATGTACAGAAGAAACCATCCTTACTTTTTTCAAAAACTAGTATTGAGGATTTGAAATATAAAGAATTAGATAAGAAACGGGCAAATGCAGAATTTGCTGCTAGAAGAGATTATACGGACTATGAAAAATTTGGAAGTATAATTTTTTGCAATGCTTCATTCAATAGTCGGATTGAATCAACAAACTATTCGAAACAAATGGATTTGTATATTTCTGGAAAAGAAGCAGATTTATCAGAATGGGATAATGCTATCAAAGATTATGAAAACGAAAGATCAAAATGTAGAGACTTTAATCCCTGAAACGCTTTCACTATGAAAATAAATTCTAGAAAATTATAATCTCCACCATACACTTAAATTTAAGAACAAAAATGATGAAATCTTTGATCATCCACGTCCGAAATTAAATCATATTCTTTCAATTTTTTTGTAATCCTTTTATGTTCAATATCATTTACAAAATTAGCTAAATATTTTTCAAAAAAATTTATATTGATTTTTAGGTTCATTAAATATCCTTTATTTATTAATAGCTATTAATTCTCCTTTTAACTTTTTATTGTATTACCCTTGATTATGAAATTTAATTTAGATTATTTTTAAGTTTAGGTCTAATTTTAATAAGTTTTGAAATTTCTAGTTCAAGCTCCTCTTCAAACTTAAAACTTAGATCATCATAGGACTCTAAACCTAATAAGGTATATTCTTTTAAAGTTATTTCCAATTTTTTAAAAATTTATAACTTAAAAATAGATTTTTATTATTTCAAACAAATAATTAGTTTTTGATTCAACACCTATAAATCATTTCATATTCTTATTTAATTTTGTAAAACAAAAGTTAAATATCGCTAAAATTTAGTTTTAGAAATTATAACTATCTAATTCGCAATTTATATCCAAAATTCATCAAATGGTTATACGTCGATTTTATTTGTATAGCGTTGAGAGAAAGACGTTTCTCCGCATTCTTTTGTAAATAAAAAAAACCTTTGTTATCTATATTTTTCTCAATAGACACATATTCTTTTCCTTTCTCTAGAATCCAAGGCTCTAATTGGAAATTATCATCTCCTATTTGATAATCCCATGGATAAATGCCATTAGTTTGATTTTTCAGTGACATATTGAATACCTTAACTTCAGTAAAAGTATCCTAATACTTTGTGATGGAAATTTTGTGTATCTACAGAGACTGTTATTATTTTGCTTTTTGAATCCTTAACATATTTGTTATTACAGGCAAAAAAAAAAGACCCTTGCGAGCCTGGATGATGGGGATTTCTATCATGACAAATTAAAAAGGAACAAACAACCCCATCGATAGGTAATTTTTGTTACTTATGAACACTATATATAGTGCTAGGATTTTAAAAAAGCTGGGGTGATGGGGATTATTCCGCTTTTTTATTGAGGGCGAATCTAACGCCCTTTTTTTATTGGATATTTTCAGGGGATTAGGAATAATCAACCAAATACAGTTATTGGTTTAGGTGTAGCAATATTAGTATTGTTGGAATTTACATAGCATTACTCAATACTTATAAGTAAGAAATTAAGCACCTTTTCAAAATCTTCGAAGATACTAGCGCTAGAATTAGCGCTAGTATCTCTTCTGAGATTGCAGACAATAAAAAAAGAGTCTAGGAAAATCACTATTATGACTTGGTTTTTAAGAGTCGGGTCGACAGTATTCTAACCAGCGAACTAGTGCTCACAAAGTACTTAACAACCCTAGTAGGAAATTATGTCTACAAGCTATAACAAAATAGTTGACTAGGATTGATTAATTTGACAAGACAAACTAGGGCATATTTGTTGCCGATTTGTTGGCACAATATCAGTTAATGATTAAATGATTTCTAAGATGGAATTTACAATAGCTGAGGATAAAATTTATATTTTTCTCTCTGTTGGATAAGGTATTTGTATATTAAGTTCATTAAATTTTTGAATAAGTTTTTGATTAAATTGGCTTATGCCATTCTCGAATGCATCAAGAGTATTATGCTTACCATTTAATTCCAGAATATAATCGTAACTAAAATCAGAGATATTAAGAAGGTTCATTGCATCAAATTCGAAATTTTTATCTGATTCAAGAATCTCTTTGACAATATTAGGAATATCCCGGAGCATATTTCTCGAAGTTTCAAATGCAACTGAAATCTTTCTTTCAGAACCCTCAACTTGACCAACTATTTCGCTGATTTTATCTAATAAGGTTTCTCTCATATTGATATATTCATCCCAAGTATCTAATTCAGCCATATTTAATAAACAATAAATAATTAATTTAAGACTTCCATCAGAATTTTCAGTGGTCACTTTAGTATTCAGAAGTGAAGGAATATTATTTACATAATTGGTGACTTTGTTTACAAGTATTTTGATTTGTCTTGGCGAAAAATTAGAAGGTATTTTTAATCTCAAACTCAAACCTTGTCCATACTGATCTCCTTCTACCCCACTAAAATTTTCAATGACTGATTCTTCTGCTGATGAATTTGGAATAGTTACTTTACTTTCTAAAGTCTGAATTTCAATGGATCTAAGCCCAATCCTTGTTACGAATCCAGTTACATCGCCAACTTTACAAAATTCGCCTATGCGGAGATGATCATCAGCCTGAATAGAAAGACCCGCAAATAAATTGCCTAGTAGTTTTGAAGCTCCTAAACCTATTGCTAAACCAGGAACCGCAGATAATGCCAAAACTAGAGAGGGAGAGAGTCCTAAGAGAAGTAGTAGTTTATAAATCAAACTTACTGAAATTAAAGCAGCCATAGATCTAAAAAGAGGCAAAACCAATCCAGCTTGCCTTTTAACATCTAATTTTGAAATATTATTTAAATTCTTATTTTTTAAATTAAATACTAAATATTTTCCGAACGCTTCAAAGAAAAAAACGATAACAAAAACAGATATTAAAAACAAGACCACTTCAAAAATAAATGTCAGAACTACTAATGCAGAACCGGTGAAATTTAGATAATTATCTATAAATAATTCGAGTAATTTTGTAATCGGTACGAATGGTATTGCATAAAGAAAAATATCTTTATTTTTTGAGACTACTTCTTTAGGTAAAGAATCTTGATTAATCGAGAAAAAAATATTTATTATTCTTCTAACACAAATAAATAAGGCATAAATATAAATTAGGATTGCCAAACCTGCAAAAAAGATTTGGAAAAATGTCTCACCAAAAAAAAAGTCCTGTTCAAGAAATTGACGTAATCCAATCGGCAAATTTAAATACCACTTTGGAGAGACAAGATGTCCTGGGGTATGAATAAAATCATTGTAAAAGTTAGGGGTAAAATACTTTGTTGAAGGCATATATTTCAGTTCAGGTTTTATTTCCTTGTACATTGATGCTGCGTTCTTTACAGTCTCGGTAGAAAATCTATAACCGAATCCAATTCCATCATCGCCAATTTTATTCGTTAATGATATGGGGGTGCTGAGTAATCTCCAGACAAATACTTTATCTAAAGACTTAGCGGGCATATTTTTTAATTTTTTCTTGTCGATTAAATTGATAGGACTTTTTGATGTATAAAAAACATAATCAATGAGATGTTTGATCTCGATTGCTGATTCATCGGCTAAATGACTTCTAACACTCTCAGGAAAATCAGATTTATCTAAAGAATTTACAGCAAGTTCAAATAAATGTTCTGTCTCTTCAATTTGATGTTTTGCTTTTTCGCTCCAACCAAATCCCGGATCACTCGAAGCAGAATTTGAAATTAAATTTACTCTATCTCCAACAATTGCCATCAATGCATAAAAGTTAATTAATGATTCTTGAGGGGATTTACTTACAACATTGCCAATTGGATTATGTTTCCACGTTTCATATTTACTTTCTAGAACATCAAAAAAAGGTTGATTATTTAGTGGAAGGGTATCGCTATATAAATATCCTTCTTTTTTAGCTTTGACTTCACTTTTATTGGTAGTAGATCCACCTGCAAAAGCTGCTATAGATGTAATAGGTATTATTATCTCAAATAAAAAAATAAGAGTTAAAAAGGAGCTTAATACTAAAATTAAAAATTTTTTAAATGACTTTTTCATAATTTTGTATTAATCCACTTTTTACAGATTAAGACTAGTACCTATTGATTATTTTTCAGAGAAGTTGATCTTGAAGTCAAGGAACCTAGATATCTATTACTAATCAGTTATTGATTCATAAATAACTCTAATCAACATTCTGACCCCATCATCATTTTTTAATTTTTCATATGATGGCAAACCAGATTTATTAAACTCCCTAAGATCCTCAAGTTATTCAAGATTCAATACAAAAGATTTAGAGAATGCATTTGATTCTGTTATATGGAAATCAGAAAAAAAGGTAGAAAAAATTAAAAATTAATTCTAGAAAATTAGAATTAACTAGAGAGAAATCTTATGGTTGCTATCCTTATTGGCAGATGGCTATTAAATATTGATATTTAATGTTGCGACTTCTTCCACTACCTGTTTTTATTGGCATTTATTTATTCTCTTATTGGAGATGTAGAAAAAATATTGCTGCTAGTGATAAGCAACTAAAACCATGCATTGATTGGGCATATTTAAAAAATTTACCTCTCCCACCAAAACCTTCATTTGTCGAGTTTTATATTGTTTATGTTTCTTCTTTTTTAAAATTTCCCTTTGGGATAATTATTCAACAACTACCTTTCTCAAAGAAAGTAAGATACTACGAAAGAGAAATGAAATTAATATTTGATAAATGGAATTTAGAAAAAATTAAAAAAATAATTAACTAATTTATTGAAATGTCTGGAGTAAAGATATATAAATTCCTAATAATACAAATATTGCTACACCTATTCCCATAACTGTAGTGGGTTGATTATTCCAAAAATTAGTTAATAATTCCATTTATTGGGAAGTTTAAATTTTTTTAGCTCTATTAGCTCTGTTCATTACTTTTCTCAAAATATTATTTTTAATTGATAAATCAGAAATACAATAAAGAGTTAAAAATAAAACTACTTTTGCAAAAAATGAGATTTGCATAAATAAATATAACCCTATACTCATAAAACCTAACTTCACAAAAAGTGCCACTAGAACAAAAGAAAAAACTTGAAGATGAAAATATTAGTTTCTTTCATAGAATTAACCACCTGTACAAAAACGAACCGAATCAGCTGTTGGTGAACCAGTAGCTTTAATTTCTTCAACACATTCATTAAAGAAATTTGATTCTTTTTTTAATGAGCAAAAGCCTAGAGCTATAGCTACTAATGCAACAGCAGATAAAACTTTTGAACCTAATTGAATAACTCCATAAGCGAGCATTGCTTTATTTTTTATGAAATCTTTTTTAGTATCTTTTTTAGTATCTTTTTTAACAGCCATTTTTTAATTCAAAATATTAATCTAAACTCTAGATTAATATTTAAATAATTTCCTTAACCCTTATTTAACAAAGTCTTAATTGACAGTCAATCTAGAATATAAATCTATTCGCTTCTTTTTTATGCCTAGCTCAGTAACCTCTATTTTTACATTCAAAATTGAAAGTACTTTCGATGAATGGGTAACAATATTTGATAGTGCAGAAGCTGATAAAAGACATTCTGAATTTCTTATTAAGCCACTATTTAGAGGTGTAAATAAAAAAGATCCTCAAAAAGTTATTGTTATTCATCAGGCTCCAGAAGGTAATATTCAAAAGTTTGTTGAAGCTAATGGTGATTGGATGGCAACGCATAGAGTCGATCTTTCAACTATGGAAGAATCTTCTTGGACTTATGCAGAATCATAGAAAACTTATTGAGATTAAGAAATGAAACGTGGAATTTTCTACATCCCTTTAATCATTTTCATTTGGGGTTGTTCCAAGTCTTCAATGACAGATTCGATCTCAGTTTCAGAAACCCAAAGGCAGAGAGAAGTTTGTCTAGATTGGTATGGCTACAGAATTGATACCAAGAAGGCAATTAACGATTTAAATCTCAAAATCGAAACCGATTCAGAATTGATGGCTTATTGCGATTTCTTTAAGAATGTAGCTGATACAAAAAAATAAAGATTCAATATCTACAATTATTTAATTATTTAA
>QCLU01000014.1 GCA_003214315.1 Prochlorococcus sp. AG-418-D13
TATACATCTATGTCACATATATGTATAAAAAGAATATTTAAGAATAAGAAATAATTATTTGCCATTTCTCATTTGTTCAAACATGTATAGATAGTATTGAGGATAAGTATTAGTCAAGCTTTCAAGTCTCTCTTCCGTCATTTCCATCCCTTCAGGTAACTTAACTAAATTAGGTATTGCTTTTTTAGTAGCTTCACGACAAGAATTTATTCTGCTAATTACTTCAGATCTAATATCATTTTTAATTGATCCATCATTTTCAAACATATTATTTATATCCAAATTGTTTCCATCTAAAAGAGCAATTAAAACTTCATCTGATTTTTTTAAGGCGTCTTCATTTTCTTTCCCTTTGTTAATTTCAAAACTATAAATACAACCTCCCATAGATACTGCTCTTGCAAGACAATGATCATTTCCAATTTCACTACATGGAAGTTTGAATGACTTTTCTATTTTATTTAAATCGTAACCCTTCTCACCTTCAGGAAAGCCCGCGTAAGCATACGCAGGTAATATTAGAATTAGTATAAAAGCAAAAATCTTATTCAAAATATCTAACACTTCTTTTTAAAATAAAAGTATATTTAGTTAATATAAATCATCAAAAAGTAAACCATTAATTTTTAGAAATTAAATATATTAAAACACACTCATCACAAGTAAAATTAACTTGCTGCATCTTCTTTAGCCCATGTTTTATGTTTTTGATCTAGATCAGAAACTAAGTTTTTTTGATACGTCAACTTCAAGTGATTATGAACTAGCTGATCTTTAGTTAGAGTCATATCATTTGAGTAGAAATTCAATGGTTCAACTTTTATCACTTTTTTATTTTCCATAAATCTTCTCCAAATATTAAATTTCGATATATTTTATAAAATGCTTTTAAGACAAACCCCAGATATTTAACATTTTATTTGTCTTTGCTTAATTTACTAAAGTAAATTCTTACATTACTCTCAATTAAATTTTAAGTTCTTTCAATTGGAGCCATAGTTAAACCTTTACTAACTAGTTGCTCGTGATAAAATTCAGCCTGTTCAAAATTACCCCTCCATACTTCTGCGGAACCTGACTTGTCTACTTTAATGGCTAGATCCCATGATCTCTTTTCACTCATTCCTGGAATTATTGACAAAAGGGATTTTGCTACATGTTGAAACGTATTAAAGTTATCATCCAGAACTATCACTCTTGCTTCTGGATATTTTTGTTTTGCAGTCTTTGGTTCTAAGACTGTAGTAGGTGAAGTGGTAGATAATTCCATCATTACTGTTGTTGCTGTTGATTAACTACTGACTGTTTAAATTCTAGTTTTCTTGCAAGTCTATTGAGACCAGACCATGTTGCGGTTTTCCGTTGGGCTAATAAAATAACTTTCTGCTTATTCTTGGGAGTTAAATTATATTTCTTTAAAAGTTTTCCAAGGGCTATGGAATTAATAGAGTTGCAAGTATTCATTACTCCTCATAATCTATTTCATAATCCTTTACGTCTTCATAAAGGGTATTAAAAGACTTTTCTATTAAATCCTTTCCTTTCCTGGTCAGTTTCAAAAGTGTTCTCCTTTTGTCTTTAGGATCAGCTTCTTTTGAAATTAAACCTAAACCACCTTTGCCTAGTCTGTGATATCTACTTAAATAGTCTGTAAGTCTTGATGCGCTAGCTTTGCTCATTTTAAAATGTTCCTCAATATTCTTTTTACTGCAATTGTTATAGGTAGCTACGAACCAAAATACTGCCATTGCTTGTAGTGGAACATCCTGAGATTTATCCAACTTCATGAACATATGGAGTACTCGTAAAAGGTTATATGATTCAGTGTCTATCTTCAGTAATTCTTCAAGTTTTGACTGTGTCATCTCAAGTCCATTCCTGTCTCTATAACAAACATATTAATGTATTATGTGTCGATTTGTGTATATAGATCCATTAGTGGATAGTTTATACTATATTAGTAATACTAGATCTCCATGTAAAAGTCATACATCAGGCATGCCACTCTAGTAAAAGCATTAGAAGCAAAGAAATAATTATTTAATTCTTACCTTACAGAACCTTGAAAATTAAATAGAACGATCTTATTTGCGGCAGATTCAACTTCCAATGATGACGAACTTTTTGCTGATTCCTCAGATTTAATCAACAACCAATAAAAGAAGTTAATAAGGACTTTATACATTGGATATTTTTAGTTGAACCTAATTAAGGTTCAGCTAATTAAAAAATTTTTATTATCTTAACCAAAACTTTTTCTATTTGAATTTAGAAAAAGATTTAATCGAATTAGATGGAACTTTTACTGGAACCAATGACGAACCATAGTGTGATTCGGCTGATCTCATTAGCAACCAGTAAAAGAAGTTAACTAAAGCTTTTTCCACGAGGATTTAGTCACTAACCTAAATAACCTAAGTTGAAGTGTATTAGCAATATACAAAACTCTTATATCCAATAATCAAAACATTTGTATCATTGTGAACTATTTAATGACTGAAGCAAACCATAAATTATTGGTCAAGTAGTTTTTTTTATATTTATTCAAGAAGATCTACCCCTTACGTATAAAAGGAAAAGACCAAACCCCTACGTATACAGGAGAAAGGGGTCAGTTATCTATACAGGGGAAAAGGGTATGTCATCTATACAGGGAAAACCTAAACCTTACGTATACAGAAGAGACTGAACCGTTATTTATACAGAAGAAAGGGGTAGTGTTACGTATACAGGGGAAACTCTTTCGGGGGTATGTTACGTATACAGGGGAAGACCGAAGTGTTACCTATACAGGGGATACCGTTACCTATACAGAGGAGACCGAAGTGTTACCTATACAGGGGATACCGTTACCTATACAGAGGAGACCAAACCGTCACGTATACAGGGGAAGACAACAAGACAACAACTAACTCCTAACTAAAAAATGACTGACCAGCAGACTTAACTAACTGCTATTACTACCGTTAGGGGCGGGCGGTAGTTCTTATTAGACAAGGGGCGGAGGGCTAACTTAAAGACAACAAGTTAGTTATACGTATATCCTCAGCGAGACGAAGTCGAGCGAGTGAATGGATATCTTATAACACTTCCCCACACTCATCTAACTAAAGGGATAGTGATGTGATTAATAACCACGAACATCTATTAATAACACTATTAATACCAATCTATAAATAAATCAAATTTACTTATTAAAAAATGAACAACATACACAACATGAATATCTTCAATACTTCACTTGAAGAGATAAAAAAGCAAGAACAGAAAGAAGCGGTTAAAAGACTATATCCCGAAAATTTCAACAGAAATTATTAACCCCTCTACTCTTTTTTTCATTTAATTAGGTAGAAAGTCTTATTTATAAAAACTGGTATTTTTAATCACTTTTCAAAATTTAAATTAATATGCATTATTTATATAGTTGCAAAAATAATATTATGACTCAGTCATCAATGAGTATTCCATACGCTAGAAGGCTAGCTGAGAAATTTAGAGAGTCGCAGGCATATTTAAGAGCTAATGGATTTAGTAGATCAACTAAAACCCTCTACGAAGATATAGAAACCTCAACTGAAAAATAGTGCATATACCTGAACACTTACCTCAAATTCAATATGGCTATGATGGTTTGTCTACCATTGCATTTGGTTTGATTGGTAGTGCTATTGGTTGTATTTTTGTTTTATTGTTTTCTTATTTTGAATTTAAATTTAAGAAGTTGAAATAGTTATTTCTATAAATTTTGGCAGAAATTTGTTAGGTCATATATACGATGTAGTACGGTCCAATTGACCCCATACCACCCCTTAAAAACTACACAGAAATAACTAATAATAAAACTTAAACAAATGGACAGAACACAACAAATAAAAGACACTCATCCTCATAAATTAAACACATGGCAATAGATAAGAAAACTAATGTAGAGAAAGCTATTAAAGTAGCTAACTTCGTAAAAGACATACAGGGCAAACTCAAGAGGATACCTAATTATTCAGGTCTCCATGCTCACCTTAGAAGCATCGTTGATAACGGTACAGTTAGAATTGAGACCTATGAAGATGACTAGATTAGAAAAGCTTCAAAAGATTGGTCTTAACTCTGATGAAACAGCTAAGCTTTTAATTTATTCAGACCAGGGTTTGCGTTGGATAAAGAATACTAACGGACTTAATCATCAAAAGGAAATGGATAAGTTTATAGATAACGTAGTTTCCAAACCAAGAAAGAAGATTAAAGATTTCGTTGCGTTTGTTAAAGACAATTACTTTTCTCCTGAAGGAGTAGAAGTAGATAACGAAGACTTTATTCGGAGATGGAATGGAGCTTATGAGGTACTAAATGTCCAAGATTAGTGTCCAGTATTGTCCATATTAGACTTATTATGAATATTTTTAATTATCTAATCTTAGAAAACTAGTTATAGCTTGAAAGATATCAGTGTGTAGTACTGTCACATACGCAGCACTACTAATAAAATCCCTGTCGGAGCGGACTAAATCCTCGTGGAGTTTACAGACTTTAGCCCGCTTTATATTTATAGCCAATGAAAATCATTGTGGCAACACAGGTCTAAAATGAGACAGCCAAGAGTATTGAAAAAATATTTTTATCTCGCTCTCTCGCGATCTGTTTCTAGCATTTTATCCGTATCTAAATTCAATTGTTGATCCTTTATCCGTATATGTCTGTACCTCAAACCGTACATATCTTTTAGTCAGTTGGTGAGTCTGTCTAGTTAGAACGTAGTAGTAATAGTCATGAGTTCAAATGTCTTCAACACCAATCAGATCTTGTAAAAAATATGTATTAAGTTACAAAGATTCATCTAATAGTACACATCAAATAGGGTTCTACGCTCGCGATGCATATGACTGCCTGATGCTTGCTAGAGAATTTAATTCTTACGTACATGACCATCCAAATTCTGTAACCAGAATCCAACAAAAATTTTGAGGTAATTAATTATGAAGTTAGAAAGATCACCATTCGCAATACAAGATAAGAATAAAAAAGATCTTGATAATGCAAATGACTATTCAACTCTTAAAGATTTAATGAAAGAACAGGGATTATCAACTGACCTGGCTGATTACTGGGATAAGGAACGTACTGATAATCCATCTAATGTTCACTGCTAGGTATACGAGGATTAGTAATTGATGTTTTTGCTCTAGTATTTTTACTATATAATTACTTTCCTATTTGTGAACCCACACCTTTCTTGAGTTCATTTTTGAATGACTCTTTGCTTGAGAGTAAGATCTCGTTAATCGAGAATTTATTAAATAATGACTTTCCTATTTGTAATCCCATTCCTTTCTTGAGTTCATTTTTATATGCCTCTTTGCTTGAAAGTATGATATCTTCAATCGAAAATTTATTAAATAAGGATTTTCCTATTTCTGAACCCACACCTCTCTTGAGTTCCTGTTTATATGCCTCTTTGCTTGAGAGTGCGATATCTTCTATGTCTAAAAGTTTGTAAAGATCTGAAAAAAATTTCTTTATTTTAGTTGTTACTTCAAAATCCTCAGCCATCGTTAAAAAAACAGTTGTATTTATACTATATATAACCTGTGATTTCATGGCTATAAAACTCATTTAGAGCCACTGGTATGACTTGCTTCTGAGTGTTGCCATACCCACAAAAAAATGCTATAATATTAACATCGGAAACGAAGTCTAAGGAGACGGTGCTAAGGCACAAAATGAGACACAATCCCGATGAATTATTAGAATAATAAGTAATAAATTTAGTCAATATATTCACACTCATCACGCCCTAAGAAGGTACTAAAAACGTTTGAGTTTTTCGTTTAATTAACTCACTCAGAAACAATTATTTTTTAATCCACTTTATGACCACTATTACAATTTCAGAAACAACTAAAGAAAGCCCATGGATGACATTGAATCAAGTAGCAAAATATTTTTCAGTTAGCGAAAGGACTATTTCTAGAATGATTGATCACATGAGTTATGGCATTCATTATGTAAAAGCCAATCCATATAAAAAAAGAAGCAAATTAATTTTCCATATTACTCAACTTGAAAAGCTGTGGAAGACTCCAGTGCCTTCATGTAGACAAAAATAAATCAGCATATCTACTCATATACATTTGAAAATAATTATCGTAATTTCATCTTGATCTATACAGATCTAAGCAAAACAAAGAGATTGATTTTTTAGCCAGGAAAGTCAATCTTTTTTTTATGTAATTGATTAATCCAGATAATCTTTAAATTTGATATTTGACATTGCTTTTTTTCTTATAGCTTCACTACTTATCCATCGTTGGTAATGTTTTATATGTGTGGATAAATCATGACCCATTGCCATCGCAGCTTCTCCATCAGATACACCTGACCATCTTTTATCAGTTGCAACTGTAATAGCCCATGTATGTCTCAAGTCATATGGTTTTATATCTCTTGGTTTATCTTCCTTATTAATTACACCCTTTGGGTCTGGTATGCGACATCTAAATTTAGGAAGTTTCGCTCTTAATTGTTCTGTAATCCAATTACCTAAATAACTATTGTTATCGCATACCCCACGATCATTTGGATCTTCTCCTGTCCATGTTTTCGTCTTATCAAAAGCAGAGACTATATTCATTTTTGCTTTCTTACGAAGTAGGTCTTGATTCATTCTGAAGTCCTCTTTTAATTTGTACTTTTTTATCCATTCTGGAAATATAGGAAAAGTCCAATGCTCAAATTTAGATTTAGTTCTCCATTCTCCAGCTACATATACCCAACCAAATTCAGTTGAGCTTTTTTCATCTTCTGAAGTAATTTCTTCTATGTGATGTAACTCGTGATTTCTTAATCCATAATTCATCATCATCACAAGACACCATGTTTGTAATGGGAAATCATTTTTAATCTTGTCAAAGTATTTCTCTGCTTCATTTCTTGTTGGGATTCCTCTTATATCTCCTATGTCTGAGTTTGTTAAATACCTTGTTTTCTTTCCTTTTGATTGGTTATGTAATGTTCTTTGTTCTAATAGATTTTCACGCTTTAACCAATCAGGTTCTTTCCCATCTTGTTCTTTAATTGCTTGACGTATTTGTTCAAGTCCATCAAGGTTATTTAGAAAACCTCTTTGGTCAATCATATGGTATTTTTTTAACCATTTAATGATTGCTTGCCAGTCGAAAGAAGGCTTATCAGCACTAATTTTATTAATGGTTGCTCTAACGTTCTTAGCACTAGAACCTTTCATCGTTTGTTCTATATATTTTAAGGTTATTTGCTTTATCTCTTCCCATGTCTGTGTAACATCTTGAGTTATTTGAAGAGGTTCATTATTTTTTACTTTTTCTATTAATTGTTTAAAATCTAGATCACTTGGTAATTCTGAATCTCCAATGTAATGAAGGAGTTTATAAGCATATTGACAATCCTCGTAAAGCTGGTGCTGAAGAGGGTTTAGAGAGAATCTTTTATTTTTGTTTGCCTTTAGATATATGAAAATATATGGTCTTGTTGGATACTTATAAAAACCATATTTACTACTAATTTCTTCACTATTTATCTTAATTCTGTCAAAATAACTTAGCTTCATTATTAACCTTATGATGTAACCCGAAGGTAAATCCTATTTATAGACTCAAATTAAGCATATAGTTTTAATTATATTCGTCAAGAATTTTGTTACACCAGTTGTTACACCAGGGCTGTTTTTGTGGCTTTTTGGGTGATTTCTTGTCATTTCCTGACGATTTCTAATAATATTCTTAATCACTGAAACTAATTGCAAACACTAAAAAAGCAGCTGTGAAGCTGCTTCAAAATGGTGGCGGGGAGAAGATTTGAACTTCCGACCTTCGGGTTATGAGCCCGACGAGCTACCAGACTGCTCTACCCCGCGACATATACATAGCATACATCTGTAAGGGTTATTTTTCCTGTTTTTTAGGATTCTTGGAATTTTACTTTACCTTTAACTTCAAGTCTCAATCCTTCAGGAAAATTAAACACCTTTTCTTCGATGTCTTGAATTCTTAAGTCAGATATCCACTCTAACTGTTTTAATAAGTGAAGACTAACAACATGCTTTGCTCTTTTTGAACCGTCTTCTACTTTTAAAGCTATACCTATACCTTCATTTACTTTACATAGACACTGTATTCCCTCGGCTCCACCTTTACCTATAACGTTCCCATGAGAAGCTTTAATTATTTCTGTATCAAATTTATTGTTATCACTTATCATTATTGGGTTTATTGTCATAGCTCTACTAATTTGTTCTAATTCTGCATTTTCGGAACTGCTCAGAAGTGAATATAACCTCGACATTTCTAATAGTTTTAAATAAAGAGTCGGTGCACCACAATCATCTCGTTCTGCGATTATTTCAGATGAAGGGATTTCAAGTAATTCAGAAACAATTCTGAATATTTCTATTTGAAGGGGATGATCCCCTTTTAAGTAACTATCTAATGGCCAATTCATTTTTTTGCATGTAGCTAAAAAAGCAGCATGTTTACCAGAACAATTATGTTCTAATGGACTTGTCTTTGATTTAGGGCACTTAAGATTATTAATGTCAATGTCATATTCCCATAAAATTTTGAATGCTTCCCTTGAATGAAGTTTTGATCCACTATGTGACCCGCATGCTAAAGCAATTGATTTTGATTCATTATTGAATTTTGATGAAGCTCCACTACTAACGAAAGGTATTGCTTGAAAAGGTTTTAGCGCTGACCTTATAAAACTTTTATATTCTGGATTTCCTGCGCACATTAAAACCCTCCCTTTTTTATCAGTAATAACAGCATGAATCTTGTGGATCGACTCAATATTTGATCCTCTCATTAAGATTGCTTGTAAGGGAGGATTGTTAGATGTATAGAGGTTTTTGAAATTAGAACTCATTTAGAAATCGTTATATTGAAAAATCAAAATACCAGACAAAGCTATGACTGAAATAATAGAAAAAATTTGAATTAAATTTTTTAAAATAGGTTTTACCTCGATTGAGGCAATAAGTGATTCTTTTTCTTTCAAAACTAATGGCTTTTCCCATACTTGACCGTCATACCAACCGGACTCCTCGTATTCGACTTTTTCAGATATTAATCTATTAAATATATGATTCCAACCTAGATATAACCTCATTGTAATTAAAAGAGGTATTGATAAGCTGCTAAAAAAACTTAATAGTATATATTTTAAAAGGGAAGTTTTGAAATATACACTACCTGAAGAAATAACAAGAAATAGAACAAAAGCTCCTACCCAGAACTTTAACAATATAAGAATTAGTGACTTTTTTGTTTTTGGCCAAGAAAAAGTTTTAGATTTTGATAATTCTATGAATTCATTTGTGGGTTGCTGCTCTCTAGGGACAGGACATTTAGATTGATTCATAAAATAAAATTATGGAAATAAAAGATTATCTCCATTACTCCAGAATGATTCAAGGTCATAATATTTTCTTATTTCTGGTTGAAAAATATTTACTATCAAATCACCATAATCTAGTAAAGCCCATTTCGCTTCGTTAAGCCCTTCTTTTCGTATAGGTTCAACTTTAGCCTTTTCTCTAAGCTCTCCCTCTACAGAGTTAGTTATAGATCTAACCTGTACATCAGATAATCCTTCTGCAATCAAAATCCATTCACTTATAAATGATACTTTGTCAATTTTTATAAGTTTTATATCTCTTGCTTTTTTTTTATCACATGCTTTGGCTGCTATTAAAACCAAATTTTTATTGTCCATAAACATTTTCACTTGAAACTGATTTTTCTGATCCTTCTTGCTGAGATAATTCTGATCTAGCTTTTTCTGCACTTTTTCTTAAGGCATCTAATCTATCTTCAAAGAAACTTCTTTTTTTCTTTTTTCGTGTTTTATCTATTAACTCCTTTAATGCTCCTCCAAGACTTTTATAAGCATTTGGAATGCTGTATCCAAATCTACAAGCAAGATCTATAGCTCTTTCATCTGCATAAATCGCATCTTGAAGCTTTTTTTCAGAATTATTTTTTAAATATAATCTATATCCTGCAAAACTTGATAAACCAAGAGCTAGTAATAAAAGTAACCCATCTTGTACCCACAACTCACCTATCGCCCCTCCAAGTCCTATGGCAAGAGCTGCCATTTCCCATCCATCTCTGGGGATTGTGTCATTTTGGATTTTTCCAACCTCGTGCCAAAATAATAAATTTCTATGGTCAATAGCAAAGTTATCCCATTCATCTAAATCTATTTGAATTTCTACTTCGTCACGACCTATTTCCTCAAGTGTTATTAAAGGTGGATCTATAGCCGCAGCAGCTTCAACAAATACCCAACTTTCATTCTCTGGAGGCAACAAACTTTTAAGTCGCTGAAGTTCGCTCATAAAAAATTAATTTCTTTCAATACTATAGAAACAAATGTTGCTTTTCAAGTAACTTGATTAACATCTGATGATTTATAAGTAGCATGAGATAAATAAACGTTTAAATTATGCCTCAAAGAGGTGATCTTGAAAAAATTCTTATTCTAGGTTCGGGACCGATTGTTATAGGGCAAGCATGCGAATTTGATTACTCTGGTACTCAAGCTTGCAAAGCATTAAGAAATGCTGGTTATGAAATTGTCTTGATAAATTCAAATCCAGCATCAATAATGACTGATCCTGATATCGCAAGCAAAACATATATTGAACCATTGACTCCTGAAATAGTTTCTCAGATAATTCTAAGAGAAAAACCTGATGCGATTCTTCCCACTATGGGAGGTCAAACCGCTTTGAATCTTGCGGTTAAATTATCAGAGTCAGATTTTTTAAAACAAAATAATATTGAATTAATTGGAGCTGATTTAAGAGCTATTAATAAAGCTGAAGATAGGAAATTATTTAAAGAATCGATGGAGAAAATTAATGTAAATGTTTGTCCTTCTGGTATTGCATCTAACTTAGATGAAGCTATGGAGGTGTCAAAAAAAATTAGTTCCTATCCTCTTATAATAAGGCCTGCGTTTACTTTAGGTGGAGTAGGGGGTGGAATTGCTTATAACCTTGAAGAATATGTCGGATTATGTAAATCAGGTTTAGAGGAAAGTCCAAGTAATCAAATATTAATTGAGAAATCACTCATTGGATGGAAGGAGTTTGAACTAGAGGTAATGAGAGATACTGCTGACAATGTGGTAATAGTTTGCAGTATTGAAAATTTAGATCCAATGGGTGTCCACACTGGAGATTCAATTACTGTAGCACCTGCACAGACCTTAACAGATAAGGAGTATCAGAGGTTACGGGATTTGTCATTGAAGATTATTAGAGAAGTTGGAGTTGAAACAGGTGGCAGTAATATTCAATTTGCAATAAATCCATCTAATGGAGAAGTAATTGTCATAGAAATGAATCCGCGTGTGAGTAGATCCTCCGCTTTGGCAAGTAAAGCAACTGGATTCCCCATAGCTAAGATTGCCGCTTTATTATCTGTTGGCTATACACTTGATGAGATTATTAATGACATTACAAAAAAAACACCTGCATGTTTTGAGCCATCAATTGATTACGTAGTCACTAAGATTCCAAGATTTGCCTTTGAAAAGTTTAAAGGCTCTTCTAATACTTTAAGCACTGCAATGAAATCAGTTGGTGAGTCAATGGCAATAGGTCGTTCTTTTGAAGAATCATTTCAGAAAGCATTAAGGTCATTAGAAGTAGGTGTTTTTGGATGGGAATGTGATTCACTAGATGAATTTAAAAATGAGAGTCATATTAAAAATAATTTAAGAAACCCTACATCTGAAAGAATTCTCCTAGTTAAAAAAGCTATGCAGCTAGGCAAAACTAATTCTTATATTCAAGAAGTTACAAATATAGATTTATGGTTTATCGAAAAATTACGTAATATCTTTAATTTTGAAAATGATTTTTTGAAAGATAAGGAACTTTATTCTTTGGATAGGGATTTGATGTTACATGCCAAACAATTAGGCTTCTCAGATCATCAGATAGCAAAGTTAACTAATTCTGAGTTTTTTGAAGTGAGAAAGTATAGAAAAAAACTTAACATAATACCAATTTATAAAACTGTGGATACCTGTTCGGCAGAATTCTCATCCTCAACTCCCTATCATTATTCAACTTACGAAGAATCTTTCATCAATTCTAATTCTCAAATTTTTGATAGCGAGATTTTAGAAAATAGTAAATCAAAAAAAATTATGATTCTAGGAGGAGGTCCAAACAGAATTGGTCAGGGAATAGAATTTGATTACTGTTGTTGTCATGCATCATATCAAGCTTCCGCAAATGGTTATAAAACAATAATGGTTAATAGTAACCCTGAAACTGTATCAACAGATTATGATACTAGCGATATTTTATATTTTGAGCCTGTAACTTTGGAGGATGTGCTCAATATAATTGAATCTGAAAATCCGTATGGTTTAATAGTTCAATTTGGCGGTCAAACTCCACTAAAATTGTCATTACCTTTATATGAATGGCTTAAATCTAATGATGGGGTCAGAACTGGATCAAAAATTCTTGGGACTTCCCCAATATCTATCGATTTAGCAGAAGATAGAGAGGAATTCACAAAAATACTTGAAGAATTAAGTATTAGGCAGCCATTAAATGGTATTGCACGTAATCAAAATGAAGCAGAAATAGTAGCAAAAAATATAGGATTCCCCTTAGTTGTAAGACCCTCTTATGTTCTAGGAGGAAGGGCAATGGAAATTGTAAAAGATGAGAATGAATTATCGAGATACATCTCTGAAGCAGTTAAGGTATCGCCTGAGCATCCAATCCTTCTTGATCAATATCTTAATAACGCTATTGAGATAGATGTTGATGCTTTATGCGATTCAGAGGGTTCGGTTGTAATTGCTGGTCTAATGGAACATGTGGAACCTGCAGGAATTCATTCAGGAGATTCAGCTTGTTGTTTGCCATCCATTTCTCTTTCAACAACCACTATAGAAAATGTAAGAAACTGGACTAAATTAATTGCACAAAGATTAAAGGTTGTTGGTTTAATTAATTTGCAATTTGCAGTGACAAATACAAATAATAAAGAAAATAAATTATTTATTCTTGAAGCAAATCCAAGAGCATCCAGGACTGTCCCATTTGTTTCTAAAGCGATAGGTAAACCAGTTGCAAAGTTAGCTACCCAGTTAATGCAAGGTTTTACATTAGAAGATGTTAATTTCACGCAAGAATTTTCTCCGAAATATCAGGCAGTAAAAGAGGCTGTTTTACCTTTCAAAAGATTTCCTGGATCTGATACATTACTTGGTCCTGAAATGAGATCTACTGGAGAAGTAATGGGTTTAGCTAAAGATTTTGGAATAGCTTATGCCAAGTCGGAATTGGCAGCAGGAAATGGTGTTCCTTCAGAAGGAGTAGCTTTTTTGTCCACAAATGATTTAGATAAAAATAATCTTGAAGCAGTTGCTAGAGAACTGTTGACTTTAGGATTTAAATTAATAGCAACAAAAGGTACAACTACATATTTGGTGAATTTAGGTATTCAAGTTGAAGAAGTGCTAAAAGTTCATGAAGGTAGACCAAATATTGAGGACCTAATTCGTTCTGGCCTTGTTCAATTAATAATTAATACTCCAATCGGCTCACAGGCACTACATGATGACGCTTATTTAAGACGTGCTGCTCTAGAATACAATATTCCAACTTTTACAACTATTCCTGGAGCAAAAGCAGCTATTAAAGCAATCAAAGCTTTGCAATGTAATAAAATTGATACTTATTCTCTACAAGAAATCCATAATTATTAAAATTTTATTCTAAGTTTTTTAGCTTTTCTTTTAATTGATTAGCTAAAGAGTTTCGGCTAATTGAAAGTAATTTGAGAGTATCTTGATGCATCTTGAGTTGTGTCTCAGCTATTTGTAATACTTTTATTGAATCTTTTATTTCATTAGAAAGTTCATTTATTAAATATTTTTTTCCTTCAAAGGTTAAAACTGGATTATCAGAATCATTCATGTTTTCGTTCATGGACTTACCCTTTTAATAAATAAACTAGAGTTTTTATTTTTTAATCAATTGCTTTTCACATAATTCTTTATATATTCCTGGTTTATTGATTAAGTCAATATGTTTCCCAACTTCAATAATTTCGCCTTTATCGAAAACAACTATTTTATTTGCTTCTTGGGTAGTGGCTAATCTATGAGCTATCACGATAACTGTTCTATCTTTCATGGCTCTATTGAGTCCTTCTTGGACTTCAGATTCTGATTCTGCATCTAACGCACTTGTGGCCTCATCTAAAAGAAGAATTGAGGGGTTTCCAAGTATTGCTCTTGCAATTGCTATTCTCTGGATCTGACCTCCTGAGAAATTTGATCCTCTTTCAGTTATCTTAGTTTCATATTTTTCAGGAAGCTTTTGAATGAAGTTATGAGCGTTTGCTTTTATTGCTGATTCTATAACTTCTTCTTGGGTAAAACTTCTTCCCATTCTTATTACATCAATAATTTTTCCTGAAAACAAAAAAGGCTGTTGTTGAACTAATGCAATGTTTTTCCTAATATCTTTTGTATTTAATAATTTAAGATTTTTATCATCAATAAAAATGTATCCATTGTTTGGAGTTATAAACTTTAATATCAAAGCCAACATAGTACTTTTACCTGCCCCAGAAGCTCCAACAAAAGCAGTAACCTCCCCTTTTTTAATTTCTAAATTGATATTCTTAAGCACTTGATTATTTTTTTTGTAAGCGAAATTAACTTTCTTAAAACTTATTTTGCCTTCAATATCGTTTAGCCTTGTTGAATTTTCTTTATAATCTTCTATAGGTTCTGAATTTATTTTTTTCAATCTTTTTATTGATGCTTCTGCCTGTTTATAGTCATTAAAATTTGTACTTATATGGCTTATTGGATCAATAAGCATCAATATTGCTGCAAAGAAACTACTAAATTCCTCGCTTGTTAAAAGGCCTAGATTGATTCTTGCTGCACCTAAACCTAAAATTGCTAATATTCCAAAAGCTTCAACAAATCCTACAACTGGATGTTGGAATGCAAGTAATTTTAATGTTTTATATTTTGCATTTTTATTTGTACTTAATTTTTTATAAAATCTATTCTCAATCCAATCTTCTGCAGCAAAAGCTCTTATCGTCGACATACCATTTATAGATTCACCTATTAAACCTGCTAAATTACTTGTTGATTCTTGGCTTTTTTCAGATGCCAATAAAACTCTTCTTCCAAAACTATTTACTGCAAGAATAATTAATGGAGCTAAAACAAAAGTTGATAATGTTAGTGACCAATCTAAATAAACCATATATAGTATTACCGCAATTAACTGTAAGGTACAAGGAATAGTATCCTGAGCTGTTTTATAAATAACTTCGCTTACCCTATCTGCATCTTCTGTGAGTCTATACGTTATGTCTCCGGCTGAAATCTTTTCTACAGAATTCATTTTTATTTTTTGAATTTTGCTAAATAAATTGCCTCTCATTACTTCACTAATTTCTAAAGATGGTTTTGCTATGAATACATCCTGTCCAAATTGAGCAGTTTTTTGAACTAAAAATACAAATAGAGATTTTATTATTATGCTAGAAACTTTTGAGAGATCACCGGATCCAATTGCTGGTATTAAGTTTCCAGCTAAATAAGCTAATAAAGGCCAACAAGCTACATAAATAAGCATGCATAAAAAACCCTTTATAAATCTATTTGAATATGGTCTGAAAGGTGGTATTAGTCTCAAGATATTGTATGTGTAATTTATTTATCCTATTTTATCAATATCTTTGGGTATAAAAAACAATGAAATTGGATCAATTCTTAAAATGGAAAAATTTGGTCTCTTCTGGTGGAGAAGCAAAAAATTTTATTAAATCCGGTTCTGTCAAAGTTAATGGAGTAGTAGAAACTAGGAGAGGAAAAAAATTAAATAAGGGAGATAAAGTTATATTTCTAAAAAATGAATTAATTTTCGAATAATTAGCCTATTCAACTCAATCTATATTAGTATAATTTTCTTGGACATAGTATTTTGAGAAAATCTGTAATTGCTGGTAATTGGAAGATGCACATGACTTGTGCTGAGGCTAGGTCTTTTTTAGAAGAGTTTATACCTTTAATAAAAAACATAAATGATGATCGTAAAGTTGTTATTGCACCACCTTTTACAGCTATTTCAACCTTTTCTTATCATTCTGATTTTGATTATTTAGATATTTCTAGTCAAAATATCCATTGGGAAGATGAAGGAGCATTTACTGCAGAAATATCTCCAAAAATGCTTCTTGAACATGGTGTTTCATATGCAATAGTTGGTCACAGTGAACCAAGGAAGTATTTTAGTGAAAGTGACGAACAAATTAATAAAAGAGCAGTTTTTGCTCAATCTAGTGGACTTACTCCAATAGTTTGTGTTGGAGAAACATTAGAACAAAGAGAGAGAGGAGAAGCTGTCAGAGTTATTACTAGACAGGTTGAACAAGGATTAGAAAATACAGATCCATCAAATTTAATTGTTGCCTATGAACCAATATGGGCTATTGGTACAGGTAAAACATGTGAGGCTAAAGACGCTAATAAGATATGTTCTTTGATTCGGAAATTAATAGGTTTTGATGATTTGATTATTCAATATGGAGGATCCGTTAAACCTAATAATATTGATGAAATAATGTCAATGAGTGACATAGATGGGGTGTTAGTTGGAGGCGCTTCATTAGATCCGAATAGTTTTGCAAGAATTGCAAATTATCAATAATAAAAAAGACCTATGGCCAAAAGGCTGGGGACAAAAAACTTCAATTATGGGGGTTATTAATTTAACGCCTGATTCATTCAGTGATGGAGGAGAATTAGACTCTTCAAAAAAAGTTTTGGATCAAGTCAATCTTTTTTTGCGTAATGGTGTGGATATTATTGATCTTGGTGCTCAGAGTACAAGGCCTGGGGCTGAGGAAGTTGGCTCTAATATTGAAATAAAAAGATTAATCCCCTATCTGAAATTAATAAAATCAGAATATCCTGATGTTTTAATTTCTATTGATACTTTTAATTCTGAGGTTGCATATGAAGCTCTTTTAAATGGTGCTAATTGGATAAATGATGTAACTGGAGGTAGAAGAGATATGAATATTTTGGATGTTGTATCTAAATTCAACTGCCCATTCGTAATTACTCATAGTCGTGGTAATAGTAAAAATATGAATGAACTCTCAAATTACGAGAATGTATTGAGTGATGTTAAGTATTCGCTTAATAATTTAATAAATAATGCTTTAGAAAAAAATATATCTAAAAAGAATATAATAGTGGATCCTGGAATTGGATTTTCAAAAGATTTGATTCAGAATTTGGAAATCTTGAGAAACTTAGATGAATTTAAAAAATGGAATTTGCCAATTTTGGTAGGTGCATCAAGGAAAAGATTTATAGGAGAAATTTTGAATGAGAAAAATCCAAAAGATAGGGATATTGGAACACTTGCAATAAGTTGTCTTTGTTCACAATTTAATGTTGATATTGTAAGAGTTCACAACGTAAAACTAAATTATCAAATCCTGAAAGTCGCTGATAGGATTTACAGAGAAAAATAAAGATTATTATTCTTTAACACCTTCGATTTTATCTTCTACCTCTTGGTATAGTTCTTTTAATTGTTCTATATTTTCATCTGAAGTTTCCCAATATCCTCTACCATTAACTTCTAGTAAAGTTCCAACAATTCTTCTAAAACTATTGGGATTTAGATCCATTAATCTTTTCCTCATCTCTTCATCATTTATAAATGTTTCATTAGTTTCTTCATATACAAAATTATCTACTTGACCACTTGTCGCACTCCAACCAAGAGTGTAATTAAGTCTGTTAGAAAGTTCTCTAACTCCTTCGTAACCAGATTTAAGCATACCTTCATACCACTTAGGATTTAAAAGTTTTGTTCTTGAGTCTAATCTGATAGTTTCTCCAAGTGTTCTAACTTGAGCATTAGATGTGGTTGTGTCTGCTATGTAGCTACTTGGTTCTTTCCCGTCATCTCTTAGTGTCTTGATCAATTTTGTTGGATCTGAATCAAAATAATGACTTACATCTGTTAATGAAATCTCCGAGGAATCAAGGTTTTGAAATGTAACATCTGCTGTTTTCATTACTGACTCAAATACCTCTCTTTTTTGATTCATCTCACCAGGATTATCAGCATTAAAAGCATATGTTTTGCGAGATAAATACATTTCTTGTAATTCATTTTCTTCCTCCCAAGTTGAGTTTTCTACAGCTAAATTAACATTAGAACTGTAACTCCCACTTGCATTTGAGAAGACTCTCGCTGAAGCTTCTCTGATAGTAGTGCCTTCTTTTTCTGCTTGTTCTAGTGAATGTTTCCTTACAAAATTAGATTCCAATGGTTCATCAGCTTCAGCTGCTAATTTAACTGCCTGATCTATTAATGCCATTTGATTGATAAATAAATCTCTAAATACTCCTGAACAATTAACTACTACATCTATTCTTGGCCTACCTAATTCTTCTAAAGGGATTAATTCTAGTTTGTTAATTCTTCCAACAGAATCTGGTTTTGGTTTTACTCCAACAAACCATAAGATTTGTGCTAGTGATTCTCCGTAAGTTTTGATGTTATCAGTACCCCATAAAACACAAGCTATTGTTTCAGGCCAGGTCCCCTGCTCTTCCTTTTGCCTTTCAATTAATTTGTCAACAACGGACTTTGCTGCAGCTACTGCTGCTGTAGTTGGGATTGATTGAGGATCAAGTGCATGGATATTTTTACCACTTGGCAAAACACCTGGATTTCTTATGGGATCTCCACCTGGTCCAGGTAAAACATAATTTCCATCTAGTGCTTTGATGAGGCTATCCATTTCTTTGTCTGCGCAGACCTGTTCCAGACAGAAAAGTAAATAATCAAATAATTTATTTAATTCCTTCTGATTAACTTCATTAAATCCATTTAATCTGCAGACTCTTAGCCAAGGGGTAGGTAGATTTAGACCAAAAACTTTAAGTAAATCAAAAAGTTTGGAAAGAAGTGATTTTTCTAAATAAACTCTGCCATTAACAATTTTTAAAGAGTTGACCATTGCGAAAATCGACTCTCTAGCTGTCTTAATAATTTTTTCATTTAACTCTACAAATTTAAGTTCACCTTTATTATTACCATCATAAATTTGTTCAATACTTAGACCCATGGATTCTGCGAGTAATCCAGGAAGAGATCTTAATCCCTCTTGTTCTCTCTCTAAAGATGCAATATTTACAAGTGTTGCAACAGCTTCTTCTGCTGTTGGAGCTTCTCCAATAGTATGAAGACCGCAAGGTAATAATCTACTTTCAATTTCCATCAACTGTTTATAGATATTACCAACAAATAAATCTCTTTCATCTATTGAAAGTTCTTCTACGTCTTTAGAAGGGAGCTCTACATCTTTGTCAAGGTTACATTGTTTCGAAGTCTCAACTATTGCTTTAACAATTTGAATACCCCTACTATTTTCTCTTAATTGTTGATAAGAACCAACGAGTTCACTTAGTTCTTTAAGTCCTTTGTAGAGTCCTGCATTTTCCGCTGGAGGAGTCAGATAACTAATAGTTGAAGCATATCCTCTTCTCTTCGCAATTGTTGCTTCAGATGGATTATTCGCAGCATAGTAATACAAATTTGGTAATGATCCAATGAGAGAATCCGGATAGCAAGTTTCACTCATGCCCATCTGCTTCCCAGGCATAAATTCAAGTGAGCCGTGCGTTCCAAAATGAAGAACAGCATCAGCCCCCCAGATTTTTTCTACATACGTGTAATAAGCAGCAAAACCATGATGAGGACTAGCACTTCTTGAATAGAGCAATCTCATAGGATCACCTTCATAACCAAATGTAGGTTGAACTCCTATAAAAACATTTCCAAAATGTTTTCCATAGATAAGAAGGTTTTGTCCGTCACTATTAAGGTTACCAGGAGGTTTACCCCAATTTTCTTCAAGTCTTTGTGAATATGGTGTGAAATCTTCGTATTCTTTTACTGACATCTTATGAGCAATATTTAACTCTGGAGAGCCATCCATCGCTTCAGGGTTGTTAATTACTTTTTCCATTAATTCTTTCGAATTACTTGGAAGTTCATCTATTTGATATCCTTTTGACTTCATTTCAAGAAGTACTCTATAAATTGAACCAAAAACATTCAAGTATGCTGCCGTCCCAACATTTCCTTTGTCTGGTGGAAAACTAAATACTGTGATGGCTAATTTTTTATCCTTTCTTTGTTTAACTCTTAAAGTTGACCATTTTATTGCTCTTTCAGCTATCACATCAACTCGATCCTGGAGTGTATGAGCCTTACCTGTAGCATCATCGCGACCTGATAAAATAATAGGTTCGATAGCACCATCAAGTTCTGGAATTGCAATCTGAAGTGCTACCTGAACAGGGTGCAAACCTAGATCACTATCTTCCCATTCTTGTGTGGTTTGGAAGACTAATGGAAGTGCAACCATATAGGGTCTGTTTAACCTTTTTAGGGATTCAATAGCTTTAGGATGATCTTGTCTTGCTGGCCCACCAACTAGTGCAAATCCTGTTAGAGATACAACTCCATCTACTATAGGTTGATCCTTATTTAAGGAATCATAATAAAATTCATTAACTGGTTTAGAAAAATCTAGACCTCCACAGAAGATAGGTAGTACTCTCGCACCTCGGTATTCCAATTCTTGAATAACAGCAACGTAATGAGCGTCATCTCCCGTAACGATATGACTCCTTTGCAGCACTAAGCCTATTGTTGGAGTTTTGTCATCTTTAGGATTTATATCTTTCCTGTTATTTTCCCAATTTTGATATTCTTTAAGACTTTCAAACATGCTAGGAGCAAGAGGATGCCAAATACCTAAATCTGGGAATGTTTCAGGGTCTTGAATTTTGAATTCTTCTATTTGATCTTTTATGTTTTCTGAAACAGCATATTTTTCAGAAATCATTAACAAGAAGTTTTTTAAGTTCTCAGTGGTACCACCTAGCCAGTACTGAAAACTCAGAATAAATGTTCTAGCATCTTGAGCTTTTTCTACTGGTAGATATTTAAGTATTGAAGGTAGTGTATTTAATAATTTCAACATTGAATCTTGGAAACTTGCTCCATCAGATTCCTTTTTCTTTTTTATTAAATCACCAATAATACTTTTTGATTGACCAAGTTGGGCCATACTAAATGAACCTAATTTATTTAATCTCATTACCTCTGGCATGGAGGGGAAAACAATTGATGCTTTAAGTTTGTCTTTAAATGGAGATACTGCATCAACTACTTTTTGAGCAAGGTCCTCAATGAAAATTAGAGAAGCAACAAATATATCTGCATTAGCTATATCTTCTTTAAAATCTTCAAAATTACTATCATTCCTAAGTTCTTCGATAAGATAGCCGCTAAGGTCTATACCTATTGGCCCATTCATCTTATTTATTGACTTTGCAGCTTCCGTTAAGGAATTTTGGTATTGTGGCTCAAGGACAACATAAACTGCTTTTATTACAACTTTGTGTTTGTTATCCTCAACAGGAGATACTCTGCGATTTGCTGAGCGGACCTGCGTAAACATTGATTTTATTTAAGTATTTCTACCAGACTACGAATGAAAAGACGTTATTGTGTGCAATATAAATAGCGTGTAACAACCTTTAAAAAAAAATTTTTTTTAAAAATTATGGAAAATTCTAAAAAACCCATACCAGTACTAGTATCCGGAGCTTTAGGTAGAATGGGTAGCGAAGTTATTAATACTGTTTTAAATTCTACAGATTGTGAACTTGTTGCAGCAATCGACATAAACGAAAAGAACAATGGCTCAAATATTTCTGAATTATTGAAGGTAAAAAATTGTGATGTTTTTGTTTCAAATGATTTTGAAGGAACTTTATGTTCTGTTAGTCAAAACTATAGAAATGAAAATATCAAACCTGTGCTTGTTGATTTTACTCATCCTGATTCTGTATATGAAAATACCAGATCAGCTATTGCGTATGGTGTATCACCAGTAGTAGGAACTACAGGTCTAAGCCCTTCGCAAATACAAGATTTGTCTGTTTTTGCTCAGAAAGCATCGGTTGGTTGTGCAATAATTCCTAATTTTTCAGTAGGTATGGTTCTTCTTCAGCAGGCGGCATCTGTAGCTGCAAGGTTTTATGACAATATTGAATTAATAGAGATGCATCATAATCAAAAAGCTGATTCTCCTAGTGGGACGTGTATAAAAACTGCAGAAATGATTGAAGAATATCCAAAGAAATTTAATCAGAATTTAGTAAAAGAGACTGAGTCCTTGAAAGGTGTAAGGGGTGGGCTCAGAGATTCAGGAATTAATATACATTCTGTACGATTACCAGGATTACTGGCTCATCAGTTAGTAATTATGGGGTCTCCAGGTGAAACATACACAATTAAGCATGACACTATTGATAGAAAGGCATATATGCCAGGAGTTTTACAGGCTATTAAAAAAATTGGTAATTATGAAACTTTAGTTTACGGACTTGAGAAATTGATTTTTTAAAAATGTTAATTCCAATTAATTCAAGTCAAATTTCAAAACTTATTCCTGCAGTTGGTACAGGAAGTCAATTTAAGTACGCTTTGGGGAATCCTAGAAAAATTCTTCAAAGAGTAATAGTTTCTTCAATTGGTGGATTTATCTCATTAATTATTAGTTCGACTGGAGATCAAACTAATAATTTCTGGTTATTCCTATGTGTAGGTTTCTTTTTGTATATCATTTGGGGACCAATTCTTGAATCAAGTAGAAAAAATTTGCAACTAAGAAAATATAAATTTTTTTCAATATTTGATGGCTATATATCAGATATCTATAAAACAGAAAAGATTGAAAGTTCAAGAGAACAATCTAATAGACAAGGTCGATTAGAAGTTATTGAAAACAAAAGGACTTGGTTAGTACTTGAATTAGAAGATGAAGATGGTTATTTGAAAAAATTAAGTTTTCCTATGGAAAATAAGCACAGTCAAATTAGGGTAGGTTCGAGTATTAGATGTTTAATAACATCTGATAACCGTAATTTTGACAGAGATTTTTATTTGACAGATGCTTGGCTTCCTGAAATTAACTTATGGGTTGGTGAGTACCCCTATTTATTAAGACCAGCATTTGAGGAAATTTGCTATATTTATTTGAATAAATAATTGATGCTTATATAATCTGATGAAAAATAAATTCAATTTTAAAATTGTTGGATCAGGTCCCACAGGTTTACTACTTTCAATTGCACTTTCAAAATTTGATTGCAATATTTTTTTAACGGATTTATTAACAAAAGATAGATTAATTGATAAAGATAAAACTTATGCAATTACTCACTCAACAAGAAAAATCTTATCTAAATTCAGACTTTGGGAAAAATTAGAACCATTTTTATTTGGCTTTGATACCCTTTCAATTTCAGATAGCGTAA
>QCLU01000015.1 GCA_003214315.1 Prochlorococcus sp. AG-418-D13
AAAAATCTTTTCACAAAAAAAGGAGCTAACTGCTCCTTATTTTAGATCGACTGTCAATCAATTAGTAATTAATTAATTTTCTTTTTCCATCTCTAATTTCTACTTTATTTATTCTTAACCCAACAAAAGCAGCCCAAATAACTGCAAAGAGAACTGGTAAGAAAATGATCGCAAGTTTCATCATTTTTTTAATCCTATTATTTGCTCAAAAGAATAACCTTTAAATAAATAGGAAAAAATAGGTACTTTATCTAATTAAGCAGCATCATATTCTTCATCTTCAAGCTCTCTCATAAATCTTTTATCTAATAAGTAAGCGTCTAAAAGCTCTGCTGCCATCAGTATCTCAGGAGCATTTTTAGATAATTCTTGTGGATCTTTGTCTAATAAGTAATTGTCTAAAAGCTCTAGATTGTTATTTTCTTTAATTTCTTTATCGCTGTCTAATAGCTCTCTTATATAGGTATATACAAGCTTTTTATCGTACCCACTTTCTCTAATTTCTTTCATCATTTCGATTGGAATTTTCATAATCGTCAACCCCTATGTGACAGTCTTTTAGAGGAAAATAAGCCTAAATAAGCCAGTAATAGAGCTATTTAGAGCAAATTAGAGCCTATATACGCATACTTACGAAAAAATAAGGAAAAAGCAAGAAAATTACCATTAAGCAGAATTGAAGTTGTCCACGATCTGTCCACTTTAGGCGTGGACAAATTTCTCAATAAAAAAGCGAGTCTGGGAAACTCGCTAGTATGACTTGGTTTTAAATGGTCTGGGCGACAGGATTCGAACCTGCGACCTAGTGCTCCCAAAGCACTTATCAGCCATAGTGCAGCACTAGTTTTTCAAGCTATTTCTAATTTTTTGCTTAGTTCTGCGAGGTTTGTCGTGACAAATAAAGTAATATTTGTCCGCAATTTGTCCGCAAAATATTTGTTATGAAAAATTTAACTAGCATTTTATACAAGATATTGATCTATTTAAATCAATAAAGATTTGAGAGATGAAATATAGTTTTAAGAAATTACGAGCAAAAATTTGGCATCATTTGATTACTTCGAATATCTAAATTCAATATCATTTCATCCACCTGTAATGATAATAACTACATTAGTATTCTTTTATATAAGAAGAAAAATTTTATTAACTGGTAAAAAACATTAGCAATCTATTTAATATTTATATTTTTGAATGAGTCAAAAATTAAATAAACAAAGCAAGTAATAAAAACAATTACATATATAGATTCCATTTAACTTACCGTTGTTATTGAACTGCTTAATCCATAAGTGAGAAAAATAAAACTTGCAAAAGTAACTCCAATCATTACTGTTGTGTAGAGTTTATTTAGTTTGAAATTACTACTTGCAGATGAAAAGTCTGCAATAACAAAACCTTTCATTGAATATTTATCTCTATTTCTGAAATTATTGCTGTTAACCAAACTGCCTAAAATTGGATCTGTTGAAACTTTTATTTCTTGATTGATAACAGAATTTAAACCTTTATCTTCATTGAAGAATCTTTGAAACATGTATGCATGCCATAAAGCTATTATTGCCACCCAGAAAACAACACTAACCCCTGCAAAACCAAAAAGTAAGAATCGAAAGGTTTCCATATTTGTTTTTTAATTAACTAAAATCTACATCAAAAAAAATATCTAAATATCTCAATCAAAAAAAATATACTTTAAATAATTCAATTAATCATTTAATGATGTTACTAATGATTATGAACAAAGTTATTAGGAGTTTTTCTTTAAATATAAGTTAATGATCAAATCATTTATTTAACTAAAAAAGACAGAATAATAATCAAATTTAATATTACTTTTTAGAAATGGATTTCAGGATTTTACTTGTTATTACACCAATAATATTCTCATGGATATTTACAGTCTTTTGGTTAGGTAGGTGGGATGTATTTAGATTAACGCCACTAGGATTACCAAAGAAGGGAGTAACTCCTTTTAAAAATTATCAAGTATGGGAAGATTCAGCATTAATTCCTGATGTTGGCAGACCAGCAGAAGGTTATCCAGTATTTACTGTAAGAACCGCAGCAGTTAATGCCTTAGGGATTCCGACTGTTTTCTTCCTTGGAGCAATATTGGCAATGCAGTTTAAATCTTATTAATAGGAAATTTTGATGGACATTAGATTTTTAATTGTTGGAGCACCATTTTTAATTGCATTTTTTTATACCTTATTTTGGCTAAAAAAATGGGGTGCTTTTAATTCTACGAATAATAATTTGCCAAAAAATATTTTTCTTAAAAATGAATCAATAGAACAAAGTTATATTTTAGAGAATATCTTTTTAACAAAAAATTAATCAAATTTTTCTTACCCCTTAATTAATACCTTGTCATGATTCCCATAGAACAGTATTTATTTTTTGCAGTTTCTCTTTATGCATTTCTTTATCTTTCAATAACTATAGTTAATGCATTCATTAGTTTTTCCTAAGCAATAATTACATAAAATATTAAACACTTATTTGTATAAAATTAATCTTCCTCTATTTTAAATCTCATTATATAAATATGTAAGTAGATATTAGGGCAATCTACTAACCGCTAGCTTTGATAAAGCGGTTCGTAATGAGAACCTCCCTTTGACCTCATTTTCTTTTTCGCAATCTTAGAAAATGAGGTTTAAATAATTTTGATTAGTCAGGAATATTAAAGTTAATTTTCTATAGAAATCCAGTCATTAAATTTAATTCATAGTTATGTATATTATTTACTTTTTAAAAAAGAGTTTTTTCTTTATAAAGAATATGTAGATATTTGGCGAATCTGCAACGGTATAGATTCCGTCTTTATGAACCTAGCCAACGAAAATATTCTTAACTACTTTTTAGTTATTTTAGTAGTTAGGAATATTTTTATTTTAAGGTTAATTTTTTCTTAAAAACAAATGATCAACAAATCACAAAAAGTATCCTCATTAGAAAATATCTACAAGAATTTGGAATCAGGAATGCCAGAGAATAAATCTATTAAAGAATATGCTCTCCCTAATGCGAGACAGTGGTTAGGTGGAAGATATTTAGCCCTTTGGGTATTACCTATTTATTTAATTAGAAAAATTGCAAAATTCGGAGCTTCCTCTGCATTTATAAAACCATATTCTCCAATTAAAAATGGCCCTTCCTATAAAAGACCAGAAACTTTGTACACCTCTTTAAAAAGTGTTTTTAAAGGAAAAGACCATTTAAGATTTTTTGATCATAGGTTTATCGCTATTTGGGTATTGCCTATTGCTTTGACTGGAATTGTTTTTGAAGTGCTTTTTATATCTCCTTCTAAGAATACTTTCCCTTTCAATTAAGCATCTTTTGTCCGCAATTTGTCCGTAATCATTGAGGACAGAATTTAAATAATAAAAAAGACAGGCTGGGAAACCTTTCTATGACTTGGATAATTAGAGTCGGGGCGACAGGATTCGAACCTGCGACCTAGTGCTTCCAAAGCACTCGATCTATCAAATGAGAAATCTCAATATTTCCTTACTATAACTAGGTTCTAACTAAGTGGTGCTAATGGGTTTGAGTCTCAAACTAGCACAAAGTATATACCATTATATACTAAGTACATAAGCTAAGTGCTCCCCTGAGTGCCCCCATTAGCGACCTAGTGCCACATGCCAAGTAGATCGATCAATGAAGATTGGGTTTTAGCCCTGAGATTATTTATTAAAGATACTCTAGGAACTTCTTGGCAGATAAGACAAACTAAAGGCAAAGCAAGATTAGATATCATGTGAAAAGATGTGACTAGTAAGTAAGCTAATTAATAAATAGTCATTGAAATTAATGAAGAATAATTTATTCAATAGTTATGTGATCGGATTAGATAATTCAAGCGTTCGATTTAAAAATTTTATAATAAATAATTCTCATCTTGATGCAACCTTTTTTAAAGGTATTGATGGTAAACAAATAGATAAAGAGGAAAGAATAAAACTCAATCTTACTAAAAGTGATTTCCCATTAGATCTTACAGATGGAAGTATCGGATGCGCTTTATCTCACCGTAAACTTTGGGAAATTACAGCTCAACAAAAAGTTGGCTCATTGATATTAGAAGATGATGTAATAACTCACCCAAAAATCGTTGATTTTATAAATATAAATTATGAGGGATTAATGAAATTTGACATTACTCTTTTGTCTGTTAACACAAATTCAATTTTAGATTGTACCAGTCCCGAGGGAGTGAGAACTTTAAATCATTTTTATGAAAAACATCCAAAGGTTGATGAAATAAAGAAAATATTGGGACGGACAAATATAGATAGCGTTAAAGGTTTTAAATTATATATGGGTTTTGGCCACTCAGCGTATTTTGTTTCTCCTGAAGGAGCAAAATTATTAACCTCTAAGATTTTTCCTTTTTCAGGTTTACCAATTAAAATCCCTTATGTTGATGAAAAATTAATACCTGTAAACCAGGATACTGAAGCTAATATATATTATCCAACTATGAAAGCAGTAGTATGCAATCCTTTTTTAGCATATTCTCCTAACGTTGATAGTACTACTGAATTTTAAAATGACTTGCTACTTAAATCTCTTTAACATGTAGGTAGGCACATTTTAGATCGAAGTACTTCAAACGAGTGCCCCTTTCGCAATATGAGACAGTAAGCAATAAAAAAAGAGTCTAGGAAACTCACTCTATGACTTGGTTTTTAAGAGTCGGGGCGACAGGATTCGAACCTGCGACCTAGTGCTCCCAAATCACTAGCTCAGAAGGCCCTATATCTGCGATTTGAAGCTATAACTCCAGTCAAAAGATGTTTTTTCTTATAGAACCTTATAAGACTTTCTGATGCTTAATAGATTTTTCCCTAAATTTTCCCTAAATTTGACCTAGTGCTCCATAAGGTTCCTGAAGATGGCACAAACTAATAAAGGAAGAATGGGTTCAATTCTTAGAAGTCACTTTTAAAAATTTGCTCCTTCAGTCATTTCAATATTTACCTTTTCAATCTGGTTTTTACTTAATCTGAAATATTCCGTTTGTGGGATTCTATATTCTTTAAATTTCTTATGTAACTCCTTTTCTAAACTTTCATAGTTAGAACATCTGACAACATTTAAAACTTCATCTGGTTTTAATTGATTAAACCTTCTAAGTAGGTTATCAGTAATACCGATTTTAAAAATTTCTTCATTTCTAATGAAATAAACAAAACCTTTTCTTTCATAAACATTTTTTTTAAATTCTTGATTTTCATCTTGTTCTACAACAAAATCACAATCAGAATTTCCTTTTTTGCAGTACTTTATTTTTTCAGATAAACCTTTTTGCTCAATAAGAACTTTTAGGGTTGCAAGTTCTATTTCTATTACTTCAAAATCTTTAACCTTGTAATGTTTAAAAAATATCCCCCCACAACTGTAAGGCGTAAATTTTTTTTCAAAGAAACCATTACATATTCTTGTATTTGGTAAAGACAAATCAAAGTCAGTTTTTATATGTCCTTGTTTTAAATGTTTAGTAATAAAATTAACAGCTTTTGGGGAAACTTTCTTTTTTACGGAGTTCCAAAATTTTCTATCAATAAAAAATTCCACTAAAACTTAACTGCCATCTGCCAATAAGGATAGCAACCAACTCTATAAGTTTATATAAGGTAGGCTTATATTCTAAAAAATTCAATAAAATTCTATAAAGTCTAGGGAAAAACCATAAGAAAACCCCCTAAAAAGGAGGTCATTTTCCCTAATTTTTCCCTAAGTCAAATTAGGCAATCGCTGAAAAGCCAGTCGGGGCGACAGGATTCGAACCTGCGACCTAGTGCTCCCAAAGCATTGGGAAGCATTTTTGAGATATTCTTGAGACTTTAGTTATAGCTTGAATAAATAGTAGTTATAATAGCGATTTGAGACAGAGTATTGCAAACTGCTATTGCATGATACTAAATGATATTAGTCAGGAGGGGCTCTAGGAGGGGCCACCAAATCTTCCAACTTTAGCGGAAAAAATCAGAGCAAATATCCAACATAGAAAAAATAATATTATTAAAAGGTTCATTTAGAAAGGTTTTATTTTTTTAAATTAAACATCCTTAAACTAAATTTTTTAAAAAGATTTTTTCTTTAACTTTACTTAACCATAGGTGAATATTATTTGTTAAATAGAAATTGTGGGGATGTTTAAATACAAGGAATTTATTGCTCAAATTAAATATAAAGAAGTAATTTCTTCACCTGTATATTTTATTCCTGTTTTGCTTCTATCCATAATGATTATTATTGAAGGTTTTCACATCTTTAATCACAAACAAAATTGCAAAACTAAAGCTGAGTGGATGGAACAATCAGGAATGACTTATGACAGGGAATCAGAAGTTAATTAATAAAATCTAAAATATAATTTATTCGCAGCAACGTTTTCTATTTGAAGAATAATCTGTCAAAGAAGTTATCCATTCCTTGATCAAAAAGAGAGATTCTTTATTTAGGCTGTAGTAGACCCATCTACCTTCTTGTCTGTCTGAGATAAGACCAGCTTCCTTTAAAATTTTTATGTGGTATGAAATTCTTGATTGAGATAACTTAGTTAATTTCATAATGTCGCATACACAAACTTCTCCATCCATCATTAGGTCAATTATTTCTAGCCTAAAAGGATCAGAAAATGAAACCATCAACTTAGATATATTTTCTTTTTTTACTTTGCTAATCTCTTTTAACACTAATGAGGAAATAAAATATTCTTTAATATAGCTTAAATAAAAAAGATTTCATTAATCAAAACATCTTGATACATCAAAATATTTTGATGTATGATTTATATAGAAAATTTCAAAGTTATGAAAATTGGAATTAATGGTTTTGGAAGAATTGGCAGATTAGTTTTCAGAGCATTATGGGATAGAGCTGATATAGAAATAACTCACATTAATGAGATAGCAGGAGATTCGAATGCCGCTGCGCATTTACTCGAATTCGATTCGGTCCATGGTAGATGGGGGAAAGATATAGAGGTCAAAGAAGAAGAAATAATAATTGGGGAAAAGAAATTAGCCTACACATCTTTTAAAAATTATCTTGATGTTCCTTGGGAAAAATCTTCTGTAGATATTATTTTGGAATGTACAGGAAAGAATAAAAAGCCAGACAAACTTAATCCATATTTTGATTCTCTTGGGATGAAAAGAGTAATAGTAGCTTGTCCAGTAAAGGGGATTGTAGCTGGAGAGGAATCACTTAATATTGTTTACGGTATAAATCAAAGTCTTTATGACCCTTCTAAACATAAATTAGTAACTGCAGCATCTTGCACTACAAATTGTTTAGCTCCGATAGTAAAGGTAATCAATGAAAATTTTTCAATTA
This sequence comes from Prochlorococcus sp. AG-418-D13, assembly GCA_003214315.1. Classification (GTDB taxonomy): domain Bacteria; phylum Cyanobacteriota; class Cyanobacteriia; order PCC-6307; family Cyanobiaceae; genus Prochlorococcus_A. Next base: position 7,360 of record QCLU01000015.1, read on the forward strand.
AGCACGGCGCTATTACAACTATTCACGATGTTACCAACACTCAAGTTCCTGTAGATTTTTATAAAAGTGATTTGAGGAGAGCAAGAGGATGTATGCAAAGTTTAATACCTACTACTACTGGATCTGCTAAAGCTATCGCTGAGATCTTCCCAGAATTAAAAGGAAAATTAAATGGGCATGCAGTAAGAGTTCCTCTACTTAATGGTTCTTTAACTGATGCAGTTTTTGAATTAAATAAAGAAGTGTCAACTGAACAAGTAAATTTGGCACTTAAGTTAGCTTCAGAAACTTATTTAAAAGGAATTCTTGGCTACGAAGAAAGACCTTTAGTTTCTGCAGATTATGTAAATGACTCTAGAAGTTCAATAGTTGATAGTTTATCAACTATGGTTGTTAATTCAAATTTATTAAAGATATACGCTTGGTATGACAACGAGTGGGGTTACAGCTGCAGACTTGCAGATCTTACTGAATATGTAATCAAAAAAGAGATTTAATTTATGTCTTTATGAAGTTATCTAATATTCAACAATATAGTGTTGTAACAGCAAACTATTGGGCATTCACGCTTACTGACGGCGCATTAAGATTATTAGTTGTTGGTCACTTTCATGAGCTAGGTTACACAACTCTACAAATTGCTTTACTTTTCCTTTTTTATGAGTTTTTTGGAATAATTACTAATTTATATGGTGGTTGGATAGGAGCAAGATATGGTTTAAGGCTTACTTTATGGATTGGGACGATCCTGCAAATCATTGCTCTTTTCATGCTTATTCCAGTTAAGGAGGATTGGCCAGTAATATTTAGTGTCGTATACGTTATGGTTGCTCAAGCAGTCAGTGGGATAGCAAAAGATTTAAACAAAATGAGTGCTAAAAGCGCTGTTAAGACAGTTGTTCCAGAGACAAATAATGGCAATGATACTGGCCAAAAACAACTTTTTAAATGGGTTGCTATTTTAACTGGATCTAAAAATGCTCTTAAGGGAGTTGGTTTTTTCTTAGGTGGACTTTTATATAAGTTATTTGGATTCAATAATGCTGTAGGAATTATGGGTTTTGGACTCTGCTTAGCCTTTTTATTGACATTAATTTTACCTGGAGAAATTGGCAAGATGAAAACCAAACCAGCTTTTAATGATCTTTTTTCAAAATCAAATGCAATAAATATTCTTTCAGCAGCAAGATTCTTTCTTTTTGGAGCAAGAGATGTTTGGTTTGTTGTAGCTCTTCCAGTATTCCTTGATATGGCATTTGGTTGGGACTACATGGAAATAGGATTATTTCTTGGGGCCTGGGTAATAGGTTATGGAATTGTTCAGGCTTCTGCTCCAGCAATTAGAAAGATGTGGGGACAAAAAGAAAGTCCAGATCGTAAAGCTATTCAATTTTGGAGTGCCGTATTAATGGTCATACCATCTTTGATAGGAATCGCATTATGGAGAGAAAGTTCTCCATCGATAGCAATAATTTTAGGACTCACTATTTTTGGATTTGTTTTTGCAATGAATTCCTCTACACATTCTTATATGATTTTGGCCTACTCTGATAATGAAAAAGTCAGTTTAAATGTTGGCTTCTATTACATGGCAAATGCTGCTGGAAGACTAATTGGAACATTACTCTCAGGCTTATTATTTATGATTGGGAGAAATGCAAGTGTTGGTCTTCAATATTGTCTTTATTTTTCATCACTTTTAATATTCTTATCTTGGATTTCCAGTCTTAAATTACCCTCGTTCAAACAAAGCCTATCAGCTCCATAAAGACTAATTTTTAGTAATTAGAATATTTTAATGGCAAAAATATCCTTAATTGAACTCGCAAAAACTTTCTTAAAAATTGGTATTTTAAGTTTTGGAGGACCCTATGCTCATATTTCCTTATTCGAAGATGAACTAATAAATAATAAAAAATTCATATCAACTCAATCTTTTGAAAAAGGTATTGGATTATGTCAAATACTTCCAGGACCAATATCTACTCAATTGGCAATATATATAGGTCTTAAAATCAATGGTTATCTTGGTGGATTGGTATCCGGTATAAGTTTCATTATCCCAGGATTCATTTCGGTAATAGCTCTAAGTTTTTTTTGGCAAATTGGTTCTGGATCAAAATTCTTAACAGATTTAATTCATTTTAATCCGCCTATTATTGCAGGAATAATTTTTTCATTCTCATTAGTTCTATTAAAAAAAAGATTAAAGTTTGATCGAATATTATTCTCTAGCTCAATATTATTTCTACTTATATTTGCCAAATATAATAATATTCAATTTCCACTAATTACAATACTTACTATTGCAGGATTGATAAATATATTTTTAAAGAAATTCAAAGATATTTTTTATAGCTTGGTCCCTTTATCTATATTTTCAACGACCTCATTTTTGATTAGCTCGGTCTTTTTAGATATATCTAAGTTTTTTAATTTTTTAAGAGAGTCTATAACCTCAAAGTTTTTAGTAGATTACCTTAATCTGTTTTTTTTCTTCTTTAAATCGGGACTTTTTATTTTTGGAGGTGGATTAGTAATCATTCCTCTTATGAGTGATTATGTTATCTCGCAAGGATGGTTAACAAATAATGAATTTATAGATGGAATAATGATTAGCCAAATAACACCTGGGCCTGTCTTATTAATTACAAGTTTTATTGGATATAAAGCAGGGTTTTCGATCGGAGGAATAAATGAAGCTTTAAAGTATTCATTTATATCAACTTTTGCAATTTTTTTACCAAGTTTTATATTGATTTTTGTTTTTGGAAAAGGCTTTATAAAAAACAGAATTAAATCAATTAATTACTTTATCGAAGGAGTGATCAATACAATTCCTGGAGCAGTTATTTTCTCTGGATTTAATTTAATTGAAGATAGTTTTTCATCAAAATTCTTTTTAATTAGCTCTATTTTTATAGTTTTAATCTCCACACTATTATCTTTTTTAAAAATAGTTCCAACATACATACTCATTCTTTTTTCTTTAATATTAGGCTTGTCAAAATATTTGTTTGCATAAAAAAAAGGAGGAAATAAATTCCTCCTTTTAAATATTGTCTTACGGTTTATTTACCGATTCTTTTTACAGCAGCTCTTGACTTCTCAAGAATATCTCCTTTTAAGGGGACAAATCCAAGTGATGGAGCTTTATCTTGATACTCATCACTTAATAATGTATTAAAGGCTTGTTTGATAGCTTTAGTGTTTCTACCATTACCCTCTTCATAAGCAAGTATCCATGTTAATGAAGCTATAGGGTATGCTCCTTTTGCAGTTGGATTAGGATTTTTACCAGCAAGATTTTCATCTAGAGTAATACCATTAAGAGCCTTAGCTCCTGCTTCTACAGATGGTTTTAGAAACTCACCTGAAAGATTCTGAAGTGCAGCAGCTTTGACATTACCTTTTATGTAAGACTGGTTAACATAACCAATTGCGCCTGGAGTGTTTTGAATAACACCCGCAACACCAGAATTACCTTTTGCTCCAACACCTGCTGGCCACTTAACTGATTTACCAGTTCCTAAAGTCCATGTTGGTGAAAATGCTTCCATAGAGTTTGTAAAGGCTTTAGTTGTACCTGATCCATCAGAACGATGTGCCCAAGTTAACTTACCTGATTTACAGCCTAATTCTTTCCAATTTTTAACCATACCCATAGCAACCCTTACTGCTTGCTCTTGAGTAAGTTTCAAATCACAATCATAGTTATAACCGAAAGCAATAGTTCCACCAACCATTGGGATTTGAACTAAACCTCTGGTAACCTTTGCTATATCTTTATCTTTCATAGGATCATCTGATGCACCGAAGTTAACAGTTTGATCAATAAATGCTTTTCTTCCAGAGCCAGAACCAACAGCTTGATAATTAACTCTTGGTCCACCTGAAGTGGCTAAATCTTTGAACCAACGAGTGTAAATTTTGGCAGGAAATGATGCTCCAGCACCACTTAATCTTGTTTTAGCAGAAACACTTGTGCCAGGAACACTTGTACCAGCAGCAATGGCTACTGCAGAAGTGAAAACCAAAGCTTTCTTAGCTATGTTCATGGATGTCATGATTAAATTAAAGACTACATATATATAGCACCGAATTTATACACAAAAACTCATTAATTAAAATTTTATCCTGTGGTTAATTAGTTCTTAACCCCTTCTTAAACTAAATATCAATTTAACTTATTTACGTTTGATTTTGAAAATATTTAAAAATAAAATTAGATTAATTTTTAACTTTTGTACGAAAAAATTGAAAATTCTTTTTTTTACTTTAAAAGCAGTTTAAGTTCCTTTTAAATTTTGTTTTAGGACTTTATTTCTTACCCGTTTCTTAACTTTTATTCGTTCTCATAAAGTTTGGATATTTATCCATTTTTACGTGTTGAGGTTTATGAAACTTTTTCAAAAATTAATTGCTGCTCCTGCCATTATTTCTTTGGCATCAGGTTTAGCAGTAAATGCAGCTGAGATCAATTCAACAGATCTTAGTGATTACTCTAGAACTAACAATTTAGTATCTCTAGATAATTTCAAATCAGATACTTTATTTCCAGGAGATTGGGCTTACGATTCATTAAAGGATCTAACAAATAGTCCAAGATTCAATGGTGACTCAGTTACTCGTTTAGAAGCTGCTGCTGAATTAAACAACTTAATTGCAGGTGGTGAAGGCTTAATGAACGGAGCTCAAATAGACAGATTAAGTGACGAGCTTGGTTCAGAGTTGGCAATTATGAAAGGAAGAGTTGATGGCCTCGAAGCACGTGTTAACGGCATTGAAGCTGGTTCTTTCAGCGAAACAACAACTATGAAAGGAAAAGCTAAATTCCAGATTGGTGGTACTGATGGTGTAACCGATGAAGCTGTTATGGCTGCATATTTCTGGGAAGTCGACCTAAACACAAGTTTTACTGGTGAAGACAACTTAAACGTGGAAATTGAAACAGGAAATACACCTGATACAGACAGTTTCCTCGCAGTTACAGATTTCGGTAAAGATTCTGGAGATGCACTTAAAGTTTCTGACTTAAACTACTCATTTCCATTGGGAGGTTGGTCTATAACTGTTGGTGATTCATTAGATGCAAGTAAGCAATTTACTGGAGCTTGTAGTTATGGAAACACTGTTGACTCTTTGAGTGATTGTGGAACAGGAAATTCTATTGCTGTTGGTGGTGATCAGACAATTAGTGCTGGTTATGAAATGGATAATGGGTTTTCATTTGGACTTGGTATTTCAGCTGATGATGGAGAAAAAGCTGATAAAGGTATGTTCACGGCAGAAGGTGAAGATATCTATGCTCTAAACGTTGCTTATAGTGGAGACAATTATGGTCTTGCTCTCGCTTACGCTGATGTAGATGTAGCAACCTACTGGGGTATAAATGCTTCTTATTCTCCTGATGGTTTTCCAACAATTAGTGGTGGATACGAATTTGGTGACCCAGATACAGGAAATGATACAACTCAATTTGCAGTTGGACTAAGTTCTGATCTTGGCCCTGGTGAAATCACAATAGGTATGGGTACAAACGGTGCAATAACCGATGGAGAAGAGGAATTATACGCCTATGATCTTTCTTATACCTACAAATTCAACGATGGTATGAGTTTTACTCCTTTTGCATTTATAGTTGAAGGAGCCAATGGTGGAGATGATACTACTGGTGTAGGTGCAGAAATTGGTTTCAAGTTCTAAAGAAATTAACCACATTAAAAAGGCCTCCAATTAGGAGGTCCTTTTTTTTGCTTACCTTTTTATAAACCTTAAATTGTTCTTAATAAATTAATTTTTTTTTCTTAACTTTTTAAAGGGAGCATAAGGATGTATTTTCTTACGCACTAAATGAAAAAAAACCTAGCTGCTGCAAGCTTTTCAGCATTACTTGCAATTGTCGCCTCCTCTACAAGTAGCGGATTTGCAAATTGGAATACAAAATATTGGGCAAATGAAAAAAACTTTAACAGAATTTCTTCTTTTAATGTAAGTGACAATTTACCAAAGGGCTCAAAATCTACAACCAAAACATCATCTGAAGTAGTTACAGCATCAGAAGATGGAAAGACTTTGATGTATACAGATAGCGATCTAGGAGTAGTAGGTTTAGTTGATATCTCAGACCCTGCAAAACCTAAAGCATTGGGAGTTGTTGAACTGGAAGCAGAACCCACTGGAATTGCGGCACTTGGAAACAATGCTTATATAGGTTCAAATACATCTGAAAGTTATACAAATCCTTCAGGAGCATTAGTTCAATACAATTTAGAAACAAGAAAAGCAGTAAAAGAATGTGATTTAGGTGGGCAGCCTGATAGCGTTTTTGTTTCACCAGACGGAACATTTCTAGCTGTCGCTGTAGAAAATGAGAGGGACGAAGAATATAAAAATGGATTTATCCCTCAATTAGATGAGGAAGGTAAACAAATTAATCCTCCAGGTTATGTTTCTCTTGTGAAGTTAAACAAAAGAGGAAAAATACAATGTAACTCAATTAAAAAAGTAGATTTAACAGGCTTATCCGAAATAGCTCCTTTTGATCCCGAACCAGAATTCGTTGCTATTAATGATCTTGGTGAAACAGTTGTCTCTCTTCAAGAAAACAACCATCTTGCAGTAATTGATAAAGATGGAAATGTAATATCACATTTCTCGGCAGGAGTTGTAAAACAAATGGCAGGAATGGATACAAAGAAAGATGGAGCACATAAATTTAAAAGCAAACTAAAGAATGTAAGAAGAGAACCCGATGGTCTTACTTGGATTGATAATGACCATTTTGCAACAGCAAATGAAGGCGATTACAAGCATATTGATCCAAATCAGGCAAAAAGAGGTGGTTCAAGATCCTGGACTATTTTTAAAAAAGATGGAACAGTAGTTTATGAAGATGCAAATAGACTAGAAAGAGCAATTGCACAAATAGGTCATTTCCAAGATGGGAGAGCAGGTAAAAAGGGAGTAGAACCTGAGTCAGTTACATATTCAAAAATTAATGGAACGCCCTATTTATTTGTTGGTGCTGAACGAGCTGGGATAGTAGCTGTTTACGATATCACAGAACTAAATCAACCTTTGCTTACTCAATTACTTCCATCAGGCATTGGACCAGAGGGATTTGTCGCAATACCAGAGAGGGGATTAATTGCCTCAGCAAATGAAAAAGACTACAACAAAAAAGAACCTGGTTTATCTTCTCATGTGACTATTTATCAACTACAAGATGCTCCTGCTTCATACCCGCATTTAACAAATGAAAATGGCCTTGAATTTGTATCTTGGGGTGCGATAAGCGGAATGGTGGCTGGTGATGACGGTAAAATTTATGCTGTAAATGATGGGACATTTAAAACTCAGCCAAGAATTTACGTTATTGATCCTTCATCTTCCCCAGCACTATTAGAAAGAGCTATAGATATAAAGCTAGATGGTAAGACTGCATTATTTATGGATCAAGAGGGTATTACTACTGATGGTAATGGTGGATTCTACATTTCTACTGAAGGAATCAAGAAAAAGCTAGATGAACATCCTCCTGCAATCTACCATGTAAGCTCAGATGGTGAAATTTTAGAGAAGATAACTCCACCACTTTCATATCTTAATTATGCTAAAAATCCTGGTTTTGAAGGCATAACAAGGAATGGGGATATTCTTTATATTGCTCAACAGAAGCCTTGGGGTGATGATACTTTCAATACTACTAAGATCCTTTCCTATAATTTAAAAACCAAACAGTGGGGGGCCGTAAATTATCAATTAGATAGGATCAAAAAAGGTGGCGTTGGCATTTCAGAATTGACTTACCATGACGGGACACTTTATGTAATCGAAAGAGATAGTTTCTATGGAAAGAAAGCGAAATTGAAAGCTATATATAAAATAGATTTAGATGATGTTATTTTCGAAGGTCTTCAGACTAATATTCCTCCCAGACTTTATCCTTTAGTTGAAAAAGAGTTAGTTACTGATCTAAAACCAGTAATGCAATCTACGGGTGGTTTTATCCTTGAAAAGGTTGAAGGCTTAGCAATAACAAGCGAAGGGCAAGCATGGATTTCAACTGACAACGACGGGACTGGAAAGAAATCAACTGGTGAAACTCTTTTCCTAAATATTGGAAAAATCTAGTTAAAACTTCTAATAAAAGTCACCTTTTATATAAGGTGGCTTTTTTTGCAGTTCTTATAATTAAAAAAAGTTAAATCATGAAATACCTAATATTTATTATTTTGTTCATCGCCCCAGTTAAAGCTGAAACAAAATACTATTGGCAGGGTGTCAGGCATTATTTAAATCGACCCAAACTAATGATAGAAGCATGCAAAGATATGAAAGAAGAAAATGACATTGGAACATCTGCTTTCGAGAGTATGTACATGCCAACATTACCTGATAGGCTTTGGTTAGCTATTGGCAAAAGAGATTCTTATTGGGCAGATGACTCCAAAGAAGGAAGCATTCTTTTTACAAGAGAAGGGGTTTTGAATTTAAAAAAATTTATTGCAGAAAAATCATGTCCTAATATTTTTTAAATTTTCCCTATAAATCTGTATTAAGACACGGAAAGATAGTTTCAATAATCGCACCACCATCTTTATGATTAAATGCCTTTATAAAACCTTTATTGTTATTAATTATTTTTTTTGTAATTGAAAGACCTAAGCCACTTCCACTTTTCTTAAATTTAGTCCTTGATGGATCCCCACGATAAAAACGAGAAAAAATGTCATTTGATTCATCTTCTTCTAATCCAATACCTTTATCTCTAACTCTTATAACAACAGAGCTATCTCTCTTAAAAATTTCAATTTGTATGCCCTCTTTTGTTGGGGAATAACGAATAGCGTTATCTAAAATATTTATAAATGCTCTTTTTAAATTTTCAATATCCCCAGATATATAATATTTTGTTGGAGAAAATAAATTTATTTTTATATCCTTTTTTTCTGCAAGCGGTTTTAGTGTTTGCCAAGATTCCATAATCAAATCTGAAATAGATATTTTTTTGTTTTTATTAAAATCTTCGCTACTTTCTAGCTTAGAAAGCTCTAAAGTCTCTTCGGCCATTTTTCTTAATCTTTTTGACTCTTTCTTAAGTCTTTTAACAAGATACCTATCCTTTTTTGATACTACTGATTCAAGTCTTTCCCCAATTAAGATAAGTGATGTAAGAGGAGTTTTCAGTTCATGAGAAACATCATTAATTAATTGATTTTGTCGTTTTTTTATCGATTCAATTGATAATTTACTTTCCAATAATATTAAATAATTCTTTTTCCTTCCTCTAACAATATTTACCGAAATGGGTACTCCCGCAATTGTGAAATCAAGGTTGAATGGGAAATCTTTTTTTCTTAAATATAGAATTTTATTACTTAGTACTTCAAGCTCATTAATATCATTTATTGCTTTTCCAATAACATCTTTATATTTGATAACCCTAATAAGAGATAAAGCTTTCTGATTGATAAATTTTATTGTTAGATCAGATGATAAGATTATCCACCCTTGCGATGAATAATCTAACCAAGACAACACTTCTTGAGGTCTAATTTTATCAAATGGGAAATCAATAGTTTTTTTATACTTATTTTTATCAACTTCAAATTTTTTTTCTTTTGATTGAGAAAAATGCTTGACTTTTATTTTCCACTTCTGATGTAAAAAAAATAATACTTCTTGTAGTGTTTTCATTTTCATCCAAACTTATATCCAAAACCTCTTACAGTTTTAAGAAACTTTGGAGCTGAAGGATCTTCTTCTAATTTCTCTCTGAGCCACCTAACATGAACATCTACAGTTTTAGTATCACCAATAAAGTCAATTTCCCAAATTTTTTCAAGTATTAAATCTCTTGACCATACTCTTTTTGGATTTTTCATAAATAACTCTAATAATTTAAATTCTTTTGGAGATAATGTTATTTCTCTATCAAAAGAAGTTACCCTACATTCTTCCAAAAACATTTTTATATGATTAAACTCGAGAACAGTTTTTGATTTTTCTATATATTTTTTATTACGTTTAGATCTTCTTATTAAGGCTCTAGTTCTAGCAATTAATTCATTTAAACCAAAAGGTTTTGTTAAATAATCATCTGCACCAACCTCTAATCCAAGAACCCTGTCTGATTCATTATCTTTAGCACTCAAAATTAGTATGGGTGTATAGTCTTCATCATTTCTTATTTTTCTACATAACTCTAATCCATTTAGTCCTGGCAACATTAAATCTAGAATTATTAGGTCAACATCTTTTTTAATATCATTATTAATAAAATCTAAGGCACTTAAACCGTCTTTGAAACTTGATACTCTAAAACCTTCGCTGCTCAAGGTTTCACTGACTGTAAGCCTAATACTCTTATCATCCTCTACAAGAAGAATTCTTGAGTCTTGCAAACTTTTATGATCTTTAATAGCCATTGAAAGTTCCAACAATTTTATTTTATATAATCAAAATTATTTGATCTAATTATTTCATAATTAATTTACATTGAATTATTATTTTTTTTTATTTAATCTTATTTCCTTTTTAATTTTCCCTTAAACCCTTTTATCTATATTTAGATTGTCTCTTTAATCTTCCTCACACAAAATTTTAAAGAGACAAATTTATTGAATTTAATAATAAATATTAAAACTAATATCCCATCGAAGAGTAATAATAATCGTCATCTTCATCTATATTTGTTACTACCCATTCTGGCGGAAAGTCACCAATTTTTACATATTGATAAAGCTTATCAACATCTGGATCGTAATAAGTATCGTTGATTTTTGGATCTTTGACTACTTTGCTTGGATGCATAATAAAAATTATTTCTACTCTTTTTTTATAGATTATTTAGTTTAAAGCAGCTTTAAATATCATTTAAATATTTTCATTTGATCTAGTTAACCTAAGACTAATTTAACTTGTAGTTAGTCTTGATTGTTTTAATTACCGATTTTTTCGGATCTTTATTTGGATAACAATTAACAATTCTATATTTCCCACCTTTTCTATCTGTCTCAACGAGAGTAAATTGAACAAATTTTTCTTTTTCAGCACTTGAAAAATCTTTGACTTCTATTTTGATGATTTCTTCATTTTCACTTTCAATTATTCTGGATTTACCTCCACAAAGACGAACAGCAGTTTCTTTAGTTACATAAAACAATTTTTTTTCATCAGTAATGGATGATTTATCTTTCTTAATCGAAATTTCATCTTTTGTAATGGATAAATCATCTTGGGTAATGGATAATTCATCTTTTGTACTGCAAGAAGTAATAATAAGGATAAATAAAACTAATAGCTTTTTCATGATTTTTTAAATGATAAATTCACTAATAATTTCTTCTAATTGACTTTTATTTAGTTTAATAAGATAGTTTTGGATTTCCTTTCTAAATAATCTATCTTCAACTCTTTTAGTTTGAAGAATCGAAAGAGTGATGAAGTTAACAAGTTGTTTTTTATCCATACATATTTTCTAAATCCCTATTGTTAAATCATATTTAAATTTTGATTAAGCTAAGAAATAACAACAAATATCTATTTTAGAAATTTAAGCCATTTAAAAAAAATTTATTTTTTAATTAATCATTACTTAATCCAAGAAACCTAAATTTTTAATGTATAAAAATATTGAAATGTCTTTAAAAAACTTATCTTCACAAAGGAATAACCAAAAAAAAATCGGCACAGAATTTTCAAGAAATTTTTATAAAGGAAGCTTTGAGAATAAAGAAAAATTTTTCTTAAATGATTCAGAATTTATTGAGAATTACAATAACTCCCTAAAATCACCTCAATCAAGGAGACTATACAAAACATTAGAGAATGAAGTCTATCCAGACACAATCATGGTCCAAGAAATTTTACCTATAGATAAAATTTCTATTTGAAATCCTTTCACTTAAGAACTACTTTTTAAGATTTTTTACCTACACTCAATAAAAAACATTTTCCATGTGGGACTAGATCTTAAAAAACTACTTGATTTTTAATTGTTTCCGAAGTGAAGAACCACAAGATTCAATAATAAAAACTATAAAAACAAATTACAAATTAAATAATTAGAAGATTTT
>QCLU01000016.1 GCA_003214315.1 Prochlorococcus sp. AG-418-D13
AATACAAGATGGAATGAGAATAAAATCTAAAGACATAAATTTTTTTTAGTCTATTTTCTATTTAGCAAATAAAAAAATTTTTGACATTAGTTTCTTGTCTTTAACATTTTATTCAATAGGGGAAAAAATAATTTAAATATTTAGTACCTCTGCTTGCTCTTGAAATTGAAAGAGCTTGCAAGTATCCCACCTGCAAGCTCATGACGACCTAGTTAATTCAGATTTTCTGATTTAACCAGCTAAGCACTTCCTAAATGCTATTTACATACTACTGAGTAAAATTACTCACTGTGAGTATAAATGCTCATTTTTACTGATTTATCTGCAAATTTGATAATAAAAGGTTATTCAATCTAAAAAATTATGACTTGTTAATTGTTTATTAAACAGAAATGTAACAAATTGACCCCTTAAATACTTAAAGGTGAATCATTGGAGGCTTTTGGTTTACATAAGTTAATATTTGTGTTACTTTAGTTAACAATTATTATCTTTTTAATGACAAAATCAGGCGTTACTACAGAGTCAGGTGGAAGACAGAATATGTTCCCATCAGAAACTAGGCCTTATATTGATGAAACTGCATCTTACGATGGATATCCTCAGAATGCAGAAAAAGTAAATGGTAGATGGGCTATGGTTGGCTTCGTTGCACTATTAGGATCCTATGTAACAACAGGACAGATAATTCCGGGAATTTTTTAGTTTCTTAATAACTGTTTTTATAAATTTTTTGTTTAAGATTTATTATTTAATTCTTTTAAACAAAGAATTTAGATTTTATTTTAAATTCGAAAATAAGAAAAACCAAATAAAAGTTAAGGCGTTCAAGCCAAATATGATTCCTAGGAATATATAAGCAAACTTTCTGCCAATAAATGCTGTCTCTGGTTCAAGCTTTACCCTCATTCAATCCTCGAATTATCTTGATAAAGATAGCATCAATTAAAGAAAAAATTTAAGTTTTAAAGGAGAAAAACAATCAAATTAATATTTCTTTTTAAATTGTTTTTTAATTTAATCATTTTCCTTCTTCAGCTTTCTAGGAGAGAAAAAAAAATTATGTTCTTTCATATTGTTGCTAATAAACTTTCTTAGTATGATTTATTTCCCTCGTAAATGGATTATAAAATTAACTAAAAAAATTTCGGATCTAATTTTTAGAAATGAAATAGTGTTTTTATACTAATCTTTAGAATACTTTTTTGGTGCAAAGATGATTATTCAGACCTTAATTAATAAAGAACATTTATTATCAAAAAAATTCCGTAAAAAAAGCCCAATTCATAATTAAATTAGGCTATTGAAAAAGTAAAAAATTATATTAGATAAAACCTGGAATTATTTGACCTGTAGTTAAATATGCTCCAACTAGAGCAACAAAACCTAACATTGCAAATCTACCATTTAGCTTTTCAGCAACGATTTTTTCTTTTTCAACTATTTTGGGTTCGTTATTTTTCATTAGAACCAGCCTGGAATGATCTGGCCTGTTGTGACATAGGCACCAACTGCTGCAACGAAACCTAACATCGCTGCCCAACCGTTAAAACGTTCTGCTTCTGGAGTCATTTTCTTTATGTAATTTGTTAATTAATATAACATATTTATTTAATAATGTAAAGAAAATGTGAGATTATCCCCCTTTTTGCCGAGAAAATTTAAAAACTGCTACATATATGTGTCGAAATATACCTTATCGATATTTTTATTTTTGTTCTGATTTTTAAATTTGAAAAAAAAATTATTTGCTTTTCACCTTGTTTTTTTAGAGGTGTATCCTCATTTAGAGGTAATTTAAATTAATATATTATTAGAGTCAGCTAGTAGGGATACAGGCTGACTCATTTTTTGAAAAATTTAGGTATTTGACTAAAAGTATTTTTAATAATCCAAATAATTGCTATTAATAAATTAGATATATATATGAATTTATGTCATTCGCTACTTACTTCATGCATTTAATTTTTGGAAGTATTCCCTCTCTAATGAGTTCTGATTTAATACTTTATATATTACCTGTTCTTACAATTTCAATATTATTATTTAGCCTTAAAATAATGTTTTTCAAGACTCCTAAATTGAGAAAGGCTAAATAATCAAGGATTTTAGAATTATTCTTTTTACTGAAGCGCCCAATTTTTTTAATTTTGGATAAGAGACTTTTTTTTTCGGCAACTCAAAGAAATAGAGACTGCATTGGTGATGTACTGTCAAGAATTATAAAAAAAGGTTCAGTATTAGAAATCGGCAGTGGCAGCGGTGAACATGGAGTGGTTTTTCAAAAACGCTTTCCTAGAATAATTTGGCAAACAAGTGATCCAGAGATAGTGCATAGAAAAAGTATAAGTTCTTGGATTGAGTATGAAGACTTAACAAAGAAAATGCCCCAGCCTCTTGAGATTGATGTAGAAAAAATTCCTTGGAAAATTCCATTGAGATTAGCTCATTCTTTGCAAGGAATAGTCTCTATAAATATGATTCATGTAGCAAAGTGGTCTTGTACTGTAGCACTCTTTAGAGAGTCAGGAAAATTACTTAATAAGGGACAATTTTTGATTTTGTATGGGCCATTTAAAATTTGCAATAAGCATACAAGTGAAAGTAATTATTTTTTTGATAATTCATTAAAAATGCAAAATGATCTTTGGGGTATTAAAAATCTTGAGGAAGTTACTGATGAGAGTAAGAAAAATGGTTTTTCTCAAGAGGATATTGTTAGGATGCCTGCAAATAATTTTTCAATAATTTACAGAAAAGTTTCTTGATGAGTCAAATACAAATATCAATAATTTATTAAAATTCATCATATTAGATGATCAACCTAATAGTTTTTTGCTCCATTCTTTATGCTTTTGATCTAAATCTGAAATTTTTTCGCCTAGACTCAGCTGTATTTCTAATAATTCAACTTTTGTAAGTGTTATTTTTTCCGAATAAAATTTAATAGGTTGCTTACCATGCAAATTGTCACCACTCATAGATTTACCTTATTGCAAGTATTTTCTAAGATGAAAAATTTGTTATTGCTAATTCTTTTATATTCTTTTCAGATTTGCGTAAATTAATGTGATAAACAATTGGTGCTTATTGTGTTTTAATCCACCATTTTGTATGAAGATTGCCATATATACCTTCCGCTTTTGATGTCTGACTTAACAGCAACGCAATTGCAAGCAATATTCCATAGAGCCTTGTGTATCGGGTCAGGATTAAAAAGATACGCTTTTTTAAAGGCTTTTTTAATTAAGACAGTTGCCTTTTTTGCGTGATAATGAGGGATCGTAGGACATACATGATGAACGACATGGCTAGAACCTATATTATGGTGAAGAAAATTTATGACTCTACCGTAAGGCCTGTCAATAGATAGAAATGCTCCTCTCATAAAAGAAAATTCCGTATTTGAAAGATGAGGGACATCTGAATCTGTATGATGAAGCCATGTATAAATTACTAGCCAACAATTAACCACTAATAAAGGACCAAAATAAAGAGCAACTACTGGAAATAATCCATACTTGAAAACTAAAAAAACAATGCCCAATAATGTTAAACCTACACCAATATCTGATATCCAAACTTTCTTGGTCCAAATTGATGGCCATAATGCTTTAGAAAATGGTTTGATTGGCCAAAAATGATTTGAAGTTCCATATTTAACACCGCCGGTACTTCCTGTAAGTAAATAAGCAGGCCAGCCAAATATTAGATGTAAAACAAGTTGAAGAATTCCGTAATTCTTCTTACCCAAAGAATTTGAAAAATGTATTTCTTGTTCTCCTCCAATTTTTTCTGTGACTCCATTCCCTTGAATTACGAGAGGGACGTGAGTTTCTCCATTGGTTATATTATTTGTGAATCGATGATGAACCGCATGAGAGCGCTGCCAAGAAAAATAAGGAACTAGAAGTAATGAATGTAGTAGATAACCAACTATAGTTTCCAGTCTCTTGTTTTTAGAGAATGCTCCATGCCCACATTCATGGGCAATTACCCAAAATCCCATTGCAGTGGTGCCTGATAGTAATGCGTAAATAATCCAAATTGGGATCATTTTTGGGGTAAATGGAATAAATAATCCTATTGCAACTACTAATGATTGGATCAAAGCTGATTGTAAAAGATACCTCAAAGAAGTTTGGGTATTGCACCTAAAGTAGTGATCTGGAATAACATCCTGAAACTCTTTTATGCTTGGAATATCTTTATCCTCTATTACAAGCGCTTGGCCTTTAAGACCTGAAAAAATTATATTTCTCAAATTTTTTTGGTAAAGAATTTTGTTAATTTAAAGTGAATTTATATATTCTATTATCCATCACAGGATCTCATAATAAAAAAGAACTTATTATTTTTATCAAATAAATTAATTTTTTATACTGCTTGTCTTTGTTCTTAATTAAATCTTATTTAATTTACAGACCGCGTATATATCTCTTGGGTAGACCAGATTGTTTACGAGGCTTAACTATAATAGGTAACACTATAACTCCTACAGTAAAAAGACAGATTGGAGCAACTACCATCAATATAGATTCTAGAGACATGAATAATTTTGAATTTATTAATAAATAGCAGGATTTTTTTTAAAAGTCATGCGTATTTATATCTATTTAGTGAGAACAAATTCGTAATTTTTATGAATTATTAAGCAAAAAAGAAAAAAAGATTAAAAAACAACAATTTTTTCATAATTCGTCCTAAAAACTAATACTTAGAAAAATAATTATTTATGGATGAAGAAAAAAAGTGGATGCTTATGACTTATTATTGTCCAACTCATGGCGATTCAGGTTTAGTAAAACCTATTCAACTAACAAAAAAAGAAATTAGTAAAACATTTTTAAAAAAAGGAAGGAGTACTAAAAATTAATTATTAGTATAAACCTCTATCTCAGGAAAAAGGTTTAACTCTTGATTAAAATTTGGATAATTAAAGATAAATATCTTACAAAAATTCTTTATATCTGCTTTTTTATCTGCAGAATTAAACAAAATATTAAAAAAGAAATTTTTAAATCTAGTCTGACTTCAGATTATTAAAAATCTAGCTCGATATGAATATTTTTAATTTTAAAAGTAATTACCAAAAGTTTTTTTAATACTAGGATCAAATTTATTTGCGAAATAAATAAGTTAAAACGTTCTAGTAATAATAATTCTAAACTTGATCAGAATCACATGTTAATTCACATTGATTAAGTTCATTAGATGATATATTTTCTAAAATTCTTAACATATCAATTTCTGAAAGCTCTCCATTCGAATTCCATTTTAAGGTCGTTTTCCTTTGAGGTGAATTTTTTTTATTCATTTTGATCATCCCCCTTTAAATGAATTTCTAAACATCGAGTAATACATTCTTGATGACCATCCACAATACTGCATTCGGTAATACATTCAAAATATGAATTAATAGAATCTATTTCTGTATTTTGGTGGGTAGAAACAAATGAATCATTCATAATATTGTTATATTTATTTGGAATAGAGATATAGCATGAAATTATGTTCAATAATTTAATTTATTAAGTGAATTTGAAAAAATAAGTATTATTTACTAAACCTATATTTCAGCTGGGTTATCTTTAAAAACGTAGTAATATTTTTCTTTTAAAAGAAAAAATGTAATAACACCTTTGATTATTTAATATTATTTTTATAAGGCAATCTTTCAAAAAATCAGCATAAAGACTGATTTACTTTTCAGTAATTTAGTTAGAAGATAAAAAAGTACACTTTTAGATTTTCAAATGAAATCATTAATTAATTGGCTTTCGAAAATGTTAGAGAGTATGGCAAATGCTTTTATGCATCCTTTAAAGAATGACTTGCCTCCATCTATTGGTACTCATGCATATAGCAGCATTCCTCTAAAAAGGAAATTGAGAAGAAGATTGAATTAGGTATTAACTTATTGGAATTAATTTTTCATTTTTATTATCCCAAATAATATATTTGAAGCAGTTTGAAAAATCTTTTAATTTTAAGAACTTTGATTGTTGGAGCAAATGAATGTTTGCTTTATGACAAGCTCTTAAGTTGTAATTTGGTATCCTCTCAGACAGGTGATGAATACTATGGAAGGAAATATCTGCTAAAAACCAATTTAGCCAATTAGGGATATCTAAATTGCTACTACCCAAAATCGCTCCATCGATGAGATCCCAATTTTTTGTATTTTTAGCATAAGCATTTTCATAATTATGTTGTACGAAAAAAACACATATTAAAATTGCTGCTGATAAGGTTGATACTAAGGAATAAAATGATAAGAAAAAAATTAAACCCAACCATTTGCACATAAAAATCCAACCTATTATGACTATTATGTTGTTGATGATTAATTCAAATAGTTCACTAAAATTATCTCCATAATCAGAAAAAGGTGGTTTGACTCTTGAATTTATAACTAAAAATTTAGAAAATTCTTTATTTTTTATTTTGATAAAAGTCTCTTCCAATATATCTTTAGTGAAATTAAAAATAATAAAAATCAGTCCTAATCTAGGTTTTAAAACTAAGTAAAAAAAACCGCCAGGGAAAAGCATCATCCAGTTTCGACTTACTTTATAAAATATTTGCGCTCTTTTGGTAAGGGAATTGTAATCTTCAAGACTCAAAACATCTATCGGACCCTTGTAAATTTCCCAATTCCCATTATTTCTATGATGAAATGCATGATCAATTGACCATGACTTCTGGGGAATACCATTAACCAAGCCAAGTAAAAATCCAAAAAAACGGTTTAATTTCCGTTTTGTAAAAAGAGAATTATGACCGCAATCATGCATTAATGAGAATGTTCGAGAAGAGAACAGAGTTAGAAGAACTATAAAAGGTAGCAATAGAAATCCTTTAATCAGTAATGAAAAAGGTTGCTTTATTATTTGGTGGACGATTAACCAAATAGAAATTATTGGGAAGATGGTAGTAATAATTTGATAAGACGCTCTAATATTATTTCTTTTTAAAAATGGCTTTATTAAAAAATCACCTCTATTTACTTTAAGCATATTTCTATTATTTGTTTGATACTAACAATTTTTAAAAATTATTGATTATTTAATAAACAATAAAAATATCTTATAATCATACTAAAGAATAAATTCTTTAGACATTGTTCTCAATTGATCTAGATTTAATCGTTCTAAGTAATTTTTAAAGTCACAATGATTTCTAGTAGAGTCTGAATTTTTGCTCTCGTAAAGAAGACTATTAGAAATTAACTCAATAAGATGATCTTTATCCATAACTTCTTATAGACCAAAATTCCTGTTTAAAATATTAAGGTCTTGAATTCGAGATCATTAACTCATCTCTATTGAGAGTAATTTTTATAAATTTTTTAAATCTTTTTCTATTTTTTCTAATCTTTCATTTAGTTCTTTTTGTTCCTTAATTAAGGATTTTTTCTTTTCTGCACGCTCTTTGTTCAAAGGAGAATTGAAATATTTTTGGTAAGAGACAAAAAAAACTGCTATCGCTACTGCAATGCCAAGAGCACCAATTATTAAAATTGGAGATGAAGGAAAGTCGTAAAATGGAATTGTCAATGTACTTTACTAAAAATAAATTCTAGCTATCTCATAAACAAAAAAATGAGTAATAAATACTTATTCTTTACGAAGCTTTATGGTAATTATGCTTGTTATTTTGTAAAAGATAAATAAGGGTAATCTTTAATTAAATTTTTAAAATAAGTATTTGTACAGCTGTCAAAGAATGAATAACTAATAATGATTAAACTAGTAAAAAATTTTTCATGAAGAAAATCATAAATAAAAAAAATAATAAAAATGAACCATGGTTTAAGTGGTTAACGAGAGAACTTAATTCTTATGAAGCTTTTCAAGATTTCGAATCAGGAAAGAATCCTCGAGATGTTGCAGAGGATTTTATTTCTAGAAATAGTATTTCTATTTCAGAAGTTTTTGAAGATTTTGATGAAGAAGATAAAGATACACTCGATCAGTTTCTTAAATTAACTGAATGCGAGATGCATGTATTTAGGATTCTTGAAAAACAAATAGAGTTAAGAAACAAGATAAGGTTTGTAGATTTTAAAAAAAGAAAAAAAATAAAAAGTTAATTTCTATATAAGTTTATTTTTTCCATTGCCTGTCTTACCAAAGCCTAACCAGATGAACCACAAGATCCATCCGAAGATAGGTATTAAATTAATAAAGATCCATTTCCAATCTTTTCCAAAATCTTTGATTCTTCTTATATCAATAGCTATTTGAGGAATTATACAAACTATTCCATAAGCATTGAAACCAAAAGTTTTTAAAAATATTGGGATAGTTAGGAAAGAAATTATAAGATTCGCTAGTTGAACTAACCACCAGTCCGATCGAGATGTGAATCCTTTGAAGTCTGTAGCTTTAATCCAAAACTCTTTATATGCGTTTAAAAATTCATTAAGCATAAATTAAAAATTCAAAGAATTTAACATTATCAATTTAATCTTCAATTTATCAAAATATTATTTATTTACTAAATAGGATCAAATAAATTCATATCATTTGAATCTTGTTTTGGATTCTCATCTTGATTTGGTAATGAACAGAATCCGTCTTTGCAAATCATCTTTTCGTTTGCAATACTGTTAGTTTTTGCGAATATGTTTTTGTTATTGTTATTTGAAGATTCTTGCAGCATTTATAAAAAAAATTAAATCCAATATTAAATTAATAACTCAATTTATTTTGATAAGCAACAAAATTAATATTAATTATTTATTTACTTTTTTTGATTTGGCAAGTCTCTCCAAAACAGCGCCATTATATAAATGAATAAAGATATAGAACAAATATAAAGTAGAGAATTTAGATGCATGTTTATTTATTAAAGTAATAACAAAGAAGGGCCTTTCAAAAAGAAGGGATATCAACAGATTGGTAATTGTTTAACTTAGCAATCAATCAAATTCTAGTATTTATTTAAGTTTTTTATGCTTTTCCCAAACTTTGAGAAGTAAAAGTTTTTAAATTTTAGGAATATATCTTTTTAGTTTGTAAAGATTATAAATTTAATGAATCGAATGAAAATTCAATATTTTTAATTGATTTTTGAGATAATTACGATCTATCCTTATTTATTTCTGTTAAAGCTTTTCTGCCTTCTTTAAGGGTTCTTAAGACCAGCCAAGAGAGTGAAGTAATTATAAGAATGGTAAGTGTGATTAAGGATATAAGAGTCGTATCAATATTGTTGGTCAATTTACTGAAAATTTTTTTGAGTTTGTGATTTAAAAATCAAAAAAATTTAACCATTAGGTCTGGAGTATGCAGGTATAAGCATTCCTCCATCCTGGTCATCATTATTATCATCATCAAACCCACCCCCTAGTAGTAGCTCAATAATTACGAGAACAGCTATGGGATAAATGCACCACAATATAACTGTCAAAGGACTTACTGAGGAAGAAGCCGAGTAAAATTCTGTCATAGATTAATGCTAATCTAAAGAAACGATAATTGTGGATCCTCTGAGTAGTGTTATTCAATATTTCTATAAATATTTTTTAAAACTTTTCTCTTTCGCACGATATAGATCTTTGGTATGTATTGATATTTTCATTCTTCAATATTAATTTGAAAAATAATTTTATTGAACCTAATGAGAAATTGATAATGACATAATGAATCTCACAATTGTTATTTTTTATACTTAACAATAATTGTACAATTTTGATTCAAAAACTATTATTTATCTTGATTTTATAAATTCTATGTTTTCTTTCACTTTTGATCCTTTGGCTGCAATATTTGGTATATCAGGAATTGTAGGCTTCTTTTTCTTTGTTTCTGCTGCTAAGGGAACTTCCAGCATCAATACAAAACCAAAAAAGGAATTAGATTAGAACTGATTCTGTCAGAAAACTAAATTGAAATTTTAAATTTAGTATTTAAAAAGGCTTTTTAATTATTACTTATTCCATTGTTTAGAAATAAACTCAAGAAAATCTTTTAGATCCTCTTCAGGGCAATTCGTTTCTTTTTGTAAATCAATGCAAATTTGCTTAATATTTTCAAAGGCCTTTTTTACTATTTCGTTTTTTTCGATAACCTCAAAATATTCTTGATCAGTAAAAGGCATAATATTAGTTTCCCTTTTGAAAATTATTTATTAACCATATTTTATCTACATTGACTTAACAGTAAAGAAAGGAAAAATCTTTTTTCTTGAATTTAGCTACCCAATCGATAATGTTTTTTAATACTTTTGGTTACCTCCCATTCGCAGTAAAGTCCGGCAGGAAACTCAACTAGATCTCCAGCTTTAATCACGTATATGTCTCCTTTTTGGGTACTTATTTTTGCTTGACCTTCAATAATAAAGCAAATTTCCTTATCATCGTAATTCCATTGAAATTTGCTTGGCTCACATTCCCAAATAGGCCAGCTTTTTATTCCATACTGAATTATTATGCTTGCACTACAGGGGGAAGATATTAGAACTTTCACGAAATAGTTCGGATGTGTTTTTTTATTTTACAAATAAATGAATTTTTTATTTTCGAGAATGTGTATTTCTTTACTGTCTTTTATTTTTTTTCGTTTATTATAAAAAAAATTTATAATCTATGGATGAGCTTTCTGTATTGTCAATTTCGCTATCTATAGCTTCTCTAGGGATATTTTTTTTATTTTTTGCTTCAAATGATGATGATGACCAAGATGGAGGTAAGTTGATTAAATCATTAGAAAGAATTAATTAATTCCAAGTAAATAAAACATTTAATAGAGATTTATAACCTATAAAGCCTGCATAAATGCAGCTTAGAAAAATAAAATAAACTTCCAAAGTACCGATTCTTTTTTTCTTTAAAATTTTCATTGTTTTGAGTGCTTATAGGGTAATTTTATTTAATTTGATTTCTATTAACATGAGTA
>QCLU01000017.1 GCA_003214315.1 Prochlorococcus sp. AG-418-D13
TTAAATTATTATCATCCATATTTTTGACTACTCTATAGTTAACAGAAATTGTTGGTTGAGTTTCTCTTATGTCTCTTTGTGGAGGCATATCAACATTTGATTCCATATCTTCCTCATTATTTTCAGATACGAAATCATCTTCAACATTTTCGAAAGTTTTTTTTCTGAAACTAGTATTAGTAATTGTTGTATTCAATAAGGTGCTTACAAATAAACCTGAAAAAAATGAAATACTTATTAACCTACCTATACTTACTTCTTGGAGAGTCCATTTAAAGTATCTAAATGAAGTCTTCTGATTATTATTTGTATATAATAAAATTTGAAAAATTACTATTAAAATAAGAGTTAATAATAAAAAATTTTTCTTAAACATAATTCAATAAATTTATCTTAAGTTTTTTTGGTTAATATTTCCATAATTTATTTTGTGAGAATTGATTTATGTTAATTCTAAATCAATTTGATATTTAAGAATATCGACTTTTATGATTTTTACTTCTATTGAATCTCCAACTTTATATGATTTTTTAGATTTTCTTCCAATCAATAGATTTTGCCTGGACCTATATTCATACCAATCATTATTAAGAGTGCTGACGTGTACTAAACCCTCTACATTTAGTTCTGATATCTCAACAAAGAAACCATATGTTTGCACTGATAATATAAACCCACTATAAATATTACCTAGTAACTTTTCTGCTTTTCTTACTTTTTTTATGCTTATCATATTAGATTTATATTGGTTAACTTTGTACTTGAATTCATTATGTTTATCAATTACAAACTTATTAAATAATGTTTCTAGATTCTTTGAAATTGATGAATTAAATATATCCCAATTTACTAAGTCTAATGAATTACTTTCCGATATATTGATTGCATTAATATTATTTTTCTTTGATTTCTTACCATTAATTATCATATTAAAAATACAGTACTGGTTTATAAGATTAGTGAAGTCAAACCCAGGAATTGTCCATGGAGAAATAAATAATTTTTCTGATTCATCATTATAAGGATTTTTAGATATCAACCTTATTTCGTTGTCCTTAAATTCATTAATTAGAAGTTTATGTAAGATTCTTTTTTTATTATCATCGCCACATAATTTAATTACTTGACTAAATGTCAAATTGCCATCTTCATTAAGCTCTATATCATTATCAATAAATTCTGAATATTTGATGATTTCATTTGCATTAACGTAATCTATTCCCTTTGAGATGTATCCTGCACTTTTTAAGTCATATTTATTTGAATGTTTAAACCATATTAAATTAGCCTCATATAGTATTGGTGAAAGAAAAGTTTGGCAATCTTCTTTATTTAATGATTCGAAATATCCTTTTGAATATTCAGCTGGATTGTGAATAAAAAATTCTTCTAGTGCTTGTATTTTGTTGAATGGCGCAGGAATTTCAACCTTACCCTCCAAAAGATGTTTTTGTCTAAATGAAGATGAAATTTCCAGTATTTTATCTAAATCTTCAATATGTTCCTTTATGGCTTTTAATACCCGAGAGGTTATTCTTGATTTACTTTTTCTAGATAGAAGCGCGTCAGTATGATCACTTCCAACAATAAGAGAGCACTTTACTAAAGTAAGATGAAATGACCAATCAATTATTTCATTATCACTATTTAAATGCACACAGAGGCTTATCGCTTCACTCTTTTTACCAAATTTAAATTCAGAATCATTTCTTATGGCTTCACTTAGGTAGTTTTCCCAGTCATTTAATAAGGGTAATGATTCAAAACCTTTTAATAATATTTCTAGAGATTTTTTACTATTTAGATCTACTCTTTCTGCAATATTATTTGTATGTATCCACAATTTAGTACTTTTATTTTTTCCTTGCTCTATTTGAATCATTGGGAGCAATGGAGAATTATTAGAATTCCAACTTTTTAATAAATAAGAGTTTTTATCTGTAAGGTCTATCCTCTCCCTTTTTTCTATTTTTTTTGATTCAATATGATTTAAATTGTATGATTTGGTGATATTGCTTTTAGATAAAACAAAGTCTGTATCATATTCCTCATTATTGTTTAGTTTTAGTTCTTGTATCACATGACCTAGTCCCTCTTCCTGACCTATGGGAAATCTATCAATATCAACTTTTACTATATTCTTATTGTCTGGATTGAAAGTGTATTTTTTATTCTCTTTTGGAAGTTTAATTTTAGAAAGGATCCTATCGTCTATTGGGATTGCATATACATCATTGTTTATTATTTCAACCTTAGAAAGAAGTATTTGATTTGATCTTTCAAGAATACAATCAACTATTCCCTCAGGTGATCTTCTTCTATAACCCTCTTTTATTATCCTTACTAAAACTTTATCTCCATTCAAAGCATAGTTAAGTAGATTTTCTTTAATGTAGATATCTTCTTTGTCTTTTCCTCTTACAGCAAAGCAATAGCCTTTGCTACTACATCTTATTTTGGCGACAAGATGATCACTATCTTTTATACAGGTATATTCATCATCTTCATTTTTATTAATTATTTCAAGTTTTTCTAGAGCTATTAAAGCAATATCTAATTTATCCTTATCAGATTTCTTTGTTATTTTTAACAATCTGCATAATTTTTTATATTCTAACCCTTCTGACTGATTAAGATTATCAATTATTGAAGATGATGTGAACATGATCAAAATGAAATTATAAATTAATTTAGGTGTATACACTTCATTATTACACCTTATTATATAAGGTTAAAACTAATTATTTTCTTTCTCTTCCTTTTCTTCTTTTTCGATGGTGAAAGAGTTAATAAAAAGCCTTATACCAATGATAAAAAATGTAATGGAGGCTATTGACTTAAGAACTACTTCGGGTAGAAAACTTGAAATAGAGCCGCCTGTCAAAGCTCCTAGTAAACTTGCAAAAACAAGTGCTGAAGAGGATCCTAGAAAAACTGCTAATGGTTTATTTGAAGTACCGCTTATAGTTAAAGTAGCTAGTTGAGTTTTGTCACCTAATTCAGCTATGAAAACGGTTAGAAATGTTGATAGTAATAAACTTAAAACCATTTATAAATAATTTTTGAAAGTTTCATAAGCTAAAAATAAACTTATCAATATCATTAAAGCACCAGTAGATAAAGCAAACTTTCTAGGAGATATTTTTTTTGATACCCATTTACCAATAAGAACTCCTACTATGCTAGAGCTTATTAATGCAAGAGAGCTTCCAAGAAAAACAATTATTGGCCTGCCCGATTCAGCAGAAAGCATTAATGTGGCTATCTGAGTTTTATCGCCAAGTTCAGCAATAAAAATTGTTGTAAAAGTCGTTATAAATATAGAAAAAAAACTTTTTTCTAAATTGTTTTCTTTTTTTTCAAATTTACTATTCATTTTCCTGAAACAGCAATTCTAAAAGTTTTCATCACTTTACTTTGGTATCCATAATTTGAAGAAATATGTTGTTTGCAGCAATCTATTAAAAATTTGTCACCAGATTTCAAATACCCCTTAAATGTAGTTGAAAATTCATTTACCCTGCAAAAATGTGGTCTAGTTTCATAAATTAAGCATTTTTTATTTTCTCTGTCTAGGTTTTTACACCAACCGTCTTTAGCAGTCATCGAATTTATCAAAGCTATATCTTCTTTGTTAAGCTTGTCAGCCAAATCGCTCCTTTCGTTCAAGTCGAATTTACAACAAGCTCCACAATTTTCTATACATGTCCATGATTTCATAATTTAATTCAATCTTGTAACGTATCAGTACAGTTTCGTCATTTATTTGTAAAAATAGTATCACAAAACATATTCATTAATCATGGCAACACTTATTCCTTTGGCTGTAGTTGCGTTAGCAGGACCAGCAATAATTGCTCTAGTATTTTACCGTAAATAAAAGAATTTCTTTTAGGTGACTTATCTTGAGGGCGTTTATTGGGATTTAGATGGTACCATCGCAAACACTGAATTAGAGGCCCATTTACCTGCTTTTAATAATGCTTTCAAAGACCTTCGTATTAATTGGAATTGGGACACTAATAAATATATAAAACTTCTGAAAATAAATGGGGGGAAAAATAGGATTGCTTATTACGCTAAATCTAATAATGATGATTTTTCAGAAGATTTAATTCTCAAAATTCATGAAACAAAGCAGTTTCATTATTTAGAACTTATAAAAAAAAATTGCGTTAGTTTAAAAACTGGTGTTTTTAGATTAATAAATGAATTACACAAAAAAAAAGTAAGACAATTTATTGTTACTTCAAGTTCAAGAATTCAAGTAAATCTACTTGTTGAATATCTTTTTAATGGCTTCAACCCTTTTGAGTTCATTATTTCAAGTGAAGACGTTGAATTAAAGAAACCAAATCCATTACCGTATCTAAAGGCAATCCAATTAAGTGGTATAAACAAAAACAACTCAATTGTTTTTGAAGACTCCAATCCAGGATTGAAATCTTCTTTGGCAGCTAACTTGCCTACAATTTTTGTTCCTTCAAATATCCCAATTGTTCTTGAGGAAAATATTCAATTAGATTGTATTTTAGACAGACTTGGTGATGAGAATAATGTGGCAAATGTAATTAAAGGCCCTAAACTAAAAAAATCATATGTTGACTATAACTTTCTAAGTGATTATTTAGTGTCTTTTAGTAATGCAAAAAACTAATTTTTCAAGAATTACCTACCAGTTAAATAATTTATTTTTTGGTTTTCTAAGTGATACTTGGAGAACAAAATCTATTGGTCTTATTTCTGTTTTGACAGGTTATTTTTTGTTCGCAAATTTTATTACAAAATTTATATCTGAAGGCAAAAATGAGTTAATAATGGTCCCAATAATTATTGTTTTTATTGAAATCATTATAAGAATTAAACCTGCCGCAAGTTCTAAGTTTTATTATCTATGGACCGTAGTTGATAAATTAAGAATTGGTGCAATTTATGCAGTTATACTTGAAGCATTTAAATTAGGGTCTTAAAAGCTATTCTTCTTCTTCTTCTTCAATAGGGTAAACAAATCCTTGAGCTTTTCCTGTTAAAACAGATTTACCTAAAGATATAGCTTTTTTAGCTGCTATCGCTGCTTTCCCTTTCCAGACAGCGTGCCTTTGGTTCCTTTTGCTCTTTGATTTTTTCTTCTTTGGTACAGCCATTCTGTTTCTTTATTTCCATATAATAATATAACCTTTAACTGGTTATCTCCAAAACTTTTGAGTATATTTTGTTTATATACGTCAATTTCTTAAATAAGCATATATGCTTTATTAATCACTTATAAAGATTAGTGTTTAGATCAAAATTCTCATATTCAGATTCTAAATCAAGTTATTCGGATCTTCTAGAAGATATAGAGACGGGGAAAATAGAATCAATATTTTTCTATCCTAGGCAGAGAGAAATTGATGTTCTGTATAAAAATGGCGATAAATTTAAAATACCTATCCTTTACAACGATCAATTAATCCTTGAAAAGGCCACTGAAAATAAGGTAGATCTAACTATTAACAATACTAGAAAAGAAATCTCAGCTGCTAATTCATTTGCTTCAATAAGTCTTTTCCTGATTTTCATATTAGCTATAGTCTTAATCTTGAGGAGTACATCAAAATTGGCTTCCAGAGCTTTTGGTTTTACCAAAAATCAAGCTAAATTTGTAACTATTGATGATGTAGAAACGAGATTCGATGATGTAGCTGGCGTCCCTGAAGCCGCTGAGGAATTAAAAGAGGTAATAACATTTTTGAAAGAACCAAAGAAATTTGAAAATCTTGGAGCAAAAGTTCCTAAGGGAGTTCTTCTAATAGGCCCACCAGGAACAGGTAAAACATTATTAGCTAAAGCAATTGCTGGTGAATCAGGAGTGCCTTTTCTCTCAATATCGGCATCAGAGTTTGTAGAACTTTTTGTTGGTGTCGGAGCAAGCCGAGTTCGCGATCTATTCTCTAAGGCTAAGGAAAAATCTCCTTGTATAATTTTCATTGATGAAATTGATTCCATTGGTAGGCAAAGAGGGTCTGGGATCGGAGGTGGAAATGATGAAAGGGAACAAACCCTTAATCAGCTTTTAACTGAATTAGATGGTTTTGCTGATAATTCTGGGATTATTGTTTTAGCAGCAACAAATAGACCAGATATTTTGGATGCAGCATTATTAAGACCAGGTAGATTTGATAGAAAAATTGAAGTAATGCTTCCAGATTTAGATGGAAGAAAAAAAATTCTTTCAGTTCACTCACTTTCTAAACCACTTTCAAGCGAAGTTAACTTAGGATATTGGGCTTCTAGAACAGTTGGATTTTCGGGAGCAGATCTTGCAAATTTGATGAACGAGAGTGCTATTCACTGTGCTCGAGATGAATCTAAATTAATCAGTGATCTTCATATAGAAAATGCTCTTGATAAAATTACCATCGGCCTGAGAAGTTCATTAATAACTTCTCCAAATATGAAAAAAATTATTGCTTATAACGAGGTAGGTAGAGCGATTGTATCTGCTGTAAGAAATGGAATTGAATCAGTTGATAAGATTACTATCTTACCTAGATCTGGATCTATAGGAGGATATACAAAAATATGCCCTGATGAAGATGTAATTTCTAGTGGCTTGATTTCAAAAAAATTACTATTTTCAAAAATTGAAATTGCTCTAGCTGGAAGAGCAGCAGAAACGATAGTTTTTGGTGAAGGTGAAATTACACAATGCTCCTTAAATGATATCTCTTATGCGACAAATATCGTAAGGGAAATGGTTACAAAATATGGATTTTCAATTATTGGTCCAATTTCAATGGATTCTGATAATAATGAAATGTATTTAGGAGATGGATTATTTAGAAGAAAGCCTCTAATAGCAGAAAATACCAGTTCTAGAATAGATAAAGAAATCATAAATATTTCTAAAATTTCATTAAATAATTCAATAAAAATATTGAAAAAAAATAGATTATTACTAGATAAATTAGTAGATATACTTTTAAATCAAGAAACTATAGATAAAAAAGTTTTTAAATTAACAACTTCTAAATTGTTGAAATTTTGATTTAATTGTTTTAAATTAAAAAAAAAATTTTTTCTTGTTAATTAAAAAAAATACAACGAAGTTATTAGTTACACTTTCATTTTTACTTATTCTTCCATTTGTACAAAAACAATGGTTTAATTTGTATTCACTCAATATTAATGATATTTCCTTTTATTCAATCCTTTACTATTTGAGCGGTGCAATTTGTCCATCTTTAGTGTGTTTAAACTCTTTAAAAAACTATACATACTATAGTTTTAATAAAGAAAAAAACCATAGTATAAAAATAATTGAAGGAAAAAGATTATTAATCTTAGTAGCAATAAATTTAATATTTCTCTCTTACTTAATAGCTGATTATATATATATTAATTTTGATCTTATATTTAATTTATTTCATGAAGGAATTAATGTACCTAAACCAGATATTCCACAGTTAAGTTTTTTCATATTTTTAATTTCTATTTTATTAATTTTTAAGAAATCTAGGTTTCTGTTAAAAAAAATAATATTGGTAAATTTTATTTTGATTTCTTTTTATTTTTGGCATCTTCAAATTAATAATATTAGTGTTGATGATCAGTTTCATATTTATAGATATTTTGGTTTAAATGACTTAAATTTAATTAATCTTTTTATACTAGTCGCCATCGAAATTTCTTTTTATACGTGGTCCTTCATATCATATAAAACTAATTTAAGCGATTGGATCGTACCCAAACCTCAAAAAGGGGATGTTATCCCATTTTTGAATATATTAATTTTTTATTTTTTTATAATTATTTACTATTCAATACTTACTTAAATGTTTCCAATCCTTCTATAGCGCAGAAAAATATTCCTTACTACCTTTGGGGTCCTCTAACATTGTTTTCTCCCCTGGAGTCCAGTTTGCTGGGCATACTTCATCTGGGTTTGCCGCAACGTATTGATAACCTTGAAGAATCCTTAGCGTTTCATCAACATTTCTTCCTACTGGAGCCTTGTTAACAGTCGTATGCATAACTATTCCTTCGGGATTGATAAGAAACAAACCTCTATCGGCCTCTCCATCATCATTAAGAACATTGTACGCCTGGCAAATTTCTCTTTTTAAGTCAGAAACTAACGGGTAGTTAATATCACCTATTCCGCCTTCATTTCTTGGGGTTTGTATCCAAGCCAAATGACAATGTTTGCTATCAACTGATACCCCAAGTATTTCAGTATTTAGAGCTGAGAAATCTTGGTATCTATCGCTAAATGCAGTGATTTCAGTTGGACATACAAATGTAAAATCTAGTGGGTAAAAGAATAAAACAACCCATTTACCTCTTAGACCAGTAAGTGTAATCTCCTTAAACTCTTGATCATATACTGCTGTAGCACTAAAGTCTGGTGCTTCTTGGCCAACTCTTAAGCTCATGAAAAAATTTGTCCTTATTTAAATTATGTATGGTCTAAATGACCGTAATAAGTATTATAATTTTAAGAATAATGAATTAGCAAGTTTTTTTTTAATTCAATGAAATGGCATTATTCCTTTACTAGGAAATTTACAATTTTGAATCATAATAAACTTTTAAAAAATCTTAAAAAGGAGTTAATTAAATATCCTATTAACAGGCTTGACAATAAAAATTCGAATTAAAAGAAATTTTATTTTATTTAAGATTCCATTAAATTCAACTCTCTATAATTAGAAATATTCTTTTCTGTATTTTTAATTATGGCTAAATATATTGAAAGACTAAAGGAAAAAGTTAAAATAAAAAAATTTGATTCTAATCAGCCAGTTGGAGCTTGGATTTTCGTTGTA
>QCLU01000018.1 GCA_003214315.1 Prochlorococcus sp. AG-418-D13
TTCTTTAAAGTAATTTCGCTAAAATCTTTTTTAATTAATTCAAAAATTAATTTTTCTATTATTTCAATGCGATTAGAATTTAATAATTTTGCTTCAAAATATTCGTCTAAATAATTTTCTAATATTGAATATTTTCCATATAATTCTGACCTATCCAAAGGAGGGGTTAAATGATCAATAATTGTGGCAGCAGTTCTTCTTTTGGCCTGGGATCCTTCTCCAGGATCATTTACAATAAAGGGATATATGTTTGGTATTGCTGGACAAATAATATTTGGAAAACATTTATTACTGAGACCTATAGATTTGCCAGGTAACCATTCAACAGTCCCATGTTTACCAATATGGCAAATAGCATTTGCTTGAAAAACTTTCTCAATCCAAAAATATTGTGCTAAATATCTATGAGGAGGTGGAAGGTCAGGAGAATGAATATCTCTATCAGTGTAGGCATCATAACCTCGTTGAGGTTGAATCAATAATGCTATTTTTCCAAATCTAAGACCAATTATTGAGAATCCTTCATTATCAAGATCGATCGCATCAGATGGTTTACCCCAACGATTAACAATAATATTTTTTGGATCAAGTTCTAAATAATTCCAATATTTTAAATAGTCAATAAGTGGTAAGTAATCTAATGGTTTATTATTTTGAGACTCAATATCATTAGTTCTAGTTTTTATAAGAATTGACATTAATTCCGAAGAATCTTGAGGATAATCACATGATCCAAGGTCATAACCTTCTTCTTTTAACCAGTTAAGAATATTTATTATTGAAGATGGTGTATTTAAGCCAACACCATTACCGATTCGTCCGTTCTTTACAGGATAATTACTTAATACTAAACAAATTCTTTTATCAAAATTATTAAGTTTTTGAAGTTTCACATAATTTGTTGCAAATTTTGAAATCCATTTAATCCCTACTAGATCAGCTTTATAACTAGTTATTTCACTGTAAAGTGTATTTTTTTTTGAAATTATTTCTTTAAATGCAGAAGGACAGGTAGTAATTCTTCCATCAAATTCGGGAATAATTATTTGCATTAATAAATCAGATGAATTCATTCCAATAGATGAATTTAACCACTTTTTTCTTGATCTATTAGAAGAAAGAAGTTGTAAAATTGGAATTTTAAGAGAAGTAAAAATATTTGTTGAATTTTCAATTAAATCGTTATTTTTGATTTGAGATGAAGAGAATGAAGTTGTGGTTATTATTAGTTTAATATCTTCTTTTTTAAAAATGTCTATTAATTTCTTCTGAATAATATGATCTTTTAGTGTTGAAATAAAAAATGTTTTAGGAGATAGTCCGCATTTTCTTAATTGCAAGTTAAGTTTTTCGTTTACTTCAATTTCATTAGCCAATAAAAGTGATTTATAGGATATTATTCCTATCTTTTCGCCTTTTTCATTTTTCCAATCATATAAGTAGGGATCTGCATAAAAAGTAATATTCAAAAAATCATCAGGAATTAATTTTTCATCTACAACTAAATAATTTAAACAATTAAGAAACTTTCTATAATTATCCAGTCCTCCAGATCTTAGTAATCTAGAAATATTTAATGCAATATTTTTATCTATACTACTTATTTCACATAAGGAAATTTCCTGATCAATGGTACCTGATAGGATTACTAACTTCCTTTTTTTATTAACTGCTTGCCAATTTAAAAGTTGTTCAATTCCATAGTTCCATGTACCTTTATCTCCAAATATTCTAAGTACGACAACTTTTGAATAATTTATTGTTTTTAATAAATAATTATCTATTTGAGCTGAGGAATTTAAATTAGAAATTTCTAAAGCTCTTATATTATTTTTTAATGAAGCAAATTCTTTTTCTAACAATAAGTTTGATATAAGATTTAAATCAGCCTTGACACTTGTTATAAAAATAAAATCTGCAGCTGGTTGCTCAATTAAATCATCTTTATTCTTTTCATTTCCTGCTATATTTAATATCCTGTGCATTTTTATATATAAATAAGGTTTAGAATACGTAAGTAAGATAAAACAATTTTACCTTAATTAAATAAATTAAATATGCATGAATTTCTTCCATACGCCTGGTTCGAAGGTAAATGTATTCCATTTAAAGAAGCAAAAATATCAATAGCTACTCATGCACTACATTACGGTACTGCTGCATTTGGAGGAATGCGCGCGATACCTAACCCAACAAACAAAGAAGAATTCCTTTTGTTTAGAACTGATAAACATATAAAAAGATTATCTCAAAGTGCAAAATTACTCTTAACTGAAATTTCTGAAGAATATATTTTTAAAGCCTTAGAAGAAGTTATAAAAAGAAACAAGCCAGAAAAACCTATTTATATAAGACCATTTGTATATACAAGCGATTTAGGTATAGCGCCAAGGTTACACAATATTGAAACAGATTTCTTTATTTATTGTATTGAACTAGGAGATTATCTATCCCCAAATGGTGTTTCTTGTAGAATGAGTAGTTGGACAAGACAAGAAGATAGATCTCTCCCTTTAAGAGGAAAAATAAGTGGAGCATATATTACTAGTTCATTAGCCAAAACAGAAGCTAGTTTATCGGGTTTTGATGAAGCCCTGCTATTAAATTCAAGTGGTAAGGTAAGCGAAGCTAGTGGTATGAATTTATTTATTGTAAGGAATGGAGACTTAATCACTCCTGGTGTTGATCAAGATATCCTAGAGGGGATTACTAGAGCTAGTGTAATTGAATTAGCAAAATCATTTGGAATAAATGTAATTGAGAGGCCTGTTGATAAAACAGAATTATTAATAGCAGATGAAGTTTTTCTAACTGGTACAGCAGCAAAAATTACACCAGTTAAAAAAATTGAATCAACTGAATTAAATATTGAAAGACCAATAATGAATAAATTAAAAAGTAAGCTTATAGAAATAACAGAAGGTCGTTCTCAAGACTATGATAATTGGGTAACAAGAATTTCACTGAAATAAATTAATTTTTACCTAAAAATGGAATCTTTCAGAACCTATCTAAATAGAGATGAAAAACCATTAATTATTTTTGACGGAGGTACTGGAACATCATTTCAGAACTTAAATCTTACTGCAGATGACTTTGGAGGAAAAGAATTAGAGGGATGTAATGAAAACCTTGTTTTATCATCGCCAGAGGTAGTTGAGAAGGTTCATAATTCATTTTTAGAAGCAGGTTGTCATGTTATAGAAACTAATACATTTGGAGCCTCATCAATAGTTCTTGATGAATATGATATAGCGGATAAGGCTTATGAGATAAATAAAAATGCGGCATTTATAGCAAAAAAAGCTGCTGCCAAATACTCATCAGTTGATAAACCAAGGTTTGTAGCAGGTTCAATTGGCCCAACAACTAAATTACCCACCTTAGGACATATAGATTTTGATGAATTAAAGCAATCATATAAAGAACAAATTTATGGTCTTATAGATGGAGGAGTTGATCTTCTTTTGATTGAAACTTGTCAGGATGTTTTACAAATTAAATCTGCCTTATTAGCATCAAAAGAAATTCTTGAAAGTAAAAATATTGATATACCTTTAATGGTATCTATAACAATGGAAACAACAGGTACTATGCTTGTTGGATCTGATATTGCTTCTGCATTAACAATATTAGAGCCATTTAATATAGATATCCTTGGACTTAATTGTGCGACTGGCCCTGAACAAATGAAGGAACATATTAAATATTTGTCTGAAAATTCTCCCTTCGCTATAAGCTGTATTCCCAATGCAGGTCTTCCTGAAAATATTGGTGGTGTAGCTCACTATAGATTAAAGCCAATAGAATTAAAGATGCAGTTAATGAATTTTATATATGACTTTAATGTTCAATTAATAGGTGGATGTTGTGGGACAACACCTGAACATATAAAATACCTTTCTTCAATAATCGATGAAATTTTTGATAATGAAAGGACTAACAATAATGGAAAAAAAAATTCAAGCGGTTTTATTCCATCTGCCTCATCAATATATAACTCTGTGCCATATAAACAAGACAATTCAATATTAATAGTAGGAGAAAGATTAAATGCAAGTGGATCGAAAAAGGTAAGAGAGTTATTAAATAACGACGATTGGGATGGCTTAGTTGCAATTGCCAAGCAACAACAAAAAGAAAACGCTCATGTTCTTGATGTAAATGTCGATTATGTAGGCAGAGACGGAGTGAAAGATATGAAAGAAATAACTTCAAGACTAGTTACCAATATAAATTTACCATTAATGATTGACTCTACAGATGCTGACAAAATGGAAAGTGGATTAAAGTCAGCTGGTGGTAAATGTATTATAAATTCAACCAATTACGAAGATGGCAATGAAAGGTTTGATCAAGTTCTAAATTTAGCCTTAGGGTACGGTTCAGGTCTTGTTGTCGGAACAATTGATGAAGATGGAATGGCAAGGAATTCAGAAAAAAAATATAAGATTGTCAAACGAGCGATTAATAGAACAAGAGAATGTGGTTTGTCAGATTATGAGCTATTTTTTGATCCATTAGCTCTGCCAATATCTACAGGGATAGAAGAAGATAGATTAAACGCTAAAGAAACTATTAGTTCTATATTAAAAATTCGTGAAAATTTCCCAGATATTCATATCATACTTGGGATATCAAACATTAGTTTTGGTCTTTCACCATTATCAAGAATTAATCTAAATTCAATATTTTTAGATGAATGCATTAAAGCAGGATTAGATTCTGCTATCATCGCACCAAATAAAATTTTGCCATTATCAAAAATTTCTGAAGAAACTAAAAAGCTTTGCTTAGATTTGATTTATGATAAAAGAAAATTTGAAGATGATATTTGTATTTATGATCCATTAGTAGAATTAACAAAGGCTTTTCAAGATTTATCTATTCAAGATTTCAAAAAAGCATCTTCAGAAAATAAAAACCTAACTCTTGAAGAAAGTCTGAAAAATCATATTATTGATGGAGAAAAAATAGGATTAGAGGATCAATTAAATAAAGCGTTAAAAAAATATAAACCTCTTGAAATAATTAATACCTTTTTACTAGATGGGATGAAAGTTGTAGGAGATTTATTTGGCTCAGGTCAAATGCAATTACCATTTGTACTCCAATCCGCTGAAACAATGAAATTTGCGGTTTCAATTTTAGAACCATACATGGAAACTTTAGATGAAAATATATCAAATGGAAAACTCTTAATTGCGACTGTCAAAGGCGATGTACATGATATTGGAAAAAATTTGGTAGATATAATACTTACAAATAATGGTTATGACGTTATAAATCTTGGAATAAAGCAAGATGTTTCAGCAATTATAGATGCACAAAAGAAGCACAATGCAGATTGCATAGCTATGAGCGGATTACTTGTTAAATCAACTGCTTTTATGAAAGATAATTTAGAGGCTTTTAACAATGAAGAAATTAGTGTACCAGTAATATTAGGAGGCGCAGCCTTAACCCCAAAATTTGTAAATGAGGACTGCAGCAAAATATATAACGGAAAAATATTGTACGGAAAAGATGCGTTCACTGATCTTAAATTCATGAATGAATATATGGATAATAAAAAAAAGGGTAATTGGTCAAATACAGAGGGGTTTATTAACAATGAGGGTATAAATACTAATTTAGCCTCATCAAAATCCAACTCTCAAGCTGTTAAAAAATCAATATCTATAGATATAGAGACTTCTAAATTAAATTTAAAAGAAAATTTTATAAGATCTAAATTTATAAATGAAGAAGAACCAATACAAGCTCCTTTCTTGGGAACGAAAGTCTTGAACTACTATGATATAGATTTAAATAAGTTAATTTTTTATTTAGATACAAAAGCTTTATTTAGCGGACAATGGCAAATAAAAAAAGGAAAAAACCAAAGCGTAGATGAATACAACAACTATTTGGATTCATACGCTAAACCATTATTAGATAAATGGTTAGAGATAATTATAGAAAAAAAACTTATTTCACCTAAAGCAGTTTATGGATATTTCAGGTGCGGGAGAAAAGATAATAGTATTTTCTTATTTGACGATAAATCATTAAATAAAATTTCCCAATTTAATTTTCCAAGACAAAAGTCTGGGAATAATCTATGCATAGCTGATTTCTATTGTGATTTAAAAAATGATAAACCGATTGATATATTTCCTATGCAGGCGGTAACGATGGGTGATATTTCTAGTGAATATTCTCAAAAATTATTTAAAGAAGATAAATATAGCGATTATTTATTATTCCATGGACTCACAGTGCAATTAGCAGAAGCTCTTGCTGAGTATGTCCATGCATTAATTCGTATTGAATGTGGTTTTAGGACTGATGAACCTGACAAAAATAGAGAAATATTAGCTCAAAAATATAGGGGGGCTAGATATTCTTTTGGATATCCTGCATGTCCAAAAGTATCTGATTCAAACATACAATTATCATTGTTGGATGCAAAAAGAATTAACTTGACCATGGATGAATCTGAACAACTTCATCCAGAACAAAGTACTACAGCTATCATTTCACTACACTCAAAAGCTAAATATTTTAGCGCTTAAGCTAAATCTTTAGTTGTTTTCTAAATATTCAATAATTATTTTCTGTAGTTCTTCCATCGTTTCATTATCACCCAGATCAAGTCCTTCACCCGCCGCGTCTTGTGTTAACTCAAGATAATATGAAGCACCATCACTAGATAAAAATTCTAATGCAGAAGTTTCATCACTATCTTTAAAAGCATCATAAAGAACTTTAAATGCTATGTTTTCAGTAAAGTCCCAATCCATAATGAAAAAAACCTTATTAGAATTATTACCTCCTTACCCCCCATACTCGTCAACCTTTTTTAAAGAAATGTTGGTGTTTTATTATTATTAAAAAAATCTATGAGCATAAATAATCAAGACCAATTAAATGTCCTAGGAGAAAAAATTGTGGTATGTAGTTGCTCACCCATGACAGGCTGGTTTAGAGATGGCTTTTGCAACTATGACAAAAATGATGGAGGGAATCACTCTATATGTTGTGTAATGGATGATAATTTCCTGAAGTATAGTAAATCACAAGGTAATGATTTAATAACTCCCATGCCTATTTATTCCTTCCCAGGACTAAAGGATGGTGATCATTGGTGTATTTGTCTTGATAGGTGGAAGCAAGCACTATTAGACGGTCTTGCACCAAAAGTCATATTAGAATCAACAAACATTGTAGTTTTAGAATCAGTTCCTCTAGAAAAATTGAAAGAATATCAATTTAATAAAAAGTAATTACAAATTTATTATTTTTTTTAGAATGTTTATGATAATTTTTTTTAAATGAGTTTAGAAATATATTGGAAAAAAGCAATTGAGCAAACTCGATTATCAATTGATGATGAATCATTATATCCTCTCAACACTGATATTATTACAAGCGATTTATATGAAAAAGACGACTTCATAATTAGGAAACTCGATACTTCAAAATTTAATAAAAAAAAAATTTATGGTCCTAAGCAGAATCCATTTTGTCCATGGGAAAAGATATTAGAAATTGATAAAATTGGTGATAATCATCAACTAATATTAAATAAGTACCCTGTACAAAAAGGACATATATTACTGATTACAAATGAATGGAAACCTCAAAATGGATGGTTAGACATTAAAGATTGGACAGCGATCCAACAAGTTAATAAAGATACTAGTGGATTATGGTTTTTCAATAGTTCGCCAATTGCGGGTGCAAGTCAACCTCACAGGCATTTCCAACTTCTGCGTAGATATAAAGGTGAAATGTCATGCCCAAGAGAAAATTGGTTTTTAGAAATGAACTCATATAAAGATATAAATAGTAAGCTTAAAAAAAATATTATTGTATCCAAATTTAATTTTTTAGAAAATTCATCGTCTCTTTTTGAATTTTATTTAGAATTATGCAAGAGATTAGGACTTGGGGACCCTTTTAGTGATAACAAACCGATACATCCTTATAATATTTTAATAACAAATAAATGGATCGCTATTATAAAGAGAAAAAATGATCATATTCATGGTTTCAGTATTAACGGTTTAGGGTTCGCAGGATATCTTTTAGTAACTGAAAAATCAAATATTAATTATTTAAAGAAATTTGGTCCTGAAAAACTTCTAGAAAGTTTTGTTTGAATACTAGTTAGTTACGTCAACTTCTTTATCTCTGCTTATTTGGCTTTCTAAAACTTCTATAGAAGCTGTTACAGAGGCTATTTTACGTTCAAGTGAATCCTTAATATAATTGAGCATTTCTAATTTCTTATGTTGATAAAAGCTCTTTTTTTCTTTAGATGACTTGAAATTACAATTAAACATTTTTTATTTTTATTATAAAAAGATACTTAATTGACTTGTGACATGAAAATAAGTTGGTTTTAATTTAAAAACAATATTCAATATGGACTTTCAATTTTTTTTGAATAAAATTAAATAAATTCCATACTATTCAAGAAAATATTATTGAATATTCCTGAAAATTCAAATACGAAAAGAATTTCAATTGATTTACCTGAGGAACTAATTTCCAGGTTTGATCAATTACGAAAAGAGTGGGGATTTAGAGCAAGAGGACCTGTAATAGAAAAGATACTTAAAGAACTTCTTCAAGAAGATGATTTACTACCTAAGAACCAACAGCAAGAAATAGACTTTAACGAGAATAAAAATAATGAAAATTTAAATATTGATGAAGATACTGCATTGGTATTAATTAAATCAGACGTAAAAAAAGAAGTTCATGAGATATCTTTGAATAAAAGATTTACAAATAACAATCAATA
>QCLU01000019.1 GCA_003214315.1 Prochlorococcus sp. AG-418-D13
TGCTCTTTATGCTGGCAAGGGAGATGATCTCATTGATATGACCAGTACAGAATCGAGAACACTTTATGATTCTTCTTCTCGAGCAGGTGGTGGCATTGCCACTGTTTATGCCGGTGAGGGTAATGATTCCATTCTTGGATCAGATGGCACGGTCTATGGCGGTGACGGTGATGACACTCTTATTGCTCATCACAATTCCTCTTTTTGGGGTGGAGAAGGAGCAGATGTGTTTGGATTTCTTGCCAATCCTGTTGATTCCATCACTGGCAGTGCATTATCTCCAGAGCATCAAATCAATGACTTTGAATCTGGTATCGACAAAATTATTTTCTATCACAAGAGTTCTCATGCAAGTCAGTTAGCAGTCACTCGTACAGAAGATGACAATATTGAGTGGCAATATTGGAATCAAGGAGCAAGTTCTACTTCTGTAGGATTGCTCACCTTAAATATGAATGGAGAGACATGGACAGAAAGCGATATCGAATTTGCTTTGGTTGATCCGGTGATTTTATAAGGACATATATTTGTTGACTTGTAAGTTGGATCCAATTATAGGTTTCATTATGTATCGTTTATGAATTTACTTAAATGCATTTTAGGAAGCAGAATTGACTAAAAAACAAGCTTGGGCAAGTAAGCATAAAGATACGCATTTACGAAAATACCCTTGAAAATCATTGAAATGAATATCAATAATAAGTGTTGCCAAGTGGATTCGAAACGCTGGCCCCCTGAATGGCATGCAGATGGATTAAAGCAATAAATCTGTGTTATAGATTAAGCCGTTCTTTTTAATTAAAACAAAAGGTAAAAATTTATAAGGATAATTTATAGTTGATATAAAATTATAGTTATTACCTTTTTTTAGATACATTTGATTATCAAAAAGTAGATTTTTTAGCTTTGATGGAAAAAAGAATGGAAAATTATGGATATACAAATGAAGATGGCCCAGATACTTATTCAAATGAATATAAATCTGGAGATCCCAATGATTTGCCATTTTTAATTACTCATGAATGGTATGGATATTCAAAAAAAAATAAACTTGCTGATAAGCCTAAAAACATTTCTTGGATAGAAAAACTAAATTGGTCTTTGAAGAAGAATAATAAAAATTCCTTATCGAACATTATTATTGATTTAAGGATTGAATTTGAGGTAATCATTAGTAAATTATATTTAACAGATAAATTTAATTTTGAGCAAAAATAAGAAAATCAATGACACTCACTTCAGATATTGATTTAACGATTACAAAAATAGAGGTTGATAGTTCAAGCCAAGATATCTTAATAAGCATTGCAAATATAGGCACTGAAAATATTGATTCATCAGTAGATGGAAATCTGTATATTTATTTCAATGAAGAAGCTAATCCTTCATCTGTTGAATGTGGTATTGGTAATCCTTCTTGGACTTATAGTTTTTCAACATGGTCTGATCAATCCTTCAGAACAGCTGACAGTACTGGTAATACTATTCAACTGATTACTCCACAAAACTTGTCTGTAGGAGATGATGATGGCAATCCTATAGGGAGTATTTACGCTTATATTGACTATGGTGATCAGATCAGTGAAACAGATGAAACTAATAATGACTACTACTTAAGAACATACACAGATCTGATTAATTACCATGGAATAGATGATGGTCCATCCGGTGGGGCGGTATCTACATCAATTACCCCATCTACAACATATCCAAATGCAAAAACAGCTGAAACGCAATTCCTTACATATCTTTCCGAACAAAGTCTAATACCTCAAGTAATCAATTTTGAAGACTCTCAAGGTTGGGGCTATGGAAATTTTGCTGGAACTGACGGTGATTATGACAGTAGCCATGTTGACGCATCAGTTATTTCATTCGTCTCTGCGCCATATAGTAGATCTGGGAAGGGGCATCCCGATCAGAATGCCACTGGAAGCATTGCATATCTTGGAGACACCACCTTACCTGAATCGCAAGTTCGTTTTGATTTAATTAACACTAATGGCACATTTTCGAGAGATGAAGGTGCCGATGATCCTGGGATTGGGAAAATTGATACTAGCAATAACTTTGATCGCGGTATTAGTACAACCGAGACCGATCCTGCAAGTAAACAATTTGAGGAAGGTCAATGGTTAGAATTTGAATCGAGTGAAATCGCTGGTGCTACAGGTCAACTAAATATCACTTTTGAGAGACCTGTCTCAGCAGTAGGGTTCTATTTGATTGGTCGTGAAGATACTAAAAATGATGTTACTTTAACTCTTAATATGGCAGATGGGTCTTCACAAATACCTATAGAAGCCTATCCAATTATCCCTACAGGTGACGATGTTACAGTAGCTGAAAATCTTAACGAAGGAAGTGTTCAATACTTCGGATTTGTCTCTCCAGCTTCATATTCTACACAGGCGTCTTCTTTAATTGGTTCTATAACTATTGAAGAAAT
Source organism: Prochlorococcus sp. AG-418-D13 (assembly GCA_003214315.1). Classification (GTDB taxonomy): domain Bacteria; phylum Cyanobacteriota; class Cyanobacteriia; order PCC-6307; family Cyanobiaceae; genus Prochlorococcus_A. The sequence continues at coordinate 2,450 of QCLU01000019.1, forward strand.
TGCCAAAGATCCTTTTTTACGAGACATAATTAGTATTGACGATATTAGTTTCGTTGTCGCATCTGAAGGTTTTGATGCTTCAGATTACAATTTTGACTTGTACGGCGCACTAGAATCTACTGGTTCAAGTTCAAGTTATAGTACTGATAATTATCAAGGACATACAGACGGAACAGAGTATTTTAATGAAACCACTGGGCAATGGGAAATAGCCGGAGATGATTATCAAAATGTCAATATGGACAGTAGTGGGAACCAGTATACTTATACCCATGAAAGTGAGTTTGATAATGACTACTTTGTAGAAGACCAGTGGTGGGTAAAAGGGAATGATTGGGTAGCAGAAGATGTTCCAGATATCAGTGAGTTAACGCTAGTTTCTACTGATAGCATTGGTGCCACTCTTTATACAGGGCAATCACAAGATTCGTGGAGTGGAGACAAAACATATATTCTTCCAGAAGGAGCAACAGAAGCTATTCTTGTCACTGAGGACTGGGGTGGATTTGCTAACTTAAACAATGATTGGGGAAGTGGTAGCCAAGCAGTTTATGCAGTAGAAGCAAAAACTGGTGGTGGTTATACCATTGCAATTAAAGAGTCATTTGAAGGAAGTTCAGATAGCAATTGGCAAACGATCGATACTGATGATGAGGGTGTCATTGATTGGTCAACTCAATACTGGGGAAATATCAAAGGTAAGGAAACATTATTTAATCAAGATTTAGATGGAGACGAGAGCACGGGTATTGATAAATCATCATTTACGACGAAATCAACAGATACTGGTATTAATTTTGATGGATCAGCCGGTGATCGACTACAAATCGATAGTAATAAGAATCTTTATATACTTACATCGGGAGGGGATTCAATTGCTGTTGTTGACGAAGGTGGTGGATGGGAAATCAGTCTTGATGAAACACAACAGTGGGGAACTGGTTCTTTCACTAGAGAAGCTACCTATGTTGAATATTTTGATTCCGATGAAAAATATTATTTAGCAGTCAAAGACACTAATTCCGATTCTTGGGATGAAAATGGTGATGGCAGAATTTCTGACTATGAACAATGGACTGATGAACAATGGGTAATATATACAATTCAAAGTGATGGAGGTTTTAACTGGAACGGTACTTACGGAGCCAACATTACAAGCTATGAGGAGAAATTAAATGTTGATATTAATAATGATGGTGCACTCGGACTCAATTTAACTACCCTAGAAGCGATCTTAACTGATACAGATGGAGTCACTCTTAAACGAGGAAATGGTGAGCTATTTATTATCGATGGCGATAACACTATTCAAATCACAGAAGAGTATGGTGGATCACCTCAACTAGAACGATCAGATAGTTGGCAGGGTGGATCTTTCTCAAGTACGGCTTATGCTGCAGTTAAAAATAGTGATGATACCTATAGCGTAGCTATCAAGTTTGAAGAATCATTTAGTGATGATTTTTTCCACAAAGAAGGAAATAATCAAGAAAATTCAACATCAGAAGATTCAACAACTTCCACAGCTATGACGGCCTGGGAGATAAATAGCATTAGTTCCTCTGGTGTAATAAATTGGGAAAATTCAGCCTTTACGACTGACATTTCAGGCTATGAGTCAGTTTTTAATCTTGATATGAATGGCGATCTTGCCATAGGAATTAATACTACCAATCTTAATGCTGTCACGACAGATACAGTTGGGGATCAGCTCAGAGTCAGTACTGGCGGTTCTATTTATATTTGGGATGGGGAAGACCAAGACAATTTAATAACAGTAAAAGAATCTAGTGGTGGCACTCCTACCTTTAGCGTGAATCATGACTGGGGAGAGGGTAGTTATGTCATGGCACCTTACGCGGTCACTAAAATTGATGCGAATAAGCCCTCAGAGCACTATCGAGTACTTGTTAAACACACAGATACTTATTCATGGGATGGTGAAATATTCACTAATGAGAACTGGGAACTATTTAAAGTTTCGACTACTGGAATTATTGACTGGGAATCTAATATTTGGACTGATTCGATTATCTCCTGGGAAGATGATTTTGGGATGGATATTAACGGTGATAAAGATTTTTCGGGTACAGTTGCTATTACAGATAGAGCAACTGATATAACTGCAATTAAAGATGGAATTGTCTTAGGAAGTGATGCTGATGGTGCCCTTTGGATTAGAGATGGAGAGACAAATATTCAAATTACAGATAATTGGATTGAACAAGAAAACTTCTGGGATGATGGTGGCTTTAAAGCTAAAGCTATTGCAGCAACTAAAAACAACAATAATACTTCTGATGACACCTCTGATGACTTCTATCAACTAGCCGTTAAACAAACAAATACCTTTACTGATTGGTACACAGGCGTACAGGATAGCAATATAGATTGGCAAATTTATGCAATTAATCCTTCTGGGAATATTGATTGGTCTAACACCTTTTTTACTCAGTCTATTCAAAACTTTGAAGAAAGCTTTGGCCAAGATTTAGATGGTAATGGCTCCTCTGGCTTTAGTATCACTGATCTTATTACTCAAGATACAGATAGCTATGGCTACAGACTATTAAAAGATGCGAAAGGCACCTTATATATATGGGATGGAAGTGATGAAAATACACTTATCACCATTGCGGATGAAAACGGTGGAAACCCATCCTTTGATCATAGCCATAACTGGGGAGCTGGATCACATACTTCTGCATCCCTCGCAGCCGAGCAAAAATCTGATGGAACATTCGCTATTGCAATCAAGAAATCAGGTACCGATAATTGGGGTTCATTTACTGATTGGGAGATCCTTTCAACTAGCAGCACCGGAATTATCGATTTTAGTGCGTCGATTTGGACACAAGATATCACCACTTATGAAACTACAATTTTTGGTCAAGATTTAGATGATAGTGGTTCGGCAGGCCTTGATTTCTCTACTCTAACAACCGTCGCTGACGACAATGGGAATGCCACAGATACAACAGGAGACTTGTTAAAAAAAGATTCGAATGGTTCATTCTTTATTTATGACATAAGCGAAGATTCTTATATCTCCTTAACTGAGGAATGGGGTGGAACAGCCCAATTTGATTTCTCAGATTCCTGGACAGATAGGAGATCAGGGGAAACCAATACAAATACAAGAAAAGCTATCGCAACAGAGGCTACGATTTATACCGATTCAAAAGGTAATAGTCAAACAGGTTGGGTGGTTGCAATTAAGAATGATGGCTCTTGGGCTGGTGAAACGTTTACCGATTGGGAACTCAATTATGTCAATTCCAAGGGTGTAATTGATGATGGATTAAGACCATGGATTAAATCCATCAAAGGATACGAAGAGACTGTTGAAAATGGTGGGGTTTTTGGACAAGATCTTGATGGCGATACCAAGAAAGGTCTTGTAGCTTCTTCGCTAAACACAGTCTCAACAGACACCTTTGGGGATTCTCTCAAGAAAGATGCAAGTACCGGTGCTCTTTATATTGTCAAGGAATCAGACGGCACGGTGATAGAAATCAAGGATCAAATGGGAGGTAACCCACAGTTTGATTGGAGCGATTCTGGTGGGAGTGACAACTGGGCATGGAGTTATTCATCAGCTGCTTATGCCGTTGAAGACTATACAACTGCAAGTGGTGAGACCAAATATCTTTTAGCAGTTAAAGGAACTGATACTTTTGGAGGCCAAAGCGATACCTTCTGGGAAACCTACAAAATTTCTCAGAACGCAAGCACCAATGAATGGCAATTAGATTGGAGTGATGCCACATTCTCTTCCTCGATTGGCAAAAAAGAATCCATCTTTGGTCAAGACATGGACGGTGGTGGAATATGGAGTTTATCTGCAGTTGAAGCCTATGCCGTAACTGAAAGTGGCACGACTAATAGCGATCCAGGTGGCAACGTTACAGATACAAGTACCACAGGAAGTACAGGAGTCACGTTAACAGCGGATGCTAATGGTGCTCTTTATATCAGCAAAGGAGAAAGTAATATCGCTATTGTTGACTCAAATGATTCTGCAGTTTCATTTGACTGGACTGATACTTGGGGACCACAATCACACACCTCAAAAGCATGGGCGGTAGAAGGAATTGATAGTGATAGCGATAGCGTAATTGATAAGTACAAGTTGGCAGTTAAACATACCTTTGTGGATAAAGATACTTCTGCTTCTGAGACGTCATGGGAGACAATCGAAATCGCAACAACTGGTCTTGTGGACTGGAACTCATCGACTTATGGAGATATTAAAATCCATGAGGCTGATATAAATCAAGATTTAGATAGTAGCGGAACTATTTGGAGTCTCTCTCAACAGCTTTCTGATCTCGATCAAATCTCAACAGACTCTAAAGGTGCACTGGGTTTCCTAGATGCAGATAAAAACCTTTATGTTTCATCTGGAGAGGGTGAAACCAAGCAACAAGTGTTGGATTATTCCGGCAGCATGATTTCTTTTAATGAATCGATAAGCAATTCAAACTTATCTAGAGAGAAAGAAGTGATCGGAGTAACTGATAAAACAATATCTAGTACTGATTACTATCAAATTTTAATTAAAGGCTCTGAGACTTTTGATAGCACAACAACAACCTTTTATGAAACAGTTAATGTTAATGCCTCTTCCTTAATTGTTGATTGGAGTTCAGCCTCAAAGTATAATGATCCATCAAAACTAGAAAGTTCCTTTCAAACTGACTTAGATGGAGATGGTTCTGTTAACACAATTAACTCTAGTTCAACAACAGCTGTTAGCACTGATAAAACTGGAGCCACTTTGCGGCAAACTACAGACGGGAGTCTGTTTATTAAAGATGGCAATCAAACTATTCAAATTTCATCTGGGGATGGAGGTTATGTCGATTTTACGTTTACAGAATCATGGACTGGTGGTTCATTTTCGTCAGAAGCACTAGCTGTCCAGGGTATTGATAGCAACTCTGACAACACAGTTGATTATTACAAATTAGCGATAGAAGAAACAGCTACTTACGGAGATAACACTGACATCATCTATAACATACTCAAGATTGATACTTCAGGTGTCATCGATTGGAGTGAACAGCAATTTAGAACATCGGCAGAATTAAATGAATCAGAATTTGATCAAGATTTAAATGCTGATGGTGAGACAAGCGTTGGATCTAGTTCGTCTGCTTCTGATACTTTTGCTGATAAAGTCACCACTTCAAATATTGATGCAGAAATTCTAGAAGAATTCCAGAACACAGCGCAATCAGATATCTTTGCAATTAGCAACGCCGATACCAATTCTAGTGATAGTGCCATTGAAATGTTTGTTAAAGGCGTTGATGGAAGTGGTAAAAGTGACTATGCGATGGAAGTTTCCGTCGTTCAAGAAGCTAGCGATGCAGTCTTAGGCAAGATTGCAAAAGATACAGGTTTAGCGAGTGGAGGCATTAAACCATTAACTGGTTTAATTGACTTTGAAGTTACGATCCCAGATTCAGACAATTACGGAAAAATCGTCTCCCTTTCTTGGGTTCTTCCTGATGACACGGAAGATCCAAAGTATATGAAAAAAGATACGGTAACAGGTGAATATTTTGAATTTACTTATGATGCTAAAACTGGAGAAGGAGCACAGTGGGACTCTACGACTAAGACCTTAACTGTTTCAGTACGAGATAATGGCCGATATGACTCTGATCCTACCCTCGGAAAGGTAAGAGACCCTGCCGTTATAACTGACTCATCTGGTTCAAGTATTGGAGAATATGACACCTTATCGTTAGATCACAATTGGCAAACCGTTACTTACGATAACACGTATTCTAATCCGGTTGTCATCATTAGTGACCCGACCTTTAATGGAGCCGATCCAGGAAATATCAGGTTGAGAAATGTGGGGACCACTTCCTTCCAGGTCAGATTCCAAGAACCCAACTACAAAGATGGACAACACATTACAGAACAAGCTTCCTATCTTGTCTTTGAATCTGGTAATTGGGAACTTTCGGATGGAACGCGGATCTCAGTCGGAACAACAACTTCTAATAAATTAAGTTCTGCCGGTTTTGAAACAATATCTTTTGACAACAGTTTTAGCAATACTCCTACCGTATTGAGCCAAGTCCAATCGCATAACGGAGGAGATTGGGTCACAACTCGTACCGACAGTATCACCGGTGAATCTTTTGCCGTGGCGATGCAGGAAGAAGAAAATCTCAATGGCGGAGTTCATGCGACAGAAACT
>QCLU01000020.1 GCA_003214315.1 Prochlorococcus sp. AG-418-D13
TGCTGGTAATATTTCCTCTCTACTAAATCTCTAACAGAAAGAGTTATCGCTTCCTCATGTGATTCACCACCACTATCTGTTGTTTTTATACGGACAGAATAACTTGATTGTGTTTCATAATCTGGAGAAGAATTTATCTTTAAATTGCTTCCTTCAATTGTAAAAGATGAATTATCTGTATCTCCCGTTCCACTTACCAACGTATAAGTATGACTATCAGAAGCATCCGCATCCGTAGTTGATAACGCCGCTACTACTGATCCAAAAGTTATATTCTCATTGAAACTTGGCGCTGATAGAGCAATATCTGTAGGTGATGCCTCACTTAAATCTTTAACAGAAAAACTTACTGCTTCCTCATATGATGCACCACCACTATCTGTTGTTTTTATGCGTACTGAATAACTAGATTTGGTTTCATAATCTGGAGAAGAATTTATCTTTAAATTGCTTCCTTCAATCGTAAAAGATGAATTATCTGTATCTCCCGTTCCACTCACTAATTCATAAGTATGAGTATCTCCCGAATCTGCATCTGTAGTTGATAACGCAGCTACTACTGATCCAGAAGTTATATTCTCATTGAAACTTGTGGCAGATAAACTTATATCTGTTGGTGATTCATCTATTGTATCTTCAACGCTAAAAGTAAAATCCTTGACATAAGTTAAATCATTACTATCTATAACTTTTATACTGACTACTTTTGATTGTTGGTTTTCGTAATCTAATGATTGACGAAGTCTCAATTGATTCTGATAAATATAAAAATAAGAACTATCGTATAAATCAAGTAACTGATATTTATGAGTCTCTCCTGAATTTTCATCAACAGCAGAGAACGTTGAAATAATCGATCCTAGAGAGGTATCTTCTTTAATAGTTAAGTTTGAAATTATAATATCTGTTGGATTCTCATTAACTATGTCTAAAACATTTAGAGTTAAAACTTTCGTTTCATATGAAAATCCCTCACTATCTATTGGTTGCAATCTTAAAGAATATTCTGATTTAATTTCATAATTAGGCGAATCATTTATCTTTAAATTACTTCCGTCAATAGAAAAAGAAGAATTATCTGTATCACCCGCTCCACTTACTAATGTATAAGTATGCGCCAATTTATTAGAAGTTGAAAAAGTAGCAACTACTGATTCTGCATCAATATTTTCATAAAAACTTGTATCCGAAATTAACAAAAAAGGTTCGACTAAATCATTAACAGTTAATTGGAAATCCTTATCAAAACTTCTACCAGTATTATCTGTTGTCTTTATACGTACCGAATAACTGGATTTTGTCTCAAAATCTGGCGCAGTATTTATCTTTAAATTGCTTCCTTCAATCGTAAAAGTACTATTATCTGTATCTCCCGTTCCACTTGCCAACGTATAAGTATGCGTATCGGATGCATCCGCATCTGTTGTTGATAATGTCGCTACTACTGAACCAGAAGTAATAGTTTCGTTAAATTTATTTGAAGAGATTGATATATCACTTGGAATACTATCACTTAAATTATTTAGTTTTAGTGTGAATGCCTCTTGATAATAGTTACCTCCACTATCCTTGCTTTCTAAGCGAATATAGTAATTATTTGGATCATTCAGCAAAGACTTATATTCATAATCTGGATAAAAATTAATCTTAAGTTTATTCCCATCAATTAAAAAAGAATTATTATCTGTATCACCTTCTCCACTTACAAATGAATAAGTATGTGAATCTGAGGAATCATTATCTGTTGTAGATAATGTCGCTATGGTGGTATTTTTGATTAAATTCTCGTCAAATGATGTTGCAGATATTGATATATCTGAGGGTATCTCATCTATCAGATTATTAACATTTAGGATAAAAGATTTACTGAAAACCTGATCATCATTATCAACAGTCTGTACCCGAATAGAGTAACTAGTTTTGGTCTCATAATCTGGAGAAGAATTTATCTTTAAATCACTTCCTTCAATTGAGAAAGCAGTATTATCTGTATCACCTTCTCCACTTACTAATGTATAAGTATGACTATCTCCGGAATCTTCATCGGTAGTTGATAACGTCGCTACTACTGATCCAGAACTTATATCCTCATTAAATGTTGAGACGGAAAGAGTAATATTACTAGGTTCATTTAAGTCATATAAATTTATTGAAAAATGTTTACTTATTGAAACTCCCGAATCATCTGTTGATTGTAATCTGAGATTATAAATTGATTTCGTCTCATAATCAGGAGCATATTTAAGTATTAAATAACCACCATTTAATTCAAAGTAGTTGTTATCGTCATCACCAAATCCATTTACTAGTTGATATGAATACTGTGTATTATCTTTTTGATCGATAGTTGAAAATCTACCGATTATTGTATCTTTAAAACGATTCTCATATAATTTTCCTCCCTCTTTCATACTAAATTTAGCTATAACAACATCTCTCCCTCCACTATTTTCTTGCTCATCGAACTCTTGATCAGAGTACCCAAGTAAATATATAGACCTATTAGAATCAATTTCTTGATCAGTTATTCTTGCTCCCCAATTGTTAAAATTTTCCCTGTAATATGAGTAACTATTATCGATTAACTCTATCGAGCTATCAATATTTATAATTTGTGAATAAAAATCAGAATATTTACTTGAAGTTCCACTTGGTAATAGATCCAGTTCTGCTCCAACGTGCCCAACAGTCTTTATCCAATCTCTTGTTCCATCAATATTAAATTTACTAATAAATCTTTCACGTTCTGTATTATTAAGTTCATCTATTCGACCACCAACAGAACCTGCAAGATATATTGAATTATCTTCTCCTATTATTAAATCAGATACAGAATCCCCCTCTTGGGAACCTATTAAGTTAGTCCAATCAATAATTCCATCAGATCCTATTTTTACTAAAAAAATATCGCTAGTAGAATTTCGACTAACATGAGGGGTTCCATAAAACCCATTCAAATCACTATCATAAATATACGACCAAGAGGTTGATGGACCGTATGTATCGCCTGCTATGTATATCGAACCATCATCACTAGTGACTATTTTTCTTCCATATTCACTCTGACTTGAACCTATAAGAGTTTCCCAATTTCTATTTCCTTTTGCATCATATTGTGCAACAAATAAATCAGCGGAGCCCTTGTGAGATTGACCATAAAATAAATTTGGTACGATACCGTAACTACCATCGTAACCGTGTCTTTGTGTATGCGTCTCTCCAAAGGCATATATAAACCCATCGTTAGATATAGCTAAGTGATTCGCACTAGTAAGACCACGCGCACTTTTACTCGCTATTGATGAAAGTGGTGTAACTAACGTTTCAGTCCATTCTCTTGTTCCATCAGTTCGATATTTTGTAAGGTATCCCATCAATTCGCCGGTTAAAGATTCATCAAAAAGGTCACCTCCAACACCGCCAACAATATAAACAGAGTTGTCAACATCAATTACAAGATCTCTTACTCCGCTGTTATCCCAATTTTTACTTCCAATTAAATTTGTCCAAAGCATATTCCAGTTTTTATCAAACTTAGATAAAAATCCATCTACATCACCTTTATTAAAATCACCTCCAAGATTTCCATCGCTTGCACCAAAGATATAAAAATTACCATCATAATCTTGTCTAATTCCATAACCACTATCATTTCCTGTATCACCAAAAAATTTTGTCCAATCTTTTTGATATTCGTATGTTAATAATGAAAGATTTATATCTTGAGGAACAATATTATCTATCGGATTTAAATCAAAAGATTTCTCAAAGTAAAGACTATTTTGATCGGTAGTTTTAATTCTTATTTCATATTTAGATTGATTACTTTCAACAATTGATGAGTTTATTTTTAATTTATTTCCCTCTATTGAAAATAGTGAATTATCAGAATCCCCAGATCCACTAATTAATTCATAAGTATGAGTTGAATTAGGTTCACTATCAACAGTTCCTAAATTGGCAACTACAGAACCACTACTTATATTTTTATTTAAGTAAAGAGAAGATAAAGAAATATTTTGTGGAGTCTCATCAATATCAGAAACATTTAAAGAAATCTCCTTCTCAAAAGATTCACCACTACTATCTGTTGTTTTTATACGAACAGAATAACTAGATTTGGTCTCATAATCAGGCGCAGCATTGATCTTTAAATTACTTCCCGCAATCGTAAAAGAGGCATTATCTGTATCACCTGTTCCACTTACTAAAGAATACGTATGAGTATCAGATGCATCAGCATCAGTAGTTGATAATGTCGCTACTACTGATCCAGAATTTACGTTTTCATTGAAACTTGTTGCTGATAGAGATATATCTGTTGGTGTTTCATCTATTAAATCTCCAACAGAAATACTTAGTGCTTCCTCATAAGAAAATCCTCCACTATCAGTGGTTTTTAATCTGATGTTATAAGAAGACTTTGTTTCATAATCTGGAGAGGAATTTATCTTTAAATTACTTCCCTCAATCGTAAAAGATCCATTATCTGTATCACCTGTTCCTCTTACTAACGTATAAGTATGACTATCAGATGCATCCAAATCTGTAGTTGATAACGTCACTACTACTGATCCAGAATTTAAGTTTTCATTGAAACTTGTCGCTGATAGAGAAATATCTGTAGGTGATTCATCTATTAAATCATTTACATTCAATGTGAATGATTTTTCAAATATTAAGTCATGACTATTTGTTGTTTTTATGTTTATCTCGTAGGATTGATTTTTTTCATAATCAGGGGGAGAGTATATCTTTAAATAGTTATTTTCAATAAAAAAAGCATTACTAGCATCATGTTCCCCTGTTGCGACCAACTCATAAGTATTTGTTTCCGTGGCATCAAAATCAGAAGAAGTTAATTTGGCAACAACTGAATCAGAATTTATATTTTCATTAAAACTTGTAGAAGATAGAGTTATATCTGTAGGTGTTAAATGATCTTCGAAATTAACGTTTATTGTTAACGCTTTACTGTAACTTTGACCATTTTTATCAGTAGTGCTTATCAATATTCTGTGATCACTTTTCACAGTCCCGCCAGTAGAGCGGAATCCATTCATTTGTAATTTATTTCCTTCAATTGTAAATAAATCATTATTATCATCAGATGTGCCACCATATGGATCATCAACTAGTTGATATGTATAGGAGTCTTCAGTACTGACATCCCAAGAATTTAGATATAAAACTGGTACTGATGAATCTTTAGTGTAGTTTTTATAAATAGAGTAATTATTTTCATCTGTTATCCCGGTATCAGTAATTTTTATTAAGAACGCATCTTTACCTCCGTTATAAGTTTCATCATAAAAGTCATTATTCGTTTCCCCGGTAATATAAATTTCATGATTTTTATATCTTGCAGTATTTCCATTTGTACCATCATATTTTTCATGACCTGTGAATTCGATTCCTTTTACATATTCATCTCCAGAACCTCCAAATTGTTTAGTCCAAAATTTATTTCCATATTCATCAAATTTTGTCAAAAATATATCACTTCCTCCTTGATGAACATTTCCATCAACTGAAGTTCTAGTATCACCTACTAAATATAATGATCCATTTCCACCTGTTAATAATTGCCCAACTCTATCGGCATTTTCAATAAATTTTCGCCAAATTGTGTTTCCTGAATCATCACTCTTCTCAATAAAAACTCCATTATCGTAACTCCCTGCAAAATAAATAGAACCATAACCTACCGCTAATGCTTCCGCTTTTAAATCCTGAGGATTGCTTGCATAATCTGAAGTTAAATCTCCGAAATCCTTAGAAAACCTCAAGGATTTATTCCAAACTTGATTCCCATCACTAGAAAATCTTTTCAGATAAATATCTGATTTATCAAATCCCTCCTCTCTGTTTAAATCATAAGTTTCACCTAATACATAAATCTGGTCATCTCCTTCTAGATCTGAAATTCCCCTTACTGCAACTTTTGAAGCAATATCAATATCATCAGTACCAAAAATTCTTGTCCACTCTTTATTACCATTATCAACATCTATTTTGGTTAAAAATCCATCTGTTAATCCATTATTAACCTGACTATCAAAGTCTCCTGTTGAAGTGCCAATAACATAAACATGATCTCTTTTATTTGCATTTGCATCAATATCAAGTAAATAATTATTATCTAGACCAGAAATATTTAGATCAGTTTCCCATGAAATTGAACCATAAGCGTTGTATTCTCGTACAAATCCATCAAAAATATTATCAGATTTATTTTGATTAACTCCTGCTAAATAAATACCACTGTCATTTGTATTTGCTAAAGAATAACCATAATCATTTAACTCACTTCCTTGTAAATCTAACCATTCAAGCGAACCATCTCTTGATTCTGAGACTCCTGAAGTACTTGAAAGATAGTACTTACCTACAAATGAATCAAAACCTCCATTATTTTTTTTATTGGTCGAAATTGAAGAAGTATCTATATCCTCAAAATTTTCATTTGTAGAACCAGCAATTACAATTGATCCATCTTCATGTCTTATTAAATCACTTACAAACTCATCATTAAAAGTCCCCAGTAATTTAATCCAATCAACCTTGGGATCATTACTCAAAAAAATATTAAATGGCGAATATGCATCTGCCAATTTAAGAAAATTTTATATTTTCTTAATATTACACCAAATCCTAATCGCCCCAGTAATTTATGCAACATAATTTCCGTAACTTTTTGCATTAATAAAGTTATCAAGAGTGTAGGAATCTCTCCCAGGATTAAATTTTAAAAAATTTTTCTTTCCCCACCATCACAATCTATCTTCCCCACCATTTCCCCACCACAAACTTTCAAATTAATAAAAAAAGACCTCTACTGAAGTCTCTTGAAACTTAAATTTTGAATTTGAACTCCCCGGGCGGAAGTCGGGTTGATGTTTCCTGAAGGTTTATGACTGAATATGACATAAGAAATTTACGATTTTGATATATTTCCCCACCATATCCCCACCACATGAACTCACAAAATCGTCCCTTTTTGACCATAAAAGAAGTCTCAGCATTTCTTGGAATTTCCGTTTCAACAATTAATCGCTTAAT
>QCLU01000021.1 GCA_003214315.1 Prochlorococcus sp. AG-418-D13
TTTTGCTTTCATTTGGGGATTCTCTAAAAAAGAATCTAAAACTTAATCCGAGAGATATTCACCTACTTTGGGTTTTAACTGTTGAATCAATTGCTTTTTGCTGGAAATATTTTTGCCTTCAAGTTTAGCTTTTAACAAAATAATCGGATCAGATTTAGTTGAAATTATTATTCCTTCATTTTCTATTACAGCAAGAATAATACCTGGTCTTGAATAATTGCTCGTGAAAATGTTTTTTTTATTTTTAATTTCATCACTACTCAAGACTTTGATTTTAAGTATTTTTAGGTTCTTACCTCTAAAAGTTGTATGTGCTCGTGGGTATAATCCTTTTATTTTTTGAGAAATTTTAATTGCCTCATTACACCAATCAACTCTAAAGTCTGATTTTTCAATCATTCTTGCGTAAGTAATTTCTCTTCCAAGAGTATTTTGTTTTGTTAATTGTGAATTAGTATTTTTATAAATATTATCTTCGAGTAGTGATGTGGCATTTAAAAATAATTTTGCAGATAAAATACTAAGTTTTTCCGATAGTGTATTTAAATTATCGTCATTATCAATTTTAATTTCTTCTTCCAATAATAAGTCACCAGTATCTAGTCCCTCATTCATTTTCATAATTCCTACTCCAGTATATTCATCACCTGTTATTAGGGACCATTGGATTGGGGCTGCACCACGCCATCTTGGAAGTAAGGAAGCATGTGCGTTCCAACATCCAAATTTTGGGATTTCCAATATCTCTTTGGGTAATATTTTCCCGTAAGCTATAACAATAAATAAATCACAAGATAGTGATTTAAGTTCATTTATAAAATGTATATTGTCCCTGATTTTTGCTGGAGTATAAATTTTTATAGATTCTTGCTCGGCAAAGCTTTTAACAGGAGAGGATATTAATTTATTTCCCCTAGATCTTTTCTTATCTGGTTGACTAACTACTCCAATTACCTCGTGCTTAGATTTAATAAAAATATCAAGACTCTCAATTGAATATTCAGGTGTTCCCCAGAATATAATTCTCACGCGTCACCAGTTATTGATAATTTATCTACCCATATATGCGGAGAAATTCCACTTGTTGTTAGTTCCTGGTTTGATTCAATATTTACTATATTTTTCAAAAGATATTTGATATCCCCTGCTACAGTTGCAGATTCTATTGAAATTTTTTTACCGTTTTTATAGAGCCATCCATCAAATGGAAGAGAGAATGAACCTTGACTTGCTCTAACACCTGCATGGATTGCATTTAATTCTTCAATATAAACAAATTCTCCCTCATAAGTAGAGTGATCTAATGATGATTTTAGATCTGAGTTTACCTCTGATTTCTCAACTACTATCCAATCAGGAGATACTGAGACTTTTGATCCTAGTCCAGCGTGGCCTGTGGGAGTTGTTTTAAATATTCTTGCAGTTGATTCAGAATGTATAAAATTTTCAAGTCTCCCTTTGTTAATTAAACATAGTCTTTTGGTAGGAGTTCCCTCTCCATCAAATGGTGATGAAGAAATATTCTTTTCGTGAAGACCATCATCATAAATATTAAGTGCTTCTGTAGATAGTTTCTCTCCAATAGAATTTTTATTAGATAAGCTAACTCCATCTAAAATGCTTCTAGCATTAAACATTGAACTAAAGGCATTAATGATCGTTAAAAAAGACTCTGGGGAAAAACATATTGAATATTTATCAGTTTTAATAGATGAATAATTTAAATGAGAAATTGTTTTACTGGAAGCGTCTTTAATACATGACTCTATATCTATATCTTCAACTCCATATCCAATTTTTACAGAACCTGAGCTACGAGGTTTCTTATTTTTCTCTTCTGCTCTTGAATATAAATACAATGCAGCTTGACTTTTGGTATAACTCCGAAAGGCACCATCACTATTTGCATAAACTCTCTCATAAAAACTCTCAGATAGTCCATTATAAGGAACAGATTTTATGGATGCATGGCTTTCTAATAGTTTTACTTCTGCTTCTCTTAAAAGCGTAAGTAATTTCTTTATTCCAACAGGATTTCTTTTTTTTGAGTCCTTAACTTCAATAGGATCCTTGGCTAGTGGTGAGAATTCTGTTCTTTCATTCTTGTTGCCAAAATCAGATGCAATATTTGCTTGATTTAGAGCTTTTTTAATACCAGATTCACTGATATCACTAGTTGTTGTAATACCAACTAAATTAGATTCGTTCCAAACTCTTATAGTTAAAATTTGCTTTTGTGATGCCTTAAGTTGTTTAGCCTCACCTTTATCTACTTGCACAGAATAATCATTAGAAAAGCTTGCTCCATAATCCCACTTTTTAAGATTTAGAGAAGCTGCAGCTTCAGAGATTTGAGTTGTTATTTCTTTTGAATTCATATCCTATCTTCCTCCAACAGTGATTGAATCAACCTTAATATGAGGTTGGCCAACAGTTACGTTGACACTTCCACTGATGGATCCACAGAATCCAGGAGCTAATTCGAGGTCATTTCCGCACATTGATATTTTCGGCATAACTTCTTTAGCCTCACCAATCAAAGTTGCTCCCTTTACTGGATTAGTTAATTTTCCATTTTTAATAAGATATCCTTCTTCTACCGCAAAATTAAATTGTCCTGTAGCACCTACACTGCCACCACCCATTGATTTGCAGTAAAGACCATCACTAATACTATTGATTAAATCCTCTTTCGAATGCTCACCTTTAGCTATATATGTATTTCTCATTCGTGAAGCTGCAGCAAAAGAATAATTTTGTCTTCTTCCACTTCCTGTTCTTTTATGGCCAGTTCTTAATTCACCAGCCCTGTCAGATATGAATTTTTTTAAAATTCCATCTTTTATAAGAACTGATTTTTCGGGTTCCATACCTTCATCATCTACTGATAATGAACCAAAGGATCCTTCGGAAATTCCTTCATCTATAGCCGTTACAGATTCATGTGCAATTTTTTCATTCAATTTATTCTCAAAAGGTGTTGTTCCTCTCTCTATTTGAGTAGTTTCAAGTAAATGACCGCAAGCTTCGTGGAATATAACGCCACCAAATTTATTAGCTAGTACAACAGGCATTTGTCCCGCTTCAACATAATCTGCATACAACATGTTCATTGAGCTTTCAAAAACCTCATTAGCTGCTTTTTCGTGATCCCATAATCTGAATTCATTAGGCATTCCTGACGATCCAAATCTTCTACTTCCACTAGATCTATATTGGGCATCACTAGCAATTACGTTGAGTCCAACTGTTTGATGCAACCTAATATCTGAGACATAGGTTCCGTCGCTGGAGGCTATAATTACTTCTTGCAGATTTCTTGAGTAACTACCTTTTCTAGTTATTATTTTATTATTTTTTTTTAGAGACTTTGTGCTGACTAATAGTTTTTCACTTATCTCATGAATCGATGGTACTTCATTAATCCATTTTTTCTTGTATGAGCTATAGTCCCTATGTTTATTTAAACCATTAAATACTTCTCTTTTTTTGTTATCTACTATATCTAACATCTCAATAGCCTGAGTTACTGATCTCATCAAGCCATGCTTTGTTAAATCATTTGTACTTACAAATCCATCCTTTTTTTCTTTGAAGATTCTAATACCAGCACCTTTTCCAAATGATGGACTTACACTTGTAATAAAATCCTCTTCAGCTAGCACACTTGAGTTGTCGGTATTCTCTATAAAAATTTCTACAAAATCAGCTCCAAGTCCAATACCGTAGAAAATTATTTCTTCTAATAAATCTTTATTGCAACTACCGAAAACTATTTCATTTGATTTGATTTGTGACGAAAGCATTTGAGTCTATAAATCTTCTCTGTATAAAAGATTATCTAATCGAGGGTTGAAAATCTTTACTATCTAGAGGTTTCAATAAGTATAGTCTTAATAACTGGTAACCGTTTAATAAGTATATAGGTAATTTTTTAAAAGTTTTAGATACTATATTTCCTTCATTGCTTGCTATATCGGAAAGAACCTTATTATTTTCTACTATTTTATCTAATCTTCCGTAAAAAGATTTATCATAAACGTCCAGTACTACAGGAAAAACTCTAGCAGAAGTTTCATTTGTTTTATTAATAACATACTGGTCGTAATCTTTAGCATCTAGTCCTAAAGAAGAGTAGAAATCCTTTTTGATGCCCAGATCCCTTGCATACATAGTTGCAAATACAGCAAGTAAGAAAAACCTAGACCATAACTTGGATGTTAATGGAAGATTGTTCAAAAAGTATCTAAATCTATGGAAATAGTCAAATAGTGGATGTGTAAAGGTAGAGCCCCCAATGGTAATTTTTTGACTTAATGATTTAACGGTACGAGGTTGTGCTTTCATTAATGCGTCAAAAAAGTCACCATGCCTATTTTCATCTTGACACCAATTCTCAAAGTAATTAAAAAGTGGAAAAATTTTGCTATCAGGGTTCTTTTCTAGATGCCTATAAATTGCGATGTATCTCCAATAACCTATTTTTTCGGATAAATAAGTGGCGTAAAAAATACTTCGTGGTGGGAAATAAGTGTAGTCTTTATTGGCTGTTAAAAAACCCAGATCTAACTGCAGTCCAAAGTCACTCATTGATTTATTTAAAAAACCTGCATGTCTAGCTTCATCTCTGGCCATATGAGCAAAACATTCAGCAAGAAGAGGATTTTTGTTTTTAATCCTCTTGCTAAGTTCCTTGTAAAGTAAAAAACCGGAGAATTCTGAAGTACAACTTCCCTCAAGAAAATCAACAAAAAGCTCTCTTGTCTCAGGATCCAATTTATCTGCAGCGCCTTCAAATTCAATATTTCTTACAAAATGATGTCTATTGTAATCTTTCCTAAATTCTTCACATATAGCTTCTAATTCCTCCTCGTTTATTGATAAATCCATATTTTCCATTGCCTCAAAGTCTGTTGTATAGAATCTTGGGGACAAAATTGTTTCTTTTGCTGGGGCTTTTCCTCTATTTATTTCTTTTTTATTTGTAGATTCAATAGTTGATTGAGACATCTTTAAATGTTTTATTAATACTATTATTTACCATTATTTGTATTTTCGAGGAAAAAGTTAACTTGGTGTTATTCTTTCTTTAATTAACTCCTATCAATTTTTGTCCATTTAATCTCTGCAATACTCTTGAAATAATTAATTTAAGGGTTATTCTTTTCTCATCAATAAGGAATGATTCAATAATGCTAGGTTTCTGATTTGGTTTAGATAAAGAAATACTTTTTAATGAACTAATGTCCTCTTTCTCAAAGGATAACCAAAAGTTACATGTATCTTTAATTTCACAATTTATCACCCAACATTTATCTCCAGCTATAGGTCTATTAGTGTTTGTGAGATTAATATTGTTTACTTTTAATCCTCTTAGATTAATTTCATCTATAAGAGCAGGAATTAAATGAATGTTGATAAATTCTTGAAAAGGCTTTTTCTCTATTGGAAGTTCTTTTTTGAGTTTAGTGACAGTTTTGACGGGAGTGTCAATTTCATTTTTTATATTGACTTTAGAAACAGAATTATTTTGAGAATTGCCATTATTTATAACCGTATTGATATCTTTATCTGATCTAGGTTCTTTTATATCTTCAGAGTTTGATTTAGTCGTGTTGTCAG
>QCLU01000022.1 GCA_003214315.1 Prochlorococcus sp. AG-418-D13
CGATTTCCATTGAATTAACTCTAGGAATTGTTTTTTAATAATGAAATTTCATTTTTAATTTCATTTTTGATCATATCTGGATAAATAATAAAGGAGCTTTCTTCAGATCTCATTAAAGTTTTTATTAATGCAGAACTGTTTTCTAATGAGCTTTGATAAGTGCCGTCCCATATTTTTAGTGCATTATTAGATTCAAAACCTTTAAAAGATCTTTCCTTAATCCCGCAAAAAATTTCTGAATCATAACCATTCTTTTCACTTAATTTTGAGGCAAATGCAAGGATTTTTAATCTATTAATCTTACTTAAAAAACTTATGTCTGATGCCTTTAATAAATCTCTGTCAATAAACATTTTGCATAGTGTAGAAAGTGGTTCAAAAGATTCATCTTTCCATCTAATTAAATGATAATAAAAGGTTACATCATCATTTCTTATGAAATCATCAAAATCAATTTTTGAAGGTGAAAAAATCCATTTATATAGAGAATTATCTAACCAAATATTCTTATCATAATTATGTTTTATTGTGTGTAAAATTTTTTCCAGAATCCATGTTGATATTTCGTTTATCCTGTGATTGTAGATTGTTCTATACATCAAGTTTCTTAGTACAAGGAAATGCTCAATAGCGATTACTCCTTTTGGTTTGATTCCGATATTCCCATCAGGTGAAAAGGTAAGACCTGAAATTATTCTCTCTAAATCTACTAAGCCATAATTAGTACCCGTATTGTAACTATCGCGTAAAAGATAATCAAGACGATCGCAATCTATCTCACTACTTATCAATGTTTTTAAAGGCTTTGAAAATAGTTGTTTTGATTGAAATAATTCACCAATTTTTCTGGGCAATTTGTTGTCATACTTTTTGAGGATTGAATTTATTGGAAAATAATTTGTAACTAAGTTTTCAGACCATTGTTCGTGATCATGATTGAATATTGTTTCACTGGTATGGCTTAAAGGTCCATGACCTAAATCATGTAGTAGAGCTGCTCCATAAAGAACAAATTTATTTTCACAAAATGAAGATTTACTTTCAATTAATCTTTTATAAATTTTTCTAGCTATACAAAAAACACCAATTGAGTGAGTGAATCTACTCGATTCTGCTCCATGAAAAAGTAATGATGCCGCTCCAAGTTGTTTTATTCTTCTTAGTCTTTGGAAAGCAACTGTATCAATCAATTCCATAATCATTAATTCTTCTGGCTTTCCTGCATCAAATACTATTTCTTTATGAATTGGGTCATGAAAAATTCTTTTAATACTCATACTTTTTAAGATTTTTTATTTTCAATCTTTAGCCATTTAAAGATTTAATTTCTTCATTGTTTAATTCAATTGTTTGAACTGAAACTTCTTCTTTTTCTAGAAGCGACCCCAGAAATAATTCTGCATTCCTCACCCATTTATCGTCAGTACTTCCATAATCACTTGCATCCGGTAGATCAAGTAATTTGTCAGGAGTCATACCTTGGCCTTGAATATTATTACCTTTGGGGGTTAAGTAACTAGCCACTGTTATAGCAATACCACTATCTTCTCCCAAACTTTTTAAGGATTGAATTAAACCTTTCCCATAAGTTTGTTCTCCCATAAGAATTGATCTCTCATTATCTTGTAAAGAACCAGCAAGTATTTCACTGGCACTTGCAGTGCCTTTATTTACTAAAGTCACCATTGGTCCACTAAAAGATGTCTCTTTTTGAGAAACAATTGCATCTTTGATTCCATTTCTATCTTTTGTCTCGACTACTGGTTTCTCACTCAATAATGAGTCTGCAACTGCTATACCTGAGCTTACTAGGCCCCCTGAATTGTTTCTAAGATCCAAGATCAAGCCCTCAACCTCTTTTTCTTTTAACTCTTGAAGTGCCTCTTCAACTTTTTTGGGTACGCTTTCGCTGAATTGAGTTATCCTTAAATATCCTATTGTGTGTGAATCGTCTCTTAATCTTTTAGTTCTAACTGGTCTGAGATCTACTGATCTCCTCTCTAGATCGACTTCCCTAATTTCTCCTGATTCCGAAGATACTTCAACTAAAACTTTTGTACCTGATTCACCTCTTAACTTAGAGGCAGTACTTGCAAGCCCTAGTTTTTCTGATGAGATTCCATCTACTGTCTCTATCAAGTCCCCGCTTACTATCCCAGCTTCTTCAGCTGGCGAACCCCCAAGAGTAGAGATAACTTTAACTTTATTGTTATCATCTTCACCTAATTGAAGCCCAACACCATTAATTTCACTCCCAAAATTACTTGATTTCAGTAGTTCATAATCTTTTGGGCGTAAAACTCTCGTGTAGGGATCGTCTAGAGGTCTTAACATGTCCTCAATTGCGGAATAAGCCTCTTCACTTGTTTCAATTTGTTTCTGTAATGTTTTTTGTCTAATTCTTTTCCATTGGATTTCATCAAACTTTTCTGGATCATAAAAACCTTCGTTCACCAAGGTCCAAGCGTCAAGTACTAATTGCCTGCTATCACTGAGAGCATCCACTCTTTCAATCAACAAAAGATTGATAGAAAAAACGATGATCATTGATGCAGTGATCACAGTTTTGAATGTTAAAAGTTTGTTAAAAGATGAATTCATTGGGTTAAGTGTTAACACCAAGTATAAGAATTTTAAGTAAGCTCTTTATATCAAAGCTAATTTTTTTTTGGATGGCGAATTCTTCATCTGTTTATGACTGGTTTCAAGAAAGGCTTGAAATCCAAGACATAACTGACGACGTAACTTCCAAGTACGTACCCCCTCACGTAAATATTTTTTATTGTTTAGGAGGCATAACTTTAGTATGCTTCCTAATTCAATTTGCAACAGGTTTTGCAATGACTTTTTACTATAAGCCAACAGTTACACAAGCTTATAGTTCAGTAAGTTATTTGATGACCGATGTAAGTTTTGGATGGTTAATAAGATCTGTGCATAGATGGAGTGCATCAATGATGGTTTTGATGCTAATCCTTCATGTCTTTAGGGTTTATCTTACCGGAGGTTTTAAAAGACCAAGAGAATTAACTTGGGTTACAGGTGTTGTAATGGCAGTTATTACTGTTGCTT
>QCLU01000023.1 GCA_003214315.1 Prochlorococcus sp. AG-418-D13
AGAACTTGATCCTACATTTCTTATCCTGATATTTCCTGGGTCGGCTCCATTAAAAGATGGATCACTGACGATAACTACTGGATTTGTATATGAGTTGTTAAAACTTACTGTCTGCCAGTTATGGTCGAGGGATGATAATGTTCCGTATTCTCCTACACTATCAGAAGTTTTTAAAATTCTAGTTGTACCAACATTCTGAATTGTTATTAACGCTTTATCATCTGATATTTGAGCAGGCACATCATCACTAGCAGATGCTGATAAGGTTAGATTAAAAGTCTCATCTGACTCGTCTAAGCTATCGCTAAAGGCTGAAATTCTTATTTTTTTTGATGTTTCTCCAGATGCAAATGAAATATTTTGAATTATTGAGGAATAATCATCTCCTGCAATAGCGGAACCATCACTAGAAATCAAAGTAAAATTCTGAACAGTATTTATTCCACCAGTACGACTAATAGTTACATTCCCACTTTCTCCTTCTTTAATTGTTAGATCCGAAATAGAAAAATATGAAAGAGGTACTTCGGCTATTCCTTTAGATTCTCCACCCATAATACCTATTTCTTCAATGGCCCAATTATCATTTGTTATGTCATACCAGCTGGTTTCTTCCACATACCATTCATTTCTTCCAAAAAATTCTTTACCAATTGTTATGTGAGCATAGTCGTCAGGATTATCAGGTAAAGATCCAGATCCATTAGGTTCAGATTCATAATGTCCATTGGATAGATCCCAGTTTCTATAAAGAGACTCTTCACCACTTGCCCAAACCCAATTCCCCTCTACCTCTCTATCAGTAAGACCTATCCAATATGCAGTAACTTTTCCACTATTGTCCCCATGTAACCACCGATCCATATTATCGGGAAGACTATCAACTAACCATTGGTTCTCTGTCTCATCATTTATCGTTACAAGATGACCTCCAAGAGCAACAGCATTTGCCTCCGCTTCATCCCATGTTGGTCCATCGACAATTTTATAAAAACTTCCATTTATGACATGCTGCCATTCATTAGAAAACCCCTGTAGGCTGGATATATTTAAATCCTGATTGTTTTCAACAGTTACTTTTACTGCCATATCAGAAGTATTTCCTGCAGAATCTATTGCACTAACAACTACAACGTAATCATTATCGCTATCACCATACCTAGACGGTTCAAAATCTGAAGCGCTGGAAAAACTTAAATCTCCTGTTTTGGAATTAATACTAAATAATGATTCATGTGCTCCACCGTCTAATACCCAAGTAACCTTTTCGTTAGCTTTAAATGTATAAATAACTCCATTTTCATTACTAGAAGTGGTACTAGTAGATTCCTCTGCTTCACTACTACTTGGACCAGTAATTATTGGAGGTGTTTGATCAAATTTATCATTTGTAAATGGATCAGCTAATCCAATGAAACCAGAACTTAGTTTATTGTTAACTTCCTCTATATTTCTAATTGTCCCATTACCTCCATCCCAAGTAATTACTGATCCATCATCTTTTAATGCGGCAAAGGCTGCTTGGCTTGAATAAATTTGAACAACTCCATTAAGAGAGTTTCTGACTAATGAATTTGTATGGCTATCCCCTCCCCAATTATCTACTCCCCAAGTAATCACCGATCCATCTTCTGTTAAAGCGGCAAAGGATATTGCATTTGAGAAAACCTCAATGACACGAGTCTGACTGATAGGGTATGTCAGATGTCTACTAACATCTACATCAAAACCTTGACCTTCATACGCTTCTTTAAGTGCTTCCGACTGAAAATGAATATAACTGCCTCCGCCATATTTACCATGCCCCCAAGTAAGCACCGATCCATCTTCTTTTAATGCGGCAAACGCACCTTCATTTGAAAAGATCTTAATAACACCAGAAGTTAGGGAGCTGCTAACGTCTTTAGAACCCTCTGGTTTCCAAATAAGTTTTTTTCCTCCTCTCCACTCAGGTCCCCAAGTAACCACCGATCCATCTTCTTTGAGCGCGGCGAAAGCAAAATTATTTGAATAAATCTGACTAACACCAGAGCTAAGAGAGCTGCTTACAGAAGAACTATCTCCTCCACTCTCGTTATTCCCCCAAGTTACTCAGATCCTAGTTCTGCAAATGACAATAATGCTATTCAAGATTCTAGTGGCAATGATGCAACTTCTTTAAGTAATCAAATCGTTAAAAATTTAAGAGGATTTGCAACATATGCAAGCATTGACCAAAGACAATTTA